>NZ_MJEJ02000054.1 GCF_002095435.2 Williamsia sp. 1138
GGTGTCGATCCAGTACTCCCGGTTGCCGCGCATCTCCACCCGGATGATGCCGCGGGTCTTGAGGTCGTGATGCTCCTTGCACAAGCACGCCAGATTCGATTCGATCGTCCAGCCACCGGCCATGGGGTTGGCATGGTTGAACGGCACGATGTGGTCGATCTCGCAGTCCTTCGCGGGTTTCTTGCAGCCGGTGAAGCGGCAGGTTCCATCCAGCATTCGGATGATCCGGGCAAGCTTGCGCCCGGGTTTGTACTTCAATGCACCCCGCGGCGGATGCTTCCACCCGCCATGACCATCCTTGGAAGGTGGCGCTTTCACCGGCGGAGCCGGACCGACATCCTTCTCCCCTAGAACCAGCCGGTTGCCGTTGTCGACGGCTTTCATCAATGCGGCGGCGACGTCCTCGGCCGTGACCGGTCGACCATCGGCCGAGTTGATCAACTCCACCAACGCAGCGATCGCGTCCTGCCCGATCGTCACCAACGCCTTCCACCGGGAACGGCCTGCCAGCGACCGCGACTGATCACCATCGAGCGACCCATACCCCAGCAAGTACCCGGGATCCTTCGACAACCCGAGCAGGGTCGGCAGATCAAGCACCAACTCTGTCCACGCACGCCGGGCAGCGCGCGAAGGCGCAGCAGCAGACGGGCGAGCCGCAGGCTCGGGCTCTACTTCTGGCTCGGGTTCGGGTTCGGCATCTTCAGTAGCCGCAGCGTTGGCGTTCGCGATCGCCTCGAGCACCGCATCGACCTCACCCGCCGGGTCATCGAGCGCCATCTCCTCCAGCTGAGCTTTCGCCCTGATCGCCTCCTCCGCCGTGCACCCCGTGGTCAGACTCGCCATCCCACCCGCCCGACGACGTACGGTCACCCGACGCAACGGATCCGCCGCACCATCATCATCAGGGCGGTCCGGTTCGAACGGCATCAAATGACGATCCAGCTCCTCCGCGAAGATGTTGTCACCCAACAACATCGCATCCTCCGCCAGAACGCCATCGAGATCCATCAACGCATCCCGATACCCACGACTGGCACGATGATAGAGCGCTTTGAGTTTCTCGATAGACAGGTCACCCGCTGAGAAAGCCTCCGCCAGCTCCGGCAGATGATCCAACAACCGCCGACACCGCAACAGATGATCAGCCTGACCAGTCGTGCACCGCCACGCCACCGCGATCTCACACGCCGCGGCCCGCGTCCCATGCTCATCCTCGACCGACGAGACATACCGGTAATACGCCAAACCATCATCAAGACGCGCCGCCCACGCCTGATTCACCTCACGAGTCCCAGACTGCACCCGCGACAACAACTCCGACGCCTCAGCGTCTAACGTTGCGGTCCCCACCCAAGCCATGGTTAGAACATACATTCGAGGTCTGACAACAGCTCGCCACCAATCTCACCAGCCAGGGCGGTGTCGACAAGAGCCGTTCGCCTGCAGCCTGTTAATATCGCTCTCGCGGCCTTCGGGCCGCACGCCGATGTAGTTCAATGGCAGAACGGCAGCTTCCCAAGCTGCACACGCGGGTTCGATTCCCGTCATCGGCTCCACGTTCGACATGCCTCATGCCAGGCCATACGCCCGGGGTCTGCAGCACCCGGGCGCGCACTGACGCTCAACCCCATCAGAGCCTGACAGGTCCCGCAGTTAGCTCCCGTTCGCGTACAGCGCGAGCAGCGGACCGAGAAAAGCAAACACGACCGTGAGGGCGATTTCAGAAGACACAGAGGTTCCTTTCAGCAACGGTTTCACTGGATCGGCAGTCGAGAACGTTCCATTCGACAACCAGCGTTGACAATGTCATCCAACGGCCGATTTGTCAGCAAAACGAAGCATATTTGGTCCAGCTAATGCAGCATTCGAAGTCACCATGTCTGTGCGACAGCCGAACTCAGGTGTCGGCCGCTTGGCGCCCCTCCGCCGCGCTATCCTTCGACAAACGAAGGGACGCGCATTGAATCTCGAAGAATTCCGTCGCATCATCCAGAGCTCGGGGCCGGACGACTGGCACGTGATCAAACACCAGGGCCCGAGTTACCACAACTGGTTCGATGGTTCTCCGGGTGCGAACGGCTATCGCCTCGAGGTGAACAGCCACTACGCGACCGCGTCCTACAAGCCCGACCTCAACATCACGATCGCCTGGGGAATGGGCCTGGATTTCGAGCACGAGGGCGACCAGAGCCACGCCCGGATCTTCGAATGGTCGAAGACGTTCAACGACAAGTCGGTCAGACTCTGCTTTGCCGATTTCTTCTGGTGCGGCGCACTCGTCGACCGCTTCAATTACGTCGTGGCCGACGGCGGTCGCGCGGTCCTGCCGTGGGCGCTGGAGATACGCGGCTTGGCGACGACTCAGCACGAACACGACACTGCAAAACTGATCCATCACCTGGGCGACCACGTCGAAGGCTTCGAGAAGTACTTCCAGCGCGTCGGGTTCACGGTCGAGGGCGGCTAGAGGGCGCCCCTTCCGTCATAGGTACTCCCGATAGAACGTCAACTCCGACTCGCGCGCGTCGATGATGGTTTCGACCTTGCGGAAGCCGTGGGATTCGCCTTCGTAAGCGATGTACCGGTGGGGAATCCCCTTCGCCACCAACGCGTCACGAAAACGTTCGGCCTGGGCAGGCGGAACGATCGGGTCGTCGAGACCCTGCAGGAGCAGGACCGGGCAATTGAGTCCGTCCACGTTGTTCAAGGGGGCACGGCTGCGATAGAGCTCGGCCGCCTCGGGGAGGGGGCCGATGAGCCCGTCGATGTACCGCGATTCGAAATCGTGTGTTTCGGCCACGAATTTCTCCAGTTCGGCCACGCCGTAATACGACGCACCGCAGGCGAACACGTCGGAGGAGGTCAATGCGGCAAGGACGGTCCACCCGCCGGCGGATCCTCCCTCGATGGCGAGCCGGGCACGGTCGGCCAGGCCGAGGTCGGCGAGACCCTCCACTGCGGCGACCGTGTCCTCGACATCGACGATTCCCCACTGCCCACGCAGGCGATTGCGGTACTCGCGGCCGTATCCGCTCGATCCGCCGTAATTGACGTCCACGACTCCGTAGCCGCGTGAGGTGAAGAACGCGTAGACCGGGTCGAGACGAGGGGCCACGTGCGCGGTCGGGCCACCGTGGACGAACGCGATGTACGGAGGCAGCTCACCGTCCGGGCCGGTCTGGTCCGGGTTGCGAGGTGGATAGACAACTGCGTGGACCTCGCGCTTCGGTCCGTCGAACGTGATCTGCTGCGCAACAGGCAGATATTGCTCTGGCGGCACGTCATCGAGGGACAACCGCACATCCTCGAGTTCACCGGACCCGAGATCGAGGATCCGGATGCCGCCCGGCGTCTGAGCACCTGCGGTCCGCAGCAACACCCGTGTTCCGTCGATGTCGAGCAACCCGATGCTCGTGTGATCACCGAGGTCGACGTCATCGAATACGCCTGTGGTCGTGTCGAGCCGGGCCAGGGTGTCGGTCCCGCTCGTCCGAACGGTCAACCACGTTGCATCGCCCGTCCGCAGGTACCAGCCAGCGCCCAGCTGCCACAACGGCGCCCCGATATCCGCCGCCACGGCGCCGACCGACTGCGGCTCACCACCGTCGACATCGAACGTGTAGAGGTTCCACCAACCGCTCCGGTCACTGGTCGCCAGAACCTGACCCGGTCCCGCCCACTCGGGTTGCAGCACTGACTCATCGGCGCCACCGGCGAGGACGACCCACTCACCGGCCACCCCGTCGGCACCCAACGACGCCACGCGCAGTTCCGTTCCGTCCCAGGGCATCTGCGGATGGTTCCAGGCGATCCACGCCAGCCGCGTACCGTCCGGCGAGACCCGCGGATAGGCGAGAAAATCAGAGCCCGACACGACCGAACGTACCGAGGCATCGTCCAATCCGATCGCAACGATGTCCCGGACGATCGTCCCCTCGTCGTCGTGACTCTCACGCACACACCAGACCTCATGGTCGCGCACCGACAGGTCCCCGTAGCGCACCTGCGAGTTGGTGTCGGGGGTCAACGCGGTGCGGTGCCCGCCTTCGACCACGTAGAGACGCTGATCCGAGTATTCGGCGTAGACGAGTCGCGCGTCCTCGGTGACCGCCCATGCCCCGCCGCCGTACTCGTGGACACGTGTGCGCGCGTCGAACGGTGCCTCCAAGATGTCGACAGGCTCGCCGTCGACCCCGGCCCGCCGAATGGCCGTACGTCCCCGCTCGGTCGGTCGGCCCTCTGCCCACCAGACATCAGACCCGACGAAACAAGCTCCGGATACGGGGTGCCCGCTGGCGGCGAGGTCGGCAGCGGTAATGGGCGAGGTCCACGATCCGTAGGGCGCAACAGTCACGGCACGACAGTATCGAAAGTCGGGTCCCTCTCGTCCGCAGGAATCGCGATCGTGACATCGACCGTTGACTCAAACTCGTCGACGCCTTACTTTTGAACAATGTTCACAATGAGGTTCGGGCCCCGAGACCAGGCTTTCTCATGACCAGCCCACGGGTGCTGGTCATCGGCGCGGGTATGTCCGGACTGGCGATGGGCGTCAAACTCAAGGCCGCCGGGTTCGACGATTTCACCATCCTCGAAAAGGGATCCGACGTCGGCGGCGTGTGGTTCTGGAACCGGTATCCGGGGCTCGCGTGCGACGTCCCATCGCTGCTCTACCGGTACTCGTTCCAGAACAAGACCGACTGGCCCAACATCTTCTCTTCACGCGACGACATCCTGGCCTATCACCGCGGCGTCGCCGACGATCATGACCTGTGGCCTCACATCCGGCTCGACTCCGAGGTCGTTTCCGCCCGGTTCGCCGACAACGCCTGGCATGTCGAGACCGCGGCCGGCGACGAGCTGACCACAGACTTCCTGGTTGCCGCGACGGGCGTGCTGCATCACCCGAACCGCCCCGACATCCCCGGTCTCGACGACTTCGCAGGCCCCGTCGTCCACACCGCACGATGGGATCGCGGCCTCGACACCACGGACAAGCGCATCGCCATCGTGGGTGGAGGTTCGACGGGCGTGCAGATCACCGGCGCACTGCAGGCCACCGCGCGCACCCTGACACTCTTCCAGCGCACTCCGCAATGGGTGCTCTGGGCACCGACCACGCTTTCCCAACCGAAGTTCGTCACCGCGGTGTTCCGGCGGAAACCCGCACTGGCTCAAGCATCGTTTCGGGCGTGGGTCCGCGCCAGCGCCCTGTTCACGGACCTGACCATCCATCCCGGCATCAAGCGGCGAGCAGTGCAGAGCTACGCCCGACTCTGCTTACACCTGATCCGCGACCGCGACCTCCGCGAGCGACTGCGCCCCGACTACCAACCACTGTGCAAACGACAGGTGCTGTCCGGCAATTACTTCCGAGCCATTCAGCAGGCGAACGTCGAGGTGGTGACCGACCGCGTCGACCATGTCGATGCGACCGGCATCGTCACCGCCGACGGCAACCATCACGACCTCGACATCGTCGTCCTCGCCACCGGATTCGAAGCCCACAACTACATGCGGCCGATGGACCTGACCGGACGCGATGGCATCACGATCGACGAGGCCTGGAAGAGCGGGCCGCACGCGTTCGCGATGACGAGCATCCCGGGCTTCCCCAACTTCTTCACCATCCTCGGCCCCAACAGCCCCGTCGGCAGCATTCACCTGCAGACCGCGGCCGAGCTGACCTGCGACCACATCATCCGGTGGATCTCGGCGTTCGCGAACGGGGAGCTGACGAGTGTCGAGGTGTCCGAGAATGCAACGCGGCGCTTCAACTCCGATGTGGTGGAAGCCTTGCAGCCGACGGTCTGGAACACCGGCTGTGAGAGCTGGTATTTCAAGGACGACGGCACCGTCGACCTGTGGCCTTTCGATCTCGCGACGCTGAAACAGTTTCTCGGACAGCCACTGTCGTCGGACTACATGATCACGTACCCCGAGGGAGGTGTCCTTGACGACCAAGTGGGGTGACCGCGAGGCACGGCGCCGCGACATCCTCACCGCGGGCGCCGCGCTGCTCGCAAACCAGGGATATTCCGCCCTGCAGATGCGCGATGTCGCGAAAGGCGCGGGTATCAGTCCCGGCACGATCTACACGTACTTCTCCACCAAAGAGGCTCTCTTCGCCGAGCTCTATGCCGAGCGTCTCAATCTGCTGCACAACGTGATCGAGCCCGAATGCGCGACCGCGGACGATCCCGTTGCCCTGTTCGTCCTGGTGGCCACCGAGTATCTCGACGTGTACCGGATCTACGGCCGTGAGCTGAACATCTGGTCGTTGCTCGCCGGCACAGATGTCACCGCATCGTCTGCCCATACGGAAGCTTTGACCTCGGCCGCTCTCAAGGTGTTGGCCGTGCTCCACACTTCTCTCGATCGCATGTGTTCGGCAGGGCCCGAGGCCGAAAGAGTGGACATCACAAGCGCTCTGATGCTGCTCTGGGCCACCATCACCGGCCTCGCCGATCAGTTCACCGGCGTGCGGCAGCACCTGCATACCCATGACTGGGACGCCGCCGCACAGTTCGCCGCGACCACCTTGACACGGGGCATCGGCTTGCGCCCGTGATCAGTCCCGGTCGTCGGCAGCGAACGCGGTCACATCGATGACCAGATCGGCATGCTGACGCCTTGCCCTGGTCCGCTGCGCATTGCTCTCGTCCGGACCTTCGGCCCAACGCCACGCCGCGGATTCAGACATTCCGAACCTGATGTGCCGCTGCACGAGCCGTTCGAGCCGAAGGTCATGCGGCGCTTCGATATACCAGACCTCATCGAGCAGAGAGCGCAGCCCTGACCACGGCTTGTCGTCGTCGAGCAGGTAGTTGCCTTCCGTGATCACAACCGGCACGGCGGCGGGTACCGCGATCGAACCGGCGATCGCCTCCTCGACCCCGCGCACATAGTCGGGGGCGTAGACCACTGGCTCGTCCCGGTCGCGAAGCCGCCTGATCAACTGCAGATATCCGAACGCATCAAAGGTATCGATCGCTCCTTTTCGGCCGGCTCTGCCGAGGTGCGCGAGTTGCTCATTCGAGAGGTGAAAGCCGTCCATCGGGACCACCATCGCGTCGCCGCCGAGGACATCGGACACGGCAGCGGAGACCGTGCTCTTCCCCGACCCCGGCTCACCGACGATCCCGATCAGCACCCGTTCACGCTTCTGGCGTAGCCGTTCGATCCGGTCGACCAGCTCCGTAGGCCGTGTGATCACCCTGCCGCCTCTCGTGAAAGCTCATCGTTTCCACAGTTCTAACGCCGATTATTCGTTATGGTTGATCCGTTTCGAGGGGTCGTGCATTGCAACAGGTTGAAGCCACCGACGTGTTGCCTGAACCCATTTCGTCCGAGGTGGGCATACCGTCCAACGGAGGATCTGCGATGACCCCTACGAGAACAGCCACGTCTGCACCGCGCGGGTGGACCGGCCGCCTTCGCACCTTACTCGTCGTCGTCCCTTCAGCCTTGGCGCTTGCGGCTCTGAGCACGCCGAACGTCGCCTCCGCCGATGAAGTAATTCAGGGCTGCACGATTGTCGAAGACCCTTATGTGGCCGAATACACGATCTGTCGAAACATGGATCTGTCCGGGATCAATCTGTCGCAGCGCCAAATGCAGTATGCCGACTTCACCGGCTCTGACCTCTCGAATGCCAACCTGTCACTTTCCGACTGGAATTTCACCAAATTCGACGGAGCTGATCTGACCGGAGCGAACTTCTCCGACACAACCACCTATCGGTCGGCCTTCAACGATGTCGACCTCACGGGAGCCGATCTCACCAGGACTTTCTGGGCCGAGACCTCCGCGCAACGAATCGTTCTGGTGAACGCCACGCTGACCGACAGCATCTTGGGGTACGTCGACTTCACCAACGCCGATCTGACCGGAGCGAATCTCACCCGAGCGAACTTCGGAGAAAGCACGGTCACCGGCGCGAACTTCACCAGGACCCTTCTACTCCCGTCTGACCAGCAACTCCCCGATGCCAGCGCGGGCACGATCGTGGAGTGGACCGTGCCACCTGGACTGTCGGGTGCGGCCGTGACGGAATGCACGCCACCGTCAGGCAGCGCGTTTCCCACGGGAACCACCACGGTGCGATGCGTTGTTGCGGGCACCAACGGCCAGGGCTTCGGCACCTTCACCGTCACGATCGGTCGAGAAGTACCTTCGGGGGGATCCTCCGGTTCATCAGGATCGTCCGTAGGTGGGCTGTTCGGCGGCATCCTCGGGTAACCACGAATCGTTGCGGAAGCGAGACTCGCAAACCCCCGCACCTCTGGAACACTGACGCATTGAGCCCCACCAGTCACATCAGCACCAGGGGTAACAAAGTCCAGTCGGATGAGGGGACCCATGCGCGCTTTGCGGGCAGCAACGATCGGATCAACCGTGCTCGCCCTGGCTGCGGCAGGAACCGTCGCACTGGCAGCACCCGCCGCAGCCGCACCCTGCGGGAATCCGGGAACCAGCGGTTCCAGCGGCATCCCCGGGTTGGGCACCGGAAGCAGCGGTGGACCCGGCGGTCAAAGCGGCCGTGGACCTCAGGGAGCGCTGCCTCGGTTCAACGGCGCCACCACCAAGACCGTTTCCTGGGTGACCGGCCCCCGCAGCGAGAACGACACCCTCAACAGGTTCGGGATCTCTGGCACCGACCTCGGCATCAGCTGGAAGAACGCGCAGGGTCAGACCCTGATGGCGTACGGCGACACCTTCGGAAACTGCAACGCACCCGGCCAGGAGTGGCGCTTCAACGTGCTGCTGCGATCAAATGACAACGACCTGGCAAATGGCATCACGGTCCCCAACGCGCAACCCGGGAACGTCACGTCCGGATCGGTCGTCTCGGCCGACCGGCCGAACTTCGCCCGGCAACTGATCGAAGCCGTCGGGGTCGATTACGTCGAGGTCACCAAGATCCCGACCGCCGCGATCTCGATCGGGAACAAGCAGTACATCAACTTCATGTCTGTCCGTAAATGGGGCGACGCCGGGCGCTGGGACACCAACTATTCCGCGATCGCCGAGTCGGGAGACAACGGCCAGACGTGGGAGACCAAGCTCGACACGATCCGCGTCAACGCACCCGTCACCGTTCCGACCGTCCGGCAGGTGCAAGCAGACAACGACAAGTTCCAGATGAATGCCTACGCGAAGGGCAAGCCCGGCGACGACTACATCTACCAGTACGGAACCCCGAACGGCCGCTTCGGCAGCGCATACCTCGCCCGGGTGAAGCCGGCCGACTTCTTGGATCTCGCCGCCTACGAGTACTACACCAACGATTCGGCAGATCCGTGGAAGCAGGAACTCGGCAACCTCAAACCCGTTCTCACAGCACCGGTCAGCGAGATGTCGGCCTCGTGGAACGAGTACCTGCAGAAGTACATCGTGCTGTACGGCACCAGCGATCTGGGCGGCGGCACGGTGATCCGGACAGCGGACAAGCCCGAGGGCCCGTTCGGTCCACCTACGACCCTGTACAACTCGCTGCAGCTACCAGGGGTCTACGCACCCTTCATCCATCCGTCGTCGTCGGGGAAGGACCTCTACTTCACCGCATCGAGTTGGGGCAGCTACAACGTGATGTTGCTGCGCACCGACCTCACCAAGGTCCGGACAGGCTAGCGCCCTTGCGCCAGCACATGTAGCGAGTCGTTGCGCCGCAGCGAGAAGAAGTACGGATCCGCGCCGCGCAGATCCATCAAACCGATCACGGTTTCGTCGTCGATCTTGCGGAACACGTCGTTGATCGGGTGCGCGTCGTAGACCATCGTCGCCGATCCCACGCCGCCGTACTCGGTGGTCCGTAAGCGGGCCTTGGGCTTCTTGGTGCCCATCACGGGTCGCGAAGCGGTGACCAGACCGGCCAGCGAACGGCCCTCGAGCGATGGCAACGGCGCCTTCATCAACAACCCGAACGGCAGCCGGCGCGGATCGAGCGCCCACAACGCGCGCCCGTCGGCAGTCGGAAACAGCAACGGATGCACAGTCTCGGTGTCGATGAACGCCTTCCCCCACCAGCCACTCGCAGCGAGCATCCCGTCCATCCGGTGGCCGGTACGCAGTTCCGCGCCCTTCCAGGTGCCGATCATGAAATCGGGTTCCACCGCGGGAGCATTGTCGAACACGTCTTGCGCCTGCGCGACGGTGGCCTGCTGCTGAACGATGATTCTCTCGGCTGTCGACATGGACGCCAATCTAGACCACCAGGCCTCGGATGCCGAGAAGGTCGCATGCCGAGCACCCGCCGAGCTCCGACGCGAGTGGGAGCAGCAGAGTCCCAGGTAGGGTGGAAGATGTCCGATTTCACCGGGGGTGAGAATCGAAAGGTACCACCGTGGAGCTGTTGCTGATCTTCGCCGTGATCGCTGTTGTCGTCGGAATCGTCGTCCTGGCCCGGGGTCAGGGCACGAGCCGGCGCCGGAGCGCGGAGTCGATCCTGGCGGACGCGAAAGCTGATGCCCGCCAAGCGATCGAACGGCTCGGCGGGCAGGTCTACGCCCTCATCGGCTCCAACGAACCCGCCAAGTCCGCTCTGTCCGACGCCTCGGAGAGGTTCAACGCCGCCGGTTCGCAGATCGAGCAGGCATCCACGCCCAAGCAGGCCCAGCTGGCCAAACAGACTGCGCTGGAAGGCCTTTACTACATCCGCGCAGCCAGACTCGCGATGGACATGGATCCGGGTCCCGAGATCGCCACACTTGACGGACAGAAGTCCTCCGGCGAGGTCACCGAGAGCCGCGACATCGAGTTCGAAGGCCGCAAGGTCTCGGCATCACCGAACCCGTCCGACAAGACCCCGAACTACTATCCCGGTGGCCGCGTCGCAGGACGTCCGGTGCCGGCCGGCTGGTACTCGGAGCCGTGGTGGAAGCCGGCATTGGTTGCCGGCGCCTGGGGCGTGGGCTCGGTCTTACTGTTCAGCGCCATGTTCGGCGGGATGGCAGGCGTCGGCTATGACAGCACGGCCTTCGAGAGCGGCTACGGCGACGGCTACCAGGACGGTCTGGACACGGGCGGCGACCAGGGTGGCGATGTCGGTGGAGACCAGGGCGGCGACGTCGGTGGCGATTCCGGCGGTGGCGATGTCGGTGGTGGGGACTTCGGTGGTGGCGACTTCGGTGGTGGGGACTTCGGCGGTGGCGGCGACTTCGGTGGTGGCGACTTCGGCGGCGGAGATTTTGGCGGGTTCTGACCCGGTCACCGAAGGCAGCCTGCGGTCACCCGAAGATGGAGGTCAGCGCAGGCGCGACGTCGTGGTGATCCCGGATCACCCGGCACCGTCCGCGGCCGACGACCCCCAGATCGCGGCCGAGATCCAGGTCGTTCTCGCCCGAGGTGTCGAGCAATACATCGAGTCGCGGCAACCGCGCCGCCACACCACGAGGATCCGGCCCCGCGTTGTGTACGCAGTCACTGAGCAGCAGGACCCTCGCGTCGGCGGGTGGCACCCCGGCCAGTTCACGCGCCGCGACCTCGAGTGCGAACGCGACATTGGTCAGCCCTTGCGTCGGCAGGGTCAGCAGCTGATCGAGCACGGTCTCGGGACCCACCCTCTCCCCCAGCCGGACCAGAAGCGCGGCGTCTGACCAAAAGGCCACCACTGCAACGTCATCGCGCGCCAGTTCCCCGACCATCGCACCGACCGTGGCCGCCGCTGTCCGCACCTGCTCACCTTTGGTCGAGCCTGATATGTCGACGACGAGAACGATGGACCGCCGGTTGCGGACACGCTCCCTCACGAGAATGTCGTCGTCGGTCGGCAGCGGGTTACCGGCAATCGCTTCCAGGGTCGCGTCGAGATCGAGCTCGTCCGTCCCACCTCGCCAGCGCATGGTCGTGAGGGTGCCCGCACTGGCGCGCCGGGCACGACGCTGTCTCATCGGTTGCGCGAGAGCGAGTCTGCGCGCGATCTGCCTCGCACGCCGGCGACCGGCCTCGTCGATGACCAGGGCCCCGCCGGTCGCCGAGAGCTCACCTTCGTCGTTCGTTTCTCCCGGCGCCGACGACCCGGGGAGCTGCATCGGTTTACCCGATGGGCCTCCCTTGGGGGTCAGCGAGAACCCACCGCGACCACCGGCCGCAGGCTGCAGCAGCTCAGGTTCTTCATCGAGCTGCTTCGGTTTTCGCCGCAACGGCCTCATGTGGGCGCGGTCGTGTCCGGCACCCTTCTTCCCCGGACGCGACAGCGGACTGTCGGCCGGAACGGCTCTTCAACCGGGTTCGGCAGCAGCAGGCAGGAGGATGAAGTGGTCCTGCCAGATCTGGTGCAATACCGCTTCTGGTGTCTCGAATGCGGTGTCGTCGAGGTGTATTCGACCGGACAGCGCCACCATCATGGCGTCCAGCACCACAGCCGTGTAGTCCTCGGGCAACCCGCGCGGCGGATCCACAGAATCGACTGCAGGCAACTCCACACCTCGCATCTGTGCGAGCTGCGCCACCATCAGCGCGAGGTCGATGGCACCTCGGACGCTACTTCCCTGACGGATGTCGTCGCGCTCGCGCGTCGCCCTGGTCACCGCGACGGCATCGGCCACGACGCGGGACGACTCGACCTTGGTTCGGCGGAGGACGATCTCACGTTCGGCCGCCGCATCCTGGTAGGTGATGACAAGCCGGCACATCCGGTCGTGGACGGACGTCGACAGCCTCGTGGTGCCGATGTTGTCGTACGGGTTCATCGACGCCACGATGCGGAACGTCGGTAGCGCGGTGACGCTACCGACCCGCGGCACGGTGATCACCCGCTCGGCCATCGCCGTGAGGAGGGTGTTCAACGTGTCCTCGGGTGCCCGGTTGAACTCCTCGATGTAAAGGAAGCCACCGGTGCGCATCGCCTCGATCAGTGGACCCTCGACAAAGTTGTCCGCCGTGTAGTCCTCTCGAAGTACCCGGGCCGGATTGTGATGGCCCACAAGACGGCTCGGTGTCAGATCCGCGTTGCCCTCGACAAACACCAACGGGATGTCCCATTCGGAAGTGATGGCGCCCAGCAGCGTCGACTTGGACGTACCCGGCGGACCCTCGAGCATCAGGTCACGGCCGGCAGCGACCGCGGCGAGCAGGAGGTCGGTCTCCCGCTCGCGGCCGACCACCTTGTGCGCGATCCGCGACCGCACCTCCGACAATGACGCCGCTTCGACCACCGAGCCGTTGTTGTGCACGCCCTAGAGTCTTCCACCTGCGTCGACAACGTGTGTGGTCCCGGTCACGTAACGGCCGGAATCGGACACCAGATAGAGGACCGCCTCGGAGATGTCCACGGGTTCCACCATCGTCACCGGAAGCCGGTTCATCTGGGCAGCGGCCTCGTCGAAGTCCGCACGGGTCGGATTCTCCAGGTCGGGCCGGAACAGCTTGTAGGTCGGCTCGTTGAGGATCATCGGCGTGGCGACTGTGGTCGGGTGGATGCTGTTGACCCGGATGCTCTGCGGCCCGAGTTCTTTCGCCAACACGCTCATGAGCCCGACCAGTCCGGACTTCGCCGCGGAGTAGTGGGCGATGTTCTCGTTGACGCTGATCGAGGCCAGGGAACTGGTGATGACGATGGAACCACCACGGCCGCCCGCAACGATGTGAGGCGCTGCCGCACGGATCGACTTCCACACCCCGGTGAGGTTGATGTCGATCATTGTCTGCCACATCTCTTCGTCCATCTCGAGCGCGGGCGACATGCTGTTGATCCCGGCGTTCGCGATCACGATGTCGAGACGACCGAGGGCCGCCACCCCGTCGTCGGCAACCTTCTTCAGGCCCGCGAGGTCGCGGACGTCGGCTTCGGTCGCAATGATCCGGCGATCGAGGGCCTCGACCTCCTTCACCGTCTGCTCCAGATCCGCAGCAGTGGCGGTGTCGTACGGAACGGTGGCGACCTGCTTCGCGGTGTCGACCGCGATGATGTCCGCCCCTTCCTGCGCGAGGCGGATCGCGTGACTGCGCCCCTGGCCTCGTGCAGCGCCGGTGATGAAGGCGACCTTGCCCTCGAGTTTGCCCATGTCGACCACTTCCCTCTCCTTGTGACCCAGCTCTCACTTCGAGGTTATGTCACCTAGTGCCAGAACGCTAGGGGGAGATTTCCGACGACACTGCACAACGGAGGACGGAGGTGAGACGATAGCGAGATGGCAAGACGGGGAGGTCCACGCCGTGGTTACAGACACAGTTGATCGAGGGGGTCGACCCGCCGCCACCAGCGCTCACGAACTGGCAGCCGCAGCCCAGAAGTTGTTCATCGAGCACGGCTTCGAACAGACCAGCGTCGAGGACATCGCGACAGCGGTAGGGGTCAGTCGCCGCACGTTCTTTCGCTACTTCGCGACGAAGGCCGACGTGCTGTGGGTGCAGTCGGACGCCGAGTTCGGCAGGCTCACGGCCTTTCTGGCCGCCGATGACGGCACCGCTTCGCCCCGCGACGTCGTCGAGGCCGCGATAGTCTCGGCGCTCGCGTTCGGCCCCGGCGACGAGCAGTGGGCCCGGCACCGCACCCAGCTGGTGCTGACCGTTCCCGCGGTGCAGTCCCATGCGTCGGAGTTGTACCGGCAGTGGCGCGAGGCAGTCGCCGACTTCATCCGCCGTCGTGGTCTCTGGCGGGGCGACGACCTGTTCACAGTCGCTTTCGCCCACTCCACCACCGCCGCCATCATGGCCGGTCACGAGTACTGGGTATCACACCCGGAAACGTCGCTGCCGCAATGCCTTCGGTCGTCTATCCAGCTACTCGTACCCATGGGACCACCGTCACCCTGACCTACTGCGGTGACACCTTCGTCACGGTTCCGAGGAAACTGGTTGCGTAGAGCGACTTCTCGTCCCACCCCGGACCGCTGCCGAACTCCACGGCGGAGGTCAGCGGCAATCCCTCTGCGATCACGCACGAGCCACCGCCATCGGGATCGAGCCGGACGATCTTGCCCCCGACGTTGAGTGCGACATAGAGGTTCCCGTCGGGGCCCATGGTGAGGTCGTCGGCGACGTTGAGTACTCCGGCACCCGGGATGGTCAGTGTCGTGATCCGCTGCCCGGTGTCCGCATCGACTCCGACGATCTCGGTGGTGGCGTTGAAGGTCGTTGCCACCCAGAGAATTTCGCGAACAGTATCCCAGATCATCCCGTTCGTGGAGCTCACCGATGGCGCAAACGGCCGACTCGTACCGGTGACCGGATCGACACGGGTGAGACCCGTGTACGCACCCAGGTCGCGACTGACCACCAGAGACCCGTCGGGCAGCAGGGCCAGACCATTGGGCATGGTGAGACCCGTTGCCACGGTTCTGGTCTTCCCTGTACCGAGATCAAGAAGCTCGATGGTGCCGTCGGCGGCGTCGAGCAATCCCGACGCCGTCGAGTTGCCGGTGTTGAAGAATGCGGTATCGCCGACGACGACGATTCCACCCGGTCCCTCGACATCGGGGACCGCCGTCGAACGTTGCCCGCTCGCGGTCAGCTTGCGCACCGCCCCTGGACCGGTGAAGCTCAGTTCGGAGAGCAGCAACCCCCCACGGTCGTCGAAGTCGAGGTTCTCGAGCGTGCCGTACCCGGACGCGACCGCTGTCGTGGTCCACGGGACGCAGGCACTGCCGGCGACCGCAGGCGAGGTCGCTGCGATGAGGCCCCCGAACGTCACCGCAACTGCCACACATCCGGAGATCAGCTTTGATGTCATCAGAGCATCATTGCCGATCCGAACGCCTCCTGTGATCGGTTCACGCCTGCTAGGCGGTCACCCACTCACTCCAGGTGGTCAGTTCGGACAGGGCCTGCGGGTCCGGGTCGATCCCGATCCCGGGACCGGTGGGCACGGCCATCATTCCGCCTTCGGCCACGAATGGCTCTGTGAGGTCACGGTCGAAGTACCGCGCTGACGACGAGATGTCCCCGGGCAGTGTGAATCCGGGCAGGGCGGCGAGGGCGAGATTGGCCGCCCGGCCGAGTCCGGTCTCGAGCATTCCGCCGCACCACACGGGGACGCCATGGGCCACGCAGACATCGTGGATCCGGCGGGCTTCGAGAAAGCCGCCGACTCTCCCGGGTTTGATGTTGACGATGTCGCAGGCCCCGATCGCCAGCGCGTCCACCGTCGATCGCGCGGACAGGATCGACTCGTCGAGGCACACCGGCGTCGTCGACATCTCCCGCAAGCGGGCATGCGTACGCAGGTCCTCCTCGTCGAACGGTTGCTCGATGAGAAGCAGATCGAAGGGGTCGAGCTTGATTAGGTGCGGCAGATCCGCAGGGCCGTAGGCGGTGTTCGCATCGACCTGCAACATCAGATCGTCGCCGAAGTGCTCACGGACCGCCCGCGTCGGTTCGAGGTCCCAACCCGGCTGGATCTTGAGTTTGATGCGCCCGTAGCCCTCGTCGAGGTACCCCTGCACGTTGTCGAGGAGCTTCTCGATGCTGTCGGTGATACCCACCGACACGCCGACCGGCACCGCCGGTCGCACCCCACCGAGGTATCCGGACAACGGTAGACCTGCGATCCTGAGTTCGGCGTCGAGAACCGCGGTTTCCAAGGCAGCCTTGGCCATTCGGTGCCCTTTGAACTTGTCCACCAGCGGTGCCACCCCGGTAGCCGTCACCCGCCCGGGTGCCAGCACCGCGGGAATCAGGAATCGCTTGAGCACATCGATTGCGCCACCGGCATATTCGGACGAGTAGATCGGGTCGTCGATGGCGACGCACTCACCCCAGCCCTCCGCGTCGGCGGTCGCCACCCGCACCAGCAGGGCATGGCGGGACAGTTCGACGCCGAACGAGGTCTGGAACGGTGCAACCAGCGGCAGGTCGACGAGCCGCAGTTCGATTCCGGTGATGTTCATGATCGCTCCGATGTCGAGAACACGTAGCAGCCCGAGCGGTGGAAGGTGACATCTCTGCCGTGCTGTCCGACGAGCTCGGACATGACCTCGCGCAGGGCAATTCGCCACCGGGAGGCAGCCGCGGGATCGTCGCGGCGCATGGCCTCGATGTCGCGGGGCACAGGAACGAGCACCACGTCGGCCTCGGAGAGGAGATGGATGGTCGCTCGCGGGGCTGCCGGATCAGAGGTGTCGATCGCGGTCACCGCACCGCTCAGCGAGTCTGCGTCGAGGGGCATCGGGGGCCGGGGATCGTCGAGTGGCCACGTCACCAGCAACCGGTCACTGTCGTCGCCCCCACCGATCTCGTCGCCGACATCCCCGTAGAAGTCGACGTGGTAGGCCAACGGCGCCGCGCCCAGTTTCGCCAAGTTGAAGTGCGCGTTGCGGGCCACCAACGGATCGAACGTCCACGTGATCTCTGAAATACCTTGCGCCAGCGCCCAATCACGTTGGTGGAATTTCAGCGCGTAACCGACGCTCCGCCCGCGGCCGCGATCTCCCACCCCCGTGATGTGACTGTGCAGCACCCGCCCGGCGGGAGCGGCGAAGAATCCGACGCTGCCACCCACCAGCACATCATCGAGATAGGCGCCGCTGACGTAATTGCCTGCATGGATCAGCGCCCGCAGCATGTCGGTGCTGACCGGACGGTTGCCTGGATCGGGCCGCCAGATCTCGTCGAACAGACTTACGAGCGACACGATGTCGTCATTCGACTCCAGCATGCGCAGTGCCAGCCCGGACGACGCCGGTATCGGGGAATTCTTCACCGTCCTGAATCTACGCAGAACTCGACACGCGTGCCGGTATGGCTGACATCACATTCTTAGCGCCGCGAACCACTGACCTGCACCCCCGGGATCAGCCCTTGCCGGCGAGCCGCCGGTTGGTCACGGATCGATAACGGGTTAACGGCATGTTTCGGGTAGCGTCGGCGCGGACCACAGGGGCCTGAGGCCCGAAACAGGAGGTATCCGCCTTGGGTAAGCACTCAGCCCCTAAGAGGAAGTCGCGCTCGCCGTTCGCATTGGTCGCGCTCGTCCCCATCGGACTCGTAGCCGCGGCAGCGACCGCGGAAGCCGGTCATCAGTTGACAGAGAGCCCCACCAGTCAGGTCGCCGACAGCCCGCCTGCCGCCACCGAAGCCTCCCCAGCGCCCGCCGCCGCACCGGTGACAGCGCAGCCCGTCGTCTCGACCCCCGAACCGCCCGCACCGGCGCCCTCGCAGGCCCCGGAAGCCGTGCCCGCGAGCGTCACCACCGGTGCGATCCCCAAGATCAACTGGGAGGCGTACCACGCGGCGGGCTCCAAGCTCGCCCAGGAACTCCCCGGCTGCGGCATCTCGTGGCAACTGATCGCCGGCATCGGCCGGGTCGAGTCCACCCACGCCAACAACGGTAAGGCCGACGCCACGGGCAAACTCGAGATCCCGATCCTCGGACCGATTCTCGACGGCAGCCTCGCCGGTAACAACGTCATCCACGACACCGACGGCGGCGCCCTCGACGGCGACCCCGTTTTCGACCGCGCGGTGGGGCCGATGCAGTTCCTGCCCGAGACCTGGAAGCACTACGCCGAGGACGGCAACGGAGACGGCGTCGCCGACCCACAGAACCTCTTCGATGCAGCCCTGACCACCGGTCGCTATCTCTGCGACGGCAACCTCGACCTCCGCGACCCAGCCCAGCAGGTCACCGCGGTGCTGCGCTACAACAACTCGATGGACTACGTCTCGAACGTCCGCGGCTGGGCCCAGGGTTACTGAGGGACTGCCGCCGCTCGCGGCAGGGTGAACAGCGTGATCACGCTGACGACCACCAGCAGGATCGCACCGACGATCAGGAAGGTTGCGATCGCGGCACCCGGCAGGAACAGCACGATGATGCCGGCGATGATCGAGAACGCACCCGATCCGATCAGGAACCACTTCGGCGCGTAATGAGCACCTGCGAGCCCGGCAGCGACCTCCTGGATGCCCTGGAAAATCCAGCCGACGCCGATCAGGATCGCCAGCAGGACGAGTGATTCACCCGGATTGAACAGGCACACGATGCCGGCGATCAGGATGATCGCACCCATGACACCCAGAAATACCCGTATCCCGGTGGGCAGGAGCTTCGCCGAGAACGCCATGGTCAGACGGTAGATACCGGTGAAGATCAGAGTGATTCCGAAGAGAACCGCGACCACAACGAGCGTCGGCTCCGGCCAGATGAGCGCCACGATTCCGATGATGATGCCGATGACAGCGCTGGCGATGAGCCCGGCGCGCACGGCGTTGCGCAGCTGATCGGGGAAAGACTGAGGGACAACAATGTTCGTCATGGGATGAACTTACAACCATCGCGCCTCTCGATCTTACGAAAGTCATGGCCGCAGGCCGGCCACGAAAATGGCCAGCACCCGGTCGGTGAGTTCGGATGCCGTGATCGTGCCGTCCATCATCGGGTCGGCGATCAGGGCAGGTAGGGGACGGGTGATCAGAGCAACCCCGGCGAAGAAGTCGCGCGCGGTCACCGACTCACGGACCACGCCGTGTGACTTCGCCCGCTCCAAGATCTCACCGACGCTGGCGAGGTTGCCCTTGCGGGCATCGATCAGCTCGGACGGGATGAGGTCCTGATCCCGGACGATGATCGGGATCAGGGCACCGAGTTGCAGGGATACGAACATCTGGGTCAACCGGGTCATCGCGCCGTCAGGATCCTCATCGACCTGCGCCAGCAGTTCATCGAGGGTCCGCCGGCTGCGATGGAGTCCGTCGGCCAGGATCGCCAGCTTGAGGTCGAGCCGGGTCGGAAAATTGCGGTACAGCGTCGCGATGCCGACCCCTGCCGCTTCGGCGACCGCCTCGAGCGGGACGTCGTAGCCTCGATCGGCGAACAGAATCCGACCGGCCTCCACCAGCCGGTCGCGGCGCGCCTCGGCATCAGCCCTCACTCCAGGTCTCCCCTCGATCACTCTCGGCACTTGACAGCCCACCTTATACGGAGGAATATCCTCCGGTATACAAGTGGAGGATATTCCTCCACCACAGGCGACGAGGAGAAGGCATGAACCGCAAAGCTGTGGGCGCGATGATCGGACTCGCCGGGGTGGTGATCCTGATCTCCTTGGCCTTCGTGCTGCCGATGAAGCACTCCGGTCCTCACGACCTACCCATCGGGGTGGCCGGCCCCGTAGCCGCGACCTCTCAGATCGAGGACGCCCTCACGACGTCCGCTCCGGAGAACTTCGAGTTCCACGAGTACGGCTCTGCCAATGAGGTCCGCACCGCGATCGCCGAACGAGACGTGGTGGGCGGCATCGTCGTCACCCCGACCGGGCCGACGATGCTCGTGGCATCGGCGGGCGGGGCGCAGATCGCGCAATCTCTACGCGGTGTCGCAGCCGCGCTGTCGACGCAGGCGGGCACCACCGTGACCGTCGAGGACGTGGTCCCCACCACCGCCGACGATCCGCAGGGCGCCGGCATCGCCGGACTGGCCCTACCCCTGGTACTCGGCGGAATCATCCCCGCGATCGTCTTCCTGCAGCTGTTGCCGCGCAAACCGGTACAGCAGGCAACCGCCGCGGTGGGCTTCGCGCTCCTCACCGGCCTCGGCCTGAGTCTGATCCTGCGGTTCGTGATCGGCACCTTCGACGGCAGCGTCATCCCGGTCGGTCTCGGCATCGCACTCGGGATGTCAGCGATCAGCCTGACCCTGATCGGGCTGACGGCCAATATCGGGATGGCCGGTTTCGGACTCGGCGCGGTCACGATGATGATCGTCGGCAACCCCCTGTCGGGAATCGCCTCGAGCGCCTACTGGTTGCCATCCGGCTGGTCCGAGCTCGGACAGCTGCTTCCACCGGGCGCCTCGGCCACGCTCCTACGGTCGCTCGCATTCTTCGACGGTCACGGCGGTGGAACCGCAGTTGTCGTCCTCATCGCCTGGGTCGCGGTGGGCGCGGGTCTGGTGCTGGTGGCCCGGCGCCGTTCCGCCAACGCGGGCCGTCACGAGGCAGCCGAATCCGCACCGGTCGCGGCGTGACTAGAGACCCAGCGACCGGGCGTACTCCTCGACCTGCTTCTTGGCGTCCGACATACTCCCACCGTTGCGCTCATGCCACAGCTTCATCGCGATCGGCAGCTTTCCCGCGCGCAGCGCCTCGGTGATCTCGGCGGGCACAGTTGCCGACGGTCCGGGCGCCGGGGCAGGCGCACCCAGCCTGCGGTAGAGATCGTCGATCAATTCACCCTGTCGCCGCACCTCGCGTTTGAGGTCTGCGATGTCTTGGGCGTCGCTGGTACTCATCGGGTCTCGTTCCCTTGTTGTCGCTGTTCGCTGTGGTTCGGACGTTAACAGCGCTCTGAGCGAAGATGAACTGATGAAGGTCGATCGAACGACACGGATCCCTGGCGTCGACATCGCCAGGGCGCTGGCGGTCCTCGGCATGTTCGCCGCACACATCCTCGACCTCGACGATCTACGCTGGACCGATCCGGCCACCTACGCCTCGCTGGTCCAAGGGCATTCCGCGGTCACGTTTGCAGTGCTGGCCGGTGTCTCGATCGCGCTCGTCACAGGCGGTACCCGTCCACGAACACCGGAACAACTGGTGATCGCCCGGCACCAGCTCCTGGTGCGCGCGTGCTGCATCTTCTTTCTCGGCGGACTGCTGCAGATGCTCGGCACCCCGATCCTGGTCATCCTGGTGATGTACAGCTTCCTGTTCGTCCTGGCCCTGCCGCTCCTGCGGGTGCCGCCGCGGACCCTGTTCACCGTGGCCGGCGTGCTGGCCGTGGTGATGCCGGTCATCGTCCCTCCCCTGCATGCCGCCATCGGCGCATGGGGGTCTCCGTACAACGCACTGTCCGACATCTTGATCAACGGCGGTTATCCGGCGCTCATCTGGTCGGCGTACCTGCTGCTCGGCCTCGGTCTGGGGCGACTCGACCTACGCTCCCCCGCGGTCGCACGACGGATGGTCGGATTCGGCGCAGGTATCGCTGCTGCGGCGTATCTGCTCTCTGCCGCGTTGGTTCCGCTCCAGGACGCCGTGGACCCGAATCGTCGATTCGAACCCCCGTCGAAGTTCTTCGCGCCCTACGACAATCCGGGTGAGGGCTTTCGCTGGGCGTGGTCAGACCTCATCGGACTCCTCGGAGCGGATGCCCACTCGGGCACGCCGTTCGACGTGTACGGTTCGGCGGGCATCAGCATGGTCGTCATCGGTGGCTGTCTGCTGCTCTGCCCGCGGCCCTCGCCCTGGAACTACCCACTACGGGCCACCGGCTCGATGGCACTGACCGTGTACAGCGTCCATGTCGTGGCCATCTTCGCGCTGTGTTCGGTCACCGAACGGGGCACCTCCGGCGACTACCCGTGGCAGAACGTCTGGACCTGGCTGGTGTTCGCCGCGGTCGCGATCGCCATCTCCTCCTTCTGGATCCGCAGGTTCGGTCGCGGCCCGCTCGAACGCCTGATCACCACGATCGCGGAGCGGAGCTCCGGTAGTCGCCGACACTCGCCTACGGGCGCCCCTCAATCGGTAGAGTGAGAACAGTTGCCGCGGCCACCCTTTGCACTGCATGCGATCGGCGGGTCGAGTAGGACTCACGCTAGGACGACCGATGCCAGTTCGGCACGACACTGTCACCCAAATTGGCAGTGGTACATATGCTTTCATGGATCTCCCCGGAGGCTGGGGACAGACCAACACTGGGTTGGTGGTCGGCGACGACGCAGCGATGGTCATCGACACCGCGTGGGACCGGCCGCGAGCGCGTGCCCTCGCCGAGGCCGCCGCCGAACTGACCGCCGGAGTTCCCGTCACCGAAGCTGTCAACACCCACTCCGACGGTGACCACTGGTGGGGCAACGACACCCTGCCGCCGGCTGCGCGCATCACCACCTCGGTCGCCTCCCGCGAAGCGATGACCGACGAGACCCCGCCCGGTGCGGTGGCCCGGTTCTCCGCACTCGGCGCCGTCGCAGGTGTCCTTCCCGGACCGCCCGGGGCGCTCGGGCGGTACATGAGACAGGTCACCGGCGGGGCAGACCTGCCCCGGCGGCTCCCCCGCCTGCCCGACCACACCTTCGAGATCACCGAAACGATCACCGTCGGTGGCCGCGACGCCCATCTACGCACCCTCGGCCCAGCGCACACGCCCGGCGACCTCATCATCCACCTACCCGATGCCGGCGTCGTCTTCAGTGGAGACCTCCTGTTCATCGGGTCCACCCCGATCATCTGGCATGGGCCCCTGGGGAATTGGATCGACGCACTCGACCACATGATCGGGCTCGACGCCGACACCTACGTGCCCGGACACGGACCGATCTGCGGGCGTCGGGAAATCGAGCTGCTCCGCGACTACTGGCAATGGGTCGCAGAGGCCGGACGAGAACACTTTGTCGACGGGACCCCGCCGCTGCGTGCGGCTCGGGAGATGGTGCGGAGTTCGGAGTTCACGCCGTTCTCCCAATGGGGATCGTCGGAGCGCATCGTGGTCAACCTCAGCACCCTGTACCGCCTGTGGGACGGCGGGCAACCCGCGCCGCCGACCTTTGCCCGGAGGGCCCGCGCCTTCGCCGACGCGGGAACCCTGCAACGTGAGCTCGCACGGTGAAGATCCGGAGGCTGAGCGAACCCGCGTCACTGGCGATCCTGCACGAGCCGACCCAGAGATGGGTCAGCCTGCGTGCCGCACTCGATGCCCGCACCGGGCTCGACGAACTGTCTCATCTGCCCGCAAATCTGTTGGCGCTGCTGGCAACCGGCGATCATTCCAGGGCCCGGATCATCGAACTGGTCGACTGGGCAGCCGCCGAAGGTATCGGCGTGGCCCCTGATCCCGCCCCTGCAATCCCTTACTACCCGAGTTCACTACGCTGCTCCCTCGGCTGGGAGGAACACTGGGTCAGGGCAGCGCACAGCCTTCTCGATCGCAACCTCCCGGCGGCCCGGCCGGTCTCCCGGGGCTATGAACGTTTGACCCGCAAGGTGTTTCCACCGCTGCGTCCCAAACCGGCGTTCTACGACCACCCCGTCTACTACACGGGAAATCACCTGACGGTCATCGGCGACGGCGAGCCGATGCCCTGGCCCGCCTACACCAGGGAACTCGACTTCGAACTGGAATTCGGCATGATCCTCGCGCATCCGGTCCGCGACGCGACGCCCGAGAAGGCCGCTGCGGCCATCGGCGGTTTCGTGGTGTTCAACGACTTCAGTGCCCGAGATGTGCAATGGGATGAGCAGCGCCGCGGGGTCTTCGGACCCGTGGTCAAGGCCAAGACGTTCGGCAGTTCCATCGGTTCGGTGGTCGTCACCGCCGACGAGGTGTTGTCCAAGATCGACCAGCTCGGCGCGACCGTTCAGGTGAACGGAGAGCGCTGGTCGTCCACCAGTACCCGCGGATTGCGGTACAGCCCCGGCGAAGTGGTCGCCTACGCCAGTCAGTCCGAAAACCTGCACTCCGGCGAACTGATCACCTCGGGTACTCTGCCGAACGGTTGCGGCCTCGAGTTGAACAGGTGGATCTCACCCGGCGACGAGGTGACCCTGTCCATCGATTCGATCGGCTCGGTCACGAACACGGTCGCAGACCCCAGCTGAACCGGGGTCACTCCGGGAGCGAGTGCCTACCGCCTGCTCGTGGCTGCGGAGCCCGGGTTTTTGGGATCTCGGGGGGCCGGGGTCGCGGGGCAACCTGCGGGGTGGGCTCGTGTTGCGCCGGCGCCGCGGTCTTCCCCGTACTGGTCAACATCACGGCCACCGCTGTGGTCAGCGGCACCGACAGCGCGATCGCGATGCCACCGACAAACGACCGAGCCAATTCGACAGCCACCAGATCTGTGGTGATCAAGGTCGAGAAGGACTGTCCCGACACCGAGAACAGGAGCAGTAGCGGCAACGTACTGCCCGCATACGCGAACACGAGGGTGTAGACGGTGCTCGCGATGTGATCACGCCCCACCCTCATCGCCGCGGTGAAAGTCTGCAGGCGGTCGCCGCCGTCGGCGGCGGAAAGCTCGAAGACGGCCGACGCCTGCGTGATCGTCACATCGTTGAGCACCCCGAGAGCACCGATGATGAAACCGGCCAACAGGATCCCATCGACCGATATCGCATTATTGTAGATCTGCAAATTGGTCGTCTGGTCTTGCCCCAAGCCCGTGATGTTCATCGTCTCGATCGAGAGCCACGACAGGAAGCCGGCCAACAACAGCGACACCAACGTTCCGAGCAACGCCGCGCTGGTTCGCAGGCTCACCCCGTGCGCCAGATAGATCACGACGAACAGGATCGCTGCGGACGACACGATCGCCACGGCCACCGGCGACTTCCCGTCGAGCATCGCCGGCAGAGTGAATCCGAACAGCACCACGAACGCGAAGACCAGACCGATCACCGACCGCAATCCGCGCCACGAGGCCACCAGCACGATGGCCGCGACGAACACCAGTGCCCAGACGAGGACAGACGTCGACCGTTCGTGGTCGAAATACGCGTAGGTGTCGGCACCGTCCACCCCGGCCGACCGCGACAGCTTGATCTCGTCACCGATACTCAGATCCGGTTGTCCGGCTTGCGGTTTGGCCAACTGCTCGGGGGTGAGCTCATCGCTACCGGCGTCCTGCTGAACGCCTGCCTGGACCCGGTTCGTCGGAACCTCGAGGAGGGTGTTGGCACCCTCGTTAGGGCCTGACGACAACGCCACCGTGTTCTGGATGCACTGGCCGTCCTTCACGGTCAGCACCTGCGGGTCGCCGGAGAACACCTTCCCGGACTGCGGATTCAGACAGTCCGCAGTCGCCTGCGCCACCACCTGCCCGGTTTCGATCTGCACCGAACCACCGCCCGACGACTGGAAGATGACGGGAACATCATGGTCGCGGTCACCGGGCCACAGCATGATCAGTCCCGCGATCACCGCGAGCGCACTGGCCACCAGGAGCCCGACCACCGTTTTGGCAACCACCGGATGCAAATCCACATCAACCAGTCCGTGGCTGTGGCCGTGCTGATGGGTCTCGTCAGGTCCAGATGCTCGGCTCACCCGGTCACCTTAGGCAGATATCGGAGAATCCCCACAGCGCAGCGCGCCGGTACGCGATGATGGTGACGTGCTCGACGAGATGCAGCGCGAGGCCACCGAGCTGTTTGCAGCCGGTGAGTACACTCACGCGCTCGCCGAGTTCTCGGTGCTCCGCGAGATCCGCTGCCGCCGCGAGGGCCCGTACTCGTTGATGTGCCTGTCCAATTTGCACGACGTGATCCGCTGCCAGGTCCGCTTGAAGTTGTGGGCCGACTGCGAGCCGATGTGCCGCGATCTGCTCGCCAAGTACACCTTCACCCACGGTCCGACGGATCCCGACACCCTCGATGTCACCGAGCACATGATCGCCACGCTCGAGGGACTCGGCCGCCGCGGCGAGGCCGCGGAACTCTGCAACCGGACCGCCGACGCTCTCGTCGCCGCCGGACAACGCCGCAAAGCCGTGGTCTTCCGCGATGCGGCCACCCGTCACCTGCAACAATCCCCCGAACCCACTGGGCGCTGAACGCTCCTTCTCAGAATTCGCGCAACCTGCGCGCATACGCGCCAGTTGCACCTGTCGCGTACGCACGCAGGTGGCGCGAATTCTCACGCTGCTCGATTGTGCTTAGATACAAGTTGTGTCTATCGCATTGTCTGCCGCCGAACGCGCGTATCGCCGCGTCAAGGACCGGATTCTGTCCGGGTCCCTTGCCGGTGGTGAGCTGATCAGCGAAGGCGAGGTCGCCGCCTCGCTCGAGATGTCACGCACCCCGGTACGCGAGGCTTTTCTGCGCCTCGAGGCCGAGGGCTGGATGAAGCTGTACCCGAAACGGGGGGCACTGATCGTGCCGGTTCCACCCGACGAAGCAGAACACGTGATCGGCGCGCGCTTCCTGGTGGAGACAGGCGCGGTCCGCATCGTGGCCGGCACCGACCGCACCGGCCTCGTGCGGGAACTGCGTGCCGGCATCGAGCGGCACATCACACATGCCGACGCCGGCGATGTCGATGCCTTCACCAAGGAAGACGCCACGTTCCACCGGATCTTCGTGCAGGCGGCGGGCAACCCTCTGCTCTCGGCGTTCTACGACACGCTCCGTGACCGTCAGCTCCGGATGACCAGCGCATCGGTGCAGCGCGACCACGCCCAGATGCAGCGGATCATCAAACACCACACCGAACTGACCGATCTGATCGAGACCGGCGATGTCGAGGGCTTCTCCGAGACACTGTCTGCACACCTGACGGCGGTGCACGACCTGCGGAGGCCGCCGTCATGAGAAGCAACTGGTTCGGCGTCTGCGCGGCGATGTTCGCAATTGCCTGGGGCGGCAACGAATTCACTCCACTGCTGGTGTTCTACAAGCACGAGTACGAGATGTCCGGCCCCACGGTCGACGTGCTCCTGTTCGCCTACGTACTCGGCATGATCCCGGCACTGCTCATCGGCGGTCCGCTGTCCGACCGTTACGGTCGTCGTCCGCTCATGCGTCCCGCAGCGTTCATCGCTGCCGCCGGATCGCTGGTGCTGGCCGTTGCCACCGACGGCGTCTTCTTACTCGGCGTCGGCCGGATCCTCGGGGGCATCGCCATCGGGCTGGCGATGGCGGTGGGCACCAGTTGGCTCAAGGAGTTGTCCAGTCCCCCTTACTCGTACGCCGGGGTGGGCAGCGGCGCGAAGCGCGCTGCCATGAGCCTGACTGCCGGTTTCGGCATCGGTGCCGGAGTCGCGGGCCTGCTCGCGGAGTGGGGACCCTGGCCGCACGCCTTCTCGTACGTCCTGAACGCTGCCATCTGCCTGATCGGTGCGGCGTGGGTGTGGAATGTGCCGGAGACGAAGCCGAAGGCGGAGCTCGACCATGTGCCGGAGACGAAGCCGAAGGCGGAGCTCGACCATATGCCGGAGACGAAGCCGAGAACGCCGGGCGCGCGGTCGGGCCTGCTGTCCGACCTCACGATCCCGTCCGCGGGTCACGCTCGATTCCTGCTGGTGGTCGTACCGTTGGCGCCCTGGGTGTTCGGGGCCGCAATCGGATGCCAGGCGATTCTGCCGTCGCTGATCGCACCGGAGGTCGACGCGGCGCCGATGGCGTTCGCGGCGCTCGTCTCCGTCGTGACACTGAGTTGTGGTTTCGCAATTCAGACGGTGGCGCGGCGGATCGACCGGCCAGACTCCGCCCGGGCCAGTCAGGTGGCGCTGACATTGCTGATTCTCGGAATGGGAGCCGCTGCAGCGGCTTCGGCGCTGTTGACGATCTGGGCCGTCCTGCTTGCCGCCGTGGTGCTGGGCGCCGGGTATGGAATCGCACTGGTGGCAGGATTGTCGGAGGTCCAGCGTATTGCCGGTCCAGGCGACCTCGCCGGACTCACGGCCGTCTATTACGCACTCACCTACCTCGGGTTCGCGGTGCCCGCGACCCTGGCCTATCTACACGAGTACATTCCCGCCGTGACCTATCCGTGGATGTTCGGGTTCGGTGCTGTCGCTGCTGCGGCAACCCTGCTCTTCGTCACCCGAAGCGCCCAGCGTCACCCGTCGGGAGCACTGGCCACACCCGATCCGGCGACTTCTGCGCGGCTCTGACACTATCGATTGGTGTCTGACCCATTCAGCTTCTTCAGCATCCGGCCCGGTGACAATGCGCTGATCCCCACCAGGTGGGCGATGAGCGCGTGGGGTGCGGATTCGCTCAACGGGCCGGCTGTGTGCTCCGCGGCGGCGCGGGTTCTCGAGCAGGAGTTCTCGGATCCCGACTTCGTCCCCGCACGGCTGACGTTCGACCTGTTCAAGTCCGCGAAGAACCAGCCGATGACATTGCACACCCGCTTGGTCCGTTCCGGTCGAAGGATCAAGGTCGCCGATGTCGAGGTCATGCAAGGCGACGTTGTGGTCGCTCGCGCGACCGGCGTCTTCCTACGCAGGTCGGGTCCCCCTCCGGGCAGCGAATGGCATCCGTCGCCGACGTTCACGCCGCCCGAGGAAGCAGCCGACGACGATTCCCGGTCGCGCCACCCCTGGATGCAGACCGACGACACCGACTGGACGCGAGGCATCGGGACCCACCAGAACGTCGCCCGCAAGCGCGCCTGGAGTACCGCCATGGCCGTCGTACCCGACGAACCCGCGTCGCCGTTCGTGCACGCGGTCCAGTCTGCCGAGTCGACAAGTCTGGTCACCAATCTCGGCACCGACGGCATCGGTTACATCAACTGCGACCTCACGATGGCGCTCAGCCGTCTCCCGGAGGGCCCGCAGCTCGGGATCGAAGCCGATACCCACTTCACCGCGGACGGAATCTCGGTGGGGACGGCCACCCTGTACGACCTCAAAGGGCCCTACGGAACCGGTATGGTCACCGCTGTCAGCAATGCAGCAGCACAGATCGACTTCACCAACAGAACAGGTCTGGTCTAGACACCGAGGGGCCGATGGAAAACATAGAGCTTGCGACCGGAATCACGTTGGGCGCCAGCCGCGTCGGCGACGGGCCTGTTGTCCTGCTCAACGGTGGCCTCGGGATGCCGGCAATGGTCTGGGAGCTGTGTGGCCTGACTGCGTCGCTGGTCGACGCGGGTTTTACCGTGATCTCCTACAACGCACGGGGGCTGGCGCCGTCGTCGGCCCCGCCGGCGCCCTATTCGATCGCGGATCTGGCGGGCGACGCGGAGGCGCTACTCGACCACTTCGATGTCACCGAGGCCATCGTGATCGGTTACTCGATGGGTTGCTACGTGACCCAGTCCATGCTGCGCACTCGACCTGAGTTGGTCACGGCAGCAGTTCTTTTCGCCGGACTACAGCCATCGCCCATCGGAGCCCTGGTAGGCGAGATGGAGATCGGGCTGATCGAGCAGATCGGCGAGATACCTCAGGCGGTACTGGTTTTCGAACAGTTGATGACGACTTTGCACACCACCCTGCTGCAAGACCCCGCCACGGTGGCCGGCTGGCGCGACATCCTGAGTGCGTCTGACGGCGGTTGGGCAAGCCCCGATGGCTTCAAGGGTCAGCTCATGGCCTCCTACGCCTGGATCAGCGCCGGCGAACCCCTGCCCGAACACCTCACGCAGATCGACATCCCCACCCTGGTACTGGCTTTCGAGCACGATCTGTTCTTCCCGCCCGCGCAGTCGCGCGAAACTGCGGATCTGATCCCCGGCTCCGCATTTGTCCAGATCGACGGCGCGGGCCACGGCGGCCTGTTCACCGGTCCCGGCGACAGCGTCGAGCGGATCACGGCCTTTTGCAGTCAGCACCGGCCCTGACCCATCAGACCATTCGCACTGAGATCGTCCACGTCAGTGGTGCCCAAGGGCACTATGCCCTTCGAGCCCTCTGAGGTGGACGATTTCAGGGCACCTTCGTGGTGTTTAAACTACTGCGCACCAGGCAGATTCAACGGTTCAGGCCCACCCTCAGATCTGCTGGCCGTCCCACTCGTGGTCGTGCATGAACCCCTCGGCGAGCCCGACCTTGTAGCGCATGGAGTTCAGCAAGATGTTTCCCATGGCCAGCGGGATCCCGGCGAGTGGGCCGATGTCGTCACGCTGACTGATCACCTCATCGGTCCGTCGGTAGTCGCGCGCGAATCCTCGCAGTGTGTTGCCCTCGAGAGCTGACTTACGCCAGCCGTAGAGCAACATTCCGGGACCGAGCATCTTTCGCGCATCGGGGTCTGGAGTGATCACCTCGTCGTTCTCTCCGAAGAACGCGCGGTCGACTCGATTGTGGGGTTCGAACATCAAGATGCCACTCGTCGAGCGTGGATTGCATTCGATGGTGTAGAGCCCGCGATCGGGATGTTCGATGAAATCGAACCCGATCTGCCCGGTGAAATTGATTTCTTTCACTCGCCGCTCAACCCACTCGTTGATACCCGGATGAACCACAGGCTCAAAGCTCAGACACGACTGCCCATTGATGGCATACCTCACCGGATAAACGGTGTGCGCGAACACCTTGCCGCGATGACACACCGAATACGTGCAATACTTATCGCCTTTCAGCCATTCTTGCGCCAGCCAGGGATTGAGCGGATCGAACTCGAGGTCGGCAGGAACTTCCCCCGGATCGACTTTGTACACCTGCTGCGAACCTCGCGAATAAACCTGCTTGAGCGCGAATGGCCGATCGAAATCAAGTGCCGCCAGCTCATCCGCAGAACGTACCTGGGCATACTTCAGCGTCGGGATTTTTAGACTGTCGAGCAGCACCTGATACTCGAACTTGTTGTGCAGGCGATTCTCGGTCAGAAAATCCGAGAGCAGCAACTCGCATTCGGGTGGGAACTGATCCTGTGCCATCGCAAGAATGTCGGTCTCTTCGTGGATCGGGATCAGCAGATCGATCGACTGCTCCCGGACCAATTCGGCTATTGCATCAACATATTCACGCGGCTCGAACTTCGGCCGCGGAACTCGAAACACTTTTTGCACCGAATTGGAGAATCGAGAGATGGGAAATCGCATCGAATCCGCGATGAACACATTGTGTCCACCGGCATTCATCAAGCGCGCGAGTTCCAGGGTCAGAAACGATCTGCCGAATGTGATGAGCACGTTCTTGCCCGAACGAGTCGACATCAGGCCCCACCACTGAGCAGAAGAATGGCTAACACCTGCAGCATGGTAGCTTAATATCCGCCCCACGGACGGGCGCGGGGTGGGCTGCCGTCGTATGACGGCGACGGAGGTGTCCGGGTGTTTCTGATCGGGGTCTTGTTCGCCAGCGCGGCGGCGGTCGCCTACGGCGTATCGACAGTGCTGCGTGCCCTCGGCGCGCGCAAAGCTGCTGTCGAGGCCCGCAATGCGCACAAGGACGGACAACTCACGGCCGCCGGTGGACCATCGGTGTCGTCGACGATCGACACCTTCAAGACACCAGACTTCATCATCGGCACCTCCCTGGTCGTGATCGGTTTCGGTGCAGGCGCAGTTGCCGCCCGGTTCCTGCCCCTCTTCCTCTCACAGACCATCGTCTCGGCGAATCTGATCGTCACCGCACTCATCGGCACCGCGGTCCTGGGAATCCGCCTGCACGGTCGCGACTGGGTCGCGATGTGCACAGTCGTCTTCTCTTTGTGCGCACTCGGGATGTCGTCCTCGCATCTGAGTGGTGGAGGCGAACAGATCAGCTTCCACTGGGGGTTGCTCGGTGCCACCTGCGTGCTCGCGACGCTGGCCCTGCTGGCGGTGTACAAACTCGGCGAGCGCGGCGCCATCGTGGGAGGTGCGGCAGCCGGTCTGCTGTTCGGCGTCATAGCCATCTCGGTCCGGATCCTGCGCGGTGTCGATCCGTTCGACATCGTCACATTGCTCACCGATCCGGCCGCCTGGACGATCGCCATCGCGGGCGCCGTCGGTTTCTACGTTCAAACCGTCGCGCTGCAGCTGGGCCAGGTGAACGGGATCACCGCGGTGCTGGTCGTCGGCGAGACCGCAGGCCCAGGAATCATCGGCGTCGTATTCCTCGATGACAGCGCCAAGCCCGGACTCGCCTGGTTGGCGGTCATCGGGTTCATCGGCGCAGTCGTCGGTGCAGTGCTGGTCGCGCTGTACAGCTCGGTCGACGCCGACCACTTCGGCGAGGCCGAGCCGTCTGTCGGTGGCTGGCGGCTCGGACGCACACGCCGGACCACGCCCTCCGATGTGGAACCCGACAGCCTGGTCGTAGGTGACCTACCCCCGCAGCGCGACGCGGAGAGCCAACGCAGCAAGGGCAGCTGACCGGCCCGGGGACCACCCTGCGGTTCAGAGCGACACCGTCTCGGGTGCCTGCGGTCGGATCCGGCGGGCGAGCATGCGGCGGTCCACCACATTGACGATCACGATCACCAACGCGGCCAGACCCCAGCCCAGCACGATGTCGAACACGTAGTGCTCGGCCGTGTAGACGAGCGTGAACGCCATCGCCAGCGCGTACCCCAGGAACAGGGTGCGGCCCAGAGCGCGCACCCGCGGCCACATGAAGAGTGCGAGGAACATCGTCAGTCCGGCGTGCAAAGAGGGGACGGCGGCGACCAGATTCGCCTTCGCCTGGCCGAGCTTCAGCAGACTCGAGGCCGCGTGGATGTCGAGGACCTCCCATCCGCGCGCGGAGATCCGCTGCACGTAGGGCTCGGCACCCTCGTGGTGCGGATTGACCTCGCCCAGCATCCCGCCACCCTCATACGGTGCCCGGTCCATGCACGACGGGTGCCGCGGATGGTCCTGCACCTCCACCGCGTTGCACTGTGCCGCGGCCCAGGGCGGTGCCGCCGGGACAAGGGTGTATCCGACCAGGGCGAGAAACGTCAGGAGCAGGAACCCGGCCGCATAGCGACGCCACACGTGCCGGTTCCGGAGCCACAGGACCGCAGCAGCCGCGTAGGGCACGATGAAGTACGACATGTAGACGACGCTGGTGATCACCTCCCACCAGGGCGGCTGCTCTTGCTTGAGCTGACTCTGCAGCCACGCGGTCGGATTCACCCCGAACAGCGCCTGATCGAAGTCGATGGCCAGCGCCCACTGGGTCGGCATGTCCATCCACTGCGCGATGTTGCGGGTGAAGTCGTACAACAGGAGGATCGCGGCGAACGGCAGCCAGTCGACGACGACGGTCAGCACGTTCCGCTTGCCGATGCACGCCGCGGCCAGTCCCGTGCACAGCAGCAGCAACAGGCGGGTGCGGTCGAACGCCAGGCCGAGGACCGCCAGATGCCAGATCACCACGCCCAGCCAGACCGAGATCGCGACCCACCGCCAGAGCGTGAGATCGGTGAGCCGGCCGCGCCACGACCGTTCGCGCCAACCGGTGGTGACCTCGGGTGGCGACACAGCGGGGCGATCAGCCTCCTGTGTGCTCATGCCACCCCCGCACTCATCCGCCACCCGCTGTTCGTCTCGTGTTCGTTCAGTGTTCCCGTCCATAACTTATGCGTTCGACCGACGATCGCGTCGGATGAAAGCCACAAACGTCCCCAGTGGTCTGAGTCACACTGGTGGTAAGCAGTCCATACGAACTCCGGAGGCGCCCGTGCCCAACAAGTACCTGCGATACGGCGATCAGCGATACATCATCAACAACGAAGCCGAAGCGCGGCTGAACCGGACGCTCGAAGCGGTGTACGCAGACGGTAGCCGGGGCCATCAGTGGCTCAACCTCTACCGGGACTCCGAGGCACCCTGTCGGCTGCTGATCGCGACGGGCGTGCCGATCTCCATCGAGACCGAACTATGTCTGGATGACTGACCGCGTCAAGGTCTCCGGTGTCACTGACCGAGGACCCCGGTGGAGCTGAGTTATAGGGTCACATCTGTGCCCCAGGCCATTGCCCGCAGTGATGACGTCGCCTATCGCAGCGGCCAGTTGATCACCTACATCGGCAACAAACGTCAGCTGCTGGGGCTGATCGACGATGCGCTCGCCCACGTCCACGAACAGCTGCAACGGCCGCTGGTCTTTCTCGACGCCTTCTCCGGCAGCGGGGTGGTGTCGAGGCTCGCGAAGGCCCGCTCGCGCCGGGTGATCTCCAACGATCTCGAGAGCTACGCCCGGGTCATCAGTGAGTGCTTCCTGACCAATGCCGATGAGGTGCCTGCCGGCGAGCTGGCGGGAAAGGTGGCCGCCATCAACCGTACGGTCGAATCAGGTTACGTGACACACGGTTTCATCGCCGAACACTACGCGCCGGCCGACGACAGCTGCATCAGGCCCGGTGAACGGGTTTTCTACACGAGCGAGAACGCCCGCCGACTCGACGCGTACCTGGAGGCGATCCACGCCGAGCCGGAGCCGATGCGAACCCTGTTGCTCGGACCGCTGTTGTCCGAGGCCTCGGTGCACGCCAACACGTCCGGGGTGTTCAAGGGGTTCCACAAGGATCGCGCCACGGGCCTCGGCCGATTCGGGGGCAGCGGCGCCGACGCGCTCGGACGCATCACCGGGGCCATCACCCTCGCCGCACCTGTGTTGAGCGATCACCACTGCGAGCGCCGGGTACTCCAGGTGGATGCGGCGATGCTCCCTGACGTCGTCGGCCCGGTCGACGTCGCCTACCTCGATCCGCCCTACAACCAGCATCCGTACGGGTCCAACTACTTCATGCTCAACCTGATCGCCGAGAACCGGAAGCCTACGGCGATGAGCACCATCTCCGGCATACCCAAGGACTGGAACCGTTCGGGATACAACGTGCGGTCGAGTGCCGCGACGTTGCTGCGACGACTGATCAACGATCTCGATGCGCGCTTCCTGCTGATCTCGTTCAACGACGAGGGTTTCATACCACCGTCGCAGATGCGGGACATGCTCGGTGCGGTCGGTACGGTCAGCGAGTTCACGCAGCGTCACAACACTTTCCGTGGCAGCCGTAACCTGCAGGGGCGAAGCGCCCACGTGACCGAACACCTGTACCTGGTGGACCGGCGCCCATGACGCCCGAACCGGCCGTGCGGCCCAGTTGTTATCGGGTCGAGGCCCTGAGCGGCAACGGTCCGCACGCACGCATCCGCAGACGCATCAAACAGGTCACCGGGTTCGACCTGCTGCCAAGCGATTCCATCATCGCCCGCTACGGTGCCTTGCTGACTGCGGGCGATCCGGTCGCCGAGGAGTTCGTCGCGGCGACCTACCACGGTCCGATGGGTGCGGCCGCGGCGCGCGAATTGCTCGACACCGCACTGCGCGACGGGATCGACACCATCGACGATGCACCACCGGAGATGCGAGCGCTGTTCGACGAGTTCGAGGCGATCCCCGACTGGGTAGACCCCGATCTGATCGAGCAAGGCGCAGCGTGTTGGCGACGGTGGGGCTATGCACTGGGTTCGGTCGGCAACGCAGGCACGATGGATACGTATACCGAAGGGTCACTGGCCGTTCCGCTGTCGTTGGCCGGTGGTTATGCCGGGGCCAGCGCGTTGAACAGGTATCTCGAGACGAGCCGCTGGTGGCTCGAGGTGTGCAGGCCCGGGGCCATCCTGACCCCGGGTTCTGCTGCCAGAGACATCTCACTCAAGGTCCGCGTGATGCACGTGTCGGTGCGGGCCCGCGTCGCCCGGCATGACGAATGGGACAGCGCACGTTGGGGTTTGCCCATCAGCCAGGCCGAGATGATGCTCACGTTGCTCGGCGGCAGTGTCGGGCCCGGGCTGGGCCTCTACAGCATCGGTTATCTCACCTCGCCCCGCGAGATCGAGGCCCTGTTGCACTTCAATCGGTACCTCGGCCACCTCGTCGGGGTGCGCGTCGACGACATCTATCCGCGAACCACGTCCGAGGGCATTCGGCTGCTGTACCTGTTCGACGCCACCCGCGCGCATGACTCAGGTTCCGTGGGCGCTGAACTCGTCGAGTCCTTCGTGCCGGCGTTCGCGCCGCGGCCATCGATGAGCCTGGCGGGACGGGTGCGCGCCCGCTACCACTTGGCACTGCAGGCCGGCTACACGCAGTTGTTCATGCTGCCCTGGAACCGGCGCATGTACCGATTACCCTCCCCCTGGCCAGGTTTGGCCATCCTGCTGCTGCGGGCACCCGTGACCGCGATCGGCGAGATCGCCCGCCGTTTCTCGCCCACGATCGATGCACGTCTGCAGCAAGGGTCGGTGCGCCGTTGGCAGCGATGGCATCGGTGGCAGTCCGGTCGGCGGGCCGAGCAGTTCGACGCCACCGCGGCGTTACGGCGCTAGATCGCTTACGGGCCCAGACACTTGCGCACCTGACTTCTTGTACCTAAAGTCAGATCATGACCGAGTCGCCGAGCACCGCACTGACCGACATGAGCGCATTCCTCCAGGTCACCGGATTCGTCATCGAGGAGCAATCCGGCACCCGGGTGTCCGGCTACGTCGACCTCGGCGCGGATCACCTGACTCCCTGGGGAGTAGTGCACGGCGGCGTCTACACCACGATCGTCGAGTCGGCAGGCAGCATCGGCGCCAGCGCGGCAGTCCTGGACCGGGGCCAGTTAGCCGTAGGGCTGCACAACAGCACCGACTTCCTGCGGTCGAGCACCGGCGGCGGCCGGGCACGAGTACTCGCCGAACCCATCCAGCAAGGACGCACGCAGCAACTGTGGCTCGTCACCATCACCGATGAGTCGCGCGGCAAAGAACTCGCCCGCGGGCAGCTACGCCTGCAGAACATCCCGCTGCCGAGCTAGAGCGGATAACGCGCTCGGTAGACCGCGTGATCGCGTCTGGCCTCGATCTCGCGGGTGTGCGCGTCCGCGATGTGCGACATCGACTTGAAGGACGTGATGGCGATGGCGAACAATCCGATCGCACACCCACCGGCCACGGCGGCCTCCACGAAATGTTCGCTGGCAAGGGTGATGATCGTCAGGGCCGTGGCGGCGGCTCCGGCCAATGTGGTGAGGAAGGCGAGCCAACCGGCCGGCCAGACGAGACTTCTCCGTAGGTGCAGTGCAGTTCCTGAATGCATGATGACTCCTAGGTTCGTCAGGAATACCGGACGAAACCCTGATTTTACTCCGGATGGGCAAGCCCCGAGCGCTCATTTCGCATCATCAGTAGCCTCGGTTCGGTGCACAGTGTCCTCACCACCGCCCGCGATCAGATCCTTCACCGGGTAGACCGTCTCATCGAGCCGTATCCGGTCCGCGACCTGCCCCGAGGCCATATGGTCTACCTCCCCGGTCGCGGCTCCACGTACGTCACCGATTCCGGCCCCCGAGACAAACCGGCCATCTTCTTGTTGCACTCGGTTCTGACCAACGGACTGCTGTGTTGGTATCCGCTGATCCCCGCTCTCAACAAGGAGTTCCGGGTGATCACCCTCGATCAGAGGTGGCACGGGCGCGGGATCCGCAGTGCTCCGTTCGATCTCGAGGATTGCGCCGACGATGTCGTCGCACTGGCCGACGTCCTGGGCATCGACACCTTCACCGCCGCAGGCTTCTCGATGGGAGGGGGCATCTCCCAGATCGCCTGGCGGCGCCATCCGGACCGCGTCGACGCGATGATCCTGTGTTCCACCGGGCCGTTTTTCGGCAGCAACGATCCGACCCGGCAGGCGAACATGTCGAACGTCGGCCGCATCATGAAGCTCATCCACCCGCCGCACGTCCAGCCGAATGCCGCCAAACTCGACGACACCTCCGTGCCCGACACCGTCTGGGCGCTGCGGCAATTCCTGTCGACTCCGGTCTCACGCCTGGGAATCCTCGGAGATGGCATGAGCCACTTCGACTCTCAACCGTGGCTCGCCGAGATCGACATCCCCACAGCAGTGCTGGTCTCACTCAAGGACCGCGTCATCCCCCTCTGGCGCCAGCGCATCCTCACCGACAACATCCCGGGCGTGGCCACCTACGAGGTGAATGGTGGCCACGCCTGCTGCGTGCTCGAGGCAGATCAGTTCATCCCGAAATTCCTCGACGCGGCGCGGTACACCGCTGATCAGGTCAGGGATCGCACGCCTCTAGCAGCGACTTCACCTCTTCCTCGAACGCCCTCATGATCGGCCACGGGTCGGGTACCAACTCTTTGCACGCGATCACCCCGATGTTGAGCACACCGTTCTGGGAGAACACGGTGATGTTCATGCCCGCCCCGTGGAACACCGGCCCGAGGGGATACATCGCCTCGATCTTGGCGCCGAGGTAGTAGAGCGGGAAGTCCGGTCCGGGCACGTTCGAGATCACCAGGTTGTAGATCACCGGATGCCGTTCAGCCAGTTCCTGCGACGAGTACAGCTTCATCGCCATGCCCAGCGTCGCGGGCGGTACGAATTGGGCCCAGCCGCGCAGCAGGTTCGAGTCCATCGACCCGTGATGCTCCTTGGCGGTACGGACCTGTGAGCCGATCGCCTTGATCCGCTCCACCGGGTCGGCGATCTCGACCGGCAGTTTGGTGAACATCCCCGTGACCTTGTTGGTGCCCTGCGTGACGAGGTCGTCGTCGTTGTCACCGTGCACCGAGACCGGGACCATCGCGACCAGCGGCTGGTCCGGCAGTTCGTCGTTGTTGTCGAGGTAATCGCGCAGCGCACCCGAGCACACACTGAGCACCACGTCGTTGAGCTTGACGTCGAAGTGGTCTTTGATGCGCTTGAGGTCGCTCAGCGAAACCTGTGTGTAGGCGATACTGCGATGCGCCGTGATCGATTTGTTCCACGAGGTCCGCGGTGCCCGGAACGGTGCAGGCATCGCCTCGCCCCGCAGCGCTCGCGAGATCCAGTCGAACGGGAGCTGCGCGGTCTTCGGCAGCAGCCGGGCAAAACTCAGCGGGCGGCGGGCCACCTGCCAGGCGCCGTCCAGCGCGAGCCCGGCGAAAGACGCATCGCCCGCCGTATGAGACAGGACCTCTCTGTCCAGCTCCGGCGGCTCAGGTGTGAGCGTGCACAGCTGGGCCAGCAGATCCGAGGCCGTCACGCCGTCCACCCCGGCGTGATGCATGCGAAGCAATACGGCGATCTTGCCGTCGGCAAGTCCCTCGATCACCCACATCTCCCAGAGCGGCTTGCTGCGGTCGAGCGGGACCCCCGCGATATGAGCACAGAACTCGGCCAGTTCGTGCTGCCCACCCGGAGCCGGCACGGCCACCCGGTGCACATGCCGCTCGATGTCGAAGTTCCGGTCCTCCACCCAGACCGGATGATCGAGGTTGACGATCGAGTCGCGTACCTTGCGCCGGAAGGTCGGCAGTGCGCCGATCCGGCGCGAGAGCTCGTCGCGCATCCTCTCGAACGAATAGCCGCCTTCGACGGTGGTCGGGTCGAGTTCGATCAAACCTACGATGTGCATCAGCTGCGAACGCGTCTCCAGATAGAGAAACGATGCGTCGAGCCCACTCAAGCGTTCCATTCAGGCCACCTTCTCCACCGGGACAATCATCGAAGTCCACTGTGCGCCCACCGGCCCAGAATTACCTGAGGAACCTGGATAAAAATACGGCCGTCAAGCAAATTGACAACACCGTGTGGCAAATGGAGGGGTGAGCACGTCCTAAGCTGGTGACATGCGCATTGGTGCCCACGTACGACAAGACAGTGATCCGATCGGCAGGGCCGAGGAACTCGGCGCCGAGTTGTTACAGATGTTCGTCACAGATCCACAGGAGTGGGGCAAGCCGAAACCTCATCCCAAGGCCGCGGAAATCCGCGATTCGCCGATCGACGTGGTGGTCCACAGTTCGTACCGCATCAACGTCGCGAGCCTCAACAACCGGTTGCGGATGCCGTCCCGGCAGGCCGTCATCAACCAGGCCCTGGCAGCCAAGGAACTGGGCGCGTTCGGACTCGTCGTCCACGGCGGCCACCTCCGCGACGACGAGGATGCCAAAGACGGATATGAGAACTGGCGCAAGCTCTTCGAGCGTGCCAACGAGAAGGGCGGCTTCCCCGTCCCCATCCTGATCGAGAACACCGCCGGTGGCGATCACGCCATGGCCCGCAGCCTCGACAACATCGCTCGCCTCTGGGATGCGGTCGGTGAATACGAGAACGCCGGGTTCTGCCTCGACACCTGTCACGCCTGGGCCGGCGGCGAAGATCTCGTCGACATCGCCGAGCGCGTCAAGGCCATCACCGGCCGCATCGACCTGGTCCACCTGAACAACTCGCGCGACGAGTTCGATTCGGGACGCGACCGGCACGACAACCTCGAGAAGGGCACCATCGACCCGGAGATCCTGGTCGCCGTGATCAAGGCCGCGGGGGCCCCGGTCATCCTCGAGACGCCTGAAGAGGGCCTCGCCGACGACATCGCCTACCTGAAGAAGGCGCTCGCCTGAGCTAGGACGAACCGTCGCTGCGGGTGCCGTGGATCTCGTTCCGGATGGCCTGCATCCGCTCATCGAGAGTGTTCGCCGTGTCGGCGGCAACGGTCAGTTCGTCGAGTAGATGGGCCGGGACGGCCTTGTCGTACTTGTAGTAGATCTTGTGCTCCAGGCTGGCCCAGAAGTCCATCGCGATGGTCCGCACCTGGAGCTCGACCTTCACCGGGATCTGGCCGGTACTGAGGTTGACCGGCGTCTCGACGATCGTGTGCAGTCCGCGGTAGCCGTTGGGCTTCGGATTGGCGATGTAGTCCTTGGTCTGCAGAGTCATGACGTCGGGCTGGGCGCACAGCAGTTCGGTCAGCCGGTAGGCGTCGGTGATGAAACTGCAGGTCACCCGGACGCCGGCGATGTCGTCGAGCTGATCCTGCAGGGACGCCGGATCGACCGGGATGCCACGCCGGTGCGCCTTCGCGAGCAGGCTCTCCGGGCTCTTGACCCGAGAGCTGATGTGCTCGATCGGGTTGTAGTCGTTCAGGTAGGCGAACTCGTCGCGGAGGATCTCGATCTTGGTGACGATCTCGTTGATCGCGAACTGGAACGGCAGCATGAACTTTCGCAGTCCGTGGCCGATCTCGATCAGGTCGGCGGGCGCAAGGTCCCGATCGCCACCTTCGGCGGCCATCCAGCGGACGAGCGGCCCGTCCGGAGATCGTTCTTCGATTGCGTCGTCGACCACGTCACTCATGACCTCCATCGTGCCCGACCGCGGGCAGGACCCCAGAAGTTCATTTGGTGGTTGGTGGCGGTGTGGGAACGATGAACGCATGCGATCGACAGAGTGGCCGTGACGGACACTGCCGGACAACCGGCCCTGCACCGCCGCCTCGGTGTCACCGACGCGGTGCTCACCGGCCTGGGCGCAATGCTGGGCGCAGGCATCTTCGTGACGTTGGCACCGGTCGCCGCGTCCGCCGGTTCCGGGATGCTCCTTGCCCTCGGCCTCGCGGCCGCCGTCGCCTACTGCAATGCCCGCTCGTCTGCGCGGCTCGCAACGGCATACCCGGCCGCGGGCGGTACCTACGTCTATGGCCGAGAGGAGCTGGGCCGATTCTGGGGACATCTGGCCGGCTGGAGCTTTGTGGTCGGCAAGACCGCCTCCTGTGCCGCCATGGCGCTCACGGCCGGGTACTACCTCTGGCCCGATCAGGCCCATGCCGTCGCCGTGGCCGCAGTACTCGCCTTCACCGCCCTGAACTGCTTCGGGATCAGCAAGTCTGCCTGGGCACTCCGGCTCATCGTCGCCGTGGTGATCGTCGTTCTCGCACTGGTGGTCGTCGTCGGCCTCACGTCCCCTGCCGTCGCGACCGATCGACTGGACCTCGGCGGCTCGACCGTCACCGGTGTCCTGGGCGGCGCTGCCCTCTGGTTCTTCGCGTTCGCCGGGTACGCCCGCATCGCCACCCTCGGCGAGGAGGTCCGCGACCCCGAGCGCACGATCTCGCGCGCCATCACCATCGCATTCATCATCGTCCTGACGCTGTATGCGCTGGTGGCCGTCACCGCGTTGCTGGTCGTCGGGTACCCCGCACTGAGCGGTTCGTCGGCGCCACTCGTCGACGTGGTCCACCTGTCCGGTCATGGTGGGCTCGCGCCGGTGGTGCGGATCGGTGCCGCGGTGGCCGCACTGGGAGCGCTCCTGACCCTCATCCTCGGGGTGTCCCGGACGACGCTGGCCATGGCCCGGGATCGCCATCTGCCCGGCGTCCTCGCCACGGTCCACCCGCGGTACGCCGTGCCGCAGTACGCCGAGATCGCCGTCGGGAGCATCGTCGCCGTCCTCGTCGCCACCGTCGACGTGCGGGGCGCGATCGGGTTCTCCGCGTTCTCCGTGCTCATCTACTACGCCGTCGCCAATGCGAGCGCCTGGTCGCTGGCAGGTCGCGAGCCATCGCGTCGCGGCGTCGCGGCGGCCCGGGTGCTACCCGCGCTCGGTGTCATCGGATGCCTGGCACTGAGTTTCAGCCTGAGCCTCGGCACCGTCCTGGCGGGAGTGGTGGTGCTCGCGGTCGGGGCCTGCGCTTTCGCGGTGCAGAGCCGACGGTGACCCACCGCAGTGAGCGGTCTTTCATGTGGTGCACGTCATCTTCAGTTATCGACATTGCGTTTGTGCGGCGGAATATCCGGATGTATATTTGGGTTGTTACTGGCGAGTAACATAGCGCCCGGACGCCTGACCGCGTCCGACTCGCCACCCGACTTCGACAGCAGTTCAACGATTGCAAAGGATTCTGCAATGGGGCATTACAAGAGCAATCTCCGCGACCTCCACTTCAACCTCTTCGAGTTGTTCCAGCTCGAAGAGGTCCTGGCCAGCGGCGACTTCGGCGATCTCGACAAGGAGACCGCCATCGACATGCTGCGCGAGGTGAAGAACCTGGCCGAGGGCCCCTTGGCGGAATCCTTCGCCGACGCCGACCGCAATCCTCCGGTGTTCAACCCCGAAGACCACAGCGTCACGGTTCCTGAATCGTTCAAGAAGTCGTACAAGACCATGGTCGACGGCGGCTGGGACAAGCTGGGTATCGACGAGGAACTCGGCGGCCTGCCCGCCCCGAGGTCGCTCTACTGGGCGATCGGCGAGCTGCTGCTCGGCGCCAACCCGGCCGCGTTCATGTACGCCGCAGGCGCCGGCTTCTCCAACATCTTCTACAACAACGGCACCGACGAGCAGAAGAAGTGGGCCACCATCAGCGCCGAGCGCGGCTGGGGCGCCACGATGGTCCTCACCGAGCCCGACGCGGGATCCGATGTCGGCGCCGCCCGCACCAAAGCCGTCAAGCAGGACGACGGCACGTGGCACATCGACGGCGTGAAGCGGTTCATCACCTCCGCCGACCAGGACATGACCGAGAACATCATCCACCTGGTGCTGGCCCGCCCCGAGGGCGCGCGCCCCGGCACCAAGGGTTTGTCGCTGTTCTTCGTCCCCAAGTTCCACTTCGATCACGAGACCGGTGAACTCGGCGAGCGCAACGGCGTCTTCGTCACCAATGTCGAGCACAAGATGGGCCTCAAGGTCTCGGCCACCTGTGAGCTGACCTTCGGCCAGCACGGCGTCCCGGCCCAGGGCTGGCTCGTCGGCGAGGTCCACGACGGCATCGCGCAGATGTTCGACGTCATCGAGCACGCTCGGATGATGGTGGGCACCAAGGCCATCGCCACCCTGTCCACCGGCTACCTGAACGCTCTCGAGTACGCAAAAGAGCGCATCCAGGGTGCCGACATGACCCAGATGACCGACAAGGCCGCACCGCGCGTCTCCATCACCCACCACCCCGATGTGCGTCGTTCGCTGATGATGCAGAAGGCGTACTCCGAGGGTCTGCGCGCGGTCTACCTCTACACCGCATCGCACCAGGATCTCGCTGCCGCCAAGCTCGTATCAGGAGCCGACAAGGAGATGGCCTTCCGGGTCAACGACCTGCTGCTCCCGATCGTCAAGGGCGTCGGTTCCGAGCGGGCGTCCGAGCAGCTGATCGGATCGCTGCAGACCCTGGGCGGCTCCGGCTTCTTGCAGGACTACCCGATCGAGCAGTACATCCGCGACGCCAAGATCGACTCGCTGTACGAGGGCACCACCGCGATCCAGGCGCAGGACTTCTTCTTCCGCAAGATCATCCGCGACAAGGGCCAGGCGCTCGCACACGTCGCCGGCCAGATCAGCACGTTCATCGAGTCCGAGGCGGGCAACGGCCGGCTCAAGACCGAGCGGGCGCTGCTCAAGACCGCTCTCGACGACGTCCAAGGCATGGCGGCGACGCTGACCGGCTTCCTCATGGGAGCCCAGGAACAGCCGAGCGAGCTGTACAAGGTCGGTCTCGGCAGCGTGCGGTTCTTGATGGCCGTGGGCGACCTGATGATCGGTTGGCTCCTGCTGCGGCAGGCCGAGGTCGCGCTGAACGCACTCGATGCGGGCACCTCTGACGCCGACACCGCGTTCTACAACGGCAAGATCGGTGTCGCGACCTTCTTTGCGAAGAACGTACTTCCCGAACTCACCGCAACCCGGGGCATCGTCGAGAAGATCGACAACGACGTCATGGAGCTGGACGAAGCATCGTTCTAGCAATCTGACGAAGAAGTGGGTCGGCCCGGTCGGGGGACGGCCCACTTTTTCGTTGTATATGAACGAAATGCACGCAAGGATGACCGACCCTCACCCGCATCGTCAGACTGTCCTCATGTCACCGGAAGATGTGCAGCCCCGCCCCCGCATCGACGCAACCATCGCTCGTTCCTGGTTGTTGGTGAACGCCTCGGTACGTGCCGCATACATGGCGGCCGCCCGATCGGAGGCCGACCAGGTCATCCTCGACATCGAGGACGCCGTCGACCCGAGTGCAAAATGCAGTGCCCGCGACAGCGTCACCGACTGGCTTCGCGGCGCCGGGGCCTGGGTTCGTATCAACGACCGGACCACGCCCTTCTGGTCCGAGGACGTCGACCACCTTCGCGGCGCATCGGGACTCGGCGGCGTCATGCTGGCCAAGACCGAATACCCCGATCAGGTCGACGAGACCTACGACCGACTCGGCGGGCGGGTGCCGGTGATCCCACTCATCGAGTCGGCGATGGGGATCGAGAACGCCGTCGACATCGCTCGCCGGCGCGGGGTTCTGCGACTGGCCTTCGGCAGCGGCGACTACCGGCGCGACACCGCCACCGACGCAGACGATCTGGTGATGGCCTATCCCCGCTCACGTCTGGTGGTCGCCAGCCGGGTGGCCGGCCTGACCGGACCCATCGACGGGCCCGCGGTCACCGACGACGAGGCAGTCCTGCGCCAAAAGACCGCTACCAGTGTGTCATTCGGCCTCACCGGCAAGCTGTGTCTCAATCCGGCCCACACAGGCGTGATCAACACCGTCATCAGCCCGAGCCCGGAAGACACCGCCTGGGCAACCGGCTTCCTCGCGGAGTTCGAAGCCCGCGGGCGCGTCGTCCGTGACGGCAGCGACCTCCCCCGCCTCAAGCGCGCGGAGCGAATCACCGAGCTCGCCGGCGAGTTCGGGGTTACTGCCGGTTAGCCCGCAACAAACCCACCCGTTCCGGTCAAACCCAGGGGCTTGTGCCTCGTGGATTTGACCGGAACGGGTGGGTTTGTTTAAGAGGGACTACTTCGGTGGGAGGCGCACACCGCCGTCGACGCGTACGACTTCACCGTTCATGTACGAGTTCGTGATCAACTCGACGACCATCGAGGCCAGCTCATCGGGGGTACCGAGACGGCGCGGGTAGAGCACGCTCTCGCCCAGCTTGGCCTTGAAAGCCTCGGATTCGGGGCCGGTGCCGTAGATCGGGGTCTCGATCAGGCCGGGGGCCACGGTGTTGTTCCGGATCCCTGCGGCTGCGAGATCGCGAGCGACGGTCAGGGTCAGGCTGACGATGCCGCCCTTGGACGCCGAGTAGGCGGCCTGTCCGATCTGTCCGTCGAAGGCGGCGACACTGGCCATCGACACGATGGCACCCTTCTCACCGGTCTCGGTGGCTTCGCCGCGGCTCATCGCGGTCGCCGCCAGCCGGGTCGCGTCGAAGCTGCCGATCAGGTTGATGTTGATGACCTTCTTGAAGGCCTCGATGTCGTGCGCCGACGAGAACTCGCCGTCGCGTCCGATGGTTCGCTGCGCAGACCCGATACCTGCCGAGTTCACCAGTGCCCGAACCGGTCCGAGTTCGAGCGCCTTGTTGACGGCCGCCTCGATCTGCTCGGTCTTGGTCACGTCGACGCTGACGAATGCCCCGCCGATCTCCTTGGCGAGCGCCTCGCCCTTGTCAGCCTGCAGGTCGGCGATGACGACCTTGGCACCCAGAGCGGCGAGTTGACGCGCCACCGCGGCACCGATTCCCGATGCCCCACCCGTAACGATTGCACTTGCTCCATTGATTTCCACCATCGCACCATATGGCCGAGCGCTTGTTCGGTTCAAGTGCCCGGTGTCGCACGTACCGATAGTGGTTCCAATCTGGGCCAGGCCATCCTCGTTCCGGGGTATCACCCACCGATGTCAGAGACTGTTGGGAAGGCTAACCTTCATACATGTTCCGTCGCGTAACCCTCTGTCTCATCGCCCTCGGACTCCTCGTCGTCGCCGGGTGCTCCAGCAACTCGAACAGCGACGAGACGTCGCCGTCCGGCGCGGCATCCGGCTCGTATCCGGTCACCGTCGAGACCAAGTTCGGGCCGGTGACCATCGAGGAGCCACCGACTCGAGTCGTCGCGCTCGGATGGGGCGACGCGGAAACGGCACTGGCACTCGGGGTACAGCCCGTCGGAGCCAGCGACTGGCTCGACTTCGGCGGCGACGGGGTCGGCCCCTGGGCAGCCGGCCTGTACGACACCGCCCCGGAGATCATCGCCACCCGGGAGCCCTCGTTCGAGCAGATCCTGGCCCTCGAACCCGATCTCATCCTCGACACCAAGAGTTCCGGCGATCAGAAGCGATACGACACCCTGAAGGAGATCGCGCCGACCGTCGCGCTGCCCGCGGGAGCGGACAATTACAAGACAACGCTGGAGCAGCAGGTGACGCTGGTCTCGCAGGCACTCGGCGTTCCGGAGAAGGGCAACGAACTCGTTGCTCAGCTGGACACCCGCTTCGCGGACGTCGCGGCGCAGAACCCCGACTTCCAGGGCAAGACGGTGACCGTCGCGGCGCGATCCGGGAACGGGTGGGGTGCCTACGCACCCGACACCGAGCGGGTGGCCTTCATGCGCAAACTCGGATTCGTCGCCAACCCGGCGATCGATCCCGCCGACGCCGAGGGCTTCTCGATCCCCATCGCCGAAGAGAACCTGCAGCTGCTCGACGCCGACATGGTGGTCGTCTTCCCCATCGGACGTAGCGCCGCCGAGGTCGAGGCAGAACCCGTCTTCCGGGCGGTCCCGGCAGTGGCGGCCGGCCGCTACCTCGTGTTCGACGACACGACGATCTCGCGTGCCTACTCCACCAACTCGGTGCTGTCGGTCCGATACGCACTCGATACCGTGCCCCCACTGGTCGCCGAGCGCGTCGGGTAGGGCCGCACTAGTACAGGTGCGAGCGGTACTCCTCTTGCCTGCGTGGCCGACCCGGATCGACCGGAAGCGCATGTTGCTCGGCGATCATGTCGCGAACCGTGGGGACCTCGTCGGGATCGGCGAACCGTTCGGGGTTCCAGAGATCTGATCGCAGCACCGCCCTGGCGCAATGGACGTAGACCTCATCGACGTCGACCACCACCGCCAGCGTCGCCGGCTTGCCCTTGATCGCCATGGCGCTGCACAGATCAGGATCTGTGCTCAGGCTCGCGCGGCCGTTCACCCGCACGACCTCGTCGATTCCCGGGACCAGGAACAGCACGCCCACATGCGGATTGGCAAGGATGTTCCGATAAGAATCGACCCGCTTGTTTCCCGGGCGATCGGGCAGCACGAGGGTGCGATCGTCTCGGACGAGCACCACCGAGTCGAGGTCGCCGCGCGGCGACGAATCGCAATTGCCGTCGGCGTCTGCAGTCGCCAGTACGAAGAACCGTGCGTGCGAGATGAAGTCGACGATCAGCGGCGTCAGGAACGTGGTGTGTTTGCTCAGCACGGTCGGATGCGCGGCCCCGAGGACACCTTCGAGATCGGCGAGTGTGGTGATCGCGTGCGGGTCGGGGCCCTGCGGCTCTGCTGAGTCCTGCTCGACCATCTACTTGCCTGCAGCTGCAGCCAGTTGGGGCACCAACTGACCGACGCCCCATTCGAGGCTGATCGGTGACGGGAAGGCCAGTGCGAACGGGACGCCATCGGTCTTGGGGACCGTCGCGACTGCGCCGCGCTCGACCGCAGGCAGTTGGTTCCACAGAGCCTGGGAGTCGAGGACCTGGACCTGCTCGGCGTTGTCAGGGACCACCCAGAGCAGGTCCGCTTCGAGCGCGGACACGTTCTCCCAGGCGACTTTTCCCTTGCCGTTGTCGCAGTCCACGGTCTGCGCGTACGCACTCAACTCGAGTCCCAGATCCTTCATCACCCGGGCCATGTTGTCATCTTGCGAGCACAGCACGAACATCCCCTCGGCCGAGGGCGAGATGATCGCGTTGTACGACTTGCCTGCGAGCGCCGGATTGTCGGTGCGCGCGGACGCGATCACACCATCCGCGGTCTTGATGCTCGTCTCCGCCTCGTCCGTACGATCGAGCACCTGCCCGACCTTGCGCACACTGTCCTGCCAGGCGTCGGCATTCGGTTTGCTGTCGAAGTGCACGACGGGCGCAATCGAACTCAGCGAATCGTAGGTCTGCTGATCGAGTCCGTAGAAACCGGTCGCGACGATCAGATCGGGATCAAGAGCTGCCACCGACTCGAGACTGATGTCCTTCGTCGGGGTGGCGAGCGTCGGGGTGTCGGCCGGGTAGCGACCCTCTTCCCATGGGTAGATGCCCGTCCCACCGGTCGTCGGATCGGTGGCTGTGGCCTTGGGGATTGCCACCGGGGTGACGTCGACGGACAGCAAGAAGTCGGCGTCCGTCGTCGACAGTGCCACCACCCGCTCGGGCGTCTGCTCGACGACCGCGTCACCGAACGCCCCGGTCACGGTGATCGCTGCGTCGCCTCCCGACGATGACTCTCCGTCATCGCTCGAACACGCGACGGGTAGCAGTAGCGCGGTGGCCAGTACCGCCAGCCGCGCGACGGTCGAGAAGGTTCGGTTCTGGGACTTCATGGGTACTCCTGTCTAATGCCGCACCAGCGGGATCACAAGTGGCGTATGCGATTCCGGATCGTCGATGATCCGGCAGGGCAGCCCGAACACGTCATGGACGAGATCGGCGGTGATGATGTCGGCGGGCCTGCCCTCCGCGACGATCGCACCGTCCTTCATGGCGATGATGTGATCGGCGTACCGGCAGGCGTGGTTGAGGTCGTGGAGTACGGCGACGAGCGTGCGGCCCTTGGTCTTGTTGAGTTCGGAGCACAACTCGAGCAGGTCGATCTGGTAGGCGATGTCGAGGAAGGTCGTCGGCTCGTCCAGCAGCATCAGCGGGGTCTGCTGGGCCAGCACCATCGCCACCCAGACACGTTGGCGCTGGCCGCCGGACAATTCGTCCACCAGTCGGCCGGACAGCTCGGTCACGCCCGTCGAGACCATCGCCTCGACCACCGCTGCCTCGTCGTCCTTGGACCACTGCCTGATCAGTTTCTGGTGCGGATAGCGGCCGCGCGCAACGAGATCGGCGACCCTGATGCCATCGGGGGCGATCGACGACTGCGGCAGCAGACCGAGCCGGCGAGCAACCTCTTTCGCCGGGTAGGAGCTGATCGCCTTGCCGTCGAGCAACACGGATCCGGAACTCGGCGCCAGCAGGCGCGACAGCGCACGGAGCAGAGTCGATTTGCCACACGCGTTCGGTCCGACGATGACGGTGAACGCGCCGTCCGGGATGTCGACACTGAGCGATTCACTGATGACCCGCTTGTCGTATCCGATGGTCACGTCTTTGGCCTGCAACCGTGAGCCGCGCGCAGCGACCTGTGACGTAGCGTCCACCGGATTGTCGGCGACCTTGTTCATGTCCATGCATCAAGCCTTGTCTAGGAGGGGGTGCGGATGTTCCGTGGTGCTCGCCGGGCTCACTGTCTGCGCGCCTCTCTGGCGAGCAGCCAGACGAGATACAGACCGCCGATCGACACCGTGACGACGCCGACGGGCAGCTGCGTCGGCTGGAAGGCACGCTGGGCGATGAAGTCGCTCGCGACGAGCAGCAGTGCTCCCATCGCGGCCGCGGGCGCGAACGCCACCCCCGGAGTCCTGGTCAGTCTGCGGGCCAACTGTGGCGCGGCCAATGACACGAAGGCAATCGGTCCCGCAGCTGCCGTGGCGACGGCGGTCAGCGCGACGCCCAGGATGATCAGGGCCAGTCGGGTCGGCTCGGCCCGGATCCCGAGTGCCTTCGCGGCGTCATCCCCCAGATCCAGCATCGGCATCCGGTAGGACGCGAGGACGAGTAGTGGTACCAGCACCGCCACGATGATCAGCACCGGACGGGCCTGCGACCACCCGAGCCCGTTGAGCGATCCCGCCCCCCACACCGCCGCCGACATCGCGTCCTCCAGGTCGGCCTTGAGGATCAGCCAGGTGTTCACCGACGCCAGCACGGCACTGACCGCGATACCGACGATGATCAGGCGAAAACCCTGGACTCCCCGCTTGAAGGCCAGCAGGTACACCAGCAGAGCGGTCACGATGCCGCCGACGAGAGCCCCGATCGCGGTGCCGTAGTAGCCGCCGCCCCCGATGACCAAGATGACCACCAACGCACCCGAATAGGCGCCGGTGTTGAAGCCGATGATGTCCGGGCTGCCGAGCGGGTTCCGCGTGATCGACTGGAAGATCGCACCGCTGACACCGAGCGCGCCGCCGAGGACCAGGGCCAACAGCACCCTGGGCATCCGCCACTCGGTCACCACCAGTTCCTCGATCCGGGTGCCCTCGCCGAAGATCGCCTGCACCACCCGGTCCGGGGACACGGGATAGTCGCCGGTGCCCAAGGCGAGTACCGCCACCACCAGCGCGAGGGCAACCAGTGCGGCGACCACCGTGACGGCGCGCAGGTCGACTCTCCCGGAGGGGGTACCGCCGGGGCTGCGAAGAATCGTGATCCGGCGACCGAAGTCGATGGATGAGGGAGTCCCGATGCTCACAGGCCGCTCGCCTTCCCGCGGCGGACCAGGAAGATCAGGACCGGCGCCCCTACGAAGGCCGTCACGATACCGACCTGCATCTCGCCGGGCCGGATGATGACCCGACCGATCACATCGGACAGCAGCACCAGGATCGGGGCGCCGACCAGCGTGTATGCCAGAATCCAGCGCTGATCGGGACCGACGATCCAGCGGGCGATGTGCGGGATCATCAGACCGACGAATCCGATGGGGCCGGCTGCTGCGGTGGCGGCACCGCAGAGCAGCGTCACGGCGATCACGCCGATGACCCGGGTGCGGGTGACGTTCGCCCCGAGTGATCGCGCGAGGTCATCCCCCATGGCCACTGCGTTGAGCGGGCGGGCGATGACAAACGCGAGCACCAACCCGACGACGATGAAGGGCGCCACCGCACCCGAGACGTCCAGTCCGCGACCGGCGATCGAGCCCGCATTCCAGAATCGCATCTGATCGAAGGCCTGCGGATCGAGCAGGATCAGTCCGGTGGTGACACCGGTGAGCACGGCGCCGATGGCCACCCCGGCCAGCGTCAGACGAATCGGGGTGGCGCCGCCTCGACCCACCGAGCCGAGCGCGTAGACGACGACGGTCACCACCACCGCCCCGGCGAAGGCGAACCAGATGTATGCCCAGATGCCGGTGAATCCGAGGACGCCCACCGCGAGCGCCACCGCGAAGGCCGCGCCGGCGTTCACGCCGAGGATTCCCGGGTCGGCCAACGGGTTGCGGGTCATCGCCTGGATCAGCGCGCCACCCACCCCCAAGGCCATCCCGACGAGCAGTCCGAGCACGGTCCGCGGTATCCGCAGGTCACGGATGATGATGTGGTCGCCCGAGTTGTTGTAGGACCACAGTGCATCCCACACCGTCCCGAACGGGATGTCCTTGGCTCCGATGGCGATGCTGAGCAGGCAGACCAGGGCCAGCAGCGCAACGCCGACCAGCCAGCCGAGTGCGCGTCGGGCGTTGGTCCGGGCCAGCCCCTGCGAACTCGGCTGGGCAGCGGCGGCGCCGCTACCTTTGACCAGGCTCACCCGGGTCCGGCGGTCGGCGCTGACACTCACGGCCGAACCCGGCGAATGTAGTCCCGCATCCTCGCCCCATCCATTGTAGGTATAGCTCACCTTAGTCAAACCAGCCATCGCGGCTTGCGTGTGCCCGCGTTGCTAACCTCGTCAGGCACGCGTGCCCGCGTTGCTAACCTCGTCAGGCAACTGGGCGTCCGCGGAGAAGGGAGACGACTATCCCCCCGTCCTCTTCCCACACCCGGGCCGACGTACCGAACTTCGTACTGTCGCGTCCCACCGACCACGTGTCGGCCTTCGGAGCGGACGTCAGGTTCGACACCGTCGACGCCGCCAGAGCCGCGTTGTACAACCGCACGCACGAACACATCGTCGGAGCTCTCCCGTTCGATCCCGCCGGTCCCGCCGCGCTCACCGCACCCGCCCGTGTCGTACGGAGAGATGTCCGGTGGCAACCAGATGCCCCGACGCTGCCCGCTGTGACGATCGACGGCTTCGACCCCGAACCCGATGAACACGTACGCCGGGTCGCCACTGCGATCCGGGTGCTCTCCGACCCGCACGCCACGCTCGCGAAAGTGGTCCTGGCGCGCACCGTGATCCTGCGGGCAAGCGAATGCATCGACCCCCTCGATCTGCTCACGCGTCTGGTGGCGGCCGACCCGGGCAGCAACGGCCTACTCGTCGATCTCTCGCCCGCGGGCCCGCCGTACACCGGCGCGCACCTGATCGGGTCCAGCCCGGAACTGCTTGTGCGCAAGTCCGGTTCGGCAGTCATCTGCCACCCGCTCGCCGGGTCCGCGCCGCGAGCCGCAGACGCTGCCGAGGACCGGGCGAACGGACAGATGCTGGCAGCGTCGGCCAAAGACCAGCGTGAACACGCGTTTGTCGTCGACGCGATGGCGACGGCGCTCGCGCCGTTGTGCAGCGACCTCGATGTGCCGGCGACACCCACCCTGACCCAGACCCCGAACATGTGGCATCTGGGCACCCGCATCGTCGGGACCGTTCGCGATCCGGAGACCACGGCCCTCGACCTCGCCGTCGCCCTACACCCCACCCCCGCCGTCTGCGGCACGCCGACCGCCGCCGCGCGAGAGTTCATCCTGGCCAACGAGGGTGACCGCGGGTTTTACGCGGGCGCTGTCGGCTGGTGCACCGGCGCAGGCGACGGGGAGTGGATGGTCGGCATCCGCTGCGCAGAACTGTCTGCGGACGGCCTGACGATCCGGGCGTCGGCGGGCGGTGGCATCGTCTCCGGCTCGGACCCACAACTCGAACTCGCCGAGACGTCGGCCAAACTCCGGACGATCCTCTCCGCGCTGGGACGATGAACGTGGGGCAGTCGAACTCGATTGCGGATAGGCTGAACTCTCGGATGTCGACGTTCACGAAAGGCTCGGTGCATGTCTGATTCGAAGACGGCGGCACCGATGTCGAAGACCGCGTGGACCATGCTGCTGCCCTGGCTCGACGAATACCGATCGGGCCCTTCGATCTTGGCCAGCAACGAGTTGATCCCCAACGCGTGGCTCGACGGTAGCCCCGCGGACGCATTGAACACCGAGAACTTCAGCCGATTCTGCGAATTGGTCGCGCTGCGCCACCTGCAGGATCGCGGCGACGCCATCCTCGCCGACGACTTCCCGACCGTCGGGGCCGCTACTGCGCTGTCTGCTCTCGCGCTGGGTAGACACAGCGAAAAAGCGTTACAGGACAACAAGATCTTCACCGTCGGCGACATTCTCCCCGTATCCGCGAACCACCTGCTGGGGTTGCCGCAGGTCGGCAGGGCCACAGTTGTCGACGTGGTCGCGGCGCTGGTCGCCCAGGCGACCCGAACCCCGCAGGGTGCCGACGACCGCAGCGGCGGAAGGATTCTCACCGACCCATCCCTCGCCGCGTTCATCGAGTCGGTCGATGACCGGGACCGAATCATATTGCACGAGCGGATCTTCGCCGCCAAGCCGCGCACCCAGTCCGATCTGGCCAAACAGATGGGACTCTCGCGCGAACGGGTCAACCAGATCGACCGCACCCTGCGACTGCAGTTGTCGGAGACCGTCGGCGCGTCCGTCGACCTGCGCCGGTTGCTCGCCGAAACGGTGGCGCTCGCCGATCCGCTGGCCGACGCCGCGCAGGTCGCCGAAGCACTCCCGTTGTTCGCCACAGAGATTCCCGCACTGGGGGTTTCGGTCGGCCAGTTGCTCATCGCCGGGTCCAACGACCTCGCCGGCGTCAATGGTTGGATCATGAGCCGGCCGCCCTCACAGATCGCTGACCTGGTCGGCGAGATCCTCGATTCGCACACCGGCGACGAGAGACTGGTACCCATCCGGGCAGTCGCCACAGGATTGAACCTCTCCGATTCCGAGGCCGTGCGGTGGCTGACGAACAGCGGCTACACGGTGCTGGACGACCACGTGGTCAACGGCCCCACCTCGACGGGTGATCTGGTCTGCGGCGTTCTCTCGATCGCAGGCAAACCCCGGACTTTCGATGAGATCCTGTCGGGGTTGGCCGGCGAACCGCGGTCACGATCGAGTGTGCGCAACGCGCTGGTCACCGACGATCGCATCGTCAAGACCGACCGCACGACCTACGGGCTGCGGCGGTGGGGCGGCGAGAAGTACCTGCCGGTCCATCGTCAGATCGGTCGCATCCTCGACGACGCGGGCGGCAAGATCGAGATCGCCGACCTGGTGGCGCAGATCAGCGCGAAGTACGACGTGACCGAATCGAGCATTCGCGCCTACGCAGGGGCGGGCGAGTTCGTGATGCGCGACGACGTCGTCAGCCGCCGCAGCGAGCGCTACGTCCACCGCAAATCTCCCGCGAAGACCCGGTCGCTGTATCGCGACGGCGACACCATCCGCTGGGCGACCACCGTCGGTGCGGCACACCTGAAGGGGTCGGCGTTCAACATCCCCTCGGCACTCGCAGGACTCGTGGGTGTCGGCCCGGGCAACCCGGTGAAGCTGCAGTCGCGTCTCGGACCGCAGTCCCTGATGTGGGTATCGGTACAGGCGCGGGTGGGCACCATCAAGCGATTCGCGGTCGACCTCGGTCTTGCGCTGGGCGATCCGATCTTCTTGGAGTTCACCCCAGGTGGGTTCGACGTGAAACGTCAACGCCAGGGTCCCTCCACCGATCCGGTGGAGGCAATCTTCACGCGGCTCGGTCGAGCGCCGGAAGGCACGCTTGGCCGCGCCGAACTCGTCGAGGTGCTGGCCGGCTCGCTGTTCCTGCCGCCGGACTCTGACTCCGCCACGGTCATCGCTGCTCTGCGCCACCGGAAGGAATCGGAGCTGGAAGCGCTCGTGAGTGCCGCTCTCAGCTGACCGGACGCAGCTGTGCGGGCGCGTAGGCGTCGTCCCACACGAACTCGTAGACAGGCGGGTCCGCCGGGGTCTGCCGCGTCAGCCCGCGGCGCCGCAGGACCACCTCGGGTAACACCTCACCGTCGGGAAGAACCATGCGTGGACGACTCGAAGCCCACGTGGCAGAGTCTGCGACCCGCACGAGATCGTGCATGAGCAGAGGCGGGGCGAACAGCACCGAGACATCTCCCGCGGCCATCTCTCCCCACACCGTTCCGGAGTCATCGAACGGCGGCACGACATGCACGCAAGAAGCGGATGCGGCACATGCCAATACGAGAAGCACCGCCGACGGAGAGCTCCACGGCCCACAGATCGCTGCGCGCGCACCCGAATGGAGGTCGAGGTTTTCCTGCAGGCCGCCGATGTGATCGGCCACCTCGGCGACCGGCCAGAAACGGAAACCGAGATCATTGAGGAAGAGTCCGGATTCGACGTGCAGCTGCGACTGCGCCGCCACCACGATCAGCGTGAACTCCTCGGCGACGTCGTACATCGGGCACCCGTCGTCGCCGCAGAGGACCTCGACGGTCTCTTCCAGGAAGCAGTCCTCACCGCGGTGGGAGACAAGGAAATGCAGGTCCAGATCCCCGGCAGCGGTGGCAGCGGTCTCGTCGAACGGGTCGATGGGTACGACGACGGTGTCCAGGCGCACCAGCGCATGGAAGGCGAGAAGGAACTCCCACCCGCCGTGGATACAGATACCGACGCGCTGACGGGGCGCAACACCCCGGGCGGCCAGGTCGTCGCTCAACCATTGCACGGACTCGTCGAAGCGTTCGAAATCGGTTTCGTGATCACCACTGACGACTGCCGGACGGTGGTAGTGACGGTCGACGGCGTCGTCCAAAATGGTGTTCAGCTGTGCTGCACCCATTGCCAGGCCCTTCTCGTAAAAAGCTTCCCCACGTGCTCATCTGAGTAGAGATTGCTGCACCCCGCAGTCACACCTTGCGGGTTAGGCAAGACAAACCTAACACTCAGAACGACAGACGGCCAGCGACCACATGACCGTCACGTGCAACGCGCCGCCGCCGGCACCGCCGAGCCCCCTTCCGCCCGCGATCGGGCGCATCAGCTCCGGTACTCGACGACCTTCGCTCCCCATCCGAGCGAGTCGACGTACGCCACCTCAGCACCGGCCGCAGTGATGAGCTTCCGCAACTCGGCCTCGGTACGGAACCCCGATCCGAACACGCACAGCCGCAGGAGATCGTCTTCGGTCTCGTGGTCGTTGGTGGTCGCCGGGTCCAGCAGTCGGGTCGGGATCACCACCCGGTCCGCCGACCGCGCATACGCGGCCAGCGCGACGACCGCGTCATCGTCCGGCAGATTCTCGACGATGCCCGCCGCCAGCAACAGATCCACCTTGTCCGGCAGCGGCGCAAGGTGACTGCCTGCGATGCGCCTGACCGACGGTCGGCGCTCGGCCACGACGTCACCGAGCATGCGCTCCGTGAGAGACGGAAGACCCACGACGCCGACGTCGAGCGACGGAAACGTTCGCAGGATCGCATCGGCGTACGGGCCGCCGCCTTCTCCGGCCACGGCCACGGTGCGGACGCCGTCGAACGAGATCGCACCGGACAGCGCCGGTGCCAGGTAGACCGGCCACTCGACCATCTCGCCGTGCAACTGACCCGCCCGCACCGGATCTTCTTGCCAGGCGGGAATCGGCATCCCGCCGATCCCCACCGGTCGTCCCGTGCGGATGACATCGACCAGATCGACAAACGACAACTGCATCTGGGACTGCACCGAATCCACTCTGAGTTCCTCGACCCAGGGGGCGTCGGGATCGGCGAGCACAACGCCTTCCTCGGTCAATGAGAAGGTCTCACCGTCGCGGAGCAGTAATCCCATCGCTGCGAGATGTCGCACGAGCTTGAGCAAGGGTTCGGCCCGAACTCCGCAGGCGGCCGCGATGTCCTGCGCTGTTGTCGCCCCCGCGTCGATCTCGGTGAAGACCCCCAGGGTCACCGCGGCGCGTAAGGCGAACGGCGGCAACACCTCCGAGTACTCGTGGATCGCCTCGAAGGGATCCGGACCCGCGGCCGACACATCGACCAACTGCGGATCACCCTCCACGGTGGTGACCCTGCGCTCCCGCCAGTAGCCCGAGATGTCGGTGAACTCTTTGGGAATGCCTTTGTCCCGCTTGGCCCATCGACGCAGGGGTTTGACGGTCAGCGTCTCGCCGGCGACCCACAGATAGACCTGACCGTCGCGCCAGCGGACGGATTGGATCGTTTCGGCGAGGCGCGATCGGCCGCCTGTCTCGCTGCGATAGAGCCAGATGATGTCGACCGGTGCCGCACTGCTCAGTTCCTGACGATGCGACGGGTCGGCCACCTCGATCACGACGGTCGCGGGCAGCGTCTGCGGCAACTTCTCGAGACAGTGTCCGATGGCAGGCAGGGCGGTCTCGTCCCCGCCGATCAACATCCAGTCCGCGGCGGTCGGCAGGCCGGCCGAATGCTTCGGTCCGGCAACCAGGATCTTCTCGCCCGGCGTGGTCCGGCGCGCCCACGTGGAGGCCAGACCCGACTCGTGAAGCGCGAAATCGATGGCCAGTTCTCCTGTTTCGGCATCGAACGAGCGCACTGTGTACGTGCGGGTGTATTCGAAGCTTCCCGGGGTCCACTCCACCAGACCCGTTGTGGTGTTTCGTGGAACCTCGAACGGGAACCCGCCGGTGACGGGGTCGGGCGGCATGATCTTCACGTCATCGTCGAAGCCGGTCGTCTGCACCGCGGGAATCCGAACGCCGTCGCGTACGTGCTCTCCGATCGCGGGCCCACCCAGCACGACCCGCCGCATCCCCGGCGTCACGTCCCACACCCGCAGCACGTCGAACTCACGCAGACAGATGGGGCTCACGGACAACTCGCGCACGGTGCCGGTCATCGATCCTCCATCATCTAGCCTATCCCTAGTCGTGCGATCCATGTGTCGAGCAGATCGCCGGCCGATTCCGGGCCGAGCACATGCAGGTCGAGACCGTCCGCGGTGAACTCATACCGGGCGACCACGCGGTACAGCCCCTCGAAACCCTCCGAACACGCAGGATCGGTCATCCTGCCGTGCAACTGCGTGAGCAGCACCGCCGGCGGGGGTACCCGGCGCAGCTTCTTGCGTCCGGTCTTGTTCTGGAAGCGCAGCAGGTCGTACCAGGGTGCGTAGGTCGGAGTTGCGGACTGCTCTGCGCCCGCGAGCCGCGGGTAGGCCGCGGTGAAGGCACCCGGCACCTCGTTCTCCGCTGCCAGATGCGTCCGCAGATCCCATTCCAGATCGACGGGGCGGTCGGGGTACGACCAGTCCGCGACGGCGGCGAGGAACGCACGCTCGACCGATTCTCGCTGAGCCTGAGCGGATTCCGATGTCCACTGCACGGTCACCTCGCGCGTGGCGAGATGACGGCCGGCATCCGGCTCCTCGACCTCGGCCACCGGCAACGCGAGCAGGCTCGCGACCGAATCGGCGAGCACGGTGTCGGCCTCGGCCGATTGCGCCAGGTCTGCCAGTTCCTCCGCCGCATCGGACGTCGACCGGCGAGGAGCCCGATTCCCCGCGTCGGCACCGTCGAGATGAGCCGCCAACGCGGCGGTCACGCGATGGAGGGTGCAGCGGTCCGCGACCACACCGTGCACTGCGACCACCAGGTGGGCACCATCGGCCGACGTCACCTGAGCGACATGCAGACCGCGGCCTGTCGTGATGTCGACGCGTTCGAGCACATCGGCCCGTACGGCACGGATGGCCTGCGCCGCCGGCACATCGGATCGATCGTGTTCTGTGACCGCACCGACCTCGAAACCTTCCGCGTACGGTTCGGCCTCCGTCGTCCACAGCAATCGGTGACGTGGCGTCACCCGGTATAGAAGACAATCGAACTCGCGCAGCAGCCGGCCGACCGCCGACCGCAGCTCCGCGGAGCCCGCCCGCTGCGGGAGGTCGAGAACCTCGGTCAGGACATGGTCCTCGATCGCCAGGTCGGCGAGCCGCAACCGGTGCTGGGTGACGGTGGGTGTGAGCGCCGACGTCTGCGGGTCCGGCTGGGGCGCTGTATTTTCGGCGGTCGCAACCGTTCTTCCCTCCGCCAGCCGCGCGGGCGTGCGGAGCGCGAAGACGTCGTGGATCGTCAGTGCCGACCCCTCTTCCGACAGACCCTCTCGGGTCGCGCGGCGCACCACCGCGATCGAGGAAATGCTGTCGCCACCGAGGTCGAAGAAGTCGTCGTCGACACCGACAGTCGGTACCCCCAGCGCCTCGGCGAATGCCGATACGAGGATACGTTCCGCCTCACCGGAAGGCTCCCTCGCTGTTCTGGTCCGCGAGCTGAAGTCCGGTGCGGGCAGGGCACTACGATCGAGTTTCCCCGTCGATGTCATGGGTAGCGAGTCGACCACCAGCACAGTCGGCACGACGTGCACGGGCAACACGGCGGACACCGCATCCCGCACCGTGCGCTCGTCGAGCCTGCCACCGGCCGCAGCGGTCACGTATCCCACCAGCCGGTTCGAGCCGGCGGACTCGTGGACGAATGCGGCTGCGGCCCCGACCCCGGCAACGCCCGTCAACGCGGATTCGACCTCTTCGAGCTCGATGCGGACGCCGTTGACCTGGACCTGGAAATCGCTTCGCCCCAGGTAGTGGAGGCGACCGTCGGCCGACCACCGCGCGAGATCACCGGTGCGGTAGAGCCGCGAACCCGCGGGGCCGAAAGGATCTGCGACGAAGCGGGCAGCGGTGAGTGTTTGCCGCCCTTGATAACCCCGTCCCACCTGGGTCCCGCCGACGTAGAGTTCTCCCACTGCTCCCGGCGGCACCGGCCGCAGCCAGGCATCGAGCAGATACGTTGTCGAGCCGGGCACCGGACCGCCGATGGGGACCACGCCGGCGTCACACTCCGCGGGCATCGCGGTATACGCGACGTCACCGGCAACCTCGGAAGAGCCGTACGAGTTCACGATGCCCGCCCCGGGTGCAACAGCAGCAATCGCGTTGACCGCGGCCGGTGCCAGCGGTTCACCGCTACAGATCCACAACTCGACGCCCGCGACCCGCTGCCCTCCCACCTCGGCAACTGCGCGCAACAGGGTCGGGACACCGGTCAACTGGGTGATCCCCTGCGCCGCAACAAGGTCGGCGAGAAGCTCGGCGTCGGACATCTCCGACTCATCGGCGATGACCAGGCCATGGCCTGCCAGCACGGCCCCGAGGACTTCGGTGGACCCGTCGATGAAGCCGATCGAACTCTTGGCGAGCCTCATCCCGGCCCCGTCGTCGGCCCACTGGTCGCGTGCCCACGCGAGCCGGTTGACCAGCGCGGCCTGAGAACCCAGTACGCCCTTGGCTTCACCCGTGGAGCCAGAGGTGTAGACGACGTAGGCGCCGTTGTTCGCCCGGACCGGAGCACGCCGGTCTACGTCGTCGAGCGGATCACCGGACTGCGCGGCGAGCGCACGGACGGTTGCGTCGTCGTCGACCAGGATCACCCGGCCCGGGAGCCGAACTCCGGCCTCTCGCAGGGTTGTTGCGGTCGCGTCGGCCGCGACCATCACCGCAGGCGATGAATCAGCCAGATAGTGCTCGATCCGATCGGCCGGGTGGCGTGTGTCGATGGGCACGTAGACACCGCCGGAAGCAATGACTGCCAGCAGCGCGACCACCAGATCCGGCGACCGCGGGAGCAGCAACGCGACCCGGGTCTCCGGACCGACACCGGCCTCGATCAGCAACCGGGCCAGGCTGTTGACCCGGACACCGAGCTGTTCATACGTCCAGCGGGTGTCCGCCTGCACCAGGGCGAGCGCGGTCGGCGATTCCGTGAACCGCCGCACCAGGAGCTCTGCGACCGAACCGGGCAGCTCGGTGTCCACCGCCGTCTGGTTCCAGCTGTCGACGACGAGTCCGCGATCGTCGGGGCCTGCCATCGTGATCGCCCGGACGCCGGCGACGTCGCGGTGTCCTCCGTCGACGATCATCTCGACGACCGCGAGATACAGATCCGCGATCCGATCGGCCAGTGCGTCGTCGATCGCGGCGCGGTCGTTGGTCAGCGCCACCGACACCGACTCATGCAAGGTGACCAGCGCAGTCAACCGATAGTGCGGTGCCTGGATGTATTCGATAGGTCCCAGATGAAGGTCACCGCCGTCGTTCGGGCGCTGCAGGTTCTCGATCGAGAACAGCGTTTCGAACAACTCCCGAACGCCCAGCGCCGTGTGCAGATCCAGCAGCGGCACGTGCTGATGATCTCCAACGGTGAGCTCCGCGGCGACAAAGCGTTGCACGACATCGTCGATGGTGTCGCCCGGCGACCAGCGGACGCGAGTGGGCACGGTGTTGATCAGCATGCCCACGATTCGGTCGATTCCGTCGACGTCCTCACCACGCCCCGCGGTGGTCGAACCGAAGACCACATCGCTGCGGCTCATCAGAGCACCGACGAGAATGCCCCAGGCCGTGGTCATGACGGTGCCCTCGCTGACCGATCGCGACCGGGCGTAGGCGGTCAGTGCCTGCCGATGGTCGCGGCTCAGCTCGCGGCGCCGGCGGCCGAACCCGGTCCCTGCCGCACCGTCCGGCAGCGCCGCGGAGATCAGTGTCGGGCCGTCGATACCTTCGAGATAGTGCTGCCAGGCCGCCACCTCACGCTCGGGGGTGCGCTCGCGCGACCACCAGCGCAGGAAGTCGCGGTGTTGGGGGGCCGCGGAGTCCAAACTCCCACCGCCATAGGCGGTCACGATGTCGTTCCAGATCAGGGCCACCGACCAGCCGTCGGCGATGAGGTGGTGCACGGTCTGGACGAGTCGATGTCGCCCTTCCCCCAGGGTGATCAGGGTGTAGCGCATGAGCGGGGGCCTGGTGAGGTCGAACCGTCGCTCACGCTCCCGGGCAGCGGTCTGATCGACGAACTCCGCTGCCTCGTCATCATTTCCACCCGGGAAGGTCAGCGTGCGGAATTCCGGGGCGTGTGCAGAGCCGATCACCCCGACGACCCCACCGGACCGGGTCGTGTGAAAGCCGGTCGCCAGGGCACCATGCCGCATGATCACCGAACGGGCGGCCTGCTCGAGTCTGGCCACGTCGACAGGTCCGGACAGCTCGACGATCTGCTGGACCGCGTACGGATCGGGCCCGCGTGAAGCGACAGAGTGAAAGTAGATCCCGGACTGTACCGAGGTCACCGGCAGTACCTCACGCACTTCGCCTGCCGTCGCGGAGATCTCGGCGATCTCCTGGGCATCGAGCTGGACCAGAGGCGATCCGGACTCGGAGTTCTGCGGCTGTGTCACCGACGCGGATTCGGTCAAGACCGTGGCCAACCGTTCGGGGGTCCGATGGGCGACGATGTCCTGTGACCGGAGCCGCAGTCCCTCTGGCCGTAGCGCCAGTGCCACCTTCACCGCGACGATGCTGTCTCCGCCCAGTGCGAAGAAGTCATCGTCGACGCTGACCTTCTCGACTCCGAGGGTGGCGGCGAAGACATCGCACAGGAGCTGCTCACCCGGGGTACGGGGGGCGATCGAGCTGCCGCGTCGAGGTTCGCTCGGCGCAGGCAACGCGCTGCGATCCACCTTGCCGTTCGCGGTGACCGCGAAGGCGTCGAGCACCGTCAGGCTCGTGGGCACCATGTAGTCCGGCAACCGGTCCCGGCACCACATCTCGAGCTCCTCGAGATCAACTGTGGTGCCGAGATTCTGGGTCACATAGCCGACGAGATTGTCGGCTCCCGCACTGTTGCCGGCCAAGGACACGACGGCCTGGCGAACCTTCGGGTGCCCGGAGATGATCACTTCGATCTCTTCGAGTTCGACTCGTCGCCCGCGGATCTTGACCTGGTTGTCCGCCCGGCCCAGAAACTCCAGCGTTCCGTCTTCGCGCCACCTGGCGAGGTCCCCGGTGCGATACATCCGCGACCCGTCTGGGTCGAAGGGATTCGACACGAACTTGGCGGCGGTCAAGGTGGGGTTACCGACATATCCACGGCCCAGCAGGAATCCGGCGGCGTACAGTTCGCCACCGACGCCGATCGGAACCGGTGCCAGATCGTCGTCGAGGACGTACAACTGGGTATGCGGGTTCGGACGGCCAATCGAGGTCGCGATCCTCTCCGCCTGGTCACGGTAGATGACGTGGGATACCCCGATGGTCGCCTCGGCCGGTCCATACCCGTGATACAGGGTGGTGGACAACTGCTCTCGGAACCTACTGAACAGATCAGGGGTCAGGACCTCGCCTCCGCACCAGACGTGCCGGACGGGGGCCAATGCGGAATCTGCCTCGATCGATCTCTCGCGATCGAGGGCCAGCAGGGCATCGAGCATCGATGACACCAGGTACAGATATGTGACCCGTTCGGCGGCGATGAGGTCCAGGAGGTACTCGGGGTCCTTCTCACCACCCGGCGCCGCGACCACCACATACCCGCCGGAGACCAGCGGCAGCAGGATCTCGTTGATCGAGATGTCGAACGCCAGCGGCGCTTTGAACAGCGACGCATCGTCGCGGCCGAACATGAGTATGTGGTCTCGCTGCCACACCAGCCGCTCACAGATGGCCTCGTGGCGGATCATCGCACCCTTCGGGGTGCCGGTCGATCCCGACGTGAAGATCACGTAGGCCAGCTGGGCACCGCGGATGTCGACCGGCGGCAGCGGTGGCGCGGCGCGTTCGAAGTGCCAGTCCCCGAGACTCACGCCGACGGTGTCGACCGGCCAGTCCGATCGATCATCGGGGTCCACGAGCGCGATTGCCACCGCGGCGTCGGCGATCACCTGCCGGCGTCGCGGCATCGGCCACTGCGGATCCACCGGGACGAATGCACCACCAGCGGCCATCGAGGCGAGTACGGCGACGACCATCTCGGCCGATCGGGGCATTCCGATCGCGACGCGGCTTTCGCCGGTCACCCCGGACCGCCGCAGACGATCAGCCAACTCCCCCACCCTGATGGACAGTTCGCGATAGGTCAGCCGCGTTGTTCCGTCGACGAGCGCAAGCGCATCCGGCGTGGCAGCGACAGCCGCAGCGAAGAGATCCGGGACGTTCGTTGTCACCGTCGGCGACGATCGGTCGTTCCACTGCTCGTGCAGCAGCGCCATCTCCCGGCCGGCCGTGTGCGAGTCTCCGGGATGCCCGAATGTCGTCATGTGGTTTAGGCTACCCTAGACTTATATGAGTTCTACTGCTGGTCTGGCCCGACGAAAGTGCTGCACAGAAGGGTTCCTGCCGTGATCCTGGTCGGTTCGGGAGCCCTGTTCTGGCGCGCCGCGGCCCATGCCGCCTCAGCAGGCAAGACCCTCGACGCAGTCATCCACCCCGAGGGCGAAGTCGTTCCGGCCTGGGCCCGCGATCTGGAATGTGTGGCCACTACGGACGTCAACGAACTGGCCGACGGTATCGACGAGGTCACCTCTGACCAACTCGTGTGCTCAGTGGGCAATCCGTTCATCTTTCGCCGGCCGATCCTCGAACTCGACCTGACCATCGTGAACATCCACGGCGGACCCCTTCCGCAGTATCGAGGTTTGCCCATCGCGGCCGCCGTGTTCGCAATCATGCAGTCGGAAAAGGAGTTCGGCGTGACATTGCACCGCGTCGACGCGGGGATCGACACCGGCGCCATCATCGATCGACGTATGTTCCCGATATCGGATTCGGTGACCCTGGAGACCCTCTCGCTACAGGTGACCGAGGCCTGCCACGAGATGTTCACCGACAATCTCGACACTCTCGACCGGGAGCCTCGATCAACAGGTGCGCTCGAGACCGGTTCCTCAGGTGAGTATTTCGGCATGAAGAAGCTCAGGACCATCGGTGATCACCGCGATCATCCCAACTTCGACCGCGCGACCGACCTGGGCGTACTCGCGGAGTTCTACCCGTCGTACCGCGAGCTGTTCGACGCCGCGCGCCGCTGAGCTGACAAGAGAAAGGTGGCGCCGACATCGACGTCGGCGCCACCCTCTCGTTCCGAATGCTACTGCTGCGGAAGCTTGGCCAGCTGTTCGTCCAGACTGTTCAAGCTCGCCATTCCCGACGAGTAGGTGAACGGATCGGTGTATGCCACGGCGAGAACACGACCGGCCTGAACGGCGGGGAGGCTCTTGAACAACTCCGAGTCGAGCATCGCCTGCACCTCCGGCGACGCCGACCCGTCCGGCTTGACCGGGTACACGATCACATCGTAGTCAGCGAGCATCCCGAGCTGCTCGTACGAGCGCTCCTGCCCCTCCGCCGTGGGGAAGGTCAGGCCCGCGGCCTCGAGCTTGTGTGGCACATAGGTTCCTGAGTTCTGGTCCCAGAAGGTACCCGGCGCCCAGGACGCGACGGCCACGAACTTCTTTCCGTCGATCTTGTCGGCGTACTTCTGGTGGATCTCGTCGGCCCGCGCGTGGAACTGATCCTTCTGCTCCTGTGCCTGCTCGGACATCCCCGCGATACCTGCCGCCTCGTCGAAGGTCTCGTACCAGTCGGTGACCAGCAACGACCCACCTTCGAGATTCACCACCGGCGCAATGGCCTTCAGCTTCTCTTTGTCGATGGCCTCCCAGTGCTTCTCGAGCACGTTACCGACGATGAGATCCGGCTCGAGGGCGAGAATTGCTTCATAGTCCGGCTGGGAGATGGTGCCGACCTTCGGCAAGCTCTGGTATTTCTCCCAGGCTGCCGTGTCCTCGCCGAAGTAGTCCTCGGTGTACTTGTCCGGCACACCGACGACGTTGTCGCTGCCCAGGCTCAACAAGGCCTCGGCCGACCCACGCAACGCGACGATGCGCTGAGGGTTCGCCGGGATCTCCACCGGACCATCCACCGATTCGACGGTGACGGTCTCGCCGGACTCTGCATTGTCGTCCGAGCTGTCAGAACATCCCGTCATCAGCACCACCAGGAACATCGACAGCGCAGCCAGCAATGACCACGGTCTCAATTTCTTCCACGTATTCATTTATCCTCTTTCCTCACCCGGAAACCGTTCCAGGGTGTCCAGCAACACGGTTCGTACTTCATTCACTGTCGGGTACCAGAGATGAACCGGCGCAACCGGCCTCCCCACTGCGCGACGACATCGTCATCGAGCATCTCTCTATGCCCCTTGATGGTCGTAGAATATTCCACCTTTCCGACGATGTGCTCGCGCCAGTTATATGTGTCGAGATTGCCGCGCTCGGAAGCCTGTAACAGCAAAGCATCCGCGTGAACCTGTCCCTGAGTCGGCCTCGAAAGGTGCTCGGTGGCGGTGGCTCCGGACTTCAGCATTCCCCGCACATCGGATTCGCTGACACCCGGCCACAAGGGCGCGACGTGAACAGCGTGGGCAACAAGTTCGTCAATCGAAGTAATTTCTTTGGAATCAGCGATATCGAATGCGTAGCAGAAGTCGATGATCGACTCCTCGATCGACATCCGGTCCCAGAACCCTGGTTCCGGGGTGGGCCCGGAATCGAGGAGCGTGAGGGTGAGCACGCGGGAATCGCTGTGTTTCTCGATGAGTTTTGCGAGTGCGAACGCCAGATGGGCGCCGTACGACCATCCGAGCAGATGGATGTCCTCACCGGCAGCCACATCGTCGACGATGTCGTAATACCAACGCGCCGTGGATTCCAGGTCACCCATATCGATATCCGGATCGAAGAGCGCCACATTCTGCAGGCCGTGGACAGCCATTCCTTCCGGTACATGGGCCACCAGACGCTCGTACATGACCGCCGATCCCGACGCCGGGTACACGCAGAACAAGTGCTGCCGGTTGCCCGTCTCCTGCGCCGGAGACAGTTCCAGCACTACCGACTCACGGAGTTGATCGGCGTCCGTGTGGGCTGTGGAGCGGTCGACCAGGTCCGCCACCGCCGACAGCACAGGGTTTTCGAAGATGTGCCGTACCCCGACCACCACCCCGAACTCTGCCGCTATCCGAGAAGCCAACCGCACCGCGGTGAACGAGTGTCCGCCCAGCGCGAAGAAGTCGTCATCGGCAGACAGTTCCACATCCTCGAGGCCGAGTACTGCCGCGACGAGTTCGCCGACCGCTCGCTCGGTGCCGGGCGACAGCTGTCGGCCGCCGCCGCCGATTCCGCCCAGATCAACTGCGGGCAAAGCTCTTCGGTCCAGCTTTCCGTTGGCCGTCACCGGCAGCATCTCGAGCGTGGTGAACGCGGTCGGCACCATGTGGGCCGGCAACCTGGTTCCCGTCCAGTCACGCAGGTGCGCGGCGAACGTCACCGGGTCGAGGTCGGGTTCGTAGGAGGTGACGTAGGCGACCAGGGTCTTGCCTGCCACCGGGTGATCCACGGCGATCACCGCCGCCGCCGACACCCGCGGATGCGTGTCCAGGATCGCCGCGACTTCACCGGGTTCCACCCGCTGCCCGCGAATCTTGATCTGGTCGTCGGCACGCCCCACGTATTCCAGCTGTCCATGGATATTCGATCGGACCAGATCGCCGGTCCGGTAGAGCCTTTCACCACACCGTTGCGGGTCGGCGACGAACCGGGACGCGGTCAGACCGAACCGGTCGTGATATCCCCGCGCCACCTGCGCACCCGACAGGTACAACTCACCGACCACTCCGGCCGGGACCGGTCGTAGCCACGAGTCGAGCACCGCCACTGCGGAGTTCGACACCGGTCGACCGATCGGGACGTGACCTTCGCGCGCAGCACCGGAATCGGCCGCGCAGTCGAAGTACATCACTTCGCCGGCCTCTGTCGGTCCGTAGATGTTGAGGACCTTCGCGCCGAGCGTCGATTCGACCGACTCTGCCAGACTCCAGCGCAATGCCTCGCCGGCGAGCATCACCTCGCCCACCCGGGCCCCCGCGTCCGCTCGAACGTTCTCCACCAGGACGTCGGCCATCGACGGCACGAAGTTCACCCGTTCGACGCCCCGACGCGTGAGGGTGTCTGCGATCTTCCACGGATCACGATGGTCTCCGGCGGCGAGCACCACGACCGGATGCCCCTCGACCAACGGTGACAGCAATTCGGGTAGCGACACGTCGAACCCGATCGGTGTCTTGGCGAGCACCCCACCTGCCAGCGGATAGGTCTCACGACCCCAGAGCAAGCGGTTCGCCAACGCTCGATGCGACACCACCACGCCCTTCGGGCGACCCGTCGTCCCCGAGGTGTAGATCAGATACGCCGCATCATCGATGAGCAGTTCACGACTGCGATGCGAGTCGTCGATCGGCGAATCAGACTGGTGGGCAATGCTGCTGTCGTGCACGTCGATGGTGGCCACTGCATCCACCACAGTCGTCTCGATGTCCGCCGGGGGTCGCCACCCCGCCGAGTTCGTCACGATCACGGCCGGCGACGAATCGCTGAGCAGGTAGGCGATCCGGTCTTCCGGTTGGTCCGGATCCACGGGAAGGTAGGCGCCGCCGGCGCGGAGCACCGCGGCGACCATCACCGGTAGCCATTCATCGCGGCGGCCGACCACCGCAACGTGATCACCGACCCGGACTCCTGCGGCGAACAGTTGCCGCGCAACCTGATTGACCCGGCTGTCGAACTCGGCAAACGACCATTCGGCGGCCCCGTGCACCACGGCCGTCCGTGACCCGTGTACGGCAGCAGCCGACGAGAGCAATGCGTCGACTGTGCCGATCGCATCCCCCCGGCCCTCGACACGCCCAGCGCTCTCGACAGGACCGGTGCTCTCGACAGGATCGATGTAGGTCATGTATTCCCGGCCGAGTGGCTCGGCAACTGCGAGTGAGACATCCAGTTCGTCGACGATCCCTTCGAGGACCTTGACGAAGGTGGCGATGAACCGCCTGATCGTGGATTCCTCGTAGAGATCGACGGCGTAGGACAGGTTCGCGTCCACGCCTTCGCCGTCGTCGACGAAGAAGAGGTCGAGATCTGCCTTGACCACCCCGAGGCTGCCGCCGAGCGGCTCGAGCAGGTCCAGGCCGGAGCGAGCGAGGAGGTCCCGCTCGTGTGGGTCGGCGGACTGCGCGACGTAGCTCACCAGCACCTGGACCAAGGGGTTGGCGCCGGCGACGTGCGCGCCGTGCATCGCGGCGACGATCTGATCGAACGGCACCCGCTGATGTTCGAAGGCCTCCAGCACCGTGTTCCGGGCGCGTGTGAGAACAGCCCGGTAGGTGTCCTGGGGGGACATGCGGTGGCGTATGGGCAGGGTGTTGACGAGATAGCCGACAGTGTCGGCCACGGCCTCGTCCTCACGCCCGCCCGCGGGTGATCCCAGCACCACATCGGAGCCGGCCCCGAGACGGTTCATCGTCACCGCAGTCGCCGCGTGCAGGGCCATGAACATGGACACCTCGAGCTGTCCCGTGACCAGTCGCAGACGTGCCATCAGGCTGCGCTCCAACGGGATCGTCACGTCGACACCCCGGAAACTCTGCCGGTCCGGTCGGGTGAAGTCTGGAGGGAGCGTCGACAACTCGGGTGCATCCGACAATTGGTCGGTCCAGTACCGCGCGGACTCAGAGAACCTGCCACTGTCGAACATCGAGCGCTGCCAGACGGCGAAGTCGGCGAATTGCACGGGCAGGGGCTCGAACGAAGGCGCCAGGCCGCGACGGCGCTCGGCATACGCACCCCACAGATCGCCGGACACCGCGCCGATGGACCCCTCGTCCACGAACGCGTGGTGCAGCGCCATCCCCACGACGTGACGATTGCCACCACGGTCGACGATCACACCGCGCACAGTCGAGTCTGCGCCGACCGAGATCGGCTTGCGTCCCCATTGTTCGATGAGTGTGATCGTGTCGGCGTCGCTGCGCCCGCGCGCCTCGATCCGATCGATCTGCAGCCACCGGTCCACCGACTCGGGTGGCCCGATGATCTGTGTGATCGCGCCGTCAGCAGCTTCGGCCAGCCTGGTGCGCAGCGGCTCATGACGGGCGACGACATCGCGCAGCGCGAGGGTCCAGGCGTCGACCGCCAGCTCCCCCGAGATGTGCCACAGGACGGTCACCGTGTACGTCGGGCTCGCGCCGGCGAGTTCGTCGATCACCCAGAGAGACTGTTGTCCATAGGACGCCGGGATCTGGGCCGGTCGCTCGATCTCGCCGACCCTCGGCAGCCCCGATCCCTCGGCCGCAGCGTCGGACCGGACGTCGCGATCGAGGACTGCTGCCAGGCCGATCACCGTCGGGTGGTCGAAGATCGCCCGCACAGAGACCTGCCGGCCGAGCGTGTTGCTCAATCGTCCCGCGAGGCGCATCGCAAGGAGCGAATGCCCGCCCAGGCCGAAGAAGTCCGCGTCGACCGACACCTGCGACAACCCGAGCGTGTCGGCGACGGCATCGGCGATGGCTCGCTCCGTCTCTGTCCGGGGCTCGACGACGACGTGGTGGGCCACGTCGATCTCGGGCAGCCGGCGTGCGTCCACCTTGCCGTTCACGGTCAACGGAATGTCTTCGACCACACCGATCGCCGACGGCACCATGTAATCGGGAAGCCGCGCCGCGAGATGGTCGCGGAGGTCGGACACCTCGAGGACTACACCCTCACCTGCCGGAACCACATAGGCATGCAACGCTTTTCCGGTCGTTTCCTTGCGGACGATCACCGTCGCCCTGGAAACGTCATCGCGGGCGACGAGCACGCTGGCGATCTCGGCGGGTTCGATCCGGAAGCCGCGGATCTTCACTTGATCGTCGGAGCGGCCGAGATACTCCAAGGAGCCGTCGGGCAATCGCCGCATCAGATCGCCGGTGCGATACATCCGCTCGCCCGCCTGCCACGGATGAGCCACAAACGCCGCGGCGGTCTGACCCGGCCGTCCCTGGTACCCGCGCCCGATACCCACCCCGCTGAGATACAGCTCACCGGCGACACCGGGCAGGACCGGGGTCATCGACCGGTCGAGAAGCATCGCCATGGTGTTGAAGATGGGCTGCCCGACGTTCGGGCGGTCGCTCTCCGCGAGATTGGCACCTAGTGCATTGATCGTGTATTCCGTGGGGCCGTAAAGGTTGTACGACCACATGCCCGGGCGTTCCCGCAGTGTTGTCCACAACGTCTCGGGCACGGCTTCACCACCGAGCGAGAACAGCGAGATACCACCGTGTTCGGATTCGGGACGCGGTGTGAACAGCCCCGACTCCACCAGCAGCTCCCCGTACGAAGGAGTCACGTCGAACCCGTCGATCCGGTTCTGCGCGTAGTAGGCGAGCAGCGCCGCCGGATCCTTTCTCATACTCTCGTCGATCACGTACACCGCGTGCCCGTCGAGCAACCAGAACAACTGCTCCCACGACGCGTCGAACGAAAACGACGTCGTGTGTGCGATCTTCATCGACTCTCCGCCGCGTCCCTCGGTCGCGGGCCGGAAGATCCGCTCGACGTGGTTGAAGAACATGTTGATCAGACCGCGGTAGGGAACCGCAACACCTTTCGGCTCCCCCGTCGACCCGGAGGTGTAGATGATGTACGCCAGAGAGTCGGGATCAACGCGGCGGACCGTGTCACCGGTGTCGACCGGAGTGATCTCGTCATCGACCCGCAGCACCGCAGGCGCGGAGTCCGGCAACGATGGCACCAGGTCGCCGGACGTACACACGAGAGACGACTCTGAGTCTTCCAGGATGTACTCGACTCGTGCCGAGGGCAATTCGGTGTCGATGGGCACATATGCCGCACCGATCTCGAAGACGGCAAACATCGCGATCGCCATCCGGTGATCGCGGCGCAGGAACAGGGCGACCCGATCCTCCGGACCGATGCCACATCGGATCAGTTCGGCGGCCATCGCACGGACCTGCGTCGACATCTCGCTGAACGTGAGACGTACGTCGCCGGATACCAGTGCGATCCGCTGAGGATGAGTTGCGACCTGCCTGGCCAGCAACGACGCGATCGTCTCCTGAGGAATCGGCCTCGCGACCAGTTCCGCCGTCACCCCGGCCGCTGCCTCGGCGTCGGACAAGACGGATATCCGGGCCATCGGGGCACCGGGGTCGGCGACGAACCCCTGCAGCACGGATACGAATCTCGCCATCAGCGCGACGACCTCGTCGGGTGAGATGAGATCGCTCCGGTAGGCGCAGCGAAGGTGGATGGTGTCTCCGGGATGGCATGCGATCGACACCGGATAGTGCGTCGAATCCACCAGTGCGACATCATCGATCGTGATCGATCCATGGGGGCCGATTCGCGACGAGTCCGTGTCGGTCCACTGATGGTTCTGCAGCACGAAGAGCGTATCGAACAGCTGATCCACCCCGAGCGCGCTGTGCAACTGCGACAGCTGCACATAGGGGTGATCGATGGTCTCGAGTTGGCTGCGCTGCTGTGCGCGCAGGTGCTCGCGAATCGAGACTCCCGGCTGCACCGTGGTGCGGACGGGCACCGTGTTGAACAGCAGTCCGATGATCTGGTCGGAGTCCTCGAGGTCTGCGCTTCGACCGGAGGCCACCGTGCCGAACACCACGTCGTCGGAGCCCACCAGTTTGCTGAGGAGAACACCCCAGGCCGTGTAGAGCACCGAGGCCAGCGTGACACCGGCTTCGGCGGCGAGCGTCCGCAGCGCGGCCGCGAGCGAGTCGTCGATGTCGATGTCGTGGTCGCGGGCGTGGACGGCCCGGGCCGGTTCGGTCGCCCCCGGACGAATGAGGGTGGGTGACTCGATGCCCGCCAGTTCGCGTGTCCACAACGAATATCCCTGCGCGATGTCGCGGGATGCCAGCCATTGCAGGTAATCCCGGAACGCCGGTTCGGCGGCGACCGTGTGCTCGGGGACGGCATCGGCCGCGACGTCGATGTCGTCGTACAGCGCGAACAGTGCCTGCAACATCAGTCCGCTGGACCAGCCGTCCATCAACAGGTGTTCGAATACCACGGACAGGGTCCAGTGCTCGGAATCGTGCTGCAGCAGCGCGAATCGGATCAGCGGCGGCGCGTCCGCAGCGAAGGGCCGGCGACGTTCATCGTGCAGGATCGCGGTGCGGCCGACCCTCGTCGTCTCCTCCTCGCGATAGAACGTCCACGGCGCCACGACCCGGCCCGCGATGACCTGGTACGTCGAGTCACCGTCGAGATGGAAGCCGGCCCGCAGGTTGGGGTACCGGTACAGCAGCGCGGTTGTCGCAGCATGGAACCGGGCGGGGTCGACGGGTCCGGTGAAATCGATGACGAACTGCGACGAATAGACGTCTGTCGATTCTTCGGCAGACGCGGACAAGAGGTGAAAGAGCAGACCCTCCTGCAGCGGGCTGACCGGGAGGATCTCCGCAATCGCTCCGAACGTCGCCGACAACTCCGCCGTCACCTGAGCGTCCACCGCAACCAGCTCGGTACCAGCCCGCTGCTGCGACACGACACCTGCTGCCCGGGGATCGAGCACGGCCGGGTCACCCGCGGAGATTCCCGTCGCGGCGATGTCGAGGGCAATCCGTTCGGCCAGGTCCTGTACCTCGACGGCCAGGGTGGTCGTCACCCGGACCGTCACGGGGACAGCCCGCTCCTGCGTCCTGGTCACGATGACGTCCACGATCACGCAGTGGTCGTCGTCCGAATCGCAGGTGGGCGCGGTGTGGCTGTCGGAGTGGTGAATACGCACCGCGACCTGCGCATCGGGAAGTTCGTCGAAGACCCCGATGGTCGACGGGCTGTGGTCTCGCAAGATCAGGAAACCTTCGGCCTCGTCGCCGGACATCGACAGGGCGGTGCGGCTGACGTCGTCGAGTTCGCCTGCGTCCGAGCGCCACGTGATCAGCACCGGGAAAGTGCGCCGCGCACGCCCGACGACGAAGCGACGCATGCCTTCACGCGAAGGTTCCTCGACATCGACGATGGCGCCCTCGGTAATGAGAGCGTCCGGCGCGAGAACACCCGCCGATGCCAGCGCACCGACCGTCGCCGTCACGGCTGCGACGCGAGCCGGGTGCCCTGCGGAATCAGCATGTGCAACACTCCGACCCACCCGCCACCGGACATCGGTGCCGACCAGCGGAACTGCCGGATCGACGCTGTCCGCGGTATCCGCGTAATCCAGCCAGAGATCGGTGAGGTCGTCGACATTTCTGCCCGCGACGTCGCGCTGCTCGGCAACGAGACCGGGGGACGGGAGGTCGATCTGCAGCATGGCCGGGTCCGGTGTGTCGAGGACCGCAAGCACGAGTCCGGTGATGACGTCGAGGGATTCGAGATCGTATCGGCCGTCATCGGGGACCTGGATCTGCACGTCGTCGGCATGGATGCCGTCGGTGGTACGGCAGGTGATCCAGGGCCCGGTCGCCGACGGTCGCGCGATCTGCGCATCCCCGGTGCGGAGCACCTCGAAGGGCAGGTCGAGTTCGGCGGACCCGACAATGCTCCAACCGAGGACAGCCAGCGCCGCCGCGCGGACTCGGCTGATGCTGAATCGATCTGCGGGCAGGCCTACCTGCCCGCTGTGGATCGATCCCACGGTGTGACTCGTAGCCTTGCGGCCGGCGCCCCGGGACCCGCTGTCCCGGAACCTCGCCGAGGTCAGGTACTCGTCATACAGTTGCCGCACCGAGCTTTCCGGCGACTGGCTTCCCGCCACCAGGAGGTAGGCGGTGGCCTCCATCATGCGGTCGATGGTCGCGGCGTCGAACAACGCCGAGGCGTAACTGAACCACAGCCGCCAGGCCCCACCCTCGGCGATGATGGCGACCGTGAGGTCGAACTTGGCAACCGACGCCGTGCGGCCGGCGTCCAGGACGTCGACGGCCCGGGTCAGATGGTGATGGGTCTCTTCCGGCGCCGCGGCGCGGAATGCAGTGAGAACCTGGAAGACCGGCGAGGAACTGTCGGCGCTCACCCGCAAGCTCGGGGACGAGGCCACGAACTCGAAAGGCATGTCCCGGGTGTCGAGCGACTCGAGCATCAGTCTTCGCGCCTGCGACACGTTCTCGCCAAAACTCGACGCGGGTTCGGTCGACACCGGAACCGGCACGGTGTTGAGGTGGTACCCGATCGACTGTTGCTCGTCTGGACCTTCCCGCAACGTCGCCGGCGTGCCGTAGATCGACCGCACCGGTGCCCCGGCTGAACTCAGCGCGGCAGACAACGCCGCGTTCAGGAGCATCAGGGGCGTGGTGCGGCTGTGCGCAGTGAACTCCTGCAACTGCTCGACCAACGATCGAGGAAGGACGCATTCCGCTTCGGCCGATTCCGACGCCGGCGGACGCCCCGACCCGTGGTGGTCGTACGGCAGGTAGGGATAGACCACATAGTCCGCAAGTCGCGTGGTGACCCTGTCCAGCAGCGCCTCTCGTCCGCCCCGCGCGGTGTCGAGTACAGCCCGTTCCCGTAACGCCCAATCGGCGAACTGCCGAAGTGCGCCCTCACCGGCGGAGAGACGGCCGCGGGCATCACGGTCACCGCGTTCGGCACGCAGTGCGAGATCGAGGTCGGACAGGAAGACATCGAACGAGGTCTCGTCGAACACGATGTGATGACCCGCCACGAGTAGCCACTGGCCGCCGGCACTGCGCAGATGCACGAAGCCGACCGGCCACGCCTCCGAACCGTCCCGTGGTCGGCTGAGCTGCTGCCCTGCCACCGTAGCCACCTCGTCGTCCGCGACCTCGAGTACCTCGTACGGAATTGCCTCTGCCTGATCGGGATCACGGATGATCTGCAGCAAGTCGTCTGCCTGCCAAGCGAAATGCGTGCGAAGGGCTTCGTGACGCCGTACCACGGACACGACCGCCGCGCGCAGTGTGCTCGCGTCGATGTCGTCGTCGACCCGAAGGGCGTCACCGATGACGTACTGACTGCTGGGTCCTGTTGCCTGACCGATCGCCCACAGCGCCTGCTGCCCGTAGGACGCAGGGATGCGATCCGGCCGATCCGCGACACCGAGTTGCCGGCCCTCCGGCGACGACGCTGTGTCCGTGAGTGCCGCCTCCAGGGCGGCGCCCAGCCCTGCGACCGTCGGATGCTCGAACACCGCGCGCATCGTCAATGCGGAACCACACCGCTCGTTGAGCTCGGCGATCACTCTCGTTGCCAGCAGCGAATGACCTCCGAGCGCGAAGAAGTCGCTGCCCGCCGTCATCTCGCTCCCGTCACGCACCCCGAGCACGGTGGCGACGACTTCGGCGACAACACGTTCGGTGTCGGTCGTCAATTCTGTGCCTCGTCCGGTGGGCACACCCACCTCAACCGCGGGCAGAGCGTTGCGGTCGACCTTGCCGTTCGCCGTCACGGGCAACACATCGAGTCGCGCGAATGCCGAGGGCACCATGTGCGCTGGGATCCTCTCCCCGACCCAGTCCCGCATCCGCTCCGCGAAGAGCACGTCCGACAGCCGCGCACCCTCACCGCGCGCCGTCACGTACCCCACCAGTGTCTTTCCCGACACCGGGTGATCGACCGCCACGACGGCCGCCGAGCCCACCCACTCGTGGCCGGCGACGACTGCAGCGACCTCGCCCGGTTCGACACGCTGGCCACGGATCTTCACCTGATCGTCGTCGCGGCCCAAATACTCCAATGACCCTTCGGCATTCCAGCGGGCCAGATCACCGGTCCGGTACAGCCGGCGTCCGTTGCCCCACGGATCGGCCACAAAGCTCGCGGCGCTGTGGCCCGGACGGCGGTGATAGCCACGTGCCAATTGCGCGCCCGACACGTACAACTCGCCGATCGTCCCAGCCGGCACCCTCCGCAACCACGAATCGAGGACCACTGCATCGGTGTTGGCCAGTGGACGACCGATCGGCAGCCGGCCCCGGCGATACTCGGCCGTGGGATCGAACTGGCCGGCCACGATCTCGATCGTCGCCTCGGCCGGCCCATAGATGTTCCAGGCACGAATGCCGAACCGCTCGTACAGCTCTCGAACCAGCGTCAACGGAACCGTTTCCCCACCCAGGGACAGCACCCGGGGCGAGAGCCGGCTCAGAGACTCCTGGCGCAACAACTCCTCCATGAGCGAGGGGGTGAAGTCGATCCAGACGAACTCGTTGCGGTTCAACAGATCCACTATCCTGACCGGATCCGCGAACTCGTCGTCGTCGAGGTAGTGCGCCACGCCCCCGAAGATCAAAGGCCAGAACAACTCCGCCGCGGCGGGGTCGAACCCGATCGCAGTCCTGGCCATGACGCGATCGCCTGGAGTGAGCTCGCAGAGCTCCTGTCGGCGGCGGAGCAACTCGCCGAAAGCACGGTGGGATATGTCCACGCCCTTGGGACGCCCCGTGGTCCCGGACGTGTACACGACGTACGCCGAGTCGTCAGGGTGGAGGATGCGGGAGCGTTCGCTGTCGTCGACGGTGTCCGTGTCCGTCGCCTTCAGTTGCGCGGTAACACCGGGATCCGTGAGGTCGATCACGACTTCGCCGCCCTGCGCCGGAACGTCTCCCGCGGGACCCGCGGTGACAATTGCTGCGGGCGCACTGTCTTCGATGAGGTAGCGGATCCGCTCATGCGGATGAACCGGATCGATCAGGACAAACGCCGCACCTGCCCGTACCACCGCGGCCATGGCCAGCGGCAGCTCGGGTCGCCGGCGCATGAGCACCGCGACCCGATCACCGACCTGTACACCGGTGAAGATCAGATGGCGTGCCAGTGCATTGACCTGCGCGTCGAACTCGCCGGCCGAGTAGGTGCGTTCACCGAAGACCAATGCCGGGCCGGCCGGACGCTCACGCAGGGCCGACCGGACCATGCCGTCCACCGTCAGCTCGGAGAGGATTGATCCGTCTGGGATTCGGGCTTCGATCATGATGTGCTCGTCGTGTCCACCGAACTCCGTCGCACCCAGCGTCCGACCCCGATCGTGCGCGATCACCTCGAGGGCGGCGGTGAACACGTCGACGAGCCGGTCGATGGTCGCGGCCTCGTACAACTCGGTCGCATAGGACACACCACCGGTGAGACGACCATCGACGACCCGGAACTCGATCTCCAGGTCGGCCTTCACCGTCCTCAGGATGCCGCCGATCCTCTCGAGCTGCGACAGCCCGGCGGGCGTCGGGATCACATCGCGGATCTGCTCGTCTTCGGTGATGAAATTGAGCAACACCTGGGTGAGCGGATTCGCTCCGGCCACGCGACCGACCCTCGACGCCGCGACGACCTCATCGAAGGGGACCGCCTGGTGATCCAGTGCCTGCAGCACCATCTCCCGCGTTGCCTGCACGAACGCACCTGGTGTCAGGGTCGGGTCGAGGCGATGGCGGAACACGACCGTGTTGATGAAATAGCCGACGGTCGACATCACTGCGGCACTCTCTCGGCCCGCTGCGGGCGAACTGATCAGCAGATCCGAGCCCGCGCCCATCCTGTGCAGGGTCAGCGCCACGGCAGCATGCACGATCACGAACAACGAGGCATCGGTGGCGGCGGAGATCTCCTGCAGTGCAGCGGTCGTCGAGTCGTCGACAACAAATTCGCGATGGGCGCCCTCGTAGGTCGGTGTGACCGGGCGCGGGCGATCCGGGGGCAGGGTGGAGAGCTCCGGGGCATCGGCAAGCGTCTCGGTCCAGTACTCGACATCGCTGTCCAGCGCACCGATCCTGGACAGCTCGTGTTGCCACAGCGCGAAATCCGCGTACTGCACCGTGATCTCCGGAAGCGACGGTTGCCGTCCCTCGGCATAGGCGTCGTAGGCGATCCAGAGTTCACCCGCGATGGTCGACATGGACCATTCGTCGACGAACGCATGGTGTATCGCCACCGCGATGATGTGGGTCCGGTCGGGAGCGGTCGCTATCAGCGAACGGATCGGCATGTCGGATCGGAGCGAGATCGGGCTCTGCGCCCAGTCCTCGATGACGTCCCAGAAGCTGTGGGTGTCCCAGACGCTGTGGGTGTTCCCGCCGCTGGTGCTGCTGCCGTCGAGGTCGAGGCGCTCGGTGGTGAGCCACCGTCCGACCGAATCGGCCGGCTCCACGACTTGCACGAGACCGTCTGCGCCGGCCTCCACCAGTCTCGTCCGCAGGGCCTCGTGGCGGCGGACCACCAGCTCGATCGCCCGTTCCCATGCCGGCGGGTCGAACCGGCCGGTCACCTGCCACTTCACCGGCACCACGTACCGGGCGTCCGAATCGGAGAGCGCCTCGATCGCCCAGAGTGCTTGCTGACCGGACGAGGCCGGGATCTGCTCGGGTCGTGCGACGTCGCCGGGCCGTGGAAGGTGTTGTGGCCCCGAGTTGTCGGCCGCTGTCCGGACTGCAGCGGCCAGCGCGGCGACCGTTCGATGATCGAAGACCGACCGCAACGTCAGCGCACACGCGCACCGCTCGTTGAGCAATGCCACCAATCGTGTCGCCACCAGGGAATGCCCGCCCAGCGCGAAGAAGTCGTCGTCTGCCGACAATTCGGTGTCGCCGAGTCCGAGCACCTCGACGACGAGGTCGCCGACGACGCGCTCGGTGCCGGCCGCCAACGCCCGGCCCTTGCCGCTGAGCGCGCCCAGATCGACCGCGGGCAGCGCTGTTCGATCGAGTTTGCCGTTGACGGTCAACGGCAGCGCGTCGAGTCTGACGAACACCGTCGGCACCATGTGCGGCGCACACCGGGCACCGGCCCAGGTACGCAGCCGATGGTCGAGTCCTGCGTCGCTCCGGTCATCTCCATCCCCGACCGACGGCTGCGCGTCGCGGGCCACCGAGTAGTACGCCACCAACATGATCGACGAATCCGGCGCCGCCGCAGCGACCACCGTGGCCTCCCCCACCTCTGGGTGGGTTCCGAGGATGGCGGCGATCTCCCCTGGTTCCACTCGCCGGCCACGGATCTTGACCTGATCGTCCGCGCGGCCCACGTACTCCACGACGCCTTCCGCGTTCCACCGCGCGAGATCTCCCGTGCGGTAGAGGCGGTTGCCGAAACCTGCCGGGTCTGCGACGAACCGGGACGCGGTCAGCGCGAACCCGGCGTGATAGCCAAGTGCCAATTGCGCCCCCGATGCGTACAACTCACCCACGACACCCCGTGGCGAAGGGCGCAACCACGAGTCCAGGATCGCCACGCCGCTGTTGGGGACAGGGGTCCCGATCGGGATGGGTCCCGCGTCCGCCGAGGTGGCGGCATGAGTGGTCACGTCACCGGTGACCTCTGTGGACCCGTAGTAGTTCGAGACCGCGGCGTGCGGGAACGCCGACCCGAGCTGATCGCGCACCGCGGAGTCGAGTTGCTCGCCCGACAAGGTCAATCGGCGCAGGCTGTCGAGGGTCGCACCGGCCGACGCGAGGCTGCGGGCCAGCGACGGCACCATCACCGCGTCGGTCACCCCGAACGCGTCGCACAGCTGCGCCAGCAGGGCAGGGTCCTTCGCCGCATCGTCATCGGCCACGACCAACCGGCCGCCGACGGTGACCACCTGCAGGATCTCGGTCAGAGCATCGATGAACCCGACCCCCGACTTGGCTACCCCGACAGGGTATTGCGAACCGCCCGATTGTGCTGCTGCCCAGGACAAGCGGTTCACCAGGGCGCGATGGTTCACCTCGACACCCTTGGGCGCCCCCGTCGTACCCGAGGTGTACATCAGGTAGACCGAGTCCTCCGGATACAGTCGCCTGCTCCGTTCGGAGTCGGTGACGGGCGCATCCGAAACAGCGGCCATCTCATCGTGGGTCGACGGCGCTCGCAGGTCGACGAGGCTCACCTCACCGTGGACGTCCGGCAGATCCCGAAGGGTGTGCCCGTCGGAGTTGATCACGATCACCGCGGGCGTGCAATCGACGATCATCTGATCGCGCCGCCGGGCGGGCAGCTCGGGATCTACCGGGACGTAGACCCCACCGGCCCTGATGATGGCCGCCGTCGAGATCGGCAGCCATTCGTCGCGGCCCGCGATGGACACGACCCGATCGCCGACGCGTACGCCGGTCGCGATCAGCAGCCGTGCCAGGCGATTCACCGTGCTGTCGAACTGGGCGTATGTCAATTCGACGTCCCGGAAGGTCACGGCGGGCCGGTCATCGTGCTCCTGCGCCGCAGCCGACAACAGAGCGTCGACGGTGACGTCCGGGAACTGCATCGCCGGCCCTCGCGAGATCCGCTGCAGCAGTGCAGCTTCTGTGGCACCGGCCAGGTCGAGTCGCGACACCGCCTCGTCGACACCCGAGCCGAATGCGCGGAGCGTGCGAACCACGGTGTCGAGAACCCGCTCTGCCGCTGCAGCGCTGACACCGTCCGGGTAGTACGACAATTCCAGCGACAGTTCCGCGGCGGGTAGAATCCGCAGCGTGAGAGGATAGTTCGTCGAGTCACGCCATTGCCTGAGTCCGACAGAAAGTCCGCTTGCTCGTTCGAGTCCGGCGAGCACGGCATCGTCGGAGACGTAGTTCTCCATCACCACAAGAGTGTCGAACAGGACCGATTGCCCGCTCAGCCGGTGCATCTCGGTGAGCGAGGTGTGATGGTAATCCAAGACCGACACGTTGAACCGGTGCGTCGACTCGATCACGGACCCGATCGTCATGTCCGGCGTCAACGACACCACCGTGGGGATGGTGTTGACGAACATTCCGATCGCCGTCTCGATATCGTCCACGTCCTCCGAACGGCCCGACACCACAGAACCGAAGACTGCTGTGCTCGAACCTGTGTGGGCGTGCAAGGTGACCGCCCACGCAGCCTGGATCACCGTGTTCAGGGTGACGCCCCGACGCCCCGCGAGGGCCGTCAGCGCCGCCGTCTCTTCTGTGGTGAGGGCCGCGACGGTGGTGTCGGGAAAGCCTCGATCATCCGGTTGCCACCCGCCGGCGATGAGAGTCGGTTCGTCGACAGCGGCGAGTGCCGCACGCCAGGTCTGTGCTGCCTGTTCGTCATTCGCGGCGGCCAGCCGGCGCGCGAAGCGGTGGAACGTGTCGTCGTCACGCGAGGCCACCGATTCCGGGTCCTGGTAGGCGCGGAGCAACTCGTGCACGAGCAATGGGGTGGACCAGCCGTCCAGCACCGCGTGGTGCGAGGTGAGGACGAGGACGCTGGTCGTGTCATCCACCAGTGCCACGGCCAGCCGGACCAGCGCGGCGGTCTCGCGGCCACCACCCTCGCCCGCACCGGGTTCGAGATCGAATCCCCGGGCGCGGTCCCCATCGGCGAATCGCTCCAGGTCGCGATCCGGGTCGTCACTGGCACGCAGATCGACAACGGTCACCGGTTGGTGCATGGCCGTGGGCACCACCGCAACCGGTGTCCCGTCGTTGCCGGCCCGCACGGTCACCCGCAACTGCGGGTGCTTTGCCGACACGGCCAGCCACGCGTCCTGCAACCGCTCCTGAGAAAGCGGGCCGATCACGTCCCTGATGTGTTGCGCGACATACAGGTCCACACCACCGTGACCCACACCCAGTTGCGAATGGAACAGCACCCCGCGCTGCGCCGGGGTCAAGGGGTGGACGTCAGCCAGTTCTCCGAGCTCATCTTCCCACTCCCGGATGGCGGCCGACGAGATGTTCACGAGCGGAAAGTCGCTCGGCGAGTGCGAGAGGACGGCCCCGGGGCCCGTGGCATGCTCGGCGAGTGCGGACAGCGCCTCGACCCACAACTCGGCGAGCTCCTGTACCGCATGCTCGTCGATGACGGTGTGCACGTAGGCGACATCTGCGACCAGCCGAACCCCGTTGTCCGAGACGATCGATCGCGCGGTGATGTCCACGATCGCCGGCGCCGGGGCCTCATCGGCGACGTGAAGCGCGATCCCGCCGGCTTCTGGTGCGGGTCGCCACGACGCGACGTCGTCATCGACGATCGAGAACTGCCCGAGATAGTTGAACGACACCTGCGGGTGGTCGAGCGACCGCAATACGTCATCGGGGGCCGGCGAGAGGTGACGGAGCACTCCGAACCCGATTCCCTTGTCGGGGATCGCCGCCAGGGTCTCCTTCACCGCGAGCACTGCGGCCACCAGTCGCTGCGGGGACGGCATCGTCGGGTCGTCGGCCGATACCGGTAGACGCACCGGGTACCACGAGGTGAACCATCCCACCGTCGTCGACAGGTCGCTGCCGGAGACCACACTCTCCTCGCGGCCGTGCCCCTCGAGACCGAGCAAGATCCCGTGATCGGTCGGTGCGTCGCGCCTGCTGGACCAGATCCCGAAGGCCGCCGACAAGGCACCCAGCAGGGCGTCGTTGACGGTGCCCGAGACGATCCGGGGTATGTCGGCCAACAATGCCGCGGACGTCTCACCGGAGGCGTTCACCGTCACATGCCGCACCTGCTCGTAGCTGTCGCGGCGCGGATCGAGGTGCCGGGCACCCAGTGGTCGCTCCGAAGGATTCGCCATCGACAGCCACAGCGCCCGTTGCTCTTCGAGCGCGGGAGTACAGGCAGCTGCTGTCAGGGCGTGCGACCAGGCAAGCAGACCTGTGCCCGGCGTCGAGAGAGCCGCAGCATCGTCGCCTCCCTCGAGTGACACCGCCGCAGCGAGATCGTCACCCAGGATGCGCCATGACACCCCGTCGACGACCAGATGGTGGATCACCACGATCAGGCGGCCCGTCGCCTCGCCTTCGACAGTGGCCCACCTCGCGCGCCACATCGTGCCGTCGGCCGGATCCAGTGAATGTGCCAGCGTCGCTGTGATCTCGGTGAGCTGATGTTGCCATCGCTGCGAGCCCCAGTGGGACGTGGCGGCGTCTTCGAGCTCATGATGATCGATTTGCTCTGCGACCGAGTGCGCGGCCGAGCCGATCTCGAGCTGAAGTTCGCCGCCACGCTCACCGACCCGCGCTCGCAGCGCGGGGTGCCTGTCGATCAATCTCTCGAACGCACCGCGGAGTTGCGTCGCCGTCACCGTGGCCGGGCCTGCGAAGACGAAGGTCTGAGCGAACGAATCAAAACCCGCTGCTGCGGAGAGTCGGTGCGCTATCGGCATGAGCGGGGCGCTTGCCCCGAACCCGTGCTCCTCGGCCGCGTCTCGTCCGAACACCTCTGGTTCTTGGGCGACGGGCACGGCCGAAGCCGCGATCCGAGCAACCGTGCGCTGTTCGAACATCTGCTTTGCGGTGGTCACCAACCCGACGCGTCTGGCGTGAGACACCGCCTGGATCGAGACGATGCTGTCGCCGCCCAGCTTGAAGAAGTCATCGTCGGCGGATATCGGTGCGTCCGGGCCGAGCCCGAGTACGTCCCGGAACACCGACGCGATCGCAAACTCGTCCTCACTCAGCAGCTCTCGACCGCGTCCGGCGTGCTCGGCGAGGTCGATGGCCGGCAGAGCGCGTCGGTCCAGCTTGCCGTTCTTCGTCATCGGCAACGCCTCGACCCTGACGAACACCGACGGCACCATATAGGCGGGTAGGGCTGCCGCCACCCACTCGTGCAACGCTTCCTCGAGGGGCACGCCATGGGCGTCGGTCCCGGCCCGCGTGCAGTAGTACGCAGCGAGCAGATTTCCTGAATCGGGTTGTTCGATCGGGACGACGGCCGCGGCCGTCACGGCCGGATGTGACTGAACGGCAGCGGTGACCTCGCCGGGTTCGATTCGGAAACCGCGTATCTCGACCTGATCGTCGATCCGGCCGAGGTATTCGAGCTCGCCGTTCTCAGTCCACCTCGCCAGGTCGCCGGTTCGGTACATCCGGTCGCCCGACCCATTCGGGTTCGCGATGAAACGGGTTGCCGTCAACGCGGCACGCCCGCGGTAGCCGCGGGTCACCTGGGGTCCCGCGACGTAGAGCTCACCCACCACCCCCACGGGTGCGCACTGCAGATGCGGGGTGAGTACGTCGGCGCGCAGACCGGGCAGCGGTGTGCCGATCATCGACCCGCCGCCGGCCGCCCGGTCGCCGGTCACCACCGCTTCGGTCACGTGCACGGTGGTCTCGGTGATGCCATACATGTTGATGAGGGTCGGCCCACCACGATGTCGCTGCAGCCATGACGACAGCCTCGTCACATCCAGTGCTTCACCGCCGAATACCACCGTCCGCAAGGCGAGTTCCGCCGTGTCCGGGCGGGCGTCCTCGACGTCGGACAACGCGTAGAACGCCGACGGCGTCTGATTCAGGACGGTCACCTGGTGCCGGCGGATCGCGTCACCGATCAGGATCGGGTCGCGCACGACCTCCTGGTCGACGACGACCAGGGTCGCACCGGTTGTCAGGGGCGCCCACTGTTCCCACACGGAGAAGTCGAATGCGTAGGAATGCAAAAGGATCCACACATCGTCGGCGGAGAAGTCGAAGTGCTGCGTGGCGTCGAAGAGAGCGATGACGTTGGCATGGCTGACCACAACGCCCTTCGGGACCCCGGTGGTGCCCGAGGTGTAGATCAGATATGCAGCGTCTTCTGCCACCAGGCGCCGGGAGCGGTCGACGTCCAGGACCGGCGCAGGCGACAGCTCGGAGACCGCGCGGCGCGTTCCGGAATCGGCCAGATCGACGACCGGGATACCTTCGTCGGCGAGAACCGCATCGATCTCCGGGGCTCTTCCGGTGTTCGTGACGACGACCCGCGGCGCGGCATCACCGAGTAGAAACCGGATCCGATCGGCCGGATTGTCCGGGTCGATCGGAACATACACGGCGCCGGCTCGCATGACCGCTGCCAACATGACGGGCAACCATTCGTCGCGGCCTGCCATCACCGCAACACGATCTCCGGTGCGCGTTCCGATCGAGATCAGATATCGTGCAACCTGATTCACCAACTCATCGAACTCGGTGTAGGTCAGTCGGGTATCGGCGCCGGCGATGACGGCCACACGCGTCGGGTGGTGGTGCGCGGCCGACTGCAGGCGAGCGTCGATCGTCGCGGCGGGCCGGGAGATCCCGCCGAGCACCGGAGCCTGCGGGATCGCAGCCGGCTGCGACGCCCACTCGGTGAGCGATGCGAGGTCGGTGTGATCAGCGGGTGAGAGTGCCCGCAGCGGATCATCACCTGTCAGCGACGACAACTCGCGGACTGCACTGACGACACGGCGCAGGTGTACTCGCATCGCCGCCTCGTCGTATCTCGACGGGCCTGCCTTCAACTCGAGCACGAACCCGTTGACCGGGTCGTTGTAGACGAACAGATTCAGGTCTTCGGCGGGTCCGGTGGCCAGGGCCTCGGTGACGGCCGGCACGCCGTCGAAGTTCGCGTTGTAGTCGAAGACATGCAAATTGATCTGCGACAGTGCCGGTTTGACACCGTCGGTCACCTCGACGAGCCGCTCACCACGGAACCGCTGGTGCCGACGGATGTCCTTCAGCCCGGCCGTCGCCCGCGTGAGCACGTCTGCGACCCGGTCGCGAGGGTTGAACTCGAGTTCGAGCGGCAGGATGTTCACCTGCATCATCGGCGTCAGCAGTCCCGCTCCGCGACGCGCCATCACGGGGATACCGATGGTCGTCGCGGTATCGCCGTTTCTCACCGCGTTGTACCAGCCCCACAGGGCGATCATGGCGTCGCCCCAGGTCGCTCCCAGAGGTTTGGCGAGTCTGTCGACACGATCGATGATGTCGCGGTCCAATTTCACCGAGACGCTGATCGGCATCTCCGGTTCCGGCGCCGCCGGGACCTGCACTCGTCCCTCGTGACCTCGCGATTCGACGAGGTCACGCCAGTACGTGCGGTCACGCTCGGCAACGTCACTGCTTTCGTAGTCGTCTTCGGCTGCGATCATCTCCGCGACCGTGCCGAACGTGGACTCCGGCACCGACTCACCCCTCGCCAAGGCGGTGTACACCTGCGCCACTCGACGGGTCAGCAACGAGATCGCGTAGGCGTCGAGAAGTATGTGGTGCGTCCTGAACTCCCACGCGAGCCGGCCGTCGGTCAACCGCCACACGCTCGTGTCGAAGAGCTGATCACCATCGAGTGGGATCGGCTCTGACACCCGAACTCTCGCCTGAGCGCGAAGGGCATCGGCGGTGCCGTCGAACATCGACACGGCGATGGCGGGTGGATTCTCCGGTGGCTGGGCGAGCTGACGCGGGCCGCTGTCGTCGACCTCGAACACGGTCCACAACACCTCGGCGTCGTGCACCGCCACCCCGACCGCACGCGCGAGCAAGTCGGCGTCGGCCCCCTCGGGCAACCAGGCGATCTGCCCGATGGAGAACACCGGTGACTGCGGCGCAAGCTCTTGAGCAAACCAGATTCCCCACTGGGCGTGAGACAACCTCAGACGACGTTCCATTGCCGATCACACCCTTTGCGCTGAGAAATCCACGAGCCGATCCGCCGAACCCGTGACGTGCCGCGAATCGTGGACTACCGACTCGGTAATTGGTCGGTGGACCCGGGGACCGGCTGTGCCGGATCGTTTCCGAGAGCGACGATCGAGTTGTCGGCGTCGACGTGGACGACCTTCGGTTCGTGGACGATCACCTCGGCCTGCTCGAGTTGCAGAAACGACATGATGATCACGAGGTCTCCGGGATTGACCAGGTGTGCCGCAGCGCCGTTGATGCAGATGACTCCCGAATCGGCCGCTCCGGTGATCGCGTAGGTCTCCAACCGTGCACCGTTGGTGACGTCGACAACCTGGACCTTCTCGCCTTCCACCAGATCTGCCGCCCTCATGAGCGTCTCGTCGATGGTGATCGATCCGACGTAGTGCAGGTCGGCCTGGGTGACGGTGGCACGGTGGATCTTGCCGTTGACCAGAGTGCGGAGCATGGTTCTTTCCTCGAGGTTGGGGGGTGAACTGTGACGGTGAGTTCTCAGGTGACCTGACGCGCAACCGGTTCGGCCGCATCGCTTTCCATGGCATCTCGCAGGCTCTTGGGTCGCAGGTCAGTCCAGTGTTCCTCGACGAAATCGAGGCATGACTGACGACTCGTCTGCCCGCCTTGGCCGTGCACGATGTGCCAACCCTCCGGCACGGCCGCGAACGTCGGCCACAACGAATACTGTTCCTCGCCGTTGATCAGGACGTAGAACTTTCCGTCCTCGTCGTCAAAGGGATTGGTAGACAAGATTCTTTTCTCCTTCTGTGCGCGCGTCGCCGGTGTGGACGGCACGCTCCGCCGTCGCCTGCGACCTCTTGGTCGCGACGAATGATTCGACCAATTCACCGGAGCGGACGGCCAGATTGGACAGCAGGGTCGAGGTCAGCCCGTGGGTGTGCTCGGTGTTGCCCTGCAGGTAGATGCCGCCGGCGATCTTCCCGCTGGTCGCCACCCGATAGTCGCGGTCGACGACGGGTCGGCCCTTGTCGTCCACGTCGCAGGCGTCTGCCAGCGGACCGAGCAGGTCACCCAGACCGGTCGGCTCGAACCCGGTCGCGAAGACGACTGCGTCGCAGTCGAGATCGTCGACACCCTGCGAGGGTCGATGCGTGACCCGAACCGCCACACCGGTGTCGGTTTCGCGCACGCTGCTCATCTCTGACGCGCCGCGTACGAACAAGCGGCGCCGACCCGAAACCCGTTCGCCGTACTCACGCCGGTACAGCTCCTCGATCAGTGGAGGGTCAACAGCCGAGTAGTTGGTGCCGCGGTGGTAGCTGAGCAATTGCGCGCGAAGCTCTTCGGAGGATTGGTGGAAGTCGACGACGCCGTCCGGATCGAAGATTCGATTGGCGTACGGGCTGTCGTCGGCAGGTGTGTACCCGTATTTCCCGAACACCGCGTGGATCTCCGCGTCAGGATAGGACTCGTGCAGGTACGCTGCCACCTCCGCCGCACTCTGGCCGGCTCCGACGACCACGAGCCTCTGGTGCTGCAAGGGCGGGAGCTCCTGCAGGTGCTGCAGCAGCCGATGATTGTGGAATACGCGTTGTCCCAGTCGCACACCGTCAGGAACCTTCGCGCGCAGACCACCGGCCAACACCACGTTGCGCCCCTTGACGGAACGGGAATCGGAGACCTTGACCTCGAAGGTGTCCCCCGACCACGTCACCGAGTTCACCTCCGCGCCATAGGTGACCGGCAGATCGACCTTCCCCGCGGCCCACTCCAGGTAGTCGTGGAACTCCAGCCGGGTCGGGAAGAAGCTCTGCTGATTGATGAAGTCGGTCAACCTGCCACGATCAGAAAGGTATTTCAGGAACGAGAACTCGCTACACACGTCCCGTTGCGTGGCGAGGTCTTTCAGGAACGAGATCTGCATCGTCGTGCCGGGCAACAACATTCCTCGATGCCAGCCGAATCGCAGTTGCTTTTCCACAAAGCTGGCCGTGATCCGATCTGCAGGATCCGCCTGCTCATTGTGTTCGGAAATAGCGATCGCCAACGCAAGGTTCGATGGGCCGAAGCCCACGCCCACCACGTCGACCGGAGCACTGCTGTCGAAGCTCACGAATCGACTCCTCCTGCCGGGCTCACGCCTGAGCCCGCTCGATTGATCATTGTCGGACCTATCTCAATCAGCCTATTCTCAAGAAAGTATAAGCTATATTGGCCAGAACTCCTACGGCTCAGCGCGCTCGCTGACCGCGTTTGCTGACCTTGCCCACGGGCGTCCGCTCGAACTCATCGACCAGTTCGACCACATCCGGCAGCTTGTACGCAGCAAGACCTTTGTCCCGCAGAAACTTTCTGATTCCGGCCAACGTCAATGTCGACGTGTCACCGCCCTTGCGCGGCATCACAAACGCTTTGGTGCGCTCACCGAGCATCTCGTCAGGAATGCCCACGACGGAGACGTCGTGCACGGCGTCGAACGCGAGGATCAGGTTCTCCACTTCTTCAGGGGCGACCTTCTCTCCGCCCCTGTTGATCTGATCCTTCGAGCGGCCGACAACCGTCAGGTATCCGCGTTCGTCCTCGCGAACGATGTCCCCGGTCCGATAGAACCCGTCCGCCGTGAAACTCTGCGCGTTGTGCTCGGGCGCTCGGTAGTAGCCGCGGATGGTCGAGGGGCCCCGGGTCAGCAGATGCCCCGCGTCACCCCGAGCGACCTCGTGCCCGTCATCGTCGACGACGCGCACCTCGTCGGCGGCCAGGGTCGGTCGGCCCTGCCGCGTCGTGATCGTGTCCTCGTCTTCGTCGAGTCCGGTGAATGTCGTGAGCCCCTCGGCCATACCGAAACTCTGTTGGAGAACCGCCCCCAGTTCGGAGCGAACCCGACGCGCGGCTTCGGCGCTGAATCTCGCTCCCCCGACCCGCAGAACGCGAAGGCTCGTCAGGTCGTAGTCGTCCTTCAGCGAGGAGTTGAGCCAGACCATGGCGAGAGGAGGAACCACCGATACGTCGGTCACGGCGTGCTCGGCGATGAGCGGGAAGGCGACATCGGGACTACCGCTGAGGACCGGCACGATCGTGCCGCCCGCACTCAGGACACCGAGGAATCCGGGCGACCGCATGGCGAAGCTGTGACAGAGCGGCAGAACTACCAGCTGGACCGTGTCCCCGGTGATCGCGCACAGCTCGACGCTGGCCCGCACCGACGCCAGGTAGTCCTCGTGGGTGTGCGGTATCACTTTCGGCTGTCCCGTTGTGCCGCCGGACAATTGCAGGAAGGCGACGTCTGACGGCAACGACCGCCGCCGGCGGGTCGCGATGCCATGGGAGAGCAGTTCCTCCACATCGCGGCCTCCGCCGTCCGCGGACAGCACGACAGTGTGCTCCAACGTGGGCGACGACGCCGCGAGGTCCCGGGCCAACGCCGCGAAGTCGTTGCCTGCGTGCGATTCGATGGTTATGTACGCCCGGGCCTCGGTGAACTCCACGAAGTACTCGATCTCGTGACGTCGCAGCGCGGCGAGCGCCAACACCGGAATCGCCCCGACTTCGAAGAGCCCGAACAAGATCGGCACGTAGTCAGAGACGTTCGGCAGATGCAACACGACCCGATCGCCACGACCGATGCCCAGCCGGGAGAATCCGGCGGCGTAGCCGAGAACTCGTTGCCCCAACTCCGCGTAGGTGATCCGGCGCTCACCCGCGATGATCGCGATGTGGTCGGGAGCGCGATCGACGACCTCGAACAACATCTCACCGAGGGTCTGATCGGCCCAAATACCTTCCCTGCGATACCGGGCCGCGATCTCCTCGGGATAGGGGACGACGCCGTCGAGTACAAGTGGGGCGAGTTCAGGACGATCAGAGATGCCGGCGCTCATCGTGACACCCACGCGGACACATCGCCGGCGGGCGTCGCCGTATCTTCGAGGGCTGCGACGATCCTGTGCAGTGCCTCGGCACCGGCCCGGGCCACCTCGTGCGCCGGACGTTCGCGATAGCCCGGGTTGAAGATCTCGAGCGACAACGGTCCTCGGTATCCCCCGGCGAGGACCGAGGCGATGGGAGCGAGCAGGTTCATCTCACCTTCACCGGGAAAGCAGCGATGTCCTCGGCTCCATTGCTTGAGCTCCATGGACTTCCACGGCGCATCGGCCAGTTGGAAGAACCCCACCGACCCATGCGGAAGCGCGTCGACGGTGTCTGCACCCTCCCCGCGAGAGACCAGATGGAAGGTGTCCACCACCAGCTCCAGTCCTGGATGGTCTGCCTCGCGCAGCACCTCCCAGGCATCGACGACGGTGCTGATGTGGGTTCCCCAGGCCAGCGCCTCGAACATCACGGTCATACCGTGCTCAACCGCGTTGTCGCCCAGAGCCGCCAGCTGTTCCACCGACCGGTCCCTACTGCCATCCGCGTCGTCATCGGTGTTGGACACCACCAGGATCGAATCACAGCCGACCTCGTGCATCACCTCGAGTTCGCGTTCGAAGCGCGAGAGGACGTCCCTGAACTCGCGTCCGGAGACACCTTCGGCCCGCCGAAAAGGTTGGTACAGATCGATGCTCAGTCCGAGATCGGCGCACCGGCGGGCACATTCGCTCGTCGACAGCGCGGACTTTCGCAAGTCGTCGTCGAGCAGTTCGATGCCGTCGAAACCTGCCGCCGCGATCGCATCGATCTTCTCTTCGAGGCTCCCACCCAACGACACCGTCGCCATACAGGTCCTCATGCCTGCTCCGCGCGGGCCGCAGGCGCATCGGCACCCAGGATGACCTTGATCCAGGGACCGAGCGCAGGTTCGGCGGCGAGCGTCGGAAAGTCTGCGCCTGCAGAGCCTGCGGTGCGCCACTTCTCGATCAAAGACATCAGTCGGATGGAGTCGAGACCGGCATCGAACAGGTCCTCATCCATCGACAGGTTCGCCGGCGAAACACCGAGTGCGTCCGCTATGTCGGCGACGACCTGCTGCTGCGACAGAGTTGTCGACACATTCTGCTGACTCAATTCTCAGCTCCTTGTCTACGCCTCGTGGGTGGTCGGAGCACCACCGGACCACGCTGACGTTCACAAGGATAGCCTAGACAAATACTGGGTAATTGGGAAGTGTGCTGACGTCATCCTCACACCGGTGAACGAAAGGCTAGTTACCGACCTCGACCTTCAACTCCCACCGACATCGCCGCGACCGCGCGACCATGCCTTCCAGAGCGCCCCATAGCGTCCGCCGAGGGCCACCAGTTCTTCGTGCGTACCCACCTCGACGATGCGGCCTCGTTCCATGAAGGCGATTCGGTCCGCGCGCGCGGCTTGACTCAGTCGATGCGCGATGATCAGGGCAGAGCGACCGCGTAGCGCTGCCTGCGCCGACTCCTCGAGCACCCCTGCCCCGACACTGCCCGCGTCGGCCGTCGCCTCGTCGAGGATGGCCACCTTCGGGTCGAGCAAGACCAGCCGCGCCAGGGCGAGCTGTTGCGACTGCATCGGGGTGAGCTGGTGGCCTTCTTGCCCAACAGTCGTTTTCACGCCGTCCGAGAGCTGGCGTACCCACTTCGCGGCACCGACCACGTCGAGTGCCGACCACAGCTCGTCGTCGGTGGCGTCGGGCGCGGCCATCCGTAGATCGTCACCGAGCGTGCCCGCGAACACATGCACTTCCTGGGTGACCAGCGCGATCGACCGGGACAATTGGGTCGGATCGACCGTGGCGATGTCGACGCCTTCGAGGAGCGTCCGCCCGCGGGACGGTTGATGGATACCCGCCACGATGGCCGCGAGCGTGGTCTTGCCCGCACCCGACGATCCCACGACCGCCACGTGCTCGCCTGCAGCCAAGGTCAACGAGATGTCGTGCAGCACCGTGTGGTCGGCCGAGTAGCCGTGGGTGATCTCCTGCAATTCCAGCAGCGGCGCCGAAGCGTTGGTGGACCCGTCCGAGGTGGGGGCGACGATGGTCTTGGACTCCTCGATCACCCCGACGATGCGGCCGAGAGCGACGGCGCCGGACTGCAGGTCGTCGACGACGAAGAGCAGTTGCCCGATGGGGTCGAACAGCAGCAAGAAGAACAGCATGGCCGCGGTGACGGCACCGATGGTGAGGGCATCGGCATCCACAAGGGTGAATCCGACGATCAGAATGGTTGTCATCCCGATGAATTCGCCGAGGTTGACCCTGGCCCCGAGGCGGCTCTGCAGAACGCTCGCCCGCATCTCCCACCGGACGACCTCCCACGAATGTGAGTCGATCCGTCGGTTCAACGACTCCGAAAGCCGGAAGGCGTGCACCGATTCGAGCCCACGGATCGCGCCGAGCACGTGGTGGGCGCGATCGGCCGTCGAAGCCCGGACCGCGGCATACAGCCCCGGCGCGCGCCGCAGATACATGCGGATCCCGTTGATGTACACCGGCAGGATCACGACCAGCACGATCAAGAACCGCCAGTCGAGCGTGGCGAGACCGAGGAACGTGACGCCCACGGTGAAGGCCGCGGTCAGCAACGTCGGGACCGCCGAGCCGATGGCCTCGCTGACGGTGCTCACGTCGGCCGTCGCGCGCGACACCAGGTCGCCACTGCCCGCCGTCTCGACGCGATTGAGTTGCAGTCGCAGTGAAGCATCGATCATCGCTTCTCGTAGATTGGCAAGAATCGATTCGAAGATCTTCGCGGACAGCATCACCCCGAGACCGGCGAACGCAGCGGCACCGATCGCCGAGGCGGCCATGATCCCGGACAGGCGCCAGATTTCCGAGGCCTCGCCGTCGTCATTCGCGATATCGATGATGGTGCCGAGGGAGCGTGGGGTGACCAGGCCCAGGGCCGCCGCGACGGTCATGATCACGGCGAGCAGCACCAGTTGCCAGGTGTGCCTGCGCATTTCCCGCCCCAGGTAACCCATCGTCACCTTGAAGTCGGCGATCGCGAGTTTGTTGCCCGTGGGTGCCGCCGGCACTGTAGTGGCGCTCATCGCGAGCCTCCGTTCGAGTTCGCATACGCCGCCTGTGCGCCGGCGAGATCGCCCTGATAGACCAGGACCGCGCCGTCGAAGACGATCACCTGATCGGAAGCCTCCAGCAAGGCAGGTGAATTGCTGAAGACGACGGTGGTCCGCCCCTGCCGCGCCTGCGAGAGTCGCTGCGCGACGGTGGCCTCGGTGACCGAATCGACCGCGGTGGTCGGGTCGTCGAGTACGAGCACCGCGGAGTCGGCCGCAAGCGCCCTGGCAAGACTCACCCGCTGCCTCTGACCACCGGAGAGCATGCGTCCTGCCTCCCCGACCGGCGTGTCGAGACCGAGCGGCAGCACCTCGGCGACGTCATCACACGCGGCCGCGAAAATCGCCCTGGTGACCCGGGAGTCACGGTCCGGCAGGTCTCCCGCTCCGGCTCCGATGTTGTCGAGCACTGTTCCCTCGAAGAGATCGGGCGCGTGCGGCACGGCGCGAACCAGCTGCTGCGAGATGTCGTTGTCCAGGTCGAACAGGTCGACGTCACCCACCGTGACCCGTCCTGCCTCGGGAACGACTTTGCGGGCGAGCACCGACGTCAGGGCGTCGGTGGTCTCGGGTTCGCAGATGACGGTGATCAGACCCGACGGCGGCAACTCCAGATCGAGATCGTGGACGGGCCCGAGTGTGAAGTTCCGGAAGGCGACCGCGCCGCGCGCATCTCGCACGCGGCCGGTCTGCGCCGACGGCTCGGCCTGCAGCACCGACAGCACCCGCTTGGCACAGGGCACAGCGGTGTTCCAGACCGCACCGAAGTTGGTGCCCAGGTTGTTCAGCGGTCCCATGATGAACTGCGTCAGGCCCACCACCGTGATCAGCGCACCCAGGCTCATCGCCCCGTTCAGCGCCATCAGACCGGCGGCGATGCCGACTGCGACCACGAAGAGCGCCGAGACCATCTGCATGACACCGATGTACGCCCCCTGGGATCGTCCGGCCCGGACGGCGCCGTCCCTCGCTCGGCGGCTCGCAACCCGATAGCGCCGGCCTGCTTCGCCTTCGGCGCCGAGGCCCTTCACGATCCTGAAGCCCGCGACCAGGTCAGCGGCAGTCCCGGCGGCCTCACCGGCCGCCTCCTGCTCGTGCTCGGTGCGCGCGCGGAGTGGGCCACCGCTGAGGTCCAGAATCCACAGCAGCGTCGGAGCGCCGAGCAGGATTGCGAGCCCCAGCGGCCACGAGATGAACAGCAGCACACCACCTGCCACCAGCACCGCCGCCATCTCACCGACCGGGAACACGGCCAGGAACACCGCATACGAGAGGCGATTGACGTCCGAGGTCGCAATGTTCAGCGACACCCCCGGCAGTCGCGCCGGCCCGGCCATGCCCATCGGGTCGAGAATGCGGTCGGTCACGCGCATCCGGAAGTGATGCTCGACCATGGTCTGGCCGTAGACCGCCAACCGTTCACCGAAACGCCAGGTGTGGGACAGCAGCACGAAGTTCGCGGCGAGCGCGATCACCCAGATCACCAGGGACCCGACGTCGCCGGTCGCGACCGCACGGTCGATGGCGATGCCCATGATCACCGGGACGAGTGCCTCACCGACAAAGTGGCCGATCATCAGGACCATCGCGGGCAGGGTGTACTTGCCGGCACCGAAAACGGTCCGCACGGCCAGTTGTCGCGGTGTGGTCTCCGCGTCGACCCTGATCTCTTTGCCGCGGACAGGATCAGCCGGCGGAACGAACCAGACCGGCCATCGGGTGCCGGATCTGTATGAGTCGGATTCCTCCTGACGCAACATCGCGTCGGTGTCCACTACATTCCCCCAGCCGTTGTTTGTGAGCGTGACCACCACCCTAGAACGCTAAGGGTCTCCTTACTTGCTGGGGTCTCCCGAGCCTCGCGCCGGACCCGATCCGGTTCACGATCCCGTCGTACCGCCGTACGTCGCGATCTTGTACTCGGTGGCGACGAGTGAGAACTGCAGTTCCCGGATCTGCCTGCGGATCGTGTCGCGGTGCTCCAGCAGGATGTCGAGCCGTTCGGGAACTGTGTCGTCGCCGCGATCGACGAGTTCGACGTAGTGCTGCAGATCGCGCATCGGCATACCCGACAGTCGCATCCGGGTGAGGAAGACGAGCCTGCGCACTGCGGCCGCGTCATACCGCCGGTGCCCGTTGGCGTCTCGGTCCACGGTGATCAATTCGGCGCGTTCGTAGTAGCGCAGCGTGTGGGCGGTGATCCCGAGCATGTCTGCGACGTCGGCGATCGGCAGCGGTTCGGTCACCGTGCTCGCGTCGATGAGGTCGTGTACCACCTCGATGGTCTTAGGATCATCGACATCGCCGAGGGCGGCGAGCGCCCGGCTCATCAGATCGTCGGTTGCCATCTGATCACGGTAGTCCCGGCCGCCCGATCAGACCGGCCGTACCGATTCCGGCACACCCGGGAAGTCGGCACCCGCCGAGACCTCGGCGTACGCCTCCAATTCAGCCAGCCCGCTGCGGTACGAATCACCGATCCGGCGCACGGCCTCGCGGCCCAGTGCGATGCGCAGCGGAGCGGTCTCCGCGTCGACCAGCGTGCGGATGATCTCGGCAGCGCGAGCAGGATCACCCTCCTGCTTGCCGTCCACCGCGAGCATGTCGGCCCGGATGGCGCCGAGCAGGTCACCGTACGTCGACGACGACGGTGCGAACTCGAGGACGTCAGCAGCGTTGAATCCGGTACGAAAACGGCTCGGCTCCACGATGAGGACCCGGATACCGAACGGCGCGACCTCCCCGGCCAACGCCTGCGACCAGCCTTCGAGGGCGAACTTCCCGGCCGAATAGGAACCGGCGCCGGGGAACGAGACCCGCCCACCCTGACTGCTGATCTGCACGATGACGCCGGCCGACTTCTCCCGCATCCCTGGCAGCACCGCCCTGGTCAGCGCAGCAGGGCCCAGGAGGTGCTGATCGATCATGTCCCGCAGCCGGGCATCATCGACCTCTTCCGCGGCGCCGATCTGACCCACACCCGCGTTGTTGACCAGCACGTCGACTCGGCCGAAGCGGGCAATGGCCTGGTCGACGAGCCCCGCCGCGGACGTCGTGTCGCGGACGTCGAAAGCGATCGGCAACAGCGAATCCGGGTACTGCGCGACGAGGTCGTCCAGGCGCTCGGGTCTCCGCATCGCGGCGACAACGGTGTCGCCTGCGGCGAGTGAGGCCTCGGTGAGTGCACGTCCGAATCCCGATGATGCTCCGGTGATGAGCCAGTTCTTTGTCATGGGAGTGAAGCTATGGCTTCGAGCGCGCTCGAACGCAAGTCCGGTGCGGCTGGTTACAGGCCTGCCCTCTCGAGGGCGTCGTCGAACTCCTCGCTGGCGATCTTCTCACTCTTGCCCTCGGCAATCGCCGTCGAGTACACCGAGAACAGTTCGGCACCAACCTCTTCGAACTTGCGGGCCCAGGCCTCGCCGTCGAAGCGCCAGTAGCCGATGATGTCGCACTGATCGGCCTTCCATCCGTACTGCTTGCGTAGGTGCTTGCGAGCCGTCCGCGACGCCTTGGCCTCGGCAGCGAACCAGCAGTAGCCGCGGCCGTCCGTGTGCACGAACTCCTCGACGGCGTCACCGAGCCTGCTCTCGCCGAATCCGTTGCCACTGCCCACTTTTGCGATCACCTCGACGTCGGCACGCTTCGGCAGGTACGCGAGATCCGCGTCGTCGCACACCTCGACGATGGCCGTCACCCGGGGATTCGCGGGAAGCTCCTCGATGATGCGGGCGAGCGCGGGCAGTCCGGCGAGATCGGCCACCAGCAACTGCCATTCGGTGGTGGGCTCCGGCCGATACCAGGACCGGGCGTAGGACATCGCGACCTCCTCGCCGATCTCCGCGCGCTGAGCCCACAGGGTGGCAGTGCCGTGATCGTGCACCACGAAGTCGATGGTCATCACGCCCGTCGACCGGTTCAGGTGGCGGACGGAGTAGTTCCGCCCTTCGGGCATCGGATCGATGTCGTAGTAGCTCCAGACACCGTCACGGTTCTCCATCGCAGGCGCCTTGCGCTCGCCGGGCTCAGGAAAATAGATCCCGACGGCCGCGTCGGCCACATCCGGCACCTGCAGCTGGACGAGATCGTCGACTGCGAAGACGATTCGGATCAGCCGGGGGTTCAGCGCTGTCTTCTCGACAACGCGTCCAAACGAAAATCCCATGCAGTGAAGGCTACCCTAACCCCCTTCGGCGCGGTCACGTAGTTGCGGCTCCAGCCCTCTCCACGCCCCGACCAGTGCTAACTTCACAGCTGGCCGAGAGCGAGCCAGATCACACCGGAAGGCAGGCGTATGAGCCGGCGCGGCGCCACCCGTTCACCAGCGAAATTCCTGCGTCTTGCCACGATCATCTCGACTTTCGGCGGCCTGCTGTTCGGCTACGACACCGGCGTCATCAACGGCGCCCTGCCGTACATGGCCGAAAAGGACCAGCTGAATCTGACGTCGTTCACCGAGTCCTTGGTGGCCAGTTCGCTCATCTTCGGGGCCGCGGTCGGCGCGATCGCGGGCGGCCGTCTCGCCGACCGGTATGGACGTCGGCGCAACATCATCGGCCTGGCGGTCATCTTCTTCTTCGCGACCCTCGGCTGTGTCTTCGCCCCCTCGATGGAGGTGATGGTCGCCTTCCGGTTCGTGCTCGGCCTCGCGGTCGGCGGCGCGTCGGTCACCGTACCCACCTATCTCGCCGAGATGTCACCGGCCGAGAAACGCGGGCGGATGGTCACCCAGAACGAGCTGATGATCGTCAGCGGGCAACTTCTCGCCTTCACGTTCAACGCGATTCTCGCGAACCTCACCGAGGACAACCACGTCTGGCGCTACATGCTGGTCATCGCCACGCTGCCGGCCCTGGTGCTGTGGTTCGGCATGCTGATGATGCCCGAGAGTCCGCGCTGGCTCGGCAGGCAAGGTCGGACCGGCGACATGCTGCGCGTCCTCTATCAGGTGCGCGAGGAGCAACAGGCCCGGACCGAGGCCGACGAGATCACCCGGATGGCCGAGGAAGAAAAGTCGACGGTCACGTTGCAGTGGACCGTCCTGCGCGACGTCCCGTGGATCCGGCGGGTGCTGGTGATCGGCTGCGGCATCGCGGTCGTCCAGCAGATCAGCGGGGTGAACTCGATCATGTACTACGGGACGCAGATCCTGGAGGACTCCGGTTTCGACAAGGACGCCGCCCTCACGGCCAACATCGCGAACGGTGTCATCTCGGTGGCGGCCACGTTCGTCGGGATCTGGTTGCTGGGCAAGGTGGGTCGCCGGCCCATGTTGATGGTCGGCGTCGCCGGTACTGCCACGGCGCTGCTGCTGATCGGGATCTTTTCGCTGGTCCTGCCGTCTGGGACGGGCCGCGCGTTCGTCGTACTGACCCTGACGGTGACGTTCTTGGCCTTCCAGCAGGGGGCGACGTCGCCTGTCACCTGGCTGATGCTCTCCGAGATCTTCCCGCTCGAGATCCGCGGCTTCGCGTTCGGCGTCACCGGCTTCGTCCTCTGGATGGTGAACTTCGGGGTCGGCTTCTTCTTCTTGCAACTCGTCGACTGGTTCAGCATCTCCACGACGTTCTTCATCTTCTTCGTCCTGGGCTGCTGCGCGTTCACCTTCGTGAAGTTGTATCTGCCCGAGACCAAGGGCCGGACACTGGAATCGCTCGAGACCGAGTTCACCGAGAAGTACGGCGACGACGAGAGCACCGGCAAGCCGCGGAGTTATCTCCAGACCTAGCTCACCGGGGCCAGAATTTAGGTAACTCCGACTGAGCTACAGGGTCGGGGGTCGTGCAGCTCAGCCGGAGTTACTTGGTTCATCGCAGAGTTCTGCCAGGGCGTTACACACTCGACAAAACTTTTTTCCCGCCTCCCCGAAATGGGGCCTTTTGGCGGACCCCACCAGGGGTTTTATTCGCCAAAAGGCCCCATCTTCGGGAGGGTCAGCCTTCGATGATGGCGGTGACGCCCTGTCCGCCGGCGGCACAGATCGAGATCAGCGCGCGGCCGCCACCGTTCTCCTTGATCTGCTTCGCTGCCTGGGCGACGATCCGGCCACCGGTCGCGGCGAACGGGTGTCCCGCAGCCAACGACGAGCCGTTGACGTTGAGCTTGGCGCGATCGATCGAGCCGAGTGCCTTGTCGAGGCCGAGGCGTTCTTTGCAGTAATCCTCGGATTCAAACGCCGCGAGGGTGCAGAGCACCACCGACGCGAAGGCCTCATGGATTTCGTAGAAGTCGAAGTCCTGCAGGGTCAGGCCATTGCGCTCGAGCAGCCGCGGGATGGCGTAGGTCGGGGCCATCAACAGGCCGTCGGGCCCGTTGACGTAGTCGACTGCAGCGGTCTCGACGTCCACCAGGTACGCGAGCACCGGCAGCTTCTTCTCCGCAGCCCACTCGTCGGTCGACAGCAACACCGCCGATGCACCGTCGGTCAACGGGGTCGAGTTGCCCGCGGTCATGGTCGCGTCGCCGAGCGAGACGCCGAAGACCGGCTTGAGGGTCGCCAGCTTCTCGACCTTGCTGCCCGGACGCAGGTTCTGGTCGCGGGTCAGACCCTGGAACGGGGTGATCAGATCGTCGAAGAACCCGCGGTCGTACGCTGCCGCCATCTTCTGGTGGCTGGCCGCGGCGAGCTCGTCCTGGTCCTCGCGCTTGATGCCGAACTCCTTGGCGGTGATGGCCGCGTGGTCGCCCATCGACATCCCGGTGCGTGGTTCGCCGTTGCGGGGGATCTCGATGCCCAGCGAGGTCGGGAGCTTGGCGACGGCCTTGAGCCGGTCAGCCAGGCTGCGCGCCCGGTTCACCTGCAACATCACCTGGCGCATGTCCTCGGAAACCCCGATGGGCGCGTCCGACGTGGTGTCGACGCCGCCGCCGATACCGGCCTCGAACTTGCCGGTGGCGATGCCGTCGGCGACCGCGGAGATCGCCTGCAGGCCGGTGCCGCAGGCCTGCTGCAGATCGAAGGCAGGCGTGTACGGCGACAGCGCCGAACCCAGCACCGATTCCCGGATCAGGTTGAAGTCGCGCGAGTGCTTGAGCACCGCGCCGCCGGCGACCATGCCGAGGCGTTCACCCTGCAGGCTGAACCGGCTGATCAGGCCGTCGAGGGTGGCAGTGAACATGTCCTGATTGCTCGCGCGGGCGTACGCACCATCCTGGCGCGCGAACGGAATCCGGTTGCCACCGACGATCGCGACCGGCCGCACGCTGCGGGTCTTGCGCGATGTGGTCGCAGCCCCACTGGTTTCTGTCGGCCCGTTGTTTGTGGGCTCATTGCTCGTCGACACTGTGGCTCTCCCATGTAGTGGATGACTCGTATAGCGTATTCTTACTCGCGAGTAAGTTAGTTGTCGACTCCGCCCGGGACTACCCCTGATGGGCGGCGGAAAACAACTTCAGATGCCGTCAGCGACCTAGGAGTGCTTCGTGTCAGCCACTGGAACCACCGACCTGTATTCGACGTTCGTCAGCTCCGGACCCGGATCGTTCATCGCCGGCAAGGTCGGCCTGCCCCAGCCGCCGGTCCTGCGCCGTTACAAGGCAGGCGAACCGGCTCTGTCCGGGCCCGTCCTGCTCGGCGGCAACGGCCGGCTGATCGAACCGCTGCGCGAGATCCTCGGCGATCCCGACAGCGGATATGAACTGATCACGAACAACACCGGGGGCCGGGGTGCGGACAAGCTCGGCGCCGTCGTGCTCGACGCGACCGGGATCACCCAGTCCTCGGAGCTCTCGCTGCTCTTCGAGTTCTTCACCCCGACCCTGCGTTCCACCGGCAACTCGGCGCGCTTCGTGGTCATCGGCACCACCCCCGAACTGATCAAGAACCCGAACGAGCACATCGCCCAGCGCGCCCTCGAAGGCTTCACCCGCTCCCTCGGCAAGGAGCTGCGCAAGGGTGCCACGGCACAGCTCGTATACGTCTCCCCCGACGCCAAGACCGGCCTGTCCGGCCTTGAGTCGACACTGCGGTTCATCCTCTCGGCCAAGTCGGCCTTCGTCGACGCCCAGGTCATCCGCGTCGACGAAAAAGATGCCGTCGCGCCGGCCAGCTGGGACAAGCCGCTGCAGGGCAAGGTCGCCGTGGTCACCGGAGCCGCCCGCGGTATCGGCGCCACCATCGCCGAGGTGCTCGCCCGTGACGGCGCCCACGTCATCGCCGCGGACATCCCCGCTGCGGGCGATGCCCTGTCGGCGACCGCGAACAAGGTCGGCGGCACCGCGCTGCCCCTCGACGTCACAGCCGCCGACGCAGGCAAGAAGCTCGCCGAGCACGTCCTCGAACGTCACGGCGGCGTGGACATCATCGTGAACAACGCGGGCATCACCCGCGACAAGCTGCTCGCCAACATGGACGACGCTCGCTGGAGTTCGGTCATCGGCGTGAATCTCATTGCGCCGCAGCAGCTCGTCGACGACCTGGTCGAGGCGGGCGCACTGCGTGAGGGTGGCTCGGTCATCGACGTGTCGTCCATCGCGGGTATCGCGGGCAACCGCGGGCAGACCAACTACGGCACCTCGAAGGCCGGGGTGATCGGCCTCGTCGACGCCTACGCGCCGATCCTGGCCGAGAAGAAGATCACCATCAACGCGGTCGCCCCGGGCTTCATCGAAACCGCCATGACCGCCGCGATTCCGCTGGCCACCCGCGAGGTGGGCCGTCGCATCAGCTCGCTGCAGCAGGGCGGTCAGACCGTCGACGTCGCAGAGACCGTCGCATACTTCGCCAATCCGGCGTCGAGTGCGGTCACCGGCAACGTCGTCCGGGTCTGCGGCCAGAGCATGCTGGGTGCCTGATATGGCCAAAACCATTGCACTGAAGGAGTTCCCGGGGACCGCCGATATCTACCGGCGGGCCATCATCGGGATGCTGCCGGTGGTCGGCAAGTCGGGGAAGGTATCCCCCGACGCCACCCTCCCCGACACCGAGCTGACGCTGTCCGGCGTGAAGGTCGACCTCGATCAGCTCGCCAAGTACTGCGCCGCGACGGGTCAGCGGTTCGGCGACACGCTCCCGCTGACGTTCCCGTTCGTCCTCCAGTTCCCGCTGGTCATGAAACTGCTTGTCGCAGGCGACTTCCCGTTGACGGCCATCGGCTCGGTCCACATCGAGAACACCATCGAGCGGTTCCGGCCGATCGGGGTCACCGAGCCGCTGACGATCACCACGCACGCCGAGAACCTGCGCGAACACCGCAAGGGCATGCTGGTCGACGCGATCTCAGAGTTCGCCGTCGGCCACGAGCCGGTCGCCAGGCAGACCGCGACGTTCCTGAGTCAGCAGCGCACCAGCCTGTCCGGTGGGCCGCGACCCGAGGCCCCGAAGGATCATCGCCCGCCGCCGCCGGATGCGAAACTGAAGGCGGATCTGGGGCTGATCCGGCAGTACGCGGCAGCCAGCGGTGACCGCAACCCGATCCACATGAGCGATCTGGGCGCCAAGGCGTTCGGCTTCCCACGGGCCATCGCCCACGGTATGTGGACCGCCGCACGCGTGGTCGCGAACGTCGAGGGGCGGCTGGACGACACGGTCACCTACAACGTGCGGTTCGGCAAGCCGGTCATCCTGCCCGCGACGGTGAACGTGTACACCACACAGGTCGAGGGCGCGGGGGCCGGCGCGTTCGACATCTCGGTGCTCAACCCGAAGAAGGGTTACCCGCACCTCACCGCAACCCTCCGGTAATCCCGATGATGGGGCCTTTTGGCGACGCCCACCTGGGCTTTTGTTCGCCAAAAGGCCCCATTTTCGGGCTCTAGGGGCGGTCGCCCGCGAGGCCGCGCCAGCCCATGGACACCATGAGGTCGGCAGCGGTGTCGAGATCGATGTCCCCTTCGGAGATACGGTCGGCCACTGCCTCACCGGCACCGACCAGCGCGACGGCCATCAGTTCGAAATCGGTGTCACTCGGATGCGGAACCGTGGTCCCGCGGCGCAGCAGGTCGGCGACCATCTCGATCAGTCGCGCACGACTCGCGGCGACGAGACCTGCGAAGTTGGCCTGGCCGGTGGCGAGACGATAGAGCACCCGCCACGACTCCTTGTTGTCGTGGACGTACCGCAGGAAGTCGTAGATGACGGTGCGGGCCTGATCGTGCTGGCGGAGATTAGGGTCGAAGCCGGCGCTCATCGCTTCGATGAAACGGCCACCCTCGCGGTTGATACAGGCCCCGAACAGTTCGTCCTTGGATCCGTAGTAGAGATACAGCATCGGCTTGCTGATGCTGGCCTGTGCCGCAATGGCATCCATCGAGGTCTCTCGAAAGCCGTTGGCGGCGAACACCTGTACGGCCGCATCGAGCATCTGCTGCTCGCGGACGGCGCGCGGCAGGCGCTTCGTTCCTCCGGCCACAACAACCACTCTTTCTGCCAGTTTCTGGACACACGGACGTCCGGACTACCTTACCAGCCGGTAAGTTTCGGGTTCCCGAAGTGGGGAATCGTCGTCGCATCTGCCCGTCGGGCAGGTCGGCGGTCGAGCATTCTCAGCAGTCGAGCACACCCTTCGCGCGGAGCACCCGCACCACCGACTCGTCCACCTGCGTGGCAGACAACTCTCCGGCCTTCACGGCCGTGGTCAGCGTATCGAGCACCGCGGGCACCTTGTCGGTGGACAGCCAGAGCGCGATGTCGGCGCCTGCGGACAACGCGAGGGTCGCAGCCTTCTCGATGCCGTACTTGGCGCTGATCGCCGCCATGCCCGACAGATCGTCGGTGAAGATCGGACCGTCGAAGGGCTTGCCGCCGTAGCCGGTGCCGTCGCGGAGCAACGACATCGCCGGCTCACTGATGCTCGCCGGGGTGTCCGGACCGGTCAGACCCGGGACGATGAGATGCCCCACCATCACCCCGACCCCGGGCTGGATCAGCGTGCGATAGGGGACGAGATCGTCGTCTTGCAGCTCGTCGAGCGGCGGGGTCGCGACAGTGCCGGTATGCGAATCGCCGGATCCGTGACCGTGACCCGGGAAGTGTTTGAACACCGGCATGATGCCTGCATCCTGGAGGCCGTGAGCGTAGGCATTCGCGTACTGGGTCACGACCTCGGGGTCGTCGCTGAACGAACGGTCGCCGATGACCTCGTCGTCGGATTCGTCGCTGACGTCGGCGACCGGCGCGTAGTCGACGGTGACGCCGAGCTCCTTCATCTTCTGACCCTGGGCTTTTGCCAGCGCACGAACCTGCGCCGGCGTATCGGTCTGCGCGAGTTCCCGGGCCGACGGGCTGTCGATCCCCAACGACGACAGCCGGGACACCCTGCCGCCCTCCTGGTCGACGGTGACCATCACCGGGGTCTTCGCCGCATCCTGCACCGTCTCGATGCCGCCGTCGGACAGAATCGACAGATCGGTCCAGCTGCCGATGAACACGCCGCCGATCTGTTCGGTCTGCACGACGTCGAGCGCATCAGCGGTCCCGGTGACACCGACGACCAGCAGCTGGGCCAGCTTCTGCCGCAGTGTCATCGACTCGAGCTCGTCGTCACCACACGACACCGGCGACACCGCAGGCGATGAGGACACCGGGGCACTCGAGGCCGTCCTGCTCGAGTAGGCCGAGGTCGGCGGGATCTCCGGACCGCCGTCACCGTTACTGCAGGCTGCCAGGACCGATGCCACCGCTGCTGTCAACGCCACCAGGCTTCTGGACCGCCGACGACCGGAGTACGGCCGACGACGGGAGGACTGCTCGGGGGAAAACATGCGTCGAGTCTTGCACGGGCCACTGATGTGACGGACGTTACATTTGCCGGGTATTCTCGAAGTCCTAGGCCCCTGCGGGAGGAAAAGCCATGTCCGGTCCGAACGGTGACACCAAGCAAGACACGATCAGGGACACCAAGCAAGACACGATCATGATCGCCTACGACGGCAGCGAGAACGCCGATCGTGCGATCGACTACGCGGGACGTTTTCTGGCCTCCCATCGCGCCTACGTCGTGACGGCGTGGGAGTCGGGGGTCCACCAGAGTGCTCGGCTGTCGGCCCTGTCAGGCGGGATGCAGCCGGTGCTCCATTCGGTCGTCGACCAGGACATCGACGATGCACTGCATGTCGACGCCCGTACCCGCAATTCCCGGGGCGTCGCGCGGGCCCGAGCGGCGGGACTGGCCGCCGAGGGCCGCCTCGCCGAGGTCGATTCGACGGTGTGGGGTGCGTTGGTGGACGCCGCGGACTCTCTCGACGTCGACATCCTCGTCACCGGAACCCGCGGTTCGTCAGGTTTGCGAGCGCTCCTGCACAGCAGTGTCGCCGAGCACGTACTGAAGCACTGCCACCGCCCGGTGCTCGTAGTCCCCGCCGGGTGTGCCCGCCGCGGCGAGGGCGCGGTCGCCGGCCAGAAGGCGGCTGACCGGAAGAGCAAGGCCCGGGTGGTAACTTCGCAGCCATGATGAACAACCGCCTGATCGCCGGCGCCGTCGCCGGCCTCCTCGGCGTGGTCGTGGCCATTGGAGCGGTGTTCCTCGGTGGCGTCTTGACCTCTGAGGACAAGCCAGCAACCGATGTGAACAGCTTCAACGCCGACAGCGGATTCGTTCAGGGCTCGGTCGACTACGGAACAAGGGACAACGCCGGAGTCACAAACTGACCAAACGGGGACTGCTTTGTGCAGCTCTGTGGGCGCTGTTGGCGTCATTCGCCCAATCGCCCGGCCTGATCGCCGCCGACACCAAACTCGACCTCACCGCCGACCCACTCGGCTTTCTCGGTCGCGCCGCGCATCTGTGGTCGTCTGTCGCTCCCCTCGGCCAGGTGCAGAATCAGGCCTACGGATACTTCTTCCCGCATGGGGCCTTCTTCGCCGCCGGTGATCTGCTCTCCCTCCCGCCCTGGGTGACGCAGCGCCTGTGGTGGGCTCTGTTGCTGTGGGTCGGCTTCGTGGGATTCGTCCGTCTCGCCGACGCGGTGGGTGTCGGCTCACGGTGGTCGCGGATCTTCGCCGCGGTGGTCTTCGTCGCGAGCCCACGGGTACTGACGACCATCGGATCGATCTCCTCCGAGACACTGCCGGTGATGCTGGCCCCGTGGGTGCTGGCTCCCGTCGTCGTCGCCCTCAACCACACGGATCCGCGAAAGAATCTGCGGCAGCTGGCTTTCCAATCCGCCTGCGCACTGGCGCTGATGGGCGCGGTGAACGCGGTCGCCACACTTGCCGCGGCGTCGGTCGCCGGGCTGTGGTGGCTGCTGCACACCCCGATCAAGGGACCGGCCGCACGCTGGCTGCGATTCGGTGGCTGGTGGGCGCTCGGGGCCGCGGCGGCCTGCCTGTGGTGGGTCGTCCCGCTGCTCATCCTGTCCCGGGTCAGCCCGCCGTTCCTGGATTACATCGAATCCTCTCGAGTGACAACGGAATGGGTGTCGCTGACCGAGGTGCTGCGCGGCACGAGTGCCTGGACGCCGTTCGTCTCCCCGGAGCGGGTTGCGGGAGCGAGCCTGGTCACCCAGCCGGTCGCGGTGCTCGCCACCGGGTTGCTCGCGGCGGCGGGACTGACCGGGCTCGCCATGCGGGCGATGCCCGGACGCGGCCGCCTGATCACCATCCTGATCGTCGGCCTGCTGATGATCTGCCTCGGCTATCCCGGCCAGCTCGGGTCGCCTCTCTCGGAGTCGGTGCGCGTATTCCTCGACGACGCGGGCGCACCGTTGCGCAACGTCCACAAGTGGGACCCACTGATCCGGATCCCGCTGGCACTGGGCATCGCTCACCTGCTGGCCCGCGTCCCCACACCGGACGTCGCGGGCTGGCGCACCACCGGCCGCGCGTTCGCCCACCCGGAGCGTTCGCGGCCGGTGGCGGCCGCGATCGTGGTCCTCGTGGCCGCGCTCGCAACCGGTTCGATGGTCTGGACGGCGTCATTGTCGGCGCCGGGCTCCTACAGCTCGATTCCGTCATATTGGAACCAGACGGCCCAGTGGCTGAAGGACAACGGTGCCGACCAGAATCGACGAGCGCTGGCGGTTCCGGGTTCGCCGTTTGCCAACCAGACCTGGGGTCTGACCCGGGACGAACCGCTGCAGGTCCTCGCCGACGAACCGTGGGCGGTACGGGACGCGATCCCGCTGACGCCCCCCGGCGCCATCAGGGCCCTGGATTCGGTGCAGCGTGCGATCGCCGCCGGACGACCGCTCCCCGGCCTCGCCGCCACGCTTGCTCAGCAAGGCATTTCGTACGTGGTCGTACGCGCCGACCTCGATCCGTCCACCTCGAGATCCGCGCGACCGATCCTGGCCCACAATGCGATCGCTGGCTCGCCGGGTATGACTCCGGTTGCGCAGTTCGGACCCGAGGTCGGCCCACCCCGGATCGACGACGTCGTCTCCGACGACGGGCTGCGCCCGACAATGCCTGCGATACAGATCTTTCAGGTCGAATCGGACGTCGCGTTCCCCGGCACCCGACCCTCCACAGTGGCCCTGAACCAAATGCCCAGGGTGTCCGGTGGACCTGAATCCCTGGCATCTCTTCAGAATGCGGCGGCACTGAGCGGCGAGCCACCAATGGGGCCCGTCCTGCTGCAGACCGATGCCCGGCGTGCCGGACTTGCCGATGTGCCGATGATCGTCACCGACTCCCCCACCGATCGTGAAGTCGACTTCGGGCGGGTCGACGATCACAGTTCTGCAATCCGAGCGCCCGGCGATCCACGACTGACCCAGAACGCCGCGACCGACTACCCGGTCGACGGCCAGCCTCTGGTGCAGGGCGACTGGCTGCTCGACGGCGAGCCCGGCCAATTGTCTGTCAGCGCATCCGGGTCGGCCTCAGACGCAACACAATTGGGTCAGAGCGCACCCGGCAGCTCACCGGCGGCTGCATTCGACGGCAACCCGAACACCGCGTGGGTCAGCCGCGGACTCGACTCCGCCGTGGGACAGTGGTTACAGCTCGACTTCACCAGACCACGGGAGCGGCTGGCCCTCGACGTCACCGTCGGCAAGGCGCTCGGCGCCGGCGTCAGCACCCTGCTGATCACCACCGAGGCAGGGAGCACCGTGGCCACCCGTGTGACCGCGGGTGAACCCACGTCCGTGGTGCCACCCAGCGGTCCGACCCGGTGGGTGCAGATCAGGGCCATCGGCACCGACAACGGTACGGCCGGAAACCAGTTCGCGATCTCGGAGATCGAGCTCCGCGATGCCGCCCGGGCACGCACGCTGCCCATCCGCCACCGGGTCGTACTACCGGAGTTGGTGGCCGGTCAACAAATCGCCGGGTGGACCCTGGCCCCCGAGCTACCGGGCCGCGACGCGTGTGTTCCCGACCGCGATGTCACCCGATGTTCGGGCGCACTGGGACTCGCCCCCGAAGAACCCGGGATCTTCGGCCGGGTGTTGTCGGTACCGAGCCCGGTGGCGGTGACGCCCTCGATCACGCTGACCGCCAACCCTTCCGAGGAACTCAATCGACTACTGACCGGACCTGATCAGATCGTCGCAACCGCGCCGTCGGCGAGCACCGACCCTCGCGGCAACGCGGGCGCGGCCGTCGACGGTGACCCCGGCACCACCTGGGTCGCGCGCGACAACGGCGACGGCGCAGAGCGGCCGACGATCGAACTCACGCTGCCGAGTCCACGGGAGGTCGACGGACTCCAGTTCGCCCTTCCCAGTGGACAGTTCCCGGCCCGACCGGTGGTGGTGGGGATCGATCTCGGCAACGGACGTCAGGTACGGGAGATCCCCGCCGATGGCCGAATCACACTCGATCCCCATCTCACCTCGACGATCTCGATCACCGTCCTCGAGAAGGAGGAGGTCCTCGACGTCAACAGCCTCGGGTTCGCTGCCATCGCGCCGTCGGGGATCTCCGAGATCACCGTCCTGGGCGGCGCGGCGACCCCGCCGGACCCCGACCGACCGATCGAGGTCTCCTGTTTCGACGGACCGGGTCTGACCATCGCCGGTAGCGTGCAGCGCTTTTCACTGCAGACCACAGCAGCAGTCTTGTCCTCGGGAGCACCGGTCCGTGCACAGGCCTGCGATCAACGGCCCGTCGACCTTCCCGCCGGCGAGCAGGAACTCGCGGTCAATCCCGGTCCGGCCTTCACCGTCGCCGGGGTCGAGCTCACGGCAACAGACCTCGGAAACGCAAGCGCCGTAGCGGGTGCCCCACCTGCACCGGTGACGGTGAACAGATGGAATGCCACCGATCGCAGCATCACGGTCGCCGACGAAAGCGACGAACGCGTCCTGATCGTGCCGGAGAGCACCAATCCCGGATGGAAAGCGCATGCGGGGGACGACGAACTGCAGCCCATCGTCGTCAATGGCTGGCAGCAGGGCTGGATCGTGCCCGCAGGTTATGCCGGTGCCATCGATCTGACCTTCCCGCTCGACCAGCCCTACCGGTGGGCCATCGGGGGCGGACTCGTCCTGCTGGCCCTCCTGCTGGTCTGCACGTTCGTCCCGGCCCGTCGAGCGCCGGTGTCGCTGCCGGTGGCCCGCCCGGTCGACGGCCGCGCAGTGATGCCCGTGCTGCTCGCCGCAGTGGTCTACCTGCTCACCGGTCCGATCGCGCTGGCCGTGGCAACGGTCGTCGCCATCGCCGTCACCGCCGCACCTCTTGTCTTTCGATCACTGCGCGGCAGGCAGTGGACTCCTGCGCTCGTGGCGTTGTTGATGACCGCTGCCGGATTCGGTCTCGCGGCCGGGCCGTGGCGGTCATCGCTCGGATACAACGGCTGGGACTGGTGGGTGCAGCTACCGGCTCTGTTGGCGGTAGTGCTCGTCGCTTGGCACGCGATCAGACTGCCGCGATGGTTGATCCGGGCGAACCTGCGCCGTCGCCGACGCTGACGCAGCGCGTTGTTCGGAGCGACGCAGCCACCGCCGCGCCGGATCCTCGATCCACGAGTAGCTCGCCGCCGAGACCCCGATCGTGAGCAACAGCGTCAGGCACCAGACCACCATCATCGAACCGGAGAACGGGATGACCCCGGCCAGCGGGAAAACCGCGGCCAGGACCGCGAGATGCCAGATGAAGATGGCATACGACCACCGGCCCAGGGCCTGCATCGGCGCCGAGTCCAATATCCGGTGAGCCCGGGGTGGTCCCAGAACCAGTGGTCCGAGCAACGCGAACCCGAGAATCGCACCCAGCACCATCTTGACGGCGAACTGCCAGGGCGCCAGCGGGGCCAGCCCGGTGGGCCCGGCGAGTTCGGTGCAGGACAACGCGAACGCCACCGCTGCGACGCCCGCCATCAACCAGGGTCGCGACCCCGTCCGCGCGACGACACCCCCGGACCTCGACACCACCAGCTCGGCCAGGATCAGACCGCTGACGAACCACGGCAGATGACCCGGTAGCCAGTTCTTGGCCTCGACGCCTGCAGCCAGCGGCAGTGCGTCGGCGACCCAGGCCCACCCCAGGCTGAGCACAGCCGCAGCGGACAACACCGGTATCCGCCACCGCGCCTGTCGCCCGCGTAACCGCACGAGCAGCCAGGCGAACAGCGGCAGCGCCAGGTAGAAGCTGACCTCGACCGACAGGCTCCACATCTGGGTCAGCCCTGCCGTCAACGACAGCGGCACGAAAACTTGGGTGAGGGTCAGGTTCGCCAGCCACACGGTGGCGCCGGCGGGCCGGGCGTCGGGCAGCAACATCAGGACGACGACCACGACCACGACGTACGCGGGCCAGATACGAACGACGCGATGGCGCAGGTAACGGGCCACTCCAGGGGGCTTGTGCGCGACATCGTGCGCGGCGACCGCATGCGGACGCCACAGCAGGAACCCCGACAGCGCGAAGAAGAGTGCCACCGCCATGTCGAAGCGACCCCAGATCGCCCCGAGGACACTGCCGTCCACCGCGCCCGTCTGGAAGGCGACATGGGTGGTCATGACACCGACAGCCGCCAACGCACGCATGCCTTCGAGCGCGGGCACGAAGGCAGCCGGGGCACCGACCTGCCGCTGGGGACGCATGGTCAGCCAATGTACCGGCCACGATGGCCGTCGGTCGGACCTCGGTGCCGGGGGCAGAGCTGAGTGCCCGGCTGCGACGACCTCGGCTGTTAGTCTCGCTTTAACTGCCCGCTGCACCGACTCAAGATCTGAAGGAGTACCCGACGTATGGCAACAGGGCCTCGGATGTCTGCCAGGGACCTCGCGGGACCGGTCGCCATCTTCTTCGGCGTTCTGCTCATCGTGGTGGCCATCGCGCTTCCCCTCTATTACGTGGGGACGCTGAAGAAGACGCCCATGGATCTCGACATCACCAGCGTCGCCGACAGCCAAGGTCAGCAGGGCGTGTCCGCCAGTGATGCGCTGCCCGCGAAGATCTTCAACCGCTGCTCGCTGGACGAGCCGCGGCCGCAGGTGTCGGATGCGAAATTGACCGAACAGCAGCGGGTACTGGTCGTCGACCCCGCCGACGCCAACAAGGTCACCTTCCAGGCGGGTAACTCCATCCGGATCGACTCGTACACCGACGGTGACGAGACCGTGACCCCACCGGCGCAGGGTGGCGCAAATGATTGCATGACAGCACTTCTCACCGCGACCCGCGACCGGATCACCACCAACCGCACCACCGCCGAGCCGCAGATCAGCGGCGGCGGACAGTCCGAGGTCCAGGTCGACGCGGGCGAGAACAGCGTCAGCCTCCCCGACCGCCAGGGACTGCAGTACCGCTTCCCGTTCGGTGTCGACAAGGGCAAGACCTACACCTACTTCGACCTGCCGAGCCGCACCACGAATCCGTTGCAGTTCGTCGACGAGACCGAGATCAACGGCATCAACACCTATCACTTCACCCAGGAGGTCCCGGAGACCGACCTGAGCACTCTGACCGACGCCAACGACCAACAACTCGCCGGCACCTCGATCGATCAGCCCGCAGGCTGGTACGGCGGATTCGAGGGATACCGCAACAACGAGCGGTTGCCGGCCTCGCTGATCCAGACCACGACCCGCGACCTCTACGTCGATCCGGTCAGCGGCACCATCATCAACGATCGCGAACACATCAAGCAGGAGTTCAAGCTCAACGTCAGCGAGGACTCGCCGCAGGCCATGCTCGACTACCGGCTGACCGCCCTGGACGTCGTCTTCTCCTACACCCAGAGCACGCAGGAACAACTGGCCACGGACGCGAAGGATCTCGGCAGCCCGATCAAGCTGTGGGGTCGCTGGATCCCGATCGGGGTCGGCATCCTCGGAGTGGTCCTGCTCGCCGCAGGCGTGTGGCTGTTGCTCCGCGGCCCGGGCACACCTGCCCCGGCGTCGGGTTCGCCCTACGCCCCGGCCGATCCTGACGAGCAGCAGCGGACCGATCTGATCAAGCAGTACCGGGGTGGGGACCAGGGCAACAGCCCTCCTCCCGCGCCGCCCTACGATCCGGATCAGACGCGTCAGATCCCGGCCGTGCGAGACAACCGCGGCGACGGCTTCGCCGAGGTAGGCGACCAGTATCCCTACCTCGATCAGCAGAGCATCGGACAGCAGGACCAGCCGCCGGTCCGCGATCCGGGTTGGACTGTGCCAGAACAGGATCCGCCTCGCGACGGCCCGAACGAAGAGCCCTGGCGCCGTCCCTGACCAGCTCTCACGCAAACCCACCCATTCCGGTCAAATCCAGGGGTCTCCGACCCTTGGGTGTGACCAGAACGGGTGGGTTTGTGCGTTGAAGAGCTAGTTCACCAACGGGGCCAACGCTTTACCCGCGAGCGTGATGTTTCCCGGTTCGTGCCCGTTGTGCAGCATGTTGATGGTGAGACCGTCGATACCGACGTCCAGAACACGCGCCTTGATGTCGGCGGCGACCTCGTCGGGCGAACCGACGAAGAACCGTTCGGTGGCCTTTGCCCAGTCGCCGGCACTGACCGCGTCGCGATCGACGCCGTTCGCGCGCATCCGCCTGACCACCTCGGCGCGGGCCTTGTCACCGTCGGCGTCGAGGAACACCGTCGCCAGGAAGCTGGTCTTGATCGTCGACCGGTCCCGGCCAGCCTCCTCGCAGCGCTTGGCGAGGGCCTCGAGTTTGCGCGGCAGTTCGCTGGGGGCCGCGATCACGTTGAGGTGCTGGGCGTAACGCGCAGCCATACCGAAGGTCTTCTTCTCGCCGCCACCACCGAGCATGATCGGAAGGTCGGTCCGAAACTGCGGATTGTTGCGGGTTCCGTGCGCCTGGTACCACTTGCCGGCGAGTTCGGGTTTCTTGCCGCGCAGCATCGGCTCGATGATCTGCAGGGCCTCTTCGAGTCGTTCGAAACGCTCGGTGAAGGTGCCGAACTCGTAGCCCATCTCGTCGTGCTCGAGCTCGAACCAGCCGGCGCCGAGGCCGAGGATCGCGCGGCCACCACTGACCACGTCGAGTGTGGTGATGGTCTTGGCCAGCATCGCGGGGTTGCGATAGGTGTTGCCGGTGACCAGGGTCGAGAGGTTGATGGTCGCGGTCGCGGTCGCGAGCGCTCCGAGCGCCGTGTACGCCTCGAGCATCGGCTCGTCCGGGGACCCGATACCGGGCAATTGGTAAAAATGGTCCATCACCAGAACCGTGTCGAACCCGGCACTTTCGGCTTCTTGGGCCTGGGCGATCACGGTCGGGAAGAGGTCGGCGACCTTGCCGCCGGGATAGGAGAAATTGGGGATCTGATAACCGAGACGAATGCTCATGCGTCCACAGTACGACTGCCCGAGACCCGGCGACCCGTCGTCGATGTGCTGAACCTCAGGGCGACGAGCGTCAGTGCGGTGCCCACGACCGCACACCCTGCCGCGGTCAGTGCCAGCGTGGTGATGCTGTGCGCCCAGGCCACGATGATCACGACCTCGACGACGAGAACCAGCCAACTCAGGGCCGCGACCAGGGTCTGGTCCCGTGCGATCGCCGCGAGCAGACCGACCTGCAGGATCGACAGCGCGCTGCCGGTGAGCGCGAAGATCCATAGGATCGGGACCACCGCCCGGTATTCGTCGCCGACCAGTACCGGGGCGAGCGGCGCGACGATCGCGGCACCGCCGACCACGACCACCGCGATCGCGAGCAACCAGCCGACGGCGGTTCGCAGCGCCGCCGACGACCGGGCACTGTCTGCGAACTGCGGGAACAACACCACGCCGATGGCCTGCGGCAGCCAGAACGCGGCCTTTGTCGCGATGGTCCCCAGCGCGTAGACGCCGGCGTCCTGTTCTCCCAGGACCGGTCGCGAGAGCAGCAGATCCACCGACGACAGCGCGATCAGGACGAGCTGCACCTGCGAGGCCCGCAGCACCAACGTCAGCGCGAGGGCCCGAGCACCTGGGTGGTGGGCCGGCTCCGACCCGGTCCGCGACACGGCGATCCACACGCCGGCTGCTGACGCCGCGGCGCCCACGGCGGTTGCAGCAAGGGCGCCCGCCGCACCGCCACCGGCTGCGACGACCACGATCCCGGGCACCGTACGCGCGACGCCGACCCCGGCCAGCACCCAGGACAGCAACGAGAACTGTTGCCGACCTTGCAGAATCCCTTGCCCGGCGGCGATCAGGACGAGCAGCGGTGCCGTCGCGAACGCGGCAACGGTCGCCGCCAGGCCGGTGTCGGCGATCCACATCACGATCGGAACCGCGATCACCGCGGCCACCAGCACGGCGGCCGCTGTCCGGATCGTGATCGACACCAGATCGGCGACCGGACGACCACGCACGACCTCCCGCGCGATCACCACCTGCAGAGCCAACGCCGGGACCCCGAGGACCAGCATCGTCTGCAGTAGGACGGCGAACTCGCCGTAGGAGCTCTCGCTGAGCCACCGGGCCGCGGGCAGATGGATGAGGTAGCCGCAGATGTTGGCGACCATGGTGCCGGCGGCGACACCGCCCACGCCCGCCATCACCCTCGCCATGGCGCTCAGTGTCTCAGGGGCAGTGCCGGCTGTAGCTGAGGGAGGGTGTCGGCGTCGCCCGGGAGGCGGTTGTCCTCCTCCGTCGGGGCAGGCGCGGCCGTTGTACGGAACCGGGCGCGCTGGGCAGCCCAGACCAGCAGTCCGAGCGTCACCCCGACCACATAGATCCACGGATCGGGGCGTTCCCCGAGCAGCAGCGCCGACCACACGATCGTCATCAGCGGCTGGATCTGTTGGATCTGACCGACCCGCGCGATCCCGCCGCGCGCCAGCCCGCCGTACCAGGCGAAGAACCCCAGGAATTGCGAGATGACGGTGACATAGACCATCCCGGCGATGACCGATCCGGTGAACTCGTAGCTGCCGCTCATCCCGAGCAGGATCGACACCGGTATCGACACCGGCAGCAGCAGGACCAGTGCCCACGACACGCTCTGGGCCCCACCGATCTGCTTGGCCTGCGCCCCTCCGACCGCGTATCCGAAGCCGGCGCTGACGGTAGCCAGGACCATCCAGAGATGTCCCCACTCCAGCGTGAATCCGGAGAATCCGGACGGGCTCGTGCTGAGCAGGTAGGCGACCAGCACCAGCGCTCCCGCCCCGGTGGCCAGCCAGAACATCCACGGCAGGCGCTCACCTGCGAGGAGGGAGGCGAAGGTCGCGGTGAGCGCCGGGAGCAGACCGAGTACTACGGCGCCGGCCGACGCGTCGATGGTCTCCAGAGCCAACGACGAGAACAGCGGGAATCCGATCACGACGCCGAAGCCGGAGCAGAGCAGTGCGCCGAGGTTTCGCCGGGAGGGGATGGTCGGACGCACCATCAGCAGGTAACCCAGCGCGAGCAGTCCGGCGAGTGCCGCCCGCCACGCGGTGATCGAGTACGAATCGATTCCGGCGACCGCCAGTTTGTTGGCCGGAAGCGAGAAGCTGAAGGCCAGTACACCGAGTCCGCCGAGCAGGATGCCTGCACGGGCGGCCATCCTGCGGCGACCGTTATCTGCTATCCGAGAAACGGTGGAACTGTTATCGTTGGCGCTCATGGATAACGATAGCGGAGTAACAGTGCTTCGCGAAAGCCTGCGCTCGCTGATATCGGAGAGCATCTCGGGAACCCGACTTCCGTCGGTGCGCCTCTTGCAGGAACAGCACCGGGTCTCCCCGAACTCGATTCAGCGCGTGCTGTCCGAGTTCGCGGCCGAGGGGTTGGTCGACGTACGTCCGGGCGCCGGGTCCTTCGTCGCTGCGCCACCTGCCCCGCCGGTCCCGGCGGACACGTCCTGGCAGGAGTCGGTGCTCGGCTCCCGCATCCCACCCGAATTGTCGCGGACTCTGGACCTCTGGCGGACCCCGGGTTCGGACGTCATCCGTCTCAAGGGCGGATACCTCGACGACGAGTTGCTGCCGACGGCTGCACTGAACGCCGCGATGTCGCGGGCCCTCAAGCGGTCGAAGAGCTGGGGCAGATACCCCTTGGAGGGCAGCCCCGAACTCCGGCGCTGGTTCGCGTCCGAGATCGACGGCATCCATGCCTCGGAGGTGATCGTGACCGCGGGCGGGCAGAGCGCGTTGTCGATCGCCATCCGCGCACTGGTCCGGCCGGGCGAACCGGTGATCGTCGAAAGCCCCACGTATACAGGCACCGTCGCCATCGCCCGCAGCCACGGCGCAGAGGTCATTCCCGTCCCGATGGACGAACGGGGCATCCGCACGGACCTGCTCGCCGACGCCATCGCGCGGACCGGCAGCCGATTGCTGGTGGTGCAACCGGCGTTCTCGAATCCCAGCGGTGTCACGCTGTCCCACTCGCGACGCGACGACATTCTCGAACTGGCGCACAAACATTCGATGTTCGTGATCGAGGACGACTACGCCCGCTATCTCGGTATCGACCGGACACCGCCGCCCCCGTTGACATCCCGTGATCCGAACGGCCACATCGTCCACATCCGTTCGCTGAGCAAGCCGGTCGGGCCGGGCATGCGCGTGGCCGCCCTGTGCGCGCGGGGCCCGGCGCTCGCGCGTTTGCGCGCGGCCAAGACCCTCGACGACTTCTACGTCGCGGGTCCGGTGCAAGAAGCTGCCGTGGAGTTCCTGAACTCACCGGCCTGGCCGCGGCACAACCGGCACGTCAGTCGCGCGCTCGGAGAACGGCGAGATGCCCTGGTGGGCGCGCTGCGCCGCTTGATCCCGCAGGTGGAGATCCCGGCGATCCCGCACGGCGGCATGCATCTGTGGGTGAGGTTGCCCGCAGGATTGGACGACCGCGACGTCGCGGCCGCAGGTAGTGCCGAAGGTGTGCTGATCGGCGAAGGCGCCCCATGGTTTCCATCCGAGTCCGACCACTCGCACCTACGACTGACTTTCGGCGAAACCCCGGTCCCGATGATCCACGAAGCAGTCACCCGCCTCGCGCGCGTGCTGTGTTGAATTTGCTCGCTCCGCTCGCGGGGTCGCCCGACCGTTGCGGCAACCCCGCCGAGCGTGCCCTTCCGGACGTCGAGCGGGCCCTTCCGCACGTCGAGCGTGCCCTTCCGGACGTCGAGCGTGCCGCCGGAGCAGTCGCTTCCGCGATAGAGGCCCACTCGATCGCGAAAAAGGCACGGTGGGCGACCGTAAGGGCACGATCGGCTTTGGCGCTATGACCCGCACGCAGTGGATCACGCTGTGGCTCTCGAGCGCCGGCCTCTCCCTTCTCATCCTGGCGCCTATCTTTCGACCCGGATATCTGCTGATCCGCGACATGGTCAGCACACCACGCTCGTTCCCCACAGACTCCGCGATGGGTCTCGGAGACAGCGCCCCTCGCGCGGTTCCGCAGGACTGGTTCATCGCCGTGACCTCTCAGGTGATCGACGGCGGCATCGTGGTGAAAGCGCTGACCGTTGCGGCGCTGCTGCTCGCCGGAGTCGGGTACGGCAGGTTGGCCCGGCTCGCGGTACCCGGGTCTGGGACTGCGGGGATGGTCGCCGCGGTCGTCGTCGCCATCTGGAATCCATATGTCGCCGAACGTCTCCTGCAAGGTCAGTGGAGCCTGCTGCTCGGATATGCAGCGGTGGGGTGGATCGTCGTCTGCGCGGTGCACGTTCGACGCCGCGATTGTCTTGCCCACTGGTCGATGCTGGGCGGCTGGCTCGCGGTCGCCGGGTTCACACCGACCGGATCGCTGCTCGCGGCCTGCACACTGCTGGCAGCTCTTGTCATCCCGGCCTTGGCGTCCGGACACCTCCGTATGGCAGCGATCGCACCGGGCGTGTGGGTCCTCAGCGCACTCCCCTGGCTGGTAGCCGTGCTCCTCGGCAGCGCCGCCTCGACCGCGGACCCGGGATCGGTGGCAGTGTTCGCCGCGCGCGCCGAACCGCTGCTCGGAACTGCCGGATCAGTGCTCGGATTGGGTGGCATCTGGAACGCCGACGCCGTGCCCGCCAGCAGGACCTCGGGATGGGCGCTGGTCGCCACCGCACTGTTGCTCCTCGTCGTGGCCACAGGTCTGCCGACGCTGTATCGGCGTCGACGCAACGGGGTGATCGCCGGCGCGGCGTGGCTCGGTATCGCCGCGGTTGTCCTCGTCGTCCTGGCCGCGACCCCACCGGGAATCGCCGCGCTCGAATGGCTGGTCGACGTGGTCCCTGGCGCTGGCCTGCTGCGGGACACCCAGAAGTGGGTCGCGCTGGTCGCCCCGCTGTACTGCCTCGCCGCGGCTGCGGCGGTCCAAGCCCTCGGTCGCTACGTGCCACGGGCATTCGCGGCATTGATCACCTCGGCATTGATCATCGCGCCACTTCCCGATCTCGCCTGGGGAGTCGGCAACAACCTGACCCCGAGCACCTATCCCGGTGACTGGCAGCGGGTGGCCGACGTCATCCCCGCGGGAGCCGGCGACGTCCTGATCCTGCCCGCCGGAATGAACCGGGAGTACGGATTCACCGGACACGTCTCCCTCGACCCCACACCTCGACTCCTACGCGCCGACGTCCTGCAGACCGGCGAACTCATCGTCGGTGGCCGCAGCGTCGATGCCGGGGACTCACGTGCGGCCCGCGCCGAAGCTGCGCTGATGACGGGCGCCGATCCCAGCACCTTGGCCGACCTCGGCGTCGGCTGGGTTCTCATCGAGGGCGATTCCGATGCCGTCGGTGCCGCAGACCGCACGCTTGCGCAACTCGACACGGCGTTCGCAGGCGACGACCTGCGCGTCTACCAGGTGCGCGATCCACGGACGTACGCCGCGTCGGCGACCGATCGGACGCTCGTCTGGATCGCTCACCTCTGGTGGGTTCTTTTGATCGCCAATGGTTTTGTGGCCGTTGTGCTGAAATGGGCGCACCGATCAGCGCACCGAAAGAGGCTCAGCTAGTGGACGACATCGAAGCCATCAAGCAGGTCAAGTACCGCTATCTCCGCACCCTGGACACGAAGCTGTGGGACGAGTTCGAAGGCACCCTCACCGACGATGTCACCGGCGACTACGGCGACAGCCTGTCGTTCACCACCCGCGAGCAGCTGGTGGAGTTCATGAAGTCGTCCCTGGGTGCGGCCATCATCACCGAGCATCGGGTCGATCATCCCGAGATCGTCGTCGATGGCGACGAGGCGACCGGGCGCTGGTATCTCCAAGATCGCGTGATCGTGGCCGACTTCAACTTCATGCTCTTCGGCGCCGCGTTCTACAACGACCGCTACCGCCGCACCGCCGACGGCTGGAAGATCAGTGCGACGGGCTATGACCGGACGTACGAGGCCACGGTGTCCCTGGAGGACATGCCGAGCTTCAAGGTGAAACCTGGCGCAGCCCTCCACGTTTGATTCAGCGCTGAACCGTTGAGTCAGCCCTGGACGAGGCCGGACACCCGACGCCCCGCTGCGGCCTCGGTCAGCACGTGCGTCACACCCGATGCGGCGACGGGCCACGAGTACCCTTCGGCACGCTGGTTGGCCTTCTCGCCGAGTTCTCGGCACCACGCCGGATCGTCGAGCAATTGCGCTGTGGCCGCGGCGAGTTCGTCGATGTCGTCGACGAGAACCCCGGTGACACCGTCGACCACAGAGTCGGTCAGTCCTCGCGACGACCGGTAGCCGATGGTCGGGACACCGTGTCCCGCAGCCTCCACCACCGCGAGACCCCACCCTTCGGTGCGTGAGGGCATCACGTGCAGAGCGGCACCCGCCAGGACTCGATGCTTGTCGGACTCACTGAGATGCCCGTGAAAGAGCACGCGGTCGTCGACACGCAGTTCGGTTGCCCGCGCGCGCAGTTGCTCCGACCACCAGCCGTCGCCGATCACATCCAGCACGACGTCTGGATGGGTCGTCGACAGGCGGGCCATCACCTCGAGCGCATGCTCGATCTGCTTGTGGGGCACGAGTCGCGACAACACGCAGAGGCGGGGACTTTCTGTGCCACGAGGTTCGGTCTCCGGTACGGGATCTGTGCCGGCCCGCACCACCGCGACCCGCTCGGCGCCGATCCCCATCTCATCGAGATCCTCGGCCGAAGGCAACGACACCGTCAGATACTGCGAGTGGCGATGCACCCAGGGCGACATCCTCGACTCGATGAACCACCCGACCTTGCCGAGCATCGCTCCGGCCACCGGCCACTGCCGCCGGTGACAGTGGTGAACCAGCACCACCACCGGCCCACCCGCGACCCAGCGCGCGAAGAAGGGGATGCCGTTCTGGGTGTCGATCACGACATCGGGACGAATGCCCGCAAGTGGACCGCGACCGAACCGACCAGCGACGATCGCCGCGAGCGCCGATGGATACACGCCCAGGCGACCCCCACCCCGAGAGATCGTGATGCCGTCGCGGACCTCTGAGGCCGCCGACCCCGGATAGCGCGCCGTGCGCAGCGTGACCTCGACCCCGCTTCGGGCCAACTCGGCCCCGACCCGCTCCAGGTACCGCTCGCTGCCGCCACCTTGCGGATGGTCGCTGTCGCGCCAACAGAGCAACAGCACCTCACGCAGAGGCGCCGGCCCGGTGGTGTCGGTCGCGTTTTTCACTGCCAGCCAGGGTAGCGGGCACAGCGGACCAGGTCAGGCGTGGGCGGTCGCGGCGTCTCTGATCCGCTGACCTGCCTGCCTCGAAAATCTGCTCCGCTTCCGGGTAGATGCTCCCCTTCCAGGGTGCTGGAACCGGAGCAGACCACTGAAAGTGGAGCAGATCAGCTCGGCTCGGGGCGCAGTATCGTGTCCCCGGTGAACCGAAGCACCCGCCGAGCGCAGAAACGGGCCACCGTTTCTCGGTCGGTCCGTCTGCTGAACCACTTCCGGTACGAGCAACCCGATCCCGATCGGTTCTACGGGGCACTAGCGGACGACTCGGTGGAGCTGATCGAGGCGTTGCACCTCGATGTCAGCGGCACGGATCTGCGGGGTCTCACCGTGCTGGACGTCGGCGGTGGGCCCGGCTACTTTGCCGAGGTCTTCCAAGGCCGCGGCGCCGACTACGTCTCCGTCGAACCCGACCCCACCGAGATGCACGCCGCGGGTCTCCCGCAGCGTGCCAGCGTCCGTGGTTCGGGTATGGCCTTGCCGATCGCCGACGACGCCGTCGACATCTGCTATTCGTCGAATGTCGCCGAGCACGTCCGTGATCCCTGGACCATGGCCCGCGAGATGCTCCGGGTGACCAAACCAGGCGGGCTCGTCCTGCTGAGTTACACCCTCTGGTACGGACCATTCGGCGGACACGAGATGGGACTGACCCATTACTTCGGCGGCGCCCGTGCAGCGCGGTGGTACACCGCCAAGCACGGCCACCCACCCAAGAATCTCTACGGCACATCGCTTTTCAAGGTCACAGCCGCTGATGGTCTGCGGTGGGCCGAGTCCGTTCCAGCTGACGAAGCCGTCCTGCTGCGCGCCTTTCCGCGGTACCTGCCGGGCCGGCTGTGGTGGATCATGCGTGTTCCGCTGGTGCGAGAAGTGCTGGGTAGCAACCTCGTTCTGCTCCTGCGCAAGAGTTGAGACCACACAAACACACGCTCCGGTCAGGTGCACACGTTCAAACGTGTGCACCTGACCGGAGCGTGTGCTTCTGCAGAGACTGCTATTCGGCGATCGCCTCCAGGGGTTTGGTCTTGGCCGCGCGGGATGCCGGCCACAACGCCGCCAGCACACCGACGATCGCCGCACCCACCAGGGTGATGACGATCAGACCCCAGGGGAACACCGGATCTCCGAGTCCCCAGTACCGCAGGGTCCGGACCAGCGCCCAGCCGAATGCCACACCGAGCACCACGCCCAGGACGGCACCGAAGATCGCGATGAGCAGCGACTCGATGTAGATCGTCCGTCTCACCTGTGCCCGGGCCATACCGATCGCCCGCAGCATCCCGATCTCCCGCTTGCGCTCGATCACCGACAACGCAAGGGTGTTCACGATACCGAGGACCGCGATCACCAGGGCGAGTCCGAGCATCGCGTACAGCACACTGAGCATCTGATCGATCTGAGATGACTGCTCGCCCTTGAACTCTGCCGGCGTCTGCACCTTCACCGTCAGGTAGTCGGCGGTGGCATCCTCGACGCGCTCGCTGATCTGGTCGATGTTCGCACCCGGCACGGTCTTGATGGCTGCGAAGACATCTGTCCGCAACGGCTCAGGGATCAGCTTCTGGTAAGCGTCACTCCCGATCGCCCACGGATCGACGAGCGGGTTGTCCTTGAAGATGCCGGTGACCGTCACCGGGACGACAGTGCCGTCGAAGTTGGTCATCTCGACGGTGTCGCCGATGTTCCAACCCTTCTCCTTGGACGTACGCTCTCCCACGACCATGCCGTCCGGCTCCACCGTCGGCGGTCCCTCGACCATGTCGTAAGGGGTCACGGTCTCCATGTCACCGATCGGCGAATAACCCCACACGCTGTCGCCGTCGACCTGCGCCTGGACAGCTCCGAACGACACCACCGATTCGACGCCCTCGATGCCGTCGACCGACTCGCTCACAGAGGGCGAGAAGCCGCTGCCCTGCGAACCCGAGATGATCAGGTTCGCAGTCAGTCCCGTGTCGATCGCATCGTCGATGGTTCCCTTGAAGGACGAACCGAGCGTGCCGATCACCGCGACCAACATCAGCCCCAGGGTCAGCGCGAACGCCGTTGCGGCGGTACGCCTGGGGTTGCGGACCGCGTTGGTGCGGGCCAGCTGGCCGATCTTTCCGAACGGCCGCGCGAGCACCGACCCGATCGCGCCGACGAACGGCCGCGACAAAGCGGGCGCCGCGAACACCACCGCGAAGATCATCACCAGCGCGCCGCCGCCGACAGTGGCTGCCGCGCCCGGACCCTCGCCTGCCGCACCGATGGCCAGCAACGCAACTGCGATGACCGCCAACACGATTCCGATGATCGTCCGCACCTTGAGTGACGCCTGACCGTCGGTGGCGCTCTCGCGCATCGCCTCGACCGGCGACACCTTCGACGCGCGCCGGGCCGGGGCGTAGGCGCTGATCATCGTCACACCGATGCCGACCACGAGGCAGGCGATGACCGCGGCGGCACCGATCTGCAGCGACGCCGTCGGCAGACCTGTCGATGACGTCAGGGCCCGCAGCAACGCTGCGATACCGATACCGGCAGCGAGTCCGATCAGCGCGCCGATCAACCCGACGACAAAGGCCTCGAGTAGTACAGACCTCGTGACTTGCTTGCGGCTAGCGCCGATTGCCCTGAGCAGGGCCAACTCTCGCACCCGCTGCGCCACGATCATCGAGAACGTGTTGTAGATGATGAACGTGCCGACGATCAGTCCGATCGCAGCGAACGCCAGCAGGATGTAGTTGAAGACATCGAGGAACTGGTTGATGTTGTCTTTTTCGTCCTGTCGGACCTGATCACCGGTGCGCAGTTCGTAACCGTCACCGATCAGGGCGCCGACCCGGGACTTGAGCTCCTCGGGGCTCACACCCGGCACGGCCTGCAGATCGATGGCCTGCGAATGAGATCCGTCGGTGAACAGATCCTTGGCCGTCGATTCCACGAACTGGACGTTGGTGAAACCGCTCGTGTCGCCCGGAACGTTCAGGAGCCCGACGATGGTCACCTCCATCGGGGCACCCATGCCGCGGGTGGTCGCCACCTTCGTGGTCGACCCGAGCTTCAGATCGGCTTCGTCTGCGGCCGAATCGTTCAGCGCAACCTCATTCGGCGCTGCGGGTGCCCGGCCGGCGATGAGCCTGCTCTCCGTATCGGACAGTCGCTGATCCGGCGGCTGGAAGGCACTGCCGACACTCGGCGCGCCGCCGGTCTGCAGCGCCTTGCCGTCGGCCTTCGCGATCGTCGCCGGACCGCTGTACGACGGCATGATCTTGGCGATCCCGAGTTCGGACTTGTTGTCTTCCAGCTGATCGAGCACCGAGTCCGGAACGCCGGAAGAGTTCGATTCCTTCGGCGTGACCTGGGTGTCGACGCCCAGCGCCACATTGTTGAAGATGCCGTCGAACGCAGTCGACACCGTCGCGGTGAAGATCATCGAGCCCGCCACGAACGCGGTACCCAAGACCACGGACAACACCGTCAACACAAGCCGGAGCTTGTGTGCCGCAAGGTTTCTCAGAGAGACCTTACGCATGGTGTTCGAAGCCATCACAGCTCCTTGGGGGCCTGCGAGAAGCCTCCGCTCGACGGTGTCTCGTCGAGGTTCTTCATGTACTCGAAGATCTCGTCGGCGTCGGGATTGCGTAGCTCCTGCACGATCTGACCATCGGCGAGGAAGACGACCCGGTCCGCATAGCTGGCCGCACGCGGGTCGTGGGTGACGATCACGACCGTCTGCCCGAACTCGCTGACCGCAGCCCGCAGGATGCTCAGGACCTCACCTGAGGAACGAGAGTCCAGGTTGCCGGTCGGCTCATCGCCGAAGATGATCTCCGGCTGGCCGACGAGTGCCCGTGCGCACGCCACACGCTGCTGCTGGCCACCGGAGAGCTCGCTGGGCCGATGGCCGAGACGATCCGCGATACCGAGACGCCCGATCACGGTGTCGAACCACTGCTGGTCCGCCTTACGGCCCGCGATGTCGAGCGGCAGGGTGATGTTCTCTCGGGCGGTGAGAGTGGGAACCAGGTTGAACGACTGGAAGACAAAACCGATGCGGTCGCGACGCAGCAGGGTCATCTGCTTGTCGGAGAGGTTCGTCAGGTCCGTGTCGCCGATGCTGACCGAGCCACTGCTGGCCGTGTCCAGGCCGGCCAGGCAATGCATGAGGGTGGATTTGCCGGACCCCGACGGGCCCATGATGGCGGTGAACTCACCACGGACGAAGTCTGCGGTGACTCCTGCCAGAGCGTGCACTTGGGTGTCTCCGGTGCCGTAGATCTTCTTCAAATCGGTCGCACGGGCTGCAACTGCGGTCGGTGGGGCGGTCATGTCTGGCCTTTCTCACTCTTCGGTCAGTGGTGCACGATGCCTGGTTAGGGCTGTCTCAAATACTGACTGGCAGCCCACCACCGAATCATCGGGGACCACCCTGATCTTTCCCCCTACATCGTGCCTGGGAATCCTCCTACAGGATGATTTGCCGGCCGGTGACACAACAACGCCGCCGCCGGGAGACCCGGCGGCGGCGTTGTGGTTTGTTACCCGCTACTTGTCTGCGGACAGACGTTGTTTGAGTGCGTCGAACTCGTCCTTGATACCGGTCGGCAGCTTCTCGCCGACGAAGTCGAACCACTCCTCGATGGAGGGGATCTCGTTGAGCCACTCGTCCGTGTTCACGGCGAGGGCTTCGGCGACGTCTGCCTCGGAGACGTCGAGACCTTCGAGGTCGAGGGCCTCCGGGGTGGCGACGATACCGACAGGGGTGTCGATGCCACCGGTCTTGCCCTCGATGCGCTCCACGATCCACTTGAGGACGCGGCTGTTCTCGCCGAATCCTGGCCACAGGAAGCGCTTGTCGGCACCGCGACGGAACCAGTTGACGTAGAACACCTTCGGGAGCTTCGACTCGTCGGCGTTCTTACCGAGGTCGATCCAGTGGTTCAGGTAGTCGCCGACGTTGTAGCCGAGGAACGGCAGCATGGCCATGGGGTCACGACGGATCGTGCCGACGGTGCCCTCTGCGGCCGCGGTCTGCTCCGAGCCGACGGTGGCACCCATGAAGACGCCGTGCTGCCAGCTGCGAGCCTCGGTGACCAGCGGCACGGTGGTCTTGCGGCGGCCGCCGAACAGGATTGCGGAGATCGGAACGCCCTTCGGGTCGTCCCACTCGGGAGCCATGATCGGGCACTGGCTCATCGGGGTGCAGTAGCGCGAGTTCGGGTGCGCGGCCGGGGTGTCGGAATCCGGCGTCCAGTCGTTGCCGCGCCAGTCGATCAGGTGCTGGGGGTCGCCTTCGAGGCCTTCCCACCACACGTTGTTGTCGTCGGTGCGAGCGACGTTGGTGTAGATCGTGTTGCCCGCCTCCATGGTCTTCATGGCGTTGGGGTTGGAGCTGTAGTTGGTGCCCGGTGCGACACCGAAGAAACCGAACTCCGGGTTCACGGCGTACAGGCGGCCATCATCGCCGAACCGCATCCACGCGATGTCGTCGCCGAGGGTCTCGGCGCGCCAGCCGGGAATCGTCGGCTGGATCATCGCCAGATTGGTCTTGCCGCACGCACTCGGGAAGGCGGCGGCGATGTAGTAGGCCTTCTCCTCCGGGCTGATGAGCTTGAGGATGAGCATGTGCTCGGCCAGCCAGCCCTCGTCGTGGGCCATCGCCGATGCGATGCGCAGCGAGTAGCACTTCTTGCCGAGCAGGGCGTTGCCGCCGTAACCCGAACCGAACGACCAGATCTCGCGATCCTCGGGGAAGTGGGTGATGTATTTGTCCGGGTTGCAGGGCCACGGCACGTCGTCCTGACCCGATTCGAGCGGGGCACCCAGCGAGTGCAGCGCCTTGACGAAGAACCGGTCCTCACCCAGTGCCGCGACGACCTCGGGGCCGACTCGCGTCATGACCCGCATCGACAGCACCACGTAGGCAGAGTCGGTGATCTCGACGCCGAGCTTCGGATCGTCCGAGCCCAGGGGACCCATGCAGAACGGGATGACGTACATCGTGCGACCACGCATGCTGCCGCGGTAGAGATCGGTCATGGTCGCGCGCATCTCGGTCGGATCGACCCAGTTGTTGGTGGGACCTGCGTCGACCTCACGCTTGGAACAGATGTAGGTCCGCGATTCGACCCGCGCGACGTCGGCGGGATCGGAGTTCGCCAGGAACGAGTTCGGCGCCTTGTCCTCGTTGAGTTTCGTCAGGGTCCCGGCGGCGACCAGCTCCGTCGTCAGGCGATCCCACTCGGCGTCCGAACCATCGGACCACTCGACACGGTCGGGTTGGGTGAGCTCTGCGATCTCGCGAACCCACGCCAGCAACTCGGTGTGCGACGTCGGCGCGTTGTCGGGGTCCAAACCGGGAATTGTTGCTGAGGTCATTGTTTATCTCTCCTGCCGGTGACCGCCCGGGCAGAAATCGCTGTGCGGTGAGCGTCTGCGCCGGTCAGCCCCTCCGTGGGGGGTCTTTTTCTCAGGTTACTTCGCTATTCCCCGATCCCGTCAATCGGGGCGTGCAATAGGGCACATCTCACCATGTGGAGTGACAAGAAACGTAGCCGTCGTCAAATCTACATGTTTCTATAGACTGACTACACAAACAGGAGAAAAAGCTCGCGAACTCACCCGAGTCGGCCCGAATCGGTCGCTATCCACTCACCGCTCGACGGATCGAGTCGTTGCGAACTGAATCCGCCGTCCTTACGGACCTCGGTGATGAGGTCGACCTGACCATCGCGATCGCTGTCGGTATAGACGGTGAGTCCGTCCGGACCGGGGCGGGTGAGCGAATCTGCGATGCCGTCGGCATCCGTGTCCACATCCGCCGGGCCCAGATCCCAGATGCGATCGTTCTCGACGATCCACAGGTTGTCGTAGACCTCGCCCGCCGGCGCAGGCGCCGCGTGCTGCACAAAGGCAGCCTGCTCATCCGCCGGATCCCCACCGAGCCCGGCCAGGAACTCGCTGTCCATGTCGTCTCCCCCGCGTCGTGGTTGGTGCCGTCCGCTGGGTTGGACGCAGCCGCGGCCCATCCGGTTCCATCCCGACCGAACGACTCCCGAGTACGCAGAGGATCCCCGGAGAGCCCTGGGGTCAGCCGAGCCGGGTGAGGATCTGGTCGATCCGTTCGCGGAGCTCGATCGCTGCAGCGAGCCGGGTGTTGTCGTGGTCCCGCGCGAGCGTCGCCGACCGGCGGCGCTCCCGGATCTGGCGATCGAGTTCGGCGATCCGGTCGGCGGTGAGATGCGCGCGCCGTTCGTAGTGCCGGGTGACCCGGCCACCGATCACCGATTCAGCGGTGAGCAGCTGGCGGGACACCTCCTGTTCGAGACCGATACGAGCATCGGCGACCGCAGCCTGCGCCCAGCTGCCCACCGACGTGCGTAGAGCGGACAGCCTGCGCACCCGGACCAGGCAAGTCGCGATCACGACACCGAGGACGAGCGTCAGGGGCATCGAGATCCATTGAAGCGTGTCGACAGCAGACATCGGGGTCACGATGAGCCGCCCGAGACCCAGGCCCGCAGACGCCCCGAACACCACCAGCAGGGCATCCTCGGCGCCGCGACGCTGGGTGGGTAGCGGCGGTAACGCCACGTCCGGAGGCGGCGCGGGTGGACCTGCAGGTTCCGGGTCCTCCAATCCCAGCAACGTCCGGGCCTCTAGTGCGCCGATCTCGTCGGCTGTTCTGCGCCGGATCCGATCTCGCAGCCTGTCCAGACCTCCGGCAAGACCGTCGGCAAACTCCTCGATCCCCGACCGCGGCAGCTCTGCTGCCTTCCCTGCTGCGTCGGCGGCGATGTCACGGGCCGCCCCGGCGACCCCGGCGAGCACGCCGCTCCGGATCTGCCCGGCACCGCCCCGAAGAGCTGCCAGCCGGTCGGGACGACCACGGTCGCGCGCCGCGTTGACGGCTGCACGCTCGGCCAGCAATGGCGTCGCCGGATCTGCGCGGTCCCGGGCGGCCAGGTTGTCGATGAGCGCGCCCAGGTCTCGTTCCGCCGCCACCGTCGCCAATCGCTCCGGGCGCGCGATCGGATCGAGTTGCTCGCCCAGCCATTCCGCCAGCGCGCCGAACCCCGATTCCTCTCGGTGCCCGGCGAGAGCAGCAGCGGCCGAGACCGCGAAGATCGGCAGTCGGCAGTCGGGATCGAGCAGACCGCGATTGACCTTCAGCAGCGTCGGCCAATCCCAGAATGCGTCGATCTTGTTGCACACCAGCGCGACGACCGCGGCGTCGGCCTGCAACCTCTGGACAAGTTCGAGTTCACCCGATCCGATGCCCGAGGAGGGTTCGACGATCAACAGAGCCACCGCCGCCCGGCCGGCTGCTCCCGGCTCCCATTCCGATACCGGCAGGCCTGCCGCGCCGAGCACCGACGCCACCGCGGTGACGCCGACCCGCCCGATCCCTGCGACCACCACGTCGACGGGGTCGGAACCTGCGGGAGGCTGCCCGGTGAGTGCGGTCACCTGTGCGATCACCTCACGCATGTGCTGGACGTCGGCGGTCATCGGGTTGCCACCTCCAGCGATGATCCGGCCGGCAGAGACCCGGCCAGCAGGAGCTCGATGTCGTCACGACACAGACCCGATGCGGCGACGAGTTCGAGTTGGTCCGCGACCCTGGCCAGCCGAAGTCGACCGGCCGAACCCGCAGCGGTGGTCAGGAACTCTCCGAGCGCGGGCAGCCCGCTGCGGCCGACGAGCTGTGCTCCCAGCTCAGCCGCATCGATGGGTCCCTCGGCGAACAGGGCCAACACGCAGGCGATGCCGTACGCATCGAGGGTGCGCAGCAGCCCTATCCGCGCCAGCCGCTGGTGCGGTCCGCCGGCGTCGACAAACGAGGCCTGCATCGGCGGCACCACCTCGCCTGCGGCTGCGAGAGTGGCCAGCAACTCCATGTCGGGGTCGCCGAGGTCTGCCACGGCGAGCAACGGCATCAACGCGACCACCGGCCTGCCCAGTTCCTCGCTGCACTCGGCGGCGCGGGCCCGGGCGGCAGGCCACGACCCCAGGGTGTCGGCCTTGCCCAGGATCACCAGACTCCGTCCCGGATCCAGGCGGGAGAGTGCCTGCGTGTCGTCGGGCCGCGGCCAGCCGGCCAGGACGTGCAGCCAGACATCGGCGTCCGCGTCGTCATCCCCTGGCCCGATCGGGCTCACGTCGAACACCCGTCGCACCGCCCGCGCGAGGGTGTCTCGGCCGGTGCCGTGGCGCCCGGTCACCGACACCCGCAACGGTCCATGCAGGTCATCGACAGTGCCCCGGAGCGCGATCGCCTCGGGCAGGCGGGAGCACAACCGGTCGAGCTGGGCCGCGATGTCGAGATAGCCCGGATCTCCCAGCCCGACAGCAGTCCGTTCCATTCGATCCCTCCCCGTGCGCAGGCTTGGTCGGCGGTGCCGAGAAATACGCCTCCACCAGCTCAGACGCGCGGGACCGGGATCTGGTTCCGATCACCTCCAGATAACAATTGGCAGCGCTTTGGCAAACCCCTGCTGTCACATCGGTGAGTAATGCGGGACTATGGCCGGGTGACAAGCCCACGCTCGAACCCGAACTCGGAACTGGACCGCGTCGAGGAATCGTCCGCACATGTCTCCGATGCGACCGACGTTTCCGGGATGACCGACGTCTCCGGTGCAGCCGATGCGCCGGCAGACCGGGACGCGGAGCGCCGTGAGCGTGCCCGCCTCTACCCGCGGGTGACCAGTTTCCGGTCTCGTCGCGGCAGCCTCACGCAGGCTCAGCAGCAGAACTGGGAGGAGCTCTGGCCGCGAATCGGCCGGGATGTCAGCGAGACCGAACAGGTGGACCCGACTGCGTGGTTCGGTCGCTCCGCGCCGCTCATCCTCGAGATCGGCTGCGGAACCGGCACCTCGACCGCAGCGATGGCGGCCGACGAGCCCGATACCGACGTGATCGCGGTGGACGTCTATCGCCCCGGGATCGCGCAGCTGCTCGGCGCCATCAAGCGCGCCGGTCTGGACAACATCCGCGTCATCCGCGGCGACGCCGTCATCGTGCTCAAGAACATGCTGGCGCCGGCATCCCTGACCGGGGTCCGGGTGTTCTTCCCAGACCCCTGGCCGAAGGCCCGCCATCACAAGCGGCGGCTGCTACAGCCGGAAACGCTCGTCCAGATCGCCCACGTGCTGCGCGACGGCGGCGTGCTGCACATCGCCACCGACCACGCCGACTACGCCGAGTCGATCGCTGGTGTGATCGACGGCCAGTCCGTCCTGACCCCCACCGACCAGGCGGTGCCGTTCTCGATCGAGCGCCCGGTCACCAAGTTCGAGGGACGGGCGGCCCGCGAGGGCCGGCCGGTCACTGAGTTCGTTCTCACACGGGTGCCCCGATGAGTCCCGGGTCCTACACCGACGACGGCCAGCGAGCTCCCGACACCTCTGTGGCCCACGCCATCTCCGGTGCCAGCCAGGAGGCCCGGGTCCTGCTGATCTGGGACGCGCCCAACCTCGACATGGGCCTCGGATCGATTCTGGGTGGCCGTCCCACCGCAGCTCATCGCCCCCGTTTCGATGCCCTGGGCCGCTGGCTGCTCGCCCGGACCGCAGACATCTCCGCCACCACCCCGCGGGTCACCGCCGACGGCGACAATCGACCGAAGTCGGGGCTGTCCCCGGTGCCGGAAGCGACCGTCTTCACCAACATCGCCCCTGGTACGGCCGAAGTCGTGCGTCCCTGGGTCGAGGCATTGCGTAATGTTGGTTTCGCTGTTTTCGCCAAGCCCAAAGTGGACGAGGACAGCGACGTGGATTCGGACATGCTCGACCACATCGAGTTACGCAGGCACACTGTGGGGCTGGCGGGCCTCATCGTGGCGTCGGCAGACGGGCAGGCCTTCCGGGAACTGCTCGAAGATGTCGCCGCCGACGGTGTTCCGGTGCAGGTGCTCGGTTTCCGCGAGCATGCCGCGTGGGCACTGACGTCGGAGAGTTTGGAGTTTGTAGACCTAGAGGACATCCCAGGTGTCTTCCGTGAGCCGCTGCCACGGATCAGCCTGGACTCGCTACCCGAAGAAGGCGCATGGCTGGCACCGTTCCGGCCGCTCACCGCTCTGCTGTCGGGTCGCCAGAACTGACATCACCCTCGGCGGTGACCGACCACGGACGTCCCGGACCGGATCGAACCGGCCGAGACGCCCTCGACAACAACGACGTACCGAGTACGGAAAGGAAGCTGCGGTGTTTGGTGCCATAGGCAACTTCGTGTACCGGCTACGTTTTGTGGTCATCGGCGTGATGGTCGCGCTGATGGCCGCGCTGGGCCTGTACGGACTCGACCTCAACAAGCATCTGAGTCAGTCGGGATGGTTCGACCCGGGTTCGGAATCGGTGGCGGGCTCCCAGCTCGCCGACGAGGTCCTCGGACGCGACCACAAGTCGGACGTCATCATGCTCGTCACCCCGCCCGCCGGGACCAAGGTCGACGACCCCGCGTTCGGCGCCAAGGTCGAGACGGTCGTCGAGGATCTCATCAATCAGCACGGCGACATCGTCAACCGCACCGACCCCGGCATCATCGATCCGTTCAAGGCCGCAGAGAACGACTTCGACAAGGCCACGCAGGATCAGATCAGGGCCAGGCTGTTCGACCAATCCCGAGAGCATGCGTTTGTCAGTATCGGCATCAAAGGCGCCGACGACACCACGATCCTCAACAACTACAAGATCGTCGAACCGTTCTTCGACGATCTGAGCGAGACGTACGACCTCCCCGGCACCCAGTTCCAGATGGCCGGCCTGCAACCCGTCGCGGGCGCCATGTCCGCAGGCATGGACGAAGACATCAAACGCGCCGAGATCATCGCCCTGCCGCTGGTGGCGATCATGCTGTTCTTCATCTTCGGCGGGGTGATCGCCGCCTGTCTCCCCGTGGTCATCGGTGGTCTGACGATCGCCGGCTCACTGGGCATCATGAAGATCCTGGCCCAGGTCACCGAACTCAACATCTTCGCCCAGTCGGTGGTGACGCTGATCGGGCTCGGCATCGCCATCGACTACGGATTGTTCATCGTCAGCCGCTTCCGTGAGGAGCTCGCGGAAGGTTACGACACCCGCAGCGCTGTACGCAGGACCGTCATGACCGCGGGCCAGACCGTGGTGTTCTCGGCGACGATCATCGTCGGCGCGCTGGCCTGCCTCCTGCTCTTCCCGCAGGGCTTCCTCAAATCGGTCGCCTACGGCGCCATCGCCTCGGTGACGCTGGCCGCCATCTGCTCGATCACCGTGCTGCCCGCGATCCTGTCGATCCTCGGACCCAAGATCGACATGTGGGGCTTTTCGTTCCTGCGCCGGACCAAGACGAAGAAAGAGGTCGAGGACGGTTTCTGGGGCAAGCTCGCGAGCTGGGTCATGCGGCATCCGCTCAAGACCGCGATCCCGGTCGTCCTGCTGCTGCTGGCCTTGATCATCCCGTTCGCCGGCATCCAGTTCGGTGGCATCACCGAGAAGTACCTGCCGCCGCAGAACCCGAACCGGGTCGCACAGCAGGACTTCGACACCTACTTCCCCACCGAGCGCACCGAAGAGATCAAGCTCGTCATCTCCTACGACCCCGAGAGCAGCGACGACGCGGCGAAGCTGCAGACCATCGCCGACGAGGCGAACAAGATCCCGGGCTTCACCAAAGAGTTCACCCTCGACGGCGCGGAGGCCTCGGACAACATCGTGCAGATGTCGGCCGGTCTGATCGACCAGAACACCGCAGGCGAAGCGGTCAAGGAACTGCGCGCCATCAACACCGACGGCCTCGACATGTACGTCGCCGGTACCCCGGCGTTGACCCAGGACTCCATCAACGCGTTGCTCGACGATCTGCCGCTCATGATCTTTTTGCTGATCATGGTCACCAGCCTGCTGATGTTCCTGGCGTTCGGATCGGTGGTGTTGCCGATCAAGGCCGCACTCGTCTCGGCGCTCGGCCTCGGTTCGACGCTCGGGATCTTGACGTGGATCTTCATCGACGGCCACGGCTCATCGATCGCGAACTTCACCCCCGGCCCGCTGATGTCCGCGGTCCTCGTGCTGATCATCGCTATCATCTACGGACTCTCGACGGACTATGAGGTGTTCCTGCTCTCCCGCATGGTCGAGGAGAGGCAGAAGGGCGCGACAACGACCGAGGCGATCCGCAAGGGTACGGCGCACACGGGCCGGATCATCACGGCCGCCGCGGCGATCCTGGTCGTGGTCACCGGCGCCTTCGGGCTGTCGGAGATCGTGATGATGAAGTACATCGCCTACGGCATGATCGCCGCATTGATTCTGGACGCCACCATCATCCGTATGTTGCTGGTGCCGGCGATCATGAAGCTGCTGGGCGACGACTGTTGGTGGGCTCCGCACTGGATGAAGGTGATCCAAGAGAAGATCGGCCTCGGAGAGACCATCCTCGACGACGAGCTGGACGGCAAGCGTGTCATGACCGCGGCCAAGACTGCGCGCAGCGCGGGCACCGTGGTCGCCGAGGCGCCGACCTCGGCGATGCGCAGCCAGCCCGCGGCCGGCCCCCGGGCCGTGCCCGCTGGTGTCGGGTCGGTTCCCGCCGGCGTCGGTGCACCTCGCCCGTCCGGTCCCCTCGCACGTCCGGTCACCCCCCGGCCGAGCGCGCCGCAATCTCGACCTGCCCCTGATCGTCCTGTCGGTGCCCCGGTCGGACACTCCGAATCGGGACCGACACCACGGCAGCCGGTGTCCGCTCCCTCGGGACGCATGGGCGCACCACGTCCGGATCCGGCCGGCGGCCAGACCAACGGTCGGCCACCCGCGACTCGCCGACCGGACCCGATCCGGCCACGTCCCCCGGCCGATCGTCCGAGCGAACCGCCCGTCGGCGGTTCCGTGCGCCGGGCCCCGAGCCGCCCCGCGCCGGACTCCGATCCGGTGGCGACGCGTACGCCGAGCCGCGAGAACGCCCGCCGAGGCCGCCCCGACACCGGCGGTTGGAGCCTGGGCGCAGGCGGGATCCGCCTGGGCGGCACGGACACTCCGGCGACCAACGGAAGCGGTGTCATCCGGGCCGGCGGCAGCGGCACGAACGGCACCAATACGAATGGCAACGGCACGACGCCGGGACATCGTCAAGAGACCGCCGAACCGCTTCGGCAGCCCGGGCGCCCTCCTCGGCCCCAGCCCACCGGGTCGAACCGACCCGCTTCCGGCCCGGATGGACGTCCGCAGGAGTCCCGCCCGACCGGTCCGCGCAGCGTTCCGGCAGGACGACAGGATCCGTCGGGCCGTGGTCCACTCGCCTCGGGTGCCACGGGCGGTGAGCTGAGCAGCCCGCTGCGACGGCGCCCGAACCTGGGCCCGGCAGGCACCGGCGGACAGCCGTTGATCGCATCGCTGAACCCGGAACAACAGCCGCCGCGGCCCACTCCGCCGCCGGCCGAGCCGGAGCAGCCGCGTCCCGGGACACCCGCACCGCAGGACACGTCGGCCAGTGGCCGCCGTCGCGCCCGCGGGACCTCGGAGGAGCAGATCAGCGTGCGGGATCTGCTGCGCCGCGGCAACAACGGCAACAACTCGCAGGAGTGATCGGTCAGCTGCGGCGGTCCATGATCGTCGCAGCGAGGCGGATGACGGGCCTCGACAGCAACAGGATCAGCACCGGCCAGAGTCCGAGCGAGGGGACCGCGAGCGCGAGCACCAACGCGACGACGATCAGCAGTAGCGGCGTCGTCTCGATCCACAGGTCCGTATGCGTCAGCGGTGGGCCTGAACGCAGTCCGGCGCGGACCAGGATTCCCTCTTCGATCCGGCTCAGGAACATCACGGCGGAGACCGTTCCGAGGTACACCGCGATCGCGACACGATCGCCTCTGCCCGCGGAGACGTACAGAACGGTCGCGACCGGTAAGAACACCACACCGGCCAGCCAGAGGAGGTTCACCCGCATGAGCGTCGGCGTGTATCCGGTGGCGCGTTCGAAGAGGCGGTGGTGATCGCGCCAGAACGCGCCGATCACCGCGAAGCTGATGGCCGCAGCGATCAACGCCGCCGAATCGTCCGAGAGGAACTCTGCAACCGAGCGCTTGTCGAGATCCTTGGCCTCGTCGACGAGTGGCAACACCACCAGCGTGATCGCGATGGCCACCACGGCATCGGTGAAGAAGATCAGCCGCTCGAGGCCGCGCTCGGTGCGGACATCCCCATCACTCATCGGTTGAAGCTACACGCCATCCCTGAAAATTCGCGCCGGCTACGTGCATACGCGCCAGGTGCAACTGGCGCGTATGCAGGCAGATGGCGCGAATTTTCTGGGTCACGAGCGCGCGACTGCGGCGAGGACGGAACGGGCGGTCGCCTCGAGTTGGGTCAGGCCGGGATCTTCGACAGGAAAATGCCCGCAGTTCTCCAGGCGCACGGCGTTGGTCGGTCCGGCGATTCTGCTCAGGAACCGCTCGCTGAGTTCCGGGGACGTCCAGCGGTCGGCCCCGGGGTGGGCAAGGGTCACCGCCGGTCCGCGATAGTCCTCGGGCGCCGTGTGCGCGAACGTGAACCAGTCGGCCAGGAAGCCCAGCGGGATCCGTCCGCCACCGCCGAGCGGATCGCTCGCGCAGAGGCGGGCGAGTGCCGGGTTGTTGCTCATCGCGGACATCGGGGTCAGCCACCGGATCGGGACGCGTAGCTTTCCGGCGACCTTCGCGATCACCGGCAGCGTCCGAGGCGCGTTGCGTCCCAGGGTCGCCCAGCGGGCGGCGGCTTCGCGGGCTGCGACGTCGGCGGTGTCGAGCAGGCACGTGGCCACCACCGCATCGACGATGCCCGTTCGCGCGGCTGCTTCGTATGCCAGGAGGCCGCCCATGCTTGCCCCGAACAGGATCAGAGGGCGCGGGTCACTCGCCTTTTCTGCAACGATGAGCTCGCACAGCAGATCCACCCAATCGCGATAGCGGACGTTGCCGGGGTCGCGGACCTCCGTTCTGCCGTAGAGCGGGAGATCCGGCGCGAGCACCTCGGCACCCTGTGCCGCGACCACCGCAGCGCCGGGCCACAGTGCGCCGGCGTGGCCACCGGCGCCGTGGATGACCATCACCCGCACTGCAGCAGATGGGTCCGCCGCCCGCGCGATGTGGACCCGAGTGCCACGCCACGTCCACCAGGTGTCGGTCGGTGGACGAACGAGCGCACGGAAGCGCTCCGGAAGGAACGCCGCGTATTCGTCGACCTCGGTATATTCGATCGCGTTCATACTCTTGAGCATTGGTGAAGGGTGCTGCCGTGACAACTCGCTTTGGGTCGCCATGAGTCGGGCACGCAAGAAGCCAGTTCAGGACCGGTCCCGCTTCATGGTCGACACCATCCTCGAAGCGGCTACTCGCGTTTTCGATGACGAGGGCACAGCGGGCACCACCAATCGGATCGCCGACCTGGCCGGTGTCTCCATCGGATCGCTCTACCAGTACTTTCCGAACAAGCAAGCAATCCTGGCCGAACTCGCGCTGCGACATCTGGCCGAGTCGACCGCCACCCTGCTCGCGCTGTGCGATCGATTCGATGCCGAGGAACCAGACCGCGACGAGATGGTCACTGCCATGGTGGGGACTGTCGTCGCTCTCAACGGCCACCATCCCCGCGCACACGCTGTGATGCGTGAACTCGCGCCCCGTACACCCGAATTGGTCGCCGGATTCGCCGCTCTCACCGAGGTGCTCGCAGACCGGATGATCCCGCACTTCGTTCGTACCGGCACCCCGGAGTCCGCCGCCCCGATGCGAGCCCGTTTGCTCGTGGCCTCGGTCGATGGGCAGGTTCACCAACTGATCGCGGGAGCGTCCACGGCCGACGACCGGGCTGCATTGGCAGCGGCGATCGTTGCGGGTCTGGGCTGACAACGCGGCGTGCCCGCCACCGGAGGTGGCGGGCACACGACTGCGATCGAAACTGGGCGTCAGGGCTGGGCCCCGACCGGGGTGTTGTCCGGGCTTCCTTCGGCTGCTGCGCTGTTGCCCAGTGCCCGGGCATAGCTCGCGCCGACGGCCAGCAAGATCAGCCCGACGACGATGAACACCGCAACCCGGAAGATCCCGTCGAGTGTCGCGAGGTCGAACAGGAAGAGCTTCGCGACGGCTGCCGCGGTCAATCCGAGTCCGGCGCCCACCGCGACGTTGCGACTGATGCCACCGAATCGCTTGTGGCCCTTGGCGATGGAGATCGAGATGATCAGCAGGGTCGCGGCGCCACCCATCCAGCAAATGGTCGCGGCCATGTGGCCACCGAGGAAGCCGCCCTCGCTGCCGCCGATCGCGACCCCGGCGGTCACGGTCAGCGCCGTCACCGCGTAGAGCGACCCGAGAGCGGCGATGATCCCGAAGCCCTGGACGTTCTGGGCCGACGGCGGAGTTGTTGCAGCGCGGTACCAGGCCCACAGGTTCAGCCAGATCGCCGCAACCGCGAGCACACTGCCGACCACGATCGATGCCGCGACGGATGTCTCGATGTCAGTCGGAACGGTCAACTGGTTCGGGGGTGAGATCGCGAGAAAGCCGATGCCGCCGAAGATCCCGATCAGGGCTGCGATGATCCGGGCCACGAGATCCGATCGTCCGGCAACCGCGATCACGATGGACATCGCGAGAAGCACCGGCGCCAAGACCGGTCCCTCGAACGCGACGCCGGCGGCGATCACCGCGGTCACAGCCGCAGTCGCCGAGTAGATCCGGCGGGGCACCGCCGGCAGCGTGCGGTCGAGCAGCACAACGGCGAGCAGCAGTGCGGCTACGCCTGCGATGGTCGCCGCCGCCACCCAGCGGTCCAAGGTGACCGGGGAGAACACGACGGGAACGACTGTGGCACAGCCGAGCAGGGCGGTCAGGTGGGGCAGGGCCGTCTTGCGCACCAGGACGACCGAGCCGGCGACGCCGAAGACAGCGTTGCCCACGATGGCAATGGTCGCCAGGGCAACGTGCGATTCCGAGTTCCAGGCGCTGGCGGAGATCCAGGCGAGCAGGGTCGCGGTACTGGCGGTGACCCGTGCGGCGTGCAGGAACACCCAGTCTTTGCCGAGTTGCACCGGGAACGAGCCGATGGCCATGGCCAGCATGAACCCGACCAGCAGCAGCGACGGGCCCTCGGTGAGAACCGGAGCGAGAATGAACACGGGGACCAAGACCAGCAGTCCGAGATGTTGCGAGTTCCAGCGGCGGGCCAGCAGCAGACCACCGAAGGTGACCAGTCCGGCCAGGATCAGGCCGCCGTAATCCGGGAGCCAGTCGTAGAACCGCGTCACGGCGACGACGTCGAAGTATGCGGCTGCGATACCTGTGGCGGACAACGCTATCGCGCCTACCCGGCCGCCGGGACGATCAGCCATCCGGATCGCGACGACCACCAGGACGGCGGCGAGGACTGCGCCCGCCGCGACCCTGATCTCGGGGCGAAGGATGCCTGCCTGAGCGGCGAGCACCAGCATCATGACCACACCGATCAGCGTGACGGCGACACCGGCGACGGCGAGGATCTTGCCGATCAGGCCACCACCCGGATCGGCGGTCATCCGCTGCCAGAGCGACGGTTTCGCGGGTGGAGGAGGTCCGGCCGGTCCCCGTCCGCCCGCACCGGGCGGCGTTGGCAGCAACGGGCGGGCACCCGGCGCGTACGGACCGACCGGCTGTCCCGGCCCGACCGGTCGGCCTGCGGCGGCCGGCTGCAACCAGGACGGGTACGGCGCGCGTTGTGGCCCGCCCATCGCCGGCCGGCCCAGGTATGCCCGGGGATCGGGAGCGCTGTGGCTCCACGGTGACGCCGGACCCTGCGGAGCGGTACGGGGTCCGTACTGCGTCGCCGCCCGGGGACCGGGTTCGGGTTGGGGTTGGGGTTGGGGCTGATTCGGCTTCTCGGCAGCCGCGGGTTGCTCTGCGGCTGCGTCGTTCTCGGGGACATCGGGCTCCGTCGCCGGCGCTTCGAGCGCGGCCAGCACGGTGTGCAATTCGGTCAGGTCGCCCGACACACGAGCAAACTGACTCGACAAAGAGTTGAACTCGGCGGAAAGCCGGCTGATGACGGCTTGGTTCTGTTCGGTCATGAATCGATCGTCGCCGCTGCGGGTCGTCACCGGATGAGTAGCACTACTCAGCCGGCATGGGGAGTTCCCGCAACGTAGCGCGGGTAACCCGCCGCTCGATAACCAACCATGACCCGAAGTCGGAGGACATCCCAAATCCTCCGAGTGTCGCGAGGTCCTCCGGTTGCAGTCGGAGGAAGCGGCAAAAGTCGGAGGAAGTCGCACTTCCTCCGACTTCGACAGCAGCCCCAGCACGCCGCCGGAAAGACACCGGACCAGGAAGCTAGGGGTTCGGTTCCTCGTCCAGACCGTGCTCGATCGCGTACCTGGTCAGCTCCACCCGGTTGCCCAGCTGCAACTTTCGCAGCGTGGCCTGCACGTGATTCTCGACGGTCCGATGACTCAGAGACAGTTTCGTCGCGATCTGCTTGGCGCTCAGCCCTTTCGCCACGTACCGCAGCACCTCCGTCTCCCGGTCGGTGAGCGCCGGAGCATCTACCGGGCGGTCGGGGTCCCGCGCGATCCGGCGATACTCCCCCAGCACCAGACCGGCGAGGCCGGGCGTGAAGACCGCCTGACCGTTCGCTGTCGCCCGCACCGCGGCCAGCAATTCTTCCTTCGAGGCACTCTTCACCAGGTATCCGCTCGCGCCGGCCTTCACGGCCTCGAGCACGTCCTCACGCTCGTCCGATGCCGACAGCACCAGAACCCTGCTGTGCGGCGACACCTCCAAGATCCGCACGGTCGCCTCGGCCCCGTTGCCATCGGGCAGGTGCATGTCCATCAGCACCACGTCCGGCTGCACCGCGCCACCTCGTCGCGCCGTCGCCTCGACGCTGTCGGCGGTGGCCACGACGTCGAAACCGGCGTCGGTGAGATCCCGGGCGACCCCGTCTCTCCACATCGGATGATCGTCGACCACCATCACGCGCAAATCCTCAGGCATCTGCTGCACCTTTCGTATCCCCCTTCGACCGCTGTTCTCTTGGAACCGTGAGTTCCCATTCGGTTCCCTCGCCCGGTGCCGTGTCCAACCGGGCCGATCCACCGAGTGCCTCCATCCGCTCGACGATCGACCGGGACACCCCCATCCGACCCTCGGCGACTGCTTCCGCAAGCCGGCCCTCGTCGATGCCGACACCGTCATCACGCACGCTGACGACCACCTCGTCACCGAGATCCTCGACCAGCACGTAGGCCTTCGCTGCGGATCCCGCATGGAACTCGACGTTGTCGAGGGCATTGACCACCGCGGCCTCGAGTTCCAGCGCCCTCCGGTGATCGAGGGTGACGGGCTCACCCGGTTCACTGATGGATACCCGGTCGCCGGCATGGGGGCGAAGCAGCAGCCGAAGATCGATGTCGGCCGGCTCACCGGAAAGGGTGGCCGGTTCTATATCGGCGATCAGCCGCCGCAACGACCGTTCCTGTTCACCCGCCAACTGTGCCAACTGCGCTGTCTCGCCGCCGATTTCCGCACCACGCCGGGTGATCAACGCCAGCACCTGCAACACCCCGTCGTGCACCTGCCTGCTCAGCCGATCACGCTCCTCGGCCGCGGCGGCAACCCGCATCGCCCTGGCAACCCGGTCGTGGTTCCGGCGAGCCGTCACCGAGGCCAGGCCGACCCCGACCCCCACCGCCAGTAGCACCACCACCGTGGCGTCGCGTCCCACGTTGAGGTCGTAACCACCCTTGGCAACCGCACTGGCGGCCCGCACCACGAGTCCGAAGCCGGCGCCCACCAACGGGCCGCCCAGGATTGCGGCCGACACAACGACATTCGTCGCCCACAGGGTCGTGGGGAACGACTGGTTCGACGCCGCCCAGTCGGCCGAGGCGACGAACCTGGTGGAGATCACCAGCACGCAGACGATCACCAGCTCGGCGATGACCCACGACCAGCGACGTCCCGTGCCCTTGAGGTAACCGATCGTGCTGATCCCGGTCCAGACGGTCAGGATCGCGAAGAGGAACCAGCTCCACGCCACCCGTTCGTAGTCGTTGTGCACCGCCAGCTGAAACCCCAGCGCGTAGACGAAACTCAGCAACCGGAACACCTGGGCGGCCCGCCAGAGCGGACCCACCGGGTCATCGTCGAGTAACGAGGAGAGCGCTGCGCGGGAACTCATGCGTCAGCTGGAATCGGCTGAGCTGCCCCGCTTGTCGTCCGGTGCCGCGTCGTCGTCGGGTTTCTCGGCCTTTGGCCCTCGGGCACCGTGGGCGTCGAGATCATCCCACTTCGGCCGGTCGGGTTCGGCCTCGTACATTCGTTCGTGTTCCTTGCCGGTTGCCGCGGCCACCTCGGCCAGCTCACTGTCGTCATCGATCGACTTCGACTTGTTCACCAGCGTCCGGATCGCGGTGTTGAGGAACGCGATGATCGGCACCGCCAGCAGGCCTCCGACGATGCCCGCGGTGACCAGGCCCGCCGCGATCGCGAGCACCACTGCGACCGGGTGCAGACGTACCGAACGTCCCAACAGGAACGGTTGCAGCACATGACTTTCGAGCTGCATCACGCCCACCACCACCGCGAGTGCGATGACTGCGGCGATCCAGCCCTGGGTCACCAGGGCCACGAGGACGGCGAGGCTGCCGGTGATCAGCGCACCGACGATCGGGATGAACGCACCGATGAACACCAGGGACGCCAGTGGAAGCGCCAGCGGCACCTGCAGGATCGCCAGACCCGCGCCGATACCGATCGCGTCGACAGCGGCGACCACCACGGTCGCGCGCACGTAACCGACCAGGGATCCGAACCCGTTCTGTCCTGCTTCCCAGACCTTTTCGCGGGACCCCTCCGGGATGGCCAGTGTCAGGAACCGCCAGATCTGGCCGCCGCCATAGAGAAAGAAGATCATCAGGAACAACATCAGAAAGCCACCGGTGACGATTTCGCTGACCGTGGTGAAGGTCGCCAACGCGCCGGATGTCACCTTGTCCTGGTTGTCCTGCAGGAACTTGATGGAGTCATCGCCGAGATGATCGATCTGCTCCTGACGGATGTTCAGCGGACCATCGACGAGCCAGCCCCGGCTGTCGTCGATGGTCTTGGTGACCTGATCCGTCAGATCCGGGACACCGTCGATGAACTGCTGCACGACGAAGGTCATGATCCCGGCGATCGCGCCGATCGCAACCACCAGCGACGCGACGACGGCCAGCGCGCGCGGCACCCCACGACGATTGAGCCAGTCGACCACCGGCACCAGGAACGCCGTGCCCAGCACCGCCAGCCCGATCGGGACGAAGACTTCCTCGTATCTCGCGATCACCTGGGACGCGACATACAGCGCGACCGCGATCACCACCAGCCGCCACGACCACTCTGCGGCGGCCCGGACGACCGGATGCACCTTCAAACGATCTGCGGTTCGGTCTGTGGTGCTGACGTCCTCGAGTTTCCCCTGGCTCACCTGGGCAACATTAGACCCCACCCCTGCGTCGCGCGCTGAACCCGGCGCAGGGGCGAATACTCGCGTACGGTTTCGCCGAGTCTCGGCTGTAACTCGGACACTGCCGCCCGATAGGGTGCCTAGCATGACGGCGACGCAATCGACCCGCCGCCGCTTCTGGTGGGTGCGCTGGGTGGCACTCGCGTTGGTCGTGGTGATTCTCTCGGTCGAGGCCTATCTGGTCTGGCCGAAGCTCAGGGAGACCTGGTTCCACCTCGACGAGATCGAGTGGGAGTGGGTTGCCCTCTGCATCTTGGCAGCCGTGCTCTCGATGGACAGCTTTGCGCAGGTGCAGCGGACGCTTCTCCGATCGGCCGGTGTCAGGGTGAAGCAGTGGCAGTCCCTGTCAGTGGTACTCGCAGCGAACTCGCTGAGCCAGACGATGCCCGGTGGGCAGGTGCTCGCGCCCGCATTCACCTACCGCGAAACCCGCAAGTGGGGAGCGACACCCGTCATCGCGTCGTGGCAGGTCGTCATGTCCGGACTCTTGATGGGTGTCGGTCTCGCCGTGCTCGGCCTGGGAGGCGCCCTGCTGGCGGGAGCCAAGACCAGCCCGTTCTCGGTCATCTTCTCGATCAGCGGCTTCATCGCGTTCGCCCTGGTCGCCCAGTACATCGCCCGGCACCCGGAATCGATCGAGGGCATCGGCGTCACGTTGCTGCGGTGGATCAATCACCTCCGCGACAAAGCCGCAGATCACGGCGTCCAGCGGTGGCACGAGATCTTGCGGCAACTGCAGGCAGTTCAGCTCAAACCGAAAGAGGCCTCGCAAGCGTTCGGGTGGTCACTGTTCAACTGGGTCGCGGACGTCGCCTGCCTGGCCTTCGCCTGCTACGCGGTCGGCGGGCAACCCAGCATCGCCGGATTGATGGTGGCGTACGCGGCGTCGAAGGCCGTGGGCACCGCGATACCACTGCTCCCAGGAGGACTCGGGGTCGTCGACGGCGTGCTGGTGCCCGCGCTGACATCTGCCGGCATGGGCGCCGCGGAGTCGGTCACCGCAGTTCTCGTGTACCGCATGATCAGCTACCTGCTGGTGGCCCTGGTGGGCTGGATTGTGATCCTCGTCATGTTCAGAGGTACTTATCGGGCCGAGGCCGAGAGCGGGGACACGATCGAGGAAGAAGTCGTCGAAGAGCTCGACGACGTCGCGGAAGAGGGCTCGAAGAACGTCTCGTCGGACCCCGATCCCCCGATCATCCGACCGTCGGACGAACGGCCGGATTCGCCCGATTCGGTTCGCTGAGCGCGCGCGGTGCCCGCTACGGTGGCTCGTATGCGCCGAACGCTCACCGCCCTCAGTGATCTACTCGCGGTGCTCGTCTTCGCCTTCATCGGCCGCATGAACCATGCCGAGGGTCTGTCGATCGAGGGCGTGTTCAGCACGACCTGGCCCTTCGCGATCGGCGCGGCCATCGGCTGGGCCCTGGCATATCTCTTCGCACACATGCGCGCCGACCACGGGTTCGACTACGACTTCCGGCCCGAACGACTCATCCCCGACGGTGCGCTGGTGTGGATCGGCGCGGTCGCGATCGGGATGACCCTTCGCCACCTCTTCCATCAGGGCGTCGCGCTCAGCTTCGTCATCGTCGCGACCATCGTGCTCGGCGCCTTCCTGCTGGGCTGGCGCGCGATTCGGGTGCTGCTCGTGCGGCGTTCAGTCCTCACCGTCTGACGTCGGATCGTCAGGCGGGATCAACGCCTCCAGATGCGTGAGCTTGCCAGGATTTCGCACGAACATCAGTCGGCTGATGCCCGCGGCCCCCTCGGGAGCTCCGCGCCGCTGCGTCTCCTGGGAGAAGTCGAAGGAGAGCAGCGTATCGGGCTTCCCCTCCCGCACCATCAGCACCGCAGGCCCACCGTTGCATTCGACGAGCAGGGGGTACGACCCGACTGCGAACTTCGTGACGGCGCCGAGGACGAATCGGGCGACCTTGTCGCGACCGGTCATCGGGACGCGGGCGGCGCTGACGATGCCGCCGCCGTCGCTGATGGACACCACGTCCGCGGTGAGCGCAGCCTCGAGCGCCTCGAGATCGCCCGCCTGGGCGGCCGCGACGAACGCGGTCATGACCCGCGCCCGCTCGTCGGGGTCCACCGACGACCGGCGTTCACGTCCGACGTGTTCCCGCGCCCGGCGGGCCAGCTGTCGGGCGTTGGCCTCACTGGTCTCGAGCAGCCGAGCGATCTCGCGGTAGGGGTAGTCGAAGGCTTCGCGCAGGATGTATGCCGCGCGCTCGCGCGGATCGAGTCGTTCGAGTAGCAGGACCACTGCCATCTCCAGGGCTTCGGCACGAACGGCCCCGAGCGCGGGATCGTCGACGGTCGACACCGGCTCCGGCAACCAGGGCCCGATGTACGTCTCCCGTGTCGCTCGCGCCGATGTCACCGCATTGATCGACAGCCGGGTGACGGTGGTGACGAGGAACGCCTCCGCATTGCGGACCACGTCATGATCGGTCCCCTGCCAACGGAGCCAGGCATCCTGCACCAGGTCTTCGGCCTCGCCTGCGGCGCCGGTCATGCGGTAGGCGATGCCGAACAGACGTGGCCGAAGCCGCTCGAACTCGTCGAGTGCGCTCGCCTGCGACATCACATACCCTTTCGCCAGGTCTCGGCCGCAGATCCCACCGCGTGTCAGCCGTTTCGATGAGCTTGTCACATCCGCGACCCCTCGACGGTCTGGGGTTTTGTCCGGCAAACACACGCCGGCCGAGACGATGAGAGGCAGCAATCATGACGACATTCCTGGTCACCGGAGCCACCGGGCGGATCGGCGTCCCGACCACCGCGCAGTTGCGGTCCGCCGGGCACGACGTACGCGCTCTGAGCAGGCGCAGCGGTCCGGGTCTCGTCACCGGAGATCTGCTCACGGGCCTCGACAGCGCTGTCCTCGACGACGTCGACACGATCATCCACCTCGCGACGACCAACGGCGCGAAGGACATACAGGTCGCGGAGAACCTCTTTCGGGCGGCTGCCGCAGCAGGCGTCGCGCACGTGGTGCTGCTGTCGATCGTCGGCATCGACACCATCCCGATGGGGTTCTACAAGCAACGCGTCCAGATCGAGGAGATCGCGACGAACTCCCACGTGCCGCTGACCCTGCAGCGGGCCACGCAGTTCCACCCATTCGTGGAACAGATGTTCACCGCGCAGCGGTTCTCACCGGTGTTCGTGAGTCCGTCGATCCGTTTCCAACCCATTGCCACCGCTGAGGTCGCCGCGCGACTGGTGGATCTGGCGGCTGGTGACCCCGCGGGCCGGGTCGATGACATCGGCGGTCCCGAGCAACGCACCGCGGGCGATCTGCTCGACGCCTGGAAGCGGGCCACGGGACGACATCGCCCGACCGTTCCGCTACGTCTTCCGGGAAAGCTGTTCAAGGCCTTCGCAGCCGGCGAGAACCTCACCGAGGGGAAGGGTTTCGGGAAGCAGACCTTCGAACAGTTCCTGGCGGGCAAATATCCGGCTGTCAGATGAAGCTGAGATCAGCGGGCTCGGTGGCCCACCGCATCACGGGCCACCGCCTGATAGCGCGCGATCACCTGTTCCTCGGTGGCCTGCCCGCCCGGCCGGAACCACATGGCGACAGCGGTACAGGCGGTGACCACGAACCTGGAGGCCTCGACCGGATTATCCGTGCGAAACTCACCACGCCGGACACCATCTGCGACCACACGATCGAAAATACGCTGCTGCGCATCACGATTGGCTATCACCTGCTCCAGCGCGACTGGGTCGAGGCTGCGGAGCTCGGAGTTGCCGATGTAGCTCTCCAGCGGGTTCTCGGCGTGCACGCCGACGTGTGTACGGACGATGGCGTCGAGCTGATGCACCGGGTCGGCGGGCGCATCGAGCAGCGCCCGCTCGGTCGCTTCCACCAACGCTTCCCCTCCACGAGCCAGAATCGTCACCAGAAGCTCGTGTTTGGACCCGAAGTGGTTGTAGATCGAACCGGCGCTGATGCCTGCGAACCCGGCGATGTCGCGGACGGAGGTCCCGTGGTACCCGCGCGCGGCGATCATCTGCACGGCCGCACTGAGAATCACCCGGGCAGTCGGGTCGTCGCCGTCACGGATGGCCGCGGTGGTGAAAGCGGGCTCCGAAGGCGGACCTGACTTCATTGCGTACCTCCCGCGCTCGTGGACCGTGAACGTCCGGCCAGCCTACTGCGGATGAGCGCGAGGGGTGAAGAAGCGTTGTGCCACAGCCAGAGCCGCGGACCCGGATCGCTCCCCCTCGGCGTAGACGACCACGACGCGACCGCCCACGATACCGACGAACCACCCGGGGCCCTGCGGTCCGTTGGTCCCGACCAGCGCACGCAGTCCCGGCGCGTTGGTGAGGTCGCTGGCGTCACCCTTGGTCGCCGTCTCCTTCATCGCGCCGTTGACCGTCGCCAGCACCTTTTTGTCGACCGGACCCAGCTCACCGCCTTCGACCCGCCCCGCCTGACCCGAGATGATGGACGGGGCAATCGAATTCGTACGCGCGATCGCAACGCCGAGCGCGCCCATGTTCAGCGCGGACACCTTGAGATCCTCGGGCCGGAACGTCACCGGCTCCGCGACCGGACCGCCCTGGGGGCCGGACGGACGGATACCCGGGATCGTGAAGTCGACGTCGAGGCCCAGTTGCGCCAGCAGCTGCGCGGCGCGGGCGTCGTCGGGTCCGGCCAGCTGATTGATCACCGTGGCAACCGGTTCCAGCGTGCTACCCGGCGTGTAGTCCTTGTCGATCGTGATGTCTTGCTCGGCCGCTGCGTCGTTGCGCATGGAGGCCCGGATCACGCCGGTCTTGGCGTCGAGGACCAAGATGCTCGCCGGTTGGGCCACCTCCACCACGGCATCGAGCGCGTCGAGTTGCGTGACCTGGTCGATGGTGGTGCCGACGTTCGGTCCCGCGGGGCCCTGCTCGCCGGCGAGTTGCACTGGCCGTACGCCCGGGGCGACCATCTGAGCCGACCATCCGGAGGTGGCATCCCGGATTGCCTGCCAATAATCGTGGACCCCGTCCAGGACGGGTGAGGCGATCCGACGGTCGAGCAGGACGAGTTGCGGTACGGGCTTCACCGACACGCCCGGCACCGACTTGGGGTCTCCGGCGAGTGCGACCATGTCCGAATCTCGCACGGACACCACCGTCACCGGCTTGTTCTCGGCGGCGGCGAGTTGGTCGCGGATGACGCTCGGGGTGACCAGTTGCGCAAGAGGCTCGATGATGGTCGCGAGCGAGGCGATCGACGAGTTCACGTCCGGGGTGCCGGCGGGGTCGAGGACGATCTCGTTGATCGTCTGCAGGGTGAGCATGTTCTTCCCGAACCGGTCCTGCACCACGGGTGCGGGACGCGCATCCGTTCGGAGGTTGCGCAAGCTGCCGCCGGTGGGCATGTTGTCGGCGAGCACTTCCGGCTGCCATTGGATCCGCCAGCCGAGGGAGAGGCGTCGGGCCGAGCCCGAGGTCTCCGTCTTGAGTTCGCGATCATCACCGAGGACCCAGGTCGTGGTCAGCTCGAACGTGGCGGTGCCGTCGGTGTATTCCTCGGCCCGCTCGACGTCGACATTCACCTTCTGCGCACCCATGCCTGTAAACGAGGCGGCAAGCGATCCTTCCGCCTGCCCCGGCGCGGAGGTGAGTGCGGCAGCGGCGAGTGCGTCCTGGTCTTCCATCGCGGTGGCGAACGAGTCGAGCAGGGCCGCCGCACCCGTATCCAGAGGTTTGCTGAACGCGCCGCACGAAGCAACACCGAGCGCGCAGACGAGCGCGAGAACAGCAGTGGCCGCGAGGCGGCCGGGGGAACGACGCATAGTCACAATTTTCACTCCTGTAACAGGGTGAATGCCACCAATGTGGTTCCCAACTTGCTTACGAGGTCGTCACAATCGAGTAACTACCCTTAATCTGCCCTGATTTGGACCCATTTCGGGCAGCGGAGGATGATGGTCGGGGTGAACGATCGCCACGAAGTCCATCGGGCCGACGACCGGCCGGGCACCCGAACCGAGTGGCTCGAGACGCGGCACAGCTTCTCCTTCGGCGACCACTACGACCCCGCCAACACCCACCACGGGATGTTGATGGTCCACAACGACGAGACCGTGTCGCCTCAGCAGGGATTCGACAGCCATCCCCACCGAGACATGGAAATCGTCACCTGGGTGCTGTCGGGTTCGTTGGTCCACCAGGATTCGATGGACCACAGCGGGGTGATCTTTCCGGGTCTCGCGCAGCGCATGAGCGCAGGGACCGGCATCCGGCATTCCGAGCGCAACGACACCTGGCGGACCGATGCAACGACCGGCATCGAGCCCGTCCACTTCGTCCAGATGTGGGTCTTACCGGACGAGTCGGGCATCGAGCCGAGCTACGACCAGCTCGACATCTCCGACCAACTGGCTGCAGGCGGACTCGTCACGGTCGCCTCCGGGATGCCGGCGTACGACTCGGCGATCCGCATCGCCAACAAGAACGTCGCGTTCCATGTCGCGCGACTGTCGGCCGGTCAGTCGGTGGAGCTACCCGACTTGCCGTGGGGTCACGTCTTCGTCGCCTCCGGATCGGCACGGCTCGAAGGAACCGGCGGTGAGCTCCGAACAGGCGACGCCGTCAGGATCACCGGTGGTGGCGGGGAGAACCTCACCGCCACCACCGATGCAGAAATCCTGATCTGGGAAATGCACAAGAAACTCGGTGGCTAACTCAAGCAGCCGCCGCCTTCACCGCGTGACTCACCTCGGACCTGATCGAGTTGTACTCCCGCGAGTTCCGTAGCTCGTCGACGTCGATCTTGCCTCGGGGCAGATCCACCTCGAGGTCCAGGGCGACCTGCCCAGGGCGTTTGGACAGCACCACGATCCGCGACCCGAGGAACACGGCTTCGTCCGCGCTGTGGGTCACGAACACCGATGTCCGGCCGGTCTCACTGCTCACTCCCCGGACGTCTTCCTGTAGCCGCTCGCGGGTGAGTGCGTCCAGCGCCGCGAAAGGTTCGTCGAGCAGGAAGAGCGGATTCTCGGCGGCCAGGGCCCGTGCGATGGCGACACGTTGCTGCTGCCCACCGGAGATCTCCCAGATCCGCCGGTCGGCGGTGCCTTCGAGACCGACCCTCTCGAGCAGCTCATCGCGGCGGGCCCTGCGGTCCGATTTCGCGATCCCCGCGTACTTCAGCGCCACCTCCACGTTGCCGCCGACGGTCCGCCACGGAAACAGCCGCGGTTGCTGGAACACGACGCCGGCGGACTCACCTGGCGTCGGGGGCTTGCCGAGCACGTCGACCTGACCGTCGGTGGGCTGTTCGAATCCCGCGATCAGGCGCAGTAGCGTGCTCTTACCGCACCCGGACGCCCCGACCAGGACGAGGAACTCGCCGGCCGGGACATCGAGGGAGACAGGGCCCACCGCGGTGACGGTGTCGCCACCCGTGCCGTAGCGATGAGACACGTTGTCGAGGTGGATGGCTCGACTGTCACTGATCGAAGGCACCGGGCAGACCTTCGACGTAGATGGCCTCCTGCAGCTGCTCCAGGGTGGGTGCGGAGTCGATCTGCTTCTGTGCGACCAAGAACTCGGCAGCATCGAGCAGGTTGTTCGCGATGTTGCCGACCGCTCCCGGGGTACCGAGCCACTGCGGTGATGCGACCTGGGCGGGCGTGAGGTAGATACCCTGCTTCAGCTGCCCCTGCGCCTCTTCAGCGCTGATGCCCAGCTCCTGGCCGATGAATCCGGCTGCGGCGGCGGGATCGGTGTTGATCAGGTCGAGCGCACGAGCCTGCACCTTGCGCCAGGCGTCGACGGCAGCGGGGTCGTCCGAAATCAGCTTGTTCGACACGACGCCGAGGTCCAGGGTGGGGTTGGACTGACCGATCGCCCGGCTGGTGACCAGGTCTTTGCCGGTTTTGCGGAGCTCGTCGAGAGTCGGCAGCCAGGTGTATGCGGCGTCGATGTCGCCGCGCTCCCACGCGGCGATGATGGCCTGTGGCTGGAGGTCGACGATCTTGACGTCGTCCGCCGACAGTCCGGCCTGCTCGAGTGCGACCAGCAAGCTGTAGTGCGCGGTCGACGCGAGTGCGGTACCGATGGTCTTGCCCTTGAGTTCGGCGACACTGTTGATGTTGGTGCCGTTGCGGGCGACCAGAGCCTCGTTGTCGCCGGCGACGTCGAGAACGAAAGCGACCTTGTAGCCGATAGGCGAGTTGCCGGACAGGCCACGGGCGACGGGACTCGAGCCGATGGCGCCGATGTCGATCGAGTTGCCGATGAAGGCCTGATTGATCGTGGCGCCCGACTCGAACTTGGTCCATTTGATGGTGTAGTCGGGCAACGCCTCTTCGAGCCACTTCTGGTTCTTGACGACCAGGTCGCCACTGGGGAAGGCCTGGTAGCCGACGGTGATGGTCTTTCCGTCGCTCTCGTCATCCGAGCAGGAGGCGAGGTCGAGGGTCAGCGTCAGCGCGGACAGTGCGGCGACGAGCACCACCCATCGTCGGCGCAAGTGGGCAAAGCGACGTGTGTTACTCATGTTTGTTCGTTCTTTCTTCTTGTGGGACACAGAGGAGCGGAAATGGACGTTCTAGACGCGTCCCCGCCAGGGCACGGTCTTGCGCTCGATGAGCTGCAGCAGACCGTCGATGATCAAGCCCGAGGTTCCGATCGCGATGATGCCGACGAGCACGACCGGGGTGTTGTTGTAGTTGGATGCGTCCCTGACCATGCCGCCGATGCCGGGCAGGCCGTTGACCAGTTCGGCGGCAACCAGCGACGAGTAGGCGACACCGACTGCCAGTCGGATACCGGTGAAGGTCTCCGGCAACGCGGATGGGATCACGACGTCCTTGATGACCTCGAACTTGCTGGCTCCCAGCGCCTTCGCCGCTTCGGTCAAACTCTGCGGGGCCGCCAGCACGGCTGAGGTGGTCGCCACGGCGACCGGCGGGAACGCCGCGATGGCCAGCAGGGTGATCTTCGGCTCCTCGTTGATACCGAGCCAGATGATCAGCAGCGAGAAGTACGCCAGCGGCGGCAATGTGCGCAGGAAGGTGATCCACGGTTCGAACAGCGCCCGGACCTTCCCGAAGGTCCCCATGAACAGCCCGAACGCAATACCCACGACGATGCCGATGGCGATGCCGTATCCGATGCGCTGCAGACTGATGAGCAGGTGCTCCCACAGGTACTTGCCCGCGTAGCCGCGGACCCCGTCGGTCGTCGTGTTCGTCTCGACGAAGGCGTCCCACACCGCGAGCGGCGCCGGGATCAAGGTCTCGTTCCAGATCTTGAGACTCACGACCAACTGCCACAGCGCGATGAATACGACCAACGACAGAAGCGGTAAACCGGCCCGCGACAACAGCTTCGACGCGCGCCCGGACTCCCGGCGCCGCCTGGTCGCGTTCGGGTCGACCGTCTCGGTCGGCGCAGCTATGGCCGGTACAACTGACATGAGGACAACCCCTGATGAGCTAGCTCTGGCACCGATGATCACCATCGATAGGAGAGGGAGGTGCCGCGCGCGTCGAGGCGGGGGGCCTCATCGAAGAGCGGCAGCGGAGGTGTTGTAGTCGCCCTTCGGTGAGCGGACTACAACGTGAAGGTGCTCACAGGCAACAGCTCTGGGCACCGAGGCGGCAGAGGTCCACCGCGAGTCGCCGCACCAGCATTGTCTTGAGCACCGCGTCACAGTAGCCCGCCGGGTTCGGCTCACGCGGATTTGAAGTCAGCTCAACCCAAAGTGTTCTCTTCGACTGCCCGTTCTGCTATGCGCACCCTTTGTGTCGGCAAACCACTTCGGCATGCTAGAAAATCACTGGCTCGAATCGAGGGCTGCGTCTTTGCCGACAGCCCGGTGGCTACCCTGCCCGATGGACGCTCGGCTGACTTCCATACAGGCGTGAACAGGGAGCAGTTTTTTGGAGAACAGCAGGACCGATACCCAGTCGGTGCAGGAAGTGCTCGGCGGCAGCACAGTCCAGAAGGTCGGAAGCTTTCGCTACCTCATCGCGCAGGACCAGTGGCACTGGTCCGATGAGGTCGCCGCGATCCACGGTTACGGGGCCGGCGAGGTCTCACCCACCACCGAGCTGCTGCTCGCCCACAAGCATCCCGATGACCGGGAGCGGGTCGAGCGGGCGATCGGCAACCTCCTGCGGGAGGGGAAGTCATTCAGCAGCAGGCACCGCATCGTCGACCGCCGCGGACAGGTGCGTCACGTGCTCGTCGTCGGGGATCGCCTGACCGACCCATCCGGATCCCTCATCGGCACCGAAGGATTCTATGTGGACCTGACAGACGTGCACGAGGGTGAACTCAAAGAGACGATGGACGCCGCGGTCAAGGATTTCGCGGTGTCCCGGGCTGTCATCGAGCAGGCAAAGGGCATGTTGATGCTTGTGTACGGCATCAACGCCGACCGTGCGTTCGACGTCCTGACCTGGCGTTCGCAGCAGACCAACACAAAGCTCAGAACGCTGGCGCAGAATATCGTCGCCTCCGTCGACGGCAACGTACCGTTCGACGACGAGAGCAGGCGGATCTTCGACCATCTGCTCCTCACCGCGCATCAGAGCCCGGACGACGCGGCTGCGCAGAAGTCGGGTAGCTCCAGCGGCGGCTGACGAAATCGCGGTTCGGTGCCAGGATGGTCTGGTGACTTCTACCGCAGACACCGCCAATTCCACCGCCGCACGGTCCGGTATCGATCTGAGCTGGGTCGATGAGTCGGTGCGGCCACAAGACGACCTGTTCGAGCACGTGAACGGCACCTGGTTGCGCGATCACGTCATCCCCGAGGACCGCGCGGTCGACGGCGCCTTCCATGTGTTGCGGGACCGCGCAGAAGAGAACGTCCGCGACCTGATCACCGAGTGCGCCGAGTCGTCGCCTGCCCCCGGCAGCGACGCCCAGAAGATCGGCGATCTCTTCGCCAGCTTCATGGACACCGAGCGCATCAATGCGCTCGGCATCTCCCCGATCAGCGCAGACCTCGCGGCGCTTGGCGACGCGACCACGCGCGCTGAGCTCGCCGGACTCGTCGGGGCGGCGCAGCGCCGTGGAATCGGCGGCCTCTTCGGCTACTACGTGGACACCGATGCCAAGGCGTCGGACCGCTATTTGATGCACATCACGCAGTCGGGTATCGGGCTGCCCGATGAGTCGTACTACCGCGAGGACAATCACGCCGAGACGCGCGCCGCATACCGGGCCCACATCGAGAAGATGTTCGCGCTGGCCGGATTCGACGACTCCGCCGCCCGCGCCGACACTGTCGTCGACCTCGAGACGGCCGTTGCCTCCCAGCACTGGGATGTGGTGCGCCGCCGTGACGCCGACCTCACGTACAACCTTCGCACCCTGTCCGAGTTCACAACGGAAGCATCCGGATTCGATGTGGACTCCTGGATCTCCGGTCTTCGGACAACGGGGGCGGAGACCTTCGGCGAGGTGGTCGTAGGCCAGCCGTCTTTCGTCGAAGGGGTCGCGGCATTGTGGGGCGCGCGCGAACTCGACGAGTGGAAGGTGTGGGCACAATGGCGGCTGCTGCATTCGGCCGCCCCGTACCTCTCCGATGAGTTCGTCGACGAGAACTTCGACTTCTACGGCAAGACCCTCACCGGTTCGGAGGTGATTCGCGACCGTTGGAAGCGCGGCGTCGGCCTCGTCGAGCAGGGCCTCGGATTCGCCGTCGGCAAACTGTATGTGGCAAAACACTTTCCGCCAGAGGCCAAGGCCCGCATGGACGTACTGATCGAGAATCTCGTGAAGGCGTACCGGCGCAACATATCCGATCTGGATTGGATGAGCCCGGATACCCGCGAGAAGGCCTTGGTCAAGCTCGAGAAGTTCACTCCGAAGATCGGATATCCGGCGACCTGGCGCGATTATTCATCGCTGCGTATCGAGCGCGACGATCTCTTCGGGAACATCGCTCGCGCAAGCGCTTACGAAGAGGATCGCGAGTTCGGGAAGATCGGTTCGCCGGTGGACCACGACGAGTGGTTCATGACCCCCCAAACGGTCAATGCCTATTACAACCCGGGAATGAACGAGATCGTGTTCCCCGCAGCGATCCTGCAGCCTCCGTTCTTCGACCCCGAGGCCGACGACGCTGCCAACTACGGCGGGATCGGCGCGGTGATCGGCCATGAGATCGGCCACGGCTTCGACGACCAGGGCGCCAAGTACGACGGTGACGGCAATCTCGTGGACTGGTGGACCGACACCGACCGCACCGAATTCAGCACCCGTACACGCAAACTCATCGACCAGTACGGCACCTTCACCCCAAAGGGCCTCGACGAGAAGTACAAGGTCAATGGTGACTTCACGATCGGTGAGAACATCGGCGACCTCGGCGGTCTGTCGATCTCACTCGTCGCCTACCAGATCGCGCTGGACGGACAGAGTCCGCCGGAGATCGACGGACTCACCGGTCTACAGCGGGTGTTCTATGGCTGGGCGCAGGTGTGGCGCACCAAGACCCGCGACGCCGAGGCGATCCGCCGGCTGTCGATCGATCCGCATTCACCGCCTGAGTTCCGCTGCAACGGCGTCATCAGCAACATCAACGCGTTCTACGACGCCTTCGGTGTGAAAGAGGGCGACGGGCTATACCTCGACGATGCGGACCGCGTCCACATCTGGTGACCCCCAACCCCGATCTTGGTGGGTTGTGGTGAAGGCGACCTGCGGGTTTGCTCGCCACAACCCACCATGATCGGGAGCTACGGGGTGGTGAAGTCGGTCAGTCCATCAGCCGGATCGGCCGTACCGCCGATGGTGTTCACCACGACCACCGGCGCGCCCTCGGGTGCATTCTCGAAGAACCATCGTCCGTCTTCGGTGCTGACGTTGAGGCAGCCGTGCGAGACGTTGGTGTTGCCTTGCTGTCCGACCGACCACGGCGCGGCGTGGACGAAGATGCCGCTGCCCGAGATGCGGGTCGCGTATTCGACATACGTGCGGTAGCCGTCGGGTGAGTCCACGGGCACCCCGTAGGTGGACGAGTCCATGTACATGTCCGCGAACCGCTCCCCGACGGTGTACGTGCCGTTGGGTGTGGGGTGATCGTTGGCGCCCATCGACGTGGGCATCGTCCGGACGACTTCTCCGTCTACGGTGACGGTGATGGTGTGGGTGTTGTCATCAGCCGTTGCGATCCAGGACTTGCCGATCGTGAAGTCAGCGGTCGCGCTACCGGCCCGCACCGACACCTGCGTGTTCGCCGGCCAGAATCCCTCGGGTTTCCATCGGAGTTCCTTGTTGCCCACCCAGTACAGACTGCCGTCGACCGTCGGCGTCGTGCTGACCCTGATGGCCTTTTCTGCGGTTTCTTTGTCGTCGATGGCCGCTTGGAAGGAGATGACCACCGGTTGCGCGATCCCGACCGTCTCACCGTCGGAGGGATTGAGTGTCGGGGTCGAGAAGTTGGCTCGGCCCAGCGGTTGCTCGGAAGGCGTCGTCGGCGTCGCGCTCGTGGGGCCGGGCTTGGGCAGATCAGGAGCGGTGATGCCGGGGATCTCCGGGCCACCCGGCCAGGCGGGTTCGGCTGTCGCTGTGACGGCGGACGTTCCGAGAAGGAGTGCCACTCCCGCGACGACCGTCACGAGCCGGGGAAGGCGACCATGCCTGATCCTGCCGAGCTGCATGTACTGTCCCCTTTTTGGTTCCCCCGAGCGCCAGAGAGCCCAAGATACGTGAGTGTGCGCACATTCTCCACCACCGCGTTGTCAGCCCCCGCATCACAGGTGCCTCAGGAGTCACAAACCGCGCATGACCACGTATAGAGCGGCGTGAAGAGCACTATGGAAGTCGCCGTCCGGCCGCGGCGAATTGACATCGATAAGTAGACTTCCAGAATTGTCTGGCAGTACAGGCCTTGGCAGGAATCAGGAACATGACACCACCGAACACCAATTTGCCGGAACGGATGGCCGCAGTCGCGCGACTGCTGCGGTCTGAGAGCAAGGACAGCGATACCGTCCTGCGCGCGATCTCGAAGTCGGCCGTCGAAAACGTTCCCGGCGGCGAGTACGCCAGCGTCACCCTGGTGACGGGTAACGCGAAGGTCGAGACGCCTGTCATGGTGGGTGACCTCGCAGGCAAGTGCGACGAACTGCAGCAGGAGTTCGGCGAAGGCCCGTGCATCCGGTCCGCGCTCACCTCGGAGACCATCCAGATCGACGACATGGGCGCGGAGACCCGGTGGCCGCGTTTCGCCGCGGGCGCCGAGGGCCTGGGCATCAAGTCGATGATCTGCTTCTGCCTCTACATCGAGGACGACACCTTCGGCGCGCTGAATCTGCACAGCTCGACGGCCGGCGCCTTCGACGACGAATCGGTCTCCATCGGCTCGCTGTTCGCCGCCCATGCCGCGATTGCCTTCGCCGCGGTCAGGGAGAAAGACCAGATTCGGGCGGCGCTCACCAACCGCGACATCATCGGTCAGGCCAAGGGCATGATCATGGAACGCTACAAACTCGACCCGGACGAGGCCTTCCGGCTCCTCGCACGACTGTCCCAGGACTCGAACGTCAAACTGGCCGAGATCGCGCTACAGGTGGTCACCGCGGGCCCGGACGAACGCTAGGCGCCCGGCCCCCCGGCCAGACTTCAGCGGTGCAGGAACTCCCCGACCGCACCCTCGAACGCACGCTTGGCCTCGATCATCACCCAGTGCCCGCAGTTCGGGAACACATGTAGCTCGGCCTGGGGTATCAGCCGCATCGGGATCATCGCCATGTCAGGCGGGCTGACCCTGTCGTCACGCCCCCAGGTCAGTAGCGTCGGGCAGCTGACCTTGTGCATCATCGACCAGTACGGCGGGGTGTCCGATGCAGCCATGAACTCCTGCTGCATGGCGAACGCCGCCGAGCCGTACATCATCTGAGCCGTCGCCTGGGCATCCGGATTGATGGCGGCCTCCCAACGCTCCTCGATCAATTCCTCGGTCACCAGGGCGCGGTCGAAGACCATCGCCGTCAGCCACCGGATCAGCTTGTCCCGATCAGGTGCATCGGTGAATTCCTGCAGCAACCGCAGCCCCTCGCTCGGGCTGGGACTGAAGACGTTCGGACCGACGCCACCGATGGTCACGAGCTTGCTCACCCGGTCCGGCTTCTTGATGGCCAGGTTGACGCCGACCACGCCACCCATCGAATTGCCGATGACCGGCGCGGACTCGATGCCGAGCGCATCCATGAACCTGATCACCGACGACCCGGCGGTCAGTACGGGATGGCCTTTGACCGGATCGCTCACGCCGAAACCTGGGAACTCCAGGACGTAGCAGTGGAAGTTCTCGGCGAACACCCCGATGTTTCCCCGGTAGTTGCGCCAGCCGGTGACGCCGGGACCGGAACCGTGCAACAAGATCAGCGGCGGACCGGAACCCGCCTCGTGATAGCGCAGCACTCCGCTGTCGGTCTGCAGTTCTCGTCTGGAATCCTCATACGTCACGTTCACCCCATCAGATTAGAACGTGTTCCATTTCTGTGGGCCGAATGGGTCACCGCGGCGATCCGCGGGGTGGCGGATGCGCGCCCGCCGCTACGACTCGAGCGATTCGTCGATCGCGTGAAGCTGACGGACCTCCACCGATCGCAGCACCGCCAGCGACGCGGTCACCGCGAGATCGCATGCGGCGTCGATACCCGCACCCGAGACGATCACCGCTCGGTAGGCCACATCGAGGCTCATACCGAGCAGCATCGACGCCAATGTGTCAGCGCTGGCTCCGACCGTGTCGCCCTGCTCGGCATAGTTTCCCCGCAACCGCTCGGCGATGCGGGGTTCGAGCGCCGCGAACAGCCTGCGGCCGGGATCGTGATCCTCGTCGCGGTTCGTCAGCAGCACCCGAAAACCTCTGGGCTGCCGGCGAGCGAACTCGAACAACGCCTCGACGGAGTACCTGGCCCGATCGCCGTAGGTCATGTCGTCGCCCTTGTCGTACGCGGCGAACATCCACTCGGTGAGCGCAGTGAGCTCACGATCGATGACGGCCTCGACAAGGGAATCGCGCGAACCGAAGTGTGCGTACAACGTGACCCGAGACGTACCACCACGTTCGGCGATCATGTCCATGGTGGCCCGCTGCGCGCCGACATTGGCGATCACCGACAGAGCCGCATCGAGCAACTCATCGTCGGTCGGCCGGTTACGGGTGCTACGAGTACTCCTCGCTGAGACCTCGCCCGAGCTGGTCGTCTTCGGCACTATCCTCCTCCAGCGAGCGAGTTCAGGCGCTACTCGACAACCGTTGCCGCCGCACCGGCCTCACCCGTCGAGCTCCGCTGCGCTTCGTCTCCCAAACCTGTCGAGCTCCGCTGCGCTTCGTCTCCGGCCAGTCCGAAGTACGCGGCCTCAACCTTCTCGCGTTGGCCCCGGAGATCCTGCGCCGACCCCGCCAAAGCCACTCGGCCATGGTGCAGGACGATCGCGGAGTCGGCAATCGCAAGGGCGAGGTCGATGTGTTGCTCCACGAGCACCACTGCCATCTGCTGCTCGTCGGCGATGGTGCGCAGCCTCGGCAGCAGGTCTTTGACCGCGATGGGCGACAGACCGAGGCTGAGCTCGTCGATCAACAGGACCTTCGGCTTCGCCAGCAGCGCCTTCGCGAGCGCCAGCATCTGTTGCTCACCGCCCGAAAGGTTGCCGCACCGCCGACCTTTGAGAGTCTTCAACTTGGGGAAGTACTCGAAGACGTCGCTCAGTTCGGCGCCGCCCTTGCGTTTGGCCAACCTCAGGTTGTCGGACACGGTGAGTTTGTGGAACACACCGCGGTTGTCGGGGACCAAGGTGAGACCTCGCCGCGCGTTGCGTTCGACCCGCTTGTCGAGCGGTGCCCCGAGGACGGTCACCGCCCCCGACATGAGCGGCAGTGCACCGACTGTGGCGAGCAGGGTGGTCGTCTTGCCGGCTCCATTGGGTCCGAGCAACGCCAGGATCTCGCCGGCACGCACGCTCGCGTTGAAGTCGCGGACTGCCGGGACTCCGCCGTAGCCGACATTGAGTCCCTCGATCGTCAACACCGACTCGGTGGCCACTGCCGTCGTGGTTGTCATTGCGCCGAACCTTTCTGCAGTAGCGGCGATGCCTCGGGCCCGCCGGCGGCATCTATGTCGACGTCTGCCTCCACCTCGGCGCTGCCCAGGTAGGCGGACACGACCCGCGGATCGTCACGGATCTGCTGCGGATCACCCGCGGCGATGACCTTTCCGAAGTCCAGGACGTAGAGCCGATGACACACGTCGAGGACGAGCGACATGTCGTGGTCGATCAACAGCACCCCGATGCCGCGCGCAGCGATGCGACGCAACTCTTCTCCGAAGTCGCGGCTCTCGTGGGTGTCCAAGCCTGCTGCCGGTTCGTCGAGCAGCACCATCTTGGTGCCACCGACGAGTGCACGGGCCACACCGACCAGCTTCTGCTGACCCAGAGCCAGCTCGCTCGGATGCCGGTCTGCGGCGTCGGTCAGGCCCACCATCTCGAGCGCCTCACCGATCGTCTTCGCGGGCGGCTTGGAGCCGGTGAATATGTCGGTGAACAGCGCCTTGAGGCCGGGCTTCTGCACGGCGACCGCGAGATTCTCGGCCACCGTCAGATCCGCGAACAACTCACCTGCCTGCCAGGTGCGGGCCATACCCGTACCTCGCCTGCGGTGGGGGCTGTACCCGTCGATCCGGACCCCACCCATCGTCACATCACCGGTCGACTTGGTGAACCCGGTGACGGCGTCGACAAACGTGGTCTTACCGGCGCCGTTCGGCCCGATCAATCCGACGATCTCGCCTGCTCCGACATCGAGGGTGATGTCGTCGTTGGCGACCACGCCTCCGTACCGGACCGACAGGCCGCGCGCCTGCAGGAGTCCATCTCGTGCTTCAGCCGACATGAGAGCTCGCTTTCGCTTCGGACGGGCCGACCGTCGGGGTGGTCGAGGTGGACGCGGAGTCCGCGGCGTGGTGCCCGGCCCTGCCCGATCTCACTTTGATGTGGTCGACGAACTCCCGTACGGCGCCGACGACGCCGACCGGGTTGAGCACGGCCATCAGCAGCAGGCTGCCGGCCGCGATGAGCTCGTAGTACTTGCCGAAATCCAGTGTCTGGGTGAGGAATACATACCCCACGCCCAACGGTCCGATGATGCCGGCCACAAAGGCACCCGACACCGAGGTGATGCCGCCCACGTAGGTCATCGCGAGCAAGGTCAAGCCGATGATCACGGTGAACGATCCTGCGGACAGCTGCCCCCGGCTGTACCCGATGAGACAGCCGCCGACCCCGGCCAGGAAAGCCGACAAGGCGAAGCCCAAGATCTTGGTTGCCGCAACGTTGATTCCCACGGACGCCGCAGCGCGTTCATTCGAACGCACCGCGAGGAACGCACGACCCGTCGCACCCGCCATGAATCGCATCACGATGAGCGTCAGCACCGTCACCACCACCAGCACCATCATCGAGAACTCGATGGTCGTCAGTTCACTGCCCTGCCGCACCGACAGGTCCCAGCCGAACAACGTGGGGTCCGAGATCAAGTTGCCCTCGAACGGCGTCAGCGACGGGTTGTTGAACACGAAGCTCTGAATGGCAAGCGCCGCAGCCAATGTGACGACAGCCAGCTGCGCACCACGGATACGGAGGGCGGGAACGCCCACGATCACGCCGAGCACGGTGGCGATCAACGACGACAGCAGGATGCTCAGCGGAAACGGGACCCCCCAGTTCGTCGTGACCTTCGACAGCGCAAATCCCGCAGCACCGGCGAAAGCCATACTCGCCAGCGAGATCTGACCGAGATAGCCGGTCAGCAGCACCAGCGACAGCGCGATCAGCGACAAGATCATCGATGTCACGATGCCGAAACGCCAGCTACCGGAGGTCAACAGCACCGCGACCACCACGGCAGCGACCATCAGTACCACCGGTATCGGACGGATCTTGGGAATGAACACAGCCGGCATCTTCGCTTCGCCGAGAGAGCCACGCGATGGGATCTTGCCGCCGAGGAGGAACAATGCGATCACCACGACAACAAACGGAACAGCGTCACCGACCCCGGTCTGCGCCCAGCTCGGCCACCAATCCAGGGTGCTCGCCCACAGGATCACGGCCTGGAACGCACCCAGGACAAGCCCTGCCGCACACGCGACCCCGAACGAGGTGAGCCGACCGACCAGAGCGACCGCCAGTGCCGGAATGATGTAGAACGTGTAACTCGTGGCGTCCAGGCCGATGGTGTAGGCACCGAGAACGACGATGAGGCCGGACGCAGCACCGGTGATGACCCAGACGATCGCAGCGAGCCGGTCAGGGGAGAATCCCGCGAGGCGCGCAGCCAGTTCGTCCTCGGAGCCCGCCCGTGTCGCGACACCGAGAGTCGTCAGGGAGAAGTAGGCCCACAGCAACAGGGCGATCAAGATGGCGACGACGGCCATGAGAATGTCGCTGACGTTGACGATTGCGCCGGCGATCTCGAAGGTGTTCTGCGGCAGGATCGGTAGCGCCATCAGGGAATCGGTGCTGAAGCGTAGATGGACAAGAGCCGTGATGAAGAGCATCAGCCCGACCGAGGCGACCACCTGCGCCAGCACCGGAGCGCGGCGCAGTGGCCGGAAGATCAGGTAGTGCGCGAGGAGCGCCCACAGCGCAGCAGAGACGACACCGATCACGATGGCGAGCACCATCGGCGTCGGGTTGTCCTCACTGCCGAGGCTCACGCTTCCGACGGGAAGCACGAGGGTGCCGTCGGTGCGCAGTGCGGCAACGACATACACCGCCCAGAGTGCGATCGAACCCTGAGCGAAGTTGATGACCCCGGTGGCTGCGTAGATGCCTACCAATGAGGTGGCGAACACCGAGTAGACGGCGCCGACCGCCAGGCCGAGGAACACGAATTGGATGAATTGACTCATGGGTCGTTGCCCACCTCACTGTGTGTATCTACGTAAGACCGGAGCGAGTTATGCGCGAGAAACCGAGGCAGTGGAGAACCGGGGTGGATCGCTCGAGGACCTCGAGCGATCCACCGCCGGTGCAGACCTCAGGGTTGAGCTATCGGTCAGCTGGCACCGGGGATGGCCGAGAGCGCAGCCGGGTTGGGCTGAGTCAGGCCGCCTCCGATGGGCTCGGTCTTCTTGTCACCGACCACCTCGAACACGAACATCTCGGTGGTGCAGTTGGGTGAGGTCGGCTTGCCACAGCTGAGCTTCGGTCCCAACCAACTCTGGTAGTCCGTCACGCCCTTGAGTGCGGCGAGCACGGTGGGACCGGTGTACTCGGCGGGCTTGGCGGCGCCGAGAGTCCTGGCGAAGTCGACGAACGTCGCGAAGGTTCCGTAGGCGTAGAAGCCTCCGGATTCACCCGCCTCATCCACGTACTTCTTGGTGGTCGCCAGGTTCTCCTGCATCTCGGCAGGCGCAGAATCCGTGGCCGGATCGAGCCAGATCGGCGAATACGTCTGGGCGCCAACAGCTTGCGCACCCATGGTCTCGATGAACTCGGTACAGGCCGCGAGGAACATGGTGCCCTTGAAGCCGACGGACTTCAGCGACTGGGCCAGCTTGGTGCAGTTCGCATCCGTCTGGGACGTCATCAGGCCGCCCGCATCGGGGTTGCCCGACGCGATCGTCGATGCCAGCGCGGTGTAGTTCGGGTTCGTCGGTGAGTAGTAGACGCTCTTGACATCGAGACCCAACTGCTGACCCAGTGGCAACAGAATGCGCTCAAACGTCTGACGTGCGGCCGCAACGTCGACGTTCGCCAGCGTCAGGGAGTTCTTCCCCTGTGTCTTGAGGGACTGCATCACGCCGACCAGGAAGGAGGCCTGCGGCGGTCCGAAGTAGACCCGGTTGTCGGCCGACGAACCGGTCACGGAATCGAATGGGATCTGCCCGACGAGGGGGATGTTGGCCGACTTGAGGATCGGCAGGGCCGCGCTGGACGCGGCGTCATAACCGTCGATGACCGCTGTGACACCCGCCTGCACCAGCTGATTGGCGCAACCGATTGTCGATTCCGGCGCCGACACGTCGACGGCGCAACTGGTCACCTCGATGGGGTGCCCGTCGATACCGCCGAGCGAGTCGTTGATGTACTTGACCGCAGCCTGTTGCCCGACCTCGACACCGGGCTGGGTGATCGGTCCGTTCGAAGGGTTGAGGAAGCCGACCTTGATCGGCGTTCCGGTGGCCTTGGTGCCACTTTCCGACGGTGCGGCCGCGGTGCTGCCGCTGTCATCGGACCCGCTGTCGTCGCTACACGAGACGACGGAAAAGACACACGCCGCCGCGACAAATACTGCCGCGAGCCGGCCGGTTCTCCTACGCATTTCAATGCCTTTCCCGGCGGCTTGTGACAGGGCACGAATTCAGGCGCTCGGACCTGATCGTCGACACGACGAAATGGGTGTGAGCAGCATGAACAAGCCCGGCCAGGCCCTCCGAGTTACACGGGGTTTGCAACCGAATCGCGTGTTTGCCATTCGGTGTGCCCGATCCGGGTGTGATCTGGGCCACTCGAAAAATAGCCCTTGCCTTACAGCCGTGTCAAGGTGAATCCGTAAGTAAAATTCTAGCCAGAAATGGTGCCGACAGACTTTTCCAAACAGCCCGTATTGTCCGAATTGAAGCGTATAAATAGAGGTCGCAGAATTCGTTCGCAAAGCGCACTATTCGGTGGGCAGAAGGCGTCACGTGTCGGGCCGACCCTCCGAGACCACTGCGCCGCTCTAGACTTGCGCGGTGAGCTACTCACGTTTTGTTGCCGTCGGAGACAGCCAGACCGAAGGCATGTGCGACGGCGATGATGACACCGGCTATCGCGGCTGGGCCGACCGATTGGCCGACGAGTTGGCCGGACACAACCCGGAGTTGCGCTACGCCAATCTCGCTGTCCGAGGCCGGACCACCCGACAGATCCGGGACGCGCAACTGGCGCCGGCCATCGCCCTGCAACCGGATCTGGTCGCCGCGCCACTGGGCATGAACGACGTTCTTGCCAGTACTCCGGTGTCGCAGGTTCACGACGACCTCGACTTCATCTACGGCGAACTGCACAAGACCGGCGCCACGGTGCTGATCTCGACGTTCCCCAACCTCGCCCGTACCGTGCCGATCGCCAAACGCATCGAGGCGCGATTGCTGATGGTGAACGCGATGATGGAGGAGTTCGCGAAACGATATGAGTTCGTCCTCGTCGATCTGCATGCCGCCCCGGTCCTCACAGATCCCCGATCCTGGTCACCGGATCGCTTGCACGCCTCGCCTTTTGGGCACGAACGGTTTGCCGCGGGTGCCGCGCACGCCCTCGGCCTCCCCGGCAGCGACCCGGAATGGGGCGCGGCACTGCCGCCGCGTCCCCCGCTGACGATCGCGCAGACCATCACTCGTGAAACACAGTGGGCCAGGACGTTTTTCATTCCGTGGATGATTCGTCGCATTCGCGGGGTGTCCCTTGGCGACGGCAGAGAGCCCAAACGTCCGGACCTGACGCCGGTGGTGCCGGATACGCATCACGGCCCGATTCCTTTACAGGAACCGGGCCGTGATGAGCGCAGAGGCTAAGAGGTGACTTCTTCCTGCGCGTCTCTCACATAGCCGCGCGGGAACACCTCCCCGTCAGAAAGACTTCAGTACTTCTCGCCCTTGGCCGCCTTGTCGACGAGCGACTGCGGCGGCTCGAAGTTGCTGCCGTACTTGCTCGCGAGATCGCGGGCGCGGTCGACGAAGCCCTGCAGACCACCCTCGTACTGGTTGATGTACTGGATGACGCCACCGGTCCACGCCGGGAAACCGATGCCGAAGATCGACCCGATGTTGGCGTCGGCGACGGTCTCGAGCACACCCTCGTCGAAACACTTGACGGTTTCGAGGGCCTCGGCGAAGAGCATGCGCTCTTTCATGTCCTCGAACGGGATCGTCTTCGAGCCCGAGTTGAACGTCTCACGCAGACCCGGCCAGATGCCGACGCGCTTGCCGTTCTCGTCGTAGTCGTAGAAGCCCTTGCCACCCGAGCGTCCCGGGCGGCCGAGCTCGTCGACCATCTTGTCCACGACAGCCGAAGAACCGTGGTCGGGGACCTCTTTGCCCTCGTTGGCGAGTGCCTTCTCGGTCTCCTTGCGGATCTTCTGCGGCAGGGTCAGCGTCAGCTCGTCCATGAGCTGCAGTGGCGGTGCCGGGTAACCGGCCTGCGCGCCTGCCTGCTCGATGAACGCCGGCTCCACACCTTCGCCGACGGCCGCGATGGCCTCGTTGACGAAGGTGCCGATGACCCGCGAGGTGAAGAAGCCGCGGCTGTCGTTGACGACGATCGGGGTCTTGCGGATCTGCAGGGTGTAGTCGATGACCTTGGCCAGGACCGCGTCAGAGGTCTTGGCGCCCTTGATGATCTCCACCAGCGGCATCTTGTCGACCGGCGAGAAGAAGTGGATCCCGATGAAGTCCTCGGACCGCTTGACACCCTCGGCCAGGCTGGTGATCGGCAGGGTCGAGGTGTTGGAGCCCAGGATGGCGTCGGGTTCGACGATGTCTTCGATCTCCTGGAACACCTTGTGCTTGACCTCGACCGACTCGAACGCGGCCTCGATCACGAGATCGACACCCTTGAAGTCCGCGGCGTCGACGGTCGGGGTGATGCGGGCCAGCAGCTCGTCCGACTTCTCCTTCGTGGTCTTGCCACGCGAGAGCGCCTTCTCTTCGAGCTTGATCGCATAGCCCTTGCCCTTTTCGGCGGCTTCGATGTTGATGTCCTTGAGGACGACCTCGATGCCCGACTTGGCAGAGACGTAAGCAATGGCAGCGCCCATCATCCCGGCACCGATGACGCCGACCTTCTTGGCGGTGAACTTCTCGAAACCGTCGGGACGCGACGCGCCGCCGTTGATGGCCTGCAGGTCGAAGAAGAACGCCTTGATCATGTTCTGCGCGACCTGACCGGTCACCAGCGACACGAAGTAGCGGGTCTCGACCTGGTCGGCGGTGTCGACGTCGACGTACGCGCCTTCGATGGCCGCAGCCATGATCGCGCGCGGCGCCGGCATCGGGGCACCCTTGAGCTGCTGACGCAGCAGCGACGGGATCGCCGGGAGCATCTGTGCGAGCGACGGGCTGGTCGGCGAGCCGCCGGGCATCTTGTAGCCCTTTTTGTCCCACGGCTGTGCAGCCTCGGGATTGGCCGCGATCCAGGCCTTGGCGGCGGGGATCAGTTCCTCGATCGAACCGACGACCTCGTCGACGATGCCGGTCTCCTTGGCCTGGGCCGGCTTGAACCGGTTGCCCTGCAACAGAACACTCATCAACGCGTTCTGGATACCGAGCAGACGCACGGTACGCACCACGCCGCCGCCGCCGGGCAGCAGGCCCAGCGTGACCTCGGGCAGGCCGATCTGGCTGCCCTTGACGTCGGCCGCGATGCGGTGATGCGTGTGCAGCGCGATCTCGAGGCCGCCACCGAGTGCGGCGCCGTTGATGGCTGCCACGACGGGCTTGCCGAGAGTCTCGAGCCGGCGGAGCACGGCCTTCATGCCGTTGGTGGTGTTGGTGATCTGGGTGGCCAACTCGACCTTGTCGACGCCCTTGCGATCAGCGGTCATGTCCTTGAGGTCACCACCGGCGAAGAAGGTCTTCTTGGCCGACGTCAGGATGACGCCTGAGATGTTGTCCTTCTCGGCCTCGAGACGATCGACCGTTGCGGCCATCGAGGTGGTGTACAGCCCGTTCATCGTGTTGGCGCCCTGATTCGGGTCGTCCATGGTGAGCAGGACGACGCCGTCGCTGTCCTGTTCCCAGTTGATCATGTTGTCGGTCATAGGTATTCGCAACTCTTTCGTGAAGTGGGGAAGGGCCGGAGAGGGTCAGACACGCTCGATGATCGTGGCGACACCCATGCCGCCGCCGATGCACAGGGTGATCAGGCCGTAGCGGCCGCCGGTGCGCTCGAGTTCGTCGAGGACGGTGCCGACCAGCATCGCGCCGGTGGCGCCGAGCGGGTGGCCCATGGCGATCGCGCCACCGTTGACGTTGGTCTTCTCGTGCGGGATGTTGAGATCCTTCATCCACTTCATGACCACCGAGGCGAATGCCTCGTTGAGCTCGAACACATCGATGTCGTCGATGGTCAGTCCGGCCTTGGCGAGAACGGCTTCGGTCGCCGGGGTGGGTCCGGTGAGCATGATCGTGGGATCGCTACCGGTCTGCGCGGTCGCGACGACGCGTGCACGTGCGGTCAGCCCGGCCTTCTTGCCTGCGGCCTCGCTACCGACCAGGACCAGCGCGGAACCGTCGACGATGCCGGACGAGTTGCCGCCGGTGTGCACGTGGTTGATCTTCTCGACGTTGACGTACTTCTGGCGCGCGACATCGTCGAATCCACCCATGGCGGCCAGACCCTCGAAGGCCGGCTTCAGCTTGCCGAGGCTCTCGACGGTGCTGCCCGGGCGACGATGCTCGTCGTAATCGAGCAGGGTGACGCCGTTGATGTCCTTGACCGGGACGACCGACTTGGCGAAGTATCCGGCCGACCAGGCGGCCTCGGCGCGGGCCTGCGACTCGGCGGCGTAAGCGTCGACGTCTTCGCGAGAGAAGCCCTCGATGGTGGCGATCAGGTCGGCACCGATGCCCTGCGGAGCGATGTAGAGATCGAATGCGGTGGTCGGGTCGGTGAACATGGCGCCGCCGTCGCTGCCCATCGGCACGCGAGACATCGACTCCACACCACCGGCGATGACCAGCTGGTCCCAGCCGGAGGCGACCTTCTGGGCGGCGAGGTTGGTGGCCTCGAGTCCGGAGGCGCAGAAGCGGTTGATCTGGGTTCCGGGAACGGTGTCGGGCAGACCTGCCACGAGGGCGGCCGTCCGCGGGAGTACCGCACCCTGCTCGCCGACCGGCGACACGATGCCCAGCACGACGTCGTTGATGTCGGCGGGGTCGAGATCGGGGAAGCGAACCTTGAGTTCGTTGATGAGCCCGACCACGAGGTCGACGGGCTTGACGCTGTGCAACGAGCCCTTACGTTGCTTGCCGCGAGGCGTACGAATTGCCTCGAAGATGTATGCATCAGTCACGCTGGGGTTTCCTTTCAGATGAACTGCGCTGTTCGCCAGCGCTCGCCTTCGATCTAACACTAGGCTAACGCGCTGTAACTTATTTGACCATACCCCGAGTACAGAGCAGCATTCAATCGTCCGATCATGCGCTAGGGTTGATTCACAATGTCCTCGAACCCCGATGTCGCGGACGGCCAGCGAACACAGCGTCATCGTCGGCCGGCCGACCGCAAAGACCAGCTCACCGACCGTGCTGCCGAACTCTTCCTGGCGCGCGGCTACGACCATGTCTCGGTGGCGGACATCGCGAAGGCCGCAGGGGTGACGGGACCGTCGATCTATCGGCACTTCGTCGACAAACAGGCGATTCTCTATGCGGCGGTGATGTCGGGCGTCGAGGACATAGAGAAGTGCACCGACACCGCACTGGCCCCCGGGGACGACGGAGAGATACCGATCGACAAGGCCATCGAGAAGCTGTGCGCCCTCGGTGTGACCAATCCGCGGTCGGCTGCCCTGTGGCGCTGGTCCACCGCGCACCTCACGCCGGACCAGAACGACGAGGTCGCCCGGCGTACCCGCAAGGTGCTGCAGCGATGGTCGGGTGCGGTGTTCGCCCATCGCACCGACCTGTCCGCCCGCGACATCGATCAGCTGGCCTGGTCGATCCTGAGCGTCAACGGCAGCGTGTCGGTGCACCGCACCCGTATCTCGACCTCACGGGCCGTCGCGCAACTGGTCAAACTCGTCGACAGGGTTGTCGAGCTGACCCCCGAACACGCCGCCCCCATCCCACCGATGCCCCGTGCGATGGCCGAACCGTCCGGCCGCCGGGACGAGATCCTCGACGCCGCCGCAGCCCTGTTCCAGCAGCGCGGGTTCGCGACCGTCGGTGTCGACGAGATCGGCGAGGCCGTGGGGATCACCGGACCCAGTGTCTACAAACACTTTCCGAGCAAACAGGCGATTCTCATCGGCATCAGTCAGCGGAGCGCGAACCGGCTGGAGGCCAGTGCCATAGCGGCGTACTCGATCGCCTCCGATCCGCAATCGCTGCTGGCGGTACTCGTGGAGTCGTACGTCCAGGTGCTGACGTCGACGCCCGACCTGTCGGTGTCGTTCAACAGCCGAAGTGTGCTCGAACGCTTCGACAACGGCGATCTGATCACCTATCAGCGCCGGTACGTGGGACGCTGGGTGAACCTGGTCGAGCAGATCGAGACCGACCTACCGACCCCGGAGGCCGCGGTGACCGTGCACGCAGCACTGACGATTGCCAACGACGCCATGCGCTTGCGCCGCAACTGGAGCAGGCCCGACATGCCGGCCCTGCTGGCATACCTGATGAAAGGCGTTCTCGGACTGCCCGAGGCCGCGCCGAACGGGCGGGCCGGGAACGTCCTGCCGTGACCGAACAGGCCGATATCAGCGCGAAGACCATCGAGACGCAGTTGCTCGGCGGAGAGCGCCTCTTCACGCTCGAAGACATGACCGCGGCTCTGAACATCTCCGAAGATCACGCCCGGCGGGTCTGGTCGGCATTCGGTTTCACGATGGAGGGCGACGACAAACTCTTCACCGCCGACGACGTCCAGGCTCTGCAGCTCGTCCGGGGGTTGGACGAGGGACAGCCGCCTGAGTTCGAGATCGCGATGGCGCGGGCTCTCGGCCAGACGATGTCGCGCCTGGCGGACTGGGAGGCGGGCAACATGGCCGATCGCATCCGCAGCGGCGACAGTCCGGATCTCGAGACCATGTTGAATGCGGTCCAGCGGGTGCAAACCCTCGTCTGGCGCCGTCACCTCGCGTCCGCGCTGCAGAATGCATTGGCGACCACCGACGGTGTGAACCGCACGCTCGCGGTCGGGTTCGTCGACATCGTCGGGTACACCAGCCTGTCCCGCAAGATCGGCATGGATGAACTCGACGGCCTGCTCGAAACGTTCGAGACCAACGCCTACCTGGTGATCACCTCTCGCGGTGGCCGGGTGGTGAAGACCCTCGGCGATGCCGTGATGTTCGAGGTCGAGGACCCCGCAGCAGCGGCGGACATAGCCCTTGCGTTGCAACAACTCACAGACGAACACGGACTCCCACCGCTACGCGTCGGCATCGCCTTCGGCACCGTGCTGACCCGGCTCGGCGATGTCTTCGGTGAACCGGTCAATATCGCGGCCCGGCTGACCAGTTCGGCCCGACCAGGCACCGTCCTCGCCGACACCGAACTCGGGAACGCGATCGAAAGCGACGATCGCTTCTTCCTCAAATCGATCGGCAGCCTGCACGTGCGGGGCTACAAACGGCTTCGGGCCAGTGTGCTCGAGGCGAACAAGAAGGCCTGAGCCCCACAAAAGCACACCGTTCGGTCACACGCACCTGTTTGAACGTGTGTTTGTGACCGAACGGTGTGTTTTTGTTTGTGAGACTGCAGATTTCACAGCTCGGCGCCGAGGCGGTATCCCTCGTCGATGGCGTGGCTCAGTCGGCGCGGTGTGACCGAGTCGCCGATGATGCTGACGTTCTTGCCCGGTTCGAGCCCCAGCAGCGGCGCCGGAACGCGTGGCTGATGCCAGACGGTGAGCGCGTCCTCGACCTCTGTGTCGGGACCTCCGAATACGGGACGAAGCAGTTGCGGCTGCGATGCGTCGCCGGGGACCACCAGCGAGTGCCCCACCTTGAAATCGACCCCGGCAGCGCCGAGTCTGCCGAGCAGCGGCCCGGCACTCTCCGCCGGTACCCGTGTGGCGAGTCCGGTGAGCGCGGTGGCGAAGGTGACCCGCCAACCCGCCTGTGCCAGAGCCTCTGCCGCGGAGTAGGCGGGCCAGAACCCGTCGCCCTCGTCGTACACAACAGCGCGGCGGCTCGCCGAATCGGGAAGTCGACCCAGCAGTACATCGTCGACCGTCACCGCAGGCCGGTCGCCCAGCCCGACTGGTAGATCCGCAGGTCGTGACCCGGTGGCGACAACGACGTGATCTGCCGCTTCCAGAATATCTGCCACATCATCGACTTCGATACCGGCAGAAAGGTTCACATCGACCTTCAGGCGTCGGAGTTCGCGCTGAAGATAGTCGATGACGTCCCCCAGGGTCGCGCGGTGGGGTGCAGCAGCAGCAACCCTGACAGCACCACCGAGAACTGTGCTCTGCTCGAACAAGGTGACGTGATGCCCCCGACCTGCTGCGACGCGAGCAGCTTCCAGTCCTGCCGGGCCACCGCCGATCACGTACACCTCCTTGGACTTCGGTGCCGGGACTCCCACGCCCGGATGCCTGCCACGACCGATTTCGGCGTTCACCGCACAGTGCAGATGTGGGTCGAATGCCCGGCAGTCCTGATTGATCCCGAGAAAGCCTCGGATCTCGTCGAGCCGGCCGGTCTCCGATTTGATCGGGAGGTCTGGATCGGCGATCAGTGCCCGCGCCATACCCACCATGTCCACGTGCCCGTTCTTGATGGCGTGGTCTGCTGTCGCCGCATCCCGGATCCGTTGACCGACGAGAGTCGGAACCCCGGTCGCCGCACGGACTCTCGACGCCGACGGGATGGCGACCCCATCTTCGTTGGTCGAGTCCTTCACGTATCTGCCGCGGGTGCCGTGGGTGATGCTGAAGTAGTCGATCCCGAGATCCGCCAGATTCTCTGCACTACGCACGCAGTCCTCGATGCCCATCCCGCCGGGGATCTCTTCTTCGCCACTGAGTCGCACCCCGAGAACGAACCCGGCGGGAATGACCGACCGCATCGCCTCGATCACCAAGCGGGTGAACCGCATCCGATTCTCGAAAGACCCGCCGAAGCTGTCAGTCCTTCGGTTGGTCAGCGGTGACATGAACTGGGCCGGTAGATAGCCGTGGGCAGCGTGCACCTCGACTCCGTCTGCACCTGCCTTGACCAGGTTCTCGGTCGAAATCCGCCAGCCTTCGACGATGTCCTCGATCTCGGGGACGGTCAACTCGTGTGGCGGGTAGGCGTCGCGCGCCGTCTTGATCGCCGACGGAGCCGAGGGCGGCGAATCCGATTCACCACCGATGAACTCTCGCCCGAGATGGCAGAGTTGCCCGATGAACCGCGCTCCGTGTCGGTGGATGACGTCAGCTTTTGCAGCGGCAGCGGGAACGAACTCGTCGCGGTATCCCTCGATGAGTTTTCTGGATCGCAGGGTCGTCGTCGGGTGTACCACCGTGGCGCCACCGATGATCAGTCCTACTCCGCCGGCCGCCAGACGCTCGAAGTGCTCGGTGTCTCCGTGCGTGGGTACCCCGTGCTCTGCCATGCTCGTCCCGGCAGGCAAGGCGACCAGCCGGTTCTTGAGCGTGACCCCGCCGAGGTCACATGGCGAAAACAGGTGCGGGAAATCATTTCCCATCGACATCCTCTTTCATCTTCTGTTCGTTCCCTCCTCGACAACCAGCACCCTGGTCACCGGCATGGACTCGAGGTGTGCTGCAACCCCTTCCCGCAAACGCATCTCCGGCACGGTGAGCCTCTCGGTTTCCTGCGAGATGTAGTCCGCCCAGGCATTGAAGGTGCAATGTTCCACGTAGGTGTCCGGGTGCTCCGCGGCCTGCATGACGGTGCACCGCAGCGCTCCCAGACGAAGTCGGGAACGCCTCAGTTCCGCTATGTCATGCATGAAATGCGCGCGATTCTCCGGCGCCACAACGTACGTCGTCTCGACGAGCACCTGGCGGTCCCCGTACTCGACCTCGGGCAGCGCCACCGCCTCGAAATCCGCAGGGTCCGGAGCAATGCCCTCGCTCGGAAATATTCCCCGCCGCAGGACCCCGACAGCGGAAACGATCATCAGGCCTGCCGCGGTGGCGACAGCCGGAACCAGGCCGATGAAATCGGCGAGTACTCCCCACATGAGTGCTCCGACGGCTTGACTGCCCTGGAACATCAGCATGATGAAGGCGATGATGCGTGCCTTGATCCACGGAGGTACGACGCTGTGGGCCGCGATCATCCAGGTGCTCTGCACCCCGACCCACGCAGCGCCGACGATCACCATCAGCACCAGGATCACGTCAAACCTGGTGGAGAATGCCATCCCCGCCAGAACGATCGCGTATGCGCCGGATCCCAACGCGACGAATCGGTTCCAGCTCATCTTCGCCCGCAATGGCATCAGGACGATGGTGCCGACCACCGCTCCGACACCGATCGCGCCCGACATCACACCGAACTCGAACGTGCTCGCGTGAAGGCGATCATGGGCAACAAGTGGCAGGAGAGCCCACAGACAGCTGGCCGGTATGCCGAATACGGTCAACCGGACCAGTAACCGGCGCGTCCACCTCGAGTGGCGGATGAACCGGATTCCCCCGGATACCGCTCTGCCGACCGGGCTTCGGGCACCGGTGCCCGCTGCGGCCGGCACCTGCCAGGCTGCGATCACGGCGCAGCCTGCGAACAGGACTCCGACGCAGGCGAAGGCCCACGTCGATCCGAGTCCCGCCAGTATCGCACCGCCGATCAGCGGTCCGATCGCGCGTGCCCCATTGAACACCGCACCATCGACCGCCGGAACGACCGCCATCATGTCGCGGCTGACGAGGTGGGGCAACAGCGCTTGCCACACGATGGCGACGACGGCGAGGCCTGCGCCGGCCACGAAAACGCTACCCATCAAGACCACGACGCCGACCTGGCCGAGGATGTCGAGAACAACGAGTACCACCGACGCGATCAGCAAGATCACCGAGATGCCCACCAGAAGACGTCGATGGCTGGTGTATTCGGCAATGGCGCCGATCGGCAGTGCGAACAGGAAGAACGGCACGCTGATCGCGAACTGAACAGCTGAGACCGTGGTCGCGGATTCGCCCGCTTCGGTGAGAATCCACTGCGCCGCGAGTACCAGGATCCACACTCCGACACTGGCACCGAGTTCGACCAGGAGCATCAGACGCAGGCGGCGGACGCGCAGCGGCGCGAAGAATCCCATCTGCGCTGCGTCGGTCACGTCTGCCTCCTCGCTTCGAATCCACTTCGACAACCCTGTTGCCTGAGTCGAATCTCACGATAGCCTGAACTGAAGTCTGTTCATTAAGAATGAACCTCATCGAGAGTGGAGACAACCCCCGTGATGTTGCACAATCGCTTGCTGACCCTGCAGTCCAGACCAGACGGTCGGCTGAAGGCATCGGACCTGATCATCACGTCGGCACCTGTTCCAGACTTGCGGCCCGGCGAGGTCCTGGTCCGCAACACGTGGCTCTCGATCGACCCGTCGATCCGAATCCGACTCCGATCCAGCACGCCGAACGGCTACCTGCCACCGTTCGAGCCAGGTGAGCCCCTGGTCGGCCTCGCCCTCGGCGTGGTCGAAGAATCCAGGAACAGCGAGTTCGCGCCGGGAGACACCGTCTCCCACATGTACGGCTACCGCGACTACGCGGTGATCGGCACCGACGGCGCGACGATCGGCGGATACGGGAGCCTGAGCCGGTTCGACGCAGGGAAACTCCCCTCGCAATGGTTTCTCGGCCCGCTGGGCAGCTCGGGGTTGACGGCCTACGCCGGATTGTTCGGGGTCGCAGGGCTCCGTCCGAACGACACACTCTGGGTGTCAGCAGCGGCAGGCGCAGTCGGCAGCATCGCGGCCCAACTCGCACAACAGCGCGGCGCCACCGTGATCGGCTCGGCAGGAAGTCCCGAGAAGGTCTCCTACCTCCTGGACGAACTCGGCCTCGACGCCGCCTTCGACTACCACGAGGGGCCGATCACAGATCTTGTCGCGAAGGCAGCGCCTACCGGTATCGATGTCTACTTCGACAACGTAGGGTCCGAACACCTCGCCGCCGCACTGGACAACATGCGCCCCGGCGGCCGAGTCGCTGTGTGTGGCGCACTGTCCGACTACGACAACGCCACTCCCGCGCCGGGACCGTCCAATCTCTTCCAGCTCGTCTCCAAGGGCATCCGAGTCGAAGGATTCCGCGCCGGGTCGTTCAACCACCTGGCCACCGAGATGCGCACCGAGATCGGCGGATATCTACGTGAAGGCCGGATGAAGTACAGCGAGTTGGTCTTTGACGGCCTCGAGCAGGCGCCGGACGCCCTCACCGCGATGCTGGCCGGAGACAACACCGGAAAGACACTCGTCCGCTTGGAGCCGTAGACCTCCGGCTGTGAGGTACGCAGCTCAGTCGAATGCGACCTCGGTGGTCCGAGCCATGAGCACCCTGCGCACCTTGCCGTCCGCAGTCACCTGCGCACTGGCGTTGAACGTGGCCTCGAAGGCACCGGCCCGGGTGGTACGACCGAGAACCACCTCCACACCGTCCACCACCGCCCCGTTGTCGATGTGGTGGACCAAGGTGCTCTTCTCCCGCTGCGCCAGGTAGCCCACCAAACCCTCTCGATCACCGACGAACTCGGCCGACTCCCCGCCGCCCTTCGAAAACAGCACCGACATCACGAAATCGTCGGAGATCATGGTCAGCACGCGGTCGGGATCGTCGGAATCCATGTACGAGAACCACTGGGCAAGCACCGGAGTCGAGACGGTCGCTGTCATGCTGACGCTCCTTCAGGGGTGAAACCTTCTGGCAGAAGGGAGAATTCGGGGTCGAATGACACCTGGTAGCGATCGACCAGACCGTCGGCGTTCACGTGCATCACGCCCACGAAGTATCCGGTGGTGACGGAGCCCCTTTCGGTCACGGCACCGTGCGCGAACAGCACGTCGCCGTCGGCCGCCACCCGCAACAACACGTGCTTCCTATCGACATCCGGCCGGGCGCGCAGATAGTCCAGCATGCTCATTCGCCCGCCGTCCCGGTTGATGCCGGTCGGCAACACCATCGTGAACTGGACGTCGTCGGCGAGCAGGCCCACCGCGTCCTCGAGATGTCCACTGTCCAGTGTCGCGTAGTACTCCTCGATCAAAGTTCCCATGAAATGAACTTAGTTCAGTAAAACCCTCGTTGTCGAGACCTGTTCGCGCTAGTCTCGAAGAACCAAACTGAACTCAACTCGACTGGAACCTGATGACCTCTCCTGGCGCCACAGCCATCGAAGAAACCTGGCCGCGGTCCGAGCCCGCCTCCCTTTCTCCCGGTGTCGAACAACAGGAACTCCGCGACGCCATCCGCGGGCTACTGGCGAAACACAGCGATATCGACGCGGTACGGAAAGCGTCCGCTTCTGAACAGGGCTTTTCCCGGGAACTGTGGCAACAGCTGGCCGACGACATGTCCGTCGCCGCCCTTGCCGTGCCGGAGTCCCATGGCGGACTCGGGTACGGCACCGACGAATTGAGCATCATCGGAGAGGAGTGCGGCCGCGCGCTTGTCTGCGAGCCGGTGCTCTCGTCGGCAATCGTCGGAACCCAGGCGCTCTTGCTCGGCACTGCCGACGAAGGCATCGCAGCACTGCTCGCGCATGCGATGGACGGCAGCCTCCTCGTCGCGGTCAGCAGTCTCGAACCAGAGCAGGACCAGCTCGACGCCGTGGAAACCGATTCCGGGTGGACGGTGAGCGGCACCGTCACCCACGTGGTCGGGGGCGATGCCGCCGACGTGCTGGTCGTGTCGGCGGAGACCACCGGCGGCCGGAGAACTTTCGCCGTCCACCCGTCGCTGAGGTCACGCGTCACGAGAAGCGCGATCGACCCCACCCGGCGACTCGCCGACGTCTCCTTCGAGGGATCGGCAGCTCTCGCGATGACCGAACCTGGCGCCGATGCCGCGTTTCGGGCGCGGATCGACGATCTGAGAATTCTCGCGGTCGCCTGCGAGAACACCGGCATCGTCGACCGGCTGCTCGAGCTCACCCTCGAGTACGTATCGACCCGGGAACAGTTCGGCCGACCGATCGGCTCGTTCCAGGCCATCAAACATCGGCTCGCCGATCTGCTGATCACCCTGGAGCGGGCGAGGTCAGCGTCGCGCTACGCCGCTGCAGTGTTCGCAGAAGACCCAGATGAAGCGCAGCTCGCCGTCGCGGTGGCCGGCGCCGTGTGCACCGACGCGGCCCTCGAGGCCGCCGCAGAGGCAATCCAGCTCCACGGCGGCGTGGGCTTCACCTGGGAGCACCCCGCCCATTCCTACTTTCGACGCGCGTTGGGAAATGAAGCGCTGCAGGGCGATTCACGACGACACCGGGCCCGGATCGCGGACCTCATCGGCATCTGACCGGCCGAGAACGCGAGTCGAGCCACGTCGAAGAGCAACGGTATTGACGCAACGCCGCCAACCGAGTAAAACTGAAGTGAATCCAGTTCAATTTGAAGTCAAACGAGAGGCATCCGATGGTTGACACCGACCACATCCTGTTGGAAAAAGACGGAGACGTCGCACGTGTGTGGCTGAACCGCCCGCACAAGAAGAACGCCGTGACCCCCGAGCTGCTGTACCGGCTCGACGAGATCATCGCCGAGGTCGACGCCGACCCGAACCTCAAGGTCCTCGTCCTGCGCGGCGTGAACAACACCTTCTGCTCGGGATTCGACCTGGACATCCTGCTCAAGGACTACGTCGGTAGCACCAACGCGATGGATGTCGCCGTCCTGTCGGCCAAGGTCTGCGATCGCCTCTACTCCATGAACACCCCGTCGGTCGCGGTCCTCGAGGGCTATGTCACCGCCGGCGGCTTCGAACTCATGATCTCCTGCGATTTCGCGATCGCCGTCGACGACGCCAAGATCGGCGACTTCCACATCCGCCGTGCCCTCTTCGGCGGCGCCGGCCCCATCTACCGCCTGCCCCGCATGATCGGCATCCGCAAGACCAAGGAACTGATGCTGACCGGCAAGCTGCTCTCCGGCATCGAGGCCGCCGACTTCGACCTCATCAACGCCTCGGCCCCGGCCGACAAGCTCGACCAGACGGTCGAAGACTTCATCGCCCAGCTCACCGACAAGAGCCCGTTCATGATGAAGCTCACCAAGATGACGATCGACCGCGGCCTCGACGCCGACATCCAGTCGCTCATGGTCATGGAGCACCTCGCGGTCGGTAACGCGCTGCAGTCCGAGGACGGCCGGGAAGGTGTCACCGCATTCCTCGAGAAGCGTGAGCCCAAGTGGGTCGGCCGCTGATCGGCTGACGATCACCACCACTTCGGAGAGGACAAAAGAGATGGGCGAGACGCGAACCGCGGTGCTCCACGGCAGCAAGTGCACCGTCTGCGGCACAGTCGCATTCCCGGTGAACGAGATGTGCAGTCGATGTGCGAGCAGAACCACGACCGCGGTGGAGCTGAGCACGCACGGAGTCGTCTGGGCGTACACGATCCAGCGGTTTCCGCCCAAATCTCCGCCGTATATCCCACCCGTCGAAGGTTTCTCGCCCTTCGCGGTGGGATATGTGGAACTCCCCGAAGGGATCAAGATCCAAGCAATCCTCGATTGTGACGACTTCTCCGAACTGGATCGAGCGCCGGTGAGCCTGGTCTCCATCTCACCGGTGCCTCGGTTCGCCGTCGGCACCGCCGCGGTAGCAGGAGCGCGCCAGTGACGCAGAATGTTTCGATCATCGGCGCCGGACTGTCCCAGTTCGGTCGGCAGCCGGGCGTCACCGGGCGTCAGATGGCGGTCACCGCAATCGGTAATGCACTGGACGACGCGGGACTCACCTGGCCAGACGTCCAGGTGGCCTTCGGCGGCAGCGACGGATCAGGCCTGGCCGACACCCTCGTCGCCGAGTTGGGCTTCACCGGTATCCCGTTCACCAACGTCAAGAACGGTTGCGCCACCGGTGGTAGCGCGTTGTTCTCCGCGGTCAACGCGGTGCGCGCCGGTGCTGCGGACATCGCACTCGCGGTGGGATTCGACAAACATCCACGCGGCGCCTTCGACCCCAAACCGGCCGAATGGGGTCTGCCCGAGGGGTACGGCGAGGCCGGACTCATGGTGACGACCCAGTTCTTCGGCTCGAAGATCCTGCGATACATGCACCAACACAACATCTCCCGGGAGACCTTGGCCAGGGTCGCCGCCAAGGCGTACCGCAACGGTGTCCTCAACCCGAACGCGTGGCGGCGCGAGGCGATGTCCGTCGAGGCCATCGCGACGGCCGACATGGTCAATGACCCACTGACCCGCTACATGTTCTGCTCCCCGGGGGAAGGCGGTGCCGCCGTCATCGTCGCGAACGAGGCCGCAGTCCGCCGACTGGGTGGACGTCCGGTACAGCTACGGGCGATCACCCATCGCACCAGACGATTCGGTTCCTTCGAGGTGTTCAGTCCGGCAGTACAAGGTGAGGGCGAACCCACCAGCGTCAGCGCCGATGCCGCCAGCGCTGCCTTCGAACAAGCCGGTGTCACACCGTCGGACATCGACGTCGCGCAGCTCCAGGACACCGAGAGCGGCGCCGAGATCATGCACATGGCCGAGTGCGGATTCTGCGAACCCGGCGAGCAAGAAGAACTCATCGCCGCCGGCGCCACCGAGATCAATGGCAGCATTCCTGTCAACACCGACGGCGGATGCATCGCCAACGGTGAGCCCATCGGCGCGTCCGGTCTGCGACAGGTGCATGAGATCGTCACCCAGCTGCGAGGCGAAGCCGGTGACCGTCAGGTACCCGGCTCCCCCACAACGGGATTCACCCACGTCTACGGCGCACCCGGCATCAGCGCCTGCACGGTGCTGTCGGTATGACCGCCGAGCAGAGCATCCCCGGACTCGGCCAGTTCACCGCGGACGCGACCGCCTGGCTGCAGAGCATTGCTGCGCCACGCACCGAGGCCCCGTGGGGTCGCGGTGACGACTCGGTGTCGGTGTTCGAGAGCTGGACACCCGCCGAGGAGAAAGCCCATACCGACGCGATCTCCGAGTACGAGCGCGCGAAGTTCGACGCCGGCTGGGGTGCACTGTCGTCCCCGACCGAGTACGGGGGCCGCGATCTCCCCCTCTCGTACACGCTGGCGTTCCGCCGCGTCGAAGAGGGATTCGACATTCCCAAACGCACCGAGATGTTCTCGGTGACACAACAACTCGTCGCACCGACCATTGCTCAGTGGGGCACTCCGGCACAGCGGGATCAGTATGTCCGGGCGATGCTGCGTACCGATCTGATCGCCTGCCAACTGTTCTCCGAAACCGAGGCCGGTTCTGATCTCGCCGCCGTCCGCACCCGCGCCGTCGAATCCGACGGGACGTGGACCATCGACGGACACAAGGTATGGACCTCCGGCGCGAGCGTGGCCGACATCGGGGTGGCGGTGTGCCGCACGGACTCGACCGTTGCCAAACATGCCGGATTGACCGTCTTCCTCATCCCGATGGATGCCCCTGGCGTCACCGTGCGCCCGATTCGGCAGATGACCGGCGGTGCGTCCTTCAACGAGGTCTACCTGGAAGGTGTGCAGCTCGACGACACCTACCGGCTGGGCCCGGTCGGCAAAGGGTGGCCCGTGGCGCTCACCGTCTTGGCCGCCGAACGGCTCGATGGCGGAAACCTCGGACTCGCCAACGCCGATCAGGCAGTCGAGTTGGCTCGCAACCTGGGCCGACCCCTCAGCGACCTGGAGAAAGACCGCGTCGCGGATATGGTGACCCGCAGTTACGTCCAGCGGATCAGCAACATGCGGGTCGCGGGAGCGGTGGTCGCCGGAAAAGACCCGGGACCGGAGGCGTCTCTGGGCAAACTACTGGCGACCGACACCATGGCCCGCACCTCCGAGGTCGCGCGGCTACTCCTCGGCCGTGACCTGACGTCGGACTCCGGCGAGTGGGGCACCTTCGCCTGGTCCGAGCACGTCCTCGGTGCGCCCGGCTACAAGATCGCCGGCGGCACCGACGAGATCCAGCACAACATCATCGCCGAGCGTGTCCTCGGCCTACCCCGGGAGCCACGCCCATGACCGCGCCGACCTCACCGTCCCTTCGCGATCGCGTCGCCGACAAGCTCCTGACCGACTGCGGTCTGGTGCTGACGGATTTCGAGACCTTGCCCGGCGGCCATTCCGGCCTGACATACAAGGTGTCGACGTCGGGCGGCGACGTCGTGGTCAAGGCCGTGCCCGAGGGCCAGCGCTCGATCGGCCGTCACGACATGCTCCGACAGGCGACCATTCTGCAGGCGCTCGAGCACAGCGATATGCCGGTGCCGCGGGTGGTGGCGGTCGATCGCACCGAACCTGCCTGGTTTGCAATGGAGTTCGTACCGGGCGAATCGCTCGAGCCGGTGCTCGACGACCCCGCGGTCGAACCGGCACTCGCGGCGAGCCGGATGCGCCGGGCCGCCGAGATCCTGCCGCGACTGCACGACATCGACTTCACCGTGATCGAGGGCATCAACGATCCGCTCACCCCCGCCGCCGAACTCGAGCGGTGGGCCCGCACGCTGGCTGCCGTCCCCCCGGAGTTGGTGGTCGGTGGCGACAAGCTGCTGCAGCTTCTGAAGAACTCAGTTCCGGCGCCCATCACGCCCGCACTGGTGCACGGCGACTACCGGCTCGGCAACATCCTGTCGCAAGGTACCGAGCCCGTCGCCTTGATCGACTGGGAGATCTGGAGCGCGGGCGACCCTCGCGTAGAACTCGGCTGGTTCTTCGTCTTTGCAGACGGGAGCAATTTCCCCGACGTCGGCCGAGAAGTCGCCGGACTGCCCTCGACCGACGAGCTGATCGACCTCTACACCGACGGTGGCGAGCCCCTTCCCGACCTCACCTGGTTCGACGCCCTCGGCCGGCTCAAGATGGCGGCCATCATGGGGCACAACCTTCGTCGGCATCGTGAGGGCCGACACCACGACCCCGATCAGGAAAAGCTGCCCGCCACCATCAATCGCCTGATCGACACCGGCACCGCCCTGCTCGACCGCTGACCTTCAACCCACAGGAGTTTCACCGTGGATTTCTCCTACTCCGCCCGTACCGAGGAACTGCTCATCAGCCTCGAGAGCTTCATGGACCAGCATGTCTATCCCGCCGAAAAGGTCTACGACGCCCAGATAGCCGCCAATGACAACCCGCACGAGCAACCGCAGATCATGCGGGACCTGCAGGCAAAGGCCCGAGAACTCGGACTGTGGAATCTGTTCATGACCCATGACGGTCTCGGCGCCGGCCTGACGAACCTCGAATACGCCCCGCTCGCAGAGGTCGTGGGCCGCTCCATCATCGGCAACGAGACCATCAACTGCTCCGCACCCGATACGGGCAACATGGAGATCCTCGCCATGTTCGGCACCGAAGCGCAGAAAGAGCAGTGGCTCAAACCCCTGCTGAACTGCAGCATTCGGTCCGCATTCGCGATGACCGAACCAGAGGTGGCGAGTTCGGATGCCACCAACATCACCTCGACCATCCTGCGCGACGGGGACGACTACGTTCTCAACGGCCGCAAGTGGTACACCTCCGGCGTCCTGGACCCGGACTGCAAGCTCATAATCTTCATGGGCAAATCAGACCCCGAAGGTCCAACGTACCGGCAGCAGAGCATGATCCTGGTACCCGCCGACGCTCCCGGCGTCGAGGTCCTTCGCGATCTGCCGATGTTCGGCTTCAAAGACCGCCTCGGACACGGCGAAGTCCAGTTCACAGACGTGCGGGTGCCCGCGACGAACATGCTCGGCGCCGAGGGCGACGGGTTCGCCATCGCGCAGGGACGACTCGGCCCCGGCCGCATGCACTACGCCATGCGCGCCATCGGCATGGCCGAGCGCGCGCTCGAGATGATGTGCCGACGCTCGATCGACCGTGTTGCGTTCGGCGGACCGCTGGCAAGCCAGGGAGTGGTTCGGGAGTGGATCGCCCGGAGCCGCATCGAAATCGATCAGATCCGCCTCCTCGTCCTCAAGTCGTCCTGGTTGATGGACACCAAGGGCAATGCGTCGGCACGCTCCGAGGTCGCGGCCATCAAGGTCTCGGCTATGGAGGTCGCGCACAACGTGGTCAACCGCGCCGTGCAGACCTTCGGCGCCGCCGGCGTCAGCGACGACACGATCCTCGCCCGCCTGCACGCCATCACCCGCGCGCTCCAGATCGCGGATGGCCCCAATGAAGTGCACCTGCGTACGATCGCCCGACTGGAATTGAAGAAATACAAATGAGCACAGCGTATTTGGATGGCAAGGTCGCACTGGTCACCGGCGCCAGCCGCGGTCTCGGACTGGCGATCGCCCGCGGGCTGCGCGATGCCGGCGCCACCGTGATCGTCTCGAGCCGCAAACTCGAGGCCTGCGAGGCCGCTGTCCGGAGCCTCGGCGATACCGGGCCGGGCAGCGCTCACCCGTTCGCACTGCACGTCGGCAAATGGGAGTCGATCGAACCGGCCGTCGACGAGATCATCGCCACGTACGGCAGCCTCGACGTCGTCGTCAACAACGCTGGTATCGCACCGCTGGCCGAGAATCTGGTGTCGGTGACAGAGTCTTTGTGGGACAAGACCATCGAGGTCAATCTCAAGGGGCCGTTCCGGCTGATGGCAGTCGCCGGTGCACGTATGGTGGCCGCCGGCGGCGGTTCCATCATCAACATCTCCAGCATCGGAGCGGTACGACCGAGTCCGCCGGAGGCGATGTACGCGGCGGCCAAGAACGGGCTCAACGCCCTGACGATGGCCTACGCGCAGGAGTACGGTCCGACGGTTCGCGTGAATTGCATCATGCCGGGCGGATTCGCCACCGACATGGCCGAGAACTGGGACGACGAGTTCATCGGCAAGATCGTCGACCGCCTGCCCGCCGGTCGTCTGGGCAATCCCGACGAGATCGCCGGCCTCGTGACACACCTCGCGGGCGACGCCGCGGGATACACCACCGGCGCCATCATCCCGGTCGACGGCGGCCGGACCGCGGTCTACTGAGGACGAGGGGAAGACATTGACAGACAACACTTCCGTCGCAGTATCGACGCCCGCAGAACTGTTCGATCTGAGCGGTCGGGTCGCCGTTGTCACGGGTGCATCCTCGGGTCTCGGCCTGGGATTCGCCCGCACACTCGCGGCAGCGGGCGCCACCGTGTACGCCGCTGCCCGGCGACTCGAACGACTCGAAGAACTGGCCGCAACCGACCCCCGCATCGTCCCGATTCGGTGCGACGTCACTGTGGACGCCGACCGTAGAGAACTCGTCGACCGCGCGCTACGCGAATCCGGGCGCCTCGACATCCTGGTCAACAACGCCGGCCGCCCCGGTCCCCCATTCGCCGAGGACGAGACCGTCGACGGCTTCAACTCCGTGATGGAGCTCAACCTGGTGGCGGGGTTCCACCTGGCCACCTATGCCGCAACACAATTGCCCGAAGGGAGCGGTGCCTCGTTCATCAACATCTCCTCGGTCATCGGGCTGGTGTCCACGGCGCCGATCGGGGGCGCCAGCTACGCGGCCTCGAAGGCCGGGACGCTGGGCCTGACGCGTGAACTCGCCGGCCAATGGGGCCGCCGTGGGATCCGGGTCAATGCGGTCGTTCCCGGATGGTTTGATACCGAGATGACCGATGGTTTGTTCGAGAACGAGAAGTCCGCCGGCTGGGTGCGTCGTAACACCATGCTGGGCCGCGGCGGCGTCGACGGCGAGATCAACGGCGCCGTCTTGTTTCTCGCGTCCGATGCATCGTCGTACATGACCGGCCAGACCCTCATCGTCGACGGCGGATGGACCGCCCGCTGATGTTGGCGGTACAGCTCATCGCGTGGGGCGAATCTCCGCAATTGCGGGAGATTTCGAAGCCGCAACCCACGGGCGATGAACTTCTGCTGGAGGTCGGCGCGGTCGGCCTGTGCCGCTCGGATCTCCACGTCATGGACGCCGACGCCGGCCGATTCGACTACCCCCTTCCCCTCACCCTCGGCCACGAGGTCGCGGGAACGGTGGTGGCGGTGGGTGATTCGGCCGACGAGGCCTGGGTCGGTGAATCGGCAGTTGTCCACGGCATCTGGTCGTGCAGGCGGTGCCGCAACTGTCTTCGGGGCCGCGAGAACTACTGCCTGCGTCTGGCTCCGCATGCCGATGGCAGGCTCGCGCGCATCGGAAACGGCCTGGGCCACCCCGGCGGGCTCGCCGAGTTCATGCTCGTCCCCTCGGCCGACGTCCTGGTACCGATCGGTTCCCTGGGTCACGCCGAGGCAGCACCACTCGCGGACGCCGGATTGACCGCCTACCATGCGATCCGGACCAATGCCGACCTCGTCGACACGCGGACCGTCGCGGTGGTGATCGGTATCGGCGGGCTCGGCCACTTGGCGCTTCAGATCCTTCGTGAGCTGGGTGTCACCCGGATCATCGCGGTGGACACCCGGGCCGAGTCTCTTGATCTTGCTCTGACGCTGGGCGCGCTCAGCTCCCATCCCACCCTCGACGACGCGACATCCGCCATACGCGCCCTCGGCGGTGCCGATCTCGTATTCGACTTCGCCGGCGCACCGACCACCGTCGAACCGGCCGCGCGCCTGCTCGCACCCGGTGGCCGAATGGTGATGGTCGGCAGTGGCGGCGGCCGGCTCACCATCGGCAAAGACGTCGGGCTGGTCAACGGCTGGCAGGTCAACGCCCCATTCTGGGGAACCAGGGCCGACCTCGAAGCCGTCGTCGACCTGGCGGCCCGGGGCCGCCTCCACGCCGAGACGGCGACCTACCCTTTGAGTGAGGCCGCCGACGTATACCGGCTACTGCGTACCGGCTCGATCGCCGGGCGCGCAGTGATCACTCCGTCGACTCCCCATCACCAACGCATCAGGAAAGAGACAGCGCAGTGAAGATTCTCGCCCAGGAGATGCTCGCACGAGCCGCGTCGGCGCCCGATTCGATCGCCGTCGTCGATGATCTCGGGCGCCACAGCACCAGCAAGGTCGTCGCTGCGGCGCAGACGTTGGCCGACCGGATCGCGAGTATCGACGCGGGCGCTCCCACGGTTCTGATCCAGGCCGACAACACCTGGCACACCGTGGCGGCGGCCTTGGCCGTGGGCCTCCGCGGTGGCGTGGTCGCGGTGTTCAGTCCACATGCAGCCGAGTCCGAGTTCGAGCTGGCGATCGAGGACATCGATCCGGACCTCGTTGTCGCCGAACCGAGATCGATGACCCACTGGGCTGTCTCGGACACCGCCTTCCCGATACTCCACGATGCCTTCGAGACGCATCGTCTCCGCGCCCGCAGGTCCTTCCGAGACGTCGAACGGTGGGACGGTGGCACAGCGATCGCGATGACGTCCGGATCGACCGGACGGCCCAAATGTGTTGTGCAGTCCGAGCAAGCGATCCGCTACGCCTGTCAGAGCACCATCGACACGGTCGGCCTGCAGCCCGGAGAACCGGTCGGCGCGTTCGTCCCACTGTCCTCGGTGGCCGCGTTCTGCTTCGGCATGTATCTGCCCGCCCACCTCGGCGGGACGATGGTCTCGGTCGGCAAATGGTCACCAAGCGTCGCTCTGGAGGTGATGGCTCGCGAACGCGTCGCGTGGACGATGCTCGTTCCGACCATGGCGCTGCAGCTGTCGGTGGTCGAAGGCGCCGAGGGCACGCTCTCATCGATGCGGGCGATGACGATCGGCGGTGGCCCGATGAACGAACGGACACTCCGCCAAGCCGAAACCCATCTCGGTACCACCTTTTTGCGCGTCTTCGGAATGTCCGAGTGCCTGGGCCACACGACCCCGCAACTCGATGATCCACCTGCGGTCCGACTCGGCCGAGACGGTCGGCCCTTCCCCGGAACCATTGTTCGCGCGGTCGACGGGGTCGGCGTCCCGGTGCCTCCCGATGAGATCGGTGACGCTCAGGTCAAGGGTCCATCACTGTTCGTGGGATACGCCCGCGGCGGCACCCCCACACCACCGGAACTGACCGCAGACGGATTCTTGCCGACCGGAGACCTCGTCGAGGTTGCCGCCGACGGGTCGATCAGGGTGATGGGACGGCAGAAGCAGATCATCATCCGCGGTGGCCGCAACATCGACATCAACGAGCTCGAAGCGGCGATAGCTTCGATCCCTCAGGTGGTCCAGGTCTGTGTGGTGCCGGTGCCGGACGATCTGCTCGGGGAACGGGCAGCGGCGCTCGTGGTCACCGGGGGTCCACAGTTGACCCTGCATGACGTCACAGAGCAGTTGGCGCAGTCAGACTTTCCCAAGTTCAAGTGGCCCGAATACTTGTTCACGGTGGAGGATCTGCCGCAGAATCGGGTCGGTAAGCTCTCCCGGCCGGACGCGGTGGGGCTGGCATCCCGGCTGGTGGCACTAACCGACCCGAGTTCAGCTCAAACGCGGTAGCGTGGGTGAAGACGTACATGACGATATCCCGGGGGACCACAATGACGGTTGATGCCACTGTGAAGCGCGAGAGCCCGCGCTCCAAGCGAACACGCATCCTCTCTGCTGCCATCGACCAGTTCGGCAAGGTCGGTTACGAACACACCAAATGGGCATCGATCGCGGACGAGGTCGGCATCGGCCAGACCGCGCTGTATCACTACTTCGAATCGAAGGCGCATTGCCTTCTGACCATCATGCGTCTCGAATTGGCCGATTCCGTCGAGCGATTCGACGCGGCGACGGCCTCGCAGTCCGATCCCGAAGAAGCGCTGCGCGCCGCGGTCACGGCAGCGCTGGAGGCCTCCCCCACCGACGCCCTTCAGCGCCGGATCCTGCAGAACCACATGGACTTGCTGGCGACACCCCGACAGTCCGAGAAAGAAGAAGCCGAGCGGATCCGCTGCCGCGAGCTCGTCCAGGAGATCGAGGTGAAGTGGACCGCCCTCATCGCCTCCGGGATCAAGAGCGGCGCCTTCATCGACGACGATCCACGCATGCTGGGGCGACTCGTCCTACCCCTCATCATCAGCGTGTGGCGCTGGTATCGGCCGGAGGGGAAGCTGACCATCGACGACATCAACGTCACGGTGACCAACGCGGCCTTGAGGATCGTCCGGCCCTAGTCCGGTATTCGACGAATTCACTCGGCTTCCGCAGCGGCCCAGAATCGACCCAAATTCAGTTAGGAGAACCCATGTACAACTTGATCGTTCTCGGCACGAAGCCGAGCGCCTGGACCCACGAACAGTTCATCGACTGGTGGCGCGGGGAGCACGCCGAACCCACCTACAAGCTCCCCGGACTCCTGCGCTGGCAGCACACCGACCTCCAAGAGACCTTCGACGAGAAGTCGGCCGGCTGGGATGGACTGTCGGTACTGAGCTTCGAGTCTCCCGAGGCGCTCAAAGCCGCTCTGGCGAGCCCGGAATGGAAAGAGGCAGTCGCCAATGTCGGCGACATGGGTGGGAGGCGCATGATCTGGTACGGCAGCGAGCAGACGATGGTTCCGCTCACCACCCCGTGACGATCACCTGGTCCGACCCCGGTTGCTTCACTGTCGCCGAGGGTGTCCATCGGATTCCTCTGCAGATGCCCGGGGACGGCCTACGGGCGATCAATGTCTACGTCCTCGAGACCGACTCCGGCCTAGCGCTCATCGATGGCGGATGGCATCGCGAGACCACCTACGCGGAGATCACTGCCGCCCTGGCCCAGATCGGACGGACGGCCGACGCGATCCACGACATCTACGTCACCCACGTGCATCGTGACCACTACACGTTCGCCGTCGAACTGCGTCGCCGGCACGGATGCCGGATCCACCTCGGCAGCGCTGAGGCCGCCGGCATCGACGCCATCGCCAGACTGGGCAGCAACGTACCCGAGAGCTCACTTCGCGAACTGAACCGGGCAGGTGCACATCTGATAGCTGAGCAGGCGTACAAGGACTCCGTCGGTGAGCCATTTGTCGCGGCGGATTGGGAGCCACCGGACAGTTGGCTGTCGGAGGGTCCCCTGGACCTGCCCGGTCACGATCTGTTCGCAGTCCATACCCCCGGACACACCAAGGGACACATGGTCTTCCACGACCTGGATCGCACGGTGACCTTCACCGGCGACCACGTACTGCCGACGATCACCCCGTCCATCGGGTTCGAACTCGGGGACTGGGACCTTCCGCTGGACAAGTACCTGCGATCACTGAACCTGATGCTCGACGACAGCGACCGCATGATGCTGCCGTCCCACGGCGACCCGGGCTCCGGGGTCCACGCCCGCGTTCGCGAACTGATCGCCCATCACGAGCGGCGGTTCGCGGCCACCATTGCCGCCGTGGAGGGGCTGAGCTCCGGTACCGGACTCTCGGTTGCGCAGGCACTCACCTGGACCCGCCGTGAGCGCCCGTTCGACACTCTCGACAACTTCAATCAGATGGTCGCCACCTGCGAGACGCTCGCACACCTCGATGTACTCGCTCACCGCGGCAAGCTCCTCGTCGAAAACCAGGACGGGGTGGATGTCTTCACAGTGCGATGAAGACATCCACCCCGAACCTGCGGTCGAACCCGCTCAGGCGGCGGTCCATCCCCCGTCGACGTTCAGCTCGATGCCGGTGATGAACGTGGCGTCGTCCCCGGCCAGAAATGCCACGGCAGCTGCCACTTCGGCGGCCTTGCCCAGTCGACCCATCGGGGTGTTCGCCAGCATCGCCTGATGGCGCTCGGTGCCTTCGTAGCGATCGAGCAGCTGCTGCGTCTCGATGAATCCGGGATGTATCGAGTTGACCCGCACGCCCTTCGTGGCCCAGTACAGGGCGGCGTTCTTGGTCATCGTCCGCACGGCGCCTTTCGCGGCCGCGTACGCAAAGCTGTTCCCCAACCCGCCGACGGTGCCGAGAATCGAGCAGATGTTGACGATCGACCCGCCCCCGGACCGCTCCACGAAGGCTCCGGCGTGTTTCATCCCGAGCCAGGTGCCTGTCTGGCTGACCTCGATGACGCGGTTGTAGCGATCCAGGTCTTCGTCGACCACCGATCCCAGACTGCCGATGGCACCGTTGTTGATCACCGCGTCGAGTCGTGAAAAGCGGTCCGACACCGAGGAGACGACCTCGGACCATTGCGGTTCCGACGCGATGTCCAGACCGAGGGCCAGGTGCCGATCCGGTTCGTCGAGTCCCGCGATCAGCGTCCCGCAACGTTCGGAGTCGAGATCTGTTGCCACCACGACTGCGCCCTCCGAGGCCAGCCGCCTGACTATCTCGACACCGATTCCCCCGGTCGCACCGGTGACCAGCACCACCTTGTCCTGCAGCCGCGATCGACCACCATGCATTGCGTCGTAGCCCTTTCCGGATATCACAGCTTGCTGAGCACGTTTCGGCCGCCGACCAGCATGGCGATCGCCACCCCACCGGTGGTCACCGCGGTCATCAGCAGGGCCATCGCCGCCACCAACGGATACGTTCCGTTCTGCCACATGTCGAACAGCAGTGTGCCCATGACCTGGGTGGTGGACGCACGCACCAGCAGCGACGCCGCGAACTCGTGGGTGAGCAGGATGAACATCAGAGCCACCGCGCTGAGAATGGTCGGACGCATGAGCGGCAACATGATTCGGATGTTGGTCACGAATGGTGAGGCGCCGCTCGTAGCCGAGGCCTCGGTGTATGTGTTGCCGAGCGACAGCATCGCGGTCATCTGCATACGGGTCGCGAACGGCAGCATCAGCACGATGTAGACCAGGATGATCACCGTCCGGGTGCCGTAGAGGATGAACGGCGGCTCGGTGTAGGTCAGCAGGAACCCGACACCGAAGATCACTGCCGGAATGCCCAGGGGCAGCGCGGTCATCAGATCGCCGATCAACGCCAAGATCTTGAACCGCCGACCCCGTACCAGGAGATTGGCCATCAGATATCCGATGGGCACGACGATGACGACAGCACCCAGCGAGGTGACGACGCTCGTGACGACGGATTCGACGATCGCATCCGTGCGGAACAACTCACGAAAGTTGTCGAGGGTGAACAGACCCCACGACAGCGACCCTGACCAGTACGGGGTCAACGAGACGATGACCAAGCCCACGAGCGGTATCACCAGTGCAAAGAGCGCGAACAACGAGATGGTGACCGTCGCCCAGGTGCCCTTGCCGGTCGGCGGCGCGAAAGCCTTCCCGCCGTGTGTGACGAAACGGGTCTGGTTGCCCAGCATCAGCTTCTGGACCAGCACCAGTGCGATACCGAAGATCACCAGCGGTGAGCCGGCGGCGGCGGCGGCCGCGAAGTCGGATGGCGATTCCGACACCCGGCGGTACATCTCGGTGGTCAGGACCTTCACACCACTGTTCTGACCCAGCAACAACGGTCCGGTGAACTGTCCCAGTCCGAGCAGGAACGCGATGCCGCCGCCGTAGATGAGGGACGGCCGCAACAGGGGAAGCACGACCTTGAAGAAGACACCGACGGTCGACGACCCGCTGACCTGGGCGGCCTCCAAGTGCTCAGAACTGATGTTCTGCATCCCTGAGCTGACGAAGAGATAGACGAACGAGGTGAGCCCGAACCCGGTGAGGATGATGATCCACGGGACGGTGTACACGTCGATCGGTCCGCTGTCGGATCCACTCCACCAGGGCAACTTTCGGAGAAGCACGTTCAGGTACCCCGGGCCGGGCGAGAGCAGGAACGCCCAGCCCACGATGTTTGCGACCGCAGGCATGACGATGGGCAGAATGGGGATGATCCGCAGGAATCCCAGTTTCGCCGGCAGTCTGCTCGCGGCGAAGGCCAGGAGCGTGCCGAGCACCAGTGCGATGACGAGGGACCCCAGCGCCAAGGCGATGGTGGTCCAGATCGTCTCGGCGATGTCGAAGCGACCATAGGTGGTGCGATAACCCTGCCCGCCGTTCTCGAACGCCAGGAGCTGCAGTCGAATCATCGGCAGGAGAACGAGATAGGCGAGTATCGCCATCAGCGCGCCGTACCAGATGCGGCTCCGCCAGTGCGCAGGTATCACTGCGCGTGGAGAACGCCCGCCAGGCGCCGTGGGTGGTGATTCGGGTTCTGCGGTGAGCGTTGCCATCAGACCGTCTCCTTGGCACGCTTCGGCGCAAGCTCTGCTGCCGCCGAGCGATCGGCATCGTCGCCGGCGAACACCCGAAGCGCTGACGGGGAGAAGCTGACCACCATCGGCGCACCTGGTTTGCTCTTCCGCAGGGCCGCACTGTGTTCGGATGCCGCAGCGCGGAGGGTCAACTCCTCACTGCCGCTCTTGACCGTCACATCGAAATGCCGGCCGCCGTATTCGTAGGTCACCAGTTCGGCATGCAGGGCGACATTGCCGGCGGGCACCTCGGCCATCGATTGATGCAGAAGCAGGTCGTCCGGCCGGAAGCGCGCAACGGCCGATGTACCTTCGTCCGCCAGACCGCGGACCACGGAGTGCCGCAGATCGATCGGGTCGTCCGCCGAGGTGATCCAGCCGTCATGACCGCGCCGTAGCTCGAGCCGGTTCCCCATTCCGATGAATGCCGCGACGTACTCGGAGACCGGATTCTCGAAGACATGCTCGGGGGCGTCGTACTGTTCGATCTTGCCGGACTTCATGATCGCCAACCGATCGCCGAGCGCGAAGGCCTCGGCCTGATCATGTGTGACGAAAACCGCCGTGAAACCGAGGTTCTGATGCAGCTGATGGATCTGCGACCGCACCTGGTCCCGGAGCCGTGCATCGAGGTTGCTCAGTGGCTCATCGAACAGCACCAGATCAGGTTGTGCGACCAGCCCACGTGCCACCGCGACCCGTTGCTGTTGCCCTCCACTGAGCTGTGATGGGAACCGGTCGAGCAGTTGTCCGCAATCGACCATCCCGGCCGCCGCCTCGACTGCGCCGTCGGCGATGGCCTGCTTCATCTTCCGGACCTTGAGCGGGTACTGGATGTTCTTGCGCACCGTCATGTGCGGCCAGAGCGCGTAGGACTGGAACACCATGCCGATGTTCCGTTTGTGCGCGGGGACGTTGACGTGCTCCCCACCGTCGAACATGATCCGGTCCTTGAAGGCGATCGTGCCGTCCTGCGGTGTCTCCAGACCCGCAAGGCACCGTAGCGTCGTGGTCTTGCCGCAGCCGCTGGGACCGAGGAGGACCAAGAACTCGCCCTCCTCGATCGTCAGGTCGAGTTGGTCGACGACCACGTTCGATCCATAGGTCTTCGTCAGACCGGAAACTCTGAATTCTGAGGTCATCTCATACCTTCTGCGTTGATTTCTTAGGTGTGCGCACGCCGGCGGCGGTACCGCCGTCCACGAGCATGTCGGTGCCGGTGACGTAACTGCTGTCGTCGCCGGCCAGGAAGAGGATCACCTTCGCCACCTCGGCCGGCGTACCGCGTCGCTGCATCGGGATGCTTCTCACGTACGCCTCGACGTCGTCGGCGGCGAAGCCGGCCGAGGCCGTGATCGCGGTGTCGATACTGCCCGGGCAGACTGCGTTGACCCGGATCCCGCGATCCGCGAGCTCGAGCGCTGCGACCTTGGTGAGCGCGCGGACGCCGAACTTCGACGCACCGTAGGCGCCGAGTTCAGCGGTGGCCAGAACTCCCCGCAACGACGCGAGGTTGATTATGGAACCGCCCGCCGACATCGCACCGGCGGCTGCCTTGATCCCGAGAAATGTGCCGGTCAAGTTCAGGTCGACCATCGTTCGGAACTGATCGAGCGAAGTGCCTGTGAGCGGCGCCTTGATCGCTGCCCCGGCACTGTTGACGAGAACGTGCAGGGGTCCATGGCCCGATATCTCCGCTGTCACGGTTGCCCAGTCGGATTCCGACGTGACGTCGAGATGACGATAGTGGACGCCTTCGCCCAGCGTGGCCGCGTGCATGCGCCCGGCCGCGTCGTCGACATCGGTCAGCCACACGTTCGCACCGTGCCGCGAGAAGGCCTGTGCGCACGCGCCCCCGATCCCCTTGGAAGCGCCCGTGATCAACACGTTGGTTCCGAGGAACTGTTGTGGCGTGCGGTCCATGGCGTCTTCTCTCATCTCGGGGATCGGGGGGCTGATGCGGTGTTCGGTCAGCCCTGGAAAAGCTTCTGCCACTGCTCGGAGTACTGCTCGACCTTCTCGGGAGTCAGGTCGGCGACATCAGGCGACGCGATGTCCTGAGCTCGTGCGACCGCACCCGGGATGTCGGGCAGGGCAGCGGCATATCCCGAGTTGAGTGCCGTCTGGCCCTCTGCGGTGACCATGAAGTCGGCGAGAACCTGTGCGGCGTTGGGATGCGGAGCAACTCCGACGACCTGGCTGTACCAAGGCGTGCCCCACGGAGTCGGCGGGAGCTTCCAGTTCACGGGTGCGCCTGCCTCGACCTCGGTGACGAGTGGCTGCACCGACGGGGAGACAACCACTTCGCCCGACGTCAACGCCTGCGCCACACCGAGAGCGCTGGGATAGACGCGGGGTTCGAGCGCTGCCAACTTCTCCCAGTAATCCTCACCGTATGTCTTGGCGTAGTAACGGTACAGATCGACGTAGGAGGCGATCCCCGTCGGATTGACGATGCCGATCTTGCCCTTGTATGCGGGATTCAGGATGTCCTGCGGCGTGGTCAGGCCTCCGGGAACGGCAGTGGTGTTCCAGCCGAGCGCGAACACGGCCGCGCTGGACAGGAAGAACCGATCGTTGATGACGCTCTTGTCCGGTTCGTATGCCGGCGCTTCCAGCGCGGGGCCGAGCAGGTCGGCGGAGTACGCACCGGATTCGGCCGCGTTCTGGATCCACCCCGCGTCGGTCAGCATGTGAACGTCGGCGATGCCTTTACCGGTCTTGTTCTCGGTCTCGATCCGCGGATTGATCTCCGCGTCGGTGCCGCGGACGAAATCCATTGATATGTCGGGATATTTGGCGTTGAACGCCGCCTTCAGCGCGTCCAGGTTCGCCGGTTTCTGGCTGGAGTACAGCATCACGCTGCCCTCCTTGTTCGCGGCAGCGACGACGTCATCCCAGCTGCCATCTACCGGACCCGAGGAGGAAGAGCTGCCCCCGCATGCGGCGATACCGAACGCGGACGCGGCGATGGCGACTGTCGCAATCGCTTTCGTGAGTGATCTCATTGTGCTTGAACTTTCTCTCCCGAACCCCGGGGTGAGGGTTCTCGTCGATTAGAGGTCGAACGGTGGTACCGGCGAAACCGGCGATCAGGCGATGTGATCCAGCGTCTCCGCACGTGTCGCCGGCAGGGGCATTGCTCACCTTTCGCCAAACTGAACTGATGTCAGTTTGAAACTTAACCGGGTTCGGTTGTGATGTCAATCACCGGGGACCACTAATTTGAACTGAATCCACTTCATTTTTTCTTAGCGCGCTGATCAACTCAGATGCCCTATCGGGTCAGGACCGCGACGCCTCCAGAGCCGTCTCAGCGGCCGCCAGCCCGAACACCAACGCGGTCGCGAGACCACCGGCGTAGGCGCGGTTCCACAGCCCGCCCGTGTCCGAACCCGCTGCCAGCAGGCCCGTGATCGGCGCGCCACCCGGGTCGAGCACCCGGGCCTGCGCATTGATTCGCACGCCGTAGAAGGGGAAGGTGATCGCCGGAGCCGCCTCGATCAGGTAATAGGGCGGTTCGTCCAGTGGCTGCCGGTCGAGCTCCCGGCCCGGTATCACTTCGGCATGCGCGCCGGCCCGTCTGTTGAAGTCTGCGATCTGCTCGGCGATGGCCGGTCCGTCGTAGCCCCAGTCGTCGGGTAAGTACTCGAACTCCGACAAGTCTTGGGCGACACCTACCCGGCCACCTCTTTTGTCCGCCACCGTGAACTTGTCGACGGCGACCGCTCCTTCGACGTACGAGGCGAGCATCCAGTCGCGGTGGACGCGCGCATCCGCTATCAGCAGTCCACGACTCTCCGGCTGGTCGAGCAGCGCCATCGTGGTGAGGTGGTCGCCCAGCGTCTCGTCGACGAAGCGGTGGCCGGCGGTGTTGAACAGCAATGCATGTTCGCTGTAATACAGCGACAGATCGACGAAATCGCCGGAGTCCGCGAATGCGACACCGGCGGGAATGAGGTGCCCATAGAACCCCGCGTCGTCTACGCCGGCCGCGGCACCGGCACGCTGCGCGAGCCGAAGGCCGGCGCCGACACTGTTCGGGTTCGACCGCAATTGCATTGCTGCCGCGTCGGGATGAACGTACCGGGCCAGAAGGTCACTGTTGCCCTGAAATCCCCCGGTCGCAAGAAGTGTGTTCACCGCCGAGATGTCGGCCGCGCCGGCTTCCCCGGTCACCCGAGCCCCGACCACATCGCCGGCCTCGGTCAGCAGCGACTCGGTTGCGGTGTTCAGCAGAAGCTGTCCGCCGCTGTCGAGCACGATCCGCTTGCACGTGTCGACATAGTGGTTGGTGTCGAACTTGTGTCCCCGCCCGAAGCTCAGGATCGGTTGTGCCGGATCGACCGTGACACCGACGGATCGAATCCAGTCGATGCCCACTGCGAACCCATCGACGAGTGCGTCCCGCAGGATCGGATCGCCGAGCGGATTGTGTCGCGCCATGACCGTTCGATCCGGCGCGGTCCAGGCGTAACCGGCAAACCTTGCTGATCCGCCGACCTCTGCAGCGACCTCGACGACGCACACCGACCTCCCCTCGGTGGCAGCTCTCGCCGCTGCGGTCAGACCGGCCATCCCGGCTCCGATCACCAGCAGGTCGTAAGAGTGTTCGGGCATCGATCAGCGTCCTTCCGCAGTAGCTCACTTAACCGAAACGAGGTCTCAGACGGTGAACCGACCACCGTTGCTGAGCAGTACCGCACCCACCACATTCGAGGAGGCGGGTGAGGCGAGAAACAAGATGTTGGCGGCCAACTCCTCTGCGGAGGCGTAGCCGATCGCCCCCGAGGCGGCCATCTGCTTGCGCACCGAATCGGGTGTCCGCGCCGCCATGGGGGTGTCCACCGGTCCTGGCGCGATGACGTTGACCCGGATCCCCAGCCCCGCCACCTCTTTGGCGACCGACTGTGCCAGTGCATGTACCCCGGCTTTTGACGCCGCGTAGTGGCCGTACCCTGCCAAGGTGTCGAATGCCGCGGAGGAGCCGATCACCACGATCGCACCCGACCGCGCCGGGTGCATCGCCCGCACCGCGGCCTGCAGGACATGAAAGGTGCCATCGAGATTGATGCGCATGACCCGACTCCACTGATCGTGGTCCAGGGTCCTGAAGATGTCGAGGGGCGCACCCGCTTCGCGTGCTTCGTGCATCGCAGCCTTGGCGCGCGGATCGTCTACGCCTGCCGCATGGACAACGATATCGATACGGCCCTCCGCGGCAAGCACATCCGCGAAGAAGCTGTCGACGGCGCCCGCATCACGGACGTCCACCTCGGCGTAGTGGGCACGGGGGTTCGATACCGCAACGGCCGACGCCGAGACACCGTCGATGTCGGCGATGTAGACCGCGGTGCACCCCTCCGCCACGAGCTGCACTACGACTGCGGCCCCGATACCCGAGGCCCCGCCGACCACCACGGCAACTGTGTCACGGAAGCGTTCACCACCGGCCACTAGCCGAGAAATGACTTCTCCCACTGTTCTTGAAATTGTGAGATCTTCTCCGGCGTCAGAGTTTTGATGTCGGGTAATGGGATGTCCTGAGCGCGAGCCACTGAGTCGGGGATGCCGGGTAGGGCACTGCCGTATCCGAATGACAACGCGGTCTGCCCCTCGACGGTCACCATGAAGTCCGCCAGCACCTGGGCCGCGTTCGGGTGCGGCGCCGATGAGAGCACATGCGAGTACCAGGGCGTGCCCCACGCGGGGTCGGGTAGCGCCCAATCGACGGGCGCGCCGGCAGCCACCTCACGCAACAGTGGCTGGACCATCGGCGTCGCCGAGATCTCGCCTGAGCTCAGGGCCTGCGCGATACCGAGTGCGCTCGGGTAGACCCTTGGATCCATCGCCGCGAGCCTCTGGTTGAAATCATCTGATCCCCAATTGTTCTCGAAGAACTGGTATTCATCGACGACAGCGGCGAAGCCTGCCGGGTTGACCACGCCGACCTTGCCTTTCAGTGCAGGGTCGAAGAGATCGTCCGGGGTGGCGAGGCCGCCCGGAAGTGCGTTCGTGTTCCACCCGAGGGCGAAGACCGCCGCACTGGTCAGGAAGAAGCGATTGTTGATGACGCTGTCGGCTCGTTCGAAGGCCGGGTTGTCGAATGCCGGCCCCACGATCTCCGTTGAGTACGCTCCCGAGTCGGCCGCGTTCGTGATCCACGCCGGGTCCGACACCATGTGGACATCCGCAGTCCCCTTGCCTGTCCGGTTCTCGGTTTCGACCCTCGGGTTCATCTCCACATCGGTACCGCGGACAAACTCCAGGGCTATCTCCGGATACTTCTGCTGGAAAGCGACTTTCAGCTTCTCGAGGTTCTCCGGATGTTGTGTCGAATAGAGCACCACCGATCCCTCTTCGTTCGCCGCGGCGAGGACGTCGTCCCAGCTCCCTTCGACAGGTCCGGACGGGGATGAACCACCGCACCCACTCACGATCAGCGCCGCAGTCGCGATGAGCGCGATTCCCGCCTTGTTCAACAGATGCACGTCATCGGCTTTCCTCGACCCTCGCAACGAACTGAACTGATGTCACTTCAGTTACGATAGGTAGGCGGACGCGTGATGTCAATCACGTCGTCAGACGCCGGCGACCCCCGGCGACCCCCCGGCCCTAGCTGCTGCCGAACAGTCCCGACAGCGGATCGTCTGAACTCAGACCGCTACTCGCTGTGGCCTTTGAACGTGTAGACATGGGAGCCCGAGGGGGCCGCGTTCGCACCGCCCGCGCCCACGGCCACGACCGCAGAGGCGAGGGCATCCGTCGCACCCAGCGACAGTGCACGTCTCATCGGTATACCTGCCATGACTTGTCCCCTCGAATCGGAGCGGTGTGGTCACCGAACCACCTGATAGAAGCGGCTTACACGGGAAGTCGGGTTATGGTGTCGGGTTTTGACGATCGCGGATCACGGGTTGGCACGGCTATCTCGCCGCGTACACGGTGACCTCTGTCGCCTTGATGACCAGAGCCACCTCGTCGTCGGCGACCAGTCCGAGTTCGCTCGCTGCAGCCCAGGTGATCGCCGCGGTGACCACACCGTCGCCGACCAGGCAGTCGACGCGCGCCAGATCTCCCTGCGGCACTACCTGCGCCACAACACCTTTGACGACGTTACGCGGACTCCCCGATGGAGGCGTCCGGTACACGGCCACCGCGCGTGGCGAGAATGCGGCCATCGCGGATGCGCCCGCGGCCGGCGTCTCATCCACCATCCCCGCGATGGCGAACCCGCCGGCCTCCACGACCCCACCCGACCAGCGACCACTGATCAGATTGAGTCCGGCCAGTTGCGCGGCGAATTGGTTGGCAGGACTGGCCAGGAGCTCGCGCACAGGCCCCTGGGCAACGACTTTTCCCTCGCCGAGAATGATCGCCGAATCGGCGAGGGTGACCGCGTCGGCGACATCGTGGGTGACCAGCAGGGTGGTGCGGGTGCGATCCTGCAGGATGCGCCGAAGCATCGACCGGACCCTGTGCACCACATCGACATCAAGTGCACTGAAGGGTTCGTCGAGAAGCAGCAGATCGGGGTCCGCGGCCAGTGCCCGGGCCAAGGCGACCCGCTGCGATTGCCCGCCGGACAGTTGCCCGGGTTTACGGTCGGCCAGTTCGGCGGCGTCGACTGCATCCAGCCATCGTGTGGTCCGGGATCGCACTTCGGCGCGCGGAAGATGCGCTGCGGCCGGCGCGAAGGCCACGTTCTGCTTCACCGTCAGGTGCGGGAAGAGCATGCCTTGCTGCGACAGCATCGCGATCCCGCGTTTGTGCGGAGGTACGTAGGTTCTCGGACTGACCAATTCGCGGTCGCCCACGCGAATCGAACCAGACGTAGGCTGCAACAAGCCGGCCAGCATGTTCATCAGAGTGCTCTTACCGGCACCGTTGGGCCCCAGCACGGCGACCGTGTGACCGGCAGGGATGTGTAGCTTCACGTCGAGAAGCGGTAAGTCGCTGCGCAGTTCCGCGACCATATCGCCGGTCACAGCGACATCGTCCTCGTGGAGTCGCGCAGATGAACCGCGACAACAACCAGCAGCGCCACCACCACGAGCACGATCGAGAGTGGTAGTGCCTGCTGCGGATCGCTGATCGACTCCACATAGATGGCCAGCGGCGCCGTCTGGGTCACGCCTTGGAGGTTGCCCGCGAAGGTGATCGTGGCACCGAACTCGCCGAGCGCCCGGGCGAAGGCCAGCACCATGCCGGACAGCAGCGCCGGAAACACCAGCGGCATGGTGACTTTCCACAGAGTGCGCGTCGGTGACGCGCCCAGCGTGGCGGCGACCTGTTCATAACGACTGCCGATGCTGCGTAGCGCACCTTCGAGGCTGATCACCAGGAACGGCAACGCCACGAAGGTCTGGGCCAGAATGACGGCAGTCGTCGAGAAGGCGATGTCGATACCGATGGACGACAGCGGTTCACCGACCAGACCGAACTTGCCGAAGGCGTACAACAATCCGATGCCACCGACGACCGGGGGCAACACCAGCGGCAGCAGCACGACTGATCGCAAGACCCGGATCGGCATACCGCCGCGGCGGGCGAACACGATGGCCATCGGGACACCGAGCACAATGCAGAGCACCGTACTGACTGCGGCCGTCCGCAGGCTCAACGTCAGTGCATCAACGGATGATTCGGAGGTGATGTTGGCCCAGAAGTCATCCCACGGGGTGTTCACCGCCAGCGCGATCGGCGGCAGCATCACAAGCGCGACACCGATCGCGGCCGGCAGGTAGAGCCAGGCCGGAACCGCTTTCAGTGCGGATCCGGAGTTTTTCACTTCGCAGGCCCGAATCCCTGCGACTCGAGCAGCCCACTGCCCTTCGTTCCGAGCACCATGTCGACGAAAAGTTGTGCGGCTTCTCTGTTCTTGGTCGCCGCGACGACGCCGATCGGATACTTGTTGACCACCGCAGCAAAGGCGGGATCGGAGACGGAGGTGACGGTGTCGCCGGCACCGGTGGCATCGGTGACGTACACGAGACCGGCGTCGGCCTGTTTGGTCTGCACCTTGGTGAGCACGCCGGTGACCGCGGTCTCCTCGCTGACCGGCTTGATGTCGACCCCGGTGTTCTCCTCGATCTCGGCGGTGGCGTTGCCACACGGCACGTCGCCCGCACAGATCACCGTCGTGACATCGGGCTTGGACAGATCGGACAGGCTCCGGATGTTCTTGGGGTTGCCCGGCTGGGTGACGATCGTCAGGACGTTGGTCGCGAAGACCTGGGGATCGGTGATCTTGCCGCCGAGCTTGTCCATGCTCTTCTCGTCGGCGGTGGCCAGGACATCGACCGGGGCACCCTGCTCGATCTGGGTGACCAACGCCTGGGAGCCGTCGAAGTTGAACTTCACCTCGATGTCGGGGTGGTCCTCGGAGAACGCCGTCGCGAGGTCGGTGAAGCTCTTCTTCAGCGACGCCGCGGCGAATACGGTGAGCGTGACCTTCTCGGCGCCCGCACCCGTCGTGGCGCCCGAAGAGCCGTCGTTGTCACTGCTAGAGGAGCATCCGGCCAACAATCCCGCGCTCATCACCGATGCCGCGACCACGGCAAGTATCTTGCTTCTCATTCTCCGGTTCTCGTTTCTACGATGACGTTCGTGGCCTTGATGACGGCCGTCGCCACCGAGCCGGGTTTGAGATCGAGTTCGCGGACGGCATCGGTACTCATCAGCGATGTCACTTCGAACGGTCCGCATTGCAGGGTCACCTGGCTCATCACCGGATCCGACTTCACCTCCGTGACAAGTCCGACGAAACGGTTGCGGGCCGAACGCACCACCGGTGCGTCGGCGCTCGAGAGCGCAGGCGCGCGTTCACTGGCCAGTCGCGCCAGATCTGCCCCGTCGACGACCTGTCTGCCGCTGTCATCGGTGTATGAACGCAGCTGACCCCCCGCGATCAACCGGCGAACGGTGTCGTCGCTGATCCCCAGGAGTTCGGCCGCCTGCCGAATTCGTACTTCACTCACCTGTTGAGGTTCGACCGCTATTGCGACCATGTCAAGCCGAAACGTCCGCAGATGCGGAGCTGACGACGCGACAGGCTGCTTGCGATGAGTTCCGGCACCGGCCCCGGTCTATGCCTGTGACGACCTTCGAACCTCACAAGGAGCCCGCCATGCCAGCCATCGACTCACATCCGGACGGCGTCGCCGTCTGGATCGATTTGTCCAGCACCGAGCCGGATCGCGCCGCCACGTTCTACGGCGACCTGTTCGGGTGGGACCGGACCGAACCGGATCAGCAGATGGGCGGTTACTCGCAGTTCACCTACCAGGGCAAACTCGTCGCGGGCCTGGGACCGAAACAGAGCCCGGACATGCCCGACTTCTGGTGCACGTACTTCCAGACACCGGACATCGAGGCGACCGTCAAGCAGGTCTCGACCTCAGGTGGCAGCGTCTTCGTCGAACCGATGGAGATCCCCGGGCAGGGGACGATGGCGATCGTGATGGATCCGGGCAGCGATTCGGGATCCAACGGCGGCCGGAACGGTCACGGCGCAGTCTTCGGACTCTGGGAACCTCTTGAGCACAAAGGCTTTCAGCTCTACATGGAGGCCAATGCACCCTGCTACTTCGAGCTGCTGAGCACCGACTTCGCGAAGGCGGTCGAGTTCTACCCGGCGGTCACCGGGCGACAGACCATCACCCTCAGCGACACCGACGAGTTCCGTTACGCCCAGTTGAGTCTGCCCGACACCAAGCCGGGCGAGGGGTACGCCGGGATCATGGACGGTCGCGGCTTCTTACCCGCCGAAGTGCCGTCACACTGGTCGATCTACATCGGTGTCGCCGACGCCGATGCCACGGCCGCACGAGTCGGGGAACTCGGCGGCACCGTCGTCGCCGCCCCGATGGACACCCCGTATGGACGACTCGCGACCATCAGTGATCCATGGGGCGCACAGATCAAACTGCAACAGGTGCCCTGATCCCGACTCCGCCCCGTCGGGTTTCCGATGCCGGGGACGATGAACACCGAGTGGACCCGCTACAGCTCTTGACTTCAAGTTCGCTTCAACTCGGAGGATGACAGAACCGATCTCGAGATGAACAGCCGACAACATTTCCGCGACGGATCCGATGCGATCTGACTCGACAAGCAACTAGGAGAACAACGTGTCAACGATCAGCAAGAAAACTGCTGGCCCGATGTCCGACTCGGTCGCTACGGTAAGCCCCATGACTTCCACAGCAGTCACCACCGAATACGCCATCGAGGCCATCGACCTGGTCAAAGAGTTCGACGGCGTCCGAGCCGTCGACGGAGTGAGTTTCAAGGTCCCGCCGGGCTCGGTACTGGGTCTGCTCGGCCCCAACGGCGCAGGCAAGACCACCATCGTCCGGATGATGACCACGCTGAGCCTGCCCACCTCGGGTACCGCCCGCATCGCGGGCTACGACGTGACGGAAAATCCGGATCTGGTCCGCAGCAGCATGGGCCTGACCGGGCAGGCCGCCACCGTCGACGAATTACTCACCGGCCGCGAGAATCTTTGGATGATCGGCAGCCTCTACGGCCTGCCCCGCAAGGAGGTCCGCGCAGCTGGTGATCGACTGCTCGAGCAATTCTCTCTCACCGATGCTGCCGACCGGGTGGTCAAGACCTACTCGGGCGGTATGCGGCGCCGACTCGATCTCGCCGTCAGCCTGCTGGCCTCACCGCCGGTGCTGTTTCTCGACGAACCGACGACAGGTCTCGACCCGAGAAGCCGTCAGGAACTCTGGGACGTGCTCAAGTCGCTCGTCAGCCATGGCACGACCCTGCTGCTGACCACCCAATATCTCGAAGAGGCCGACCAACTGGCCGACGACATCGTCGTCATCGACAAAGGCAAGATCATCGCAGCCGGTACCCCGTTACAGCTCAAGGAACAGGCGGGCAAGGCCAGTCTGGTCCTGACGGTCTCCGCTGCCGAAGACCTACCCGAGGCGACCCGGCTCCTGCGGGAGAACAGCGGAGAGGTCTTCGTCGACGAGTCGCAGCGACAGCTGACCGCAAGCGCTGACGGCATCGCCGATCTCACCAAGATCGCCGGCATCTTCGAACGCAGCGAGATCGCTGTCGACGACATCGGACTCACCCGCCCAAGCCTTGACGACGTCTTCCTCTCCCTCACCGGACACCGCGCTGAAGACGCCGACGCAGACGCCGAGGAGAACAAGTCATGACCACCACAACCAGCAACGCCGGAGCGACAAAGGCAACGCCGCGATCGGCGATCGGCAAACCAGACATCGTGCGCGAGTCACTGGTGATGGTGCGCCGCAACCTGATTCACACCAAACGTCAGCCCGAGATGCTCTCGGACGTGACGGTGCAGCCGATCATGTTCGTGCTGCTGTTCGCATACGTCTTCGGCGCGTCCATCAGCCCCGGCGACGGCTTCGACTACAAGGAATGGCTGCTCCCCGGGATCATGGGACAGACCATCGCGTTCTCTGCCTTCATCGTCGCGCTCGGTCTGACCAACGATCTCGAGAAGGGCATCATCGACCGATTCCGGTCACTGCCGATGGCGCGCTCATCGGTACTCGTCGGACGATCCGTGGCAGCGCTGATCCACTCGTCCATCGGTATCGTCGTCATGGCTCTCACCGGACTGCTCATCGGGTGGCGGATCAACGAGGGTTTTGCGAAAGCGGTCCTCGCCTTCGCCCTGGTGCTGCTCTTCGGCTTCGCCATGATCTGGTTCGGCATTCTCATCGGTTCGGTGATGCGGTCGCCGGAGGCTGTGAACGGGGTGATGTTCACCCTGCTGTTCCCGATCACGTTCCTGTCCAACGCCTTCGTGCCCACGGAGCCGATGCCCAGTTGGCTGCGCACGATCGCGGAGTGGAACCCGATATCATCGCTCGTCCAGTCGATGCGTGAACTATGGGGCAACGGACCGGCAGCGCCCCCGGAAGCCCCGTGGCCGCTGCAGAATCCTGAGCTCTCGACGGTTCTCTGGTCGATAGCGCTGACCTTGATCTTCGCGCCATTTGCCTTGCGCGCGTACCACAAGCGCACCACTGATTAAATGCGCTTAGCTTCCTCATCCGAACCGGCACCGCCCGGCGGGCGGCCCGCGTTGTCTGGACTAAGGATGAGCGAGCGCAGCGATGCGAAGACGCGGGAAGACGACGCGCTCAGGCCGCCCGCCACGCGAGCGTCAGCGAGCCAAAGGCTCAAGTTCGGGAGAGGGCTTCCACCGGATCGCTGTAGATCGCATCGAGGGACACCGCACCGGCGGCTTGTTGCTGGACAGTGGCGCCTGAGCGTGACACCCGCACGTCGCGGCGCTCGGCGACCGAGGTGTCGCGAACGGCCTGGGCGACGATCGGGAGGGTCGACGGTGCATCGGTGAACGCCTGCCCACCGAGGACCACGTGGTCCGGGTTGAAGATATCGGCGATGAGGCCGACTGCCTTGCCGAGCAGCTGTGCGCGCTCGTCCAGGATGGCTCGGGAGATCTCGTTGCCCTCCGCAGCCAACTGGTGCACGTCTTCCACCGACTCGATCGTCAGGCCGGCGGCGATCGCGGCGTCCACGATGCCGGTATCGCTGACGGTCGGTTCGAGCCGGCCGGTGCCGTGCGGGTCGAGAAGTTCGGTACGCCCGACCGGGAAGTGCCCGATCTCCGGCGGGCCGGCCGTGGGGGTGTAGACGCTGCCGCCGACGGTGAAGGCGATGCCGACTGTCTCGCGGGCGTAGAAGTACACGAAGCTGCCGCCCTCCTGACCCGGATCGACCAACAATTCGGCCTGTGGGTTCAGCAGGAGTTCGGCTGCGGCCATCGCCTCGACATGGGAGGCAACCGAGATCGGCAGTCCGATGACCGAGGCGAGGACTTCACCCACAGGTGCGGACTGCCATCCGAGACGAGGGTGGGTGACGCGTCCTGCCTTGTCGACCCGTCCGGCCAGCGCGACGCCGGCCCACAGCACCTTCTTGTTCTGCCACCGCGACAGGAAACGCTTCGCGCTCAGGCCGATGGCCGTCAGTGTCTGCTCGGGGCTGTCGGCGATCGGGGTCGGGATCTGGATGGCACCGACAACGCGGTGAAACAGGTCGTGGGTGGTGATGGAGGTGACCTTGAGGCCGATATGGATTCCGACCGTCAGAAACTCGGCCGTGTTCAGCTCGAAAGGCAGTCGCGGGCGACCGATGGCTCCGGCAGGCGCTAGGTCTGCGCGCTCGCGCAGCAAGCCGACCTTCAGAAGAGCGCTGACCTGACGGTTCACGGTGGAGATGCTCAAGCCGGAAGCGCCGGACGCCGCATCGCGGAACACCGGGCCGTGCAGGCGTGCAGCCCGCAACACCACTGCCGCCGGCTTGGTCGACAGATGTAGTTGCGGGGTGGCGATGTGAATCTTGGCTGCCTTTTTCGGGCTGGGTACTCCCAGTGGACGAGGAGGACGAGCAGGCGCGGCGACTCGGGAACCGGTTGGTCGGGTCGCAGACGGGCGGGTGGTGGTCGTGGCTATGCGGTGATCAAGTGTGGCAGTCATCGAGGGTCCTCGTGGTGTTGTCGCGCCCAGAACCACGAAAATGGCCGAGCGGGAGATGTCAGAACGGAATGCCGCGAGCGCGGCGGATTCGGATCAGGACATTCGACAACAGAGAACGCGAGCGAACGGCAGACGACACCCCAGAGCGGTGGTCATATAGGTGACCTCCGGGATGTAGTGGCCTGTGCTCGTCATGAACGTCAACCTAGCAGCGCTTGCGGATTCCGTGCAACGCAGCGAGGGCGATCTCGACGTGAACCCCGTGAGCGTGACGTGCATTTTATCTCACCTTGCCAGCCAAAGTCGTCCAAACGTGTGAATTTAAATCACTTTGGATGCAAATTCCCCCATGTCAGCACGACTGTGTCGCCATACTGACTGTGAGATTTGGGGATACCGAATATTTCCCCAGCCCTTGAAACAAGGACGTGCGACATGCAAATACTCCGTTCAGCAGAGAACCGAGTGACAGCCCCACAGAGGGCAAGTTTTATCGGATTCTTTTGGTGAAGCGCATGAGTTGGGTTCGCAGGAAGACCGAACAACGGCTCGATGCATCGGTGTCGACGAGGCGTGTTGCCGGCCGCAGCTCAGTCGATCTGCGTCTCGATGGCCGTGCGTTCACTGCGTGGACGGAGTGCAGTCACAACGTCGATACGACAGCCACACCGTGGCTCCCGCCACTCCGTGTAGCCGCCATGACCAAAGGACACCATCTAGAGTTCGATACGGCTGTCGACGCGGTTGCGTTGGGCGGCAGCGCGGCTGCACACGACCTACTCTTACGGTGGTACCCGGAAGAGCTTCACTTCTCGGAGAATTCGACAGAGTCGACTGATCCACCGGCGCCTCCACCAGGCAGGGGCGTCGGCTGCTTCTTCTCTGGCGGAGTGGACTCCTTCTACACGGCACTGAAACACATCGACGAGATCACCCACCTCATCATCATCCACGGCCTCGATGTCAGCCTGAGCAACGGATCGATGTGGGACGAGCTGGTAGACAGGGCTCGAACAGCCGCCGAACTGCTGGGAAAAGACCTTATCGAAGTCCGCTCAAACGTCCGGTACCTACACGCCAAGCATGGTCCCCATTGGCAACGGCAGGCGCACGGCGCGTTCCTCGCACACGTGGCGCTGCTGCTTTCACCACACCTGCGCCGTGTCTACGTTCCAGCGTCCGACGATGACGCTCACGTGATCGAACCGCTTGGGACACATCCCGACCTCGATCCGCTGTGGTCGAGCCGTGACCTCGAGATCGTTCATGATGGTGTTGATGCCGATCGGGTGACGAAACTTGCATACATCCAGCACTCAGCGGTCGCCATGGCACACCTACGGGTCTGCTGGTCGAATCTCGCGGGAATGTATAACTGCGGAACCTGCGAGAAGTGCTTGCGGACGATGATCGGCCTCCACCTTGTCGGCGCCACAAATCGATGTACGACTCTGCCGAAGACCATTTCGATAGACGCCGTTCGGTGGATTTATCTCGACGCCGCCGGTGATGAAGGCGGCCTCGCTGCGTACATCGACTTCCTTGGCCAGGTCATCACCTTGGAAGGACCTCGCACTGACCTGGCGGTGGCCCTTCAGGATGTCGTGTCCCGCTCGCGGTCACGGCAACTCGGTGTGACCATGCGATTCTACGTCGTAGACGTCGGCCTGCAATTGGTGAGATATCGCTTGCGACAGGCCCTGCGTCATCGAACACCGCAGGTTCATGAAGAGCGCGCTGTCACTGAACAAGCTGCGTAGCACTTGGCCGATTCGCACCAGCGCGTCGCCCGCGGTGAGTGTGACTGTAGTGATCGAACTGCACCGCCTGCCGACTTGAAATCACACAGATCTGAACCCTGGGGTCAGACAGCAAGAGCGATTCACACTGTCGTGAACTTCTGTCAACCGAAAGGCTCGCCTGTGTCACTGCATTTCCACTGGTTCCTGCCGACGTACGGCGACTCACGGAACCTGATGGCTGGTGGTCACGGATCGAACATGTCCGGTGATCGCCCCGCTGACCTTCGATATCTGAACCAGTTGGCCGGTGCCGCCGAGGTCAACGGCTTCGAGGCCGTCCTCACCCCGACCGGGCTCTGGTGCGAAGACGCCTGGCTCTCGACCGCGATGCTTCTCGAGACCACCGACACCCTGAAGTTCTTGGTGGCGCTGCGTCCGGGACTGACCAGCCCGACTCTCGCGGCGCAGATGGCCTCGACCTATCAGTGGCAGTCGAAAGGTCGTCTGCTCCTCAACGTGGTCACCGGCGGCGAATCGTCCGAGCAACGGGCGTTCGGCGACTTCTTGTCCAAGGAGGCGCGATACGAGCGCTGTGGCGAGTTCCTCGACATCATCCGGCAGCTCTGGACCCGGGACGATGCCGTCGACTTCGTCGGTCGCCATCTCCGCGTCGAGGGTGCGCAGTTGGCCCGCAAACCGGATCCGCTGCCTCCGGTGTTCTTCGGCGGGTCATCGCCCGCAGCCGGCACCGTTGCCTCGAAGTACGCCGACACCTATCTGACATGGGGCGAAAGGCCCGACGCCGTTGCCGAGAAGTTCACCTGGATCCGCGGTTTGGCAGCCGCCGAGGGCCGTGACCTGACGTACGGCATCCGACTGCACGTCATCTCGCGCGACACTTCCGAGCAGGCCTGGGCCGAAGCCGACCGGCTCATCGGGGCCCTGGACCCGCAGTTGGTGGCGAATGCTCAGCAGAACCTGGCCAAGTCGGAGTCGGAGGGACAGCGCCGGATGCGCGAACTCCACGGCGGCGGAGCCGCTTTCAGCGCCGACACCGATGCCCGGTCACTCGAGATCTATCCGAACCTGTGGACGGGTGTCGGATTGGTCCGCGGTGGCGCCGGGACCGCGCTCGTCGGATCGCATGACGAGGTCGCCGATCGGATTGCGGAGTACGCCGCGCTCGGACTCGACCACTTCATCCTGTCCGGTTACCCACACGTCGAGGAGGCCTATCACTTCGGGGAGGGAGTGCGGCCACGACTGATCCAGCGTGGACTCCTCGACGCCGACGACCGGGCCACCGAGCCCGTCCGCGGCGCATTCCTGCCCTCACTCAAACCCGCCAGCGCTTCCTGATCAGCGCCGAACACTCTGGAGCACAACCATGACCACTGAAAAGATCTCCGACGAGATCAAGTTCGCCTACTGGGTACCCAACGTCAGCGGCGGGCTGGTGACCAGCGAGATCGAGCAGCGCACCAGCTGGGACTTCGAGTACAACAAGAAGCTCGCCCAGACCGCAGAGAGGGTCGGCTTCGAGTACGCCCTCTCCCAGGTCCGTTACATGGCGTCCTACGGCGCCGAATTCCAGCACGAGTCGACGTCGTTCAGTCTGGCCCTGCTCGGTGCGACCGAGAAGTTGAAGGTCATCGCTGCGATCCATCCGGGTCTGTGGCATCCGGCGGTACTCGCCAAGTTCGGCGCCACCGCAGACCACCTGTCGAACGGTCGATTCGCCATCAACGTGGTGTCGGGCTGGTTCTCCGGTGAGTTCAAGGCACTCGGTGAGCCGTGGCTCGAGCACGAAGAAAGGTACCGTCGGAGTGCAGAGTTCATCGATGTCATCCGGAAGATCTGGACCGAGGACAACGTCGAGTTCGCCGGCGACTTCTATCGAATCCGCGACTTCACCCTCAAGCCCAAGCCGCTGAACACCGCTGAGCGCCCCAATCCGGAGATCTTCCAGGGCGGCAACTCGACGGCCGCCCGCAACAACGGCGGCCGGTTCTCCGACTGGTACTTCTCCAACGGCAAGGACTTCGACGGGGTCACCGAGCAGGTCGACGACCTGCGGGCGGTCGCTCGAGCACATAATCGCGAGGTCAAGTTCGGCCTGAATGGTTTCATCATCGCGCGCGACACCGAGACCGAGGCCCGCGACACCCTCCGGGAGATCATCGCGAAGGCGAACCGGCCGGCAGTGGAGGGCTTCCGGGACTCTGTCCAGCAGGCCGGCGCCTCCACATCCGACCGCAAGGGCATGTGGGCGGACTCGAAGTTCGAAGATCTCGTCCAGTACAACGACGGCTTCAAGACCCAGTTGATCGGCACCCCTGAGCAGATCGCAGAACGCATCGTCGCCTACAAACGCCTCGGCGTCGACCTCATCCTCGGCGGCTTCCTGCACTTCCAGGAAGAGATCGAGTACTTCGGCGCCAAGGTTCTTCCGCTGGTTCGCGAACTGGAGGCGGCCGATACCGCAGCCGGCGTCGGGGCACCATGAGCACTGCGATCGCGGCCAGGATCGACACCGCGGAGCAGGCGCTTTCGGTTGCCCGTGACCTCGCGCAGCACTTCGCCACCGGGGCCGCGGCCCGTGACCGGGATCGCAAGCTCCCGTACAAGGAGATCGATCAGCTCTCGGCCAGCGGCCTGCTGGCGATCACGGTGCCCGCCCAGTTCGGCGGTGCCGATCTGGCTCCGAGTGTGGTCGCCGAGGTCGTACGGATCCTGGCGACCGCCGACCCCAACATCGCACAGATCCCACACAGCCATTTCGTGTACCTGAATCTGCTCCGGCTGGCCGCCGATCCGCCCCAACAGCGCGAACTCTTCGAAGATGTGCTCGGCGGCAGCCGAATTGCCAACGCCCAGTCCGAACGCGGCGGCAAAACCGTTGCCGACATCGCGACCACGATCCGTCCCTACAGCGGCGGCCTGCGCCTGGACGGTTCGAAGTTCTACTGCACGGGTTCGCTGTACGCACACACGCTCGCGGTGTTGACCCGGCTGGACGATCCGGAGGGCAAAACCGGCCTGCCCGACGGTGAATACGTCGCGTTCATCCCAGCGGATGCAGCCGGTGTCCGCATCGTCGACGACTGGAATGGCATCGGCCAGCGCACCACCGGCAGTGGCACCATCACGTTCGAGGGCGTATCGATCCGCGGTGATCAACTGGTGGCCCGGGCCAAAGCCGTTGGCGCGCCCAGCGGTTACGGCGCCTTCGCCCAGCTGCTCCACGTCGCGATCGATGCGGGTATCGCCCGCGGGGCCCTTTCTGCCGCAGTGGAGTTCGCCCGTACCAAGAGCCGGGCGTGGTTCGAGGCAGGCGTCGACAAGGCCATAGACGACCCGCTGCTGATCCAGCGTTTCGGCGAACTCGCGGTCGAGGTGACCACCGCCGAGGCAACCCTGACCGCAGCGGGAACTGCGGTCGATGCCACGTTCACCACCTCGGCCCGCGGCGCCGCACAGGCCGCCGCCGCAGCGTCGATCGCCGTGGCCACCGCCAAGATCGTCGCCGACCGCGCAGCGAACGACGTCGCCTCGGCACTGTTCGAGGTGTCGGGAACCCGAAGCGCGGGAGCAGATCTCGGGCTCGATCATTTCTGGCGCAACGCGCGCACCCACACCCTGCACGATCCGGTGCGATGGAAGTACCAGCACATCGGTCGCGCTCTGCTTCACAAGTCGGCGCCGCCCACGCACGGCGTCATCTGAGAACGGTTGATCGTACGACCCGGCCGGCACTAGCTCGGCTCGTCGGGTTTCTTCGCCTTCTCGAAGGTCACTGTCACCTGCTCGAAACCCTTGGCCCGCTGAGCCTTGGCCTGCCGGGTGTAGGCCGTGCGGTCGCCCTGCGTCAGTTCGACCTCGTCGGTGAACGGCGTCAGCAGCGCGCGTGGATAGAGCCGGTGCACCCGGACGGCATTGATCTCGGCAGTGAGGACCACGGCGGCCGCCGCGAGGTAGAAGTACGCGAGCAGACCGAGAACCACCGCGAAGACACTGTTGGTGGTGCTGGCGTTCTTGACTACCTGCGTCACGTAGAATGTTCCGAAGGTCTGGAGCAACTGCCACAGGATCGCCATCACGATGGCCCCGGGCAGGACGTCGCGGTAGGTCACCGCGTTGGTGGTGCTGAGCTTGTAGGCGACCATGAAGATCGCGGAGTTCACGATTACCGCCGTGATCCCGATTGCCCAGGTGTCCCAGCTGCCCAGGAGCCCCCAGAATCCACCGTAGGTCGACAGCACCGTCGTACCCACCAGCGTCAGGGCGAGGACCGTCAGCAGGAGCAGACTGCGCAACCGGGAGAAGATCGGGTTGGGGCGCTTGTTGCGTGGGACGGCCCACACCGTGTTCATCGCGTTCTGAGCGGCCTGACCTGCACCGGATGCACCGTAGAGTGCGCCGAGGACACCGATGACCACGCCCCAGATCCCGCCGCTCAGCTCTTGTGGCTGGCCGAGCTGATCGCCGATGACCGGGAACTGACTCAACGTCGAGTTCAGCACGCGGTCCTGCAGTCCGGGATTACCGTCCAGCACGATGCCGACGCCGGTGGTCAGCAGCAGCAGCAACGGGAACAGCGCGAGAAATGCGTAGTACGTCATCAGGACCGCGAGATAGCCGCCCTGATCGTCGGCGTACTTGTAGATCACGGCGATACCGAACCCGAGGACAGGGTGCTTGCGCTGCAGCTTGTCCAAACGTTCGATCATCGATGGCACCCCAGTCGTCCGGTGGGCGCCGTCACTGGTTGAGCGCTGGGCGATAACGCTACCCGAGCCCGCCGGGATTCAGCCGATCGAGCAGTCCTCGGGCATCGTAGGGCGCTCGTACCTTCGCGTCGTTGTCGAAGTAGACGTACACGTCGCGCCCCTGCGCGCGTTCCCGAAATCGGACCGCCCAGGCGTCGAGCGCCTCATCTGTGTAGCCGCTGGTGTAGAGCTCCTGATCGCCGTGCAGCCGCGCATAGAAGAAGTCCGTGGTCACCTCGTCGATGACCGGGAACTTACCGGCCGAATCAGCGAGCACCAGCGCAATATCGAGCTCTCGCAACAACTCCGGCAATGTCGGGTCCATGAAGCTGGGGTGGCGGACCTCGAGGGCATGCCGGAGCGGGCGGTCTGCGTCGGTGGTCGTCCAGGCCCGACCCGCAATGTGGTCGCTGTGCCCCTCGGACATGCTCGCCGCTGCGGCAGTCGTCCGGGGAAGCAGCTTCGCGAAGTCCGCCAACGCGGCGGCGTCGAACGGCAGGTTGGGCGGGAGCTGCCAGAGGATGGGGCCCAGTTTCGGACCGAGGGCCAGAACGCCGGAGGCGAGGAACGTCGCGAGGGGCTCAGCGACGCCGACCAGTCGTTTCATGTGGGTGATGAACCGTGGCCCCTTCACCGAGAACACGAAGTCGTCGGGTGTCTGCTCTGCCCACTTGAGGTAGCTCGCCGGTTTCTGCAACGCATAGAACGACCCGTTGAGCTCCACTGAATTGAGGTGCCGCGAGAGGTACTCCAGTTCGCGCCGCTGCGCGAGACCCTCCGGATAGAAGGTCTTACGCCATGGCGGGTAGACCCATCCCGACGTACCGACTCGAATCACACCTCAACCTCTACACCACGACACAATGGCCCAATGACCGAACACGACGACCTCTCGCTACTGCGCCGAGCCGTGGCACTGGCCCGGTCGTCGAGAGACGCCGGCAACCACCCGTTCGGTGCTCTGCTCGTCACAGCGGACGGGGACGTAGCGCTCGAGGCCCAGAACACCGTCGTCACCGAATCCGATGCCACCGGCCACGCCGAGACCAACCTCGTGCGCCTGGCCTCCTCGACGTTCGGACGTGGCGAACTCGCCGATATGACCCTGTACACCTCTACCGAGCCGTGCGCGATGTGCTCGGGCGCGATCTACTGGTCCGGGATCGGCACCGTCGTCTACGCCTTCGCCGAGGCCGACCTGGCCGCGCTGACCGGGTCAGACGACGAAAACCCCACGATGACCCTGCCCTGCCGAGACGTCTTCGCCGCAGGTCAGCGACCCACCACAGTGCGGGGCCCGGTCCATCTCGCCGAGGCCGCGGCGGTTCACGACGGATTTTGGAACGCATGAGGCGGCCGCTGCCCGGCAGTCCCCGGACACAGAGCCGCTTTTCTCTCGCTGTTGTCATACCGCGGGAGTAATCTTTCCCCATGACTGTAGAGGCATCGGTCGATCCTGACTTCCTGGAAGTGACCGAACCGTACCGCCGAGAACTGCTGGCCCACTGTTACCGGATGATGGGCTCCCATCACGACGCCGAAGACCTTTTGCAGGAGACCTACATCCGGGCGTGGCGCGGGTACGCACGATTCGACGGCCGCGCCTCGGTCCGCACATGGCTGTACAAGATCGCGACGAATACCTGTCTGACCGCACTGGGGTCGAAGCAACGTCGCCCGCTACCGTCCGGCCTCGGCGGCGATTCCTATGACCCCGAGGCGCCGCTTCTGCAAGACCACGAGGTCCCCTGGCTCGAGCCGTTCGCCGACTCCGAGGAGTCACTGGCCGAGACGTCCGACCCGGCTACGATTGTCGGGTCCCGTGAATCGATCCGTCTTGCGTTCATCGCCGCCCTGCAGCATCTACCTGAACGTCAGCGCGCAGTGCTCATTCTCCGAGATGTGCTGCAGTGGCGTGCAAATGAGGTCGCCGACACCCTCGGCCTGACCACCGCCACCGTCAACAGCCTACTGCAACGGGCGCGGGCGCAGCTCAAAGAAGTTGCTCCCGAACGCGATTCGGTGTCCGAACCACAAGACGCAGCGCAGAAAGAGTTGCTGCAGAAGTGGGTTGAGGCCTTCCAGTCCTACGACATCGACGCGATCGTGCAGCTGTTCACCGACAAGGCCATCTGGGAGATGCCGCCGTTCACCGGTTGGTACCAGGGAGGCGACGCCATCGGGCGCCTCATCCGCGGCAACTGCCCGGCGGAGAAGGCGGACGACATGTTGCTGTTGCCTGCCACTGCGAACGGCCAGCCGGCGTTCGGGCTGTACATGCGTGAGCCCGACGGGGTGCACCGGCCGTTCCAGCTGCAGGTCCTCGATATCACCGGAGACGGTGTTGCCCATGTGGTGGCGTTCTTCTCCGACACCATGGTCGAAGATTTCGCCCGGTTCGGGTTGCCGGCGACCGCGACCCTGCCGGCAACCGGCGAACCGGTTCAGCCGGCGATGGCCGACTGATCCATCCAGGTGACCTCCCAAACGTGACCGTCGAGGTCGCGGAAGCTCCGGCCGTACATGAATCCGTGGTCCTGAGGGTCCTGCCAGGCCGACCCACCGATCTCGAGGGCCTTGTCAGCGATCTTGTCGACCTCCTCGCGGGAGTTCGCCGAGACAGCGATCAGCACCTCGCGCTCCTTGCTCGTGTCGGTGATGCCGCCGGTGATGAAGTCCTGGAAGCGTGCCGGCGTCATCAACATCGCGAAGGTCTGGTCGTTGATGATGAGGCACAGCGTGTTCTCGTCGCTGAACGTCTCGTTGAACTCGAAGCCCAGCTCGGCGAAGAACGTCCGGGTAGCGGGGATGTCGGAGGCGGTGGTGTTCAGGAACATCATGCGGGACATGGCAGTAACTCCATTTCGTGGTGCTGTTCGTATTGTCACCCTTTCAGACCGGGGTGGCCACCGAAAGTAATCGGACATCGAAGTTCACACTTTCGCCCGATGCCGGAAGCCTCCACGTCACGGATCATCGCGGTATGAGTTCTGCAGGTGTGCCGGGTCAGACCTCGGGCTGGGAGTCTCTGTCCGCGCGCCGCGCCTGGATGCCCGGTGCCGTGCGCGAGACCCTCGAGGCCGACCCGCATCCGCTGACCGGCAAGCGCACCAAGCGCGACGTCACGATCGATGTACTGATGGTCGCCCTGTCATTGACGATCGGCATCGTCGCCGTCTGGGGGCGCTTCGGCAACTGGGGCCCACTGCTCGCAGCCGACATCGTGGTGGGAGTCCTGGGCTGCGGGGCCCTGATCTGGCGGCGCCGCTGGCCGCTCGCCATCGCCCTGATCCTGACCCTGCTCTCCGGTGTCGCGTCATTCATCGGTGGTGCCGCATTCCTGGCGTTGTTCTCGCTGGCCGTGCACAAGCCGCCGCGTTACTCGATCTCGATCGGTGCGCTCGGTATCTGCGCCGCGATGTCGAACTTCTACCTCTACCCCGACGCCCAGACCGATGTCTGGTACGCGGTGTTGCTGTACTCGATCCTCGTCACGGCGGTGGCCGTCGGCTGGGGAACGATGGTCCGCAATCGTCGCCAGTTGTTGATCTCACTCGCCGAATTGGCACGCAATGTGGAATCGGAACAGCGTGAGCGGATCGCTGCCGCCAGGGCGACCGAGCGGGAGCGGCTGGCCCGTGAGATGCACGACGTGCTCGCCCATCGCATGAGTCTGTTGTCGGTGCACGCCGGCGCTCTCGAGTTCCGCGAGGACGCATCCGACGACGAGGTCCGCCGGGCGGCCGGGGTGATCCGGGCAGGTGTGCACCAGATGCTCGTCGACCTGCGCGATGTCATAGGCATGCTGCGGGAGGAGACCGACGACCTCGCCTCCCCGATGCGAACATTGGCGTTCGTCGACGAACTGTTCGCCGAGACCGAGCTCGCGGGCAGCCCGATCCGGGCCACCATCGAGATCGACGACCTCGAGGAGGTGCCCGGGGTCATCAGCCGCGCCGCGTACCGCATCGTCCAGGAAGGGCTGACCAACGCGCGCAAGCACGCGGGCGAGGTGACCATCACCGTGATCATCAGCGGCGCCCCGGGACAAGGACTGACCATCTGTATCCGGCAGCCGCTCAACCCTGTTGCAGCCATGCAGAATTCCATACCAGGCACCGGATCGGGGCTGGTCGGATTGGAAGAACGCGTCACCCTCGCGGGCGGCGAGATGGAGCACGGTGTGAAGGAACGAAACTTCGTGTTGACGGCACGACTGCCCTGGGAGGCCGAGTGTCCGCGGTGACCTCAGATATTCGGCTGCTGCTGGTCGACGACGAGTGGCTCGTGCGGGCGGGTCTTCGCACGATGCTGACCGGCCAGCCCGACATCGACATCGTGGGTGAGGCGTCCGACGGCTCGGCGGTGCGCGAGAAGGTCGCCGAGACGGGGGCCAACCTGGTCCTGATGGACATCAGGATGCCGAAGGTCAACGGCCTTGTCGCCACCGAGGCGCTGCGAGCCCTGCCCGACCCCCCGCATGTGGTCATGCTCACCACGTTCGACACGGACGATCTGGTGTTGCGTTCGCTACAGGCCGGGGCCAGCGGGTTCCTGCTCAAGGACACTCCGCCCGCCGATCTGATCGCGGCGTTACGCAAGGTGGTGGCGGGCGAGCCGATCCTGTCCCCGGCCATCACCCGCAAACTCATCGTCCGTTTCACCGAACCGGGCGAACGGGAGTCGAAGGCAGACAACCAGTTCGCGCAGCTCACCCCAGGCGAGCAGCGCGTGGCTGTCGCCGTTGCCCGAGGCGGCTCCAACGCGGCCATCGCCGAGGAATTGTTCGTGTCGGTGGCGACGGTCAAGAGCCACATCTCCCACATCCTCGACAAGCTCGGGTTCAACAACCGGGTGCAGATCGCCCTCCTGGTCCACGACGCCCGGCCCGGCGAGGTGCTCTGACCTCGATCATCCGGGACCGGGGAATGAACTCCCGGCCGGATGAGTTGCGCGGAGAAGTGTGTTTTCCACGACGTAAGGGGTCACCAGAGTGAAGATCGGAATCATCGGAGCAGGATTCATCGGTGGAACGCTGACGCGTCGACTGACCCAGTTGGGGCATGAAGTGCGGGTGTCCAACTCCCGCGATCCCCAGACGCTTGCCGAGCTGGCCACCGAGACCGGCGCCCAGGCTGTGTGGGCCAAAGACGCCGCAGAAGACGCCAACCTGGTCATCGTCAGCATTCCGCAGAAGAACACCCCGGATCTGGCGAAGGGAATCCTGTCCGCGCGCAAGCCCGGCGCGCCGGTGATCGAGACCAACAATTACTACCCGCAGCAGCGCGACGGCAAGATTGCCGCGATCGAAGATGGCCAGCCCGAAAGCGCTTGGGTGTCCGAGCTTCTCGATGTCCCCGTGTACAAGGTGTTCAACGGCATCTACTGGAAGCACTTGCTCGAGAAGGGGTCCGAAGCCGGGACCGACGGCCGTATCGCGCTGCCCATCGCAGGTGACGACGAGGATGGCAAGAAGATCGTCTCGGCCCTCGTCGACGAACTCGGATTCGACCCGGTGGATGCGGGCACCATCGCCGACTCGTGGCGCCAGCAGCCCGGAACCCCCTCGTACGGAAAAGATTACAACGCAGCGAAACTCACCGACGCCCTTGCGGAGGCAACTCCTGAGCGCACCGCGGAGTGGAAGGCCTGACTGTTCGCAGATGCACATCGTTGCGTCATGAGCACACGTTTGAACGTGTGTTTTTGACGCAACGGTGTGCTTTTGTCGTCAGGTGAGGACGAGCGCAATGCTCTCGACGAGTACCCCGACGAGGTCGTCGAGGGAATCGCTCCCCAGCGCACCCACCATCTCGTCGGAGCGCATGCTGATGACCGATTCCACCAGCCGGAACGGAACGTGCCGACGGGGGTCGGACTGATCACCGAGGACCTCACCGGCCAGCTGCGCGTAGATGCGTGCCAGATCGGTGCGCGCCTGCCGGAACTCTGCGAATCGCTGCGTGCGCAGTTCGGGCAGTAGATAGAGCGCGCCGAGGTTCCAGCGCGATGCGGCGAGTTGGCCGGCATCGAAGCCTGCCAATTCCTGAAGTCGGGCAAGCGTCGGACCGTCGGCCGCCGCGACCTCCCGCGCCTTCTCGAGCGGCGCCACGACGGTGTCCTTGAGCAGGGACTCGAGGATGTCGTCTTTCGTCTTGAAGTGGTGATAGAGCGAGGCCTGCCGGATCCCCACCGCCTCGGCGATCATCCTGGTGGACGTACCGGCGTAGCCACGCGTGGTGAACAGTTCGGCCGCGGCGTCCCTGATCTCCTCGCGAGCGGTGGCACCACGACGTCGTTGTTCCACCAACCGAGGGCGCCCTGGGCCTGCCGCAACATGAGTCACAAGTGCTGACCATACTGTGATCTGCGCACCCTTGATGGCGTCCGCGCCGGTCAACGAGCCCCTGACCTGCACCGAGTGCGTTCTCGGAAACATACTTGTTTCACGCGTTTGCGAGCCGGAAACAAACCTGTCACTCGACAGAAATAGCTGCGCGGTTATCTGTCACCTGACAGATACCAGGGCTCATGGGCCCCTTAGCAGGAAGATCTCCCATGACCGCAACCGCGCAACCTCCCAGTGCCCCAGTGAGCGGCGGTGCCGGACGAACGCCCGACGCCGACGATCTTTCCGAGTTCGGCTACACCCAGCAGCTCCATCGCTCGCTGGGAACCTTCGCGTCGTTTGCGGCGGGATTCTCGTTCGTATCCATCCTGACCACGATCTTCCAGCTGTTCGGTCTCGGCTTCTCGTTCGGCGGTCCGGCGTTCTTCTGGACCTGGCCCATCGTCTACGTCGGCCAGTTCCTCGTCGCGCTCTGTTTTGCCGAGATCGCCGCTCGTTACCCGATTTCCGGTGCGATCTACCAGTGGTCGCGCCGCATGGGCGGAGAGGTCATCGGCTGGTTCGGTGGCTGGTTCATGATGCTTGCCCAGATCGTCACCGCCTCTGCTGCCGCGATCGCCCTACAGGTGGTCATGCCCTCGATCTGGGACGGCTTCCAGATCATCGGCGACGACGCAGCACTGACCACCACCAGCGGCGCCGCGAACGCAGTCCTGCTCGGGTCGGTCCTGCTGGTGATCACCACGTTCATCAACTGCATCGGCGTCAACTGGATGAGCCGGATCAACAACATCGGCGTCACCTGTGAGATCGTCGGCGTCACCGCGGTGATCCTGGCGCTGTTCACCCACGCCGAGCGCGGCCCCGACGTCGTGTTCGACACCGGATTGCCCGGCCAGCAGCCCGGTTACATCTGGGCCTTCATCGTCTCCGGACTCATGGCGGCCTACGTGATGGTCGGCTTCGGCTCCGCAGGTGAACTGGCCGAGGAGACGAAGAACCCTCGTCGGGTGGCACCGCGGACGATTCGACTGGCACTGACGGTGTCGGCGATCGGTGGCGGGCTCATGCTCCTGGGCGCCCTCATGGCCGCGCCCAGCCTCGGTGAGGAACTGGCGGTCGGCGGCCTGCCCTACGTCCTCGATTCGGTACTCGGCTCCTTCTGGGGCAAGGTGCTGCTCTGCGACGTCGTCGTCGCGATCTTCATCTGTACCTTGGCCATTCAGACCGCCTGCTCACGGCTGATGTTCTCGATGGCTCGCGACGACCGGCTGCCCGCATCGAAACTCCTGAGCCACGTGAACGCACGCACCGGAACCCCCATCGCTCCGTCCGTGCTCATCGGCGTCCTGTGCATCGGCGTCCTCGTCGTCAACATCGGCAACTCCGCGATCTTCGCGACCCTGGCCAGCGTCTGCATCATCCTGATCTACCTCGCCTACCTCTCGGTCACCGGGCCGATGCTCTGGCGCAGACTGAAGGGCTGGCCTGGCAACACCACCAGCGCCGTCGACGCCGAGGGCAAGAAACTATTTACGTTGGGCCGCTTGGGAATCCCGTTGAACCTGCTGGCAGTTGTCTACGGACTGCTGATGGTGATCAATCTTGCCTGGCCACGTGCCGAGATCTTCGACCCTGCCGGCGAGATGCCCATCCTCAAGTGGGCGGGCCCGATCTGCATCGTGGCGTCGATCCTGATCGGCATCGCCTGCTTCCCCCATGGCAAGAAGCACCCGATGCCCGTGAAGGTGTTCACCCCCGCAGTAGACGGCAAGTAGCAGTCCCCGATACCGAAAGGACACAACGGATATGACGATGACGTCCACCGGAACCACCGCCGGAGCTCGCGAGCACGCTCGCGCCCAAGCCGCCGCGATCACAGACACCATGCCCGTCGTGCCGGCATCGTCCTGGCCTGATCTGCCCGACAATGTTGCGGGGCAGGACATGACGTGGGCCGAGACAGTGCCTGGTGGGCGGTACACCGTCAAGGTGCTCGCGCGCGGCACCAGGCTCCGTCTGCGCGACGTGGCGGGGACAGGCTGTGCCAACGTGCTGCTCTGGCGCGCCGATGCACCCTGGGAGCGGCTCAACGTCGCTGACACCGTCAAGGTGCCCTGGCAGGCTTACCTGGGCACCGGCCATCCCCTGCTCAGTGACCAGGGCCGGGTCCTGGCCACCATCGTCGACGATGACTCCGGTCATCACGACGCACTGTGCGGCACCAGTACGCTGGCCGGGAACACCGCCAAATACGGTGCCGGTGAGGTCTACTCGCAGACTCCGGCCGGGCGTGAGCTGTTCTTGCTGGCCGCCGCGAAACACGGATTGCACGCCGCTGACGTGGCGCCGTCGCTGTCGTTCTTCCACGGCATCGTCGTCGAGTCCGACGGATCCCTGACTTCGAAGGGTTCCGCGGGGTTGGACAAGCACGTCGACGTGTTGCTCCATCTGCCGTGCACGGTCGCGATCGTCAACACCGCGCACCCACTCGACCCCTCACCCGGGTTCGACGTGGGTCCGGTGGAGGTGCTCGCGTGGCGGGCTCCCGGTGATCTGGAAACCCTGCTCGCCGAGTTGCCCGACACCGACCCGGAATACCAGCGTGCCGCCCTGAACTCCGAGGACGTCTGGGCCGCAGCACACTTCGAGAGGAACGCGTGATGAGCACCGCCACCACATCATCGGCAGCAGAGTTGGCCCTGGTGCCCGGGACGGTGATCGGAGATCACGAGATCGGGCCCCGCGCGCCCTGGTCGGGGATCGTCGCGGCCGGCGACGTGCTCACGATCGTCGATCTGTACGGCAACCAGGCCGTCGACACCCTGTTCTTCGGCGGTCACGACCACTCCATCCGCTATTCGGCACAGGCGACCATCGCAGCCCAGGGCAACATCTTCCTGACCACCGGATCGGTGATCCGAGATCAGGATTCGGCACCGCTGATGACGATCGTGGCCGACGAGGTCGGCAATCACGACACGCTCGGCGGTGCCTGCTCGCAGGAGTCGAACACACTGCGGTACGGCCACCACACGAAACACCAGCACGCCTGCGTGGAGAACTTTCTCATCGGTGGTGCGCCCCACGGCCTGGGCAAGGCCGACATGGTGGGCAACGTCAACTTCTTCATGAACGTGCCCGTCGATCCCGATGGTTCCCTCGGCATCGTCGACGGACTGTCCGCACCCGGCAAGCGTCTTGCGCTGCGCGCCGAGGTGGACACGCTGGTCCTGATCTCCAACTGCCCGCAGATCAACAACCCCTGCAACGGGTTCGACCCCACCGCCGTCCGTGTCATCGTGACCCGGCCCGGCGTGAGCGAGGCCTGACCACCATGGCGAGCATCTCGATCCTGCGGGCAGGACCGCAGACCACCATCCAGGATTGGCCCGGGCGGATCCGCTACTGGCACGTCGGCGTTCCGCCGTCGGGGCCGATGGACGACCTGTCGTTCCGGCTGGCGAATATCGCGGTCGGCAACGCCGAGGGTGCGCCCGGACTGGAGTGCACCCTGATGGGTCCGCAATTGCAATTCGACACCGACACCATCGTCGCCGTCACCGGCGCCCCCGTCACGCTGACCGTATCCGGCCAAGCTGTCCCACAGTGGGTTCCGATCACCCTCAAAGCCGGCGAGATCCTCGACATCGGTGCGGTCGGCTTCGTGGGGATGCGCGTCTATGTCGCTGTCGCGGGCGGAATCGACGCCGAGCTCTACCTCGAGAGCCGATCGACGTTCACCCTCGGCAAGTTCGGTGGCAAGGACGGCCGCGCCCTGGCCGACGGCGACACGCTTGCCACCGCCGCGACAGCTCCGTCCGGGGTGGCCCGACGCATCCTGGGCGACGAGAAGCCTGCGCTGACCAACAACTGGCATCTCGCTGTCACCGTGGGCCCGCACAGTGCCCCCGAGTTCTTCACGCCCGAGGACATCGACGATCTCTACAACACACCGTATGAGGTCCACTTCAACTCCGACCGCACCGGCGTTCGCCTGGTGGGCCCGCAACCCCGATGGGCACGCACCGACGGCGGCGAGGCGGGCCTGCATCCGTCGAACATCCACGACACCGCGTATTCAGTGGGGGCACTGGACTTCACCGGCGACACCCCGATCCTGCTCGGTCCGGACGGGCCGAGTCTCGGCGGGTTCGTCTGCCCGGTGACCGTGACCACCGCCGAGCGGTGGAAGCTCGGACAGCTCAAGCCCGGTGACACCGTGCAGTTCGTCCCGGTCCGCGCGGCCGAGGTGGCCAGCGTCGCGAGTTTCGGCGAAGACCGGCGTGCGGGGTTCAGCACTGTCATCTCCGCGGGCACCGACCTCGACAACGGGGTGCTCGGTGGATCGATGACGGCCGACGGCACCACCACGGTGACCTACCGCCGCAGCGGCGACGACAACATCCTCGTCGAATACGGCGACATGAGCCTCGATCTCGCGCTTCGTGCCCGGGTACACGCGCTTGCCGAACGGATCGACGCCGAACGGCCTCCCGGGCTGATCACCCTCACCCCCGGCATCCGATCGCTGCAGATCAAGGTCGACCCCACCGTGATGCGGCAGTCGACGCTGCTCGACTGGCTGACCGAGTGCGAGGCCCAGCTGCCGTCGGCATCAGAGCTGGTCGTACCGAGCCGAACGGTGCATCTGCCGTTGTCCTGGGACGATCCGGCCACCCGCGAGGCGATCGAGCGCTACATGCTCGGTGTCCGCTCGGATGCACCCTGGTGTCCCTGGAACATCGAATTCATCCGGCGGATGAACGGTCTCGACTCGGTCGATGACGTGCACCGGATCGTCTACGACGCCGAATATCTGGTGCTCGGCCTCGGCGACGTGTATCTCGGCGCGCCCGTTGCGGTCCCGCTCGACCCTCGCCATCGGCTGATCACCACCAAATACAACCCCGCCCGCACGTGGACGCCGGAGAACGCAGTCGGTATCGGCGGCGCCTACATGTGCATCTACGGAATGGAAGGTCCGGGCGGATACCAGTTCGTCGGTCGCACCACCCAGGTCTGGAACCATCGGCATCCACTGCGGGCCGCCGGTTTCGAACCCGAACATCCCTGGCTGCTGCGCTTCTTCGACAAGATCAGCTGGTACCCGGTCAGCGCCGATGAACTGCTCGACCTGCGGGCCGACATGGCCGCGGGGCGTGGCACAGTGGAGATCAGCGACGGCACGTTCTCGCTCGCCGAACACCAGCGGTTCCTCGACGACAACGCCGGCGCCATCACCGCGGATCGCTCCGCGATGGAGGCCGCCAGGGCAATCGAACGGCAACGTTGGTCCGATGGTGGCGAGTTCGCCACCAAGACAGGAAAAGTGGCATGAGCAGGATCGCTGACATCTACGACCTCATCGACGCGGCCGATCGACCCGAGGTGTTCATCAGCTTGCGCGAGCGGGCCGACGTCGAGCGGGACTACGAGTCCTCCCTTGCCGGAGGCGGCGCGCTGGCAGGGGTGGTGCTCGCGGTCAAGGACAACGTCGACGTCGCAGGGCTGCCGACGACGGCCGCCTGCCCCGGCTTCGAATACGTGCCGGAGAGAGACGCCGCAGCAGTGGCCGCACTGCGGTCGGCGGGCGCAGTCGTCATCGGCAAGACGAACCTCGATCAGTTCGCGACCGGGCTCGTCGGCACCCGCAGTCCCTACGGCGCAGTCCGTGATTCGCGACGTCCCGAACGCATCTCCGGCGGTTCGAGTTCGGGTTCCGCGGTCGCCGTCGCATTGGGATTCGCCGACATCGCCATCGGCACCGACACCGCCGGGTCCGGGCGGGTACCCGCGGGGCTGCAGGGCATCGTCGGCATCAAACCCACGCTGGGCGTGGTCAGTACGGCAGGCGTCGTCCCGGCGTGCGCCAGCTACGACTGCGTCACCGTCCTCGCTCGCGACCTCGACCTCGCCAACCGCGCGATGGGATCGATGGCGGGGACCGACAACTGGGGCACCGCAGTGCGCTTCGCCGCGCCGGACAGTCCGGTTGTCGCCGTACCCGCCCAGTTGCCCGGCTTGGACGAGAGGTGGCAGGACGCGTTCGAGGCCGCCATCGAGCGGGCCGAGACAGCCGGCGTCCGCGTCAAACGCATCGACATCTCGGACTTCCTGGCCGCGGCGAAGCTGCTGTACGAGGGCGCCCTCGTCGCCGAACGTTACGAGGCGGTCGGCGAGTTCATCTCGACCGCAAGCGAATCCGCCGCGCTCGATCCGACTGTCGCGGCGATCATCGGCGCGGCCGACCGGTTCACCGCGGTCGAATTGCTCGCCGACCGGCGCCGGGTGGAACAGTTACGCGTGCGAGCACTGGCCACCCTCGGCGACGCCGACGCCCTGCTCGTCCCCACTGCACCCATGCATCCGACCCTTGATCAGGTCGCCGCCGACCCGATCGGCGTCAACGCAGCGATGGGGACGTACACCAACTTCTGCAACCTCTTCGACATGTGCGCTGTGGCGGTCCCGGCCGGGACCGTCGACGACACCGACGGCACTGCGGCCCAATTCGGGGTGACGGTCATCTGCCGCGACCACGACGACGCCATCGCACTCGACATCGCAGGCCGCATCGGGACGCTGCCGGCAGGCGAAGGCCCTTCCTGGCCCGAACTCGCCGGCGCCGCCACCGCTGAGGTCTTCGTCGTCGGCGCCCACCTACGAGGGCAACCACTGATGCACCAGCTGACCGACCGCGGCGCCCGGTGGAACGGGGAGGCCGCCACCGCGGCGTCCTATCGGCTCGTCGCACTCGACACCCAACCGGAGAAACCCGGGTTGGTCCGCGACACCGCCGCCGGGACCTCGATCAGGGGCGAGCTGTGGACTCTCTCACCCGCCGCTCTCGGGGATTTCCTCACGGCCCTACCGACCCCGATGACCCTCGGCGCGGTGGAACTAGAGGGCGGTCGATGGACGGTCGGGTTCGCGTGCGATCACGAAGCGGTCGCCACCGCCGAACCACTGAGCGTGACGCACTGGCTCGAGCGCTGACGCCGCCGTACCCACCTGACGTCCGTGCTCGACCCACCTGTAGCAGGATGGCGGTATGAACGAACGCGCCGAGACCGCCGCGCAACCCACCTCAGGTGACACACCGTTGAACCTGCAGCGGGTGCTGTTCGCCGGACCGACGCCGGACACCGACGCCGACCTCTATGCCACCATCGCCGGAGGCCACGCCGATCGCACCCGCACCTCGCTACATGCGGGCCCCGGGACCACCATCGACACCGACACCTACTTCGGGCGCGTACCTGCCGCCTACTTCGGCCGCTGGACGACCCTGACGAGCATCGATCTCGGGTTCACGTTCGAGACCACCGGCCGCGCGCATGCCGTGATCAGGGGCTCCGACAGCAACGGGCAGGTCCACGACGTGGCTCGTCTGGAGTTGGAGGGCGCCGGTGCGGCGACCTCGACGGTCCAGCTCGACGCCTACTCCGCCGGTGGTTCGGTGTGGGTGGGATTCGTCGCCGACGACGGCGAGCTGACGATCCGCGATGTCGTATGGTCGACGACCGCCCCGCGACGGATGCGTGCAGCCGCGGTGGCGATCTGTACCTTCAACCGGCCCGCCGATTGTGTCGCAACCCTGACGGCGCTGGCGTCAGATCAACCGACGCGCGAGCGGCTGAGCGCGGTGTACGTCGTCGATCAGGGCACCGATCCGGTATGCGACCAGCCCGGCTTCGAGCGGGTGTCCGGCACACTCGACGAAACCCTTGCCTACATCCGGCAACCGAATCTCGGTGGCGCAGGCGGCTTCACCCGCGGGATCTCCGAGGCCATCGCACGCGAGGAGGATATCGATCTCATCCTGATGGACGACGACATCCGCTGCGAGCCCGAAACCGTGTTGCGGCTCACTGCTTTTGCCGCGGTGACCCCCGAACCGATGATCGTCGGCGCCCAGATGCTCTACCTGATGAATCCGACCAGGCTGCACGTCGGCGCCGAGTACGCGGATCTGCGCACGCTGAGGGCCGGCCGATGGGCGAAGAATGCCCTGCACGACGCGGACATGCTGACCGAGCGCCAGGACCGGCCTGCCGACGCCGGATACAACGGGTGGTGGACGTGCCTGCTGCCGTCCGAGGTCATCACCGGACTCGACCTGCCGTTGCCGATGTTCTTTCAGTGGGACGATATCGAATACGGCATCCGCGCAGCGCAAGTCGACGACGTACGTACCGTCACCCTGCCGGGAGCCGCCGTATGGCATATGGACTTCTCCCGCAAGGACAACGACGATCCGGCGATGTACTTCAGCATCCGGAACTCGCTGATCACCGCAGCGTTGCACAGTGACCTCGACGTGAAGTCGTTGAGCACGCGGATGTTCCGTGAGATCTCGCAGTACATCGTGGCGATGCAGTACGGGCTCGCGCACACGATGCTCCGCGGTATCGAGGACTTCCTCGCCGGACCCGACATCCTCGGCGATGGTGGTCGTGCGGCAGTCACCGAGATCCGCCGTGAACGCGCACCGTTCCCAGAGACAGTGGTGCATCCCGAGTCCGACGTCCCCGGCGTGACCTACCGCGAGTTGCCCGTTCGGCCTGCCGGATTCGAACCCGCCAAAGATCGGTTCGACGTGGTGCTCGCCAAACGCGCAGCGGTCCAACTCGCCGGGCGGGTGGAGCGAGGGTGCGTGGCCATTCCCCCGACGGATGCCCACTGGTGGCATGTGTCGCTGTTCGATCAGGTGGTGGTGGCCGACGCATCCGGCGCGGGCGTGCGACTGCGCACCCGCGACACCAGGGCCGCCAGGGCACTCGGCGCGCGAAACATCAGACTACGCAGACGCTTTCGATCCGAGGCGAAACAGGCACAACAGGCCTACCGGGCAGCAACGCCTACCCTGACCAGCCGAGAGAACTGGCAGCGCCTGTTCACCACCGAGTGAGACCTACCGCCGGACCCTGCCGCGTAGACCCCGCACCTTTCGAGCGGCCTTGCGCGCGGCCCGGCCCCCCAGGTTCCGGAGCGAGATCGGCGGATTCGCCCGCAGGGCTTCGAGTTCGTGCTGGTGGACTCGGATGAGCCGGTCGTTCTCGTCACGCTGCTGCTGCAGTTCGGCGCTCAACTGTCCGACCCGATACGCCAGATCATCGCGATCGATCGCGCCTGCCGCCATCTCGTACTGCATGGCGAGCACCCGCGTGTACAGCGCGACCCGATTGTTCTCCATGGCCGCCAGCAACGGCGATCCGTTGTACGGCTCGAGCACGGTGCGCAGTCTTTCCGCCTTGTCCACATCGGTGGTCGGGTAGATCACCCCGAGGCCGAAAACTGCCGGAACCAGCGCCAATTCATGCCGCCGCGCCGGGTCCGCGGCCAGTGCGTCCTCGATGGCTGTCAGCACCCCGTTGCGTTCCCCACCGGCGTCCACCGCGGCGGTGAACTGTCCGAGGCCGACGAACCCGGCAGCGGTGACGTCGTCGTGCCAGATGGTCGGGCCCTCGGCACCATGGTCATGGACATCTGCGGCGTCGAGTCCTGCGGCGTTGTAGTACAGGTCTCGCCGTCCCCACGGCCACAGCAGATCGTGCAAGATCACGATGGCATCCGGCGCGTTCGCCAGGATCCAGTCGAGCTCGCCGCGAACGGTCGCGTAGTTGTGATCACCATCGACGACGTAGACGTCGCCGGACGGGATCTCGGCGAGTACGGCCGGCGAAAACCCTTCGACCAGGTGCAGATCGGGATTGTTCCCCAACGTCTCACGCATCTCGTCTGTCGGGACGGGCTCGACACAGTAGACGGACTCTGCTCCGTGATCGAGGTAGATCGAACTCGCACCACCCGACTCGACCCCGACCTCGACAACGGTCCGGGGCTGCGCCGCGCCGAAGATCCGGCCGATCACCTCGGAGAACAATGTCAAGGAATGGAGGAGCAACGGCGCCTGCCGTGCCGCCCGGGCTTGCACGTGCGGGTCGTTCCGGTCCCCGAACTCAGTCTTCATCTTTGTCTTTCTTCTCATCGTCGTCCGGAGGAGTGGCCGGGGCACCGGCCCGTCCGACGATGCGCGCCACACCGGCCGCCAGGGCCAGTGGGCCACCCGACCGATACTCGGCCTTGGCGCGCGCAGTCAGTCTCGTGAGTCTAGGGGCTGCGGGCGCCCGATGTGAGAGTCCCGACAACGACTGCGGCAGCACCGCGAACGCGATGGTGATCTGGGCCGAGCTCACCGGAGCGCCCGCCCGATCGACGAGGGACAGCCACAGCGCCGAATGCGGCGCATGGAACTCGACGAGATTGCCACCGAGCCAGGCCGATTCGGCGTATACGAGTCCCGCGAAGTCCTGGGGGTGCTCCCAGCGCAACGGAGTCGGGTGCCGATGCCCGCCTGCGGTCACCGTCGCCTCGATCCAGTCGAGTCGCACGAGGGCGGGCCGACCGGGAATGGCGAGCGAGATGTCCGTCGCGTCGAACGCCTCGAAGTTCAAGCGCGCGAACGACAATCCGTTCCGGTTGATCCGCAGGGGCACCTTGGGGCCATCGTGCCATTTCCCGTCGCCGGTCCGGAAGCGCAAGACCGTTTCGCTCTTCGGCTCGTCGGGTTCGAACACCGATGCCGGTACGGCGCCCGTACGAACGGCGTCGGCGGCCGACGCGAGCCGCGGGTCGGCGGCGGCCAGCACCTGGGGCCAGAAGGCGTCGCGCATGCCGAGGTCATCGAGATCGCCGGGCGACATGTAGCGGACTGCCGGCAGCAATTCGACCGGGATCACGTGACTGACGAGGTCGGAACCGAAGTTGTCCTCGTGTTCCCAGGCGCCGAACACGGCGGCCTCGTCGGGGGTCGGAGCGGTGATGGACGAGGCGACGATGTTGCCCAGCAGCGGCACCTCGCCACCGTTGAACGCCGGCCACAGGTCGGAGTCGCCCGCGTAGCGAAGCCATTCGTCTTGGAATGCGTGCACACCCTGGTGGAGCGCTCGACGTGCGTGGTTCTGTTCGGCGGAACCCGCGATCGGTCCCAGGATCGGATCTCCCTCGGGGGTGAAGTCCAGCAGCGATCCGCACAGGCTGCTCACACCCTGCTCCAGGATCTCCGGACTCCGGGTCACGGCCCCGACCACTCCGACGGGTTCGCCTGCCGATCCGAGGTAACCCTCGACGCGCAGCCCCCGCAGCATCACCTTCGTGCTGCGCTTGTCCGTGGCGAGGTACAGACCGGCCGGTTTGATCGGCACCCCGGCGAGACCGAGGGCGGTCGACAGCTGGCTCTGAATGGTCGCGCCCCATCCGAGGTCGACGATCGTCAGGTCGTCGCTGTCGAGGGCGCCGGCGTTGCGCAGGTGCGCGAGCAGACGTTCGCGCGTCGCGGTCGCGGTCGTCGCGATCCGGTTACGCAGGTGCGGTGTCTCGACCAACGCCGTCGCGACGTCGTCGGCGATGACGCCGTTGTCGAGAACCACTCCGAGCCGGTCGGTCAGTGCCGGGACATCGCCCGGGCGCAGCTGCAGGATCGCCAGCAGGCCGCCGATGGTCATGCCGTGTCGGCGGCGCATGAACGTGTGGATGCTGTCCTGGTCCAGCACGCCCAACGCGGCGACAGAGGTCAGGTGTCGAGAAAGCCAGATCGGTTTCGCAACCACATCCAGGCCTGCGCTGCGGGCAGCGTTGTTGATGAGGTCTGCCAGCATCTCCCCTTCGCGCATCGGGCACCACAGCACCTTCGTGCCACGTTCTGCCGCCCGATGGGCCGCCCAATCGGCGAATCCGGTCAGTACCGGGCCGAGAACGGCGGCGCCGTACCTCCAGGAGCACGCCACGTCGGGCGCGACGGCGTCGAGGTTCGCGTTCTCGATGAGCTTCGCCCGCAAACTCGTGATGCCGAAGTCACCCTCGGTCACGTCGAGGTGCGGTGCGCTCACCCCGAACGGCTCCAGCGGCGCACCCTCGCGACGCAGGATCGCTTCGTAGTCGTCGGTGATCCGTGTGAAATGCACGGTGCGCACGCCCAGCTTGCCGGGTGCAGTGACGTCCGGCCGCTTGTTGTCGCCGATGTGGACGATCTGGCCGGGCCGCACGCCGAGACCCTTGAGCACGACCTTCCACAATCCGTGCGCCTTGTCGACGCCGTGCTCGTGGGAACGGAAGAATCGCGCTGATTTGAGCGGCTCGAGATGCGGCCGGTCGAGGAAGCGGTCGAGATGTTCCTGCAGAAAATACGTGTCGGACACCACCACGATGGGCACCGAGTGCGCGTGCGCGGTGTTCACCAGCTCGGCGATGTCGAAGTCCGGGACCAGGATGCGGCGCTCTTCGGCGACCTCTGCCTCGACGTAGTACTCGATGTCGTCGCGGAGCAGGATCTCGGCGGGCATCTCGCGCCAGATGTCGTAGATCGACACCTCGGGACCGAGTTTGCCGCGACGCTCCCGAGATTCGATCTCGGCGGTGATCCGCATCGTCCGCAGCGCGTGGGGTTCCACCCAATCGGGGATCGCGCCCTCGCGACGGAGCCGCTCACCGAGCAACACGAACAGATCGGTCGGCCGCGGGACCCGCCGCCACAGGATGGTGTCGAAGATGTCCAGCGAGAGCACCGAGCAGGATCCGTCCCGCAGCATCTGGTGAACGTCCTCGAGGGTCGTGCGGCCTCGGCGGACGATCTGGGCGTTGGGTTCCGTCACGTCGGTGATCAGGGCTTTTTCCAATCCGGTCGGTTGTCGAGCTGGTCTCGGGCAGGCGCCTGGACCCATCGTAGTGATGCCTCCGGCCGGGGTCCGGCGAACGCCGCGCTCAGGTTCCGCTTCGCAGTTCGCCGATGACTCGGCCATAGGCATCGAGGTCGGCGGCAGACGGCTCGATCGGCGTGAGGTAGGTGACACCGAAGGTGTCACGGAGCTCCCGGATGCGCGCCACCACCTCATCGTGGGTGCCGTGCAGGGCATTGGGCAAACGCAGCAGTGCACTGTCCGAAACGTCGGGCCGGTGACTGCGCAGGGTCTGCAGGTCCGGTTCCCGATCGATCGCGAGGTCGGCGATGATCAGGTTGATCTCCAGCTGATCGAACCGCTCGCCCGCCTGCTTCCGGAGGAAGTCGACGCGTTCTGCGAGCGCCTCGTCGTCGGCGAGGACCGCGAGAGCGACGATGTCGGCGTGCTGGGCCGCCAAGGTCAGCACCTTGTTCCCGGTTCCCGCGATCATGATCGGCGGCGGAGACTGGATTGTCGGCGGTACGAACCCGGGATCCGACAGCAGCGCCTTGAGCTGCAGCACCGTGTCCTTCAGGTGGTCGACCCGTCGGCCGGCGCTCTCGAAGGGCAGGCCCACGGCCTCGAATTCCGCCTCCACGTACCCGGCGCCGAGCCCGATCTCGAACCGCCCTCCGGTGAGCTGATCGACACTTGCGATGTCACGCGCCAGCAGGGCCGGCCGGTAGAACCCGGCGTTGAGGACGAAGTTGCCCACCCGGACGGTCGGCGCCGCTGCCGCTGCTGCCGCCAGCATCGGGAAAGGCGCACCCAGTTTCAGATGATCGGGGAGCAGGACGACGTCTATTCCGCAACGCTCTGCGTGTCTGACCTGCTCCAAGAACTCGCTCGCGCTGCCGCGGCCCAACAGGTTGACCCCGAATCGAAAGTCCCGCCTCGCCTCCATGAGGGTCAGCCTAATCGTGGGTCCGGGGTTCGCCGGTCAGCGCGCGAGCCACAACCGTCGGCGGATGACCGCGCGCATGACGGCCAACTCCTCGGGGGCGATCTCGCCGAACTTCGCGCCGTCGGACATCAGGTCGTTCAGCTCCGTGAAGAAGGTGCGATCAGACATCCCGAACCTGTCGTGGATCTCGTCGGAGGGCCCGCCACCCAGGCGATACCACTTCGCCTCGAAGTCGACCATCTCGTCCAGCTTCGATCCTGCGTGTGTGTCCATGCGAACCACCTCCCGACTGCCTGTGTTGTCCTCAGTTGTACCCAGACGGACTGAACACCAGGCGACATCGAGGCAACCATGCGGGGCCAGGGCAAACCTTGATGACGCGACCGGACCGGGCTACCGGCAAGATGAGCGCATGGGTGTCATCTATCTGGTTCGCCACGGCCAGGCCGGAACAGACGAGAACGGCTATGGAAGTCTCACCGAGCTCGGGCGGCAGCAGGCCCGCAATGTGGGTGCGAAGTTGGCTGCACGCATCCCGAAGGTGGACTTCACCGTCTCGGGAAACCTTGCGCGCCAACTGGAGACGATCGAGGAGATTGTCGGGCAGTTCCCGGATTCGAACGCCCCGGCCCCGGTGGTGAACGCCGGTTGGAACGAGTACGACCTGACCCGGCTCGCGCACACCGACGTGCCGCCCACAGGAACCTCCGAAGAGGCGGCGCAGGCACAGCGAAGTTTTCAGCGCCGCCTCGATGCGTCGCTGCTGACCTGGGCCGCGGACGAGGAGACCACCGGTCCCGGTTCGTACGTCGACTATCGAGAGTCGATGCTGCAAGCGCTCGAGGAGATCGCCGCACACGCCGGACCCGGACAGGTGGCCATCGCCGCATCGTCTGCGGGCACCATCGGCGCGGTCGTCGCCCATCTGTGGGGTATCAGCTCGGAGAACTGGCCCAGCGTCTCGCGAACGATGGTCAATGCCTCCATCACCAAACTCATCGTGGGAAAGTCCGGGATCAACGTGATGTCCGTGAACGATCATGCGCACGCCGATGTCGATGACGACGACGGCCGTCGTCTGATGATGACGATGAGGTGAGACCTCAAACGGCGGTCAGATCAAGCGCACGCAACAGGCGTCGAATCACGGTTTAGCAGAGCACTGCTCTCGGGTATAGGGGTGTCAGGCACGTAGCCTCGAATCAAAGCCCTCAACAATCGGAGCGCTCATGCAGTCCCCCACGTCGCCTACCCCCAGCGCACTGGTCACCGGTGCCACCGGATACATCGGCGGCAGACTCGCTCCGCGGTTGATCGAACGTGGCCACGACGTGCGAGTCCTGGCCCGGACCCCCGACAAGCTCACCGGCGCCCCCTGGGCCGACGACGCCAAGGTGATCAAGGGCGACCTCGGGGATCTCGCTTCTCTGGAAGACGCCTTCACAGGCGTCGACGTGGTCTACCACCTGGTGCATTCGATGGGCACCACCAAGGACTTCGGCGCCGAGGAGCGGCGGTCGGCGCTCAACGTCGTGAAGGCCGCCCGCAAGGCCGGTGTCTCCCGGATCGTCTATCTCAGCGGTCTGCATCCCTCCGACGTGAAGCTGTCGCAGCATCTGAGTTCGCGCACCGAGGTCGGCGAGATCCTGATGGCCTCGGGGATCGAGACGATCGTTCTGCAGGCCGGTGTCGTGATCGGTTCCGGGTCGGCGTCCTTCGAGATGATCCGGCACCTCACGGAACGACTTCCCGTGATGACCACCCCCAAGTGGGTGCACAACAAGATCCAGCCCATCTCGGTGCGCGACGTGCTGCACTATCTGATCGAGGCCGCAACGGCACCCGTTCCCGAGTCCAGGACCTGGGACATCGGCGGTCCCGACGTCCTCGAATACGGCGACATGATGCAGATCTATGCCGAAGTGGCCGGCCTCAGCAGACGTCGCATCCTCGTCTTGCCGCTGCTCACGCCCACTCTCGCCAGCCTCTGGGTGGGTAGCGTCACCCCTATCCCCGGCGGGCTGGCCAGGCCGTTGGTCGAATCACTGGAACACGACGCCATCGCGTCCGAAGACGACATCAACTCCGTCATCAAACCGCCGCCAGACGGACTCACCGGCTACCGCACGTCCGTCGAGCTGGCCCTCGCCCGCATCGAACGCGGCGAGGTGGAAACCGCGTGGTCGAATGCATCCCCGGGATACGCGCCGTCCGAACCCATCCCGTCCGATCCACAGTGGGCAGGCGAGGAGACCTATACCGATTCGGCAAGTGCCGATTCCTCGGCCGATCCGGACACGCTCTGGAAGGTCATCGAGAGCATCGGCGGCAAGAACGGTTGGTACGGATACTCGTCCGTGTGGAAGCTTCGGTCGTGGGCCGACGGACTGCTCGGCGGTCCGGGGGCATCGCGGGGCCGGCGAGACCTTCGGCACCTGCAGACCGGCGACGCGCTCGATTGGTGGCGGGTCGAGACCGTCGAGCCCGGAAAGCTACTGCGCCTGAGGTCCGAGATGCTCACGCCCGGAACCGCTTGGCTCGAGTTCTCGGTCAGTGCCACCGAGAACGGCAGTCGACTCGACCAGCGGACGGTGTTCTACCCGCGTGGCATCGTCGGCCGGCTGTACTGGTTCGCCAATCTGCCTGCCCACAAGACCGTGTTCGCGGCGATGACGAAGAACATCGTCGCGGCCGCGGAATCGCTTCGCTGACTGCGGTCAGGCCCGACCCAGATTCGTTCCGGGACGAGTCAGCACCACACCTGGCAGCACCGCGTACCGGGAGAGTCGGCTCACCGCTTCGACCATCGTTGCGACGTCGCCGACGGTGATCATCTCGTCGGGCGAGATCTTGTCCTTGAGCCAGTCCGACATGTCGGTGTTCACGTAGCCCGGTGAGATCGTTGTCGCTGAGACCCCGTTGTCCGACTCTTCGAAATTGAACGTCTCGCACAGCGAGATCAGCGCGGCCTTGGTTGCGCCGTAGGCGGCCAGCTCGGGCTCGGGGTGGACGCCGGTGATCGAGGCGATGGCAACGACTTTGGCGGAACCTACCGTCTTCGCCGTGCTGCGCAGGGTCGGCAGCAACGCCTGCAGGAGGACGTACGCCGATCGCACGTTCACCTGATAAAGCTTGTCGAATCTGCGCACAGGCAGTTCCGCGATCAGCCCCTTCTGTCCCATTCCGGCGTTGAGCACCAACAGGTCCAGTCGGCCGAACGCCTCGATGTGTGCCGTAGCCAGTGCCTCCAGCTGCTCCGCGTCGGCCATGTCTGCGACCGCGACCACGACCCGCACCCCGAACTTCTCACCGAGCAGACGGGCCAGCTCGTCGAGGGGCTCCCGGCTGCGGGCGCTGATCGTCAGATCCCATCCTGCCTCGGCGAATCGGGTCGCGACCTCGGCCCCGATTCCCCGGGACGCGCCCGTCACCAGTGCTGCTTTGCGCTCGCCGGTCACACTGCCTCCCACTGTCGTATCCCCCATCGCTCAGCCGTTCTTTCCCTTGATGGCGCGCAGCCCGGCCGCCATGAACTCTCCGGTCACCGCGGCGGCCTGGTCTGCACCGGCGCCCGCCGAGGACCCGCTCCGCGCCCGGTGCGTGATTCCTTCGCCGATCACCCCGAGTTTGAAATTGGCCAACGCGAGATAGAAGTTCCAGTCGGACAACTCGCGTCCCGACACGGCGGCATACCGCTGGGCGATGTCCGCGCCGGACGGGTAACGGTCACTGGTCCACGCCGCCTTCATCCCCAGGATCTCGTCGAAAATCGGTTCCCGATACGTGCACATCAGCGCGACATCGGTCAGCGGATCGCCGAGGGTCGACATCTCCCAGTCGACGACAGCCTTCACGACGCCTGGATCATCCGCGGAGAGAATGGTGTTGTCCACTCGGAAGTCGCCGTGCACGATCGAATTCTCCGACCGCGCCGGGATGGATTCGCTCAGTGCGGCGTGCAGGGTGGCCACATCGTCGAGCTCCTGGGTCTTCACGTGTTCCCACTGCCGAGCCCAGAGCTTGACCTGCCGGGCCACGAATCCGTCCGGCCTGCCGAACTCACCGAGGCCCACTGCCTGATGGTCGACGGCGTGTAGATTCGCCAGCGCCTGCACCAGTCCGTCGAGGTTGCGGTCGACGTCGGCGTCGCTCAACGCCTTGAGTTCGTCGGCGCTGCGAACCACGAGTCCGTCCACGAACTCCACGACAGTGCAAGGGGCGCCCAGGATCTCGCCTTCTTTGTCGAAGGCCACGGTGCCGGCGACGGGTACGTCGGTACCCTGAAGCGCGTTGGTGACCGTCCACTCCCGGTTCATGTCGTGTGCCGACGGGGTCAGGCCACCGGTCGGCGGACGCCGGACCACCCATCGTGAGTTGTCATCGTGCGCAGAGAAGGTCAGGTTCGAACGGCCACCGCTGATCAGCTCCACGACCAGTTCACCGGCGACTTCCACGCCACTGTCGATGAGGAACTGACGCAGTTTCGCGGTGTCCATACCGGGTAGTTCGCTCATGACCCACCACCGGCAGCAGCGGCTTTCTTGGCCTTGCCGACTGCACGCTTGGCGAGAGCCCAGCGATGGACCTCGGACGGTCCGTCGTAGATCTGGAAGGGACGCAGTTCCCGCTGCAGCCGGGCCAACGGCAGGTCGTCGGAAACACCCATGCCACCGCACATCTGGATCGACCGATCCACCACGCGCGAGAAAGCCTCCGCGGCAAAGGTCTTGGCGATCGAGGTCTCGTCTCCACCGTGCGCACCCTGATCGAGTTCCCAGCACGCCTTGACCAGCAGCGAACGCGCAGCGGCCAAGTCTATCTCGTTGTCGGCCACCATCTGCTGGATCATGCCGAGGTCACCGAGTCTGCCGCCGAACGCTTCTCGCCGTGCGACGTAATCGAGGGCGATGTCGCGGGCCCGGTTGGCGCTGCCCATCCACCGCATCACGTGGGTCATCCGGGCGGGTCCGAGTCGCACCTGTGCGTAGCGGTAGCCTTCGTCGACCTCGCCGAGGACGTCCTCGTCGGGCACGAAGACGTCGCGGAACGCCACCTCGCAGTGCCCGCCGATCATCGCGCGGTCGATGGTGTTGATGTGCCGCCCGACGGTGATGCCCGGGGTGTCGGCCGGAGCGAGGAACATCGTCGCTCCGCCACGGTCACCGGGCTCGCCGGTGGTGCGGGCCATGATGATGAAGAATCCCGCGCCGTCGGCACCGGTGATGAACCATTTGTCGCCGTTGATCTTCCAGCCACCGTCGACCTTGACGGCTGCGGTACGCAGCGCTGCGGGATCGGAGCCCGCACCGGGAGCCGGCTCGGTCATCGCGAACGCGGAGCGCACGTCGCCGCGTGCCAGCGGGGCCAGGTACTTCTCCTTCTGGTCAGCACTGGCGACGTGGGCGAGCATGTGGACGTTGCCCTCGTCAGGAGCGCCGATGTGCAGGGCAATGGGACCGAAGACGGAGTATCCGGCCGCTTCGAACACCGGTGCCCGGTCGGACATGTTGAAGCCGAGGCCGCCGTATTCGACCGGCGCGTGCGGTGCCAGGATTCCGAGGTCGCGGGCGCGATCACGGAGCTCGAGACGCAGCTCGTCACCGCCCGCCGCGGCGATGTCGCCTGCGAACTTCTCTTCGATCGGCAGAACGTGACTGCGAACGAAGTCACTGGTCTTGTCGATCACGTCCTGGACAACTGGACCGTAGGAAAGGTCAATCGCCATGGGGCACCTCCTTGTGTGCGGCGCCCGGCAGGTCGGCTGTCCCGACCGAGCGATCGTTCGGTTTCGGGTAACAGACTGTCACGACCGCCCACGGCCAGTCAACCCCGGCCGGGGCTAGGACGGCGCGGAGAAGTATCCGACCATCTGCCGCGCGATGAGGAGGTATCGCGACACCAGTTCGTCCGGGCCGAGTCGGCCGGACGGTCGGTACCAGGTGGACACCCCGACGCACATCGTCGTCACCGCGCGACCGGCATCCACGGGGTGCGGGGTGCGGAAATCCCCTGACTCGACGCCTGCCTGCACGATGGCGTCGACCATGCGCTGCTGCTCGTCCCGGGTGGCGATGTACTCCGTCCTGAACACCGGCTCGAGGCTGCGGATCTCGGTCGACCCGACGAACGCCTGCGCCCTCCGGTACATGTGAAACCTCAGCAGCGATTCGACCACCGCGTCGAACCGCTCGACGGGCGAGTCGCCCGCCTGCTCGAGGGCCGCACGAGAACGTCCGAGCAGGTCGCTCATCGTCAGCTCGAGCAGCCCCTGCAACAGCGACTGTTTCGACGGGTAGTGGTGATAGAGCCCCGGGACGCTCAACCCCGCTCGTGCGGCGATGTCGCGGACCGAGGTGCCGTGATAGCCGTGCTCGGCGAATGCAGAGAGCGCAGCGGCCAACGGTATCGGCAGATCTTCTTCCCCATACTGACGCCAGAGTCCCTCGCCGTACTCGCGCGGCGCTGGCCGAGCCCCGGTATCCATACCCGTAAACCTACTGTGCCGCCGCGGCCGCGCCGGGCAATACCACCCGCCCCCGTTCGACGAGTTGTCCGATTCGATCGCGCGGCGCAGATCCGGCAGGCTGAAACCGTGCCCTTTGACCCTCCCGGTCCCGACGGCTCGCCTCCTCCGTCCGCCGCCACCGGCATCAGCAGCCGTCTGGTGCTGCTGTTCGCTCTCACCTGTGGCGTCTCGGTGTCGTCGCTGTACGTGTTGCAACCCGTTCTCGAGGAGATCCGCGCCGACTTCTCCATCTCCACCTCCACCGCGGCGCTGGTGGTGACCGCAGCCCAATTCGGATACGCGATGGGTCTGCTGCTGCTCGTCCCACTGGGTGACTTGTGGAACCGAAAAGTTCTGGCGCCCAGCATGATGGCTGCTTCAGCGGTGGCGCTACTCCTGTCCGCACTCGCCCCGGGGTTCGGCGCCCTGTTCGCCGCCTCGCTGCTCGTCGGGGTCAGCGCTGCCACCGCACAGATCGTCGTCCCGTGGTCATCGTCACTGGCTCTGCCCTCGGACCGCGGACGTGTGGTCGGGGTGGTGATGAGCGGCCTGCTACTCGGCATCCTGCTGGCCCGGGTCGTCAGCGGAGCGATCGCAGAAGTCGGCGGCTGGCGGGCGGTGCTGTTCGTCGGCGCAGCCCTCATGGCGATCCTGGCGGTGGTCGTCTACCTCCTCGTGCCTGCGGACCGGGCCCGCCCTCCTCAGGCGTACGGGACACTGCTCGCCTCGGTCGGACGGATGATCGCCACCGAAACGATGTTGCGGCAACGGATGATGCTGGGCTTCTTGACGATGTTCGGCTTCAGCGCGATGTGGACATCGATCGCGTTCCTCCTCTCCGGCAGCAGAGGTGAACGCTTCTCGTATTCCGAGGCGATGATCGGGGCATTCGCCCTCGCGGGTGTGGCAGGTGCGCTCGCAGCGCCGATGTTCGGAAAGCTGGCCGACCGCGGACATCTACGAGGGGCGACCACGGGCGCGTGGGTGATCACGATCGCCGGATGGTTGTTGCTGGCCTGGCCCGGGACACCGCTCGCGGCCCTGCTCGTCGGTCTGGTCGTCTTCGACTTCGGTGTGCAGGCCTCGCAGTTGTCGAACCAGTCCGCGATCTACTCACTGTCGCCGGATGCGCGGAGCCGCGTGACCACCGCCTATATGGTCACCTACTTCGCAGGTGCGGTGGCCGGGTCCGTCGCCTCCGGGTACGCCTACGACGCCGGCGGGTGGAACCTGTTGTGCCTCATAGGGATCGGTTCGGCAGTAGCAGGTTTGCTGCTGTGGGCCGGCATCGACCGATGGAACAGCCGCCTCACTCGACCCCGGTGACATTTTGCGGGAGCAGTTCGACGACCGCGCCGTACATCATCGTCACACACAGATCGATGAGTTCGTCGTCGCTGCAATCGATCCGGCCGTCGATCCAGGCGCTCAGAACCTGCCCGAGGCCACCGACGTAGAAGTGGGCCGCACCCTGCACCGCCGCTCCCTCGAAGTGAGTGCCCGAGGTCTGCACGGTCAGTGCGGCGAACATCATTGCCGCATCCATGCGTTTGGACGCGAGTCGTCCACTGAGCAGGGTCTGCGAGAACAGGATCCTGCCGCGGCGCCGATCGGAGTCGATTCGGCGCACGATGGCGCCGACAGCCGAGCGGATCTGATCCTTGGGTGAACTGCCACCTGCGGCAACGGCGGCCTGCGCCGACTCTGCGATATCGAGCACCACGACGTCGTAAGTCGTACCGACCAGGTCGTCGACATCGGTGAAACTCTCATAGAAGTAGCGCGCGGTGAGGCCGGCCTGCCGGCATACCCCACGAACGCTGATCGCACCGCCGTCAGGTGAACCCATGATGTCCAGCGCGGCGTCCACCAGGGCCGCCCGGCGACGTTTCACCCGGTCAGCTCCGTTTTCGCCGCCGTACGGGCGCATTGGGTCAGGCATGGGATCCATCATCCCACCTTCGGTTGTCCGCGATTGACAATCACCGCAAACGCGACTTCAATCGAAAGCGACAACACGTGTTCTCACAATATTTTGGCAGGAAGGCAGACAATGACGTCTGGGACCGTTGAAGGCAGCAGCGCGCTCTCTGGAGCTGCACCACTTTCCCGCCCATCCCCCCGTCCGATGTGGACCCGCGAACAGGCGGACAGCGCCAGTGGCGACCTCCTGGACATGCCGGGGATCTCCGCCGTCGCCGGCGCCGCCAACGTGATCATGCAACTCGCCCTCCCCGCTGTCGGCTACGGCGTCGCCGAGAGCAAGGTCGACAGCGGAAATCTGTTCAAACACCCACTCAAACGCGGCCGGACGACGCTCGCGTATCTGGCGGTGGCCGTCAACGGATCACCCGAAGATCGCAAGGCCTACCGCCGCGCCGTCGGTCATTCGCATGCACGGGTGCGGTCCACGGAGTCGAGCCCGGTCGAGTACAACGCCTTCGATCCCACCCTGCAGCTCTGGGTCGCAGCGTGCCTCTACAAGGGGTGGGAGGACATGCAGGTTCTCTTCGGCGATCCGGCCGCGGTCACCGAAGAGGCTTACCAGCAGGGCGCGCTGATGGGCACCACTCTGCAGATGCCCCGAGACATGTGGCCCGCCACGCGCGCCGACTTCAAGCAGTACTGGGATTCGACCGTCGCCGAACTGGAGATAGACGACACCATCCGCGAGTTGCTCGTCAGCATCGCGAGGTTCGAGTTCCTGCCCAAGCCGGTGTCGCTGCTGATCGGCGACTTCGGCCTGTTCCTCACCACCGGTTTCCTGCCGCCTGAGTTCCGCGAGAAGATGAACTTGACGTGGACCCCACGTCAACAGCGCCTCTTCGACCTGCACAACCGGATCGCCCGCAACGTGGTGCAGCGGTTGCCGGAACCAATGCGCGCATTTCCGTTCAACGCCTACCTCTGGGACACCAGACGGCGCATCAAGGCCGGCAAACGCCTCACCTGAGTTCCGATAATGGGTCGTTCTGGCGAACAAAACGCCAGGTCGGCGCCGCCAGAACAACCCATCATCGGGACGGCGCGAACTGCGGGTACAACGCCTCGACGGGCGCAGCCAGACCGGCTTTGACCTGGATGCTCACGTCGTCGGCGAGAACTTCCAACTGGCCGGCCTCGAGGCCGTCGTAGGCGTCGCGGATGACGTCTGCCGGGTCGTTCTTCTCGGCTGTGACGCCCGCGGTCATCGGGGTGTCGGTGTAGCCGAGATGCAGGCCGAGGACCTGGGTCCCCTGCGACGCCAACTCGAGTCGCAGCACGTTGGTCGCCATCCACAGTGCGGCCTTCGACACGCTGTACGAGCTACCGATACCGATCCAGCTCAGCACCGAGTGGACGTTGATGACGGCGCCGCCGCCGTTCGCTGCGAGGACCGGGGCAAAGGCCTTGGTCACCGCGATCGGCCCGTAGAGGTTGGTGTCCATCAACGCTTTCAGTTCGCCGACCGGCTGATCGAGTAGCCGGCCGGCAGTCGTCTGACCTGCGTTGTTGATCACGATGTCGACGTCGGCAGCCGATGTTGCCGCGGCTTCGATCGACGCGGCATCCGTGACGTCCAGACGGATCGGCACGACCCGGTCGTCGTCCCATTCCCGGGGGTTGCGTGCCGCCGCATAGACCTTGGCGGCACCGCGCGCGAGCGCCTGCGTGACGAACTCGGTACCGAGCCCACCGTTGGCGCCGGTGACCAGGACGGTGGCGTTGTTCAGCGTGACCATTGTGTCTCCCATCGAGCCGCGCCGAGATCGGTCGATCCCGGGCGTCGACACCACGGTACCCTCTGACTTCTGTTAACCGAAGTCAGGTGATCTTCTTCAGCGCGGCAGGCGTGAGATCAGCCGTACTGGTGTGCCCAGACAGGCCGAGGGTGAGGTCGAGTTCGGCGATGATGTTGGCGACCACATCGCGCGCACCATCAGCACCATCGAGCGCCAATCCGTACATGTGCGGCCGTCCGATGCACACCGCGTCGGCTCCGAGTGCGAGCGCCTTGAAGACGTCGGCGCCACCACGGATACCGGAGTCCAACAGCACCTTCGATCTTCCGTCGACAGCTTTGGCGACGTCGACGAGGGCATCGATCGAACTGATCGCGCCGTCGACCTGCCTACCCCCGTGGTTGGAGACGAGGATGCCGTCGACGCCGTGGTCCACCGCCTGCAACGCGTCGTCCGGGTGCAAGATGCCTTTGAGGACGATCGGCAGCGAGGTCCGATCCCGGAGTCCGGCTATGTCCGTCCAGTTCAGCGACGGGCGGGAGTAGATCTCGAGGAAGGTCTGCACCGATTCCCGCGGAATGGGCGAAACCAGATTGCGCACAGCACTTCCCGGAGTGTTCCGCGCCATCGAGATCAGGGATTTGATCGCGCCCACCGTGATCGCCGGCTTCTCCTGCGGGAGCGCTGCCGCGATCCGATCTCGGACGATCGAGAGGAACCGGTCGTCCGAGGTGTACTGATCGATGCCCAGCCCCTGCGCGAACGGCAGCGACCCCAGGTTCAGATCCTGCGGTCGCCAGCCGAGCATGGTGGTGTCGAGTGTGACGACTATGGCTGCAGCACCGGACCTTTCGGCCCGGTCGAGAAAACTGTCGACGAGGTCTTCGTCGGTGGACCAGTACAGCTGATACCAACGAGGCGCCCCCGGCGACACCGCGTCCATCGCGGCCGCCGTGCGCTCCATCGGAGCGCTGCCCTGACTCGAGAAGATGTAAGGGACCCCGAGTTGGGCTGCGGCTCTTCCTATGTGGACGTCTGCATCCGGAAAGGCGAGCGCGCCCGCACCTACCGGGGAGAACAGAACAGGCGCAGGCAGATGCTGTCCGAACAGTTCGGTAACCAGACTGCGCTGCGACACGTCGCGGAGCATCCGCGGAACGATCGCCCACCGCTCGAGCGCCGTCCGGTTTGCCCGCATCGTCCCACCGTCGCCCGCACCACCGGCCACATATGCCCACGCCTTGGCCGACATCCTGCGTCGCGCAGCACGTTCCAACGCCTCGAAGTTAGTCGGTACCTTTGGTTTTCGACCGAACACCCCGGCGGTGTAGATCTCATTCTGGCGGGCACGACCGGGAGACTGCAGTGGTTCGGTGGCGTCGCTGCTCATCGGCCCACACTATCGACCACCGGTTCGCCGAACAACGACTTGAGGTACCTCACATTCGCCTACGGTGAGGAACATCGGCCCGGGCCGGGATCGTTGCAGCTGGGGTAATCAGTGTCTCGACAAGGAGAAGAATGACAAACACCACCCGCGTAGTGCTCGCATCCCGACCACATGGAGAGCCGAAGGATTCGGACTTCCGATTCGAGGACGTGGCATTACCCGAGCCCACATCCGGCGAGGTGGTGTTGCAGACGTTGTACCTCTCGCTCGACCCGTACATGCGTGGCCGTATGAGCGCTGCCAAGTCATATGCCGCTCCGGTGGAGATCGGCGACACGATGGTCGGCGCTACCGTCTCGCGCGTCCTGCAGTCGACGGTCGACGATTTCTCCGAAGGCGACATCGTCCTCGGTTACGGCGGCTGGCAGACCCATTCGGTCGAGAAGGCCAAGTATCTACGCAAGCTCGACCCCGAGACCAACCCTCCGTCGACAGCACTCGGTGTGCTGGGGATGCCGGGATTCACCGCCTACTCCGGCCTCCTCACCATCGGAAACCCGCAGCCCGGGGAGACCGTCGTGGTGGCCGCGGCGGCCGGCCCCGTCGGCTCCGCTGTCGGGCAGATCGCAAAACTCAAGGGCGCACGAGCTGTTGGCATCGCAGGTGGACCGGACAAGGTCAAGTACCTCATCGATGAACTCGGCTTCGACGCTGCGGTCGACCACCGGGCCGACGATTTCGCCGAGCAGCTCGCGGCCGCGACGCCGGACGGCATCGACGTCTACTTCGAGAACGTCGGCGGCAACGTCTTCGACCAGGTGATCCGCCGGATGAACCTCTACGGCCGCATCTCCGTATGCGGACTGGTGGCCAACTACAACCTGACGTCGCTCCCGGAAGGACCTGACCGCACCGGCCAGCTCATGAACGCGGTGCTGGTCAAGAGCCTGACCATCCGCGGTTTCATCCAGACCGAATTCGCGGGCGAGCAGATGCCACGATTCCTCGACGAGGCATCGGGTTGGGTTGCGGACGGGTCGCTGAAGTACCGCGAGGACATCACCGAGGGCCTCGACAACGTCCTCGACGCCTTCCGCGGACTCCTCGCAGGCCGCAACTTCGGCAAAGCCGTGGTGAAGATCGCCGACTAGCCCGAAAGTGGTGGGTTCTGGCGAGCAAAACCGCAGGTCGCGCTAGCCGAAACCCACCAAGATCGGGTGTTGCTAGTCATCGTCGTGATCGGCTGAACCGCGTTTCCAGTATCCGGTGATCAGCCGGTCGGTCCCGCGGTGGCGGAGTGGGCGGATGTCGTCAGCCTCGCCTGCCCCGAAGTAGAAGACCCGGCCGGCCGGAATCTCGAGAGCGTCGACCGCGTCGACGAGCAGCGAACGGCCCGCGGGACGGATGAGCCACTGAATGCGGACACCGGCCCGTTCGGCCACCGGGTAGCGGGTCTCCTCCTCATGGGAGACCTCGACGATCACATCCGCGGACACGTCGGCAGGCGATTCATCCAGCCATCGGGCCACCGCCGGGAGCGCTGTTGTGTCGACGGCAAAGACGTAGTGGTCGAAGTTGTGCGCGAACGCATGCGCCCCCGGCGGTCCCGCGATCACCACGGTGTCACCCGGTTGCGCGTTCGCCGCCCAGGTCGACGCCACACCGCCCTCGTGGAGGACGAAGTCGAGATCCAGTTCGAGCGAATCCGGATCGTATCGCCGGATCGTGTACTTGCGCCCGGGCGGTAGCGGCCGCGGCCAGTCGAGCTCTTGCTTCTCGTTCGGAACCGGCGCCCGGACAGTGCCGTCGTCATCGGGGAAGACGATCATCACGTGATCGTCGGCCTGGTACGTGTGAAACCCCTTCAGCTCCGGTCCTGCCAGCGTGAGCCTGATCATCCGCGGCGAGACGAGTTCACGGCGCACGACCGCGACTGCGCGCACCCCGATCGGATAGCCGATCCGAGCCGTGCCGTCACCCGACCGATGGTGGGTGGCGACACGGCCGCGTGGATCGTCGCGAGTGATCTTCACGACCCGCTGGAGGTCGAGGATGCCGGTGCCGAGCTACTCGGTCCGGCTGATTCGGTCAGCAATGGAGCCAGCGCCTCGTCGATCGCGTCGAGGGTCTGCAGCGCCGAGGTGTAGGTCGCGGCTTCGGTGTACTTGAGGCCGTAGACCTTGCCGGCCCGGACTGCGGGCAGGGTCTTGAACAGCTCCGAATCCAGGACGTACTGGACCTCGGGCCCAACCGATCCGTCGGCGTCGACGGTGTAGGTGATCACGTCGGCGTCGGCGAAGCTCTCCGGGATGCTCTCGATGGACGGGTACTCCGAACTGTCCTGCGAGCCACCAAGCTTCTCCTTGACCTCGCCGTAGTAGTTCACCCCGATGTCCTGCGCGATGTTGGTGCCCCAGGACCCGCCGAACTCCCGCTGGAAGTTGCCTGCCGCCGATTCGCCATAGGCACCCAGGTGCCCGAACTGCAGCGGTCCGAGCACGCCCGCGTACTTCTCCTTCAGACCGGCAGCCTTGTCGTCGTAGGTCTTCTTGGTCGACTCGTAGGCGTCGAGCTTGCCCGCGGCATCGAGTTGTCGCTTGGTCAGTTCACGCCAGGCTGCGGGATTGGTCGGTCCGATGGCGACGACAGGCGCGATCGCCTCGAGTGCACCCAGGTCGAGGTCGACCATCGCCGGTTGCGGTACCCCGATGACGATGAGGTCCGGGTTGACGCCGGCGATGGCCTCGTAGTTGGTGTCGGCCGCCGACATGTCGCCTGCGATCTTCTGGGTCGACTCATAGACGGCCAGATCCTCTTGAGTCATCAGTGGGATCCCGCGCTTCCATTCCGAGATGCCGACGAGCGGTGCGTCCGCCTCGATCAGAGGCGGCACCGCGTAGCCGGTGGCGACGATTCGCTGCGGAGCCACCGGAATCTCGATCTCGCCGTTGTCCGCGACGAAAACGCGCGTTTCACTGCTCGCGGATTCGGTGGCGGATTCACTGTCGGAATCACTGCCGCAGGCTGCGACGGACAGGGCAAGGCCGAGCGTGACCGAGGCCGCAGCCAGACGGAACCCGATATGACGAGCAGACAAGATGCACTTCTTTCTTCAAATACATGGACCAGGACGCGGCCCCCGGCGCGCTGAGCTTTCTAGCTGAGGCTAGCCTTACCAACAACTGCAGCGGCTTCGTCGGGAGGACACTCTGTGACGCTCGGAGGACACTTCGACCGGTCCGGACCTGTCGGCCCTTTCGGGGCCGGCGCCGACCCGCTCTGGGTCGAGGAGTACGGATACGGCCTCGGTCCACCGACCGGAATACTGATCCTCAAGTACGGCTCGGGCGGGGCCCTCGAGATACCCGAATCCCGCAGCGACTTCGTGCACCAGCTGTACTGGACCCCCGACGGCATGTTGTCGGTGCGTCACGCCAACAGGACCGAGTTCATCGGCGCCACCGAGGCACTATGGGTGCGACGCGGCGTCACCCATGAGGTGTTCACCTCGCGAAAACAGATCATCTACCGCATCTGCCTGCGGGAAGTACCGCAGAGACTGCGTACGTTGCGCGTGGCTGCGGTGTCTGCAGACCAGCAGTCGCGGCGGCTCATCGAGCAGATCGCCCGCCCGGGCCAGGACGAGGCAACAGCTCTGGCAGCCCGGGCCACGATCATGGCAGGCCTGGGCACCACCCACCGAGATTTCGTCGGACGCGACCCCATCGGAATACCGTCATCCTCGCGGACCACGGGTTTCGCGCAGACCATCGCCCGGACACTCCTGCACGACCCCGCCGACCAGACTCGACTCGACGAGTGGGCGACCCGGCTGCACACCAGCACCAAGACCCTGCAGCGCGACTTCGTCCGCGAGTTCGGGATGCCGTACTCGCAGTGGCGCACCAGGACTCGGCTCGACGCGGCCGTCGTCCTGCTGGAGACGAAATCGGTGACCGAGGTTGCGCACCGCGTCGGATACTCCAGCGTGCCCGCATTCGTGACGGCTTTCTCACGTGAGTACGGCCATACGCCGGGGCGGTACGCGTTGGGCATCACCGATTCGGCCTGACCAGTTGTGACCCCGCTCTTCCCCCACCCGTTTTCGCGTCATCCACTCGCAATTGTGTGCGGACCGCGCAAAAACGGGTGGGGGAAGGCGGTCAGAAGGTGAGGACCGGCTTGATCGCCAAACCTGATCGTGCTGCGGCCCAGGCATTGTCGAAATCCGCGAAGTCGAAGGTCGTGATCAGCTTCTCGAGCGGGAGATCACCACGCTTGTGCAGATCTATCAGTTCAGGGATGAATGTGGCCGGCGCGCTGTCGCCTTCGACGATGCCGCGGATCCGTAGACCCCTACCCATGATCAGCCCGACCGGCAGCGCCGCGATCGGGGCTCCGAGGCCGACGATGCCCAGCTGTCCACGAGACCGCAATGCGGCGACCGCCTCGGCAAGGACCGCGGGGATGGCCGTGGTGTCCAGGACATGGTCGGCGCCGCCCCCGGTGACGTCCACCAGGGTCGAAACCACCTCGTCTACAGCAGGATCCACCGTGTGGGTGGCGCCGAGCTCGATCGCCAGCGCTCGCCGCTCGGCGACGGGATCAACGGCGACGATGATGCGAGCACCCGCGATCCGCGCACCCATGACTGCTGAGAGACCCACCGCGCCGACGCCGAAGACCACCACGCTCTGCCCGAGCACGGGACGCAACGCGTTGAGGATCGACCCGACGCCGGTCTGCACGCTGCAGCCGAGCGGGGCAGCCACCGACATGTCGATCTCATTGCCCATCGGCACCGTATTACGCTGATGCGCCAGGGCATACGTGGCGAAACTGGACTGACCGAAGAAGTCACCGTTGATCGGGCCGTGCTCGCCACGCACCGAACCCGACACCTCGCCTCTGTCCCCACGCATGTTCAGCGCAGTCGACTGCCGGCAGTACGCGGACTCGCCTGCCTTGCACTGCGTGCATTGCCCGCAGCTGTTGAACGTCAGGACGACTCTCGTACCGACCCGAACGGTGGCTGTGCGGCCCACCGCCTCGACAATCCCTGCGCCCTCGTGACCGAACACCATCGGCATCCGCTTGTCCGGCCACCGGGCGGCCAACGAGATGTCGGTGTGGCAGATGCCGACTGCCTGCACTCGCACCAGGACTTCATCTCCGACCGGTTCGCGGACCTGGACGTCGTGCAACGCCGGCGGCGCTCCCACCTCGCTGAGCACTGCCGCCCGCGCCGCGATCGAAGTGGGCGTCACTCGCGCTCGAGGTAGAAGTAGAAGTGCTTGTCGCGCACCAGCGAGGTCTTGCCGTTCATGATGCCCATGACGTGGGTGTCGTCGACCTTCTTGAAGTGGTCGATGACGGGCTGACCGTCGTAGACCATGGCCGCGGTGGTCTCGCCACGGAACTCGACCGCCCACAGGCTGGCCTCGCCCTTGCCCAGTTCTTTGTTCGAGTAGAGGTTGCCGTCATCATCGCGGCAGACCAGCGGCTTCACGTCGTGATACGCGTCGAACGTCTTGCCGTGCCAGTTGACCTGCTCCAATTGGCCGTCCATGGCATGGCCGCTGGGTAGTTCGCCGCCCGACCAGGCTCCGAGCATGAAATCCCGGCCGATCGGTTCGAGGCCTGCCCACAACTCGTCGAGGTCGGCGGGTTCACTGATCGCCTGACTTTCCTTCAATTCGAAAAACTTGGCGACGGCCTTGTCGTTGTTCATCTCTGCCTCACTGCCGGGGGGGAACTCTGAGAACAACAGTAGTCAGAAATCCCCCCGCGTCCAAGACGTTCGTCAGAACACGGCGCTTCCGATCAGCACCACACCCAGCACACCCATGACGACCGCAACGAGGGTATCGAGCACCTGCCACGCACGCGGCTTGGCGAACAGAGGCGCGAGGCGGGCCGAACCGAACCCCAGCGCGGCGAACCACACGAACGATGCCACGCATGCACCAGCTGCGAAGACCCATTTGTCCTGCGGCCCATGACTGTTGGCAATGGCCCCGAGCGTGATCAGGGTGTCGAGGTAGACGTGCGGATTCAGCCAGGTCAGGGCGACAGCAGTCCCGATGGCCGCCCAGCGACCGGCCGACGCTGCGCCGCCCGTCGCATCCAGCGATGCGGGGCGGACGACCCGGCGTGCCGCCATGGCCGCCAAGACCAGCAGATAGGCCCCACCGGCCACGGTCGCGACGTCCACGATCTCGGGGTAGGCGGTCACCAGAGCGCCGAGACCCGCCACTCCCCCGAGGATCAACACGACGTCCGACGCCGAGCACACCGCGACCACCGCCAGCACGTGTTCACGTCGAATGCCCTGACGGAGAACGAAGATGTTCTGGGCCCCGATGGCGATGATGAGCCCAGCTCCGGTCAGCAGACCGGCGAAGGCGGGTACGAAGTAGGTCACCGTGCCAACGTATGGGCCGGACGGTTGTCAATCCAGCGAATGTTTTTCACGAACCATTAGGATGATTCATGATGGACATCAGCAGCGACGGCTTGCAGACACTCGCCGCCGTGGTGCGCGAGGGCACCTTCGACGCCGCGGCCGAGTCGCTTCATCTGACGCCGTCGGCGGTGAGTCAGCGCATGAAGGCCTTGGAGGCCACGGTCGGACGCGTACTCGTACAACGCACGAAACCCGCCAGAGCCACTCCCGACGGTGAGGTCCTGCTGCGGCTGGCGGCGCAGTGGGACCTCTTGCGGCTGGAAGCCGCGGCGGATCTCGCAGGCGAACCCGAAGCGGGGCATGAAGATCCGCGAGACATACCTCGGATGCATCTACCGATCGCGGCAAATGCCGACTCGATGTCGATCTGGCTGCTTCCGGTGGTCGCCGAGATCCAGCGCCGTCATCCCGTCGCGGTGGAGATTCTCCGAGACGACGAGAGTCATTCCACCGGATTTCTCCGAGCCGGACAGGCCGTGGGTGCGGTCACGTCTGATCCGCGACCGGTGCGTGGATGCTCGGTACTGCCGCTCGGTGCCATGCGCTATCTACCCGTGGCAAGCGTCGAGTTCATCGAGACGTGGCTGCCCCACGGCCTACGGGCCGCCGATCTCGCCCGGGCGCCGATGGTCGCGTTCGACCGCAAGGACACCATCCAGTTCGATCTCCTCGGGCGCCTGACCCGGCGCCACGTCGATCCTCCGACCACCTACGTTCCCGCGTCGGCGGAGTATCACCGCGCGGTCGAACTCGGTGTGGGCTGGGGTGCGGTGCCGGCGTCGCAGATTCAGCCCGCGCTCGACGCCGGCACGGTCTCGACTCTCGGCAATCGGCACGTGGACGTCCAGTTGTTCTGGCAATACTGGAAACTGGAGTCACCGATCGTCAACGACCTGACCGATCTGGTCCAGACTGCCGCCGGTGAGTTTCTTCTCTAGGACCACCGATGGCGTGGCGATCACCTCGACGATCGGATCGTCGCGGAGCGGGTGGGCGATCTCGTCGGCACTCAACTTCGCCCAGAAGTAGGCGACCGCGGCGACGGGCACGGGCACGATTCCCGCGATGACGAATGTCGCTGTCAATCCGATCCATTGGCTGACGGGTGCCGCGATCGCCATGGACACCGGCATCAGGGCCACCGACACGAAGAAGTCGAGACTCGAGACCCGGCCCAGCATGTGAATGGGTACCCGGCGCTGCAGCAACGTTCCCCAGATGACCATCGGCCCGTCGAACGCGAATCCCAACACGAAGCCCGCGACGACGAACACCCACACCTGGTCGGTCAGACCCATGACCACCAGCGGCAACGACGACAGACCCCAGATCACGAACATGACCGTGAGGTACCGCCGAGGCATCTGCATGGACGCCAGCACGAGAGAGCCGGCCGCGCCCCCGATTCCGAAGGCAGCCAACACCATCGCGTGCGATCCGGCGTCGCCGCCTGCCCTGTCCTTGAGGGCGAACGGGATGAGTACCTCCAAGGGGCCCATCACCAACAGGACCAGCACCATCGCGAACAGCAAGGTGGCCAGCAGCCACGGGGTCCGCCACATGTAGACGAACCCCTCGGCGATGTCGTTGATCGTTCCGCGAACGAGTTCGGCCTTGGGTCGGGACTCGCTGCGCGATGGCGTCGGCCGCATCAGCAGGTACAGGATCCCCGAGAGTGCGGACGCCACGGCCGATCCGATGATGGCGACCGCCGGCGAGGACATCGCGATCAGACCCCCGGCCACCACAGGACCCGCAGCCTGAAAGATCGTGGGCCGCAACGTACCTTCGATGCCGTTGGCGGCCATCAGTTCGTCGCGCGGCACCAGCGTCGGGAGCAACGCCGAATACGTCGGATAGTAGATACCGGTGGTGACGCCGCCGATGAGTGACACCGCAACGAGGTGCCACAGGATGACGGAATCCGTCAGCGCCAGGAGCCCGACCCCGCCGATCGCGACCAGCTTGGTCGCCTCGAGCGCGATGAGGATCGTGCGTTGCGACATCCGGTCCGCGAGCACCCCTCCGAGCAGCGTGGAGGCGACCATGCCGACTGCGGCGACCGCTGTCACCAGTGACAGCTGACCGGGTCCGCCGCCCATCCCGATGACCTGCCAGACGACACCGACGGTCCAGATACCGTCTGCAAACATCGCGAGCACCAAGCCCATGCACAGCAACCGGTACTGCTGATGCCGAAACGGCTTCAGCGCCCGGGGCAGAGCGGAGGGTGCGGTCACCGATCAACTGTGCCCCATCTGCTGGACAGGTGGCCAGTGATTATCCCGATCTTGGTGGGTTCTGGTGACCTCGACCTGCGCAAATGCTCACCCGAACCCACCACTTCGGGCCGCTGCAACGAAAACTCGCCGCCACCGGGTTGCGGTGACGGCGAGCGGAGCTCAGTGCAAAAGACCGATCAGGTCACTTCACACCGACGATTTCTTCCGCGATCGCGGCGAGGCGGGTCTGGGCTGCCGAGATGACACCCTGGCGTCCCTTGTGTGCCTCTTCGTACGCGATGACGGTACGGATGTCGGACGGCTCGTCGAGCTGCTTGATTGCCGAGACGGCCGCATTCACATTGAGCGTGTCGTAATCGACGATCGGCAGATCTTCCGGATCGACGAGACCGGTGGCGTCGCGCACGGCGTGGATGGCATCGGCTGCGCCGGTGGCACCCTGGGCGCGGGCGGTGTCCTCCGCGGCGTCGAGGGCCGCATCGCGAGTTGCCTTGGCGGTCTTGCTCGCCGCCTTACCTGCATCCGATGCGCGTTCGGAGATCGCTTCGCTCACGTCCGAGACCCGCTCGACGACGGTGTCGCCGGCGTCGGTGACGCGCTTGACTGCCTTGTCGCGGGCATCGGTCGCCAGTGCGACCGCCGTTCCGCCCGCCTCTTCGGTTTTGTCGACGAATCCACCGAGACGTGCCGGGGCGCTTCGCAGTACGTCCACCGCACGGTCGACGCCGCGTGCGGTCAGCGTGGCGGGGATGCCGGCGACGCGCAGTGCCGCGCCGCTCGCGGCCTGCAGCGGTCCGCGCCGGAGTGCTACCGGGCCGCCGATCGCTTCTTCGGCGAGCACGATGGTCAGCCAGTCGACGGTCGCCCGATGCGCGGTGATCAAGCGTTCTGCCAACGCGACGACGTCGGGCTCGTTCTCGGCCGTGGCGAGCGCCTTGACGTAGATGGACCGATCGAGCAGCTGGTGCTCGAGCGCAAGGTCTCCGAGCAACGCCTCGTCGAAAGGTTGCGCCTGCTCGGCGAGCGCCTTGACCGTGGCCGCGAGCCGTCCGAGAACCGGGCGAAGTACATCGGGCAGACCCCCGAGATCGCGAATGGCCTTCTCGATGGCCACAGCGCGGATGCGACCATTGGCCGCGTTCTCGGACAGTTCCTTACGCACTGCTTCGGTGCGTGCCTGGGCAACTCGAGTCTCCGCGACCTGGACCTCGGTATTCGTCAAGGTCAACAGGGTGCGCAGCTGGTTGCGCAAAGTGCTGGTCGAAATGCTCATATCAGTCTCCTTCGGTTGGAATGGGGTCGATATGGAGCGTTCGAGAAAGGCGTACCCGCTGGATGACCGGGCAAACGATCCCGAGATCGACATCACAAGCGAGGCCTGATGTGAGTAACGGGTGTGACGAGGGGTGCGGGTGAGCTAAGCGGTGCGCACCTTCGGCACTGCGAAAGTCGTCGGATCTGCGCGTTCCCAGTCCCGATTCCACTCCCGGCGCGGTGACCCACGAACCAGTTCACCCTCATCGAGCCACTCGAAGAGGTCCTCGAACGACTCGGCGGACGAATGTCCGACCCTGCGCATCACCAGCGCCGGACCCAGGTCCTCAAAGCTCGTCAGCCCCATGGCGGCCAGCACCTGCATGGCGGACTCGACCGTGCCCTGCTGGTAGTTGTGCACGCGGTCACCCTTGTCCTGCACATCCAGGGCCCGCGCGCGCCGCGGGTCCTGCGTGGCAACTCCGACCGGGCAGCGGTTGGTGTGACAGCTCTGCGCCTGGATGCAGCCGACCGCCATCATCATGGCGCGGGCAGCATTGGTGAAGTCGGCGCCGAGCGCCAGAGTCTTGACGATGTCGGTGCCGCTGGCGACCTTTCCCGCCGCGCCGATCTTGATGGCGCCGCGCAGGCCCGACCCCACCAGCGCGTTGTGCATCATCATCAGCCCCAGTTTCAGGGGTGTACCGACATGATCGGAGAACTCGGGAGGCGCTGCGCCCGTGCCTCCTTCGGCCCCGTCGACCGTGATGAAGTCCGGCAGGACACCGGTCTGCAACATCGCCTTGCACAGGGCGAGTATGTCGGTGCGGGTCCCGACACAGAGCTTGAAGCCGACCGGCTTACCTCCGCTCAGTTGCCGCAGCGTTCCGACGAAGTGCATCAGTTCGATAGGACTGGTGAACGCACTGTGGGCGGGCGGGCTGATCACCGTGACACCGAGCGGCACACCCCGCGCCTCGGCGATCGCGGCGGTCACCTTGGCACCGGGCAACACTCCACCGAGCCCGGGCTTCGCACCCTGACTGAGTTTGATCAGAATCATCTTCACGTTTGGGTGAGATGCTTTCTGGGCGAACAACTCGGGGTCGAAGTTCCCGTTTATGTCACGGCAGCCGAAATACCCTGACCCGATCTCCCAGACCAGCGGTGCACCGTATTCGAGGTGGTGGGCGGTGATCCCGCCTTCGCCGGTCTCGTGCAGAAATCCACCGAGTGCCGCACCCTTGTTCATGGCGCGCACCGCGTTGGACGACAGCGCACCGAAGCTCATGGACGAGATGTTGAACAACGACGCATCGAACGGTGCGCTGCACTGCGGACCCCCGATCCGGACGGTCGGGACCGCGGCACCGATCTTGACCGGCGCCATCGAATGCAGCAGATAGTCGTACCCCGGTTCGGTGATCTCCCGCTCTGTGCCGAATGCCTGCTCGGCATGTAATCCTTTGGACCGCTGATAGATCAGCGAGCGTACGTTGCGATCGTACGGCCTGCCATCGTAATTGCGCTCGATGAAGTACTGCTGCAGCTCCGGCCGAATGGATTCCAGCAGGAACCGCATGTGTCCCAGCACCGGATAGTTGCGGAGGATCGCATGCTTCTTCTGCACGACATCGTGGACCGCGACAACCGTCACGATCACCACCATCGCGACCGCGAACCACCAGGTGGTGTCTTCGTTGACAGCAGCAGCAAACGTGAGAACACCGGCCACGCCCAACAGGCCACACAGTACGTAGAACTTCATGTGGCGAGCCTATAGCTGCGCAGCACCGCTTTTCGCCGCTGCGCCGAACTCGTCAGGACTCCCGACGGTGCCGAACACCATCGACTCCTCGATCCGATCGAAACGGTGATCGAGGTAATCGAGAACGAAGTTGTGACGGACGTTCCACGGCCGCTTGGTGCCCGACTTCGGTAGCGCATGCGGGTTGCGCTGCACGTAACCCGCTTGTAGATCGAACGCCGGCTTCTCTGCCATGACCTGATCACCGAGATGTGGATAGCAGTGCGTGTAGCCCTTCTCCCCCATGTACGCCAACAGTTTTGCGACCGCCTGCGCCGTCATGTCCGATCGCATCGTCCACGAGGCGTTGGTGTAACCGACACACCAGGCCAGGTTCGGAACGTCCTCGAGGAGGTGCGCTTTGTAGACGAATCGATCACTGGGTTTGACGTCGGCACCGTCGACGCTCACCGACACCCCACCGAGCGACTGCAGTTGCAAGCCCGTGGCCATCACCACGATGTCGGCATCGAGTCGCCCTCCCGATTCGAGCAGGATGCCGGCCTCGTCGAAACCGGTGATGCGGTCGGTGACCACCGCTGCTCGGCCCCGGGCGATCGCCTTGTAGATGTCTGCGTCGGGTACGGCGCACACCCGTTGATCCCAGGGTTGGTAGGAGGGCTTGAAGTGGGTGTCGACGTCGTATCCGGCCGGCAGATTGGCGACCGCGATCTTGCGGAGGTACTTCTTTATCGCCCCGGGTAGCTTGCGGGCCGCCGCGTAGGAGAGCACCATGATCGCGATGTTCCGCCATCGGATGACGGCATGAGACACTCTGCGCGGCAATACTTTCCGGATGAAGTCTACGGTCGGGGTCTGTCTCCTGATGGAACCGATGTACGCAGGCGACCGCTGCAGCATCGTCACCTTGGCTGCATCGCTCGCCAGCGACGGAATCAGGGTGATCGCAGTCGCCCCGCTACCGATGACCACGACGTCCTTGTCGGCGTAGTCGAGATCCTCGGGCCAGAACTGTGGGCTGACGATCTGGCCCTCGAATTGATCCATACCGGCGATGTCGGGGGTATAGCCCTCGTCGTAGTTGTAGTAGCCGGTGCCGAAGAACAGGAACCGGCAACTGTAGGTCAACGCCACGCCGTCCTGCTCGGCACGCACGGTCCAGGTGTCGGTGCTCGAATCCCAGTCGGCGGAATGCACGCGGGTGCCGAAGTCGATGTGCCGGTCGATCCCGTGTTTACGCGCCGTATCGGTCAGATAGTCCCTGATGTCTCCGCCGTCCGCGACCGACTCCGGCCGCGTCCACGGCTCGAACGGGAAGCTCAGCGTGAAGATGTCGCTGTCCGACCGGATGCCCGGATAGCGGAACAGATCCCAGGTGCCTCCGATCCGGCTGCGGCGCTCGAGGATCGTGAAGCTCAGCCCCGGGTTCTGCTGTTTGATCCGGTAGGCAGCGCCGATCCCGGAGATACCCGCCCCGATGATCAGGACATCCGTGACGAGCGCATCCACGTTCTCAGCGGCCGGTAGAGCACTGCCGGAGGCCGAATGGTCAGGTGCTGATTCTGCGGTCATAGAAGATCTCCCAGGTGGTCGGCATCGGCCGGGGCACGGCGACACCGGACCACACTCTCAGCCCAGGGTGATCACCGCGCCGACCGACCCGAGCACCACGATAAGCACGACGAGGTCGATAAATCTCGGACTCCGGTCGATGCGTGCCACTGATCCGATCCCGCCCCTGGCCTCGATGGCCGCAGCGAGCTCACGACCGTTCTGCACCGCCAACGAACAAACCACCGGAAGACAGGCGGCCCAGCCGTTGATGCGCTCGGGAACACTCTGCTTGTGCTCCGGTTTGCGCTGCGCGATGGTCTGCAGCAGCGTGCGGAAATCACTGATCAAGAACGGGCACAAGCGCAACGCCAGGGCAACCGACACCGCAGCCGACTGCGCCGGGATGCCCACCCGCGCGGCCCAACCCACCAGCCGTTGGGCGAACGACGGGATCTCGACCATCGGTGTGGTCCAACAGAACAGCAGCGCGCTGTACAGCGACAGCACGGTCATCGAGATCAGGATGCCCCAGTAGGAGGCGCCGCCCAGCCCCAACTCGACCCCGGCGACCGTGACGTAGGGATCGGCGCCACCCAACGCTGTGATCGTGCCCCCGAACAGGGTGATCCAGATGAGCCACAGTGGCAGTCGCGGCAGGGCAGCGCGCGGAACCTTGCCCAGCAGTGTCCATCCGGTTGCGATACCCGCGCCCACCGCGACGCTGAGCCAGGTCGGCTCGAGCGCGAACATCACGGCGATCGACGCCAGCACCAACAGCTTGGTGCCAACCCACCATCCTCGGGCCGGTGAGGGGTGCGGAAGCGTCCGCACGACGCTCGCCAGGTTCGCGGTCGACTTCAGCGTCGACGGATCTGGGGCCGGGGCCACCGGCTGCCCGTCGATGGTCCCCTGGTCCACGACGATGGTCCGGTCCACGAGTTCGGTGAGCTCTCCGACGTCATGCGAGATCACGATGAGCGTGGTGCCGGAGGCCTTGACCCTGGCCAGTGCCCGCACCATCGCCGCGCGGGCCGGGGTGTCGAGACCGGCGAGCGGTTCGTCGAGCACCAGCAGACGCGGCCGGCAGGCCAGCAGCCCGGCGAGGGCCACGCGGCGCTGCTGGCCGACGGAGAGTTGATCGACGAGCGCGTCGCCGAGTACGGCGGGATTGAGACCGAGTTCGATGAGGGCGACGTTCACCGCGGTGTCATCGACGCCCGCAGCATCTCGGATGTCGGACCGCACCTTCGACCGGACCAGCTGCAATCGGGAGTACTGGAACCCGAGCAGCGCGTGTTGACGGCCGTTGCGGACCTGCGCTCCGTCGACCATCACCGAACCACTGGTGGGCGGTTGCAGGCCGGTGAGAACCCGCGCCAGCGTCGACTTCCCGGCACCGTTCGGTCCGGTGATCAGGACGGCCGAGCCGGCCGCGATCTGCAGGTTGAGTCCGCTGAAGATCTGGTTGTGCCAAGGGGTTCCGGCGTCGTGGGCATAGCCGACGTCGTAGAGACCGACATGCGCACCATGGATGTGCCCGATCCCCCTGGTGGGGGTGAGCAGTTCGGCCCCGGCATCTCGGTGGCTCGAGTCGAGCACCACCTCACGGTCTGCGAGCGCGGCCTCGCCCACGTCGTGGGTGATCTGCAGGACCGCGGTGTCGCCACTGTCTGCGAGCTCCCGGAAGACACCGATCACCGCCCGGCGACCCTCTTGGTCGACCATCGCGGTCGACTCGTCGCTGATGAGCACCGCCGGTTCGCGCGACAGCGCCGCGGCGATCGCAAGTCGCTGGAGCTGTCCGCCGGACAGTGTGGTCGTCTCCCGCGTCAGCATCCCCGACAGGCCGACCCGGTCGAGCAGAACGTTCATCTGGTCCTCGGTCAGCTGGGGATTGCCCCAGGCGAGGTCGTCGGCGACGACCATGCCCAGTACCTGCGTCTCCGGGCGTTGGCTGATCACCGCGGTGCCGCCGCGCTTGCCCAACCCGACAGCTCCCGGTCGCTCCACCGTGCCTGCGGTCGGGGCCCGACCCGCGACGACCCCTGCGAGAGTGGATTTCCCGACTCCGTTCGGGCCGGTCACCGCGACGACCTCTCCGGCGCCGAGACTCATCGACACATCGTGGATCGCCGGTACCGGTGCACCCGGGTACTGCACGCCCACCCCACGTAACTGCAGCGGCAACGGCGCCACCGGCCCGTGTTCGTCGATCCTGTCGCCGGAGTGCGGGGCTCCCAGACGGGCGATCATCCCGGGTACCGGACCCTTGAGCACCACGTAGACGGCCAGGCCCGACAGGGTCACGCCCACGACTCCAGCTGCGGGGATCGCGATCCACCAGTACCTCAGGGACCAGGTGACCGCCGGGTCGATGATCGCGGTGAGCGATTCGAGCCCCGCGTTGTTCATCACCCGCTCGGTGCCCTGCCAGCCGTTGCGGATCTGGGTGATCATGAACTCGCGGTAGTCGGTCAGGAGTGCGATGAACGCGGTCGCGATCGCCGAGGACGGAATCGCCAGGAACAGGAAGGCCGAGAGCGTGACTCGCGGCGTTTTCCAGCTGCGCCGAAAGGCGACACCGGCCAGCGTTCCGAAAACCGCCGCGCTGCCAACGAGATTGGCCGCGGTCACCCCACCGAAGAGGAACGCCACGACCCAGCCGGTGAACGCCGCCAGGATGCTGACACGGAACCGGCGCCTGCCAGCGAGGATCGCGTAGGGCACCGAGGCAACCAGCGACGCCGCGCCTCCGATCGGCAGCACCCGACTCAGGACGCAGATGGCCGCGGCGACATCGGCCAGCGCCGCCGCCTCGGCGATCTCGACGGCGGTGACCCGTCTGCGGGCACGGGCGTCTACCGGCGGCGCAGTGACGCCACCGAGGTCTGGTCCTACTGCTTTACGTGTGATGTGTCCAGATTGCCAGAGCGCGCCGGTGCCGGGCCGCGCAGACCGTGAGAAATCGAGGCGCTCAGCCGGCCTTGCGCTTGGCAGGCGCCTTCTTGGCCGGGGCTTTCTTGGCTGCTGCCTTCTTGGCGGGGGCCTTTTTGGCGGCAGCCTTCTTCGCCGGGGCCTTCTTCGGCGCGTCCTCGTCCTCGTCGTCGTCGGAGTCTGCTGACGCCGATCCTCCCCGGTCCTTCACGGACGCACGCAGGGCGGCCAGCAGGTCCGCGACCTCCGAGTCGTCATCGTCGTCGTCGGCCTTCTCCGGTGCGGTGAACGCCTCGGTGCCCTCGGCCTTCGCCTCGATGAGCTTGCTCAACTCCAGTTGGTAGGTGTCCTCGTACTGCTCAGGGTCGAAGTCACCCGACATCGACTCGATGAGCGAGGCCGCCATCTTCAGTTCCTGGGGCTTGAGGTCGGGGGACTCCTCCAGGGAAGGGAACGCTGCCTCCCGCACCTCGTCAGGCCACAGCAGGGTCTGCAGGGTCAGGACGTTGCCGACGACCCGCAGAGCAGCCAGTCGGGTGCGGTTGCGGAGGGTGAAGGTGGCGATGGCCAGCCGGTCGGTCTCCTGCAGCGCTTCTCGCATCAGCGCATATGCCTTCGGCGATTTGCTCGCCGGTTCGAGGTAGTACGGCTTGTCGAAGAAGATGGGATCGACCTGGTCGACCGGCACGAAGTCGGTGATCGAGATCTCGGGGCTGCGTTGCACGGGCAGCTCGGAGAGGTCGTCCTTGGTCAGGACCACGGTCTCGCCTGCCTCGCTCTCGTAGGCGTTGGCGATCGACGAGAACTCGACCTCGTCGTCGGTTCCTTCACGGACCTTGCGGTACCGGATCCGGGTCCCGTCCTTCGAATCGACCTGGTGCGACTTCCGGTCATGACTCTCGGTCGCCGAGTACACCTTGACCGGCACATTGACCAGGCCAAAGCTGAGATCGCCCTTCCAAATCGAACGCATATCGTCATTGTGCAGGTATCGGCCATTTGACGCAGCCCCCTGGCGCGGGAAAAGTCGGGTCATGCCCAGCCGCAACAGCCTCGACGTCGACGGGCACACCATCGCGGTGACCCATCTCGACAAGGTGCTTTACCCCGCAACGGGGACCATCAAGGCACAGGTCATCGAGTACTACAGCGAGATCGCCGACGTGATGTTGCCGCATATCCGTGACCGGCCGGTGACCCGGAAACGCTGGCCGGACGGGGTGGAGAGCACCCCGTTCTTCGAAAAGAACCTGCCGGGGCACGCCCCGGAATGGGTGGGCCGGGTGCAACTCGAACACAGCGACCGAAGCGTCGTCTACCCGGTTCTCTCGTCGCGCGCCGAGCTCGTCTGGCTGGCCCAGCAGGCTGCGCTCGAACTGCACGTACCGCAGTGGACACTCGACGCGGACGCTGCAGGCGTGTCGTACAAACAGGATCGGATGACCGACCGTGTCGTCCTCGATCTCGACCCCGGACCCGACGTCACCCTGTTCCAGTGCGCGAGTGTCGCGTTGCGTATCCGAGAGATGCTCGACGGGATCGGGTTGCGCAGCTTCCCGGTGACGAGCGGCTCCAAAGGTATTCACGTCTACTTCCGGCTCGACGCCCCGATCTCCGCCGACTCGGCGCGCAAGGTCGCCAAGCAGATCGCGAACCATTTGCAGTCGGAAAGCCCCGACCTGGTGACCGCGCAGATGACCAAGTCGGTCCGTGGTGGCCGCGTCTTCGTCGACTGGAGCCAGAACAGCGCGTCGAAGACAACGCTCGCCCCCTATTCGATGCGTGGCCGCGACGAGCCCCGGGTGGCTGCCCCCCGGGCATGGGAAGAGTTGGAAGACAAAAATATCCGGCACATCATGTTCGACGAGATGACGGGCCGACTCGACGAGTTCGGCGATCTGCTCACTGGGCTCGAGGATGTGTCCGCCGCCGATTCGGCCCCGATACCCCAGGCCACGACGGCCACAGCCACCGACGTGGTCGACCTCGGCGAGTACCGGCGCAAGCGAGACGAGAACAAGACCCCGGAGCCGTTCGGTAACACCAGAAAAGCGGACAGTAGATCCGACGACGACCGCGCCGAGGGCCCGATGTTCGTGATCCAGGAACACCACGCCCGGCGGCTGCACTACGACTTCCGGCTCGAACGCGACGGCGTGCTGGTGTCGTGGGCGGTACCCAAGAACCTGCCGCTCGAAGGGGACAAGAACCGCCTCGCCGTCCAGACCGAAGACCACCCGATCGACTACGGGGACTTCGAAGGCGACATCCCGGCCGGAGAGTACGGCGGCGGCCACGTCGAGATCTGGGACCGGGGCACCTACGAGACCGAGAAGTGGCGCGACAAAGAGATCATCGTGCGGTTGCACGGGGAGCGTATCCAGGGCCGGTATGCCCTGATCAAGACCGGCGACAAGAACTGGCTGGCGCACCTGATGTCCGACGAGCCGCGCCCGATCGTGCCCGACAGCCTGCGCGACCCGCGGCCGATGCTGGCCACCGACGAGTCGATCGAGAAACTGACCGGTGACACCTGGGCCTTCGAGGGCAAATGGGACGGGTATCGAATCCTGTTGCGCTACATCGACGGAAAGCTCCGGCTGACCTCACGGTCCGGCATCGACATGACCAAGGACTTCCCGTCGCTGCACACCGTGGGCGACGACCTGGGCCTGCTCGATGTGGTGCTGGACGGTGAGGTCGTGGCCTTCGACGACCAGGGCCGGACCAATTTCACCCGTCTCGCCGGCCGCAGCGAGATCGGGGATGTGGACGTCAAACTGCTGCTCTTCGACATCCTCTACCTCAACGGGTCGTCGCTGCTGAAGCTCAAGTGGGAGGACCGACGGGGCCTGCTGGAAGAGATCGCCAAAGCCTTTCGCTCCGATCTCGTCCAACTCCCACCGCTGCTCGACGGGCCGGGGTCGGTGGCCATCGCCGCGAGCCGCGATCGCGGCTGGGAGGGCGTGGTCGCCAAACGCCGCGATTCCACCTACCAGCAGGGCAGGCGATCGAAGACATGGCTCAAGCAGAAGAACTGGAGCGACATCGAGGTCGTGATCGGCGGCTGGCGTCCGGGCAAAGGGGGCCGCGGCGCTCGCATCGGGTCGTTGCTGATGGGGCTGCCGGAGGAGACCGGGCTCCGCTACGTGGGGCGCGTCGGGACGGGTTTCAGCGACAGTCAACTCGATGCCCTGATGGCCGAACTGGAGCCCTTGCGTCGCAAGACCTCCCCTTTCCTGGACTCCCTCGACCGCAAGGTCGCGGCTGACGCCGTCTGGGTACTGCCGAAGTTGGTCGCCGATGTGAGATTCATGGACTGGACCACCGCAGGTCATCTTCGTCACCCGTCGTGGCGGGGTATCCGCCGGGACAAGCTGCCCGGTGACCTGTGAGCGGCGCCGGGAGAATGTGACCTGCGGGGAACCAAACGTTACGGTCGTAGACAGGTAGCAGTCAGAGCGTCACCCGGCCGCCGCGATGGCCCGGGTGAGGCTGGAACACGACGAAGGCAGCGCCGGGGCTGGTTCCCGAGCACGCGTTCACGCTGAACCACTAGACCTGGAGGAGAGCACGTGCTCGTCGTCGCGCACATCAGCGATCTGCATTTCAACGGCACCGCCGGCGGACGCGATCGGGTCACCTCGGTCCTGGACTACATCAACCGCAGGGCCGACGGCATCGACGCGCTGGTGGTCACCGGCGACATCGCCGACGACGGCCGCCAGAGCGAGTACGAGGAAGCCGCGGCGACGCTGATCACCCCGCTACCGATGCTGGTGCTGCCCGGCAACCACGACGTCCGCGGCGAGTTCGGGCACGCGCTCCTGCGCGGGACCACCGAGACCGGTCCGCTCAATCACTCGCAGATGATCGCGGGCGCGCTGTTCCTCATGTGTGACAGCTCGATCCCCGGCCAGAACGAGGGCCGCCTCGACGACGACACCCTCAACTGGATGGATGCGCAGATCGCCGGCGCAGGGTCACACATCCCGGTGTTCGTGGCGTTCCACCATCCGCCGGTCACGCTGCAGATGCCGTTCATGGACACCATCCGGCAGACGGGTGAGGAACGGCTCATCGCGCTGGTCGACAAGCACCCCAACATCGTCGCGTTCCTGTGCGGACACGCTCACACCGGCGCGGTCACCGCGTTCGCAGGACGGCCGTTGTGCCTGGCCCCCGGGGTGTCATCGACGCTCAACCTGCCGTTCGAGGGTTCCGAGGTCGTCAACGAAACCCAGCCTCCCGGTCTTGCGTTCCACGTCTACGCGGAGGGCCGCATCATCAGTCACTTCCGGTCGGTGCCCGCCGCCTGACAGACGCAGCGGCGATCAGGCAGCCGGCTTGATGAAGGCCCGTGGCGCGATTCCGGTGCCGCGCTCGGCCGGTATGCCCACCACCTGTGTGGCGTCCTGATACAAGGACTTCTGGTTCACCTTCGACGGCGGTGCCGCGTTGGTCACCAGATTGCGGGTCGACGTGGTCGCACCGGCCACCGGGACCCCTGCGATCAGGAAGGCGCTGGCCGCTCGTCGTATCTCGTCCGGCGAGGTCACCAGGACGACCTCCCGCATGCTCAATCCGCGCACGGCTTCGGCCGCCAGCGAGGCATGCTGCGGCAGGGTCTGGGCACGGGACTCCAGGTGTATCCGCGAGGCGGGGAGCGCATGCGCAACGAGCCAGTCGCGCATCACCGCGGCCTCTGCTCGGCCGTGCTGCGAACCGCCCGCCGAGATGAGGATCGGGGATTGATAGGCGATGATCGCCTGGGTCCAGGCGGCGAACAGCCGGCTCGCCGTCTCGTCGGTGGGAGATCCGTCGGGCCGGAGTCCCGCGCCGAGGACCACGATGCCGGTGGTCTGCGGGTAGTACCGCGGCACGGGGTCGGGGCCGATCCGGACGCCGGCGTCGATGGCGGCGATCGAGTCCCTGACCCGGTGCGCCAGTGCTCGGTCGAGGTTGTCGAGTGAGGTCAGCGCCGACTGCGTCGCTTTCCTGTCGGCGCAGTAGTCGGACCACAGAGCCTGCAGGGCGAGTGCGTCGGTGTCGCGAGGATTTGCGGCGAGCAGAGTGCGCAGTTTGCTCAGGCCGGCCGTCGCGTTACCACGACCGAACTCGTCCTGAGCAGCGTTGAACATGGCGGTGAGGTCGGCCTCGGAGACCGTCGGCATCACGGCCGACGACGCCGGATTCATCACCGTCGGGATCAGGGCCACGGCACCGGTCGACATCCCGATGGCCGCCGCGGCAGCCACGAGTGTCCTATTCACACGCGTCACACGCGCAACTTGAGTCACTGGCGTAACAGTATCCGACCGAAGCTACAGGTCCGCACTGAAGAGGTCTCAGCTCGATAACACCGGTTACGGGTGCGTAGTCCGGGCCCAAGACCTCACCTGCGCCATTCACACCCCCACTCACCCACCCGAATTCGCGTGCGCCACCCAAAACAACCGGTGGGCGACGCAAAAACGGGTGGGGCAGCGCACTCATTCCCACAGTCACCCCACACACTCACCCACCCGAATTCGCGTGGGCCACCCAAAAGAACCGGTGGACGACGCAAAAACGGGTGGGGCAGTGCACTCATTCGTCCGAGGTGATGCGCGTCGAGGCCCCCGCGGGCAGCATCAGATCCATGGGTCTCTTCAACCGATCACGCAACGACGTCCCCGCGCCGATCCAGTACCAGATGCGCGAGAAACTTCTCTCCATCGGGGACGACTACTGGATCGAGAACAGTGCCGGCCAGAAAGTGTTCAAGGTCAACGGCAAAGCTGTTCGATTCCGCGAGACGTTCATCCTCGAAGACAGCAGAGGCGCTGAACTCGCGAAGATCCAGGAGCGCAAACTCAGCGTCCGCGACAAGATGCACATCCAGCGCGGCAGCTCCGAGGCCACAGTGCACAAGGCTCTCATCGGGATCCGAGACCGGTACACGATCAACCCTGACTCGGGTCCGGACCTGAAGGCGAAGGGAAACTTCGTCGACCACGAATACGACATCGAGCGCGACGGCCATACCGTGGCGACGGTCTCCAAGAAGTGGTTCCGACTCCGCGACACCTACGGCGTCGAGATCAACGCGAATGAAGATCAGGCGTTCATCCTGGCCATCACCGTCTGCATCGACGAGCTCTCACACGACTGACCTCAGCGGTCCAAAGCCCTGATCAGCAAATCCCTGATCTCCGCTTGTCCATCCTCAAGCGACCGGACTCGAGCGTTGGTGTCGCTCACGGTCGTCGACACAGATCCCAGCCGTTGTTCGACAGCGACAAGCCCGGTTTCCACGTTTCCGAGCCGCTGGGACTGTTCGCGCTGATTCTCGCCGAGCGCATTGATCGCGGCAAGCACTGCTCGATAGTCCGCCTGCGCAGCTTCGAGCGCGGCGATCCGGGCCTCGAGGTCTGCGAGCGTTGCCATGGAGAAAGGATAGCCACTTCCTACGACACCGGATGTCTACCGAGCTCCCACCACCATCCGCTCCGCGAGATCGGCGTACGTCTTCGCGAGTCGCTCAGGGTCGCGATGTCGGGTCGACGGAAACCAGCGGCAGACATCCACGCAGAGCGACGAGATCGCCAGCACCACGTCGTCTGGATTGTCGATCTCGAACTCCCCCGACTTCTTTCCCCCTTCCACGATTCCGGCGATGACCGCCGTCGTCTGGCGGCGGATCGCGACGATGGTCCGATAGTGCTCGGGCGTCAACGCGTGCAATTCGTACTGGACGACCCGGGCGACGTGCCGCTGTTCGGCCTGCCAGCCGGCAAAGGCGGCGACAACAGCGCGTAGGCGTCGGAGGTGATCTGCATCCGGTTCGTCGGCCTCCTGCAATACCCGCAGAGCGGCCCGGTGGCCCTGCAGACTGATCGCGAACAACAACTCTTCCTTCGACCGATAATGCGGATACATCGCCGTCGCGCTCATGCCCAGACGCTTGGTGATCTCCCGCGTCGACGTCCCCCCGTACCCCGACTCCGCGAAGGCCTCGATGGCTGCACGCCTGATCCGCTCTGCCGCCGCAGAGTCCGAGACCTGCTGGACCATGTGCCTTCCTTCCGCATCGAGGATCTTGACGAAGATCGCTGCAGAGTGCATCCTAAGCGAGTGCTCATATATAAGCGAGCGCTAATTTCTTCGATCGAGCCCGCCCAACCGCAAGGACACCCATGGCCGTCTCACCACTGTCCCGTCGTGACCTCGACTTCCTGCTGTACGAATGGCTCGACGTCACTGCACTGACCTCGCTCGAGCGCTACACCGAACACTCGAAAGAGACGTTCGACGGAATCCTCGACCTGTGCGCCGACATCGCGATCAAACGGTTCGCCCCACACAACAAGAAGTCCGATCAGAACGAGCCACGGATGGGTGACGACGGCAAGGTCGTGATCATCGACGAGGTGGGCGCCGCCCTGGACGAGTTCGGCAAGGCAGGAATCGTCGCAGCCCAGTTCGACGAATCCCTGGGTGGCATGCAGCTGCCCACCGTCGTGGCCCGCGCGGCCATGGCCTGGTTCCAGGCAGCCAATGCCGCGACGTCGTCGTACCCGTTCCTGACGATGGCGAACGCCAACCTGCTCGTCGAATACGGCACTCCCGAGCAGGTCGACACCTGGGTCAAGCCGATGCTCGAGGGCCGGTTCTTCGGGACCATGTGCCTGTCCGAGCCTCAGGCCGGATCGTCCCTCGCCGACATCACCACCAAGGCCGAACCCGCCGACGACGGCTCCTACCGGATCACCGGGACCAAGATGTGGATCTCCGGCGGCGACCACGAATTGTCCGAGAACATCGTGCATCTCGTGCTCGCCAAGGCACCGGGCGGCGGTCCTGGCGTCAAGGGGATCTCCTTGTTCGTGGTGCCCAAGTTCCTCGCCGACGGCACCCGCAACGACGTGGCGCTCGTCGGGCTGAATCACAAGATGGGCAACCGCGGCACCACCAACACCCTGCTGAACTTCGGCGACGGGACACACCATCCCGTTGCGGAATCCGGCGCTGTCGGATACCTGGTCGGCGAAGCACACCGCGGCCTGAGTTACATGTTCAAGATGATGAACGAGGCCCGCATCGGGGTCGGATTCCTCGCCACCTCACTCGGATACGCCGGATACCTGCAGTCGCTCGACTATGCGAAGACCCGAACCCAAGGTCGCCCGGTGACGAACAAGGACCCGAACTCAGCACCCGTCGCGATCATCTCTCACCCTGATGTGAAACGGATGCTCCTGGCCCAGAAGTCTTATGTCGAGGGCGCTTTGGCGCTCGGTCTCTACTGTTCGCGGCTCGTGGACGAGCAGCAGACCGCCACCGACCCCGCCGTCGCCGCAGCGCGCCTACTGCTGCTCGACGTGCTGACCCCCATCGCGAAGAGCTGGCCGTCGCAATGGTGCCTCGAGGCCAACAGTCTCGCGATTCAGGTCCTCGGCGGATACGGCTACACCAAAGAGTTCGACGTCGAACAGCTCTACCGCGACAACCGCCTCAACCCGATTCACGAAGGCGCCCATGGGATTCATGGTCTCGATCTGCTCGGCCGCAAGGTCGTCATGCAAGGCGGCGCTGGTCTGCAACTTCTCGTCGAAACGATCTCGGCCACGATCGAGCGCGCCGAGTCGGCCGAACCCGAGTACGCCGGGACGCTTCGGACCGCCGTCGACCGCCTCGTCGAGGTCACCGGAACCCTGTGGTCTGCAGGCGATCCCGCAGTCAGCCTGGCGAACTCGACGCTGTATCTCGAAGCCACCGGACACGTGGTGATCGCATGGATCTGGCTGGAGCAACTCCTCGCGGTCGCTGACAACACCGGCGACTTCTACGAAGGCAAACGCGCCGCGGCCCAGTATTTCTACCGGTACGAGTTGCCGAAAACCGGCCCACAATTCGACCTGCTGGCGAATCTGGATCGGACCACCCTCGACACGCCGGACGCCTGGCTCTGATCCCACTGGTCCCCGACCCCAGAATTCGCGCCACCTGCCGCGATTCGCTCCTGTTGTACCTGGCGCGTATCGCAGTAGGTGGCGCGAATTTTGGGTGGTGACGCCGTCAGGCGGTAGGTCGCGTGCGGACGTACATGTCGAGATCGACCGTCAGCACGGTGGTGTCGCCCGTGGCGAGTACACCTTCGGTGACCACGAGGGCCCGACCCGGCTTGTCGAGGTCGACCTTCGTGACCTTCAACGAGCCGGTCAGTTCTTGGCCCGAGCGAACGGGGCTGCGGAACTGCACATCTCGCAACGTCCGTCCGGCGATGACGGCCCAGCGGTTGTAGGCACCGAGCACCGAGAGGCGCTGGAAGACGGCAAGGGTGTGGATGCCACTGGCGATGACCTCGCCGAAGTATCCGCCGGCTGCAATGTCTTCGTCGACATGGAACCCCTGCGGATCCCACTGCCGCGCAAAGGAAAGGATCTCGTCTCGGGTCACGGTGTACGAACCCAGTTCGTACGTGTGACCTTCGACGAGATCCTCTGCGTAGAGCACGTTTCCTAGAGGGCTTTGAGTTCTTCGATGACCAGACCGACGGACTTCTTGGCGTCGCCGAAGAGCATCGAGGTGCCCGGTGCGGTGAACAGCGGGTTGTCGATGCCGGCGTAGCCCGAGGCCATACCGCGTTTGAGGACGATGACCGAGCGGGACTGGTCGACGTTCAAGATCGGCATCCCGTGGATCGGGGACGACGGATCGTTGCGGGCGGCGGGGTTGGTGACATCGTTGGCGCCGATGACCAGGGTGACATCGGTGCGCGAGAACTCACCGTTGATGTCGTCCATCTCCTTCATCGCGTCGTACTCGACATCAGCCTCGGCCAGAAGCACATTCATGTGCCCGGGCATACGACCGGCAACGGGGTGAATGGCGTACTTCACCTCCACGCCCTTCTCCTCCAAGATCGAGGCCATGTCCTTCACCGCGTGCTGAGCTTGGGCCACCGCGAGCCCGTAACCCGGGACCACGATCACCTGCGAGGCGTACGCCATCTGGATGGCCGCATCGGCGGCACTGGTGGCCTTGACGGTGCCCTGCTCGCCGGCCGGGCCGGCCGCGGCAGCGCCGCCTCCGCCACCGAACGACCCGAACACGATCGCCGGGATGGACCGGTTCATCGCCGTGGCCATCAAGTTGGTCAAGATGCTGCCTGATGCGCCGACGATCATGCCGGCCACGATCATGGCGGTGTTGTTGAGCGCCAAACCTGCAGCCGCGGCCGACAAACCGGTCAGCGCGTTGAGCAGCGAGATGACCACGGGCATGTCGGCGCCGCCGATCGGCAACACCACGAACAGGCCCATGATCGCCGCTGCGACGAGCACCAGCACGATCCACCACTGCGACGAACCCTCGCCCGGGGTGGCGTTGACACCGATGAACACACACGCCGCGAGCGCGATGAGCAGCAGCACGATGTTGGCGACCTGGAAGATCTTGGCGTTCTTGACGAACGCCTTCTCGACGTTCTTGTTCAGCAACTCCTGCAGTTTCAGGAACGCGATCAGCGAACCCCAGAACGACACCGACCCGATGATCGCCGCGAACAGCGACCCGATCACGATGTGAACGGTCGGGGACTCACCGTGCTTGAACTCCGAAAATCCTGCGGTCTCGATGAACTCCGACCACGCGATCAACGCCACCGTGCCGCCGCCGACACCATTGAACAACGCCACCAACTGCGGCATCGCCGTCATCTTCGTCCGCTTGGCCGGCGGCACACCCAAAATCACACCGATCGCCAAACCGGCCACGATCAAAATCCAGTTGATGGCATAGGTGTCGCGGATCTCGATCAACGTCGCGACGACGGCGATACCCATACCGGTCGCGGCGATCCAGTTGCCACGCACCGCGGTCTTCGGTCCGGTCAGCCCCGACAACCCGAGGATGAACATCGAAAACGCAACAATATAAAGAATATTGACCAGATTGTTCACTTGTCAGCTCCCTGCTCCGGCGCCGCCACAGGGGCCTTCTTGCTCTTGAACATGCCCAGCATCCGGTCGGTGACCAAGAACCCACCGACCACGTTCAGGGTTCCGAAGATCAACGCCACGAACGCGATGATCCGCACGCCCCACGGAGCATCATCGGGCAAGCGGCCCAACACGATCAACGCGCCGAGCACCACGATCCCGTGAATGGCGTTCGTCCCCGACATCAACGGCGTGTGCAAGGTGTTGGGCACCTTCGAGATCACAGCGAAGCCGACAAAACCCGCCAGCACCAAAATCGCGATATTCGCGAGTAAACCCGTATACATCTCTAGGCACCAGCCTTCACATCAGTGGTCTCGCGGGTCACACACGCCGCGGCCAATACCTCGTCCGAAAAGTCCGGCGCGAAATTACCGTCATCGTCGAGCGCGAGTTCGATCAACGCCAGGATGTTCTTGGCATACAACTCGCTGGCATGCTCGGGCATCCCGGCCGGCAGGTTCAGCGGGCTGCAGATCAGCACGTCGTGCTTGATCACATTCTCACCGGGCTCGGTCAGCTCGCAGTTGCCGCCGGTCTCACCGGCCAGATCGACCACCACACTGCCGGGCTTCATACCTTCGACCGCGGCCGCGGTCACCAGCCGCGGTGCCGGACGACCCGGCACCAACGCCGTCGTGATGACCACATCGAAACTCTTGATCGCGTCCTCGAGGGCCTGCTGCTGCTTCGCGCGTTCGGTGTCGGTCAACTCACGGGCATAACCGCCTTCACCGGCAGCGTCGATCCCCAGATCGAGCCACTGCCCGCCCACGGACTTGACCTGCTCGGCCACCTCCGGGCGCACGTCGTACCCGGTGGTGCGGGCGCCGAGGCGCTTGGCCGTGGCCAGCGCCTGCAAACCCGCCACGCCGACTCCGAGGACCAGCACCGTCGCCGGCTTCACCGTTCCGGCGGCGGTGGTGAGCATCGGGAAAAAGCGAGTGGACTTCTCCGCCGCCAAGATCACCGCCTTGTAGCCCGAGACGTTGCCCTGCGAGGACAACGCGTCCATCGACTGCGCACGCGAGATCCGCGGGATCGCCTCCACCGCGAAGGCCTGCACCCCGGCCGCCTTCAACGCACCGATCTGATTTTCCTGATTGCGCGGCGCCAGAAACCCGATCAACGACGAACCCGACGACAACTTCCCGATCTCGGCGTCGGTGGGAGCATCGACCTTCACCACCACATCAGCCGACCACGCATCACCGATCGACGCACCGGCATCGACATACAGCTGGTCCGGGATCAAGGCAGCCTCACCCGCACCCGACTCCACCACCACCGGCACACCCTTGTTCACCAGCGTCGCGACGACCTTCGGGACCAACGCCACCCGGTTCTCCCCAGCCGTCGTCTCACGCACGACACCCACACTCATACAAGCTCCCTCGTCATGGGTATGGGTGGGCAACCGAACGAGCTGCTCTGGCGCCCACCCCTAAATAGCCTGATGTGGCGCACGACACGCGTGCGCCACATCACTGCGTTGGAACATAGCATGCGAAGCGGGGTGGTCATGGTGTTGAACTCGACACACTCAACAGTTACGGACACCCGAACCGGAGCAGATGGCTGCACGCATTTGCGCAGTACAAACGGTGGATTTCAGACTAGAACTGGACCGCCGTGATCACTTCGCCCGTCGGCTGAGGAGATCCCCCATCGGGTTCGATGGTGATGCCCAGCTTGTCGGAGCCCGTCAGGTCGTCGAGCGCGATCACCTGACGCCCGGGGTCGCCCTGCATCAGGCCCACAGACGTCGGATCGTGCGAATCCCCGAGCAGCCACATCTGGTACGTCTGACCGGTCGGGGTCGGCGGCAGGCCGTCGGCGAACACCACCGCTGTGTTCGCCTCCCGGGACGCCGCGACGGTGACATTTCCGCCGCCGACAGCATCCTGTCGTAGCTGCATATCGGGTGCGCTGAGCACCTTGCTCGTGTCCTGCTCCAGCTCGCTGGCTACAGGCGCGCCCGTGTCCGGGGCGGTCACCCTGCCGACGAGCACCCCACCGATGACGAGCATGAGGGCAGCAGCGACCGAGCCGACGGCGATGCTGATGCGACGACGACGAGCAGCGAGGTCGATGACGTTGTTCGGCGGACTGACGTCCTTGTCGGGTTCCACGCCATCGGTGGACCGGTCAAAATCCGGCGGCTCCAGCGGCGCAGACGACAGGCTGGCGAGCAACTGCTCTCTGATCTGCGGGGGCGGAGGCGTCGCGACCTGGACGGTCATCTTCGCCAGCGCCTCACGGGTGCGGGACACCTCGTGCCGGTACCTGCGTTGCTCGGCTACCGTCTCGCGGGCGATCTCGACCTCGATGCGGTCGATCTCGGTGTCGTCGAGCGCACCAACCGCGTAGAGCTCGATGTGCTCATCGAGCCAGCTGTGTTCAGCCATTGGGGTTCGCCTCCAAGCACGTCTTGAGGCGGCGGAGGCCGTCGCGGATACGGGACTTGATCGTGGGTAGGGCGGCGTCCAAACGCTCCGCGACCTGCCGATATGTCAGGCCACCATAGTAAGACAGTTCGATGCTCTGGCGCTGGGTGGCGGTGAGGCTGCCCAGGCAGAACATGACGTCCGAGCGTTCTTCCTCGGCGATCACCGAGTCGGCGACGGTGTCCCCCGGCGCCTCGAAGTTGGATACCGAGTAGTCGTTCGAGCGCTTGCCGGCGGCCTCTTCACTGCGTACCCGGTCAACGGCGCGGCGGTGGGCGATGGTCAGCATCCAGCTCAGCGCTGACCCGGCCGACGGGTCGAACCCGCCCGCCTTCTGCCAGATCTGCAGATATACCTCTTGCAGCGTCTCTTCGGCGTAACCACGATCGCGTAGTACGCGAAGGATGAGCCCGAAAACTCGGGCGCCCGTCGCGTCATACAACTCAGCAAAGGCCTGTCGATCATGGCCGGCCGTCCTGATCAGCAGATCAGTCAGATCCACCTGAGCTTCGGGGATTCGGTCGGTCACATCCATAACACTAGCGATAGTCATCAGAACACCTACTCAATCCGGAACACTCGGTTGTGCCAGCCGGTCGCCCCATCGGGTATCGGAGCAACCCTCTCCTCGGGTTGCACCGCCCCCGTCACATCGGTGGCGCGACAGTAGACAGTGTGTTGTCCTGCGGTTGCGGGCCAGGTCCAGAACCATTGCCGCCAGGTGTCATTCGTGTACTCGGGAGCGAGGGTCGCGACGTTCCACGGCCCTTTGTCCACCCGCACCTCGACCTTGGCGATACCGCGGTGCTGCGCCCACGCGGTGCCCGCGATGACCACATCTCCGACGGGATGCCTGGAAAGACCCTCGGGCCTGTCGATCCGGGATGCGGTCTTGATCGGGCCCTTCACGCCCCAGTTCCGTTTCGTCCAGTAGGCCTCGGCCTTGTCGAACCTCGTGATCTCCCAGTCGACCACCCACTTGCAGGCAGAGACGTATCCGTACAGGCCGGGAACCACCTGCCTCACGGGATACCCGTGCTCGAGGGGTAACGGTTCTCCGTTCATCCCGATGACGAGCATCGCGTCACGACCATCGGTGACGTCGTCGAGCGGAGTGCCCGAGGTCCAGCCGTCGACGCTGGTGGAGAAGAGCATGTCGGCGTCGTCCTGTACCCCGGCGCGCTCGAGAATTGATTTCATCGGGTAACCGATCCAGCGGGCGGTGCCTGCCAGATTGCCGCCGACCTCATTCGAGACACAGGTGAGGGTGACGATCTTCTCCTGCGCCTGCATGTCCATCAGGTCGTCCCAATCGAGGGTGATCTCGTTGTCGACCATCCCGTGGATCCGGAGTTTCCACTCGCCCGTCGTCAGCTTCGGAACCTGGAGCGCGGTGTCGATGCGATAGAAGTCGGCGTTGTTCGTCAGGAAGGGCGTGATGCCATCGATCTCGACCTCGGTACCCGCAGGGATCGGTGCTGCCGCCCGGCTCGGCCGCGGCAGCCGGACTCGCTTCCGGTCGGCGACGACATCGCCCATGGTCGACACCTGCCTCCCGATGAATGCCCCGGCCACCGAGACGGCCGCAATCACACCGGCAGCGACACCGAACTGCCTTCTCGACAGATCGCGGTTTCCATCGGACTGCGGCTTCTCTCCCGCCGCGTCGCTGTTCGGATCAGCCTGTTGCCGGGTGGCCGAACCCCTCACCCGTCCACCCGGCGAGGATCCACTCCACAAGAAGCCACGGAGACCGCGAAGAACGACGATGCCTACTACGGCAGCAATCAATGACGGTGCGGCGTACCACATGTCAGAGGTCGGTCGATGAAGCGCGGCCAGCACTCCGAAGGCACCGAAAGCGACGATCAACGCAGACCCGATCGGTACGGTGCGGCGTTCGGCGATACCTGCGATGACCGCGAGCACCAGTACAGCAATTGCTATGCCCCACAACAAGACCGGCTTGTCGTTGGTGCCGAACGTGTCGATGGCGAACTCGCGCACCGGAGCCGGGGCACGATCCACCAGGAAAGAACCCACGGCATAGAACGGAGAGGCATAAGACGAGACGGCGGCTGCCGCCAGCTCGCCGGCAGCCAGCCCGGCACCCACCGCAATCAGGCCCGCGAGCCCGTTGCGGGCCATCGCTGCTGTTCGCATTCCTCAGCCCTTCTAAGATCTCGATTGGGTAACGCACTGGCAAGTGTTGATAACGAAGGGGATTCGGAGTCGTCGGCCTTCCGGATGGCTCGGCGAACTCGCCAAAAATCTTTTCGGTCCATACCCATCCGCTCGGCGCACAGCTCCGAACCTGCAGTGATCGACCAAGTGATCGACAGAAACCGGAGCTCGAGTCAGAGCAACGGCACCGTCGCCCACACCGTGAAGTAGACCGACAGCAATCGATAGGACAGCGAACATGGCTCTCAAACGAATTCAGCGCGTCGCAGTGACAGTGGCGAGCGTTGGCTTGGCAATCGGCCTCGTAGCAGGTTGTTCCGACGACAGCTCCGACTCCTCTTCGTCCAGTGCCGCGACCTCGGCTCCGATGACCTCCTCCGAGATGTCCTCGGATTCAAGCACTTCGATGGAGCCCGCCACCCTCGTCGGACCGGGATGTGCCGCATACGCCGAGGCAAACCCGAGCGGCGCAGGCTCGGTCGACGGCATGGCTGCCGACCCCGTGGCCACCGCCGCGGGCAACAACCCGCTGCTCAAGACCCTGACCGCAGCGGTGTCGGGCGGACTCAACCCCGACGTCAACCTGGTCGACACCCTCAACGGTGGCGAGTTCACGGTGTTCGCCCCGACCGACGACGCCTTCGCCAAGCTTCCGCCGGCGACCGTCGAGTCCCTCAAGACCGACAGCGCGACCCTGACGAAGATCCTGACCTACCACGTTGTTCCCGGCCAGCTCACCCCTGAGCAGGTCATCGGCGACCACGCCACCGTCGAAGGTGGCACCGTCACCGTCGCCGGCCCGGTCGACACCCTCAAGGTCCAGGACGCCTCCGTGGTCTGTGGTGGTGTGAAAACCGCCAACGCAACCGTCTACCTCATCGACACGGTGCTGACGCCTCCGGCCGCGTAATCCGCGACTGCGAGAATCAGCATCTGGGGTAGATCAAGACTCGGGTCGGGGCGGTACACCCCCCGACCGACCGTCCCGACTCGAGTCGCTACTTTGGTGAAGCAAAGATAGAAGTTATCGCCCCGGCCACCGGCCGGGGCGATAACACATTTTGGGGGGTCCTGCCATATCGTGGTGGGTGTGACGGTAGGCCCGGTCCCCGGAGACGAGATCGAGACCGCTGAGGCGGCGCGAGATCCTGCCCGGCGGCAATTTCTCGTCGAATTACTACGTAAGCCCTTGTCGACCCAGGTCTTGCGTTTTTGTGCTGTAGGCATCCTCTGCACGACGGCGTACGCACTGATGTATCTGAGCCTTCATCCGCTGATGGGCGCTCAGGCCGCGAACTTCGTCTCGATGCTCATCGCAGCCATCCTCAACACCGCGGCCAACCGCGCGTTCACGTTTGCGCTGCGCGGTGGCCATCGTCTGCTCGTGCATCACGTGCAGGGCATCCTGGTGTTCGGCTTCGGCGCAGCACTCAGCGCACTGTCCCTGATGGCGTTGCACCAGATCTCCGAGCATCCCTCGAGCCGCCTCGAGCTCGTCGTACTGATGACGGTCAATCTCATAGCCACTGCGGTGAGGTTCCTGACCTTCCGCCATGTGTTCGTCCGGGCCCGTCAACGCCAGATAGCTCAGGAAGAAGTCTCGGTCTCCTCCTAGCGTGGCTCAGCGTGCCGCTGCGTGGCGCCCCGCCCGCCGACCGAAGAACGACCCCTCACCCAGCTGTGTGCCGCTCGCGTAACCCTTACCGTCCTGGGCGATGTTCGCAGCACCCGCACCCGCCGCGTAGAGACCCGGCACCACGTCGCCTGCCTCCGTGAGGACTTCACCGTCGACCGACGTCGCCACGCCGCCCATCGTGAAACCCGCGTACATGGCTTTGCCCAGCGACAGGTCGAACGCGCCCCACGGGCCGCTGTCCTGCGGTGCGAGCCACTCCGGCCGCTTGTTGAAGTCGGGATCCTCGCCTCGAGCAGCGTTGTCGTTGTAGCGGTCGAGCGACTTCGCCAGGTTGCCCGCCGGAATCCCCAACGCCGATTCCATCTCTGCGACCGTTTCCCAGCCGTCGATGAGCGGCGCAAGAGGGAACTCGGGTCGCTCCAGGTGCGCCTCGTCGACGATCAGATAGGCGATCGCGTCCGGTTGCTCCATCACGAACGCCGACGTCCTCGAGTGATACGAATCCTCGTTGACGAATCGGTTTCCGTCCTTGTTGACGGCAATGCCCGTCAGCAAGATCGACGGAGGATAAATAGGGGCGGTGACGAAGGGCTGATCCATGTGCTTGAGTGCGGCGCCCACGGATGCGCCGAGGCGGATACCGAGCCCGTCATCGTAGGTGCTGCCCAGCGTGTACGGCTTCTCGGACATCTGTGGAACGAATTCGGCGACCATCGACTCGTTCATCACGAAACCGCCCGCCGCGATGACCACGGCCTTCGCCTTGATGAAGCCGGTGTCTTGCAGGCGCTTCCACTTCACGCCGACCACGGCACCGGACTGATCGACGACCAGGTTGCGGGCACCTGTTTCGAACCGGATCTCGGTACCCAACTCCGCGAGGCGTTTGACGAGCAGATCGACCACCATGCCGGCACCGCCGAGGTCGCCCTTCACCGGGACCTTGTGTCCACGGGGAGCGGGCACGGCCTGTTCACAGAACGGCCAAACCTTCTCATTGCCGGTGTACATCAGACCCTGCGTCTCCGGCTGGATGACGGCCTTCTCGGGGTAATAGCTACGCTCGAACTCGAATCCCAGCGACTCGAGCCAGTCGAAGTGCTCGACGCTGCCGTGGCTGTACGCGTGGATCTTCTCGGGTTCGGGGTCGCGGGAGACCGAGAGCAGATACTTCTCCATCTCCTCGGGCGAATCCTCATGCCCGGTCGCCTTCTGCACAGCGGTCCCGCCGCCGAGGTAGAAGTGACCACCGGCCATCGACGAGGTGCCACCGGCGACAGCAGCGCGTTCGAGGACGAGCACCTTTGCCCCGTCGGTCGCCGCCGCCACCGCGGCGCTGCCGCCGGAGACACCGCATCCGACCACCAAGACGTCGACCTCATCGGTCCACGCGTCGACGTCCGAAACGGGCACTACCTCGGGCAACTCTGCCTTCATCACATTTCCTCACTGACGCGACCCAAACTAGAACTCGTTCTAATTTAGGCCATTTCAGCGATGAGTGCCATGGCCTTACACTGATCGGCCAAAGTCATCGACGACTGGTTGAACTCCCAGTGCACCTCGTCGGCGCCGAGAGCCAGGGCCCGGCCGAAGTCGGCGGACAACGTCTCGGAGAACCTCTCGAGAGCGTGATCGCGTCGGTCCCGGATCGGATTGAGTCGCAGCGCGATCGGTCCACTCCCTCCCGCCTCGCGGTATCCCCGAATCGCATCACGTGCAGCATCCCAGCAGGTCACGGGGAACATGAAGCCGTCTGCGATCGCAGCGGCCTGCGCGATCCCGGCCGGGGTCACCGCTGCGATGAACACCGGGAGCCGATCCTGTACCGGCTTGGGTTCGACCCAACTCGATCTCAGGTCGTAGAAGTCGCCGGCATGGGACACCGGTCCCGCCCGCCAGCAGTCACGCATCAGCTCCAGGTGCTCTACGAACTGCTCTCCTCGCGACGACATCGCCACGCCTGCGGCCTCATGCTCGTGCGGTGTCCATCCCTGGCCGATGCCGACCAGTAACCTGCCCCCGCTGAGCCGGTCGAGTGTCGCGAGCCGGCGGGCAAGCGCCACCGGGGGCTGAAACAGCGAATGGATGACCGTCGTCGCCAGCCGGACGCGCGTCGTATGCGCCGCCGCCCACGTCAGCATCTCGATCGGATCCCAGACGGGCATCGGCAACTGACAAGGCCTGCCCACCGGGCCGGGGTCGGCGGGCAGCAGCAGCCGATCGGTGGCGGAAACGCCGTCGAGTCCGAGGTCATCGGCGGTGCGGGCGATGAGGGACACCGACTCGGGGCCGGCCAGCGGGCCAAAGGTCGGCAGACCGACACCGCGGCGAGGTGCCGCCATCGAGGTACCTCCTCACGGTCCATGTAATTCACGTTCACCCATATGGACCAGAGCGCCCATGACAACTCATCGCCGAGGAGGACTCAGATGTGTTCGGAGATCAGCACCGCACTGCAGTCCGGGACCAGCGCCTTGAAAATGTGTGGAAGGTCCCCCGGGTAGCTGATGTAGTCACCGGGCTCGAGTTCGACCGGTTCGTCGGTCAATCCGACCAGAGCCCGCCCCGCGCTGAGAACCACGTGCTCCACCACGCCGGTCGCGTGCGGATCGGCTTCGCGGGGCTCCCCCGGCTGTGCCGTTATGAGGTAGATATCGCGTCGTGCGTTGGGTGGACACGAGGCCAGCAAGGTGGCCAGGTAATTGGACCGTTCCGAGAAGACTCCGGGACCCTCCCCTGCGCGGATCACCTGCACACGCGGCATCGGCGGCTGTACCAGGTGCGCAAAGGGAACATCGAGTGCCGTACTGAGCGCCCAGAGCGTCTCCACACTCGGGTTGCCGTTTCCCGCCTCCAGGCTCGACAGGGTGGATTTCGCGACCCCGGCTCGCCGGGCCACCTCGGCGAGCGACAGTCCGGCGCGCTTTCGTTCCCGCTGTAATGCTGTCGCGATCGCCTGTAAAGGTGCGCCGCTCATGTTGGACCTCTCGATCGATGCGTTCGACACAGACTACCGGTCGTTCGGCTTGACGAACGCAACAGCCATGGTCCATTATTTTGGTCATGCGTTCGATATGGCGAACACTCGACCCACAACTCACTCGCGACATCGCGTTGGTGTGCGCGGCGATCTCCGTCGTCGGCCTCTCCTTCGGTGCCATCGCCGTCAGCAGTGGACTTCCCTTGTGGATGCCGCTGCTGATGTCGATCGTCGTCTTTGCCGGCGCGTCCCAGTTCGCGTTCGTCGCCATCATCGCCGCCGGCGGCGGCATCGTCGCTGCCGTGTCGGCCGGGCTACTCGCGAACGCCCGCCACATACTGTTCGGGTTCTCCCTCGGCGACGTCCTCGGGACCTCCCTCGCTAGCAGGCTCGTCGGATCACATCTGATGGTCGATGAATCCGTCGCGTTCACCCTGTCGAAAACTGCCTCGCACGAACGCCGTTCGGTCTACTGGCTCTGTGGGGGCGGCCTCTTCCTCGCATGGAACCTGGGGGTGGTCGCCGGTGCGCTCGGCGGGACGCTCGTCAGCGATACCGACGCGTTCGGGCTCGATGCCGCGTTCCCGGCTGTACTGCTCGCCTTGATCCTGCCGTCACTCAAAGAGCGCGCGACCCGGTGCGCGGCGGCCGTCGGAGCAGTGATCGCGGTCGCCGTCTCGCCGCTGCTGCCCCCCGGCGTCCCGATCTTGCTGGCGTTGTCGGCTCTGGTGCTGACCATGCCCCTCCGGCGTCCGAGACCGGTGGTCCACTCATGACCACATCTGTCCCCGTCCTGCTTGCAGGCATTGCCGTGCTGGCCGTAGGCACGTACGCATTCCGGTTCGCCGGACCGGTGCTCGCCGCACGGTGGACGCTGCCGGACCGCCTGCAACAGCTCACCACCGCCGGCACCGTCGTCCTGCTCGCCGCGCTCGTCGCCACCTCGACCTTCACCGACGGAGGCGACATCGCAACCCCGGCGAGGATTCTCGGCGTCGCCGTCGGCGGCGTCCTCGCGTGGCGGAGAGCACCGTTCGTCGTCGTGGTGCTCGCCGCAGCCGGCACCGCCGCGTTGCTGCGACTGGCCGGTATGCCCTGATCCGTCGCCGGGCTCAGACCCCTAGCCAGGTGAGAACGTCTTTGGTGACCGGGTCGGTGATGTCGGAGTATTCCGGATGCTTCTTGAGGTAGGCCGCCACCAATGGGCACACCCCTACGATCCGTTTCCCCTGTGCACGAACATCATCGAGGGCCTGCTTCACAAGGATGGTGGCCAGACCGCGGCCACCGAAGGCTTCATCGACCTCTGTGTGGTAGAAAACGCGCTGACTCGACCCCGCCGCGGTCCGGTCTGCGTACTGGGTGAATCCGGCGACCTGGCCGTCCACCGAGACCGTGTACCGGCGCTCCGCCGGATCCGGCGCCACGGTGACCGCCGCACCGGTCTTGTCCGTCAATGCCTCACTGTTTTGCGTCATGCCTGCTCAACCGCCTTCCTGTTTCCACTATTCCGGGCTCATGCGCGAGGTCCGGAGCGCGGCTTGATCCTGGTGTTCGGCAGAGTCGGTGCGGGCAGACGATCGACGTGACCCGTGTATCCGGCCACCTCACCAAAACGTTCCGAATGATCCTGCCATTGTTGCCGGTACGTCACGATCTCCTCGTGACTGCGTCCGACGAAGTTCCACCACATCACCAGCTCTTCTTCAAAAGGTTTGCCGCCCAGCAGAATCAGTCGCGCAGGACTGTCGTCTGAACTCTGCACGGTGAGCTGACCGTGGCCCACACCCACATATCCCATCACTGTTCGGGCGACCTCGGAACCCTCGACGCTGACCGTTCCCTGATCGACGAGGATTCCGTATTCGAAATCGGCCTGCGCCGGGATGGTCAACGACGACCCGGCATCGAGGTCGATCTGCGCACCCACCAGAGGGGTGAACGTCGAGACCGGTGAGGTTCTGCCGAGCAACTCCCCGATGAACACACTCACGCGCCCGCCTTCGACCCAGAAGGGTTCCGGTACGAAATGCTCGAATCGACGCTCCGAGTCACGTGCGTCATCCGGCATCGCCACCCAGAGCTGCACGCCGTGCAAAATCGAGGTGTCGGCTGTCGACACCTCGGAATGGCAGATGCCGTGACCCGCTGTCATCAGATTGACCTCACCGGGCCGCACCATCGCGTGTTCGCCGAGGCTGTCGCGATGCTCGATCTCACCCTCGAAAAGCCAACTGACTGTTTGCAGGCCGGTATGCGGGTGCGGGGGTACGTCCATTCCACCGGTTTCACTGACATCTGCCGGTCCGTAGTGGTCTGCGAAGCACCACGCCCCGATCAGGGAACGGGCCCGCTGGGGCAGAGTGCGGTGGACCACCATCGCCCGCGGGCCACCCAGCGGAACGTTTCGCGACGTCAGGATCTGCACCCTGTCCGGATCACCGGGAACAGGTAGACAATCGATTTCAGGACCATCCACAACATTGCTCATCGGTATGACACCGCAATCATCGGCACGATCGGCCACCTTTCTCGATCCGTGACATTTCAATTTGCAATCGGACGAACGAATCGGCGGTCACGGTGGTAATACTTTCGGCATGGCAACAGCGGATTCACCAGTGTTCATCATGAGCGCTGCACTGCTGCCATCACTCTATTCGGCGATACCCGGCACGTCCCATTGATGGAGGTATAACCCACATGTCCTCTCCGACCACCGTCCAGAAGCTGGCTGCGGAAGCGCTGGGCACGTTCTGGCTGGTTCTGGGCGGCTGCGGTACTGCCGTATTCGCCGCCAAGTCCATTGCCCAAGACGATGACACCGGAACGAGCTTCCAGGTGGGTGTCGGTTTCCTCGGTGTGTCGATCGCCTTCGGTCTCACCGTTCTGACCGGTGTCTATGCACTCGGCCACATATCGGGCGGTCATTTCAATCCCGCGGTCACCGTCGGGGCCGCGCTGGCGAAACGCTTCGACTGGAAAGACGTACCGGGGTACATCGTGGTGCAGGTGATCGGCGGCCTGATCGCCGGCGTTGTCATTCTGGTCATCGCCAAAGGCAAAGACGGTTTCGAAGCCGAGGGCAACATGGCCGCGAACGGGTTCGGTGACCATTCTCCGTCCGGTTACACGCTCTTGGCTGCCCTGATAACCGAAGTCGTCCTCACGGCGATCTTCGTCATCGTGATCCTCGGCGCCACCGACACCCGCGCACCGGCGGGCATCGCGGGCATCGCGATCGGCCTGACACTGACCCTGATCCATCTCATCAGCATTCCGATCACGAACACGTCGGTGAACCCGGCCCGATCGACTGCCGTCGCATTCTTCAACGGGAACGGGGCCCCCGGTCAGCTCTGGTTGTTCTGGCTGGCGCCGATCCTCGGTGCGGTGATCGCCGGCATTCTCTATCCCCTGGTGTTCGCCAAGGGCGCCGGCGAGCCCGAGCTCGACCAGATCCCGAATCCGCCGGTTCCGACGTAGACCGGCAAGCCCACTCACCGAAACCGGCGCAAGCGCAGACTGTTTCCGACGACGAACACCGACGACAGTGCCATCGCCGCACCGGCGATCATGGGACTGAGCAGTCCTGCGGCGGCCAACGGAATTGCCGCCACGTTGTAGCCGAAGGCCCAGAACAGATTGCCCTTGATGGTGCGTAGCGTGGCCCGGGACAGCCTGATGGCATCGCCCGCCGCGCGCAGGTCCCCGCGGACCAGGGTGATGTCACTTGCCTCGATGGCCGCATCGGTCCCGGTGCCCATCGCGAGTCCGAGATCGGCCTGGGCCAGTGCCGCAGCGTCATTGACCCCGTCGCCGACCATCGCGACTGTTCTGCCCTCTGCCTGCAGTCGTTTGACCACGTCGACCTTGTCGGCAGGCAGCACCTCCGCGATCACGGTCTCGATACCGACCCGCACCGCAACAGTTGTCGCCACCGTCTCGTGATCGCCGGTCAGGAGCACCGGCGTCAGGCCGAGTCCCTTGAGTTCGGCCACCGCCTGCTTCGACGTCGACTTCACCTCATCGGCCACCACCAGCACTCCGCGAATCCGCTTGTCCCAACCGATGACCACTGCTGTGTATCCCGCCGCACCGGCTTGTCCGAGTGCGGCCTCGAGCTCGGCCGGCAGCTCGAAACCGCTGTCCGTCAGCAGCTTCGGCCGTCCTACCAGCACCTCGACACCGCTGACCGTACCGCGCACCCCGAGACCCGCAGTGTTCGAGAAGTCGGTCACCGGGTGCAGAGCGCCAACGCGCTGCCGAGCCCCGTCGGCGACGGCCCGCGCGATCGGATGCTCTGACGCGTCCTCGACAGCTCCGGCCATCGCGACGACATGGTCGTGTTCCTCGCCGTCGGCCACGGTCACGTCCGTCAAGACCATCTGCCCGGTGGTGACCGTTCCGGTCTTGTCGAGCACGATGGTGTCCACCTGCCGGGTCGACTCGAGCACCTCAGGCCCCTTGATGAGCACACCCATCGTCGCGCCGCGACCGGTGCCGACCATCAGCGCGGTCGGCGTGGCCAGACCCAGCGCACACGGGCAGGCGATGATCAGGACGGCGACCGCGGCGGTGAAAGCGTCGGTTGCCCCGTATCCGAGCAGGAGCCAGACCGCCAGAGTGCCGAGGGCAAGCGCGATGACGATCGGCACGAACACGCCCGAGATCCGGTCGGCGAGTCGCTGTACGCGCGCCTTACCCGTCTGCGCCTGCTCCACCAATTGGGCCATCTGGGCGAGCTGGGTGTCGGCGCCGATTCGGCTCGCCCGCACGACAACCCGTCCACCGGCATTGACGGTCGCCCCGACCACGTTGTCGCCCGGGTTGACCTCGACCGGGATTGCCTCACCGGTCAGCATCGAGGCGTCGACCGCAGAGCTCCCGCTTTCGATCACGCCGTCGGTGGCGATGCGCTCACCCGGCCGCACGACGAACAGATCCCCGACCGCGAGTTGCTCGATGGGCACCAGCCTTTCGGCACCGCTGGTCAGGAGCGTCACATCCTTGGCGCCGAGTCCGAGCAAGGTGCGCAACGCCGCACCTGCCCGCCGCTTCGAACGCATCTCGAAGTAGCGGCCGGCGAGAATGAACGTGGTGACACCCGCCGCCGCTTCCAGATAGATGTTCGCGGTTCCGTCGGTGCCGCCCATATCCATTGCGCCATGGGCGATCTGCGGATCCCCGGCGGATCCGAAGAAGAGAGCGTAGAGCGACCAGCCGAGTGCGGCAAAGGTACCGACCGAGACCAGGGTGTCCATGGTCGCGGCGCCGTGCCGGGCATTGATGGCGGCAGCACGATGAAACTGCCAGCCGCCCCACACCACCACCGGCGCGGCAAGGGTCAGCGACAGCCATTGCCAGTTGTCGAATTGCAGCGCCGGGATCATCGCCATCGCGATGACCGGCAGAGACAGCGCGGCGCTCACCACGGTGCGGTGCCGAAGGGACCGCAGTTCAACGTCTTTCGTGGTCTCATCGGGCGAATCTTCGTCAGCGGCTCTCGCCGGAGGCGTCGCCGAATAGCCGGCGGCCTCGACCGTGGCGATGAGCGCGGCGGTGTCGATCGGGTCGGCGTAACGGACGCTGGCCTTCTCGGTCGCGTAGTTGACCGTTGCATCGACCCCGTCGAGTTTGTTCAGTTTGCGTTCGATTCGGTTGGCGCAGGACGCGCACGTCATGCCACCGATCTCGAGATCTATGTGCGCCTGTGGCGCCGCAGTGGCCATCACCCTCACGCCAACCGGTATCCGGCCTCGATGACCGCGGCCTCGATCTGTTCGCGTGCAACGGGTTCGGTGGCCTGAACGCTCAGACCACCGGATTCCAGGTCGACATCGACCCGATCGACCCCGGGCACCTCGCCGACCTCTTCGGTGACCGACGCGACGCAGTGTTGGCAGGTCATCCCCACCACCGTGTACGTGACTGCACTCATCTCGCGTTCTCCCCTTCTATGAACGGACCAACCGGGCTATCGCCTCGGTGGCCTCTTTGACCTTCGCCTGACCGGCCTCGTCACTCTCGCGGGCCGCGTCGATCACGCAGTGGGACATGTGCTCCTCGAGGAGCCCCAGACTGACAGCTTGGAGCGCCTTCGTCATCGCGGACACCTGGGTCAGGATGTCGATGCAATATTTCTCTTCTTCGACCATCTTCTGGAGCCCTCGGGCCTGCCCCTCGATCCGGCGCAACCGCTTGAGGTAGTCCTCCTTGCGGTGGATATAGCCGTGGTGGTGCTGCTCGTGTTCCTGCTGTTCGTCGGCCATGATCACTCCTCGTTCGGCGCCTGACAGCTACCATACCCCCCTAGGGTATTAGATGCCACCGGCGATCGTGAGTTCCACATCCGGACGCGACAGGACCCGCCGAGGGCACAATGCCCTCGACGGGCTGCCACGGGGATGGATCCGGGGGCGATCCGGGGCTAGATGTTCTCGTCGCGGTGACGGATTGCCCTGGCCAGCTCGGCCAGGGCTTCCGCGACGGCAAGTAGCGCCTCGTCGACGGTGGGTACGGCATCAGGAGTCTTGTTTGCGGCCCGGCGCGTCCGCGCCCTCCCGGACGCACCCGGCGGGGGACTCTGCGGCGTCTCATCGTCGGATGATTGCTGCGAGTCGTCGAGGTGCCTCGATCGACGTCCGGTGCCCACCTGTTCATCCGCGGACTCGGAAGCAGCCTCGGGAACGGACGGCCGGGATTGTGCAGTGGCGCGTCGCCGGGGCGGCGCGGGTGCTTCGGGCTCGCGAGCGGTCACCACTGAACTGCCCCGGCTAGAGCCGTTGCGACCGACGACGGTCTCCGGTTCGTAGTGGGTACCGAACGTGAGGGTCGACGACGTGGGAACGAACCTGTGGGGTCCGCCGTGGTCGGCGAAGAGGGCACATCCGGAGTCGGCACCGTCCGTACCGGGACACGGGGACAGCTCGATCAACCGGTGGCCCGAGACCTCGTCGACCCACTGCAGCCACAGCCTGCGACCGGTCACCGGCGTGGCGCCGGCGTCACTTCCGTGGAGCCCGGGGTGACCTGATTCCAACCGGCACCGCTGAACCCACCCGTTGTCGGGGGCGTCGCCGAAGGCTGCATGCGTGTCGGCGGCAGCAATTACCGTTGACCAACACGCATCGAATTCGCCCACCACGGGTACATCTTGTCCTCAAGTGGCTCCAGTGGCGAGTCGACACACGAGTGAGGAGTACTGATGATCGGTTTCGTGAATGCAATTGCACTTGACGGTCCGAATCCGGTGGAGTTGGCCCGGTTCTACCAGCACCTGCTCGGCGGAGAACTCGACACCAGCGATTCCGACTGGGTCGAACTCGACTGCGGTCTGGGCAAGGCGAAACTGACATTCCAACCCTCCACCAGTTACGTGCCGCCGGAGTTCCCCGACCCGAACGGTAGCCAGCAGTTCCATCTCGACATCCAGGTCTCCGACTTCGAGACCGCCGAACCCCAGGTTCTCGAACTCGGTGCGACCAAGGTCGACGGTCAGGAGCACGAGGGCTTCCGCGTCTATCTCGATCCGGTCGGCCATCCTTTCTGCCTGGTGCTGAACTGACTGTTCTTCTGACTGCTGTCACCCCTAGCCAGGGCGGGTACCATCGACGTCATGGCTGCAGTACTCGACGACAAGCTGGCTGATCTGGACCGCTGGGTTCCTGGGAATCGGTGCTCCATCGTGCGCGCCCTCGACGTCGTCGGCACCAAGACCGCGATGCTGATCATGCGCGAATCGATGTACGGCACCACCCGCTTCGACGGCTTCGCGCGGCGGGTGGGGGTCAGCGACGCGGTCGCCGCCGCGAGGCTCAAAGCCCTCGTCGCCGAGGGTCTGCTGGAGAAGGCGCCCTACCAGGAACCCGGCCAGCGGACCCGTTTCGAGTACCGGCTCACCGAGAAGGGCGCCGACCTCGTTCCGGTCCTGTTCGGGTTGATGCAGTGGGGCGACAAGTACTGCCAGCCCAAGGGCAAGCCACTCGAGATGGTCTCCGACAAGACCGGCGCACCGGTGCACGTGACGGTGTCCACCCCGGACGGCGTCGAGGTGCCGCTCGACGAGCTACGGATATCACTGGTCAAACGCTGACCGATAGACTTTCCACCCATGGTTGCCGACGCTGCGTTGCGTGCTGATCTCGTGGTGGTCGGTGCCGGCGTCGCCGGTCTCACCGCTGCGGTCACAGCCGCTGAGGCAGGCCTGTCCGTGATCGTCCTCAACAAAGGGCGCGGCTGGCGCCCCGATGACCTCGACCCCGGGACAGCGACGTACTTCGCCCAAGGCGGTATCGCCGTCGTCGAGCCCTACAACGACGAGGACTCGGTGGCGCTGCACGCCCGCGACACCGTGGTCGCCGGCGCCGGATTGACCGACGAGGTCGCCACCGCGTCGATCCTCGGCGACGGTTTCGCAGCGGTCTCGGCCCTCGTCGACTGGGGGGCACAGTTCGACCGGGGCCCCGACGGCCGGTTCCTGCGCACCAGGGAAGGCGGACACAGCGTCCGGCGCGTCATCCACGCAGGAGGAGATGCCACCGGAGCGCAGGTGCAACGCTCACTCGCCACCCGCGCCCTCTCCCATTCGCAGATCCGGGTCATCGATGAGTCGCATGCCCAGCAGGTGGTGCTGTCCACAGGCGGTGACGCAGTGGGCCTGCGTATCGGGTCGGGCGACGGTCATACCGCCGAAGTGTTCGCTCCCACCGTCGTTCTCGCCACCGGCGGCGCCGGCCACATGTACCGCGCCACCACCAATCCTCTCGGTTCGACCGGGGACGGCATCGCTCTGGCGCACGCGGCCGGGGCAGCAGTGGCCGACATGGAATTCATCCAGTTCCACCCCACGATGCTCTATCGCCCCGGCGTCCGAGGCCGTCGCACCCTGATCACCGAAGCCCTCCGCGGAGAAGGGGCGAACCTCGTTGACGTCGAAGGTAATTCGGTGACCGAAGGCGTCCATCCTCTCGGCGACCTCGCACCGCGTGACGTGGTCGCGAACGCGGTGACCGCAGCGATGGCCAGGACGGGTGCCGAACACGTCTACCTCGACGCGCGCCACATCAGCGACTTTGCCCGCCGTTTCCCCACCGTGACCGCAGGGGTCGAGGTGATCGGCATCGATCCGGCCACCGACCTCATACCCGTGGTACCCGGCGCCCACTACCTGTGCGGCGGAATCGTCACAGACACCTCGGGAGCCACCTCGGTTCCCGGACTGTACGCCGCGGGCGAGGTGGCCCGTACCGGACTGCACGGCGCAAACCGTCTGGCGTCCAACAGTTTACTCGAAGGCTTGGTCATGGGACGACGCGTGGCCGGCGCCGCGATCGGACGGACCGGCCGGCAGGCCGGACCGCGCGATGCACCCACGACAGCCGCCGAACACCCCATCGCACCGCGTGGTGAACTGCAGAATCAGATGTCCGACCGGGCTGCGCTCAGCCGTGACCACGCCGGGCTCAGCACCTTGGCCGAGCAACTGCAGTCAGCGCCCCGGCGTACACCGGTCACCGCCACCGACCACGAGGACGCCGCACTCACCGTCACAGCAATGCTCGTGGTGAATGCGGCGTTGGCGCGCAAGCGATCCCGGGGTTGTCATCACCGTACAGATGAGCCGGGCGCCTAGACAGACACTGCGTGCGCGTCGGTGCCGGTCTTCCGTTCGAGCGCGGGTGTTGCAGTGCCGGTACGCAATCGGACGACCGGCACCGTCATCTTCAGCGTCTGTCCGAGAACCATCTTGGCACTCCGAGCGGCGACGATCAGCCAGGCGAGGATCAGCAGTACATACAGCGCCCCCGCGACGATGAGCAACAACGCGGAGTCGGTGGCGAACGCGAGAGCTGCAGAACCGGTGACGCAGGTGCCGATCGGGAAGGTGAAGCTCCACCAGGCAGGGGTGAAGCTCATCCCGCGGCGCACGTTGTGCACCGTGATGGACACCGCCAATACGAAGATGAAGAGTCCGAAACCGGACATCACCAGTCCGTAGCCGATCCCGAGGATGTGGAGTCCGGCTGCTATCGACGCGTGCTCGGATTGGAACACCAGTGCCGAGACGTTACCCAAAAGCACTGCGGCGGCGATCGATTGGCCGATCATACCGAGCATGATCCAGACCGTCGGGGCCACGTCGATCGAGGGCAGACCCCGATGGACCAGGCGCGAGTACACCATTGCGATGGTCAGGAGCCCGACGATCAGACTCAGGCCGAACATGCCGTAGCAGGCGGCCAGGACGCCGAGCCGCAGTTGGCCCGCCGGGATGTGCTGGATCAGCAGCGATCCGGTGGCCGCCGAGACCATCGGCGGGACGACCGGCATGAGCCAGCTCGGCATCGCACCCGACTGCGCACTCTGCGTCCCGGTGATCATCCGAAACGGGATCCACACCGCGGTGAAGAGTCCGGCCGTGGTGCCGGCCAGCCAGAGCAGCCCACCGACCCACACCGCGACATGGTTGCCGAGGAACTGCGGACCGAGCTCGATGGTTCCGGCTCCGACGGTCAGCAGCGCCATGGCGGGCGCTCCGTAGAAATGGGCCATGCTCGGATCGTCGGCGTGCTCTGCCGGGCGTCCCCGCAGGAACAGGATGGTCGCGATCACGAGCCCCACCGACGCGAGCAGCCAGAAGCCGGTGGTAACCGTGGACAGACCCGGGAAGTCAGAGTGCAGGGCCACCCCTGAGGTGGCCACGATTCCCGTGCCCATGATTGCGGCAAACCAGTTCGGCGTCATGCATCAATCGTGTGGCTCCGGCGTTGTTGCCGGTAGAAGGCTCGTCCTTGTCATGTCACAAGTTCAGCTTGTACCCTGCGCTGATGGTGTTGCCCGCACGCGTTCCCGACCTGTCCGCACTGGACGTGGTGGTCTCGGTGGCCCGGAGCGGAAGCATGAGCGCCGCGGCTCGAGAACAAAACCTGAGCCAGCAGGCGATCAGTTCCCGCGTTCACGCGGTGGAGCGCGAACTCGGCGTGGTGCTCTTCCGACGCTCACCGTCGGGTACCGAACTGACCACCGAGGGTGTAGCCGTGCTGGAATGGGCGGCAGGCCTGCTCGATGCAGCCGAGAAGTTCTCTGCCGGTGTCGAATCGCTGCTCGGTACCAAACGGGCTTCGCTGACCGTCGCGGCATCGATGACGATCGCCGAATACCTCATCCCCTCGTGGGCGCTGGGTCTGCGCCGACTGTATCCAGAGGCCCGCATCAGGGTACGGCCCATGAACTCAGCGGATGTGGCGCGGGAGGTACTGAGCGGCACCGTCGACCTGGGATTCGTCGAGGGCCCCGACGTGGACTCGCGGCTCGACAACCTGACTGTCGGCCATGACGAGCTGGTGGTGATCACCCGACCCGAACATCCCTGGGCCGCCGGCGCACGCGCGATCACCACCGAGGAACTGGCACGAACACCATTGGTCCAGCGGGAGCCGGGGTCGGGCACACGCGTCACCTTTGAAGACGCCTTCGGCGAGGTCGCCGATCCCCTGCTCGAACTGACCTCCGTCGCCGCGGTGAAGGCTGCGGTGCTCAGCTCCGATGCTCCCGCAGTGCTGTCCAGCCTGTCCGTGACCCCCGAACTTGCAGACGGCCGACTCGTGCAGATCTCGGTGACCGGCGTCCGGATGCCCCGCACGCTGCGGGCGGTATGGAACCGCAACGGCGGGTTACGCGGCCCTGCAGGAGATCTGGTGCAACTCGCCACCCAGGACGGGCCGCAGCGATGACCGGCGCACCGCACTACTCCACGGTTCGCGGCGCCCGGCTCGCGTGGACCGAGTCCGGGTCGGGCCCGCCTGTGGTCTGGGCGCACGGCCTGACCGCGAGTGCAACCGGAGCCCAGCCTCCCGGACCGTTCGACTGGTCCCGACTCGAAGCCGAGCAGCGCCTCATCCGTTATGACGCTCGGGCACATGGCAACTCGACCGGAGAGGCGACACCCGAGCAGTACACGTGGCCCGAACTGGCCCTCGACCTACTCGCCCTGCTCGACGAAACCGCAGGCACCGACCAGGTCTCGGGTATCGGCGCCTCCATGGGCACCGCGACCCTGCTCTACGCCGCGGTCGCCCGACCGGGCCGGTTCCGCCGGCTGGTTCTCGCGACGCCGCCGACGGCGGGACAGACCCGCGCCCGGCATGTCGCCGGATACCGGGACGGAGCTGCACTCATCGAGCGCGAGGGAATGGCTGCCTTCCAGGCCGCGGCAGGACCGCTGCCTCCGGTGTTGACCGGAATCGTCCAGAGCCCTTCCCCGCCGTCGGTCCCCGGGTCTCTGCTGCCGTCGGTGTTGCGGGGCGCAGCCCTGTCGGACCTGCCCCCTGCCACTGCCCTTGCCGGTATCGACGTCCCGGTGTTGGTGCTCGCGTGGTCCGGCGACGACGGCCATCCGTTGTCGAGCGCCCGCTCGCTTGCAGAGACCGTTCCGGGTGCCCGGCTCATGACAGCCGACACCCCCGGACAAGTACTCCGCTGGCCCGGGGTCGTCGCCGAGTTCTTGCGAGATTGATCGCACCGGTTGAACTTGAAAGTTCGGACACCCGAACTCTAAGATGAGCGGATGCGAACAGCAGCTGTACGCAGCGGCGCCATCCTCCTGGTCGCTGCCTGCGTACTGACGTTGAGCGCCTGTGTCGGCAAGCGTGACCGCGACGACGCCCGGCTGACGGTTCTGACCACCTTCACGGTCTTGCAGGACATCGTCGCCAACGTCGCGGGCGACAAGGTCCGGGTCGAGTCCGTGACCAAGGCCGGCGCAGAGATCCACGGGTACGAACCCACCCCGGGCGACCTGCGGCGGGCTGCCGACGCCGACCTCATCGTCGACAACGGGCTCAACCTCGAGGCCTGGTTCAAGCAATTCGTCGATCGTCTCGACGCCGAGCACATCGTCGCCAGCGACGGCGTCGTCCCGATCCCGATCTCGGGCGACGCGGGCGCAGGCAAACCGAATCCCCACGCCTGGATGTCGCCGCTGAACGTGCAGATCTACGTCGACAACATCGCCAGAGCCCTGAGCGACCTCGATCCCGAACACGCCCTCGAGTACCGCGAGAACGCCGACGACTACAAAGCCGAACTCCAGCAGGTGCACGACCGGATGGTCGCCGAGCTCGCCGCGATCCCTGAGCAGCGCCGGGCGCTGGTCAGCTGCGAAGGTGCGTTCTCCTACCTCACCCGCGACACCGGGATGCGCGAGAAGTTCGTCTGGCCGGTGAACGCCGAGCAGCAGGGCACCTCGAAGCAATTGCAATCGACCCTCGATTTCGTGCGCGAGAACAACATCCGCGCTGTGTTCTGCGAGTCGACGGTCAGTGACGCCGTGATGCGGCAGGTCGAGCGCGCGACCGACGCCGTCTTCGGTGGCACGCTGTACGTCGACTCGCTCTCCGAAGCCGACGGCCCCGTTCCGACCTATCTCGATCTCATCCGGTATGACTCGGACACGATCGTAAACGCGCTCACCGAAGGTGGTAACCGATGACCCCTCTGTCGAATGCCTCGTCGTCGCCCGCCCCACCTGCCATCTCGGTCAAAGACGTGAGCGTCTACTACGGCGACGTGCACGCCCTCGAACACGTCGACATCGACATCGCGCCCGGTCGGATCTGCGGTCTCATCGGGATGAACGGCTCCGGCAAGTCGACGCTGTTCAAATCGATCATGGGGCTGGTGAAGCCGGATGCCGGGTCGGTCTCCATCTCGGGAGGCACCCCGGCGCAGGCCCGGAGCAATGGCCTCATCTCGTATGTCCCCCAGTCCGAGGACGTGGATTGGACGTTCCCGATCTCGGTTCGTGAGGTCGCGATGACCGGCCGGTACGGCCACCAGAACTTCATGCGCCGAGCCCGTAAAGCCGACAAAGAAGCTGTGGCGCATGCCCTTGAACAGGTCGAGCTGACCGATTTGGCGGACCGGCAGATCGGCAGGCTCTCCGGTGGACAGCGCAAGCGGGCCTTCGTGGCCAGGGGTATCGCCCAGAACGCCGACGTACTGCTGCTCGACGAGCCGTTCGCCGGCGTGGACAAGAAATCCGAGGCGACGATCATCCGGTTGCTCGTGTCCCTCGCGGCAGAAGGCAAGACGATCCTGATCTCGACCCATGATCTCGGTTCCCTGGGGACCTTCTGCGACGAGGCGGTCCTGCTGATGCGAACGGTTCTCATGCACGACGTTCCCGGGGAAGTACTGCGGCCCCGGGTCCTTGCCCGGGCGTTCGGGATGGACGTCCTCGACGGGCAGGTGGTCCCATGATTCTCGACCGACAGGGCGTCTCATGATTCTCGACTGGTGGCTCGACCCCCTCGCCGAGGACTTCATGGTCAACATGCTCCTGGCGACGACCATCGCGGCAGCCGTCTGCGCGATGATCAGCTGCTGGATAGTGCTGATCGGCTGGTCGCTGATGGGCGATGCGGTCTCGCACGCGGTGCTGCCCGGAGTCGTTCTCGCCTACATCTTCGGTGCCCCGTTCGCGGTGGGAGCGTTGATCTTCGGGCTCGGCGCGGTGCTGCTGATCGGGGTCGTCCGCGACACCAGCCGAGTGAAGGAAGACGCCGCGATCGGCATCGTCTTCAGCACCTTGTTCGCTTTCGGGCTGGTGCTGATCTCCATCACCCCCAGTCAGACGGACCTCAACCACATCCTGTTCGGCAACGTTCTCGGTGTCTCGAAAGCCGATCTGTGGCAGATCATCATCCTGGCCGTGGTGGCAGTTGTCGTACTGACCCTCAAACGTCGCGACCTCACGCTCTTCGCCTTCGATCCCACGCACGCCCATGCGATCGGCCTCTCGCCACGCCGCCTCGGCGCCCTTCTGCTCGGACTACTCGCACTGACTTGCGTTGTGGCACTGCAGATTGTCGGCGTCGTGCTGGTGGTCGCGATGCTGATCATCCCGGGCGCCTCTGCGTACCTGCTCACCGACCGTTTCAACCGGATGCTGATCATCGCACCGATCCTGGCCTGTTCCTGCGCCGTCCTGGGCATCTACTATGCGTACTACCTGGACGTTGCGCCCGGCGCGATGGTGGTGCTCGCCCAGGGCCTGGCCTTCGCGGTCATCTACTTGTTCGCGCCGCGCCAGGGTGTGTTGATCAAAGCGGTCAACCGGGCACAGCGACGACGCTCCACGGCCCTCGCTGCGCCCTGACGCAGCGAGAGGTGACAGACGATGGTGTCGTACACGGAAGCTTTCAACCACAGCGTCGAGGATCCGGACGCGTTCTGGATGGAGGCGGCAGACGCCGTCGATTGGTACGTGCCCCCCACGATCGCGCTGGGTATCGGCGACGGTGGCTATCAGTGGTTTCCCGGGGCCCAGCTCAACACCAGCCACAACGCCCTCGACCGGCACGTAGCAGCGGGACACGGTGATCGCCCCGCACTGATCTGGGATTCGGCGATGGTCAAAACCACGCGGACCTATACCTACTCCGAACTGCTCGACGAGGTCGCCCGATTCGCCGGCGTGCTGCGCGATCGCGGGGTCGCGGCCGGGGATCGGGTCATCGTCTACATGCCGATGATCCCGGAAGCGGCGATCGCGATGTTGGCCTGCGCCCGCATCGGTGCCGTGCACTCGGTGGTGTTCGGCGGATTCGCCGGGCGTGAACTGGCCACCCGTATCGACGACGCCCAGCCTGTCGCCCTCGTGACGGCGTCGGGCGGCCTGGAACCCGGCCGCACCGTCGAGTACCTGCCGATGGTCGCGAAGGCGCTGCAACTCTCCGCCCACCCGCCGACGACGATCATCGTGAAGAACCGCGCCGAAGTCGAAGGCAGTGCCGCAGACCACGAAGGCTGGTTCGACTGGGACGAACTGTCCACCGATGTCGTTGCGGCAGATCCGGTTCCGGTCGCCGCCACGGATCCGCTCTACATCCTGTACACGTCCGGGACCACCGGTAAACCCAAGGGTGTCGTTCGCGACAACGGTGGCCACGCGGTTGCGCTGACGTGGTCGATGCGCAATCTGTACAACATCTCTGCGGGCGACGTCTGGTGGACGGCGTCCGACGTCGGATGGGTGGTCGGACACTCGTACATCGTCTATGGACCGCTCCTCGCAGGCGCCACCTCGGTGTTGTACGAAGGCAAGCCGGTCGGCACTCCGGACGCCGGTGCCTTCTGGCGGGTGATCGCCGAACACGGCGTCCGGGCATTGTTCACCGCCCCCACCGCAATTCGGGCGATCCGCAAGAAGGACCCCGAGGCCACGCTTCTCGCCGACCACGACATCTCCTCGCTGCAGACCCTGTTCGCGGCCGGTGAGCGACTCGACCCCGACACCTACACGTGGGCGACGAAGGTCCTCGGCGTCCCCGTCGTCGACCACTGGTGGCAGACCGAGACCGGCTGGGCGATCGCCGCCAATCTCCTCGGACTCGAACCGATGCCGCTCAAACCCGGTTCCGCGACGGTCCCGGTGCCCGGCTTCCGGGTGCAGATCGTCGACGCCGAGGGCAAGGAGGTCGCGGCAGGCGACGAGGGCAACATCGTCATCAAACTGCCGTTGCCGCCCGGCACCTTGACCGGCTTGTGGAATGACGAAGAGCGCTTTCACAGTTCGTACCTCAAGGCATTCCCCGGCTACTACCTCACCGGCGACTCCGGTTACCTCGATTCCGACGGCTACGTCTTCGTGCTCGGGCGCTCGGACGACGTCATCAACGTTGCCGGACATCGACTTTCGACCGGAAGCATCGAAGCCGTGGTCGCAGCCCACCCCGCCGTCGCCGAATGTGCCGTCATCGGGATCCACGACGAGCTCAAAGGACAACGGCCGAGTGGATACGTGGTCCTGAAGGAGGGCATCGACATCGACCCTGATGTTCTTCGGTCCGAACTCGTGACCATGGTGCGCGACGAGATCGGCGCGGTCGCGACCTTCCGCGACGTCACCGTCGTCAACGGCCTGCCGAAGACCCGGTCGGGAAAGATCCTGCGTAAGACGATGCGGCAGATCGCCGACCGCGAGGACTACACCGTGCCGTCAACCATCGAGGATGTCGCCGTTCTCGACGCCCTGAAGGCGCAACTCGGCTGACCGATCTTGGTGGGTTCCGGCGAGCATAACCGCAGGTCGCGCTCGCCGGAACCCACCATCTCCGGGTTTGCAGGGGTGCAATTTTGCATCACTGCAAGTTTTGCTACTGTCAGTGGATGAACCTGCGCGAACGAAAGCGGGCGGCAACGTGGACGGCGATCCATGACGCCGCGGCTGCTGCGGCGCTCCACCACGATGATCTGTCCAAGGTCACGATCGAGGACGTCGCGGAAACAGCCGACATCTCGCCGCGCACCTTCTTCAACTACTTCTCCTCGAAAGAAGACGCGATACTCGGCCTGCGCCAACCCTCCATCGACGACGACACCGCTGCCGGTTTCGTGATCCGAGGCGACGACAACCTGATCGAGAAGGTCGCGTTGCTGCTGTTCGAGGTATTCGACAAGACCGCGGGCGGGCCCGGGTCACGCGAACTCCGGATGACACTGATGCACCGCCATCCCGAACTGGCGCGGATCCGCCTGGCCCACACAGAGAAACTTCATCATCTCGCCAGGGCACTGATCGAGGCCCGCCTCGCCGACACGGATCGATGGCGGGACCGCACCCACGCCGTCGACATCCGCTCGACGGCTCAGATCCTCGTCGCCGCAGGACAATCGGTCGTCCGCATCGCCGTCGACTGGATGCTCGCCGAGCCCGAGGGCGCCCGACCACTGGACGAGCTCGTACATCGCGCTGCACAGTCGTTCACCACCGTCCTGGAAGAGGCCTGACTTGGCGACCGACACCCGTGCGATCGAGGCACCGACCACGCCGCCGCGTCGCGGTGTCCTACTCCTGTTCGCCGGCCTGCTGGTGGCCATGCTGCTGGCCTCCCTGAACATGACCGTGATGAGCGCGGCGCTGCCGACGATCGTCGGTGAACTCGACGGCAACGACCAGATGTTCTGGGTCATCACGTCGTACATTCTCGCCTCGACCATCGGGATGCCCATCTACGGAAAGCTCGGCGACCTCTTCGGCCGAAAGATCCTGCTGATCATCGCAATCTGCATCTTCACCATCGGATCGGTGTTCGGCGCTCTGTCACCGAACATGGTGTGCCTCATCGTCGCCCGGGTGCTGCAGGGACTCGGTGCGGGCGGCCTGATCATCCTCTCGCAGGCCACGATCGCCGACGTCGTCCCGGCCAGGGAACGCGGCCGGTACTCCGGCATCATGGGTGCCGTCTTCGCCGTCTCCTCCGTCGCCGGCCCGCTGCTCGGCGGTTGGCTGACCGAAGGACCCGGGTGGCGCTGGGTGTTCTGGATGAATCTGCCTCTCGGCGTGCTGGCAGTCGTGGCGGCCGTCGCATTCCTGCACCCGCCCACCAAGATCCGGGTCCGGCACAAGATCGACATCCTGGGCATGGCCGTGCTCGGAATCGCCACCACCGGGATCGTCCTCGTGGCCAGTTGGGGCGGTTCGCACTACGCCTGGACCTCACCCACCATCATCGGGATCGTGGTGGGCACCGTTCTCGCCTGGCTGGTCTTCATCATGGTCGAACGCCGCGCCGCCGAACCCGTGATGCCCATGTCACTGTTCCGCCAACGCAACTTCAACCTGACCACCGCGGGTGGGTTGCTGGCGAGTGTGGGTATGTTCGGCGCGATCTCGTACATGCCGACGTATCTGCAGATGGCCCTGGGCGTCACCTCCACCCACGCCGGTCTCCTGATGGTGCCGATGATGGGCACGATGCTCGTGTGCTCCATCACGGTGGGACGACTGGTGACCAGGACCGGACACTACAAGGCGATGCCGATCGTCGGGTCACTCCTGCTCGCCCTGAGCCTGTTCCTGATGTCGACGATCTCGCTCACCACGATGACCTGGCTGATCTGTGTGTACCTCGGGATCCTCGGCGCCGGGCTGGGCATCTCCATTCAGATCCTGATCCTGATCGTGCAGAACACATTTCCCTACAGCCTGGTGGGCACGGCGACGGCGGCGAACAACTACTTCCGCCAGATCGGTGCCTCGCTGGGTGCCGCGGCGGTCGGCAGCCTCTTCGCCTCCCGTCTCGCCGACCTGCTCGTCGGCAAGGTCCCGGGCGACAGCGCGAGCTCTGGGAGCGGCGCGAAATCACTGACACCAGAGATGGTGCGCGGGTTCCCCGACTCGGTGAAGGAGCCCATCATCGAGTCGTACAACGACGCACTCATGCCGGTCTTCCTGTTGGTCAGCCCACTCGCTCTTCTCGGCGCGATCCTGCTGTGCTTCGTGATCGAAAAGCCCCTGGCGACAACGGTCGAGCACGACGAGCCATTGGAATCGACCACCGAGGTCTTGCCGTGATCACATCGCGCGCATGCCTTTGGTGATCGCGAAGTCCCAAGCCCGGTCGGGCAGGACTCGTTTCAGGAAGATCATCGGTTTGGCGCCCGTCCCGACCGTATAACGCGTCCGTGGCCGATTCGCCTGCGCTGCCTTGACGATCGTCTTCGCCACCACGTCCGGCGATGACGGCAATCGCGATGCGCTCTGGCTCCGGAGCACGTCGGCGACAGCTGCTGCGTCGGCCGCGTAAGGCCCGTCGCCCGCTGTTTTCACCAGGTTGTCTGCGGAGATGGTGCCCCACTCGGTCTTGATCATGCCGGGCTCCACCACGACGACGTCGATACCGAAAGGGCGCAATTCCAGGCGTAGACAATCGCTGAGACCCTCGAGTGCGAACTTCGTGCTGTGGTACCAGCCTCCGAAGGGCGCCGTGATGATGCCACCCATCGAGGTGATGTTGATGATCGTGCCCGTGCGATGTTCGCGCATGCCCGGCAACACCAACTGGATCAGCCGAGCGGCACCGAACACGTTGACCTCGAACTGACCCCTGGCCTCGTCCAGAGGAACGTCCTCGATCGATCCGTAGCTCCCGTAGCCGGCGTTGTTGACCAGGACGTCGATCCGGCCTGCTTCAGCAAGGATCTCTTCGACGCCGTGCGCCATCGAATCCTCGTCGGTGACGTCCATACCGATGACCCGGATGCCGTCGGCCTTCAGCGGCTCCATCTTCTCGACCCGCCGTGCGGCGGCGTAGACGACGAAACCAGCTGCCGCCAGCGCGATGGCGGCCGATTGTCCGATGCCCGATGAGGCACCGGTGACCAGTGCGACTCTGCTACTCATTGTTGTTCCCCCAGTGGTGGTCAGGCCTGCAGTCGACGTGCCAGATCAAGGGCCATCCTATGTGGGGCCTGCCGGTCGGCGAACGGATCGGACCGACCGAGACTGAACCGATCGTCGCCTCGGTGCGTCCAATGGTCGATCGGTGCACACGAAGGGAGCGAGATGGCAGAGGGCAGGCACCGTTGCGCGAGCTCCCTGGAGTTGCCACGGTGGACTACAGCTACAAGCACTCCTTCACCCACGGCAACGATTTCCTGGTCGACCTGATCTTCCGCGACGACGCCCGGTTGAACGAGGTCGAGCACGCGGTCTCGCTGTTTCACGACGAAACCGACCACCAGGATTTCGATGGCTACCAGACGACTCTGGCGGTCACGCTCCGATCCAATGTCTACTCGTACGTCCCCGCCGACCCTGCAAGCATCAGGACCTGGTTCACGATGCTGACCGACCCCGCCTTCTTAGCGACCGGCGCTCGAGCAGTCGACTGGGCAATCTCCGTCCCCGCCGAGTCCGATGGCGTCGCCATCGCGAGGACGATGAACTACGTGGCGGATCGGTATGCCACGATTTTCGAAAGCAAGTCGGGCTCCGTTTCCGTGGGGACGTCGCCGTCTGATGGCGCTGACCCCGCCACGCCGCAACCGAGTCTGTCGCTCTCGCTCAACGGCACCCGCCCCGTCCCAGAGGAACTCGCGGTGTGGGAGACGTTCACCTCTCGATGGCCGGACATGTCGTCGATCACCATGGACTTCACCTACATCGAGTACACCGACCAGCGCTCGGCGATCACCCGGGTGGTGTTTCCAGGAGCCTCCGCGTACTCGACCCCCGAACTCGACCCGGTGCAGCTCGCCATTGCGGCGGAACAGGAGCAGTTCCTGCAGCAGTCACCCGTCCCCATGCATTACGCCGCTACCGGAAGGTAGACGTATGTGATTCGTGCGGAACGACTTTCACTGCGGGACTACTCCAGCAATTCGAAGCCCACCAGACCCATCCGCAGACCGTTGACCTGCACCGCGAGTTCGTGACCGCCGGGGTAGTACCGCCGCGTGGTGATCGGCGCGAAGGAATGCGTCTTCGCGATGTCGACGCGCTCACCCGGGCCGACCGTCTTCGCAGCCAGTTTGAAGACCTTGTGGGCTACTTTGCCGTTCGCCTTGAGGAACCCCACGCTGTAGTCGACGATCACCTTGACCGGCTCGGCCCCGGAATTGATCAGAGTCGCCGAGATGCTCAGTGTGCCGCCGACGGAGACGGTCGGATCCACACTTAACCCGACGATGCTGACGCCGGTCGGTGCAGCAAATCCCAGCAGCGCCAACGCATTCGCGTCGCCCCGTTTGATCAGCGTCCGCAACGCGTGCCGGACCAGCCGGTCGGTGTTGGCGTCCGGCTCCGCCAGCCAGCGTGCCGCGGTGTCCACCACAAGGTCGGGATGTTGCCGGCTCAGGTCGTTGAGATGGTTGGCAACCGACCGCCGGACGTAATCGCTGGGGTCGCGGTAGAGCGCGTCGATGATCGGCAGCGTGGCGTCGGGTCGGGTGAGCAATTCAGGGACTCTCCTGGCCCAGGGCAGGTAGTGCCTCGTTCCCTCACTGGCGAGTCGCCGTACGTGTTCGTCCCGTGCGGTGGTCCATCGCCGGGCAGCGGCGAGGGTGCGGTCCAGGTCGGCGACGAGCATCGTCCGCAACGCGAACTCCGCCGTGAGCCTGGGGGTCAGCTTTTTGAGGAGTCCGAGCCCGGTGTCGAACGCCTTGGCAGATCCTGCTGTGGATGCCCGCGATGCCACGGCCTCGGTGATCGGCCACACCATCCAGCCCGAGCATTTCGGTTGCGCCACCAGAGCGTTGACCGCTGCGACGAAGTCGCCGTAGTCGTCCGGAAGGTCCTCGAGCAGGGCGTCGCGCACCAGGTCAGAGCGCTCCTTGAGGGCCATCCCATCGAAGACCCTGGCCGACTTCTTGGTCGCGGTGCTGCGCTGCCCGGCAACGGTCAGGCAACCGGCCAGGTCTTTCACCGCAGGGGCACCCAGGAGTTCATCGGCGAACGGCACCCTGGCAGCCTACGCAGTGCGCCTGCAGGTGTCTGGTCGAGTTCGGCTTCCTTCGCCCCCTGTCTTGTATTACCAATAGTCAGGCTCTACTGTTCTGACTATGCTCATTGCAAGTCAGCCCGCCGCGCCGCCCGTGCACACCGACCGGTCACGCTGGATCGCCCTCGCCGCGGTGTGCTTCGGCATGATGCTCACGTTCCTCAACATCACCGCCACCATCTCCTCGGTCCCGTCGATCCAGTCCGACCTCGCCGCAGACAGCGCGACCATGGTCTGGATCCCGAGCGTCTTCGCCCTGGTGGTGGCCAGCCTCGTACTCTCGGCCGGAACGCTGGGCGACGTGATCGGCCGACGGACGGCTTTCCTCCTCGGCTCGGCGATCATGTCGGCAGGCAGCCTCACCTCGTTCCTGTCCCACACCAGTGGGTGGCTCTTGGCCGCCCAGGCCATCACGGGCGTCGGCGCAGCACTCGTGCTCCCGAACAGCCTGTCCATCATCAGCAACAGCTTCACCGACCCGAAAGAACGTACCGAGGCGATCAGCATCTGGGCGGCCTGCTCGGGCCTGGGCCTGGCGATCGGACCGCTGTCTGCCGGAGCCGTACTCGGGGCGTTCTCCTGGAACGCCGTCTTCGGCGTCAACGCGATCGCAGCGCTCGCCGTCACCCTCATCGCTCCGTTCGTCGTCCCGGCCAGCAAGGTGCCCGGCGCCAGGCTGGACCTGCCGGGCCTGCTCAGCGCAACGACCGCGATCGCCGCACTCGTGTTCTGGGTCATCGACGGCTCCCACAGCGGGTTCGGTTCGGCGCGCGCGATCATCGCGATTGTCGTATTCGTCTGCGCCATGGCCATGTTCATCGCAGTCGAGAGGGCCGCCCGCGCCCCGATGCTCGACATACGCCTGTTCAGATCGCCCTCGTTCTCCACGGTCATGCTGGTCAGTGCGACCGTGTTGTTCGGATTCACCGGCCTGGCGTTCATCTCCGTTCTCTACTTCGAGAAGGTCGGCCGACTCGACGCCTGGACGACCGGATTGCACATGCTGGCGCTGATGGGAACCTATGTCGTCGTGAGCGGCATCGCACCACGACTGTTGCCCCGCACCGGATTCAAGGTGATGATGACGGCCGGGCTGTTGATCATCGCCGCCGGCGCCCTGCTCCTGCTGAGGGTCCACCCGGAGCAGGGGTGGACGAACATGTCGATCGCGCTCGTGGTCCTTGGCGTCGGATTCGGCTCGTTGATCGCCCCTGCCACAGCAGCCGCGATGAGCAGCGTCGAGCCCGCCCGAGCCGGCATGGCAAGTGGCACCGTCAACATGTTCCGGCAGCTCGGCGGCGTGCTCGGGACGAGTGTCCTCGGATCCATCCTGACGTCGCAGGTCGCGGCCGCCGCAGTGACAGATTCGCCCGCTGAGGCCTTCGAATCGGCCTTCCACGTCTGCGCCGTCGTCGCAGCCGTCGTGTTCGCCGTCGTGGCCGTTCCCACCGCACTGTTCGTCCGAAGCCGACCCGCACACTGAAGGATCAGACAATGAGTATCGATCAAGCACAACCTGTTTCGGGCGATGCCGTGGACGCTGCCATCGCGGGCATCGACTGGGGCAAAGCCCGGCACCGCGAGGTGACCTGGCACGACCCGGCCATACCCGCCCAGGTCGCCACCAAGCTGTCCGGCATCGACTACATGCACGCGCTTGCCGACGGCCGGATCCCGGCACCGCCGATCGTCGGACTGATGGACGCACGCCTGACCTCGGTGACACCGGGCGCAGCCGAGTTCACCCTGACCCCCAACGAATCCCACTTCAACCCGATCGGCGCCGTCCACGGAGGCATCATCTGCACGTTGCTCGACTCCGCAGCCGGGTGCGCCGTCCACACAACACTTCCTCAGGGCGTCGGCTACACCTCCGTGGAGATCAAGGTCAACTTCATGCGTGGGACCACACTCGATTCCGGCGATCTGATCGCCAGGGGCTGGGTGAAGAAGGCGGGCAGACGGGTGGCGTTCGCCGAAGCGGAGATCACCGACTCGCTCGGCAAGACCGTCGCCACCGCCTCCACCTCACTCTTGGTGTTCGAGGTGCCCTGACATCAGCCGGCTTCGACGACGACCTTTCCGACCATCGCACCGCCTTCCTGTCGCTCGGTAGCGGCCTCACCGGGTCTGCCGTGCGCGACGCGAGGCACCTCTGCGCCATATCGCCGTCTGACCTCGGCTGCGAAGTCGTTCAAGGATACGGATCAGCGAACGCAAAAAGTTCGAAGAAACTGCAGGTAGACGGCCTGACACCGGCCTGGGCGCCCTACCAGGGGTGCACGTGGTCGGCTCTGCTGTTATTTTGCTGTTATCTTTTCTCGGGGTCGCAGGTGGCCCCGAGGACTTCCCGGCTCGTTTCGGGCCATCTGAACACTGCATACGAAGGAAACTGATGCGCGCAAAGTTTGCCTGGCGGAAATTGGTCGCCGGCGCCGCTGCCGTGGTTGCGGGCGTGACCCTCTCGGTCGCTGCCGTTCCTGCCACCGCCTCCGCCGAACCTCAGACCGTCCGCGTCTACTCGGCCTCGATGGGCAAGAGCATTCCGGTGAAGGTACTCCCCGCCGCGGGCGGTGGCTCGAACAACGCCACCCTGTACCTGCTCGACGGCTTGCGCGCCCCGAACAACAACAGCGGCTGGTTGCTCGAGACCGATGTACAGCGTTTCTTCGCCGGTAAGAACGTCAACGTCGCCATCCCGTTCGGCGGCGGCGGCAGCTTCTACACCGACTGGCAGCGGGACGACCCCACCCTGGGTCGGCAGAAGTGGGAGACGTTCCTGACCCGCGAGCTGCCCGCCTACATGCAGGCCAACTTCGGCAGTGACAACCGCCGCAACGCCATCGCAGGCCTGTCGATGAGCGGCACCTCCGCGCTCAACCTGGCCTCCAAGCACCCGAACTTCTACTCCGGTGTTGCGTCGTACAGCGGCTACCCGACCGTCAGTTCCCCCGGATTCGCCCAGGGCATCGCCGCATCCGTCCTCGAGATGGGCGGCAACCCCGTCAACATGTGGGGCATCTGGCCTGCGGGTGCCTGGCTCGAGAACGACCCGTCGCTGCACACCGCGAACCTGCGCGGCAAGCGCGTCTACGTCTCGTCCGGCGCCGGATCACCGAGTACCAACCCGGCTTTCAACCCGGCCAGCGCGTCGTTCGATCCGATCAAGTTCTCACAGATGGTTCCGCTGGAAGCCGCCGCAGGCATCAGCAGTCAGCTCTACGTCGCCAGCCTCCAGGCGGCCGGCATCAACCCGCAGACCCACATCACACCTGAAGGCGTCCACTGGTGGTCGTTCTGGCAGGACCGTCTGAAGGAATCCTGGTACGGGACCCTGGCGCCTGCCCTGGGGGTCTAGACCCGCACAACCCACGCCAAGGCCGCGATCCGACGCACGTCGGGTCGCGGCCTTTGTGCTTCGACGCCCCTCCCCGAGTCCGCTGGGACACGCGGCTGCGATTAGCTTCGAGACATGGACAACTTCTCAGCCCTGGTGGCCCGGCAGGATGACGATCAGATCGTGACCGCGGTCGAGAGTCTCGAGGCAGCGCAACTCCCCGACGGCGACGTGACCATCCGGGTGCTGTATTCGAGCGTCAACTTCAAGGACGCGCTGGCACTGACGCCGAAGGGCGGAGTGGTGCGTGACTATCCGGTCGTCCCCGGCATCGACCTGACCGGCGAGGTGGTCGAGTCGCACTCCTCGGACTTCGCGGTCGGCGACCTGGTCCTGGCGCACGGTTACGAGATCGGCACCGGACGGCACGGCGGATACGCGGAGTACGCGCGGGTTCCGGCCGGATGGGTCGTCTCGCTCGGTCCGATCTCCCCGCACGACGGAGCGGCCATCGGCACCGCCGGATTCACTGCGGCGATGAGCGTGCAGGCCCTGATCGAGCGCGGCCTCTCTCCCGCAGACGGGCCGGTCCTGGTGACCGGGGCGTCGGGCGGAGTCGGTTCTGTCGCCGTCGACCTGCTGGCGGGTGCGGGCTACGAGGTCGTCGCCTCCAGCGGCAAGACGGAAGCCGCCGATCGGCTCCGCGCCCTCGGTGCTACCGACGTGATCGGGCGGCTGCCGGAGGACCCGGATGCCAAGCCCCGCCCGTTGGGCAAGACACGGTGGGCCGGAGCCGTCGACTGCGTGGGCGGCGCGACGCTGGCGGACGTCCTGAGCTCGGTCAAGTACGGCGGCGCGGTCGCGGCCAGTGGCCTCACCGGAGGACCGGGCCTGTCGACGACGGTCCTGCCCTTCATCCTGCGCGGGGTCGCGCTGCTCGGGATGGACTCGGTGCAGATGCCCATCGAGCCGCGGCGGGCGCTCTGGGAGAAGCTCGGCACCTCGCTGATCCCACATCATCTTGCAGACGTCACCACAGAGGTCGACGTGAAGGACGTCGTCGGAGTCATCGACAAGGTCCGGGCGGGCACGTTCTCCGGTCGCGCCGTCGTCAAGGTTGCCGGCGGCTTCTGATCGGTGCCGGACGGTCAGGAGACCGTGATGACCACCTTGTCCGGATAGAACGCGAGGTGCCCGGCGATGTCCGAGACGGCGTCATAGGGCTCGGCGTAGGTCCACGCCGCGTCGGTGATCACACCATCGGGTGTCACCAGGTCGAAGTACGAGGCGTCGCCCTTGTACGGGCAGTACGTCTCCGTCGAACTGGGTCGGAGCAGTGCGGGATCGATCGCTGTCAGGGGCACATAGGCCACCGGCGGATAGGAGGACTCCTGCAGGGTGAGCGACTCCGCGGTGTCGGCGACGACGGTCTCACCGGCCCGCACCCTCACCTGACCTCCGCTGCGTTCGACGGTGATCGGATGCGTCTCGTCGGGAATCAATCGGGTCTTTGCCATGTGATCCACCTCTCTCGTGTCACTCGCATAACCACTCGTCGGTCGCGCTGATTCCCCGGTCTCACGGCAGCAGTCGACGCAGGTACTCAGCGGTCTTGTCGTCGGCCGGATAGAAGCTCTCGACGCTGAGTTCGTCCACGGTCACATCCAGTGGCGTCCCGAAGGTGGTGACCGTGCTGAAGAACGACAACTCCTGATCATCCGCGCGGAGTCGCATGTACACGGCGACGTCGCCGGATATCACCGCGTCTTCTTCCTCTACTTCCGGCGCCGGGAATGCTTTCAGTTCGGCGAGCAGCGATGTCAGCGCGGGATCGCCGGTCACCCGGATCTGCCTGTCCAGGCGCTCGAACAGGTGCGTCCGCCATTGCCCGAGATTGATGATCCGGCCCCCGAGTCCACGCGGATCGAGACTGAACTTGAGGACGTTGAACGGCGCCGCGAGCAGATCCTCGGGAGCATCGTGGGTGAATGCCGCCACCGCCGCGTTGGCGTCCACCAGATTCCAGTGCCGATCGATCGCCAGCGCCGGAAACGGTTCGGTCGCCGTGAGGACCTGGCGTATCGCGCTGCGCACCATGGTCATCCGTTCGCCGTCCAGTGGCGATTCGCCGTAGCTCGGCGCAAACCCTGCCGCCAGCAGTAGCTGATTGCGTTCACGCAGCGGCACGTCGAGGTGGTCGGCGAGCTTGAGCACCATCGTGCGACTCGGCGCCGACCGACCTGTCTCCAGGAAGCTGAGATGTCGGGCGGAGACGTCGGCCGCCGACGCCAATTCGAGCTGCGGCACACGCCTGGTGGTTCGCCAGTCCCGCAGCAGATCGCCGAAGAGGTAGCGCTGTCGGTCGGTCATATCCAGACGTTCCCTTCCGTTCTCAGATACATCATGTCCGCGACTTCACGGTCAGCCTATGATCGGGCCCGGACCATCGAACGCCGGATCATCAACGCCGAGGAGCTGGACATGAGTGTGCTCGACCGTTTTCGGATCGACGACAAGGTGGTGATCGTCACCGGCGCCTCGTCCGGGCTGGGCGTCGCCTTCGCCAAGGGTTTCGCCGAGGCCGGCGCCCGTGTCGTCCTGGCAGCGCGCCGCGCCGACCGGCTCCGGCAGACCGCCGAACTCGTCGAATCAGTCGGCGGCACCGCACTTTCGGTGGTCACCGACATTTCCGATCCCGATCAGGCCACCGCACTGGTCGACGCCGCCATGGCAGAGTTCGGCCAGGTAGACGTGCTGATCAACAACGCCGGCGTCGGCACCGCGGTGCCGGCGACCCGAGAGACCCCGGACGAGTTCCGCGCGGTCGTCGACATCAATCTGAACGGCTCGTACTGGGCCGCACAGGCCGCCGGCCGGGTGATGCAACCGGGGAGCTCGATCATCAACATCTCGAGCATCCTCGGCATCACCACCGCAGGCCTCCCCCAAGCCGCCTACTCGGCCAGCAAGGCTGCCATCGCCGGACTCACCCGAGATCTGGCCCAGCAGTGGGGCAGTCGGAAAGGTATCCGCGTCAACGCGATCGCCCCGGGCTTTTTCAAGTCCGAGATGACCGACACCTACCCCGACGGCTACCTGCAGGCCATGGGTCCGCGGTTGGTGCTGAGCAGGACCGGCGACCCGGAAGAACTGGCTGCCACCGCAATCTGGCTGGCGTCGCCGGCCTCCGGATACGTCACCGGCCAGACCATCGTCGTCGACGGCGGCGTCAGCATCACCTAGCTCGACGGGCCGTTCCGCTTCGCCATCTCAGGTGGGCATCTTGTCGATGAACCCGTAGACGGCGGTGATCTTCTCGTCGTCGTTCACGACTGCGACATCGAACCCGACCACCAGCGGTTCGGCGCCCGCCTCCGTCACCAACTCCCAGGTGAACCTGGCGATGTTGTGGTGGGCGTCGAGCACGGTGCCACGAACGAACCGTAGACCGGCGAACTGCTCCTGCGCGCCGGCGATCACCCGGTCGATGCCGTCGACGCCGCTGACCGACGCGAGCGGATCGGTGTAGACGCCGTCGGCAGCCCACAGTGCGCCGATCGCCTCGCGACGGGCCTGCGGGTCCGTCTCGTTCCATGCGGCGAGGTACTGATCGATCAACGCCCCCACGGCGTCGTCGTGCACTGTCTCGTGAGGCATCTCCGCGGTGTGGTCGAGCTCCGCTACGCCGTGACTGCTTGATGTCATTGCCATCTCCTTCTGCTTGGGTGTGTACCAATCGTGCTGGTCACAGGCGCCTCGCGGCGATGACGTCGAAGGTAAGTATTTCGCAGGTCGGCCGGGGACTGCGGACGGAGAACGCAGCCGTCTAGGATTGTCGACAAAATCCCGACCGGCGTGCGTTGCGTCCGGCAGAGAGGACGAGACTCGCTGTGGCCGTGTCACGAAGGACGATCGACGAGCAGGGACTGCCGGTCAGCCTGGTGGATGTCGCCGGCCGGCGCGTCCGTGACGCCATCCTCTCGGGTTCGCTGAAGCCCGGGGACAAGATCGTCGAAGAGCAACTCTGCGGCAGTCTCGGTATCAGCAGGGCGCCGTTGCGCGAGGCACTTCGCCTCCTCGGCCAGCAGGGTCTCGTCGAACATCTCCCGCGCCGCGGATCCCGCGTCACCGCATGGTCTCCGCAGGACATCCTGCAACTGTTCGAATTGCGGCACCTCCTCGAAAGGCACGCCATCGAATCGGCCCTACCCCTTGCCGACGTGGAGACCGCGCTCGATCCCGTCCGCGAGGCGCTGGGTGACATGCGCGCCGCAAGTGAGCGCGATGACGACCTCGAGAAGGACGACGCTCATCGGCGCTTCCACGCGGCGGTGGTCGGACTTGCCGGAAATCGCCAGCTCGACATCGCGATGGAACCCGTCCTGCTCAAGCTGCAGCTGCCGATGGCGATCAATCTCCGCAACGAAGCCCGAGTCCATGACCCGAGCGACGGAATCCGCCGGCACCAGCGAATTCTCGAAGCATTGGAAACCAACGATTCGCGAATCGCGGTTGCTGCGGCGAAGAATCACGGACAACTGGCCTATTTGGGCCTGGAGAGCAACAGCTAACACAAAAGACACACAGCCGTTCCGCGGTTGGCACGATTCTGTCGACAATCGACATTATGACTTTCGATGTAACGGCAACCGGGCCCTCGATCGGCCCCTCGGTGGCGGAGATCCTCCAGTCCCATGCGAGCGGCAGCGGCTCCCCGACGAAGACGGCGGCTCGCGTGGCCGACGCAATTGCCGCCAGAGGTGACGACGGCACCTGGCTGTCGACAGTGCCGCGCGAAAAGCTCCTCGCCGCAGCCGAAGCCATCGAACAACGACCCGGGGCCCGCACGCTCCCGCTCTACGGAGTCCCCTTCGGGGTCAAGGACAGTATCGATGTGGCAGGGGTGCCGACCACGCTGTCGTGCCCCGACTACGCCTACATCCCCGCGGCCACCGCACCGGCGGTGCAACGACTGCTCGACGCCGGCGCCCTCTACGTCGGTAAGACCAACCTCGATCAGTTCGCGACGGGACTGAATGGGACCCGCACCCCCTACACGGTGCCGCGCAGTGTCTACGGCAACGACATGATCTCCGGCGGTTCGAGTTCCGGGTCCGCGTTGACCGTGGCCCTGGGTCAGGTGCCCTTCGCGGTCGCCACCGACACCGCGGGATCGGGCCGGGTGCCGGCCGCACTGAACGGCGTGGTGGGTTTCAAGCCATCCCGCGGCCTGATCAGCACCGTCGGCCTCGTGCCGGCATGCAAGTCCCTCGACTGCATCACCGTGATGGCCGGTTCGATCGACGACACCGACCGGGTACTCGAGGTGGTGATCGGTCGCGACGACCGCGACTCCTGGTCTCGAGACCGCGGTCCCCGCCACGACGGCCGGTCCATCAGGGTGGGGTTGCCCGCTCCCGATGAACTCGACTTCTTCGGGGACGCCGAGATGCAGACCGCGCATCTGGCATTCCGCGACCGCATCTCCCGCACCGAGGCCATCGTCGATGCCCCGTTGGCTCCGTTCCTGGCCGCAGGTGCCCTGCTCTACTCGGGACCGTGGGTTGCCGAACGCCTCGTCGAGTTCGCCGACTTCCTTGCCGCCAAGCCGGATTCGATCTTCCCTGTGGTCCGCGACATCCTCCGCAGCGGCGAGAAGTACACCGCTGTCGATGCCTTTGCCGCACAGCAGAAGCTCCAAGACCTCAAAGCCGAGGTGGCCCGCCTCTGGGAACACATGGACGTCCTGGTGGTCCCCACGATCGGTACCACCTTCACCGTCGACGAGGTCGTTGCGCGTCCCATCGACTGCAACACGATGCTGGGTCACTACACGCACTTCGGAAATCTCCTGGACCTCAACGGGATCGCCGTTCCGGTCGGCCACGCTGCCGACGGCCGTCCGCTGAGCGTGATGATTCTCGGGCCCGCACTCTCCGACGACACCGTCCTGACCCTTGCCGCGAGATTTCTCGATGAACCCCGCACCACCTCCACGCTGCCCGCCGGTGCGCAGCACAAACATTCAGCACCCACAACTCTCACCGAGGAGCATTCATGACCGAAAACCCTATCGCGGCAACGTCCGTCGAAGCGACACCGGGACCGTTTTCCCTGATCGCGGACAAGACTGCGCTGATCGCGATCGACATGCAGCGCGACTTCATCTTGCCCGGGGGTTTCGGCGAGAGCCTCGGCAACGACGTGAACATGCTCCTCAAGGTGGTCCCACCGCTCGCCGACCTGCTCGCCGCCGCGCGGGCCGCCGGAATGCTGGTGATCCACACCCGAGAGGGCCATTTACCCGACCTATCCGACTGTCCTCCTGCCAAACTCAAGCGCGGTGCACCGTCCAAGCGGATCGGCGACCCTGGCGAATACGGCCGCATCCTGATCCGCGGCGAATACGGCCACGACATCATCGACGAACTCGCCCCGATCGACGGTGAGATCGTGATCGACAAACCAGGCAAAGGTGCGTTCTACGCCACCGACCTGCAACAGATCCTCACCGAGGCCGGCATCACGCAACTGCTGGTCACCGGTGTCACGACGGAGGTGTGCGTGCACACCACCACCCGGGAGGCGAACGACCGCGGATACGAGTGCCTCGTCGTATCCGACTGTGTCGGTTCGTACTTCCCGGACTTTCAGCGCATCGGTCTCCACATGATCAGTGCGCAAGGTGGAATCTTCGGCTGGGTCGCCGATTCCGCGGCGGTCATCCCCGCCATTGCCGCTCTATCCGCCAAGCCAGTCTCCGCCCCCACCTCCCAGAGCTGACAGGAACACGTCCATGAGTACCGAAGTCAACGAGAAAGTCCCACTGCCCACACCGGCCGAGCCCGTGAAGATCCCCTGGTGGACCCGCGGCGACACCAACGCCTTCTTCGGCCTGGGTTTCAACATCCTGGTGAACGTCCTCACCCTCACCGGGCTGATGATCGGCGTCATCAGTGTCTCGCCGGGTGACGTGCTGGGGACGGTGCTACCCGCGCTCGGCGTCGCGCTGATCCTCGGCAACCTCTACTACACCTGGCTGGCCCGACGCCTGGGCCAGAAGGAGAATCGCACCGACGTCACCGCGTTGCCGTACGGCCCCAGCGTCCCGCACATGTTCATCGTCGTGTTCGTGGTGATGCTGCCGGTCTACCTGAACACCGATGACGCGATCGCGGCCTGGCAGGCAGGTCTCGCGTGGGCGTTCATGATCGGCATCATCGTCATGATCGGCGCCTTCGTCGGACCGTACATCCGCAAGATCACCCCGCGCGCAGCGATGCTCGGCACCTTGGCAGGCATCTCGATCACGTTCATCTCGATGCGTCCCGCCGCCCAGATGTACGAGGCCGCGTGGATCGGCCTCCCCGTACTCGCCATCATCCTGATCGGCTTCTTCACCAATGTGCGCCTGCCGGGCAACATCCCGGTCGGATTGGCCGCTCTGCTCGTCGGTACCGCCATCGGCTGGGCCGGCGGTTTCATGGACGCACCCGCCGTGGGCGATGCGATCGGCGACATCGCGGTCGGCGTCCCCGATCAGCGCTTCGACATGCTGTTCGACGGATTGAAAGACCTCGCACCCCTGCTCGGCACCGCGATCCCCCTCGGCGTCTACAACTTCACCGAAGCCATGAGCAACGTGGAGAGCGCAGCGGCCGCCGGTGACAACTACAACCTGCGCAGCGTCCTGCTCGCCGACGGTGCCGGCGCGATCATCGGTGCCGGCTTCGGCTCCCCGTTCCCGCCTGCGGTGTATATCGGACATCCGGGCTGGAAGGACGCGGGCGGTCGGGCGAGTTACTCGCTCGCCAGCGGTGTCGCCATCGGATTACTGTGCTTCCTGGGTCTTTTCGGAGTCCTCGATTCGATACTGCCCGTACCGGCCATCGTGCCGATCTTGCTGTACATCGGTCTCCTCATCGGTGCGCAGGCCTTCCAGGCAGTGCCGCGGATCCACGCCATCGCGGTCGTCGCGGCGATCTTGCCGAACCTCGCGCAGTGGGCCCACGGACTCATCGACAACGCGCTCTCGGCAGCCGGTACGACGGCGAACGATGTCGGCATGGAGTCGCTCAACGGCGCGGGCGTCGTCTATGAGGGTTTGAAGGTGTTCGGTGAGGGTGCGGTCCTGGTCGGACTCGTCTTGGGCACGATGGTCACCTTCATCATCGACAAAAAGTTCCTCTACGCGGCCATCGCCTCGGCCGTCGGAGCGGTGCTCTCGTTCATCGGCCTCATCCATGCCCCGGAAGTCGCCTGGAATGCGGCACCCGAAGTGGCCCTGGGTTACCTGTTCTTCGGCATCGTCTGCCTCGGCTACTACTTCCTCCCCGGGGGCAAAGAATCTGTGGAGCACGATGATTCGGACGTGATGGCGGAGTAATCACACTCTCGCCACGAATAGCGGTGCCCCGGCCATGTTCAGGTCGGGGCACTGCTGTTTCGTCGCCGGCGCATCCGTCAGAGTGCGCTGCCTGCGGTCCAGGTCTCCCAGGGCACGCCCCAGTCGCCGTTCTGCCACAACTCGAGCGCAGGACCGCCGGTGTTGCGGACCTCGACGACGTCGCCGGTCACGGCGAAGTCGTAGAACCACTTGGCATTCTCGGGGTTCAGGTTCAGACAACCGGACGACATGTTGGTGTTGCCCTGCTGGGGGATGGTGTCTTCCAGCTGATGCAGGTAGATACCGTCATTGCTGATCCGGGTGGCCCAGTTGATGGTCTCGCGGTAACCGAGGCGCGAGTTCACCGGCAGACCGTAGGTGGACGAGTCCATGATCACGGGGTTGGCCTTGTCGAGAACGGTATACGTACCCGATTGCGTCCAGAAGTGAATGGTCTTGCCGTTGACCGTCTCGGTACCGCCCCGACCCATCGACGTGGGCATCGTGCGCACCAGTTCATCGTTGACGTAGACGCTCACCTGCTTGGTGGTGTCGTCGGCGATGGAGACGTGCGAATCACCGATGGTGAACGAGCACATCGCGTCGTCCTGACCATAGAGGCCGTTACCGAGGTCGATGGCGTACACCATCGCACGAGCGGTCACCTTGGTCCCCGGCCGGAAGTACTCCTGCGGACGCCAGTGCACGTTCTGGTCGTCGACCCAGTTCCACTGACCTGCTACGGCGGGTTCCGTCTCCACCGACAGTGCTCTCTGCGCAGCTGCCCGGTCGGTGATGGGCTCGTCGAAGTGCACCACGGTGACCATCCCGACGCCGTACGTGGCACCGTCTGTCATCGCTCCCCCGCCGGTGGTGACAAACGAGGGCATGGTCAGGTTGTTGGGCTCCACCGTGCTGAACGTGCTCGTCGCAGAGCGGGTGCGGCCCGCCGCATCGCGAGTGGTCGCATCGAGTTGGTAGGTCTTGGAGTAACCCAGGGCCGTGTCCGGCTTCCAGGCGAGCTTGTCCGGGGTCATGACGCCGGGGATCACTCGACCCTCGTCGTTGGTCATGACCACGTCGACGAGCTCGCCCTCGGCGACGCTCACCAGCACCGTGCCCACCGGATCGAAACCTACGGTTGCCGTCGGTGGCTCGAACGTCAGCTGCGCCTCGGGTATCGGCGGCGGCGTCGAGGACTTCTGGGTCGTCGACCCTCCGCTTGTACACGCGGCCAGCGCTGCAGCCAGCACACCACCGCCTGCGATGAGTAGCCCCCGCCGACTCAGATGACCATCTACGATCCGATGGCGTTCGGACACGGGCACGCTCCTCTTTCACTACTTCCACGACGCTCGCGATCAGCAACGCTCACCAGTTTACGGATCGCCGACCGGTTTGCCCGTTTCCGTCAGGCCCGCCTGCGGCGCCGACAGGACACGTAGTAACCTTTCCGTGTCCTCGCTGATACCAAAACGTTGCCTCTGAGACAAAGGACCTATTTGTGGCTCGACACCGCCTGACTGCACCCGCCCCGTACCTTCAGGCGCCCGCCGCGGCCCCTGTGTCCTCGAGCCGCCAGGTCAGACCCGGTGTGACGCGTGCCCAGATGGCTCCGTGGGAGCGTGGCATCTGCCTGACGCAGTCCATCGCGGAACCGAGCGATGCTCAACGCAGAGTACTGGTGCAGACGCCGTCCGCAAGTCGAGGCGGCGGGCAGCATCGCGCCCCACGTACCGGCGTGGTCCCGACCACGGCGAAGGCAGGCGCTGTGGCCGCGGTCGCCGGAGTGATCGGACTGTCGGTGGGTGGAGCCGCTCAGGCTTCCGCAGACACCCCGGCCGCACCGGTCAACGCCGCGTTCCCGGCGTTGCCAGAGCTGCCTGCTCTTCCCCCCTTGCCGGCCCTGCCCCCGGAGCTGACCCTCCCGTCGGACCTGACGCTGCCCGCGCCGCTCGATGACCTGGTGCAGGACCTGCTTCCCCCGCAGTCGGCCCAACCCGACGGCCGCACCGCGGTGTCCCCGACCACCGGCACCATGACGTCGGGCTACGGCGCGCGGTGGGGCACCACCCACTACGGCCTGGACATCGCCAACGAGATCGGCACTCCGGTCTACGCGGTCACCGACGGAACCGTCTTGGAGTCCGGGCCCGCGAGCGGCTTCGGGCAGTGGGTTCGGGTGCAACAAGACGATGGCACCATCGGCGTCTTCGGGCACGTCGACCAGAGCTTCGTGACGGCCGGCCAGCAGGTCAAGGCCGGCCAGCAGATCGCCACGGTCGGTAATGAGGGACAGTCGACCGGACCGCACCTGCACTACGAGGTCTGGGACCAGAGCGGCGCCAAGATCGACCCCCAGGTGTGGCTGAACAACCGCGGTGTGAGCGTCGGCTGATCCGACAGACAAAGCAGCGCCCCGACCTGATGGTCGGGGCGCTGTTTGGTGCCGGCCCGGTTGGGGCACGCTGCACCCATGACCTTCCCGCATGAGAACGAAGAGCCCATCGGCGAGACTGCCGAAAAAGACGAGGAGAAAGACGTCTACGAGGCAGCCCAGGAAGGTGCAGGCGACGAGCGTGATCACGCCGTCGGTGGCTCAGAAGGCACCACCGACGGGCAATGAACGTACGGGGGCAGCCACAATCAGCGCGGCGAATCGCCGGTTACCAGCGGCAGCTCCGGATCGGCAGCCCACGCGGTCATCGAACCATCGTAGATGGCGACATCGTCGCGACCCACCAACGAAAGGGCCTGCGCGACACCGGTTGCAGCGATCCCACCACCGCAGTAGGTGACGATGGTCTTGTCGGTGTCGAGTAGACCCGCAGCCGCGAAGGCTGTGCGCAACTCCTCCACGGGTTTGAATCCGCCCTTTTCTGCGTCGAGTACCCCCGCGACCGGCACGTTGATGCTGCCCGGGATGTGGCCGTTACGCGCGTAGGTGGTGGTTTCGCCGCGGTAGGTCGGCTCGTCCAGGACGTTGACCAGTATGGTCGACTCGTCGTCAAGGGCGGCCAAGACCTCTTCCGTCGAACGCAGCAGTTCCGGTCGGCGTGCGGGAACGAACTCGCGGGGCGTCGCGGTCGACGACTCGTCGGTGACAGGGTGCCCCGCGGCCTTCCACGCGGCGATGCCACCGTCGAGAACGGCGACGTCGTCGAAACCCTCCAGCCGCAGGTGCCACCAGAAGCGTGTTGCCCAGAAGCCCGCCGACTGGTCGTAGACGACCACTTTCGCTCCCGCTCCGATACCCAAGGCGCCCGCAGCCGCGGCGAATCGCTCCGAGCTCGGCACTGTCCAGGCCTGCTCGCTGCCGGGATCGGCGAAGTCGGTCAACAGCTCCGCGAAGACCGCGCCCGGGATGTGTTCGGCCTGATAGGTCGCCTGCCCGGACTCGGGGACGTATGGCCCGTCCTTCGGGATCGGTAGGTGGGTAGTGGCGTCCACGACCACCAGATCAGCGTCGTCGAGATGGGACTGCAACCACGCGACGTCGACGATCGCGGGAACTGTCTTGTTGCTCATGGGGCCTTCCGTAAGGATTCGAATCGGACATTCCCCCTACGTGCACGGTACTGGCCGGCAGAAGGCGCGGCCCGCCCCGAACCGAGGACCCGACGTCAGAAGGCGGCGGGAAACCGCCGGCGCAGTGCATCGATCTGCCTGCGGACCTCATACAACTCGACTCGCTTCGTGGCATGCGTCTCTGCAGGAGCTGCGAAAGTCGTGATCTCTTCTTCGATCTGCGTAGCCCACTCTTCGAGTTGCGCGGCAAAGTACTGCGCCTGCGCCTCATTCGAGTCCTGGCCCCACCTACTCGTGGTCATGGCGCAGGAGTCTATCCCGCCGACCACTGCCGTCGCGTGCTTCGGGTCAAGTCGCCAGGCGATCGGCGGCAACCTGTTTCATTGCCGCGAGGGTCGAGCGATCGACGTCGGCCCCCTCGTTGCCATCGAGGATGTCGCTCAGTCGACGGAAGTACTCTCGTTCGCCGATGCCGAACTCGACGAGGATGTCTTCGGCGGTCCCGCCGCCGTACGGATACCAGCGCCGGGCGAAGTCGAGAATTTCGAGATGCCCGGCCGGTAGGTCATTGCCTGTGATGGTCATACCTCAATTATCCAGCTGTCCAGAGAATTTCGCATCCTTGATCTGCGTATTCCGACCAAAGGGATCAAATGGATGAATGGCTGATGAACTGCGGATTAACGTGATGTGAGCCGGGAGCAGGAACCCTCCACCGGTACTGTCATGTCCAGTTCGGTGAGCACCGAGCGCCGGCGATCGACCGGGAACTGACGATCCGGCAGCCAGAAACGAGGACGTGAGATGAGTACCGACACAGGTGCGGTGGTCGTGGGTATCGACGGATCAGAGGCCGCGCTCGGCGCGGCGCGCTGGGCCGCGGACTTTGCCGCCAAGAGCGGTTCACCCTTGCAGTTGCTGCATGCCATCCCGCGACTCGAGTGGTACTTCGCCAATGCGATGGTGTTCAGCCCGGACGCCCTCGCCGATGAACTCGCCACCGACGGCGACAAGAAACTCGACGCTGCCGAAGCCGAGATCCGCGCCTCCCACCCCGAGTTGCGGGTCACCAGACGAATTGTCAACGAGGCGGCCGCCAAGGCATTCGCGGTGGCATCGGACACGGCCCGGCTGATCGTGATCGGGTCTCACTGGTCCAGCGCCGCAAGTGACCTCATCCTCGGCGGTCACGTCATCCGGATCGTCAACCAGGCCACGTGCCCGGTGCTGGTCTGGCGAGAGACCGCGGCGACACGGACGGGTAAGCCCCTACCCGTCGTGGTCGGTGTCGACGAGTCCGACAACTCGCTGCGCGCCCTTCGTGCTGCGTTCGCAACCGCCGAGGTTCTCGGTGCGCCACTGACCGTCGCACACATGTGGGAGACCGGAGCGGCCGTCGGCCTCGGTTACGGCGAAGGTCCTGTCGACTGGAACCTCCTGCACCTGCTGCAATCGACGCAGGAAGAGAAGCTCAACGAGATCGTCGCGCCGCTGCGCAAAGAGTTCCCCGGCGCGCACGTCCACAAGGTCTACACCGACGTCGGACCGGCCAAGGGCCTCAAGGAGCTGTCGAAAGAAGCCCAGTTGGTGGTCGTCGGCAGCAAGGGCCACGGCAAACTGTCCGGAGCCATACTCGGCTCTGTCAGCCAGAGCCTGATCCACCACGCGGAGTGCTCGGTCCTGGTGACCCCCTGAGGTGACCGGTGTGGTCGACCGCCTCGAGCGACACCAGGTCGCGATCTATCTGATCGCCATCGCGGCGGGCGGTGCAGTGGGCTGGGCGGCAACCGATCTCGGCTCCATTCTCGAGCATCTGATCAATCCGCTTCTGGGAGCGCTGTTATACGTCACATTTCTCCAGGTCCCGGTCGCCGACCTGGGTGAGGCACTGCGCGACACCAGGTTCCTGTCCGCCCTGCTGGTGATCAACTTCGTCCTCGTGCCCCTGGTGGTGGCGGTGATGTACGCGATGTTGCCTGCACAGCAGGCCGTGCAGGTCGGCGTGCTGCTGGTATTGCTCTGTCCCTGCGTCGATTACGTCATCGTGTTCTCGGGACTGGCCGGGGGCAGCAGTACCCGTCTCATCGCGGCCACCCCCCTGCTGCTGATTGCCCAGATGGCGCTGCTCCCACTGTTTCTGTGGCTCTTCCTCGGATCCGAGCTGACCGACGTCGTCGAGTTCCGGCCCTTCGCGGTGGCGTTCGTGGTTCTCATCGTGATCCCACTGGCGCTGGCCTGGGCCACCCAATGGTGGACGACGCGCAGATCTGCCGGCGCGCGCGTCACCGAGGCGGTGAACACCACCATGGTCCCGCTGATGGCGGCGGTGCTGTTCGTGGTGGTTGCCTCCCAGGTGCCTGCGCTCGACGGCAACCTGTCCGATGTCGCGTCCGTCGTGCCCTTTTACGTGGCATTTCTGGTGGTGATGGCGGCTCTCGGGGCCGCACTTTCGGCTGCCTTCCGCCTCGACACCGGGGGCAGGCGAGCGCTCGTCTTCAGCGGAGCCACCCGCAACTCGCTGGTGGTGTTGCCGCTGGCGTTGGCCCTGCCTGCCGGTTTCGAGATCGCGGCGGTCGTCGTGGTCACCCAGACACTGGTCGAGGTGATCGGCATGGTCGTCTACGTCCGTCTCGTTCCGCGCCTTGTCACCTGAGCACGCGAGCTCTACCCGCGCGCGCCGACCTCGCGGCGCCGGACTGAGGTAGCGCGCTACGCGTGTGCCGGTACCCCTGCGCCGGGCAGGGTCTCTCACATGGACTCGAAGCCCAGTCGCGGCGCGAAGCTCAAGGAATGGATCCGCCGGTACCTGCCCTGTGAAATTGCCGGAACGATAGGAGAATTCGGTGGCGCCGGTCTGGTGTATTGGACCACCGGGTCTCTGGCCACAGCTGCTGTGGCCGGGACGATCGGCGCGTCCATCGGCTACTACGCCATCGCTTTCGGTACTGCCGCCCGGTGCTATCACCACGCGGATTCGCGGCGCCGCGGTCCGCTCCGTGGAGTGGTCGCGGCGCTGCTCGCCCTGCGTAGTCTGCTGGTCGAGTTCGGGCCCGCAGAGGCGGTGGACTCGCTCGCCGTCCGACCGTTCGCCTTCTACGTAGGTCCACTGCTGCTGGGCAGCACCATGGCCGGCTGGATTGCCGCAAAGTTTTTCGCCGACATCATCTTCTACCTCTGCACCATCGTCAGCTACGAGCGATTCGGTTCGCTCATAGCCAGGAAACAGACCGTCCCCGAGGAGGCACACGATGGATCCATTGATTCGATCACGGTTGCGTGAGGAACTGCGCGACGTGGCCGCGACACACCACTGGGGCGACCTGCTACGTCAGCACGGCACCCCGCTGCTGATACTCGACCCCGCCCGCGCCGCCACGCAGTATCGCCTCCTGCAGGCACACCTGCCGGAGGTCGACTTGCATTACGCGATCAAGTCCATGCCTCACCCTGCCGTGATCAATGCGGTGGCCGCCTGCGGCGGGTCTTTCGACGTCGCCAGCGCCGGCGAAGTCGATCACGTTCGGTCCCTGGGTATTTCGATGTCGAGGTGCATCTACACCCATCCGGTGAAGAAGCCGCGAGACATCGACCACGCCTACCAGGCGGGGATCCGCCGGTTCGTCGTCGACAATCCCGGCGAGGCCCACAAGTTTCGGGGCCGCCCACCCGACATCGAGACCCTGGTACGACTCGCCTTCGCCAACCCCGGTGCCAAGTCCGACCTTTCGGTGAAGTTCGGTGTCGACGTCTCGGAGGCAGAGCAGCTGGTGAAGGACGTCCTCGCCACCGGAGTCCGGTTCATCGGCTTCAGCTTTCACGTCGGCAGCCAAAGCGCTTCAATAAAGCCGTTCCGGACCGCGCTCGCGGCAACCTCGGACGTCATCGACCAGGTCGAAGCTGCTGTGGGCGTACGGGTTCAGGTACTCGACATCGGCGGGGGTTTCCCGGTGACGTACCGCGATCCGATGCCGTCGATCGCCGAGGTGGGTGCGGTGGTGCGTGAGATCCTGGGGACGAGGACTCGCCGACTGCGCATCCTCGCCGAACCCGGACGGTTCATTGCGGCCGCCTGCGGCACCCTGCTGACCAGTGTGGTGGGGACTGCGATCAGGAACGGGGCAACGTGGCATTACCTCGACGACGGCTTGTACGGCAGCTACTCCAACGTCCTGACCGAAGATGTCCATCCGCCGCTGCTGGCCTTGGCGGAGATCGCGGGGTCGGCCACCGTCGCAGAACCCGTCGTCCTTGCCGGTCCCACCTGCGACAGCGTGGACGTCATCGCTCGGGACTACCCGATGCCGGTGCTCCGGGTCGGCGACGTGGTGGTCAGTCCGATGATGGGCGCGTACACGACGGTCACGGCCAGCGGATTCAATGGGATCACCCCGACACCGGTCGTCGTCGTCTGACCCGCCGCGAACTGTTCCCGGATCCTCAACCTGGCGCGGGTATCGGTGCCGCGACGTACGGTGGAGTGCAGAAACACACACACTGTGAGGCGTGATGACATTTCCATTCGAGGACTCGGAACCGATCGGCGAAACCGAGGAACTGCTCAAGCAGTCGGCCGTCTACGAGGCCGGCGAACACGGCCATGAGATCAACCGCGGCCACGCGCTCGGTGGAACCGAGGGTTCCACCGACGGGCAGTAGCCGTCGGTGAGGGTTCAGTCGGTCGGTCGCAGCCTGATCTTCTCCGAGGAGTTCGATGACCCCGACATCGACCTGGATGTCTGGCTTCCGCATTATCTGCCTGCCTGGAGTTCTCGGGCTGCGACAGCAGCGACGTACTCCCTGTCTGATTCGTGCCTGCACCTGAGCATCCCCCGCGATCAAGGCCTGTGGCCGGCCGAGCAGCACAGCCCACTTCGGGTGTCGGCCGTGCAGTCCGGCAACGGCTCAGGTCCGGTCGGCGGAACACTCGGCCAGCAGCCACCACACGCCGGTGCCGTTGTTCGCGAAGAACAACCCGCGTTCGCCGGCTGGACACCGTCGTGCGGATATCTCGAGACCCGCATGCGTGCCACCATCTCGCCGCGGTCGATGTTCGCCTGGTGGATGGTCGGCCTCGAAGACATCCCGGCTCGTAGCGGCGAGATCTGCGTCGCCGAGATCTTCGGCGACACCGTCACTGCGCGGCCATCGGCAGCCATCGGTACCGGGCTACACCCTTTTCGGGACCCGAATCTGATCGACGATTTCGAGGCGATGCCGGTACCCATCGACGTCACCGAGTTCCATACCTACGCGGTGGACTGGACGCCCGATGCCACAGCCTTCTACGTCGACGACGAACTCGTTCGACGCTGCCCGGATCCACCGACCTATCCGATGCAGATGATGTTCGCTGTCTTCGACTTTCCCGATCGGTCCGACGGCAACGACGACCACCTCGTCCCCGAGCTTTTCATCGACTACGTGCGCGGCTACGCCTGACGAGTCGGTCGTAGCAGCGCCAACGACCGCAGCGCGATACTGCCGACGATCGCAGTCGCCACCGCGAAGAGCAGCCAGATCCAAGCGACCTCACCCGGCGGATGCGTCAGCGCCAACCAGTGGATTCCGTACGTTGCAGCGGCAGCAGCCGTGAACGTGAACGACCAGAAGCCAAGGGAGAAGGGCACCCTGCGGTACCGCGGCAGCAGCATCAGCTGGCTGCCGATGAGCAGTACTGCAATACCCAGCAGCGCGATCTGAACACGATCCTCGGAGCTGTCCGGGGCCGTGATCGCAAACCACGCGTTACCCCCGACCACGGGTGGGGCCGCGAAGATCGCCATCGTGGGCACCAACGCATCCGGTAACGGAGCGAAGAAGGCGTGCCTGGCCACGAGGGCGGCGCCGACGAGGAACCACGCCAAGACCGCTGCGCCGAACACCCCGATGGCGGTGTTCGGTGCACCGATGGTCGCCAGCGACTGGGCACCGACGAATCCGGCCGCGACGATCGGCAGCAGGTGACCCGAGTGCAGCTCTTCTATCGAACCCATACCGAGCAGCACGTTGTGGACGAATCCGAGCGCCAACACCACCGCCACGACGAATCCGCCGATCACCACACCGCGTCCCACTGCTGGGGCTTCCGCAAACAACCGGTCTCCCAACAACATTGCGGTTGCCGGTGCCAGCGCGACAAATGGGCCGGTGACGGGGTGCCGGAAGTGTTCCACGTAGTGGACCGGGTTCCCCGCACGAGCGCAGAAGCGGACGACGTTGATGACGAAGACGACGGCGGTGATGATCCACAGCCCGTCGGCCGCACCCACCGGCAGCCCGGTGTGCGCGGCGGTGATCGTCCACGTCCCAGACAGGCCCGCGAGACCGAATCCCACTCCGAAGATGCCGGGGGACAACCCCTTCGGCTGAGATTTTGCCCCCGTCTCGCTCATCGCCGAACGCGGCTGCTCAGCGCTTCGACGATGGCCGCGGCGGCACCCGGCCGGGCGTTCCGGAAGCCGGTACCCGCCCAGTGGTTGGTCGCGTGGGCGTCACCCGCCTGCACTGCGGCGCGGCGCAACGGTCCGGTGAGATAGTGGATCTGAGGGTACGCCAGCGGCGCGGTCTGATCGTGGTCGTCCACGAACCGATTCCGCAGGCCTCGGGCGTACCGCCCCGAGAACGCCTTGGTGACAGCGGTTTCGGTGAACTGCGCATCCTGTAGCGCTGCTCGAGACACCGGGTTCGTGCCGGCCTCGTCGCTCAGCAGCAGCGCCGTTCCCACCTGTGCCGCGACTGCCCCGAGACCCATTACCCGCTCGACCTCTTCGGGGGTTCCGATCCCACCTGCCGCAACCACCACGGCGGCGCGCTCGAGAACTGCCGCGAGGATGACGTCGAGCGAATCCGTCGCCGGCTGCGCCAGCGGATCGAACGTGCCGCGGTGCCCGCCGGCCCCCGGACCCTGCGCCACGAACGCCTCGACCCCACGGGCCTTCGCGATCTCGGTTTCGGCCGCCGTGGTGACCGTTGCCACGGTCGTGATCCCCGCGGCCCGTAGCCGGGCGATGTCGTCGGCGCTCGCGCAGCCGAAGGTGAAGGAGACGACCTCGGGTCTGAGATCGAGGAGCACCTCGACCTTCGCCGGGTAGTCGTCGTCGGTGTAGCGGGGCTCGCCGAGTTCGACCTCGAATTGCGAGGCCAGTTGCGCGAGCTCGTCGGCGTACCCCGCGATCTCCACGGGCTTTCCGGTGTCAGACTGCGGCACAAAGAGATTGACCCCGAACGCTCCGGTGGTCAGGGTCCGCGCGGTGTCGATGTCCGCGGCGAGTTTTTCAGCTCCCAGCAAGGCGCCTGCCAGGAAGCCGAGCCCGCCGGCGTTGCTGACCGCAGCGGCCAGCGCCGGGGTGCTGGGACCGCCTGCCATGGGTGCACCGACGATCGGGGCGTCGAGCCCGCGTAGGTCGAACATGGTCACCACCCGCCTCCTTCAACTTGTCCTGAGCCGACGGTAGCCTTCTCGCCATGGCGGACGACAACGATGTGACCATTCCGGTCGAGATCTCGACGGACGGCGCATGCCTCGGCAACCCCGGTCCCGGCGGCTGGGGTGCCGTCCTGCGGTACAAGAGCCACGAAAAGCGGATCTCCGGACCGGAACCGGCAACCACCAACAACCGGATGGAACTCACCGCCGCCATCAAGGGCCTCGAGGCCGTCACCAAGCGATCGAAGGTGATCCTCTACACCGACAGCACCTACGTCCGGAACGGCATCATGAAGTGGGCCGCGGGCTGGCAGGCCAACGGTTGGCAGACGAAGGACAAGAAGCCCGTCAAGAACAGCGAGCTGTGGCGTGAACTCATCGCCCAGTGCGAGCGGCACGACGTCGAGTGGCGCTGGGTCAAAGGGCACGCGGGCGACCACTACAACGAGATCGCCGACGAACTGGCGACCTCTGCGGCACGCACCCTGAAGGAGCCCGTGTGACCGCCGCCGAACCGACATCCGGCGGGTTGATACCGGTCGCCCTTCTGCCCGAGCCTGACCCCTACATCTCCGAGGCAATCCTCACAGCCGGGGGCGAACTGACGGACCTCGACAGCGCGCGAGTCCTGGTCTGGACGGGCGACGTGGCCGGTTTCCCCGAGCCGCTGCCCGATCGCATCGAATGGGTCCAGCTGCGCCTGGCCGGTATCGAGTCGTTTCTGAACGCCGGGCTGCTCGACGACAAGCGGATCTGGACCAACGCGTCCGGCTTCTACGCCGAGAACGTCGCCGAACACGCCCTCGCCCTGCTCCTGACGGGTCTGCGGCAGATCAACACCGCGGTGCGGACGCGCTGGGACAAGGACGCCGTCGACACCTCGGTGCGCTCACTGCACGGATCGACGGTCGCCATCGTCGGCGCCGGCGGCATCGCCCGGTCACTGATCCCGAGGTTGGCCGCCTGCGGTGCCGCGGTGATCGCGGTCAACCGTTCCGGGCGAGACGTCGAAGGTGCGATGGAGACGTTGCCGTTCGATCGCCTCGACGAGGTGTGGTCGCGCGTCGACCACGTCGTACTCGCAGCGCCGTCGACCGACGAGACCCGGCACCTGATCAACGCGAAGTCCCTGGCCGCCATGCGCTCTCACGCGTGGTTGATCAACGTCGCCCGTGGGCCACTGGTCGATGAGGATGCCCTGCACCGGGCCCTGGTCGATGGGGAGATCGCGGGCGCCGCACTCGATGTCACCGATCCCGAACCACCTGCCACCGACAGTCCGCTGTGGGAGCTGCCGAACGTGATCATCACCCCCCACGTGGCGAACCCGTCGTCGGGCCTCAAGCGGACGCTGGCACCGTGGGTCGGCGAAAACCTCCGTCGCTTCGCGGCCGGCGGTGACGACATGCTCGCCAGGGTGGACCCGAACGCCAGCTACTGACTGCTCACTCCGACTCGTCGTCGTCGAGTTGCTCGAGTCGGGCTTCTTCGAGGTCGAGCAGATTCTGCGCGTGGGTCAACGACTGCGAGCTGTAGACACCGAGCTTCCTGGCCTTGAGCAGCGCCTCCCGTTCGGCGGCCAGCACCAGCAGCCGCAGCGCGAAGTACTGCGCCCGGCCCCGCTTGTTGGCGTCGGCAGCGTTCTCGTCTACGGCTTCGCGGCTCGATCTGACGCGGCCGACGATGCTGTCGGCCCGCACCAGATCGATCACCACGTCCGGTATCGGCTCACCCACCCCACCGAGCACCGCTGGGTCGACCAGCGCCTGCGACGCGGCGTCCTGCAATTCGGTGACCAGCTGTGAGTACTCGTCGCGCAGCCGCTCCGGATCGTCGGGGGCCACCTTCGCCATCCGGATCACGCTCGGGAGCGTGAACCCCTGCAGCAGCAGGGTCGTCGCGGCGACGACAAACGCGATCAGGATCAGCTGAGGTCGGTGCGGGGTGTCCTGGGGCAGGGTCTGCGCGGCGGCGACCGTGATCGCACCCCGCATCCCTGCCCACCCGAGCACCACTCCGCCGCGCCATCCGAGCGTCTCGTTGAGGTGGAACGCCAGATCGGCGGACACCCGCGCCACGCGCGTCTCCATGTAGTCCAGCCGACGCTGGGTGAACCGTTCATCAGGCTCTCGGGCGTCCAGACGGGCCTGGATCTCGTCGAGCCGCGACACCGCGTCGGATGCGCGCCTGGTGTCGCGGCGGAGCAACCCGACCATCGGGCCGACGAAGGCGATCCGGAGCGCGATCACGATGGCCGAAGCGACCAGACCGATCGCGACCGCGGTCCAGGTGCTGAACTGACTCTCCTGCACCTGTTCGACGGCCTTTTTGAGTTCCATCCCCATGAACAGGAACACCGCACCCTCGAGCAAGAACGCGAGGGTGCGCCAGTTGGTCGTCTCCGCGAGCCGATCCTGCGCCCGCAGATACCGCGATCCCAGGTGCCCGGTGATCAGGCCTGCAACCACCACCGAGAGCACTCCGGACGCGCCGACCTCCTCCGCGGGTATGTAGGCGATGAACGGCACAACCAGCGAGATGGCCGTCGTGAGCACCGAATCGTTCAGCAGACCACGGATCCGCACATTCACGTAGCCGACGATTGCACCGACGACCACGGCAGCCAGCACCGCGAAGACGAAGTCGCCCGCGACTCCCCAGAGGGTGACAGTGCCGCCCAGCGCGGCGACCGCCGAGCGGAGCAAGACCAGCGCCGAGGCGTCGTTCACGAGACCTTCACCCTCGAGCACAGCCACCACTCGTGAGGGCAAGCCGAGCTTCTTGCCCACCGATGTCGCAGCCACGGCGTCGGTCGGGCTGATCACCGCACCCAACGCCAAGGCGGCCGGCCAGCCGATGTCAGGGATCAGCGCGTGAAAGAACCAGCCGGTTCCGACGGTCGTGACCACGACAAGCACCACCGCGAGCGCGCTGATCGGTTTGAAGTTGCGGCGGAAGTCCTGGGCGGGCATGTTGACCGCCGCCGAATAGAGCAGCGGGGGCAGCACCCCGGCGAGGATCAACTCGGGCTGGACCTCCAGGTCCGGGACCCCGGGCACGAAACTGAGGCCGACGCCGACGATCACCAGCAGCAGCGGGGCGGCCACACCGAGACGCCCGGCGAAGACCGCCACGGCGACGATCGCGATGATCGCGACCACCCCGACGAGTGTCAGCTCCACGCGATCGTCTCCACCACTGGCGCCTCTCCTCTATTGCTGTGACCGGTCCGCTGTCGCTCCCCATCGTCCTGCATCGAATCCACCGGTGAGATGTGAACCCACCATCAATTCGCTGTGAGAGGTGCCCTGCGCGGTTCGCGTACCGTTTTCGGTGACGGTCGGAAACGGACATCACACACCGAAGGTGGTCATGCGAAACAGAACCGGACTGATCATGTCGATAGCCGGAGCAACGCTCATAGCCGGATGCGGCAGCGATTCCGGAAGCAGCACGGTGACAACGTCTGGGACCCCGTATCCACCGGGTTACTCGTCGTCCTCCGCCCCACCCGCGGTACAGCGCGACGCGGTTCCCGACGACCTCGTCACCGGCCTGGATGCGCCCTGGTCGATCACCTTCGCCGAGGGCAACCCACTGATCAGCGAACGCGACTCCGGCGACATCCTCGAGGTGACCGGCAACTCGACCCGCGTCGTCGGGGCCGTCGCAGACGTGGCCCCGGCCGGCGAAGGCGGCCTGCTCGGTCTGGCGGTGCAGGGCAGCGATCTCTACGTCTACTTCACCAGCGCAGACGGTGACAACCGGGTCGTGCGTTACCCCTTGACAGGGTCTGCAGGCACGCTCGGCCTCGGCGCACCCGAGGAAGTGATCGCGGGCATCCCCGGAGGACGCACGCACAACGGCGGGCGCATCGCGTTCGGGCCCGACGGCATGCTCTACATCAGCACCGGCGACGCCCAGGACCGACCGAGCGCGCAAGATCTGGGCAGTCTTTCCGGAAAGATCCTGCGGGTCAACGCCGACGGATCGGTTCCTGCGGACAACCCCTTCCCTGGCAATCCCGTGTGGTCGCTGGGCCATCGCAACGTGCAGGGTCTGGCCTGGGCCGCGGACGGCACGATGTTCTCGTCCGAGTACGGCCAGGACACGTGGGACGAGCTCAACGTCATCACCCGCGGCGGCAACTACGGGTGGCCGCAGGTCGAGGGGATGAACGGCGATGTGAGCGGCGACAACGTCTTCGTCGATCCCGTTCAGCAGTGGAATCCCGACGACGCCAGTCCGAGCGGGATGACGATCGCCGGCGACACCATCTACATCGCGAACCTCAAGGGCGAACGCCTCCGCGCCGTCCCGGTCAGCGATCCGGCCGGCGGCGACGACCTCTACGCAGGTGAATTCGGCCGCCTCCGCGATGTCGCGGTCGCGCCCGACGGGTCGCTGTGGTTCCTCACCAACAACACCGACGGGCGCGGCGACCCGAAAGACGGCGATGACCGGATCAAGCGGGTCGAGCTCGGCTGACCCACACACCGAAAATGTGCCCCTTTGGCGAACAAAACCGCAGCTGGGGTCCGCCAAAGGGGCACATCATCGGGGGCTACTTCCAGGCAGCCAAGACGTCGTTCGCGCGCTCGGCAAGCACCAGCTGGAACAACGGACCGAAGCTGACCCGGGCGATCCCGAGAGCGGCCAGCGCCGACTTCTCGTTGCTCACCGGATGTCCGATGGCGTTGACCGGCAACGGCAGCTCGCTGGTCAGCCGCTTGTGGACCTCGTCGGTGTGGAAGCCGACCGGGTAGAGCACATCGGCCCCGGCCGCGGCAGCCAACTTCAGACGCTCGATGGCTCGCTCGACGCGGTCGGACTCGTCACCGACCTGCTTGACGAACAGGTCGGTGCGGGCGTTGATGACCACGTGGACGTCGGTCGCGTCAGACGCTGCGCGCAGGGCACCCACGAAGTCGGCGTGCTCCTGGGCCTCGCGCAGCCGACCGCCTTCGCTGTGGACCGTGTCCTCGATGTTGAGGCCGACAGCGCCCGCGGTGATCAGGCCCTCGATGAGGCGCTTGGGATCTTCGCCGTACCCGGATTCGATGTCGACCGAGATCGGTACGTCGACGGCGTCCGTGATCTGCTTGATGCGGGTCGTCAGTTCGTCGAAGGTGATGCCTTCGTTGTCCGGCTTGCCGATCGAGTCGGACACGGGATGGCTGCCGACGGTCAGCGCGGTGAAACCCGCGGAGACGGCGAGGTTGGCCGACCAGGCGTCCCACACCGTCGGCAGGATCACCGGGTTGCCTGGCTGATGGAGTTCGAGCAGCGTCTTTGCCTTGCTTGAGAGATCAGTCATGTCTCCCACAACTACGCCGGATGGTCCGGACATTCCATGGTTTCGAACATCGCCCCGTGAATTCTTGTACTCGACTCAGGGACGGGATATGCGCGAGGGCGGTTCGCCGAACCGCCGACGATACGCCGCGGCGAACCGGCTCGGGCTCGAAAAACCCCATCGCGCAGAAACTTCCGCCACCGTTGTCGCACCACCTCGCATGGTGAGGTCGGCGTGTGCCCGGCTGAGCCGGATGTCTCGCAGCGTCGCGGTGGGGCTGGCCCCGACGTGTTCGGCGAATCCTTCTTGCAGTCGCCGCACGCTCGACCCACCCAACTCGGCCATGTCGGCCAGCGTCCATTCCCTGGCCGGATCGTCATGAAGCGCATCGAGAACTCTCTTGACCATTCGCGGCCGAAGGCCGGTTCCTGGTGTGTCGGGGGAGACCGCCACGATGAATGCCGTCGTCACTGCGCTGGCCAACTGCGGTCCGACCAGAGGATTCGCCAACAGGTCGGCGGGTTCGCGCAGCTGCGCTGTGAGCGCGCGGACAAGCGCAAACCAACTGCGTTCGTCGGGTCCGGTCAGATCCAGCTGATCGGGGAGCACCAATCGGGACCGCAGCGCCGTCGCCTGCACCCGGTCGGCTTCACGCTCGAGGTAATCGGCTTCGAACTTCACCCCGACCACCTGGCAATCCGCCGACCACCTGGTGATGGTCGACGGCCGCCCGGCGGTGAAGACGGTCGCCTGTCCCGGTTCGGACACTGTGCTCGCCGATCCTGACTGCGAGTCGAGGTGACCGGTGAGGGGGATGTTGATCTCGTACGCCCCCGGGTAGTCGCACGCGATCGAGACGTCGGTGCCCCAGTTCAGGCGTCCGATCGTCACCGGCCCGAGGTCGACGGTCCGCAAGTTCAGGGCCAACAGGTCGGGCGATGACAACGCCTCCAGTTCATGAGGGAAGTACACCTGTTCGACCGCCAGGTGCGCGGCTTCCCAATCACTGATGTGAGTGCTGCTCTGTCGGGACATCTGGGCTCTCGGTTCCATTCGTGCGTACCGGGGCTACGGCTGCATCTCCGATTGAACCCGCGATTCACAGCCCGTGCCAGCAGATGTGCGATGGAGATCACATTCGTCGCGCAATTTGTACCGACCTCGCGTATCGGGTGTCGCCCCGGCGGCTGTGCGGCCCCTACCGTCTCGTCACACCAGCTCCACCGAGCACCCTCCACATCAGCCAAGGAGACAACGATGACCAGCACTTTGTCCTGGATAGACGACATCACGATGACCGAACTAGAGCGCAATCCGTACCCGGTCTACGAGCGGCTGCGCAGTGAGGCGCCACTGGCCTATCTGCCCGTCCTCGGGTCGTACGTGGCAACCACTGCGGAGATCTGCCGGTCGATAGCGACGAGCCCGGACTTCGAAGCCGTCATCACCAAGGCCGGTGGACGCACTTTCGGCCATCCCGCGGTCATCGGGGTGAACGGCCCGATCCACGACGATCTCCGGTCGATGGTCGATCCGGCCCTGCAGCCGCAGGAGGTGGACCGCTGGATCGACGACCTCGTCCGACCCATCGCTCGCCGGTACCTAGCCGGGATCGAGGACAACGGCCGTGCAGAGCTGGTGGCGGACTATTGCGAGCCGGTCAGCGTCCGCGCTCTCGGTGATCTCCTCGGGCTTCAGACGGTGAGCTCCGACAAACTCCGCGAGTGGTTCCACAAACTGTCGAACTCGTTCACCAACGCCGGTGTCGACGAGGACGGCGAGTTCACCAATCCAGAGGGGTTCGCTGAAGCCGACGACGCCAAACGCGAGATCCGGTCCATCGTCGACCCGCTGATCGACAACTGGATCGACAGCCCCGACGACAGCGCCATCTCTCACTGGCTCCACGACGGGATGCCGGCCGGCCAGACCCGCGACCGCGACTACATCTACCCGACGCTCTACGTCTACCTCCTCGGCGCGATGCAGGAACCCGGGCATGCGATGTCATCGACACTGGTCGGTTTGTTCACCAGGCCGGATCAACTCGAGCAGGTGGTCGACGAGCCAGGACTGATCCCACGGGCCATCGCCGAAGGAATGCGCTGGACCTCACCGATCTGGTCAGCAACCGCGCGTATCAGCACGCGCGACGTCGAGGTGGCCGGCATCGATCTTCCGGAAGGTTCGGTGGTCTTGATGTCCTACGGATCCGCCAATCACGACGCCACCGTCTACGATGCGCCTTCGGACTACGACCTCACCCGCCCGCCGTTGCCGCACTTGGCATTCGGGGCAGGCAACCACGCCTGTGCCGGCATCTACTTCGCGAACCACGTGTGCCGGATCGGTCTGGAGGAGCTGTTCGAGTCCATCCCCAATCTCGAACGAGACACCGACAGCGACGTGGAGTTCTGGGGCTGGGGTTTTCGCGGCCCGACGTCGCTGCACACCACCTGGGAGGTGTGAGATGTCGGAACGGCCATTTCGGATCGACGCCGGTGACACCTCTGTCGAGTGCGACCCCGACCAGAAGATGCTGGACGCCTTCCTGAGGGCCGGGGTGTGGATACCGAACTCCTGCAACCAGGGCACCTGTGGAACCTGCAAGGTGCGGATCAGCACCGGTACGGTCGACACACCACCGCCGCTCGACACCGTGCTCTCGCATACCGAGCAGGAACAAGGATTCGTCCTCTCCTGCCAGTCGGTGCCGACCTCGAATCTGGAGATCGATTCTGTGACGGTCGATTCCAACGCACGGCACCACGTGCTGCGCGACATCTCCGGGACTGTCGGTTCTATTCGTCAGGTGGCCGACGACACCCTCACGGTCACGGTCATGCTCGATGAGCCACTCGAGTTCACCGCGGGCCAGTACGTCGAGTTGTCGATTCCGGGTACCGGCACCACCCGTCCGTACTCGATGGCGAACCCGCCCGGCCAGGACGGCGAACTGGAGTTCCACATCCGTCGGCAGCCCGGCGGGGCGGCCACGGACGGCTGGATCTTCGACGGCATGACCGTGGGCGAACCGGTGGCGATGACCGGGCCGTGGGGCGACTTCTGCTTCACCCCGGACGATCCGGACCTGGGATTGATTCTCCTGGCCGGCGGCACCGGACTGGCGCCACTCAAATCCATCGCCACCGCGGCGCTGGAACTCGATCCCGAGCGTGAGATCCACGTCTACCACGGGGTCCGGTTCGAGTCGGACCTCTACGACGTCGAGCACTGGCAGACCCTCGCAGCCAACCATCCGGGTGTGAACTACACACCCTGCCTCAGTCGCGGTCAGTGGTCCGGCCGCACCGGCTATGTCGGCGACGCCGTCATTGCCGACCTTCCCTCGTGCAAGAGCTTCTCGGCGTATCTGTGCGGCCCACCGGCGATGGTCGAAGCAGGCGTCAAAGCGCTCAAACGCCGGCGGATGTCACCACGTCGCATTCACCGGGAAAAGTACACACCCGCAATTCAGCTGAGCCCTGTCTGACGAGAGGTCGCCGCAGCTGGAGTCGAGCGACCGTCGATGTCGGTACCTCGACCTATCGTCGTCGCATGACCGATGCCGCCACACCATCCGCGCCCAGCTCGACGATGACAATCGGTGCGATAAATTTCGCGGCGGCCGATCCGGCGGCGCTTTCCGAGTTCTGGATCGCCGTGCTCGGCGGCGAGGCGGTGGGTGGCGACGGACACGACTACGTCTACGTCTCGGCGGCTCCGGGCGGGGTCCCGCTCTTCTTTCACCGCCGCGACGATAACCCGTCCGCGCCGGGGCCCATCCATCTCGACCTGAGCACGGAACCCGGACGCCGTGAAGAGCAGGTCGGGCGGATGCTCGAGCTGGGCGCCACCCGGGAATGGGACGTCCTCGACGAGGTCCCCTGGGTGGAGTGGACGACGATGGCCGATCCGGAGGGCAACCTGTTCTGTGTCAGCTGCCCCCGCACCTGACACCATGAACCAGTGACCGAGACCCCAGCCGCGCATGCTCTATGGCGCTCGGGCATAGGTCTGTCATTGTGGTTCACCGGCCCCGACGGTGAACCGTGCACCGGCCAGGTTCCCGACGGTCTGCCCGCACCCATCGCGGCAGCGGTCGGCACACGGGCGCTGCGCCGCACGATCGCGGTGGCCGGCCCCGGCTCCCTCCGTCGCGACATCGCCTCACTCACCCTCGGCCCCGCGGCCACCGTCGAACTGCTCCAATCGATCGATGCGCCGGACGAGGTCGGCGGCGAATTGCGGTATTACCGATTCCTGGTCGATTCCACCGAACGCTTCGTGCGCTCTGGGGCCGTAGCGCCGTCGGTCAACTGGGTGGCCGGAGAGTGGGCGGTGCGCTGGGCCCCGTTGACCACCGCGAGCTGGCGCAATTGGCTGTCCACAGCCGTCGCGGCGGCGCCCCCGGTGATCCTCGACAACGGGGAATCGACCGCGATCATGGACTTCTGCGGAGCGATCACAGACCAGTTGTGCCGCAACAGCTGCACCGACGTCCGGCCGACGTCCGTGCGTTCGTCCTTCGTTCGCGCCCTGCTCCCCGACACCGACGCACCCGCGATGTCGGCGGACAAGGCCGCGTCGGCAGCATCGGCGTGGGCGCAGTGGGCCGACGGACTCCGGCAGGGCGAATCGTCGCTGGTGTTGCGACTGAACGAGCCAGGTGGAGAAGAAGGCGAGGACGAGGACCAGTTCGAGTACGACGACACCCGCTGGCGACTGCAGGTGTGCAGGCGCACCCTCGACCGGCCCGACGAACCCGTCGAACTCCGCCGTCTCGACACCCACGAGATCGACCAGATCACCACCGACGTCGCCCGCGCGGTCCGCGCGTTCCCCGATCTGAAGTCTGCACTGCACGATGATCATTCGTTGGACTTCCTTCTCACCACCGACGTCGTGCTGAGCCTGCTCGACACCGGCGTCGCGGCCCTCGCCGAGGCCGGCTTCGAAGTCCTCCTTCCCCGCTCGATCGCGCATGTACGCCCCACGCTCGCGCTACGGGGAAAACCGGAAGGCGGTTCGCGGCAGCGCAACGTCATGGTCGGGCTCGGCGAGATACGGGACTTCCAGTGGCAACTGGCCCTCGGCGAGGACGTGCTGGACGCCTCCGAACTCGATGCGCTGGCGCGGCAGAAGGGAGACCTGGTCAAGGTCCGGGGTAAGTGGATCCGGGCCGACAACTCCGCACTGTCGCGGTCGGCATCCTTCATCCAGGCCCAACGCGCCCTCGCCGAATCAGGTCAGCCGGCGGACATGGGCGAACTGTTCAATCTGGTCACCGACGGTGACGACCGGCTGCCACTACCGGTGGCCCGGGTCGACGGGTTGTCGTGGCTCGACGAGATCAAACGCGTCGGCAGGATGGCACCCCCTTCTCTGCCCGCCCCGACCTCACTGAAAGCCGAACTCCGGCCCTACCAGCAGCGCGGTATGGAATGGCTGTGCCATCTCAGTTCACTGGGCATCGGGACGGTCCTCGCCGACGACATGGGTCTGGGCAAGACCATCCAGGTGCTGGCCCTGATGCGGGCCGAAGCGGAAGCCGCCGATCCTGCCGAGGAACGGGGCACCACGCTGCTGATCTGTCCGATGTCGGTGGTGGGCAACTGGGAACGGGAGATCGCGAGATTCGCACCCGACATCTCGGTGCTGATCCATCACGGACCGGCCCGGCTGCGCCAGCCACATTTCGGCCCCGCTGCGGCTCGGGTGGATGTCGTCATCACCACCTTCGCCATCGCCTCTCGCGACCGGAAGATGCTGAGCCCCATGACGTGGGACCGCCTCGTGGTCGATGAGGCGCAGCACATCAAGAACGTCGCGACCGCACAGTCCAAGGCGGTGCGCGCTCTCACCGCACGACACCGCATTGCCCTGACCGGTACTCCCGTCGAGAACCGGCTGGAGGATCTGCGGTCGGTCATCGACCTCGTCAACCCCGGGTTGCTCGGCACCGCGTCGACGTTCAAGTCGCGCTATGCCGAACCCATCGAACGCGAGCGGGACAAGGGCGCAGTGCGCCGGCTCAATGCCGTCACCTCGCCGTTCATCCTGCGCCGCGTCAAGACCGACCCCGCCGTCATCTCCGACCTCCCCGAAAAGACGGAGCTGACCGTACGCGCGAACCTCACCGTCGAACAGGCTGCGCTCTACCGTGCGGTCATCGACGACCTGATGAACGCCCTGGGCAAGGGCGAGGATCCGCAGGGCGGGAGTGAGCGGCGCAGAACGGTCTTCGCGGCATTGACGCGCCTGAAGCAGATCTGCAACCACCCGGCGCACTACCTCGGTGACGGCTCACCCATCATGCGCCGGAACGAGCACCGCTCGGGCAAGGTCGAGTTGCTGGCCGACATGCTCGAGAACATCGTCGCCGACGGCGAGCGGGCACTGGTCTTCACCCAGTTCACAGCCTTTGGCGACATGATGGCGCCATGGCTGGCCGACCGCATCGGCGCAGGCGTCTCGTTCCTGCACGGCAGCCTCAGTCGATCCGCGCGCGACACCCTGGTGACCGAGTTCAGTGAGGACGACGGCCCACCGGTCATGCTCGCATCGCTCAAGGCCGGCGGCACCGGCCTGAACCTGACTGCGGCCAATCACGTTGTCCACTTGGATCGTTGGTGGAATCCCGCCGTGGAGAACCAGGCCACCGACCGCGTCTACCGGATCGGGCAGCAACGCCGGGTCGAGGTGAGAAAGTTCGTGTGCGTCGGCACGCTGGAGGAACGCATCGACCAGCTCATCCGTGACAAACGTGAGCTGTCCGAACTCACCGTCACCACCGGCGAGAGCTGGCTCGCGGCATCGGACAACGATGAGCTCTACGAACTGATGCGGCTCGGCGACGAGGCGGTGAGCGAGTGAGTGCGAAGAAGAAGCCCGCGCCCCGGGGCTACGGCCTCACGCCGTGGTCGAAGGGATTCCTGCTGGCCGTCGAAACCCCTGCGGAACTGCGCAAGATCACCAAAGCCCGCACATACTTTCGCGACCGAAACGTCATCGACCTGGTCGTGCGATCTGGACGCGTGACCGGTCTGGTGCAAGGCAGCCAACTCGACCCGTTCGAGGTGGAGATCGAGGCAGGACCGGCCGACCCCGCGACCGTCGTGTCCATGCTCCGCGAGCGGGGCAAGGCCGACGAGCTCGTGTTGGTTACGCGCGGCAAGCAACCGGACACGTTGGGGTCATTGGTGATTCCTGCGGACTCGACGGACATACGCACCGAGTGCAGCTGTCCCGTGGACGACGACCGCTGCATTCACGTCCTGGCCGTCAGCTATGAGCTGGCCGCGACGATCGACAAGGAACCGGCGACCCTGTTGACCATCATGGGTGCGGACCTGCCACTGCTGCTCGCGCATCTGCGAGACAACGCCGACCGCCCTGACGAGCGGGCACCTGATGCGCCGGCCCCCTCGGAGGTCGACTTCTACGGCGACGGCCGCCAGCTACCCGGCCTGCCCCACCCACCGCCGCTGGATGTGCTGTCCGAACTCGACACCACCGCCCTGTCGGCGGCGTTGCGGCGATCCGGTGCAGCGGCGATGGATGTGGCGCAGGCGGTCGACGAACTGGCCGAGCTCTACGCCCGGATCACGCGATAGCGGCCTTGATGACGTCGGCCACGGGGGTCGAAGGTCGGCCGATCAGGCTCTGCAGATCTCCCGATTCGGTGTCCAGTTCGCCGCGCGAGATACCTGCATCCGCCCCGGCGAGCATCGTCGCCACTGGTTCTGGAAGGCCTGCCCCCACCAATGCTGCGGCATAGTCGCTCTCGGAGAGATCGGCATATGCGACGTCCTCACCCGAGACCTCAGCGACGATCTTCGCGAACTCCGCGTAGGTCAACCGCTCGTCGCCACCGAGTTCGTAGGTCTTGCCACCCTGGTCGTCGAGCGTCAGGACAGCAGCTGCCGCCGCGGCGAAGTCTGCACGGGACGCCGCTGCCAGCCGACCGTTGCCCGCCGCTCCATAGAGCGTTCCGGACTCGATGGCCTGGGGCAGAGCTGATCCGTAGTTCTCCCAGTACCAGCCGTTGCGCAGGAGCACCGACGGAATAGGCGAGGCTGCCAGTCGTTCTTCGGTGGCCAGATGCTCGGGTGCCAGCGAAACGCCGCTCGAGTCGGCTTTGAGCAAACTGGTGTAGGCGATCAGCGAGACGCCTGCTGCCTCGGCGGCGTCGATCACGTTGTTGTGCTGGGCTACGCGTTGCCCGACCTCCGAGCCGGAGATGAGCAGCAGTTTGTCGACGCCGGTGAGTGCGGACTCCAATGCTGCCCGATCGCTGTAATCGGCAACGCGAACAGTCACACCTTTGTCTGCGAGGGGTGCCGCCTTCGCGTTGTCGCGGACGATCGCGACGATCTCACCGGGAACCACACCCCGCTGGAGGAGATCGGTGATGACGAGACTGCCGAGTTGTCCGGTGGCTCCGGTTATCGCTGTGGTCATGGCGGTGCTCCAATTCGATTGGTTACAGAGTTCCTTGCTGAACTTCCCCAACAGTATGCACTTACTATTAGTAAGTGCAAGCTGCACGGTAACCATCCAGGTCATCACTGGGTTATGGTGGATCAATGACCGAGGACACGAGCAGTTCACTCGAGGCGGATGTGTTCGCCCGAGACTGTTCCTCGCGTGAAACCCTCCAAGGTGTCACTGGGCGGTGGGGCATTCTCGTGCTCGCCGCCCTCGGCGAGGGCAGCTACCGGTTCAGCGCGCTCCGGCGACGCGTGGACGGGGTCAGCGAGCGGATGCTCTCGCAAACCCTCCAGAATCTCGAGCGCGACGGCATGATCACCCGCACAGTTCTCGAGGCCATTCCACCCAAGGTGGAGTACGACCTCACCCCACTCGGGCGCGAGGTCGCCGATCGACTCGTCGGGTTGATCGAGGTCGTCCAGTCGAACATGGACGACGTCTACGCCTCGCGGAGCCGGTACGACAGCCGCTGACCGATCACGGTCTGGAATCGAATCTGCGATTCCGTAGCGCGGCGATTCTGGCTCCGACTAACTTGCAGGCAGTAGTAAATCAATTGCGGGTTCATCGGCAGGAGCAGGATGCGGCAGGCGCGAGCGGTCGGGGTGGTGATCGCTTCGATACTCCTGTGCGTCGGAACCGTCCTCGGCACGGGGGCGGCGGCCGCCAAAGATCCACTACCCGTGACCTACAACTTCTTCGCCGGCATCCCGAACGAGCTGGCGAATCCCGGTGGTTCGCTGCCCGGGGCCAACGACTGGAACTGCAAGCCGTCTCCCGAGCACCCGGAGCCAGTCGTGTTGGTGCACGGTACCGGCGGCGGCGCCCAGACCAACTGGGGCACCTACGTCCCGCTCCTCGCCAACAATGGCTACTGCGTCTACACCCTCAACTACGGAACCATTCCGGGCGCTCCCTGGCCGATCAGCGCGATCGGCGGGTTCGGTCCCATAGAGAAGAGCGCCGCAGAGCTGTCTGCGTTCGTCGACCGGGTTCGTAAGTCCACCGGCGCGAAGAAGGTCGACATCGTCGGCCATTCACAGGGCACCCTGATGCCGACCTACTGGATCAAGTTCCTCGGCGGCGCCGACAAGGTCGACAAGTACATCTCACTCGCGCCGCTGTGGAACGGCACCAACGTGGCCGCGGCAAGCGAACTGACCGTATACGCGAAAGCCCTCGGTATCGATCAGCTCCAGCAGGACACCATCGGAATGCTCTGCGGGGCATGCCTTCAGATGGCCAAGGGTTCGGACATGATGAAGAGGCTGCAGGCAGGCGGCATCCTCGATCCCGACATCACCTACACCAACATCATGACTCGCTTCGACGAGCTCATCGTCCCGTACACGAGCGGATCCCTGCGGGCCGCGAACTCCACCAACATCGTGGTGCAGGACGGCTGCTCGCAGGACTATTCGGAGCACGCGGGCGTCGCCGGGTCGCGACGTGCAGCCACGTTCGTGCTCAACGCCCTCGACCCCGAGCATCCGCGCGCGGTGCCCTGCGAGCTGGCCCTGCCCTTCACCGGTTGAGCTTTCCCGTCGAGCGTCCCGAGGTGGTCGCGACGCCGATGAGTTTTTTCGCGGTCGCTGGTCTCCATTGACAACACCATCGACAAAGGAGCGAACATGACCACCGCCGCCAACCACGAAGCAACCGCTGCACCGACTTCAACCCCCGTGATCAGCCGCCGGGCACACCTGGCCGGATGGATCGTCACCGGAATCATCAGTGCGCTTCTTCTCGCCGACGCCGTCTCGCACATCCTGATGCCGCAGGGCGTCAAAGATGCGTCCTACGATCTCGGCTTCACCGATGGCGACATCCTCGCGATGGGGCTCGTGCTCCTGGGATGCCTTGCGCTGTATCTGTTCCCGCGCACAGCTATTCTCGGCGCAGTATTGCTGACCGGCTACTTCGGCGGAGCGGTGACCGCTCTGATGGTCTCGGAGGAATCCTTCGCCGCGGGCGTCGTCATGCCGATTCTCGCCGGTGCCATCGTGTGGGCCGGACTCTGGCTTCGCAACGAGACCGTCCGTTCGATGCTCCCCCTGCACCACAGCTGAAGGCTGCGTGCGCTCACACCACGGGCGGCCCGACGTACCTGGCGCTCGGTCGGATGATCTTCCGGTCCTCGGCCTGTTCGAGGATGTTCGCGCACCAACCGATGACTCGGCTGACCGCAAAGGTCGGGGTGAACATCGTCCGCGGCACCCCACATCGGTCCATCACGACACCGGCGTAGAACTCGACGTTGGCGTAAAGACGGCGGTCCGGGCATGCCTCGGCAAGGACTGCGACCACGTCCTTCTCCACCTGCACCGCGAAGTCGACCAAAGGACCGCCCAGATCGATCGCGATGTCGCGCAGCATGTCCGAGCGCGGATCGGCGGTTCGGTACACGGCGTGACCGAAGCCCATGATCCGGCTGCGTTGCGCGAGTTGTCCTTTCGCCCACGTGGCGGCATCCCCGACCTCCGCGATCTCGTCGAGCGCATCGAGTGCCCGGTCCGGAGCGCCACCGTGCAACGGTCCGGAGAATGCCCCGATCGCACCGCAGACCGCGGAGACCACGTCGGCACCCGTCGAAGCGATGACGCGACCGGTGAATGTGGAGGCGTTGAAGCCATGGTCGATCGTCGCGATCATGTACTGCTCGATGGCCCGCGCCGCCTTGGGCTCGGGTTCGTTCCCGGATAGGCAATAGAGCCAGTTCTGCGCGGTCGACAGATCATCGCGGGGTGCTACCGGATCTTCTCCACGTCGGATCCGATGCAGTGCGGCGAGAATGGTCGGGGTGACCGCGGCGGTGGCCAGCGCGTCGGCGATCCGCTGCTCTGGGCTCGAGTCCCACATGGGGAGACTGTGGCGCGTGAGTGCGGTAGCCGACAAGATCGTCCGCAATCCGGCGAGCAACTGGCGTTCGCCGCCGGCGAGGGCCACGGTTCGCAGCAGAGACGTCAACTCGGATGGGATCGTGCGGAGCGTTTTTGTCGCGGTGCAGAAGGCGGCCAACTCGCCGGGGTCGGGAAGCCTGCCGTACGCGAAGAGGTGCCACACCTCTTCGAAACTCCGGCTGGTCGCGAGCTCGATCGCCGAGTACTCGCGATACTGGTAGAAGCCTTCATCTCCGTTGACATCGCCGACCTTCGTATCGGCCACCACGACGTTACTCAATCCTGGTGGTGCCACCATCATCGACATCGCACTCTCTCCGCTCTATGTTCTGACGTTGTCCTACAGAGACATTCGACCTGGAGACCGATGTATGTCAATATTGATCAAATCAATGTTCTAGGAGGAGAGATGCCTGGTAGGCCCCCTGCGCGCCGGCGCGGCCCCACCACACCGCTTCGCCACGACGGCCGCGACTACCTGACCACCGCTCAGGTGTGCCGCATGCTCGGGGTCAAACCACAGACGGTGTACGCCTATGTCAGTCGTGGTCACCTCACCAGTGGGCGGATCGAGGGTGTGCGCGGAAGCGTCTTCCTCGTCGACGATGTGGATGCACTCACCCGGCGGTCCGTGAGCAGACCGCCGGCCGGCATGGTCGAGCGGATCCGTACTCACATCACGCTCATCGACGATGATCATCTCTACTATCGCGGTCAGGATGCGACCTTCCTCGCTGCCGAAAGCGACTTCGAGAAGGTTTCGGAACTACTGTGGGGGCTTCGGCCGGGGCGAGAATCACAGTTGTTGCCACAAAGTAGTTTTCGACAGATCAATGGCCTGCGGCGCGCACAGGACCGGCGCATCGACGTCATCCGCATCGTGGTGGATGTGCTCGGTTCCCGGGACAGGTTCCGCCACCAGAACGCACCCGCGGACGTCGTCGCCCGGACCCGCGACATCTACGCCAACGCGCTCAGCGCTCTCCCCCTTCTCCACGGTCGCGCGGTCCGGGGCAACAGCTTCGCTGCACACCTCTGGCCGCGGCTCACGGAGCTCCCAGCCAACCCCAGACGTGTCCGGGTACTCAACGCCGCGCTGGTACTACTCGCCGATCACGACCTGTCGGCGGGCACCGTCGCCGCCCGGGTGGCAGCAAGCGCACGCGGGAGCATCTATTCGGTGATCAGCGCCGGACTCGGCGCCCTGGACGGGACGCTGCACGGTGGCGCGGCGGCACAGGCCTATCGCCTCCTCACAGCAGCGCTCCGAGATCCTGTCGAGGCACTCGCCTCGTACACCGCCGCGGGTCTGCCGGTTCCTGGCTGCGGGCACGTGGTCTACCAGCATCGCGACCCGCGTGCGGAGACCTTGTTCGCGATGCTCGCGGCCACGTCCGGTGGCGATCCAGCAGTGGCCGTCGCCCTCGACGACCTGCGTCAGCAGTTGGCGCGCACCGGTGCTGGTTTCATGAACTCGGATATGGCATTGGCCGCGCTGGCTGTGCGCTTCCACATGGGTCCGGATGCCTGCGAGACCATCTTCGCCCTGGCTCGCATCACCGGATGGGTGGCGCATGCGCTCGAGGAATATCAGGAACCGCGGCTGCGCTTTCGCCCCGAGGGCGTGTACGTCGGTGTGCGTCCGTGAACCGTCCACCCACCGTGGAAGGATCGGCAGCATGACTTCTGATGACACCACCGGCGACAGCCACTCACGTTACGAACCCGGACTACAGGTACGCCGTGAGGTGATGGGCGACGAATTCGTCGACAGGGCCCTGTCTCGAACACGGGGCACCGAATCCGAGGCAGTACAGACAGCCATCACCGACCTGGTCTGGGGTGGGGTCTGGACCCGGCCCGGCCTCGAACGACGAGATCGCAGCCTGCTCAACATCGGCTTGCTGACAGCCCTGCGTGCACATGAAGAACTCGCCGGACATGTACGGGGTGCGCTTCGAAACGGTTTGTCCCGCACAGAGATCACCGAAGCAGTCATCCACACCAGTGGATACTGCGGCGCCCCGGCCGCGATGTCGGCCATGCGGATCGTGCAAGACGTCTTCGACAACACCCCTGCGGACTGACAAGTGCGCACCCTCGGCATCGATCTGGCCTCCCAGCCAGAACGCACAGCTATGGCGACGGTCGAGTGGTCCTCTACCGGCGCAAAGGTCGTCGATGTACGCACCACGGTCACAGACGTAATGATCGTGGACGCATTGGGTACCGCCGACCGGGCGGGCATCGACGGGCCGTTCGGCTGGCCCGATGCTTTTGTCGACGTGGTGTCGGCCCATCACGTGTACGACAGCGCGCGCGAGAACACATTGTTCACCGAACCCGGCGTCACGCGCTTCGTCCGCCGAATGACCGATGAATGGGTGCGTGCCCGAACGGGTTTGGTCCCGTTGAGCGTGTCGGCCGACCGCATCGCCTACGTCGCACTGCGAGCAGTCCGCCTACTCGCCCGAGTTGATGGCCCAGCATTCGACGCCGGCCGGGTCAACGGAACCGCCGTCGAGGCATATCCCGCTGCGGCATTGAAGGTCTGGGGATTGAGTCACAACAAGTACAAGGGAAAGACCAATGGTGAGGTACTCGCCCGGTTGATCGACGAACTGTGCGCTCTCGCACCCTGGCTCGACTTCGGGCCACACCGTGCACTGTGCACCGCGAGCGACGATGCATTCGATGCGGTGATCACCGCACTGATCGCTCGCGCCGCGGCCCTCGGGATGACCGAATTGCCCGACGCAGCGCAATTACCCGTGGCCCAGAGGGAGGGCTGGATCCACGTGCCCAATCGATCACTGAGCGCGCTCGCCCCGAGCTAGCCGTCCTGCGCGTCCAGCTTCGCTGCAATATCCGAGGGAAATCCACCGGTGGCGAGCGGGCCCCACCGCGTCGGGGTGATACGAATCAACGACTTGTTCTGCAGCCGCATCGCGGCCCGGTACTCGTCCCAGTCGGGATGCTCGCCGGAAATGCTGCGGAAGTAGTCGACCAATGCGTCCTCGGCCTCGGGCATGTTCAAGACCTCCGCCGTGCCATCGACCTGTACCCAAGCACCATTCCAGTCGTCTGAGACGACGCAGACGCTGACGTTCTCGTCCCGGCTCGCGTTGGTGGCCTTCGCGCGACCCGGGTACGTCGAGATAACGATGCGCCCCTGGTCATCGACCCCGCCGGTCACCGGCGAGAGCTGCGGCCCACCATTCTTCCGAACGGTGCTGAGCAGCATCTTGTGCCGCGGTCGGATGAAATCCAGCAGGGCAGCGAGATCGACATCGGTGTTCGTTGCAACTGTGCGAGCCATGCCCTCCACCCTAGCCGCGGTGTGTCGGCCACCGTCCACCCGAATTTGCACCACCCACCGGTTATTGCTGGTGGGCGCCCCGAAAACGGGTGGGTGGGACAGCGAGTGGAGTACCAATCCCAGACGCGTAGATCACGCCATGACCCACCCGAATTTGCAACACCCACCGGTTATTACCGGTGGCCGCCCCGAAAACGGGTGGGTGGAGCGCGCAGCCGTCTCCTACAACTCCGCCCGCAACTCCCGCTTCAACAGCTTTCCGCTCTGGTTCCTCGGAAGCTCGTCCACGAACACAACGCGTTTGGGCACCTTGAACGGAGCGATCTGCTCTTTGACGTGGGCGATCAGGTCTTCGGCCGCGACCTCACCGGCATCTGCTCGCAGCACGACCACCGCGGTGATCGCCTCGATCCACTTGTCGTCCGGGGTCCCGACCACCGCAACCTCTGCGACGCCCGGATGCGTGTAGATCACGTCCTCGACCTCACGCGAGGCCACGAGGATGCCACCGGTGTTGATCACGTCCTTGATCCTGTCGACCACGGTGATGTACCCCTCGGCATCTCGCGTCACCAGGTCTCCGGAGTGAAACCAGCCGTCCCGGAACGCTTCCGCGGTGGCATCTGGATTGTTCCAGTACCCCTGGCAGAGCTGGGGTGAACGGTAGAGCACCTCTCCCGCGGTTCCGTCCGGGACGTCATTGCCGTCGGTGTCGACGACTCGCGTCTCGACGAAGAACACTGCCTTGCCGCACGAAGCGGGCCGATCGGCGTGATCTTCTGGCTGCAGAACCGTTGCCAGTGGCCCGATCTCGGATTGGCCGAAGCAATTGTAGAACTGGATCGCCGGGTAACGCTCCCGCAGCCGATTCAGCACCGTCACGGGCATGATCGACGCACCGTACTGAGCCTTCGTCAGCGACGACAGGTCCCTGGAATCGAGATCCGGATGCCCTGCCAGCGGCACCCACACCGTCGGCGCCAGGAACAAGGAGCCGATCTTCTCTTCTTCGATCAGGCGCAGTATCTCAGGGATGTTCGGGGTCTCCATCAAGCTCACCGTCGCCCCCACCGACAGATACGGAAGCATGAACACGTGCATGCCTGCCGAGTGGTACATCGGCATCGCGATGAGCGGATTGTCGTTCTCGGTGAACGACAGCGCGATCACCGACGACACGTACTCCGCCACCATGCCGCCATGGGTCATCATGGCGCCCTTGGGCTTCGAGGTGGTTCCCGAGGTGTAGAGCAACTGCACCAGAGTCGATTCGTCCACGTCGACGGCCACCACCGGCACCTCGCCCGCCGCCACCGCATCGAGGAGTGACCCCTTCTCGTCCCGCAAGGAGATGACCTGGTCGATCCCCAGCTCGGCCGCGACGTCTGTCAGGTTCGCCCGAAGTGCGGGGTCGACCAGCACCGCGCGACTGCCGGAGTTCTGGATGAGGTAGGTCAACTCCCCTTCCTTCAACGCGTAGTTGACGGGGACGTGAATCAAACCTGCACGCGCACAGGCAAGAAACCCGAGCACATACGCATCCGAATTGGTACCGTACGCCGCTATCCGGTCACCGGAGACGAATCCGAGAGACAGCAGGTGCGCAGCGGCTCGCGTCACCGCTGCGTCGAGTTCGGAGTACGTCCACGATCGATCGCCGAACCGGAGCGCAGTGCGGTCCGGAAACTTTGCGGCTGATCTCCGTAGGACACCGTCGACGGTGCTGGACCGTATCAATGAACTCATGGCTCCGACTTTATAGGAGCTCCTAGTAATGGCGGGAGCCATTCACCGGGCCTGGCCTGAGGCTCCGACAGATCGCGGGCGACTTTCGTCCTGGTCGACCTCGGCGTACGTTGCGCCACGCCGCTTTCTCCTGAAAAGTGGTCGACCGTGCCAACATCGACTCTCATCCGCCGCGCGCGACTCGTTCCGGTACGGACGAAGGTGGCGCCGGACTCTCCCGTCGACATCAGGATCAGAGACGGTGTCGTCACGGAAGTCGGTGCCGATCTGCGTCCGGGCCCGGATGACGACGTTCTCGATGCCGCCGGACGCTGGGCCGTTCCCGGCCTGTGGGATGCGCACGTCCATCTGACCGCATGGGCGCAGGCTCGGGCGAAACTCGACGTCTCTGGGACCTCGAGCACCGTCGAGGTGACCCGCATCGTCGCCGACCACGTCGCTTCCCTGCCGTCGCCGTGGCAGGGCGGAGCGATCGTCGGGTACGGATTTCGTCCTGCGACCTGGCCCACCGCTCCCACTGTCGCCGAACTCGACGCGGTCAGCGGCGCGCATCCGGTGATCCTCGGCAGCGCCGACATCCATACCGGTTGGGTGAACTCCAAAGCACTGGCACTGTTGGGCGTCGCACCCCGCTCGGGTCCGCTGCTCGAGGGCGAGTGGTTCGATCTGCAACCCGCCGTTGCCCGACTGACCGCCGCCGGCGGCGACGCCGACCTGATGCTCCGGGCTGCCGTCGCCGACGCCGCAGCCGTCGGTGTGGTCGGTGTGGTCGACTTCGAGATGGCCGCGAACCACCTCGACTGGCCACGCCGCTTCGACGCCGGGATCGACCTACTGCGGGTGCGCCCGGTCACCTACGCAGAGCACCTCGACGACGCCATCGCCGCAGGCCTGCGCACCGGTACCGAGTTCTCGGCCGGTGGCGGGCTGCTGACGCAGGGCTCTTTGAAGATTTTCTCCGACGGGTCGCTCAACACCCGGACCGCATACTGCTGTGAACCGTATGCCGATGCCCATGCCCTGGAATCTCCACGCGGTCAGCGGGTGTATTCGCTCGCCGAGCTGGAGAACCTGCTCACCCGCGGACGCCGCGGCGGCTTCGACATCGCGTTGCACGCCATCGGTGATGCGGCCGTCGATCAGGCACTCACCGCATTCGAGTCGACCGGTACCCGCGGCTCCATCGAGCATGCGCAGCTGATTCGGCTCGAGGACGTCGCCCGGATGCGTGCGCTGGGTGTCCGCGCCAGCGTGCAGCCCGGTCACCTCCTCGACGACCGCGACGTCACGAACCAATGCTGGCCCGACCGTGCCGACCGCTGTTTCGCGCTGCGGTCGATGCTCGACGGTGGGGTCGAGCTGGCCCTCGGTTCCGACGCACCGGTGTCACCTCTTGACCCGTGGGGTGCCATGGCGGCCGCCGTCCACCGCGCGACCGGCGACGACGCTCCCTGGAATCCCGACGAATCGTTGACCGCCGCACAAGCCCTCGCGGCCAGCACCGATGGCCAGGGCACGATCGGTGTCGGGAGTCGAGGGGACGTCGTCCTCGTCGACGAAGATCCGCTGAGATCCACCGGCAGCACCGCGGACACCGCACACCTGCTCAGGAACATCGGAGTCGCGGCGACGGTGGTCGCAGGCCGGGTCACCCATCTGGCGATGTGAGGTCGTCGCCCTGAAAACCGGCACATAGGAGGCGTCCGAGGGAAGATGTCCCTCGGGGGTCCCATATCTGCCGGTTTTCAGGGGGCAGGCACCGGAACTGCTCGGTTCGCACCGGCGACGCCGCAAGGGTTAGGTTTTCCCGTGCCCACTTCCAAGTCCGTCCTGCATTCGCAGATGCCCCCGGCGACGGTGCGTTCACTACTCCGCTCCCCGTCTCAGCTGCGTCGCGAGATCCTTGCCGGACTCGTTGTCGCGCTGGCGCTGATCCCCGAGGCGATCTCGTTCTCGATCATCGCCGGGGTCGATCCGCGGGTCGGTCTCTTCGCGTCTTTCACCATGGCGGTGACCATTGCGTTCGTCGGTGGCCGCCCTGCGATGATCTCCGCGGCGACGGGTGCCGTCGCGCTGGTCGTCGCCCCGGTGGTCAGCAAGTACGGTCTCGACTACCTGATCGCGACAGTGCTGCTCGCAGGGCTTCTGCAGATCGTCTTGAGTCTCATCGGCATCGCCAAGTTGATGCGCTTCGTGCCACGCAGTGTGATGACCGGATTCGTGAACGCTCTCGCCATCCTCATCTTCACGGCGCAGCTACCTCACCTGTTCGGCGACGACATACCGTGGCTCGTCTATCCACTCGTCGCGGCCGGCCTGGCGGTCATCGTGCTGCTACCCAGGATCACGTCGGCAGTTCCGTCTCCGCTGATCGCCATCCTGCTCATCACCGGCGTCGTCACCGTCTTCGGCTGGAGCGTCCCGACCGTCGAAGACGAGGGCGCACTTCCCGATTCGCTTCCATCCCTGATGTTGCCCGACGTGCCGTGGACCATGCACACCCTGTCGGTCATCGCTCCGTACGCACTCGCCATGGCTCTCGTCGGACTGATGGAGTCGCTGATGACCGCGAAGCTGGTCGACGACATCACCGATACGCATTCGAACAAGACCCGGGAGGGTTGGGGTCAGGGCATCGCGAACGTGGTCACCGGCTTCTTTGGCGGCATGGGTGGCTGCGCGATGATCGGGCAGACGATGATCAACGTCAAGCAGTCCGGGGCGCGCACGCGGTTGTCGACGTTCCTGGCAGGCGTCTTCCTGCTGATCCTGGTGGTGGTGCTCGGCGACGTGGTCGGGGTGATACCCATGGCAGCTCTGGTCGCGGTGATGATCATGGTGTCGGTCGGCACCTTCGACTGGCACAGCATCCATCCGCGGACGTTGCGCATCATGCCGATCGCCGAGACAACGGTCATGGTGGTGACCGTGGCCGCCACGGTGGTGACCGAGAACTTGGCGATCGGTGTCGTGCTCGGCGTGATCACCGCGATGGTGATGTTCGCGCGGCGGGTGGCGCACCTGACGTCTGTCGATGCGACCACCGAGATCAACGACACCGGTACGGAACCGGCCGAGGTCCGGCGATATCGAGTGCGGGGCGAACTGTTTTTCGCCTCCAGCAATGACCTGGTCTACCAGTTCGACTACGCGGGCGACCCGAGCACCGTCATCATCGATCTCAGCAACGCCGACGTCTGGGATGCCTCGACGGTGGCCAGTCTCGACGCCGTGCTCGGCAAGTACCGGGCACAGGGCAAGACCGCCACCATCGTCGGCCTCGAAGGGCCGAGCCTGGAGCGGCTCGAACGATTGTCAGGCCGGATGGGCGCCGGCCACTGACGTCAGTCCTCGAGTTTGAACCCGATCTTCAAGGTGACCTGGAAGTGCGCGATCTCGCCGTTCTCCACGTGGCCGCGGGTTTCCTTGACCTCGAACCAATCGACGTTGCGCAAGGACTTGTTGGCCCTGGTGACTGCACCTTTGATGGCGTCGTCGGTGCTGACCGTCGAGGTGCCGACGATTTCGGTGACCCGGTAGACATTGTCGCTCATGTGCTTCTCGATTCTGTTGTGCCGGTGATCGATCGCTTACCCACTCCAACGTTACTGATCAAATCCGGACGCGGCGGCGATCACGCAACATCCGTCGCACCCCGACGGACCAGAGCTGATCGAATCAGCCGCGCTGCCAGCGGGGATGCCCGCAGAGAACAGTCCGATGATTGTTGTCAATATTCACGACCTCGGTGGTTTGCTGGTGGCCAACGATGCTGGGACCAGGCGGCTTTCACGTATCAACACCTCGCAAGATCTTGGCCCTATCCGCCCGCCGGTGGGCCGTCCCGCACACGGACGTCCTATTTGCAGTTACGATTCGCCCATGGGCAACCGCGTCCACCGATCCCTGCCGGCGTTCGGAGACGCCATGCGCCGGCGCGACCCCGGGTTCGACGCACTCCGGCGCGCACTACGCCCAGCGATCGTCGTTCCGGTCGGCGCCGCGATCGCGCTGCAGGTGGGCGGCGTACAGACCCCGCTGTTCACCATCTTCGGCTCATTCGCACTCCTGGTGCTCGTCGACTTCCCGGGCACCCGGGGACGCCGGGCAGTGAGCTACACGGTGCTGGCCGTGGTGGGCTACGCATTCATCTCAGCGGCCACGTTCTTGGCGAAGCCCGGATGGCTCGGTGCGCTCTCGATGCTTGTGGTGGGCGTGGTCGTCTCCTACGCGGCGATTCTCAGTTCGAGTTTCTCGGCGGCCCAGCGGGCGGCATTGTTGCTCTTCGTGTTGCCGGTCGCCTCCCCCTCGGGACCGTTGTCGGACCGTCTGCTCGGCTGGACGCTCGCACTCGTATTCAGTGTTCCCGCAGCGCTGTTCTTGCTGCCGCCGCGGCACCACGACGAACTCCGCGAGCGGGCACGCGACGTATGCGCCGGCCTCGCCGGCTACCTCGACTCGCGATCTGCCGAGGCTCATCCGGACGACATCGCCGCCGCGATGGACCGGCTGCGGCAGATCTATCTCGGCACCGATACCCGACCATCCGGACTGACCGCAGGCAGTCGGGCACTGATCCGAGTGGTCGACGATCTCGAGTGGCTGACCTCGCAGGTGAGCAATCCCCAGCCGCCACTGCCAGACGCCATGCGCGAGCACGCAGTCGACGTTCTTCGACGCTCGGTGGACGTGCTCACCACCGACACAGCGGCGTCGAGGGCCGCGCTCAACGACGCCGTGGCCGCACTGACGTCGCTGCTGCAGAACCGCTTCGGGGCCCACATCGAGTTGATCGTCGCCGATGAGAGTGAGGTAGACGCCGAGTCGACCGGCATGCGATTGCTGAGCGCCCACACGGTCTGCAGCACGATCGCACTCGTCGGACGTACGGTCGCGTGGGCCTCCGCCGCAGATGCACGGCCCATGGTCAGCAAGATCCTGGGTGGCCAATTGCCGCCGACAGGTGTGGCCGATCTCGTCCTCTCCGAATACGCCGCAACACGGATGTCGGTGTCATCCACCGTGATCAAGAACTCTGTCATCGCCCGCAATGCGCTGCGCACCGGGTTCGGCCTGGCCGCCGCGGTCGCCCTCATCCACGTCGTGCCGGTGCAACACGGGTTCTGGGTTGTTCTCGGTGCGATGTCGGTCCTGCGGACCAGCGCGCTGACCACCGGATCGAATGTCGCGCGAGCCGTGCTCGGCACCGCCGCCGGGTTCGTGTTGGGCGCTCTCATCGTCACCGCGCTGGGCACAAACGAGGTCGCCTTGTGGATCGCGTTGCCGGTAGCCGCATTCGGCGCCGCATACATCCCCAAGGTCATCTCGTTCGCCGCCGGGCAGGCGGCGTTCACCGTTCTGGTCATCACCCTGTTCAACGTGCTCGACCCGACCGGGTGGCGGATCGGATTGGTCAGGGTCGAGGACATCGCGATCGGATGCGCGGTCGCGGTCGTCGTGTCGGCGGTGATGTGGCCGCGCGGTGTGGCGACCACGGCGCGGGCAGCGATCGACACAGCCCAAGACGTGTTCCTGCGTTACCTGATTGCGGTCACCGCCAGGATCACCGCCGGCTCCACGCCCGCCGGCGAGGCCGCTGTCGAAGACCTGCGGGAACAAGGCCTGCTGGCTTACCGGGCAGCCGACGACGCTGCGCGCCAATACCTTTCCGAGACCGGAACTGCTGTCGAGAAGCGGACGCCGGTCGTGCGGGCCGTGAGCCGGGCCAACCGATTGCGCGTTGTCGCCGATTCGATCGCCGACCTCGTCCCCACCGCGAACCCTGGAGTCACCGGCCCCCGACTGTGTGCGGTGATCGATGCCCATGCCTCCCATATCGGCGCGGTGGGGGTTGACGGGGCAGAGAGGATAGCGGCTCAAGCCGTTGCCGCTCTGCGTGCCGATACCGAGGAGAACGGCATCAGCGTCGCCCAGGCCCGTCCGCTCATCGCCACCACGGCCTATCTCGGCGAACTCGAACTCTTCGAGTCACCGGACTCCGCATCTGACGCGGCACGTACCGAATAAATCGGTTGCCCGCGCCTGGCCGGGTGCTCAACACTGTCCTGACCTGCACAACCATCCCGGTTCGGTGGGTATTGGCAGAAAGTTTGCCAATACTGTCAATTCAGCCACTGTTGGCAAGAAGTTTTTGAACGGATAGTTACTGCCATGGAACTTTTGGTGATCTTCGGACCGGCCTTCGTCGTCGGATTGATTGCGACATACCAGAATCGGTCGTCGCTCGGGGCGCCCCACGGCGTCGGGTTCGAGCCGGATTCCGGCCGCGCCCAACTGGAACTGGAATTGGTGACCCGGCGTGAGTTGATCAGCCATGGGGGATGAGCTCACGCATGGGCAGGCAACAGCCCTGACCTCAGAGATCGAACTGCTCAGCTCGTTCAAACCATACGCAGCCCTGCGCAATTCACTGGATTGGCGGTTTCCGGGCACTCGCGGCATCGGACCATTCGTCCCTCTCCGAGGCCTCACCGGGTACAGCGATGACGTGGCCCGCGACATCGTCGAGACGGCCACCGCCGGGCTCGGACTGCGATTCGGCGACCAGCAGGTCGCTGCCTTCGGAACCAATCTGGCCGATCTCGCCGACCTGATCGACCATGCGGTCGCCGGCCGGCTGAACCGTCTGGTGCGCGAGAACTCCAGCGGTCTTGTATGAAGGAATTGTCCGGGCCGCATCCCATGTCGCGTTCGGACAGACGAGAACGAGAGGTCTGCCCGACATGACTGCACCTGACATCGACCCCACCGTCCCGCCGAGCGGCACTGGCTGCCTCGACTGCGAAGACACCGGTGGATGGTGGTTCCATCTGCGCCGATGCACCAGTTGCGGGCACATCGGTTGCTGCGATGACTCACTGTCCCGGCATGCGTCGAAGCATGCAACGGAGAGCGGTCACCCGATCATCCGTTCCTTCGAACCCGGTGAGGACTGGTTCTGGAACTACGAGACCAACGACTACTACAACGGACCCGCGTTGGCGCCCCCGCAGTCGCGACCGGCGGACGAAACCGCACCGGGCCCCAAAGGGCACGTCCCCGAGAACTGGGTGAGTCTGTTGCAGAACCGATCCGACTGATCGCACACAGTCGGGATCAAGTACAGCCGGCGGTCAGTGCACCTCGGCTACATTCGCGGCGAACGACGCCACGAAGTCCTCGCTCGGCTCGATCGGCGTGATGACATCGATGAGGATTCCCTCCGGTCCTGCCACGATGAAATGGCGCTGACCGAAGTCCTCCGAGCGGATCGGCAGCAACGCCTCGAGTGGCCCATCGGTCACCAGCCGCCGATACTCCGCGTCCACATCATCGACCTCGAGATTGAGCAGCACGCCCGCCGAGGTTGCGCCGCGGCGGCCGTCGGGAATCGTCTCATGCGTTGCGTCGAGCACCGCGAGTTCGAACTGATCGCGTCGCATGCTCACGTACCAGTCCGCCTCGAAGGTGACGTCAAACCCCAACTGTTCGCGGAAGAAGCGCGCCGTCGCGCCTACATCGTTGGTCATCAAGACGGGATAGAAGCTGGTCAACGTCACGACTGATCTCCTTAGAAACTTTGTGTATGTATATCTGTGGTTTCTATACATACACGGAGTATGTATAGTTGGCAACAGGTGGATTGCTACGGAGGGTGCAGTCGATGGGCAGAGCGAGCAGAGAACAAAGCGAACTGACAGCAGCCCGCATCCTCGAGGTCGCGATCGACGCCTTTGGTTCCCGTGGGTTTGCCGCGGTCGGCCTGGAAGACGTGGCCGCGGCCGCGGAGGTCACCAGAGGTGCTGTCTACCACCACTTCCGCAGCAAGTCAGGCCTGTTCCAGGCGGTGCACGCCGAGACGCAGCGCCGCGTCGGCCAGGCGGTCGACGACGCGACGACCGGCATCAGTGACCCCTGGGAGGCCCTGGAGACCGGATGCAAGACGTTCCTCGAGGCAAGTGCGCGGGCGGACCGGCGACAGATCATGCTGATCGACGCACCCTCGGTCTTGGGCTGGGATGTCTGGCGAGCCCAGGACGCCGACAACTCGGGGCGGTTGTTGCTGGCGGTTCTCACCGAACTCGATGCCGCCGGCCTCCTCGACGTTGCGTCGGTCCCAGCGGCCAACGCGCTTCTGACCGGCGCGATGAACGAAGCTGCACTGTGGATCGCGACCACGGACACGCAAGTCCAGAGCACGGAGGACGCCTGGAACACCCTCTGCACGATCATCCGTTCACTGCACGCCTGACGAGAGACTGTCAGGGCCAGCGGGTCTCAACACCCCAACAACTCTTGCAGCGTGGGCCTTTTCAACCCTTCGTCCGGTATTTGGGAGCTGACATCCACGACGGCGCCCGAATCCGTACGCTACGGAGGACATCTCACCGCCGAGAGGACCCGCGATGGCCACCGAGTTCGATCTACTGTCCGAGAACGCCGAAGAAGTCGGCCTCCCGTCGAATCCTCTGCCGGCGGTGACCCGAATCGACACCGAGGTCGCCGGTCGCGTTGTGAGCGCACTGCGGTGGACCACGGAGCCGCCGCGCGTCGTATTTCTCCATGGCGGCGGCCAGAACGCACACACCTGGGACAGCGTCCTGCTCGCACTCGACGTGCCGGCCCTCGCGGTCGACCTTCCCGGCCACGGCCATTCGGGATGGCGAGACGACCACGACTATCACCCGAAACTGAACGCCGAGGCGGTCGCGCCGTTCATTGCAGAGCATGCACCAGCCGCAGAACTCGTGGTCGGCATGTCGCTGGGCGGACTGACCACGATAGCCATCGCCGCGCAGTCGCCGGGACTGATCAAGCGGGCTGTGCTCGTCGACGTCAGCCCTGAATCACCCGCAAACGTCAAGAAGCTGACCGACGAGGCCCGCGGAACGGTCGCACTGGTCAGCGGCCCCGACACATTCGACGACCTGGACGAGTTGGTCGACCTGACCTCCGCGGCCGCACCGAACCGCAGCAAGTCCTCGATCCGCCGCGGGGTCGTCCACAACACCCGGCAGCTGCCCGACGGCCGCCGGCAGTGGCGCTACGACAAGATCCGCGTGTCCATCGAGGCGGATCCGCTCTGGGAAGCGTTCTCTGCGAGCACGATCCCGTACACGCTGGTACGCGGCGGAGCTTCCCCGTTCGTGGCCGATGCCGACGTCGACGAGTACCGGCGCCGACGACCCGACATCGACGTCGTCACCGTTCCGGGATCCGGGCACTCCGTGCAGAGCGATGCCCCAGTCGAGTTGGCACACATCATCCGCGCCGCGCTCGACAAGGCCTGACAGCGCCCGACCCGGGTCCCGTCGCCGTCGCCGCACTGGCTGCGAGCACCGCGGAACGCCCGAGCCGGTCAATCGCTACACCGGGTAGAACAACGCTCGCCACAAACTCTTTCGCGATACTCTCGTTCCGACCTGTGCAGACCAGTGCGGTCTTCAGCTGGCGCGTCAAGCGCCGATGAGGGGAGTCATCGATGGCGGCCGAGATCGTCGACAAGGCGCCGCCCAAGGCGAAGTTGGTACTCGGAACCCTGATCTTGGTGGCCGGTGTCGCCAACATCAACCTCGCGGTGGCCAACGTCGCGTTGCCCGACATCGGAGAGGCGTTCGACGCCAGTGCCGTGGGCCTCAATCTTGTCGCCGTCGGCTACTCGCTCGGGCTGGCTGCCTCGGTCCTGTACTTCGGCGCGCTCGGCGACCGGCACGGACGCAAGCGGATGCTCGTCATCGGCATGAGCCTGTCGATCCCGGCATCGCTGATCGCTGGCTTCGCGCCCAGCATCGAGGTGCTCTTCGCAGGTCGACTCCTCGGCGGTATCGCTGCGGGCCTCGCCTATCCGACCACCCTCGCGATCATCACCGCACTGTGGCAAGGGGCCAGCCGCACCAAGGCAATTGCCGCATGGTCAGCACTCGGTGGCGCGATCTCGGCGCTCGGGCCGGTGCTCTCCGGCGGGCTGCTCGAGGTCTTCAGCTGGCATTCGGTCTTCCTGGTGACCATGCCGCTCGCGGTGATCGCCCTTTTTGCCGCGTGGAGGTTGGTGCCGGCGGACGGCGGGGACGCCAGCGAGAAGGTCGACAATCTCGGGGGCGTCTTCTCGATCTTGTTCATCGGCGCAATGGTGCTGTGCCTCAATTTCCTCCCCATGGCCGGCGCAGGTCTGGTAGCCGCGGTGCTCGGCGCGGTGTCGGTGAGCGCGGGCATCGCCTTCGTCATCCGCCAGCGCCACGCGAGCACGCCCCTGTTCGACCTCAAGATCGCGGCTCGTCCGACCTTCTGGGTCGCGGCCATGGGTGGTGTCGTGGTCTTCGGAACCCTGATGGGCGCCATGTACATCGGCCAGCAGTACCTGCAGAACGTGCTGCATTACTCGACGCTGGCCGCCGGCTCGTCGGTCCTGCCGGCAGCGATCAGCATGGTGGCAGTGGCGCCGTTCTCGGCCCGGCTGGTGGAGACCCGCGGATCGCGGCTGACACTGCTCGTCGGGATCTCGATCATCGCCGTCGGTATGGTTGCGGCCATGGTCCTGTGGACCGAGACGGCGCACTACTGGCGGGTCGCCTTCGTCTACATCTGCATCGGGCTCGGGGTCGGCATCGCAGGCACTCCGGCGTCGCGCTCACTCACCGGATCTGTACCTCTGTCGCGGGCCGGTATGGCCTCGGGCATGTCCGACCTCCAGCGCGACCTCGGCGGGGCGATCATGCAGTCGATCCTGGGTGCCATCCTCACCGCCGGCTACGCACACAACCTCTCGAAACAGATCGCGGGGTCGCCCGACGCGAGCACCATCACAGATCAGACGCAGGCAGCGCTGACCAAGTCGTTCTCCAGCGCCGAGGATCTGGCCGCACGCTATCCCGACCACGCCGACGAGATCCTCTCCGCAGCCCGAGAAGCCTTCGTACACGGCGACTTCCTGGCCTACGGCGCCGCGATCGCGGTTGTCCTGGCCGGTGGCCTCGTGGTTCTGTTCTGCTACCCGAACGCCGCCAAAGAGCGCGAGCTGATGAAAGAGTATGCAGCCGAGGGTGTCCGGGAACGGGCCTGAGCCAACGGCGCTCAGGTCTCCTTGCGACCCCGCCAGATCCGTTCGAAGGGAAGCCTCCACGCGTGCGGAGCGATGAGTTGGTGAATCGCGTTCGGGCCCCACGAGCCCTGGTCGTAGCTTCGCACCGGCGGAGGACTCTCGAGCAGCGGAGCCGAGACCTCCCATAGCCTTTCGATGCCCTCTGCGGTGGTGAAGAGGGTGTGGTCGTTCTTCATCGCGTCGAGGATCAATCGCTCGTAGGCCTCGAGGACGAGTCCGACCTGGTCGGTGTCCTGCATCGCGAACTGCAGACTCAGCTTGTCGAGTTTCATTCCTGGGCCGGGCTTCTTGCCGTAGAACGACAGCGACACCTTGAACGCGTCGGCAAGGTCGAAGGTCAGGTGATCCGGGCCATGTTGCCCGACACCGGATCCCTCCGGGAACATGCTCTTCGGTGGCTCGTGAAAGGCAATGGAGATGATGCGCTGGCCCTCGCCGAGGCTCTTGCCGGTACGCAGATAGAACGGCACACCTGCCCAACGCCAGTTGTCGATCTCGGCTTTGAGCGCGACGAATGTCTCTGTCTCCGACTCCGGGGCAACGCCGGGCTCGTCGCGGTAACCGGCGTACTGACCGCGTACCACGTTGTGCGGATCGAGCGGCCGCATCGAGCGGAAGACCTTGTTCTTCTCTTCACCGATGGGTCCAGGGGCCAACGCGGTCGGCGGTTCCATGGCGACGAACGCGAGAATCTGGAACAGGTGGGTCACCACCATGTCCCGGAAAGCGCCGGTCGACTCGTAGAAGTGTGACCGACCCTCCAGCGACAGCTTTTCCGGCACATCGATCTGGATGTAGTCGATGAAGTTCCGGTTCCAGATCGGCTCGAACAGGCCGTTCGCGAACCGGAAGGCGAGAATGTTCTGCGCCGACTCCTTCCCGAGGAAGTGGTCGATGCGGAATATCTGTTCTTCTTTGAACCATTGGTGGATGGAGGCGTTGAGGGCCACTGCGCTGTCATGATCGGTGCCGAACGGCTTCTCCATGATCACGCGTGATCGCTTCACGAGGTTGGCCTCGTGCAGCATCTCCAGAACCGCCATCGCGGCCTTGGGCGGGACACTCAGATAGTGCAGCATCCGGGCCTCGCTGCCGAGCACGTCGAGTTGCTCCCGCACCGCTGCGGCCAGCGCCTCGGCGCCCTCACCCTGCGGTACGTAGGTCAGGGTCGCACCGAACTCGGCGGCGGCCTCCGGTGTGAAAACCCGACTGGAGAACTCACTGCACGCCTTGACCCCGATTTCCCGGAATCCCTCGCTGTCCATGTCGTCGAGCGACGTTCCGACGATGCGCATCGGCGGGGCGAGTTTCGACATGAACAGGTGGAACAGCCCAGGCAGGAGTTTGCGGCGCGCCAGATCGCCTGTCGCCCCGAACAACACGACGACGTGCGGGGAGAGTTCCCGCTTCTCTTTTGCCCCGCGGGGCTCGATCACATCGGTCACACCGTTGATCGTCCCACTTTCGCACCGTTCGGGCGCGACAACCGAATCAGCCGACTGTGCGCGCCACGTTCGCGAGCGAGGCGAAGACCGCCGCGTACTCCGCAGCTGCCTTCTTGATGAAGTCATCGAGCTGCGGTAGATCGTCGATCACGAAGTACAGGCCCCGGCCGGGTATCGCTGCCCCCAGCTCGAGCAACAGCGGCGCGAGAGTCGTCTGCGGAGCCAGAGAGTGCGTCAGATCGCCGCCGGTGAACACCGGGATCGCCACCACACCTTTGAGGCCGTCGGTGCCGTACTGATCGAGAAACGCCTTCAGCAGGCCGGTGTATGACGCCTTGTAGGTAGGGGTGGCGAAGATGACCAGATGACTGGCCGCCACCGACGTCTTCGCAGCTGTGACCTTTTCCGATCCCCACTGGAACAACTCGTCGGCAAGATCGGCGAGTTCGATGACCTCGAGTTCGTAGGTCCCTTCACCGAGTAGGGCCGGGACCAGCGCCTCGGCCACGGTACGGGTCCGCGACTGCGGCTTCGGATTTCCTACGACTACAGAGACCTTCACAGGGTCGGACATCAGGTTGTCAGCTCCAGACTTCATCGTGGTGGATATGGGTCGGCAGATAGGCACCGGGCCCGAACTTCTGATCGTAGAAACCTCGGTCGAGGTTCTGCGCTTGCAGGTACATCAGTACATGCACGGTCGGAACGGTCCCGGGCAGCTTCCCGAACCGCTGGTAGATGTACTCGGCCTGCAGGGTGACGAGCTCTTGAAGATCTTGTGCCGGAAGATATTCCGACCGCACCTTCGGCGAATCCGACCACGGTCCCGGGGTATCCGGATGTCCCGGGCCACCGGGGCCGAACTTGCGACGGTAGTACTTCTCGACGCCGGCGGTGACCGAGTCGACAAAGGGTGGCACGAGGGTCTCGAACACTCCCTCGAGCCCGGTCGCATTCGGGAACGGCCAGCGATCGTCGGTGTCGTAGGAGAATCCCAGACCCGGCGCCTTCGGGTCGCCACCGGCACCGAGGACACTGAGCCGGTCGAGGCCGTCGAACGTCCAGCCGCCCAGGCCGAGCCCCTGCAGGAGCAGTACCCCGGTGTTGGTGGCGGTCGCCAGCTCGGCGCTCGCCTCGGCCAGCGTGTACTGCTCGACAAAAGACAGCGGCACCGGATCGTCGAAATGCGCCATCGAGGAGAACTTCTCGATGCCGGGTACGGGGTTGTCGTGCACGTCGTCGTAGATGACATATCCGTTGGCGGCGAAGAAGTTGAGGTTGGCCACCAGATGCTCGGAGAGATCGGCGACCGGGAACGCCAACAGACTGCCGGGCCAATTCGCGATCCAGGTGTTGTGGCCCTCCATGTACGGTTCTTCTCGCGGCAGCACCAAGCGCTCTGACGACAGTTGCCGGTAGCTGTCGGCGGTCGAGGAGATCCAGGATTCGAGATCGGCCGGCCCTGCGGCCCGGTCCTGGTGCGGCGCCGCATCGCGCGAGCCGAAAAAGTAGGTTCCCGAGTCGTCGGTGAAGAACAACTGGCTCGTGTGGAAGGCCGCCGCCGACGGGAACGTCCTACCGCCCGCCGAACCCGGGTAGTTGGGCACGTTCGGCGCATACCCGGGGTGGCGCGTTATCCCGTAATTCCAGCCCGTCACGCCGGCCAGAACACTGACGATCAATGCCCGCTCGACCTCCGTGATCGGGCGTGCAGGCTCGGTCGATTCGTAGGCCAGCGGCCCGTCCGGGATACTGCCACCGACCGGGAATCTCCGCGAACGGCGACCCATGATCGCGTCGATCAGTGGAAACCGCCCCAGTTCGGCCAGCGCCTTACGATGCTGCTCCGAGAGCTCCAACGTCATTTCTGTATTCCCAGCACGAACTCGACGATATCCTCGGCGACCTGCGCGTGTGCCGCGAAGCGCGGGCCGCGGTGCGCCCACTTCGGGGGTTCCGTCGCAGAACTGGTCAGAACCAGCGGCATCACAACTCCCAGGGCTCGATGGCATTCGACGGTCCTGTCGGCCGTGGGTGAGATTACGACCCCGAGGCCGGGGTTGCCACGGGTTTGAGTCGCTGAGAGTTTTGGTCTTCCGTCTCACGCCATGTGACCCATTCGGGGGTTCGATGAAGCAAATCGGTGATGCCTTGTGCTTAAGGTAGGTCTACTTACGTTTGAAAGGGTGTGCCATGACCTCCGAGCCGAACCCGGCGCCGAACGACCATTCCGGCGCGGGCGATCACGAAAACGCGCTTGCTGTCGGCTCGAGGGTGGTGATCGAGCAGAACAGGTCCGGGAAGATCGTCGACGATTTCGGGCCTCCCGTCGAAGGTTCGGCCGTAGACCTGGGAGGAGGCCACGAGACCAAGCCCCGACGTTGGGCAGTGGCCCTCGATGACGGGGACCTCGTATTCGTGGACGACGATGGTCTCGAACCGGAAGGCCGCGGTCCCGCTACGCTCAAGGAGTGAACCTTCTCGGATACGCAGCGGGTGAGATCGTTCGTGGCGAGGGCCGCGGTGCCCCGATGGGATTTCCCACCGCGAACATCGCCGCCGAAGACGAAAGCCGGATTCCTGAAGACGGCGTCTACTTCGGCTGGTTCACCCTGGCAGACGGCGACCCGCCCCGCGGCTCCCTGCACCCGGGCACCTGGCTGCCGACCCTCGTGTCGGTCGGTGAGAATCCGACCTTCGACGGTCGCAAGCGCACGGTGGAGGCCTACGTCATCGACTTCGACGCGGATCTGTACGGCGCGAACGCGATCACCGAGCTCACCCACCTCGTACGCAAGCAAGAACAGTTCAACTCGATCGACGAACTGATCGTGGCGATGAACGGCGACAAGGCCTCTGCGCGGGAGCTCATGTCGCGCTACCCCGCGCGACCGCAGCAGTCCTGACCCACCCGGTCATCCGCGGCGCGTTGCTGCACAATCCGGTACCGGGTCGGTTCTTGCCGACGAATTGGCCGCCGGCGCCACGTTGTGCCGCACTGCATTGCCCGCGCTGACACCTGCCGCGATCGCTCGTATCGCACTCCAAAACTTCTGTACCGCTTGGCGGTTCTCTGTACCCATGCTTCGATCATCGAGCACGACTGGCGCCTCCAACAGTGGCACCAACGCCGCTGATCGATAAGATAGTGACATGAGTGAAACCGACGATGCCGGGCCGCGACGAGTGGCCGTCCTCGCGTACGACGGGATGACCGCTTTCGAGATGGGGATTGCCGCGGAGATCTTCGGCCTCTCGGAATTGTCTGATCTCTTCTGGCCGGGTGTCGGCCGGCCCTGGTACGACCTGCGGTTGTGCACCGAGACGCGGGAAAGAGTGCGCGTCGTGGGGGGCGCCACGCTGCGTACACCGCACGGCCTCAGCGAGCTTGCTTCCGCGCACACCGTCATCATCCCCAGTGTCGCGGATGTGCGCGCTCCCGTCTCAGCGCGACTCGTCGACGCCGTCCGGGAGGCTGCTGACCGCGGCGCCCGAGTCGTCTCCTTCTGCTCCGGCGCGTTCGTCCTCGCGGCCGCCGGCCTCCTCGACGGCAAACGGGCAACCACCCACTGGCGTTACACCACGATGCTCCAAGAGCGCTACCCTGCAGTCGATGTCGACCCGCGACCGCTCTACGTCGACGAGGGTTCGGTGTTGACGAGCGCCGGCTGCTCAGCCGGTCTCGACCTCTCGCTACACCTCGTCCGCTGCGACTACGGTCCTCAGATAGCGAACGATGTCGCCCGGAGCCTGGTGGCCGCGCCTCATCGGTCCGGGGGCCAGGCGCAGTACGTCGAGAGTCCGATACCTGCCCTCGACGGTGATACCGCCATCACCGACAGCATGCATTGGGCTCTGGCGCATCTGGATTCGCCGATCAGCCTCGATGAGCTGGCCGACCGGGCAATGTTGTCCAGGCGCAGTTATCTGCGCCAGTTCACCAAGGCGACCGGCACCACCCCGATCAAATGGCTGATCGCGCGGCGCATCGACACCAGTCTGGAGCTGCTCGAGACCTCGGACCTCCCGGTCGAACGCATCGCAGGAATGGTCGGATTCGGTTCAGTCGTGACCTTCCGCCATCACTTCACCCGCATCATGAACACCTCACCCAGTGAGTATCGGAACACCTTCACCGCTGCCTGACTACGTGCCCCGGCTGGCGCCCTACGGAGTCCCGGTATCGGCGATCGTCTGCCGCGCAACATGTTCGACGACGGCACCCACCCCCGACTCGGCGAAGACCCGGCGTTGCTGGGCCGCTCCGTTACCCTTCGCGAACACACTCGCCACGCCGCTCCGAACAGCCGTTCCCTCATCCAGCACATCGAGGGCGTCCGAGACATGCTCGATCAGAGCATCTACAGCAGTCCTGGCGGCAACCATGCTTCCACTGAGGGGATCGACCAGCGACCCTGCGATACCGTCACGGGCGGCGCGCCACTTACCGAGACGCAGGAGCTCCTGATCAATGGTCGGTCGGGCAGGCCGGTCCCGGTCGATCGCCGCCAACTCGGTCATCACCAATGCCCGCACAATGGTTGCGTACAAGACGGTTTCGGACACGGTGGCCGGCACGTCGGCGACCCTGACCTCGACCGTCGGATAGTCCCGAGAAGGTCGTACGTCCCAGTAGATCATTCCCTTGTCGAGTGCTGCACCAACCGTGAGCATACGGTTCACCGCAGCGTCGTAGTCGGACTCCGAATCGAAGTGTGGCGGAAGTCCGGCGCTGGGCCATCGCGACCAGAGAACCGTTCGCCAACTGCTGTAACCAGAGTCGACTCCGTCGTGGATCGCCGAGTTCGTGGTCAGTGCCAGCAGCACCGGAATCCAGGGACGAAGTGCGTTGCCGACGGCGATGGCTCGAGCACGGTCCGGGACCGCGACGTGCACGTGGCATCCGCAGACCCCCTGTTCGCGCGCAAGCAGCCCGAAGTTGTCTGCGATGCGTCCGTACCGCTCGTTCGGAGACACCGGCCGGGCATCACCGACCGAGGGCGGTACGCCGGTGGCCAGCACGCGGCCACCGGTCTCTCTGGCAGCGAGGTCGGCTGTCTGCCGACTGCGCGCCACATGCTCCCTGAGCTCGGCCGCAGTGTCCAGGATGGGCGTCGCGGTCTCGATCTGACATGGGGTGAGTTCGAGGTCGAGGTCCAAGCCGAGGGAGTTCGCGACATGACGCACAGCGTCGCCCTCCATGAACGGCAGGCCGGAGGCGGCGTCGACGAGCAGCAGCTCTTCTTCCACGCCGAACGTGGGCGGGGTCATCACCGGGGCCACGCGGTGGCCCCCTTTGCGCAGATCAGCGATATCTTTTCCGGTCCCGACCGGTGCTGGTTTGTTTTCGAGCACTCACCTTGGGTACCCCGACACCGAACTCATCTACCGAGTCGAGAGGAGCGAAGATGACCCGAACCGGAAAACCCAGGACCGTCAGACGAAGCCTTCGCTCGAGGCTGGTGCTGCCGGTCGGCTGGTCCGGATTGCTCGCGGTGATGGCCGGTACCGCTGCCCTGGCTCTGACGCTGATCACCCTTGCCGGTGGCCACATGCAGGCCGCGTTGTTCTGCGGCTTGGCGGCCATCGGTCTCAACGCGTGGGCGTTCTTCGCCTACCGCGCAACCGATGCGCTCAGCGATGATCACCTCGAGTACCTCAAGAGCCGACGGGACCATGCCATCTACCGCACGCACTATCCGACCCGAGGCGAGCATGTCATCCACTGATCCTTCTAGAGACGCCATGACCACGAACGACGTGGAGAAACGGTGGAACGATCCCGCCGCACTCCGCAGCGCAGGCCTGTACATCGCGGGAGTCGTGGTGGTCGCCGGCATCTGGCTCGTCGTTGCACTCACCGTCGGATCCGGCGGTCTGGCTTGGACATTCGGCGTCACCGCAATACTGCTGTGCGGCGGCGTCGGCGCTCTGATCCGGGCCTACAAGGCGTACAAACACGGGGACAGCTGGCCGATCTGGCAGGGCGCCGGATGGTTTCTGTTCGCGCTGATGCTCGCTTCGCTGGGATTTGCCACCTGATCCGGGTCGTAGCCGCGCGCTTCCGCCCGCCCTCCTCACCTCGCAGAACGGCGTTTCTACCGGTTAGCTTTTTTCTCGGCGTTCTTGAAGTACTGGTTTCGGGCGATCCTCGAGTCCCCGAACGTGACGGCACGCTCACGGCGCGAGTTGGTCAGCATGGTCGCACCCCAGTTCAGCAGGGTGCCGGCACGATTGCGTGCGCCGGACAAAAACGCAATGTGGATGACGCCCCAAGATATCCAGCCGAGGCTTCCCGACAGGTGCAAGGGCCCGGCCTGGATGAGCGCGTGGCCACGAGCGACATACGCGGCGTTACCCAGATCTCGATACTTGAAGGGTGGACGCGGCGCCGAACCTGATTCCACCTCTGCGGCGATCAGCTTGCCGACGTGCCGCCCACCCTGCATCGCCACCTCTGCCACACCTGGCAGGTTGTCGCGCGAGGACATGTCGCCGACGACCCACACGTTCGGATGGCCCGGCACCGACAGGTCCGCTTCGACCGCGATCCGACCGCTGCGGTCCTGCGGGACCCCGAGTGCGGTGGCGAGCGCCTTGGCGAACGGCACCGCCTCGACACCCGCGGTCCAGACGACTGTTCTCGTGTCGTAGCGGGTCTTCGTCTTCGGCTCGGCCTTGGTGGTCGTCTCGATGTCCCGGGGGGTCACGTCGGTGACGTGGACCCCGAGATGGGTTTCCACACCCACCTTTTCGAGCGTGCGCAAGGCTCTCTTCGAGAGGTTCTTGTCGAAGCTCTCGAGCACCCGATCACCGCCGTGGAAGAGCAGAACGCGGGCCTCTCGCGGATCAATCGATCGGAACTCGTGGGTGAGGGCGTGCACGGCGAGTTCGCGGATCTGCCCGGCCAACTCGACCCCGGTCGGTCCACCGCCCGCGACCGCGAAGGTGAGCCACGGCTTGCGCTCTTCGGCGGTGGGCAGGGACTCGGCCATCTCGAAGGCGCTGACCAACTTCCGGCGAATCGTCAGCGCGTCGTCGAGAGTTTTCATACCCGGCGCCCAGTCGATGTATTCGTCATGTCCGTGGTAGGCCTGCTGCATACCCGCGGCGACGACGAGATAGTCGTATTTCAAATCGAATGTCGAACCGTTGACCCTGCTGGCGGTGAGAATCTTCGCCGCGGGGTCGATCGACGTGGCCTCCCCGAGCGCGACGTGAGCGTTCTGCTGTCGACGCAGCAGGTGTCGCAGAGGGCTCGCAATGGATCCCTCCGAGAGCAAGCCGGTCGCGCACTGGTACAGCAGCGGCTGGAAGACGTGACTGGTTCCCCGAGAAAGCAGCGTCACCTCGACGTCGGCGTTCTTGAGTCGGCGAGCCGCGTGCAGGCCACCGAACCCGCCTCCCACGATCACCACATGCGGTCGTCCTGGTGCTGTCATCGCCCGTCGGCCCCTTTCGTCGGTCTACGTATCCTTTCCCGGCTGCAGCAGAACTGCAAACACTTCGGGCAAGACCGTCAGCCGAGGCAAGACCGTCAGCTCAGTAAGACCGTCAGCCAGTGGGGCCAACTCAGACCGAGGTCAGATAACCGCCTCCGCGTGGAAAGAAATCCTTGCCCGAGTGCTCGACACCGTCATCGGTGCGCAACCGCTCGATGACCAGACCCCGGTTCCTGCCCCGGTAGGCGTCGGAACCGGCGACGATGACCATGCCGTCACCTTCGTGGATGAAGACCCGGCCGGGGGTACCGCCGTACACACCCTCCGACACGGTGGCCTTGGTGATGCGGAGGCGTCGATCACGAAAGTATGTGTACGCGTTCGGATATGGATCCGACTGAGCACGAATCAGGCGCTCGATGTCCTCGGCGGGCCACGACCAGTCGATCTGGCTGTCGAGGTCGGCGCGTTTGTGGAAGAACGTGCGGTCGGCGAGGTTCTGCGGCTTCCACACCGCGGTCCCGGTCTCGATGAGATCGAGGGATTCCAGCAGCACCGCTGGGATGATGTCGATTGTCGCCCGGACCAGATCCGTTGCCGTATCCGTCGGGCCGATGGGCACGGCCCGCTGCACCAGAACATCCCCGGTGTCGAGTTCGTCGTCCATCCGGTGGGCGGTCAGACCGACTTCCGGTGCCCCGCTGATGAGCGCCCAGATGACCGGCGAAAACCCGGTGAATTTGGGCAGCATCGAGTCGTGGAGATTCAGGGTGCCGTGCGGGGGCAGGTCGAACAACTCCCGTGGCAGCCACGTGCGCCAGTTGTTGGCGACGATGATGTCGGGTTCGGCGTGTTTGACGCGTTCGATCAGCTCGTTGTCGGGGCGTTGCGCGAGGTGAACCGGAATGTCGTGGGCGCGTGCGAGATCCTCGACCGAATCGGACCAGATGCTCTCATAGGAGTGCTCGCTCGGCGGATGTGTCACCGCCAGGACCACATCGTGGTGTGAGTTGATCAACGCGTCCAGGGTCTTGTGACCCCAGGTCTGGTAGCCGAAGGTCGCTACTCGCATGAACTGACCTTTTCATTCGTTCGGGCCGGTGCCTCACGGCACCACAGCGATTTATCGGGTTCAGCTTGACCGAATAACCGGCCTCATGCAAACTTAGCCTTACCGAACTATTCTTAGCGAAGCATTCCCTAATATCCGAGCCCACGACTGTGTCCTCGGCAGGTGATTTACGCGCTCAGAGAAGATACGAAAGAGCGTCACGTGGAATCGGTAGATCCGTCGCAGATCAGCCCCGCCGGCCGAGCGGCCAGCACAGCCGACGGCTCGGCTTTCCCGCTGACCGCGGCTCAGCGGGGGATCTGGTTCGCCCAGCACCTGATGCCCGACACCCCGATCGTCATCGCCAACTACGCGGAGATCAACGGCCCACTGGACGTCGACCTCCTCGACGACGTGGTGCGCGACAGCATGCACGAGATCGACTGCGGAATGCTTCGATTGATCGAAATCGACGGTACGCCTTTTCAAGTCGTGGACAACACCCTCACCGACAGGTTCGAGAGGATCGACCTGCGCCGCGAGCCCGACCCCGCAGCTGCCGCGCAGGCCTGGATGGTCGCGAACTACTCGGCACCGATCGACCTGTTGCGGGACCGACTCATCAAAGGCGCAGTATTACGACTCGGCGACGAGCACTACTACTGGTACTCCTGCATCCACCACATCGTCATCGACGGCTACGGCGCAATCCTGCTGATCAACCGCGCCAGCGACCTGTACACCGCGGCGCTCGACAACCACGATCCGAATCCGCCGTCGGTGCCGCCGCTGACCGAGCTCAACACGGCCGAGGATGCATACCGCTCGTCTACGCGTTTCGCGAAAGACCGTGCCTACTGGATGGGAAAGGCTGCGGGACTGCCGGACCCGGTGAGCCTGTCACCGACGAGCGCAGCGCCGGACGTATGTCCGCGACGCATCGGCGGCCTGCTCTCGCCGCAGCTCACCGCCGCGCTCGACGTCGCCGCCCAACAGACGAACTCGTTCCAGACCCCGATGCTCATCGCGGCGCTCGCAGCGTACGTGTCGCACGTGACCGGCACCGACGACGTGGTGCTCAGCCTCCCGGTCTCCGGCCGCACCAGCGCGGTACTACGCCGCTCCGGGGGCATGGTCTCCAATGTCGTCCCGATCCGCGTGACGATATCGCCGACGACAACCGTCTCCGAGCTCGTCGGGCAGGTTCAGCTCGAGCTCACCGGTGCCCTTCGCCATCAGCGGTACCGCAGCGAAGATCTACGGCGCGACGTGGGCGGCAGCGAGGATCCTCGCGGCTTCTACGGGCCGGCGATCAACATCATGAACTTCCCCTCCGACGTCAAACTCGGCCCCGTGTCCGGTCGGTTCCAGATCCTGTCGACCGGTCCGGTTCAGGACCTCTCGGTCAATCTGTATCCCAGCGTCGATGGCACCACCCGTATCGATTTCGAAGCAAACCGCCGTTCCTACACCGACGCCGACCTCAGCAACCATCACCGCCGGTTTGTCGCTCTCTTGGGAACCTTCGCAGCAGCGTCATCTGATTCCAGGGTGTTCGATCTCGATGTGCTCACCGCGTCGGAGAGACGCTCGCTCGTACCGGCGCTCGGCGCACCCGCGCTCCCCCCGATCCTGCTGGCAGACATCCTGGCTCGCGGCGTGAGCGCGGGCGGGTCGGCGCTCGCGCTCGGCGATCTCACCATCGACTACGTCGAACTGGACCGATCCACGAACAGGCTCGCCCGGCGGCTCATCGGACTGGGCGCCACTGCCGGGTCCGTGATCGCGTCGGCCTTCCCACGCGGCGTCGACGGTATCGTCGCACTGTGGGCGATCGCGAAGACCGGTGCCACGTATCTCCCCCTTGATCCGCTGCTCCCGGCGGAGCGACTGGAGCACATGATCGCCGACTCGGCGGCGACGATCGGCCTGACGGACGCCACCGCCGTTCTGCCGCAGATGATCCCGTGGTTCGAGATCAACGATGCCGCTTTCAGCGGCGCCGTTGCCGCCGAATCCGATGCGCCCATCACCGACGCCGACCGTGGGCTGCGCCTGCGTCTCGACCACGTCGCGTACATCATCTACACCTCCGGCTCGACCGGTGTGCCCAAGGGCGTTGCCGTTTCACACAGGGGCCTGGCGACCTTCACGGCGGAAGCGCGTCCCGAATTGGCCGTGACCTCGACGTCCCGGGTTCTGCGGGTGAGTTCACCGAGTTTCGACGCATCGATCTTCGAGATGGTCCTGGCCTTCAGCGCGGGGGCGACACTGGTGATCGCGCCGGCAGATGTGGTCGGGGGTGACGAACTGGGCGAGGTGATACGGCGCGGCAACGTCACCCACATCGTCAGCGCGCCTGCCGTTCTGGGCACCCTCGACGCCACCGGACTCGAGTCGCTCGAGGCAATCGTGGTCGGCGGCGATGTGTGCCCACCCGATCTCGTTGCGAGGTTCGGCACCCGGCTGCGGTTCTACAACAGCTACGGTCCGACAGAGGCCACCATCGTCGTCAGCATGTCCGAGGCCCTCGACACCCCTGCCGCGATCACCATCGGCGCGCCCCTGCAAGGGGTCCGGGCACTGGTGCTCGATCGCTGGTTGCGCCCGATGCCCGAAGGCGTCGCCGGTGAGCTCTACCTCGCGGGTCCGGGTTTGGCCCGCGGATACCTCGACCGCCCCGCGTTGACCGCAGGACGGTTCGTCGCCGATCCGATCGGCGGAGGCCAGCGCATGTACCGGACCGGCGACATGGTTCGCTGGACGGCCGACCACCGGCTCGAGTACCTGGGACGTACCGATTCACAGGTGAAGGTCCGCGGCCAACGGGTTGAACTCGGCGAGATCGAGGCACTGCTGAACCGCCGTGCCGACGTGGGCACGGCAGTGGTCGTCGCCCGGAAAGACCGGCGCGACCAGACGATCCTGGTCGCCTACATCTGTGCCGCGCCGGGCGCGGTGGCGCAACCGGCTGTCCTTCGGGCTGCTGCGGCCCAATCGCTTCCCGGCTACATGGTGCCGGCGGTGATCACGGTGCTCGATCAGATGCCGACCACCCGCGCAGGCAAGGTCGACCGGACTGCCCTCCCGGAACCAGAACTGGCATCGGCCCCTTTCCGGCTCCCCGCAACCCCCGCAGAAGTCCGCGTCGCGACGATTTTCGCGGAATTGCTCGACCTCGACCGGGTCGGCGCCGACGACAGCTTCTTCGATCTGGGTGGCGATTCCCTTGCGGCAACCCGGCTCATCTCACGGGTGAACGCAGACCTGCACACCCGCCTCACCGTCCGCGAGATCTTCGACAATCCGACGGTCAGCGGGATCGCCCGGCGCCCGGCGTCATCGGGACCCCCGCGCGCGACTCTGGTTCCCGGTGCGCGTCCCGCCCGGATCCCGCTCTCTCCGGCGCAGACGCGGATGTGGTTCCTCCACCGGTTCGATCCCCTCGGAACCGCCTACCATCTCCCGTTGGTGGTGGGCCTCGACGGAGATCTGGACACCCCGGCGTTGGAAGCGGCCATGCTCGACGTCGCCGGACGGCACGAGTCTCTGCGAACCGTGTTCCCCGAAGACGCTGCAGGTCCCGTACAGCGGGTGCTGCCGATCGAGCAGGCATGCATCGATCTCACCCCGCACCCGCTCACCCCCGCCGCACTGGTGCCGGCAATAGGCGCTTTCGCGGGTGTCCCCTTCGACATCACCCAGGCGATGAGCCTGCGCACCCGGCTGTTCCGACTCGACGCACACAGCCACGTGCTCGTGGTGATCATGCACCACATCGTCGCCGACGGTGGGTCGCTGGCCCCACTTGCCAGCGACATCGCCATCGCCTACGAGGCACGCAAGCGAGGAGCCGCCCCGGGATGGCAACCGCTGCCGGCCCAATACGCGGATTACGCGGTGTGGCAGAACACGTGGCTGGGGGCCCCAGGCGATCCCGACGCAGCCGGAACCAAGCAGATCGACCACTGGAAGCAGGTCTTGCGCGACGCACCTGCGGTCCTGTCACTACCGACCGACCGTCCACGGCCGCCGGTCGTCAGTCACCGCGGCGCCGCAATCGATTTCGCGGTGGATCGGGACCTCGCGAGTCGCCTGCGCGACATCGCCGGGCTGCATGACGCCACCATGTTCATGACTCTGCATGCCGCGTACGCCACCCTGCTGTCACGCCTGTGCAGCACCACCGACATCGTCATCGGGACGCCGATCTCCGGCCGTTCGGACCCGTTGCTCGACGACCTGATCGGTATGTTCGTCAACACCGTGCCGCTCCGGACGATCGTCGATCCCGCGACCAGCTTCAACGATCTCGTCGATCAGGTGCGCGCCACCGACCTCGCCGCCTACGCGAACGCAGACGTACCGTTCGAACGCCTGGTGGACGAGCTCGACGTGCCGCGGACGCAGTCCTTCTCGCCGGTGTTCCAGGTGACCCTCAGCGTGCAGACCAACACGGTGACCACCGGCGACGGGGCGGCCGCGCTTCAACTCCCCGAACTCGCCGTCCGGGCCCTGAACTTCGAACACGGGACCACGCACTTCGATCTGGCACTGAACATCGATGAACAGGTCGACGGCACGCTCCGGTGCGAACTGCGTTATGCCACCGACATCTTCGATGCGGACACCGCGGCGGCGATGGTGTCGCGCTTCCTGATGCTGCTCACCGCCCTCACCGATCGACCGGAGACGCCGGTCGGTGATGTGGCCATCCTCGATTCCGACGAGTACGAGCGCCTGGCCCCCGCCCTCGGCCGCACATCGGTGGCACCCCAGACATTCGGTTCCTTGATCGCAGCAGCAGTCGAGGCGAACCCAGACGGCGTCGCGCTGCAGTGGCAGGGCGTCGGACACACCTACCGAGAGGTCGATGACTGGTCCACCGAGCTCGCGCAGCGACTGATATCGCAGGGCGCCGCGCCGGAATCCCCCGTCGCCATCGCTGTTCGCCGATCGCTGGACTCGGTGCGCGCCACCTGGGCGGTGATCAAGACCGGTGCCGCGTTCCTCCCGGTGGATCCTGCGTATCCGTCAGAGCGAATCGCACACATGCTCAACGACTCCGGTGCTCGCCTCGGACTGACCACTGCGGCGAACCGTGCCCACCTCCCCGACACCGTGCGCTGGATCATCGTCGACGATCTCGTGCCCGCGGACGCGTGTGCAGATGCAGAGGGGGATGCAGACTCCGCCGCCGCCGGCGTCTCCGTCGACATCGATCACGCCGCTTACATGATCTACACCTCCGGATCGACCGGGACCCCGAAAGGGGTTGTGGTGACCCATCGCGGGCTGGCCAACCTCGCGGCGGAACGCCGCCTGAACTACGCGATGCATCCGTCCGCACGATTCCTGCACAACACCTCGCCGAGCTTCGACATGGCCATCGGCGAGCAGATCGCCGCCCTGTCGGCCGCCGCAACGCTGGTCATCTCGCCGCCGGATCTGTCGCCGGAGGAACTGACGCATCTGCTTGCCTCCGAACACATCACGCATGCGTTGATCACACCGACGATGCTCACCGCGCTCGATCCCACCGGGCTCGACGAGCTGATCGTCCTCGGTGTGGGAGGAGAAGCGGTCACCACCGACCTCATCGATCGATGGGCACCCGGGCGGCAGATGCGCAACGGTTACGGTCCCACCGAGACAACCGACATCGCCACCGTGGCCCGCCTCGAGGCCGGGCAACCGGTCACGATCGGCACGGGGGTGCACGGCTTCGAACTACTTGTCCTCGACACCCGGCTGCGGCCTGTCCCGGTCGGTGTCACCGGAGAGCTGTATCTCGCGGGACCGGGACTGGCCCGCGGCTATCACCGCAGACACGCGATGACCGCAGAGCGGTTCGTGGCCAATCCCTTCTCGGTCCCGGGTGCCCGCATGTACCGGACCGGCGACGTCGTCTCCTGGGTCGAGGGTGAACTGCGCTATCACGGTCGCTCCGACAACCAGGTCAAGATCCGCGGCTACCGCATCGAACTCGGCGAGATCGAATCCGCGGCACACCGCCTGCCCGGCGTCCGGCAGGCGGTGGTCCTCAAACGGGTCACCGACCACGGCGACCGTCTGGTGGTCTACCTGGTGCCGCGCCACGACGTCGCAATCGACACCGCCGCGATCCGTACTGCCCTGACCGTTGCGCTACCCGCGCACATGGTGCCCGAGGCGTATGTGGTGGTCGATCGACTTCCGTTGACCGTCAACGGAAAACTCGATCACGATCGCCTTCCGGTGCCCGACTTCACCACCGCGACGACCCCCTACCGGGCTCCCGCTGACGCGGTGCAGACCACCATCGCCGAGCTGATGGCAGAGCTGCTCGGACGAGAACGGATCGGGGTCGACGACTCGTTCTTCTCACTCGGTGGCGACAGCATCGGATCGATTCAACTCGTATCCCGCGCCCGCGCCCGCGGCGTGCACTTCACCCCACGTGATGTCTTCGAACACAAGACCGTCGCCGCGCTGGCCAAGGTCGCCGGCACAGACCCGGCAGACGACGTACGGCTCGCGGAACTCCCTGGCGGTGGCACCGGCTCGCTACCCCTGCTCCCGGTGATGCGGGACATGGTCGAACGCCCCGGAGGGTTCGGGCGCTTCTCCCAGGCTCTGGTGCTCGAGCTCCCGGAGGGCATCGACCGGGCGGGCATCGTGGCGACCCTGTCCGCCGTCATCGATCACCACGACGCCCTGCGGGCCGTCCTCACCGATACCGGACTCGAGATCCGGCCTGCCGCCTCGGTGGCGGTCGATCGTCTCCTGCGACATGTCGAGGTGCCCGCCGGCACAGATCCCAGCGCCGCGACGGAAGCCGAATATCGGCAGGCCCTGGGCCGCTTGGATCCTCGCACCGGCGACATGATGCAGTTCGTCTGGATCGATACCGGCCATTCCGGTCGACTCGTCGTCGCGCTGCACCACCTGATCGTCGACGGCGTCTCCTGGCGAATCCTGGTACCCGACATGATCTCGGCCTGGGCCGCCCTGTCCGCAGGCCTGCCTCCGGTACTCGCACCAGTGGGGACATCGTTGCGCCGATGGTCGCATGCCCTGCTCGAGCATGCGCTCGCGCCGGAAGCGACCGCCGAACTGCCATGGTGGCAGTCGGTGCTCGCAGCACCGGACCATCCGCTGGGGCCACGGCATCTCGACCCTCGGATCGATACCGTCGCAAGCGTCGAGCGGATCACGGTCGAACTCGATCGGGATCTGACCCGGGCCGTGATCGACGAGGTACCGAGAGCCTTCCGCAGCAATGTCGAAGACGTGCTCCTCGCCGCGTTGATGCACGCCCTCTACGTCTGGCGGGCCGAGCACGGCGACAGGCAGGTGTCCGTGCTCGCACAGCTCGAAGGGCACGGCCGTGAAGAGTCCGTGGTACCGGGCGCCGATCTGTCCCGCACCGTCGGCTGGTTCACCAGCGTCTATCCCGTCCGATTCGACCTGAGCGGACTCGAACTGCCTGCGACCCTGGCCGGGCCGACCGCGGTCGCCGTGCTCAAGCGGGTGAAAGAACACCTCCGTGCGGTCCCGCGGCGGGGGATCGGATTCGGGATCTTGCGGCACCTGAACCCGGCGTCGAGTGCTGCCCTCACCACGACCCACCCGCCCGCGATCAGCTTCAACTACCTCGGACGCACCGGGGCACAGGCGGTTCCCGAGGAACTCGCCCAGCTCGGCTGGATGCCCGCGACCGACGGCATCCTCGAACCCGATGCGGACCGGGACATGCCGGCGGCCGCTGCGCTCGACGTCAACGCGATCGTCACGGAGTCGAACGGCTCCGCCGTCCTCTCCGCGGTCTTCGGGTATGCGAGCGGGGTGCTCTCCCACTCGGACGTGAGCGCATTGACCGAGTACTGGACTCGCTCGCTGGAAGTGCTCACCGATGACGTGAGGGCCAACGGCGGACAGCTCACGCCCTCGGATCTCCATCCGTTCCAGGTCGCCCAGGCCGACCTCGACCGCTGGCGGCACCGTTACCCAGACATGTCCGACGTCTGGCCGTTGTCTCCGCTGCAACAGGGTCTTGCCTTCCACGCTCAGTTGGCACCCGTGCGCGATGTCTATGTCTCCCAGACCGTGCTCGACCTCGAAGGTGTGGTCGACGGCGCCCGCCTTCGGTCTGCGGCAGTGGCCCTGGTCGGGCGATACCAGAATCTTCGAACCGCGTTCGTGACCGGCAGCGGCGGCGCGGCAGTGCAGCTCGTGGTCGACCACGTCGAACCCGGCTGGCAACAACTGGACGTGAGCGATCTGGACATCGACGAATCGAGCCGTGCCGTCGGCGGCGTGCGCCGCCGCGAACTCGGCACCCGGTTCCGACTCGAACGGCCGCCCCTGCTGCGGTTCGCATTGATCAAAACCGGGCACGACCACTGGCAGCTCGTGGTGACCCTCCATCACATCAATGTCGATGGCTGGTCCATGCCGCTACTGCTCCGAGACCTGTTGGTGCTGTACGCGACACATGCCGACTCCACCGTTCTCCCACCCGCTCCGTCGTACCGCGATTTCCTCCTCTGGGTACACCGGCAGGACCACGACGCCTCGCGGGCAGCATGGGCCGAGGCGTTTGCCGGGTGTGACCAGCCCACGCTGCTGGTCGAGAACCACACTGCGACCGGCGAGATCAACTCAGTGACCGATGTCGTCGACGAGGCCGCGACCGCTGCGCTGAGTGCGGTGGCAGCCCGGTTCGGCGTCACCCTCAACACCATCGTCCAAATCGCCTGGGCCATCGTCATCGCGCAGCAGGTCGATTCGCAGGATGTCGTCTTCGGCGCCACCGTCTCGGGACGGCCTGCCGATCTGGACGGCGTCGAGTCCATGGTCGGACTGTGTATCAACACCGTTCCGGTCCGGGTCGTGATCGACGCCGACGAACCGATATCCGCTCTGCTGCAACGACAACAGGCCGAGCAGACCCGGCTCCTCGAGCATCACTACCTCGGTTTGGTCGATGTCCAGGCTGCCGCCGGACCCGGTTCCCTCTTCGACACCCTGACCGTCTTCGAGTCATATCCGCTCGACGCAGACGCGATCGCGGCCGCCGGATCGATCGACGGCATGCAGATCACCGGTGTCGACGGCTCCGAGGCCACCCATTATCCGTTGTCTCTGACCGCTGATCCCGGAACGGAGCTGGCGCTGCGCCTGACCTTTCACGAGAACGCGTTCACGCGTGGAGCCGTCGAGGCACTGTCCGGGAGACTGCGGCGAGTCCTGCGGGCTGTCGCCGAGGAACCGGATTCACCAACCGGACAGCTGCACTTGTTGTCCGACGCCGAACGTGCCGAACTCGTCCCGATGCGGGGTCCGGCAGCAGTCCCCCAGGCCACCCTGGCCCAGCTCATCGCATCAGCCGTGGACGCCAATCCAGCAGGGATCGCGGTCCTCTGGCGGAACCGCGGGTACAGCTATCGCGACGTCGATGAGTGGACCGATGTTCTCGCCCGTCTACTCGCCGACCGCGGGGCCCGCCCCGAGACCTTCGTCGCCGTCGCCGTGCCCCGGTCGCTGGATTCGGTCCGCGCGGTGTGGGCGGTCGCGAAGACCGGTGCAGCGTTTGTCCCCATCGATCCGCACTATCCTGCTGATCGCATCGCGCACATGCTCTCCGACTGTGGAGCGGCCCTGGGCATCACCACTCGCGACCAACGGCCCGGCTTGCCGGACTCGGTGACGTGGGTTGTCCTCGAAAACCTTCCGCAGGAGCTGTTCACCGATCCCGCGCAGCCTCCGCAGCACCACCCGTCGGAACCGCGGCACCCCGCCTACATGATCTACACGTCCGGCTCCACCGGTACGCCGAAGGGCGTCGTCGTCACGCACCAGGGGTTGGCCAACCTCGCCGCAGAGCGACTCCTGCGGTACCACATGACCAGCACGTCACGCTTCTTGCACAACACGTCACCGAGCTTCGACATGGCTGTGGGAGAACAGATCTCCGCCCTGTCGGCTGCGGCGACCCTGGTCATCTCCCCGCCCGACCTCACGCCCGCCGAACTCTCCGATCTCATCGGCGGACACGGGGTCACCCACGCGCTGATCACGCCGACCATGCTCGGCATGCTCGATCCGGTCGACCTGCCCGGCTTGCTGGTCCTGGGCGTGGGCGGCGAATCGGTCTCCGCCGAACTGGTCGATCGTTGGGCCCCGGGACGGCAGATGCGCAACGGCTACGGCCCCACCGAGGCGACCGACATCGCCACGGTCTCCGAGCTGCACGCCGGGCGCCCGGTGGCCATCGGACGACCGGTCCACGGATTCGAACTGCTGGTTCTCGACTCACGCCTTCGCCCGGTGCCCGCCGGTGTGACCGGCGAGCTGTACCTGGCGGGCCCGGCGCTCGCTCGCGGCTACCACGGCAGACCGGCGCTCACCGCAGATCGATTCACCGCCAATCCCTTTGGCGACGGCGGAGACCGGATGTACCGAACCGGCGACCTCGTCACGACGATGCCCTCCGGCGAACTGCGCTACCACGGCCGATCCGACAACCAGGTCAAGATCCGCGGGCACCGGATCGAACTGGGTGAGATCGACGCAGTTCTCACGCGACACCCCCACGTCGATCGCTCCGTGACGATCGCCCGACCCGGACCGGGCGGACAGGTGGTACTCGTCTCCTATGTCGTCGCGCCGGCGCACGACGGGTCACGGACCGATGAGATCTCGGACTTCGCGGCCGAGTTCCTGCCACGGCACATGCTGCCCGGCGTCATCATGGCAACCGACTCCATTCCGTTCACCCCGACCGGAAAGCTCGACGAGAGGGCGCTCCCGCAGCCCGATTTCGAGTCCGGGGTACCGCATCGCGCACCCGCCACCGCCACGGAGGTCGTTGTGGCAGCCGCGTTCGCCGACTCACTGGGAATCCCGGCCGTCAGCGTTCACGACGACTTCTTCTCCATCGGCGGCAACTCGCTCACGGCGATCGGGGTGCTCGGACAGATCCGCGACCAGCTGCAGCGCCCGATTCCCCTGCAGTGGTTCCTCGCCGACCCGACGGTGCTCGCGCTGGCCCGACGCATCGACACCTTCGACCCGATGGCTGCCGATGCTGCGCTCGACGTGGTACTCCCGATCCGCGAGACCGGCACAGCGACACCGCTGTTCTGCATCCACCCGATTCTCGGCCTGTCGTGGAGCTACGCCGGTCTCGCCCGCCACCTCGACGACAACCGACCGGTCTACGGTCTCCAGGTGCCCGGGTTGCACTCCGAAGAACCTCTCGCCGACTCGATCGATGCGATCGCTGCGCGCTACCTTCGTGAGGTCCGGCGGATTGCCCCCGACGGGCCGTACCACCTCCTCGGCTGGTCGCTGGGCGGCGTGATCGCGCACGCCATGGCAGCGCAACTCGCGCAAGCGGGTGCCGAGGTGGGATCGCTGATCATCCTCGACAGCAGCGCAATTCCCGTTGTCTCCACCGATGACACCGGTCTGCGCGCCGCGGACGTCCTCGGGGCTCTGGGTCTCGACGATGTCGGCTCAGACCACCTCAGTCACCTGACCACGGAGTCCGTCGCCGATGTCCTCGCCGAGATCGAGGACATGCCGCCCGGCCTGCGCCAACCCCAGGTACAACGCCTGATCGCGGCCGCCGAGCACCATGCAGCGTTGCTCCACAAGCATGTTCCGGGAAAGTTCGACGGAGACCTGCTGTTCTTCTCGGCAGACGCGGATGATCCCGGCTCGACGGCAGCGTTCGACTCCTGGGCTCCCCATGTGACAGGCCTTGCCCAGATACATCCGCTACCGGTCACCCATTGGCAGATGTGCAGCCCTGCGGCGCTGCGTACGGCCGGACCGATCATCGCGGGGCATCTCGAACGCGGCCCCCGCTCGGCCCAGGTCGTCGAGGCCGGCGGATGACACCACGAGACACGACCACCGGCTGGTCGATCATCCGGCAGAGCCTGCTCGACCGGCGTGGACCACTCACCGCCGGTTCGGTACTGCTGTGTCTGCATCAGATGTGCGAGGTCGCGGTTCCCATCCTGATCGGCGTCATCGTCGATCAGGCCGTCGACGGCGGCGACCTCGGAGCCCTGGCCTTGTGGATCGGTGTGCTCGCCGGTGTCTTCGTGGCACTGACGACCTGCTATCGGCTCGGTGCCCGCCTCGGAATGAACGCAGCACTGCGTCAGGCTCATCGACTGCGCATGGACGCGGTACGCCGGATACTCGGCCCCCGGCGGTTGCGGACCGACCTTCGCAGCGGCGAACTGCTGGCCGTGACCGGAACCGACGCCGATGAGACCGCCGCGCTGTTGCGTTATCTGCCACAGGCCCTGGGCGCCCTGGCCGCTCTCGCCGTCTGCGCGGTGGCCCTGCTGATCATCGACGTGCCACTGGGTCTCACGGTGCTGTTCGGGGTGCCGCTGGTGCTCGGTCTTCTGCAGCTGAGCGCTCCCCTGCTGACCCGGCAGACCCTGGACCAGCAGACGCGCATCGCCAGAGCGACCGGCGCTGCAACAGATTTGATCGCCGGACTGCGGCCACTTCGCGGTATCGGTGCCGAAGACGCGGCAGCGCAGCGGTACTCCGCCGCGAGCCGGCACGCATTGACGGCCATGCGCCGCACGTCCGCCGGGCAGGGCGCGTTCATGGGCGCTGCGATCGGGGTCAGTGCGATCCTGGCGGTGGCGGTCGCGACCGGAGCCGGGTGGTTCGCGCTCGAGGGCCGCATCAGCATCGGTGAGCTGATCACCGTGTTGGGGTTGGCCCAGTTCTTCCTGGAACCGCTCGCCATGCTCTCCCTCTTACCGGGCAAGGCCGCAACCGCGAGGGCCTCGGCGCAGCGTCTTGCCCTGATCACCGACGCCGAGTTCGCCAAACCTGCCGGGGTCTCACGGCTCGGACCAGGTCCGCACGGCGTGGAATTCCGGAATGTCGAGTACGCATCGCTGCACGGACTCAGCATGATCGCCAAACCCGGTGACTGCCTTGGGGTGGTGGTGACAGACCAAATCGACGGCACGAGCATCATCGACCTGCTCGCCGGAAGCGCCACGCCGCACCGCGGCGACGTGTGGGTCTCTGACATCCCGGCGGCCGCGGCCGATCTGACCGAGCTTCCCCGCGCACTGCTGGTGCAGCCACACCTGACGGACCTGTTCAGCGGTTCCCTGCTGCACAACGTCACCACGGGCGCGCCTGCCGCGGCGGCGTCGGACGCCGCTGCCGCACTCAGGGCCGTTGCGGCAGCCGACCTCATCGACTCCCACCCGGAGGGGATCGACCGGATGATCTCCGACCGCGGGCAGTCCTTGTCCGGTGGTCAACGCCAACGGGTGGCACTGGCCCGTGCGCTGGCCTCCGACAGTTCGGTTCTCGTGCTGCATGATCCGACGACCTCCATCGACTCCGTCACCGAACGGACCGTGGCCGCCGAACTCTATCGACGACGTCACGAGGGCCGAAGCGACCACACCACGATCGTCATCACGAGCAGTCCCGCGCTACTGGCGTCAGCAGATCGCGTGATCTTCGTCGACGGTGGCAGGGTGCGCGGCGAAGGTACCCATGCCGAGCTCGCCTCGGCCGACCTGCGCTACCGCGAGGCGGTGCTCCGTTGACCCTCGCACATGACCCGACCAGGCACACGGCACTTCCGGTCGCAACGGGTGCCGCGACTCGTCGCCGGCTCACCGTCGCACTGGCGCAACGCAGACCCGCTCTCGTCCGAATTGCCCTGGCCTCCTTGCTCGCCGGGATCGCTGCGGTCGCGCCGGCCCTCGTACTCGGGATCCTGGTCGACGAGGTGGCAGACGAGGGCCGGCTCTCGGTCCTGCTTCCGATCGCCGCGATCGCTGCCACCGCCGCCCTGGTGGGCGGACTGGCCACCGGGTTCTCGATGTACGTCATCGCGGCACTCGGGTCCGACCTGTTGGCGGACCTGCGGGAGTCGGTCATCCGGACCGCCTTACGGCTGCCCGCGGAGACCATGGAGGACGCCGGCCGGGGCGACCTGCTGTCCCGGGTCAGCAATGATGTTGCCGCGGTGAGCAAAGCGGTCTCGACCGTTCTGCCGACGGTCGTGGTCTCCGCGGTGCTCGCTGCCGTCAGCATCATCACCATGGCCGGTCTGGACTGGCGGCTCGGTCTCGCAGGGGCCATCGCGATCCCCCTGTACGGCCTCGCGCTGCACTGGTACCTGCCACGTTCGACACCCCGCTACAGAGCCGAACGACGAGCGGTCGCCGAACGATCCCAGGTACTCGTCGAGAGGATCGTCGGTGCACGTACCGTGCACGCCTACGGAATCGAAGAACGGGAGATCGCCCGGGTCGAAGCCGCGTCGGCAGCCGCACGCGACATCTCCATCTCGGCCTTCACCCTGTTCACTCGATTGGTGGGGCGGGTCAATCGGGCGGAGTTCATCGGTCTCGCAGCAATTCTGGTGGTCGGTTTCATCCTCGTCGAGGACGGTGCTGTGACCGTGGGTGCGACCACCGCCGCAGCGCTGCTCTTCCACCGCCTGTTCAACCCGATAGGGATGATCCTCTACAGCTTTGCCGATCTCCAGTTGGCCGCGGCCGGCCTGACCAGACTCGTCGGCGTGGCCGACGCCGACACCACGAATGAGACCGATTACGCGTCGGCTCCCGCCGTGCCCGCCGACAGTGCGCTCGAGTTGCGCGATGTGCACTTCGGTTACGACGCGGGACATCCGGTGCTGCGTGGTGTCAGCCTGCGGATCGAACCGGGGACCTCGGTGGCACTCGTCGGGCCGAGCGGCGCAGGCAAGTCCACGCTCGCGGCCATCGCGGCCGGCACCTATCCCCCGACCTCGGGCTCCGCGACGATCGGCGGAGTCGACCTTCACGCCCTGCCCTATCGCACCGTGCGCCAACACGTCGTGGTGCTCAGCCAAGACGTGCATGTGTTCGCCGGCACGATCACCGAGGACTTGCAGTTGGCGAAACCGGCGGCCGGCGCCGACGACATCCGGGCGGCCCTCGCCGGCGTCGGCGCGCTCGAGTGGGCCCGAGATCTCCCGCACGGACTCGACACCATCGTCGGTGAGGGTGGCCACCAACTCACCGACGCCCAGGCACAACAACTCGCGCTCGCCCGACTCGTGTTGATCGACCCACCTGTTGCGGTGCTGGACGAGGCCACCGCGGAGGCGGGGAGTCTGGGAGCCCGCGATCTTGATCGTTCGGCCATCGCCGCCACCGCGGGACGCACGACGCTGATCGTCGCCCACCGACTGAGCCAGGCGGTCACCTGCGACCGCGTGGTCGTCATGGACCGAGGAGTACTGGTCCAGCAGGGAACACCATCGGAACTACTCGCCACGCCGGGCCCCTTCGCCCAGTTGTGGACCGCTTGGAACATCCAAGGACAAGGAAAGGATGCGGATGATGAATGACCACAACACGGAGGTCGTCGACATCCTCGGCGTCGGGTTCGGCCCGTCGAATCTTGCCCTCGCGATAGCGCTGGAAGAGCTCAACGCCGAATTGCCGCCGGAGCAACAACTCACGTCGCGATTCGTCGAGACCAAAGAGCAGTTCGGTTGGCATCCGGGGATGCTGCTCCCTCGCACCACCATGCAGGTGTCGTTTCTCAAAGACCTCGCGACCCAACGCAATGTACGCAGCCGCTACACGTTCCTGAACTATCTGTCCGAGGTGAACCGGCTCACGGAATTCGTCAACTTCCAGACGTTCTTCCCGACGCGCCATGAGTTCCACGACTACCTCGAGTGGGCGGCCCGTGGCGTGAATGCCGCTGTCTCGTACGGCAGTCGGGTGGTCTCGATCGACAGCATGGGCGACACCTTTGCGGTCACAGTGGAGGGACGACATGCGGGTGTGGTGCACGCCCGCAACATCGTGGTCGCTGCAGGGCTGGCGGCGAAGATGCCGCACGGCGTGGCGGCATCGAAACGGGTCTTCCACAATCACCAACTGCTGTCACATCTGGCTGAGCTGCCAGACCCGACTCCGAAGAGTTTTCTCGTGATCGGCGCCGGTCAGAGCGCCGCCGAGGTCGTGGAGCACCTGCACACCCACCATCAGGACTCACAGATCCACGCGGTCTTCGCCAAGTACGGATACAGTCCGGCCGACGACAGCCCCTACGCCAACCGAATTTTCGATCCCGGAGCCGTCGATGACTTCCATTCGGCCACACCGGAATTTCGGCAACAGCTCATGAGGTACCACCGGGGTACCAATTACTCGGCGGTCGACCTTCCGCTCATCGAGGAGCTGTACGCGCGCGAGTACGACGAACGGGTCCGCGGGCAGCGCCGTCTGTTCGTGCACGGCGCGTCGCAGGTCGTCGCAGTCGTCGAGAGCGTGGACGAGGTGATTGTGACCGTGCGCCACGAACCGTCCGGCCTGACCGAGGACATCGCCTGCGATGCCGTGGTGTGCGCGACCGGCTTCAACCCGATGAACCTGCGCGTCATACTCGGTGACCTCACCGACAGCATTGCGTTCGACGCCCAGGGCGCCCAGGTCGCCCGCGACTACCGACTGGTCGCGAAGACGCCGCTGCCCGGCGGCGTGTTCCTGCAGGGAGGAACCGAACACACGCACGGAATTTCCTCATCGCTGCTGTCCAACAGCGCTGTTCGGGCGGGTGAGATCGCGAAGTCGATCGCCCGCGATCGTTGGGATGTGCGCGCCCGTGCGTCGACGACTCCGCGAGCGGCGGTCTGACAGCACTGAACAGCAACGTCACACTTCGGCCGGCTCTGTGTGCCGAATGAGTTCGCCGATCACCACGGGCCACACCGGCCGCGGTGGTAGTTCGTGCCCGACCCCTTCCAGCGCAACGAATCTCGCGCCGGGTATCGCTCTGGCCAGCGCCCTGCCGTGTTCGAGGGGGAACAGCGGATCGGCGGTGCCATGCATGACCAACGTCGGGGCCGTGATCGCCGACATCTGCAGATCGGCCGGAGCCTGGTGATCCGGAAGCACTGAATGGTTCTTGACACTGGACTCGATGTCCCTGGTACGCAGCACGATCCTGTGCACGAGTGCGCGCACGGCAGCGTCGTCGACAGGAAGCGTCCCGGCGTATGCACGGAGATCTGCCACCAGGTAGTTGGTCACCGCGTCCGCATCCCGCCAGTCCGGCTCCGCCGGTGGATTCGACAAGTGCCTGATGAGGGCGGCGCTCGGTGGGGGTAGTTCGTCGTCGACCGGACGGATTGCAGTGGTCGAGAACAAGGTCAGCGACCTGACCCGGGCGGGTTGGGTCGATGCCACGAGCTGCGCAAGGCCGCCGCCCATCGACATACCCACCAGATGCCCCTCTGCAACGCCGAGGACATCGAGCAAGCCGATGACGTCGTCGACCAGGTCGCGGGACGTATAGGTCGGCGCGCCAGGCGGGTAGGCGACAGACCGGCCGGTGTCGCGAAGGTCATACCGGATGACCCGGCGTCCGGCTGCCGCCAGTTCGCCGCAGAACTCGACGTCCCAGTAGTCCATGGAGCATCCGGCTCCGCCGATGAGCAGCAGCGCCGGGTCTCCGCGATCGCCGAAGGACTCTGCACACAGATCAAAACCGCTGACCGACAGCATCTTCTCGTTACCCATGTCTCACACACCTTCGGCCACTGCGTGGCGCGACAACATCGATGTCGCCGCGACGCGGGGAGGTCTCAGCTCAGCCGGCCAACCTGCCCGCGATACCGACAACTCGCGTGGCCAGGTGCTCCAGTGCAGCGATGGTGCTGTCTTCCAGCGGGTTCTTGTTCTCTGCGCCCGAGACGTGGCCGACTCCGTAGGGGTTGCCATCGACGAACTTCAGGCCGTCGGTGTAACCGGGCGCCACGATGATTCCACCCCAGTGCATCAGCGAGGTGTAGAGATTGACCAATGTCGTCTCCTGGCCACCATGAGCAGTATTGCTGGAGGTGAATGCCGCGTAGACCTTGTCGGCCAATTTGCCCTGCGCCCACAGCCCACCGAGCGAATCGATGAAGGTCTGGAACTGCGCTGTGGTCGCGGCGAACCTGGTCGGTGATCCGAAGATGACCGCATCAGCCCAGACGATGTCATCGCCGGTGGCGGCGGGCAGATCTTTGGTGGCCTCGTAGTTGGCAGTCCAAGCAGGATTCTCGGCGAATTGCTCGGGCGAACGGGTCTCTGCGATGTGTCGCACCCTCACCTCGGCGCCGGCCGCCTCACCGGCTTTCGCGACCTTCTCCGCCATGGCGGTGCCGTGTCCGGTGGCCGAGTAGTAGATGACTGCCAACTTGGTCATACGCGACATCCTCCTGGTCTTGGGGGCCTGGCACCGGCTGACGCGCGGCACCGGATTCGGCATACCCAGAAGGCAAGGGTTTGAGACATCGGCCGGCGAGCGTTTTCCGGACGATCGATCTCGGCAGCGCGTAGTGGACGCCGGTCACGCAGATTGAGTAGGCGGCCGAGCGGGTAGCCGACGCACGAGGCCTTCGGCAGGCCGTCTCACACCCGTGCGCCGCGGCGCAGAAAGGAGCCCGAACAGATGAGCACTCCGCAAGAGCCGATCCCGCATGCTGACGTCGCGGACGAGCTCGAACAGGCTCTGCCCGTCACCGACACCGAGGATGACGACGACTACCCGCACGCGTCCCAAGAGAGCGATTCACCGCTCATCGAATCTCCGAACGAACAGGGATAGCAAACCCATGAGAGACGACGAAGCCGGCGCCGGCGAACCACCCGACTAGTCTCGAGAATCGAGGCGGGCATCGTCTACGTCGAGACCATGGGGTGGGTGAGTGACCGAGACCGTTGACTGTCTGGTGATCGGTGCCGGTGTGATCGGCTTGGCCGTTGCCAGAGCGCTCGCCCTCTCCGGCCGAGAGGTGGTCATCGTCGACGCCGAGGACTCAATCGGAACGCAGACGAGTTCACGGAACTCGGAGGTGATCCATGCCGGAATCTACTATCCCACCGGGAGTATGAAAGCCCGCCTGTGCGTGCGCGGGCGCGAGATGCTCTACGAGTACTGTGCCGACCGCGGCATCGAGCACCGCAGACCCGGAAAGCTCATCGTTGCCACCGATCCGGAGCAGGTGCCGAAGCTCATCGCGATCAAGGCACTGGCCGCCGCGAACGGTGTGCTCGATCTGCGCCGGGTCGGCGCAGACGAACTCGCTGACCTCGAGCCGGAACTTGCTGCGCTGGAGGCACTTCTGTCACCTTCGACGGGAATCGTCGACAGCCACGGGCTGATGTCGGCTCTGCACCGCGACGCCGGCGATGCCGGGGCCACCACTGCCTTTCGTACGCGGGTGACATCCGGCCGAGTCGTCGACGGGCGACCTGAGATCGACCTCGACGGAACGCCGGTCCGGTGCGGCACCATGATCAACTGCGCGGGCCTCGGCGCGTGGGGGGTTGCGCAGGCGATCGACGGCTTTCCTATGGAACAGGTACCGAAACGCGCTCTCGCCAAGGGCAATTACTATTCACTCGCGCACGGGCGCGCACCGTTTTCGCATCTCGTCTACCCGGTACCCGCCGACGGTGGACTCGGCGTACACCTCACCCTCGACCTGGCGGGACAGGCCAGGTTCGGGCCAGATGTCGAGTGGGTCGACGATGTCGATTACACCGTCGACGCAGACAGAGCGAACGGGTTCTATGCCGAGATCAGGAAATACTGGCCACAGCTGCCCGATGATGCGCTGAGCCCGGCCTACTCGGGCATCCGACCCAAACTGGTCGGCCGGGGTGAACCGAATGCCGACTTCCTGATCCAGGGCCCATCCGAGCACGGCATCGGCGGCCTGATCAATCTGTTCGGGTTCGAGTCTCCCGGACTCACTTCGTGTCTCGCGATCGCCGACATCGTCGCCGCCCTCGCCACGCGGAACTGACCCACTGACGCGGATCAGACCTCTTCGTCCGGATCGTCCGGGTTCTCGGGTTCGACAGGTGGAGGCTCTGCGGGGTCGCGCAGATTCGCGATGGCGGCGTCGATCTTGACCAGCGCTTCCGCTTTCTGCGCGTAGTACAGCTCACCCGGCAGGAGTTCCAGCCAGCGCACGGCCCAGCCGATCCTTCGGAACTCATCATCGTCCCGATCGGGTGCGGCCGCGGCCGCGATCAACTCGTCGTCCAGCACGAACACCGCATCGTCCAGGCGTTCACGTGCGGCGCGCAATTCGTCGTCGTTGCGCAGGGACGGATTCTCGTAGACCAGACCCATCGCATAACGGATCCGGCGGTGGAGCAGGGCCTCCGGTTCCGGCGACTTCTTCCACTCCGCCGGCGCACGACCCGGTTTACCCGGCACGAGATCGGTCGAGTTGGCGAACTTGCGGACCCGTTTGTTCGAGTCGTAGGCGAACCAGAGGAAGCCGAGCAAGGTGAGCACCGCGAATGCCACCGCGGCAACGACGATCAACCAGGCCACACCGATCACCTCCTCGTCCCGTACATCGGGGCCACACATACCGACACCCGCGAGGTTAGTTCACCCCAGACCCGGGTCCCGCGCCCAGCCCCGCTCGATGAAGAGCTCAGCGACCATGCCGGTGTTGACGTCTGCATGAGCCTGACGGAATCCCTGGCATTGTTCGCTCAGCCGGCCGAACAGCGTTTCTTGCGACATCAGGGGCAGCACCTGCTCTCCCGGCGGCGCGATCACACCCCACCGGGACACATAGAGCTCGGCCGATTCTCGGCCAGGCAGGTCACACTCGACGGTGATGCGCCGGTAGTTGGGCTCTGTCACATCGATGGCCGCGAGTTGATCGCCCGAGAACATGGTGACGATGAAGCTGTTGCGGGTGCCGGCAGAGGCGAACGGCGCAGCAGGGATGAACCCAGAGACGCTGCGGTGCGCACTGTGCCCGACGGATATCCCGGTAGCGACCCCGGCGAGGAACGGTACTGCCGAGTCCACGCCCACCGACTCGAGTTTCCGTAAGACGACCGCGGCGCAGGCGTTGGACCCGATCGCGAGCACCGCTGTGCGCCCGGCGAGATCGGCAAGCCCGTGTCGGCGCAGACCGGCGCTCAGATCGGCGTGGTCGACAGCGGTCCAGAACCTGCCGTGGTGCAGCGTTCCGATGCCCGGCACCGGCCGACCCGGATATTCCTGCGGCCGAGCCGACAGGTCGTCATCGGTGGCCAAGACGTCATAACTCATCGTTCACCAGTGAAGCCGAGTCGGGCGATTGGTGCGCCGCAAACCGCGCGTGGCACGGTATACCGATGTCGATCTGGGAAGTGGTCGCGATCCTGTTCGCCGGGGTCGGAGCCGGGGCCATCAACGCCGTCGTCGGTAGCGGCACTCTGATCACCTTCCCCACTCTCGTTGCTTTCGGATTTCCCCCGGTGACCGCCACCATGACCAATGCGGTCGGGCTGGTGGCGGGCGGCGTCTCCGGGACCTGGGGTTATCGGCGCGAGCTGGCCGGGCAGTGGCCGCGGCTCAAGTGGCAGATCCCGGCGTCGTTGGTGGGTGCGATCGTCGGTAGCTGGCTTCTGCTGCACCTTCCGGAAAAGGCGTTCGAGACGATCGTTCCGGTGCTGCTCGTCCTGGCGCTGTTGCTCGTCGTATTGCAGACGCGGATTCAGAGATGGACGGCGAAGCGGATGGTCGCGTCACCTGACGACCCCAACGACACCTTCCTCGGGCCGAAGCGGACCGGGCTGTTGACAGGCTCGACGTTCCTGGTCGGTATCTACGGCGGCTACTTCACCGCCGCCCAGGGGATCCTCCTGATGGGGGCCATGGGGGTGATCGTCAACGACAAGATCCAGCGCCTGAACGCCGCGAAGAACCTGCTGTCCCTGCTCGTGAATGTCGTCGCCGCTCTGGCCTACACGATCGTCGCATTCGACCGGATCAATTGGGCGGCCGCAGGTCTCATCGCGCTCGGTTCCCTGCTCGGCGGCGTGATCGGCGCCAAGTACTGCCGCAAGCTCTCCCCCACCGCGCTACGCGCGGTGATCGTGATCGTCGGCATCATCGGCTTGTGGCGCCTACTGGCTTGAGAACAACCGAATCCGGCCCCACCATCTTTGAATGGTGAGGCCGGATTTTGTCGGAGGACGTGGCCGCGGTTGTTCTGGACTGCCGACGAGCGAGCGCAGCGATGCGAGGAGAAGGGAAGAACAACCGCCTGATGGCCACATCCGACAAAGCGAGCGGAGCGAGCAAATGGCTCAGTGATTTACCGCCTTCTCCACGCCCACTCCCGTCAGGCTGCGGACCTCCATCTCGGCCTGCTTGGCGGCGTTCTCCTTGCGGCGGCCACCGACGTAGGTGCCGATGATCGCAAGGATGAAGCCTGCCGGGATCGAGACGATGCCCGGGTTCGACATCGGGAAGAAGTCGAAGTTGGCGTCCGGGAACATCGACGTCGGCTTGCCCGACACCGCAGGCGAGATCACGATCAGACCGATGCAGGTGATCAGACCGCCGTAGATGCTGAACAGCGCGCCGGTGGTGTTGAACCGCTTCCAGAACAGCGAGAACAGCAGCGTCGGCAGGTTGGCGGAGGCGGCGACGGCGAAGGCCAGTGCCACCAGGAAGGCGATGTTCTGCCCCATGGCCGCGATACCCAGCACGATCGACACCACGCCGATGACCACGACGGTGATCCGGGAGACCCGCACCTGCTGCTCTTCGGTGGCGTTACCGCGCTTGATGACGCTGGCGTAGATGTCGTGGGCGAACGATGCCGACGCGGTGATCGCCAGGCCTGCGACGACGGCGAGGATGGTCGCGAAGGCGACCGCCGATATCACTGCCAGGAAGATCGTCCCGCCGAGTTCGAAGGCCAGCAACGGTGCTGCCGAGTTCTCCTTGCCGGGTGCGGCGAGGATCTTGTCCGGGCCGACCGACTTCGCGGCGCCGTAGCCGAGAACCAGGGTGAACAGGTAGAACGCGCCGATGAGGGCGATGGCCCAGGTGACCGAGCGACGGGCTTCCTTGGCGGTGGGCACCGTGTAGAAGCGCATCAGGACGTGGGGCAGACCCGCGGTCCCCAGGACGAGAGCGATGCCGAGCGAGATGAAGTCGAGCTTCGACATGTCGCTGATGCCATATTTCGCACCCGGCGCGGCGATGTCACGACCCGCGACCGCCTCGCTCGCCGAACCACTGACCGTGGCCTGGGCATCGGCGATCAGCTGCGAGAAGTTGCCCTTCACCGCGAACAGCACCAGGACGAACATGATGCCGGCACCGGCGATGAGCAGGACGGCCTTGACCATCTGGACGTAGGTCGTACCCTTCATCCCGCCGATGAGCACGTAGGCGATCATCAGGACGCCGACGACGGCGACCACGACACCCTGGCCGAACTTGCCGTCGATGTTGAGCAGCAGCGCGACAAGGCCTCCGGCACCGGCCATCTGGGCCAGCAGGTAGAACAGCGACACAGTCAGCGTCGACAGCGCGGCGGCCATGCGCACCGGACGTTCTTTGAGCCGGAAGCTCAGCACGTCGGCCATCGTGAATCGACCTGTGTTGCGCAGCAATTCGGCGACCAGCAGCAGTGCCACCAGCCAGGCGACGAGGAAGCCGACCGAGTAGAGGAAGCCGTCGTAGCCGTACACGGCGATGGCGCCGGCGATACCGAGGAACGACGCTGCCGAGAGGTAGTCACCCGCGATGGCAAAGCCGTTCTGCGGGCCGGAGAACTGTCCGCCTCCGGTGTAGAAGTCCGAGGCCTTCTTGGTGGTCTTGCTGGCGCGGATCACGATCGTCATCGTGATGACGACGAAGGCGACGAAGATCGCGATGTTGAGGGCGGGGTTGCCTACCGAGGCGGCGTCCGCAGCGAGAGTGGTCATTTGAGCGGGCCTTCCAGCTCGTCACGAATGGCGGCCGCGCGGGGATCGAGATCACGGTTGGCGAATCGCACATAGACGGCGGTGATGATGAATGTCGACACGAATTGGCCGAGTCCGAAGATGATGCCGATGTTGATGTTGCCCCACACCTTGGTGGCCATGAACTCGTGCGCATACGTCGCGACGAGGACATACAGCATGTACCAAGCAAGAAAGAAGGCCGTCAGGGGGAAGACGAAGACGCGGAGCCGACGGCGCAGATCCTGGAACTCCGGACTGGCCTGCATGTCGATGAACGCCTGCGCGTCCGGAGCTGGTCGCTCGGGCGACGCCTCCGGGCTCAGGTCTGATGTGGTCACGGGAGACTCCTGGTGTGAAGGGATGTAGAACTCGTTCGAACATTAGTGAGGTCTGGGTCACATCAGAATGGTGTGGTGGCGCTCACACGGTGAGCTGTCGATCTATGCGGTGAACGGTCGAAATTCTGCGACGAGCGGCATTCACTCCGAGTGCGGTCGCTCTCCCGGATTCAGGTTCGCCTCGCGGTCCTTGCCCAGGCCGAGGCCTTCCGGGGCGTGAAGACGGGTCAGCAACCGGCCGACGTCGGACGGGATCTGTGCCCTCGTGAACTTGCTGACCACCAGCATTGTCGCGAATGCCAGCGGCACACTCACCGCCGCCGGATAGCCCGCGACGGCCGCCGGCCACCCGCCAAGGAGCCCTTCGGAGAAGCCGCCCGCCAACGTCGCCAGCGCCGCCCCGCCGGCGACAACGCCGCCAACGATCAGCCCCGCCGCGGCGCCCGCGGCCGTCAGTCCCCGCCACCAGATCCCGAGGACCAGCAGAGGGCACAGGGTGGATGCAGCAACGGCGAACACCAGGCCTACAGTGCGGGACAGATCGATGGAGGTGACCGCGATCGCCAGCAGCAGCGGCACGATGCCCGCGAGCAGCGACGCGATCCTGAAGTCGCGGACACGTCCACGCAGGACGTCGGTGCTCAGGACCCCGGCGACACTGACGAGCAGACCCGACGACGTGGCGAGGAAGGCGGCGATCGCACCGGCAGCCACCAGTGCTGCCAGCAACTGTCCACCGATACCGGACACCACGGTCCCCGGCAGGAGCAATACCGCGGCGTCGGACGCACCGGTGATCAATAGCTGTGGAACCCACAGCCGGGCAAAGGCCCCCAGCAAGGTGGGAAAGAGATAGAAGACAGCCAGCAGACCGACCACGGCCAGCGATGTCGCCCGCGCGGCCCGGCCGTCGGGGTTCGTATAGAACCGCACCAGCACGTGGGGCAGCCCCATGGTGCCGAGGAAGATCCCGATGATCAGCGAATACACCTGGTACATCGGATGGTCGCCGCCGAAACCCCATCCGGGCGCGGCCCATTCGTCGTGCGTGGCGGGTGCGCCCGCGACCACGGGCACCGTGGAGCCCGCGGCCAGCTCCAGCGACGTCCCCCCGCTGATCTCGTGGTCGCCGGGGTCCAGGCGCACCGTCCCCCCGACCGCCACACCATCGATCTCTCCGATCGCGGTCACCACCAGGTCAGCCGAGACCCGCACGACCACGTCCGTGGTGACGTCGACCGTGGTCTGCTCGGTCACCGTCGGGGGTGCATCTGACCCCAATTTCTCATCGCCACCGTAGAAGTGGACCGCAAGCACCAGCGCGGGTACCGCGATCGCGGTCAATTTGAGCCAGTATTGGAAAGCCTGGACGAAGGTGATCGATCGCATGCCGCCGCCGATGACATTCGCGATCACGATCACCCCGACCACCACGGCACCAACCCACGCAGGCACACCCAACAAGATGTTGAGCGTCAGGCCCGCGCCTTGTAGCTGGGGGACGAGATAGAGGATGCAGATCAGCACCACCACCCCGGTGGCCAGTTTCCGAAGTCGCTTGGAGCCCAACCTGAACTCCGCGAAGTCGGGAACGGTGTAGGCGCCGGATCGCCGGAGCGGTGCGGCGACGAACAACAACAGTCCGACGTAGCCGGCGGTGAAGCCGATCGGATACCAGAGGGCATCGGCGCCGTACTTCGCGATGAGTCCGGCGACTCCGAGAAATGATGCCGCCGAGAGATACTCGCCCGAAATCGCTGCGGCATTCCAGTTCGACCCCACGCTGCGTGACGCGACCAGGAAATCAGAGGTGGTGCGCGCCAGCCGAACCCCGTAGGTTCCGATCGCGACCGTGGCGACCGCCGCGGCGATCAGCGCGATCAATGTCGGCAACGGCACCGACTGGCCGGATATCGTCTGCATCTTCAGGGCGGCGTCAGTCGTCGACCAGGTCGGCGAACTCGTGTTCATTGCGGTCCGCCAGCCGGTTGTAGAGCCAGCACACGGCCAGCAACATCGGGTAGACCCCCACACCGAGCACCAGCCACGGAAGTCTGACACCGAACACAGTCACGTCCGAGAGCTCGGGGAAGATGGCCGCCAGCAAGGGAATCGCTCCCAGCACCAGTAGCGTCAGGCCACCCAGCCGCAAGGCCAGTCCGAGCTGAGCTCGCATCAGACCGCGGATCAGGGCATCCCCGACCTCCGTGTGCTCTTGCACCTCAACCCGCGAGCGGACTTTCCGAGCCCCGCGCCGCTTGGCCAGCACCACACGCTCGCGGGGTCGCGGGGCGCCGCCGGCCGGGGAGGTCAACGACCCTGCTTCGAGCTTCGGACCAGACGGTCTTTGAGTTCGCGCGTATGCCGCCGACTGACCGGGAGTTCGACGGGTGCCCCGTCCTGGCCGGGACCGAGGCAGACAACGGTCCCGGATCCGACGGTGCGGATCCCGGTGACCAGTCGCAACAACACCAGGTAGGAGCGGTGGACGCGGAGGAATCCCGCTTTTTCCCAACGGTTTTCGAGAGTCGAGATGGGTATGCGGACAAGGTGGGATCCGGCCTCGGTGTGCAGTCTGGAGTAGTCGCCGTCCGCTTCGACCCACAACACCGCCGAGCGCTGGACGAGAGTGGTGGCACCACCCATCTCGACGGCGATCACTTCATCGGAATCGGCCTCCGCCGTCGGACCTGGCGGGGTGGCCGACACGTCACGCTGCTCACGGAGTTCGACCACCCTTCGTACTGATTCAGAGAGCCGTTGTGCTCGAAGTGGTTTGAGAAGATAGTCGACGGCTCCGAGGTCGAACGCCCGCACCGCGCGATCGTCGCGCGCGGTCACGAACACCACCGCGGGTGGGTTCGCGAACGCAGCCAGAACCCCGGCCAGTTCAAGACCGTCGAGGCCGGGCATGTTGATGTCGAGGAACACCGCGTCGATCGTGTCGGGCCGATCCTTGATCACACGCAGTGCCGTCGTCGCGTCCGCAGCAGTCACCACCTCACCGACAGCCTCTTCTCTCCCGAGGAGATAGGCCAACTCGTCGAGAGCGGGTGCCTCATCGTCGACAGCCAGCACCGTCAGCGGTCCGTGCCGGTTCGGCGGCGATGAGTTCTGCGTCACAACGCATCCATAGTGCCATGCCGGGGGCGGCTCACACCGCGACACCGGGCCGGAACTTCGGCACCCGCATGCTGACCTTGGTGCCGGACCCGGGCGCCGTCTCCACCACCAACCCGTAGTCGTTCCCGAACGCCGCGCGCAGCCGGTCGTCGACGTTGGCCAGTCCCACGTGAGCGCTCTCGCTGGCGCTGTGCCCGGTGGCGCCGGAGATGATGGCGTCGAGATCGCCGGACCGCAGCAGGTCGGGGTCCATCCCGATACCGTCGTCTTCGACGCTGATCACGCAATCGGTACCCTCGTCCGCGGCCACGATGGTCACGGTTCCACCATCGGGCTTGCTTGAAATACCGTGTCTCACCGCGTTTTCGACCAGAGGCTGCAAGGCCAGGAACGGCAACACCACGTTGAGCACCTCGGGCGCCACCTGGAGCCGGACCTCGAGCGAGCCGCCGAACCGGGCGCGTTCGAGCGTCAGGTAGCGATCGATGTTGCGCAATTCGTCGGCGAGCACCGTGTACTCGCCTGCCGCGCGGAACGAGTACCGGGTGAAGTCGGCGAACTCGAGGATCAGTTCACGGGCTTGTTCGGGGTCGGTTCGCACGAACGACGCGACGGTTCCGAGTGCGTTGTAGATGAAATGCGGACTGATCTGCGCACGGAGGGCACGGACCTCGGCGCGATCGAGTCGGGCTCGGGATGCGTCCAGTTCGGCGAGCTCGATCTGATTGCTCGCATACCGCGCGACCTCGGCGATCGCCGACAGCATCCCTGGCCCCGGTTGGGTGCGGGTGACGACCCCCATCACCCCCACAGATCCGGACTCACCCGGCAGGAGCGGTTGCACGACCAGCGCCCGCACGCCGGGTTCGTCGAGTTCGTCGGCCTTGATCAGTATCCGCCTGCCCTCCTCGGACGCGCGGACCGCTGCGTCGGCGAAGTGCCTACTCAGGCGCTCGTGGGGACCCGTCCATGCGAGGACGACGCCGTTCGCGTCGGCAAGGCCGAGTGCATCGGCGGCGGTGAGCCCTCGCAGGTGGGGGGCGGCCTCGGCCGCGGAGTCCGCGTCCAGTCCACGCCGTAGCGGCCGGGCGGCCATCGAGGCGGTGTGCAGCGTCGCGTGGACCGCCCGTTCAGCGGGCGTCGTCAGGGTCGGCCGAGTGCGAACCCGCAGGGCCAGAACTGCCACCACCACGAGCAGGACCGCGAGCAGAGCAACGGTGAGCGCGAGCCCGGACATCAGTGGCCGCTCACGTCAACGTCAGGCGGTGGTGGATCAGTGGTCGGCGACCGCGTATGCCGCACCGGCGGCCGCGGTGGTCACCGCGAACACTGCGGGCCAGGCGCCGATCTTCTTGGCCAGCGGATGCGAAGCGCCGAATGCGACGAGGTAGCCGCCGAGGAGCGAACCTGCGACGACCGGTCCCTTGGCCTTGAACCATTCGGTTGTGCACCAGGCGCCCGCGGCGGCGAGTACGACCCCACCGAGTTCGCGTCGGCCGCTGTATCTGGCGGCGGCGAATCCGCCGATCAGTCCGGCGGCGACAACGGGGGCGGTGAAGGATTCGGTCACACGCCGACTCTACCGCCGAAGGTTCGTCAGGCGGGGGCGCTCCAGTGCGGATCGCGGCCGGACAATCCGAGCAGCTTCTCGAGTTCGGTGGCGTCGGCCGACGTCTCCACCCGCGGGCCAAAGGTCTTGCCCGGACCTTGGTAGTCGTCGGTCAGCATGTTCGGCGCGAACTCCACGGACACCGCGGCCGCCTCAGGGGCCGGGTCCCACGGCTGACCGGTTGCCACCGCCAGATCCCAGCCGTGAACGATGTACTCCCACAGGATCATCGACATCGCCATCTGACCGGGCATCGGACTCTCACCGAGGTACAGCAGTCGCTGGTCGGCGCCGGATCGCACCGCGGTGTCTAGGCGATCCGCCGCAGAACGGATCGCTGCGGCGGCGTCTGCCGCCGCGGGTGGCACCTGGGCGCCTGCGGCCTCGGCACGTCCTTCGGGATCAGCGAATCCGGAGGCGAACGTGGTCAACCAGCCGGCGATGTGGTTACGCAGCTGGGCGACATCGAGTTCGGTGCACGGGGTCGGGGCGCTCTCGTGCCCGTCGGAGTTCCGGACCACGACCGCGAGATCGGCCAGTACCGGTCGGAGCAGGTCAACAGTTGTGGTTGTCATGGACTGAGTGTGGCAAGACATCGACGCCGCGGCTTGAAGAAATGCGACGAGCTGCCCCGTCCGCAGCCGATTGTTCCGCCACGATCTGCGTCAGGTGCGGTCGCTCAAGACCTGGGTCCCGATGACTCCGAGCAGATCGAGTCGCTCTCTCGCCTCGGTACCGGGCTGCGGGAAGTAGACGAGCAGATGCTGGTCCTCTTTCTGGGTGACCAGGGTTTCGCAGAGCAATTCGATCTCGCCGACCTCAGGGTGGATGAACCGCTTGAGTGCACTGGTCCTGGCGGCCACATGGTGTTCCGACCACAGTTCGACGAACTCGTCGCTCGTCGACTGGAGAGCGCCGACAAGTTCTGCCACCACGATGTCGTCGCCGCGTTTTGCCGCTATCGCCCGCAGGTCGCTCACGTGCTTGCGACTCATTCGAGCCCAGTCCTCGGAATTGAACCGGGTCCGGGTCTCGGGATCGCTGAACCAGCGCCAGGTGTGAAAACGGTCGAGTCCGGTGACCGTCGATTGATCGCCGACCAGCAGCACGTTCATCCGGTTCTGCGCGAGCGTTTCGCCGAGATCGGAGACCACGCAGGCCGGGATGTCGTCGAGTTTGTCGAGCAGATGCAGCAGTCCGGGCCCGACGTGGGAGTCGCCGCCGATGCGCGGTGGCGGTGCGTGACCGCTCAGCAGATACAAATGATCACGTTCGTCGTCGGTGAGGCGCAGCGCGCGGGCCATCGAAGCGACGATCTGCGTCGAGGGATGTGGACCCCGGGACTGTTCGAGTCGGGTGTAGTAGTCGGTGGACATGCCCGCCAGCGACGCGACCTCGTCACGCCGCAGGCCGGGTGTGCGCCGGCGGACGCCTTCAGGCAGTCCCACGTCACGGGGAATCAGTGCCGCCCGACGACGACGTAGGAAGTCGGCCAGTTCGGCGCGGTCCATTCGGGTGCTCACCCCGTCTACTGTGCACCGTTCGCTGTCCGCCATCCAGGGACCGGCGATCCCCCGATGACCGGTCTCTGCCGGCGGCTCGACATTAACTGCAGGCTCGGTGCATGAGCATTCAACAGGTAGCACTCGGAAAAACAGGTCCCTCGGTCTCTCGTGTCGGATTGGGCGCGATGGGCATGTCCGGTTCGTACGGAGCGGCCGACGACAAAGAGTCGATCGCAACCATCCACGCCGCCATCGATGCGGGAGTCACCCTCATCGACACCGGCGACTTCTACGGCATGGGTCACAACGAGCTCCTCATCGGGCGAGCGCTTCGTGACCGCAACCGCGACGACGTACAACTGAGCGTCAAGTTCGGCGGGATGATCGCCCCCGGTGGCAACTGGGTGGGTTTCGACACCCGGCCGGCTGCGGTGAAGAACTTCCTCAACTACACGCTGACCAGGCTCGGCGTCGACCACATCGACATCTATCGACCAGGACGCCTCGACCCCACCGTTCCGATCGAGGACACCGTCGGGGCCATTGCCGAGCTGGTCGACGCCGGATATGTTCGCCACATCGGACTCTCGGAGGTCGGTGGCGACACCATTCGCCGAGCCGCTTCGGTACACCCGATCGCCGACCTGCAGATCGAGTACTCGCTCATCTCGCGAGGCATAGAGGACGAGATCCTCTCTGTCACCCGTGAACTCGGCATCGGCATCACCGCGTACGGCGTTCTCTCCCGCGGACTCCTGAGCAACTCCATCACCCCGGACACCCAGCTCGAGCCGACCGACTTCCGTTCGCACAGTCCGCGGTTCCAGGGTGAGAACTTGACCAGGAACCTGACCCTGGTGGAGGCGCTGGCCCACATCGCGGCCCAGCGCGAGGTCACCGTCGCGCAGTTGGCGATCGCATGGGTGCTGGCCCAAAGCGACGACATCGTGCCGCTGATCGGAACCCGCCGGATCGCGCGACTGGAGGAATCACTTGGCAGCGTGAACATCCGGCTCTCCCAGGACGAGTTGGCAACCATCGAAGCTGCGGTGCCAGTAGGGGCGGCTGCCGGTTCCCGGTATCCGGAAGAACACATGGCCGCGCTGGACAGCGAGCGCTGAGCCCGGCAGATCACGCACCTCGATCGCACCCAGCAGGGCACGATGGGCTTCGTCGCCAACCGTGAGGAGCCCCGCCCTCCAGGAAATGTTCGAGAAGACCGTGATCACGTACGGCGACGGCACACCGAAGACCAAGCACGTGACGACGAACATGCTCATCGAGTTCGACGAGGGATCCGGCTCTGCAACAGCCCGTTCGTATTTCACGGTTCTTCAGGCGCTGCCGGACCTGCCCCTGCAGACCATCGCCGCCGGACGCTACGCAGACCGGTTCGATGTCGTGGATGGGCGCTGGAGATGCGCCGACCGACAGGTCACCATCGACCTTCTCGGCGACGTCAGTCGGCACCTACGCCACACTCCGCGATGATCGGCCGCCGACTGCACGTCGTGCGATCACCGGACGTCCCTACGTTTTCGGTCCCGCCGCGACCGGCCCAGTCCTAGTCTCGTTTCCGACGGCCGACCGATGCGGCCCGGAACGACAGGGATGGATCATGCGACGAGCAGTGGCGGCAATCTTCTGTGCGGCGGCGCTGAGCACGACGGCGTTGGCCGGGTGCTCCGACGACGGGGCCGGCTCGTCGAACGAAAGCCGGTCCACGACGACTTCGTCGGCGCAGGCTCCGATTTCGACGACCGACGCCGTGTCGACCACCACCCCATCGACCACATCGGCCACGACACTGCGTGACGACTGCGCCGGCCTCACCAGCGATGAGGTGAGCTCGTCATTTGGCCGGGGCTTCGAACTGCACACCGAGTCCAGCGGCGGGGTGAGCACCATCGACGACTTCAACTACAAGACCGTCGGGTGCAGTTTCGAGTCCACCGACGGTGAGGTGGAAGTCGACCTGAACCTGTCGTTCGCAGAACAGTTCGACGACGGCACAGTCCACTGCGTCGAACCGTCCGACCATCTGCACCCGGTCATCCCGGTCGACGGTCTGGGAGAGTCGGCCTGGTGGCAAGCCAAGGACTTCGAGAACTCCACCGATGCCGAGGGACAGCTGACGATCTGTGTCGACGAGGCCCTGATCGCCATCGAGATCGAGGGGCCCACGACCATGCAGGGTCCGATGCAGCAGCAGGCCATCGAGATCGCGCGGTTGGTCGTCACCTGAACATATGAACTTGCGGCACAGGTGAAACCTTTCGGTCGCGACGTCCGAGAATCAAGCAGAAGGCCGTACCACTGGGTGGGTCTGAAACTGTGAGGTCTCGCATGAGCTACCCGTACGGCACGTACCCGACGCAGCCGATCAACCCATCCCCGAAGAGCAACCGGACCATCGTCCTCGTCCTCGCCGTGGTCGCCGCCTTGTTGCTGAGCGTGCTGGGAGTCGCTTCGGTGGTGATGTTCACCGGTTCCGGCAAGACCCAGGCGACGCCGGCACCCGAACTGGTCCTCGAATCGGCGAGCAGCGTCAGCAACGCCCCGTTCTCACCCACGGTGGCGCTGACGAACCGGCCACTGGATCAGGGTGTACGCAATGTCGTCGCCAGGGGCAGCGCCACGCCGCTGGGGCAGGTCGTCGATGGCACCGCACCCGGGTTGTACGCGAGCTCGAACGAACCCCCTTGTGACACCGCGGCTCTGGCGAATCATCTACTGAGCAATCCCGCGACGGCCAGGGTGTGGGCGGGTGTCTTCGGGATCACCGTCGACCAGATCCCCTACTACCTGGACACCCTCACACCCGTCGTGCTCGGCAACGACACCCGCGTCACCAACCACACCTACTCTTCGCGTGGCGCCAACCCTTATCAGTCGGTGCTGCAGGCCGGCACCCCCGTGCTCATCGACGCCTACGGCGTTCCACGAGTGCAGTGTTCGTGCGGCAATCCGCTCGCGCCACCGGCAAGCACCCCGCTGGCGGGTTACCGAACCGTGAACGCCCCCTGGCCCGGATACGCCACCCGCGAGGTGGTGTACGTGGACTACCACAACCACCACACCACCGTCATCAACAACACCACCACCGTGGTGGCCGGCCCGGAAACTGTTGCCCCGCCGCAATTGACGCTCATCGACCTCAACACTCTTGTGCCGTTCCTGCGTACCGCGGGCGGCATCCTCGACACCACCGGGCTCCCGCCGATGGTGGGTACGCTCCCCACACCGGCGCAGATGAACGTGCCGTTCACCACCGACGACCCCGTGCTGCAGGAAGCCAACGGCGTGCAAGCAGACGGTCAGCCGGCCGAGAACGTCCTGCGCCAGGCACAGGAGTCCACCGGCACGACGGAATCGTCGGCGACCGACACCGCGGCGGGACCGCTGGGGTCGTCCTCGCAGTCATCTCCCGGGGCGACAGCCGAATCTCCTGCGGTGGCGCCGCCCGCTCCGGACGCCTCCGCCTCGGCTGCCGCACCGGCACCCGCAGCACCCGAAGCTCCGGTCGGTGCGACCCCTGCCGCGCCCGCACCGCCGTCACCCACCCAATTCGTGGGCAGTGGCGATGTGATCTCGAGCCTGTCGTTCAGCGACGCCGGTGCCGTAACAACCTGCACGGCAGACGACCCCGGCACTTCTCCCGTGGACTTGAGTTGCACGGACGGACTGACCCGAACGGTGTTGTCGTCGAACCTGCAGTCCTCGGCGGTCGCCTCTGCGACGGACTCGGCAGGTGTCTGGACGGTGTCATTGATCGGGGCGAGCGGACCGCAGTCGGTCGCCGTGACCTCTGCGACGTGGACGACAACGCCGACCACCACGGTGGCACCGCCGGCGACGCAAACACCCACCGCGGAACCCGAGCCCGCGGTCACCGAAGAGCCCACGGCGACCGAAACCACCACCACAACCACATCGTCTCCCGCCGCGGGGTGACGAGACGTCAGCGGTTGCGTCGCCAGATCTCCGCCGACAACGCCGTCGCGAACGCACACCATCCGGCATAGGGCGCCAGCGCCGCCGCGGCAGGCGGCGACGCCGGGGCCGCTCTACGGACCAGGTCCGCACCACTGACGGTGAGTGCGGCGGCGGTGATCGCGGCAGCTCCGGTGCGGTGCGCTCGAAAGAACACCCACGTCCATGCGCCGTTGAGAACGAGATTGACGGCGAGAGCGCGCTCGAATGCCGCTGCGTCGATGTGCCGCATCTCGTCGTTCAAGGTGTCGATCGTGACGGCCGAGCTGATCGCGATGTCGGTGTAGAGCAACGTCCACACGATGGGGAACGCGACTGCGGGTGGCTGGAAAGGCGGTTTCGACAACCGCCGGTACCAGCGCGAGTCCGCATCCTGCGAGGCAAGAGCGCCGACAACCGCCGCGGTGGCCGTTCCAAGTCCGGTTTTGATGATCGACCGCATCGGGTCTCCTGTCGTCGAGTCGCGCGTCGAACCTCCCCTACGGCCTCAAACTACGCCGCCTGCCGTTCGCCTGACTGACATTCGTGGGTAGGACAGCGGGCCCTGTCGGTTAACGCGGGGAGTCGAGCTGCGATAGGTAAGTACCGGTTCGTAGACATTCAGGAGATAGGAATGCAGATGCGATTCCCACGACAGTTCAGCGCAGTTGCCGCGAGCCTCCTGGCGGCGTGCGCCTTCACCATGGCCGGCGCAGCCTCCGCGTCAGGCGCACCCGTCGGTCCGACCCTCACCGCGGCGCCGGTGTCGGTATTCCAGATACCCGCGATCGGCGTGAAAGTCAGCGGGCTGGTGATACCCGGCCCGCATCTGGCGTCGGTGAACGCCTCGTCCGCGGCGCCGGGCCGGACGACCTTCTCCGCGCCTGCCAGGCCCGAGACGTGCGCGACCACGGCCGGGGGTTCGCTGGTCCGGATCAATTACGTCAATGTTCGCACCGGCGACCGCGGCGTCAGCGTCGTGAAACCGTGCCCGTTCTTCCTCGATTCGGCACCGACACATCAGACCGTGCGAACCGGTTCCGGCCCTGTTGTGTTCACCGTGTCGATCACCGGTTCGTGGGCCTACCCGAATGCGGGTCAGCCGTCGCTCCCCGGTGGCGGCGGGTTCGTCGCACCCTGACCCCACGCTGCGCAGCCTGTCTACTCGGCCGGCTGCCGCACCAGCGCGTTGAGAACTGCGGTGATCACGGCGATGAGGTCGTCGATCGGCGGCCGCGGGTCGCTGCTGCTCCATGTGTGCACCAGTTCGGTGAGAGCGCCGAGGAAGGCAGCCGTGGCCAACGCGTATCCACCCGGCGGCGTGAAACCCCCGTCCGAGCGTTCGGCGATCGTCGCTGCGATGAACTCCGCCCACAACGCTCGGCGGTTGGCGCGGTGAGTCTCAACCCGGGAACTGACACCGATCATCTCGACGAAGACGATCCGGGCCCGGCGCGGATCATCACCCACCGAGCGGACCAGCGCTGCCATCGCGGCAGCGGTCAGCAGCGACTTCTCGGCGTCGGCGTCCTCCCGTTCGAGAGCTGTGACCACCGCCGCCTGTGAATCGTCTTGGATCACGTCGTAAAGACCGAGCAGGAGATCTTCCCGACTACGGAACTCCGCGTAGAACTGGCTGCGCGCCAGACCTGCCTCCGCGCAGATGTCGGCGACGGAACTGCCCGCGTAGCCCTTGCCACTGAAGACCGTCAGCCCCGCTTCGATGAACTTGGCCCGACGCTCTGCGCGTCGCACCGCCATCGACTGGCCGCCGTAGATGCGGGTGTCTGTGAACGTCCCCATAGGGCTCAGGATAAGTCAACCTATGCTGGCGCAGAGGCGAGATCACCGATCTGAGTCAACTGCCGAAATACGCGGTCGGCTCACCGTGTCGGGGAATTGCGCTCCAGCTCTCGCCGGCGACGCGGGCGGTCCGAGAACACAAAGATGGCGATCGTTCCGACCACCGTGACAATCGCGGTGAAACCGGCGGCCTGCGCGTCGTAGACGACGAGCATGACTGCGGACATGATCGCACCGACAGCAAATACGCTTCCCCAACTCCCATGCGTCATCCAGTACATGAATCCACCTTTCTCTTCGTTGTCGCTCGTCACTTCAGTACCCCACCCTCCAACAAGGCCACCGCGCGGTCAACGCTGCCCGTGCGACGGATGATGCCGAACGGATTGAGGAACACCTCGTCTGCCCCTGCTGCTGCATAGGCAGCCACACCCTCCGCCAGGTCCCGGCCCGCGACCAAGACCAGGTTCGCCTCGACCAGACTCTCGCCGGTGCGGTGCGGTGAATCCGGGTCCCAGGTGATCCCGGATTCGACGAACATCTTTCGGTAGTGGTCGCGCGAGCCGTGCAGTGCGCACGCCTTGAATGCACCCGTCGCCCACTCCTTGGAATCAGCGATGATGGGGACGCACACCGCAGTTCGTGGCGCGGGACGGCCTGCGTCGTCCGCGGCGGCCGCAGCCTTGTCCACCAACTGGGCGAGCCGATACGGCGGGGTCATCCACGGAATCAGCGCGTCTGCCGACGCCCCCGCCACGGTGGCCAGCTTCGGCGACAACGCCCCGAGTCCGATCTCGACCGAATCCGTGGCGACGTCCGTCAAACGCACTACGGGATCGTGATAGTACTCCGGCCGCTCGAGCTGCTCACCGGGCTCGCGTCCCAGCACCGCCCGGACTGCACCGATGAATTCGGTGGCCGCGCGAGTCGGACTCGCGTACGGGTCTCCGTGTAGGGCGCCGACCATCAGCGGCTCCGAGACCCCCAATCCGTATGTGATCCGCTGGTCGGTCATCCGAGCCAAAGTGCTTATGGCGAGGGCAGTTTCGAAAGGTGTCCGGACAGGTATCAGCCCGACGCCGAGACCGAACGGGATGTCGTAGCCGGCACCGAGCAACCAGTGCATCGCCGCGACCGGATCGACCATGAGCGATTGGCCGAACCACAGTCGATGAAAGGGACCGTGCCGAACCGCATCTGCCATCGACATCACAGAAGCCATGTTGTCGACCGACATCGGGTAGACCACCGACAGATCGGGTGTCATCTTCTCCTTCATCAGCGAACTCCGTTCAGCGCCACAGGGATGAGTTGATCGTTGTCGCCCGCGGCCGCGCGGCCGAGCAGCACGTCGGTGTCGCCGATGCCTGCCCACCCGAGCATGTAGCCGAGCGTCGACGTCTTACCAGCTGTTCCGGTGGAGTAGCCGTGTGCGACAGCGTGGGAGTAGAGCCGGTCGCGGTAGTCGACAGCCCGAGCCAACAGCTCGTCCTCGAGCAGCCAGGGTTGCAGGGCAAGCAATGACTGAATGACTCCCGAACCACCATGACACACACTGAGATCTGCAGGATTCGTAGTCTTGATCGTCGTCATGTGATCGAGCAGGCCTGACATGCGCCCCGTAGGGAGTGCATCGATCCGACCTGCGCGGGTCAACACCTCACCGGCTACGAGCGCAACCCCCGCCGACCCCGCGCACCAGGCTTTGCTGCCCTTGAATTCCCCACCCTCAGAGTGAGAGTCGGTGTCGAGCGCAGCAATGATCCAGTCCGCGACCTCGCCGAGCAATCGATCGTCTCCGGTGGAGTCTGCCGCACGCGCCGCAGCCCAGGCGGTCCCGAGTCGGCCGTGGGCAAGATCGAACCACGCCCTGTCGGAATGTCCTTCTGCTGCCCACAGTCGACGCGGAGCCTCTGCAACCAGGTCCGCTGCCCGACCCCGCAGCACACGGCGGTCCGTGTGCTGTGCGGACAGCATCAGCAACACGCCGGCGACTCCCCCTGCCACGTCAGTTTCTGCTGTCCCGGCCTCGAAGCGATCCCAGATGGTGGTGAGCAACTCATCGAACATGTTGTCCATCAGAGGAACCGCGCCGAACAGAGCTCCGGCCTCACCCGAGAACACCGATTCCGGACTGTCGCGAAGGACGTTTCGATACTCCTCGGCCAGTCTTTGATGACCCCGCGCCGCCGCTTCCGCAAACGACGATGCCGCGAGACCAGCACCTGCCGCCCGATCGAGGAACACCGGGATTCCACCGCCGTCGTGGAAGGCGACCAGGGTCCCAGGGGCCAGCGTCGGCGACGACGGTCCGCCACCGCCATACACCCAGCCCACCTGCGGCCCATCCGGATCCTCATGGCGATGCGCCAACTCCGAGACGATCTCGGCAACAGCCTCCCCCGCCTGAGGCGTCGGACCCGCACGGAGCGTCGATGCGAAGACTCCGGACTTCCACAGAGGAGATGCCACACCCTCGCCGACCAGCTCGTTGAGACTCTCCTCGAGGACGAACTCGTGCACCAGCCCTGAGGTCTCACGCAATGCGGTGATCGAGTCGCGGGTGATGCTCCTCGGAGATCTGTCGAACACCTCCGGCCCGACCACCGACCGGGTTCCGAGACGTCGCGAACCGGCGTCGACACTGAAGTATGGGACATCCCTGTTGTGCATGTCCGCCGACTCTGTGGATGTTATGAACTCCTGCCCGGCGTCGTTGTACGACGACGGGGCCTTGAGGAGGCCCAGTAACCTGCCATACTCGTCCGGTGAACTCAGATAATCCGGATGCGTTGCAGCATCGATGAACTGAGCGTAGACGGTGGTCGCCCGGACCAGGTAGCGCACCGGTAGTTCGGGAAACAGATCGAAGACCCCGTCGATGTCGATGCGGCCGGACCGGATGGCCTCGAAGCAGGCGAGGTAGCCACTCCTGATGGTCTCGAAATGGTCCAGCGGATCCACGACCGCTGTACCGATCCGGACGAGGTTGTCGGAGTGGTTGTAGGTGAAGGTCTTACGAAACACTGAGACCGCGTCGGTGTCCCGGTCCGACATCTGGAACGACTTACGCTCCGACACCTGCTCGCGAGGTACCCCGATACCGGCGAGGATCACGTCGAACGGCCCGTTCGGGATCTGGATCGGCAGTAGCATCGTCGTGGTCGGTGCCTGCTTCATCCGGTTGACCAACAGGTGCGCGAGACTGTCATCGAGCACCCCGTTGTCGGGCCGCAGCGCGGTCTCCACGTCGACAAAGCAGGGATACTCGCCGCACGCGACCACGTTCTCGTGATGCATGTCGCTGGTGCCGATGGCACCGAGCACCATTGTCGTCACACCGAAGCGGTAGAAGTAGCGCTCAGCCTCCTCCGTGGTCACCGAGCGATCCGCTTGGATGAACTCCTGCCAGCCGTGCTCACCTCGGTCGAGAACTCTGGGGACACATCGATCCAGCGATACGCCCACCACCTCGGATACCCGCTCGAACAAAGTCCGCACGAACCTGTCGATCGCGAGGGGGCGGGGTTTGTAGACGATCTTCACGCCCGATTCCTGTGTGACGATGAAGACTTGGCGTCCGCCGTTGTGCGAATCCGATCCGGTCGCGACGATGGTGCTGATCAGGTCATCACCGCGGATCCAGCCTTCATCTCGAAGGACCGCCAGGTCGGCTGCGTAGTGGTCGATCAGTTCTTCGACAGACCGGACGAAGTTGCGTTGCACCACCTCGAGGTTCTTGGCCAGCACCGGGTGCCGGGTCAAAATGTCGGCGCGAACAGATTCACTTGTCAACAGGGCGGAATACCGGTCCAGAGCGGTGGTCGATTCCGCATCAGATGGCAGGCCCCACCGCTGGCGATGCTCGTGGAAGTCACTGATGAGCACTCGGAAGCTCTCCATCTCGACCTTCCGGGCAAGTGCGGACTCAAGCTGTTCCCGTACTCCACCGCGCGAATCGTCGGCGATCACCGGCGATGCCGCCAAGGCGTTCAACGCGTCGGTGGCCGATTGCATCACAGGGCGATAGAAGGGTGAAAAAAGTTGGTTTGCAAACGGATTGGCTGACACTGTTGCAGTCATGATGTCCTCTCAAAAAGTACCGGACAGGTTGATCAGGCGAACGTAAAGCCTGTTTCGAGCAGACAGCCGTCAGGCAGTCACGGGTTCGAGCCGGCCATAGAGCTCGCTGTAATGCCCCCCACTGCCGATGAGTTCGTCGTGGTCGCCACACTCGACCACTCGGCCGCCGTCGAGCACGTAGATGACATCGGAAGTCCGCACGGTCGAGAGACGGTGGGCGATGATGATCTGGGTGCAGCCCAGATTCTCCAGGATCTCGGTCACGCGCCGCTCGTTCAATGAATCCAACGCTGCCGTGGCCTCGTCCAGGACCAAGATCGCCGGCCGCTTCAGAAGCGTGCGGGCGAGCGCCAGCCGCTGTCGTTGACCGCCGGAGAAGTTGGCACCCATCTCCGAGATCACTGTGTTGTACCCCATCGGGAGTGCATCGACGAAGTCGATGATGCCGAGGCTCCTGGCGAATGCGATGACCTCGTCGTCGTCCATCGTCGCTCCTGCTTTGAGGTTGTCCACCACGGTGCGGTTGTGCAGGTGCACTTCTTGGGAGACGTATCCGATCTCGCTGCGGAGTGCGTCGGTTGCGTAGTCCCGACTGTCCCGCCCCCCGAATCGGATTGTGCCGCCGGTGGGTTGGTAGAGACCGCAGATGATTCGCCCCAGGGTGCTCTTGCCCGAACCAGACGCCCCAACCAGCGAGACCTTGGCTCCGGCTGGGATGTCGAGATCCACGCCGTCCAGCACGTTCGCGGAATGCTTGTCGAAGCGGAACTGGACGGAGTCGACATGAACGGACGCCGCGGCGAGTGAGTCGAGATCACCGCCTGCGGACTCGGGCTCAGCGGAGGTGATGTCGTGGATGCGCGACATGTACCGCGATGCCTCGACGAACTCGTTGTACGCGGCGAAGATCGAGCTGGCGACGGCGAACAGCATTCCCGACACCGCCTGGATGGCCACCGCCGCACCGAGCGAGATCGTGCCGGTGGACACCATGTGCAGACCGATCAGCAGCATGGCAAGCGGGCCTGCCAGCTGAATGGTCGAGACCAGACCCGAGATCCACCCCTGCTGCAAGCGCATGCGCCGCTTCATCGCGGTCAGCGACCGGGCGTACTCGTCGTTCCAGCGATTCAGGAACTGCGCGCTGTAGCCGCCCATCTTGATGGTCTCGATGGTCACCGTCGCATCGAGCTGGATTGCCTGGCTCTTGCTCATCTGACTGATCTCGGAATCGAGCGCTTCATTCACCTGCCTGCGCGTGGCCATGAGCACGACAATGGTCAGGCTGTAGATACCCAAGGCGACGAGACCGATCTCCCACGAGACCCAGAACATGTAGCCGAGTACGCAGAGCGCAGTTCCGATGTCCAGTGCGCCCTGGACGAACCGGGCCGAGAGCAGGTCGCGTATCGAGTTGACGCTGTTGAGACGAAAGAGCAGTTCACCGGGCGATCGCGTGGAGAAGTACTTGTACGGCAAACTCAGCAGCCGGCTGAAGGTGCCGAACATGAGGTGACTGCCGATGAGTGTCACAGCATGTGCCAGCACATGAGTACGAATCACCTGCAGCGCATAGAATCCGACGGCCGCTGCGGCAACCAGGGCCAACAGTGTCGACAGCCGCGAAGAATCCGGAGAGCTCGTAAAGCTGTTCACCGCCCACTGCGTGATGAACGGAAGACCAAGTGTGGCTGCGTAACCGCAGATGGCCAGGATGGCGGTGAATCCGAGCTGGCGCGCAGCAGCGCGCGTCAGCAACGGGATGTTGCGCCATTCGTGCAGCACAGGCATCCGTTTACGTTCGAAGTCCGCTCCCGGCGTGGCGTCGATGGCGACACCGCTGAACGATTTCTCGAGTTCGTCGAGCGTCACCTTGCGACGCCCGGCCGCTGGATCCACGATGACCGCGTGACGTTTGCCGACCGATTCGAGCACCACGAAGTGGTAGTTCTCCCAGTAGAGGATGACCGGGTTGAGAAACGCCTTCAGGCCTCTGGCTGCGCGTACCCGGTAGATGGCGACATCCATGTTGCGGGATCGGAGCAGATCTCCGATCCGTTTCGCGCTGAGACCATCTCGTCCCGCCTCGAACTCCTTGCGTAGTTCTGCCAATTCTTCGTCGCGGCCGTAATAGGACAGGAGTGCAATGGAACTGGCGAGTCCGCATTCGGTCTGGGACAGCTGCATGACCGTCGGTACCCGACGGAGCGCAGGCTCATGGTGCGCTCGGGGCCGCCGTGTGATGCCGATGTTCATGCTGCACCACCGATCTTCAGAGTGAGTGGCGAATAGGGCAGATCGGGTTCGAGCCTTCTGGCCAGGTGATAGGCCACGCCCGCGGTGCCGACCATCAGGCTCGCCGTGTTCGCGTGTCGACTGTGCCGGTCGTGGGACTTTGCCCCGACGACCTGCGCAGTGAGCAGTTCCGCAACCTCGCGCGTTTGGGCTTCCGAACCCACCCGCTGCACGACTTCCCAGTTACCCAGATCGCCGTGACAGAGAGTCAGATTGCGCGAGAATCCGTGCTGTTGCAGGGTATCGATGGCGCGAGCGGTGAACTCGGTCGCCCGGTTGCCGACCGCAGCCTCCGAGGCGGCGAACTCGTTGAGCGCGAGCGCCATACCCGACACTCCGTGGCACCAACCGGTGGAGTGGTGCGGTTCATCGAAGCTGGTGCGCCAGTTGCCCTGCTCCGGCGAGAAGAATTGCGGGAGCTCATCGAACAGGTCCCGCGCGAGAGGTTGCGCATCGCCGCCGCCGAATCCGTCGGACGCGAGAGCAGTGAGGTGAAACACCAGACCCGCGATGCCATGGGCGAAGCCGGACTGGCGCAGGACCTGATCGCGCTCGTCGCGCGGAACCTGCATCGCCACCCGGATCTCGTCGACCGCGTCGCGGGCCACGCCGTCCACCATCGCGAACGATTGGCGGTGGTCGCCCGCGACTGCACGCAGCGCCGACGCAATCCCGATGCGTCCTCTGATCACGTCGATGGCGCCGAGCGAGGCGCCGGCTGAAGCCCTGGCGACCACCTCCGGTATCGACGCCCTGGCGGCGGTGATCCAATCCGCCCGGCCTGCCACCTCACCTGCTGCGGCAAGCGCAAACAGGCATCCCGACAGTCCTGTGTACGCGCCCGCCCCGATGGCCGAGAGCGACCGGTCTTCGTAGCTCTGATCGGTGAGGATCCCGGCCATGGGATCGAATACCCTTGCCGCGGCGGTATGAAAGCGTTTCTGGTCGAGCACTGTCCCGAGGGTGGCCAGCGCCAGCGCAGGACCCATCCGACCGCTGTAGAGGTCGTATCCGAGGACACCCGGTGGCCAGGCACGCCGGGTTTGCATCGACGCCAGCGGGCTGAGCCAGGTCGTCGGCAGATGCCCGAACAGGTCAGAGAGCATGGACTCGGTGAACTGATCGCCGAGGCGCCGGGCCAAATCTGGCAGACCCTCGTCGCGTCGCAGGGTGGGCACCGAAGCGGGCGAGTCTGCTTCCAGGTGGTTGTCCGGAAAGCGGGCCGTGAAGGCCGCGTAGATGAGGTCGATCTGTTGCGCGAGGTCCGAGTCACCGAGACCGCGGATCTTGTCGACAACCGTCCCGAGTGGCGACGCTGGAACGGTCGCCCCTGCTGGATTGCCCTCAGCGTCCCGCACCTCGGTACCGGTCGCGTCGACCAGCAGGTACGGTACGTCCCGACTGACCATCTGCGTGACCTCGGTGGCTGTCAGCTCCGGAGCGCAGTACCGGTTGGCGATCACCAGACGCTTGAGCAACAGCGCAGACAGCTCGGGCGACGCGAGAGCCTCCGGCGACGTTGTCGTCCGAAGCAATTGGGCGTAGGTCGCGGTGGGATTGTGAACGTACCGGACCTTGGCACGATTGAATGTCCGGATGACGACGGCTTCGAACTCGGCCGCCTCAGCCGAAATCGCCTCGTAGGCACGTCTGAAGCCGGCAGCCATCGCGTCGGCGAGTTGCAGCACATCGGCGCGGCTGTGGCCACGTACGGTACTCGCACGCAGCCCCTCCTTGTCAGGACGGGAAAGGACGACAGCCATGTCGTCACGGAAAGGGTTTGTGAAGGTCAGCGCTGAAAAGGGCGAGCGCCCTTCTTCGTCGGCGCCGAGAAATCCCAGGTCGATCTGGTCGTAAACGCCCGATGCATCTTCCCGAACGAGGACCAGCGGCAGCAGACCTACACCGTAGATAGAGGTCCTGAGGATCTCGTGGGCGTTTCGCGGGACCTCGGGGATGCCGCCGCTCCGGTTACGGGGAGGATGCATCAGCGTCTCGAGGTCCACCGGAACCGGTCCACGATGATCGGCGATCACGTTCTCGTGGTGCATGTCCCGGGCGTTGAGGAGGTAGAGCACACAGGCCAGTTGGCCTGAGGCGTCCAGGAAGGCGTTCCGGTCGCTGTCGTGGACATCGACGGCGGTGATGAACTCGACGAATCCGTAGCCGTCGCAGCGGACGACCTCGGCAGCAGGCAGGACGATGCCACGCTCGGCGCACCAGTCGACCAGTTCGGCATAGCCGGCCTCACAGTCGACCGGGCGCGGCTTGTACACCACTTTCATCCCGCCGTCGAAAGTGATGACCGCGACGCTTCGGCCCCCGGCATGGGTGTCACCGCGACCGAGGTCGACCGCGGTGATCTCGGCATCGGCAGGTATCGACAGCCGGCCCTCGAGGTCAGCCCTGTGGCGGTGCACGCGGTTCAGCATCTCGACCAAGGCACGGCGTCGGGTGGTCACATGGCTTCGGTGAATACGTTCGAGCATCGGATGGTCTCGATGGAGCTCCTCGAGCACGGAGTTGCCGAAGTCGCTGACGTACGACTGGTACCGCTCTTCTGGCGTCTCGCCGTTGAGACCGTTCGCCGCCGAGACCGTCGACAGGTGACGGACGAGCACCCGCACGTACACCTCATATAGCGCGGCCTCGAGCGACGAAGCCCATTCTTCGATGAGCTGTTGGCGAGGGCTGTGACCGTGGGCGGCCAGTGCCTCTTCTGTCTCCGCGCGTTCGGGCTCGACCAACACACGGACGATGGATTGAAATGGACGCGATTCGTGCTGGGGGGCAGGCGAACCCAGCACCGGCGGGAAGGAATGGAATGTGTCGTGCGATAGCGCCGCGTCCAGTCGGTCGTCGAATTGCGCGAGCGGCTCCAGCAGTTCTCGGGTCTCTTCGGCGGTGAGTTCGGGATACACCTGCAGATCCGCGGTCATGGGTGACTCCTTCGTGGACGGGATTCGAGTGGTGAGGCGCGGGCCGGAGCCAGATGACACGTCGGGCACCGGCCCGCGCCGACGCAACCGAGGGTCAGGCCTTGGTCACGATGATCGAGACGGGAATGATGGTTGTTCCCGGCAGGCTGGTGACGGTGAGAGTTCCACCGTAGGTATCGGAATCCCGGTCGTCGGCCAGGGCGATCAGTTCTGCTTCGTCTACTCTTTCGATATTGCTGTAGGGCATTATCGAGCTCCTTACTGGTGATTGACTCTTGTCGTCAGGCCGCGGTGACGATCGATATCAAGATGGTCTCGACCAAACTGGTCATGCTGATCGTGCCGGCATGGGCGTCGGACTCCTGCTCATCCGCCAGAGCGATGAGATCGGCTTCCTGCGCTTTCTCGATGTTGTTGCGAATCATGTTCTTCTCCTTGTGCTAGCCGCAGCCACCGTCGACGCCGGTGCACTTGAACGTGGGGCACAGCGCGACGGACAGTGCAGATGCGAGGCTGATGGTCGTCGGATGAGTGCCACCCGCCGCTTCGGTCTCGTTCAGTGCGATCAATTCGGACTCGTCGTACCGCCCGGCCTTGTCTACTGCCATGTTTCACACCTCTCCGTGATGTTCGAACGCCACTTACTGGCAGTTGTTCTGGGATTCTTTGGTCAACGTGCACCAACCACCGTCGTTTCCGAGGAAGTCGGACAGGGTGAATGTGTTCGTGGTGCACGCGCCGTAAGCGACGCCATCGAAATGTTGCTCATCGATTTCTTCGGCGAGCGAGATGCTCTTGTCGATCATTCGATTTCCCTTCATTTCTATCGGTACCGGCACCGAGGCATTCGGCCACCGGGTGCTACGCCGCTGTGTCCGGGACCAGACTGTTCGCCGGTCGGGTGGACCACATGGACGCAGATCAATTTGATCGCCGACCGGCGACAGCCACAGCGGAGGACGGGGGAAAGTGCAGTTCAGCGGCAACTTCTGATGTTTCCGCTTTGGACGCCTCCGGTTAGGTTCCGGATGATCGCAATAGTCCGGTAGCTTGTGAACCGGGGTAACGAACTGGTTGATGAGTCGGTTGGGGGACCGTTTGCGAGCACGTCGCGAAGTCATCAATACGTGGTTGGTCGAGCTGTTCGCTGCCGCCGGGGATCCGATCCTGGTAGCCGTCGCGAGGCGCGCCAGGTCGTACGGGGCCCGCGGCGGAACGCAACGTCTGAGCGATTGGCGGCGTGGCGTGTCTTCGCCCCGGCAATTCGACGACCTCCGGCCATATCTGCTGGCCCTCTTCGACATCGCCGATAAACGCGGGGCAGATCCGGAGTCCTATCGCCGCCAGCTCGACGACTGGGAAATGCTGTGGACCTCACATTCCATAGCCGCACCGGAGTCGGATTCTCAGGAATGCCCTTACCGGGGTTTGCTTCCCTTCAGGGCCGAGGATGCCGACGTGTTCTTCGGCCGGGAGGAATTGACCAAACGTCTCTATCGGCAGATCACGCCCGGGGCCGGGATCACGATGGTGCTCGGTGCCGCGGGCGTCGGGAAGACCTCCCTGCTGAACGCTGGGATCGGCCCTCTCGCCACCGGAGCAGGTCTGTACCTGCGCAGGCGAAAAGTGTCCTGCACGATGACCTCGATGCGGCCGGGCTCCGACCCGGTCGGGGAGTTGCTGACCGGCCTCGGAGTGGCAGATGAGATCGGGCCCGATGGCGCGTCGGCGACGGAGATCATTGCCGCGCTCGAGCAACGCGAGAGCCCAGTCGTCCTCATCGTCGTCGACCAATGCGAAGACCTGTACACCGAGGTGAACCCGCAGGATCGCGCTGAGTACCTGTCGATCCTCCACAGCTTGGGAAGCTGGTCAGGGGCGGCCGTTGTCACTGTCCTGCGCGCCGACTTCTATGGGCGGGCGCTCGGGGATCAACCCTTCGCCGAAGCGCTCGAGCATCGATCGATCGTGGTGAAGCCGGTCGCGCCCGAGGGCTTCCCTCAGATCATCGAGAAGCCGGCGAAGGTACGGGGCGTGGCGGTCGCCACGGGCCTCTCGGATCTGATCATCAAAGATCTCACCGCCGAGACCGGGAACGTCGCGCCACTGGCCATGCTGCAGCTGCTGATGCGCGAGACCTGGGAAGCGCGGGAGTCCTCATCGCTGACGATCGCCGCCTACCAGCGCACGGGCGGGATCGCGGGCATCGTCTCCACCGTTGCCGAAGGGGCATTTGTGAGGCTGACTCCCGACGAGCAGGAAGTCGCCCGGCATGTGTTCTTGCAACTGGTGCACCTCACTCCGGACGGGTCGGTCGTGGCGATTCGGACGCCCGTCGAATCGCTCGAGACCTTCGACCGCCATGACGTCCGCGCCACCGACGTCGCCGATCACTTCCTCGATCAGCGACTACTCGTCCTGTCCAACGATCAGATCGAGTTGTCGCACCGCTCACTCCTCGATTCGTGGCCACGGCTCCGTGATTGGGTCTGCGCCGAGCGCGAGTGGGCTCCCATCCGCCGGTACGTCGAAGTCGACGCCGAGCAGTGGGAGGCGAGTGGGCGGGACCCCCGCTTGCTCTACCGTGACGCACAGCTCGATTCGACGAAGCAGTGGCTCGATCACCAGGGCACCCCGGGACCCGGCATCAATGAGTTTCTCGAGACGTCGCGCCGTCGCGCGAAGCGGAGTCACCGCCGACGCCGCATCGCCCAGGTCTCGGTCACCCTGCTCGCGACCATCGCCCTGGTCGCCGGCTTGCTGGCGACGATGAAGAGCAACGATGCTGCGCGGGCGCTGGACCTTGCCAATCGCGACGCAACCCTGGCCGAGATCGATCGCTCCGCCATGACCGACCCGACGGCCTCCGCACGTCTCGCCTCGGAGGCACTGTCCAAGTATCCGTTTGATCAGTCGATCGTCGCGCGGGTGCTGGCGACCCAGGCCGATGGCCTCTACCAACGTTTCCCGGATCCGGCAGGGGCTGCCTGGAGCGTAGCCGGCAACGGTGACGTACTTGCCTTCGCCGGAGCCGACGGCTCGATCGAGCTGTGGCGCAACACCTCCCCGCCGACCCAGCTCGCAGTGGTTCCCGACGCACATGCGGGTTACACCACGACGACAGCATTCGATCCGCGGGGAAGGGGTATGGCCAGCACCGGGGCCGATGGCTCGGTCCGATTGTGGCGATTCGACGATCAGGGCGGGATCGAAGGCTCCGCCACAGTGGAGACGCGGAGATCGCAGGCCACCTTCACCGTCGCTTATTCGCCCACGCAACCGTTGCTGGCAACGACAGACGGGGCGGGCATGATGACCTTGTGGGATGTTGCTGACGACACTGCGCCGCTGGAACTGTCGTTGTCGCCCACCGGGGGATCGCCCGCACGCACGATTGCCTGGCATCCCACTCGTCCCCTGATCCTGACCGGAAATGACGACCACACGATGACCTTGTGGGATGTCACCGACCCCCGAAGACCGCGAGCGCAGCAGACAATCGCCGACACCTCCGGCGTCCACTCCGTCGCATTCGCTCCCGACGGAACTCTCGCAACGTCGGCCGATGATTCCGGAGAGACCCAACTCTGGTCGATCGATGGCGCATCGTTGACACCCATCGGCACTCCACTGAAAGGGCCAACTGCGGCCGTCTGGTCCACCGCATTCAATTCGAATGGTTCCGAGCTCGCCGTGTCCAGCCTCGACGGCAGCATTCACGTCTGGAACGTCTCCCGTCCGGAAAACCCGCTGTTGACGGGAGTGCCGCTGCGGGCGCAGGGAACGCCGATCTACGCCTCCCGGTTCCTCGATGACAACAGCCTCGTGAGTGCCACCGACAGCGGACCGCTCCGATGGCAATTACCCGACGGGCTGGTGCCGGGCGCGGCCGGCCAGGGTCAGCAGCCCAGCTGCGCAGTCGAGATCAGTCTCTGCGTCGCGACGTTCGACGACGGCGTGACGGTTCTTGCCGATACATTCGACCCCCGACGCCCCATGGTCACGACACTGCTACCCGAGCAGCGCTTCTCGTCGACCGCACTCAGCGGTGACGGTCGACTGATCGCCACGATCGCGGGGCGCTCACTCGCTCTATGGGATCTCACCGATCGACAATCGCCTCGACAGATCGGGCCAACCCGCCTCTTGGACAACCGCTTTCGGAACCATCTTGCCTTCAATCCGTCAGGAACGCTGCTGGCCACCACCACCACGGACAACGCGATCGGGACGTGGGCGGTCACCGACCAAGGACTGGTGGCACGGTCAGACGCTGCGTTGGCCGGGCATTGGATCAACGCGCTGGCGTTCGATCCGACCGGCGACACCATCGCGATCGGCGGGGTCGACGGCGCCATCGCGCAGTGGCACGTATCCGCAGATGGCCGCCTCACCCGCACTGCTGAACAGGTAGGTGACGGGGACGTGTCTGCTCTGACTTATTCAGCGGACGGAACGGCACTCGTGGTCGGTCATTCGGATGGGAGCCTGCGCTGGTGGAGGGACGGGGATCCGACTCCTGGAGATCCGGCCGAGTCAGGTGTCGGACCAGTTCTGTCGATCGCTCGGGTTGGCGGATCAGTGGCCATCAGCGGCGGCAGTGGTGTCATCCAGCTCATCGAGACCGAAGGCGATCTCGCGGTCACCGACGCGGTGATAGGACCCAGCCAGCGGGGTCGGACCCGTCTTGTGGCGATCGACGACCGCAATCTGTTCGTGGTCGGCGGTTCCGGTTACGCACAGGTGGTCACAACCGATCCAGGAATCGTCACCAACCGGATCAGATCACTGACGTGACCCGGCGCGCCGGCTCGAGCATTCAGCGCTGAGTTCCTTCGGAAGGAACGGCTTGGGCGGAACCGGCCACGGGAACGCCGATCGCCTGACCTGAGACCGCCATCGCTGCCGTGTGGACCTCGATGGTCCCGTCGGCGCGCTGGCAGATCGTGGTCACGGATCCATCAGGATTGACCAGTTCGATGAACTTGTCGTTGCTGATGGGACGGTTGTTCGGAACCCGCACGTGCACCTGATTGTCGGCGGCACACTGCCGCATGTTGCCCTGTGACGCCTTCACGCTGGTAGCCATCCTCGCCGCCCCTTCTCCGGTTGCATCTGACTGGAGTTCGTCGCAGAACGCCATCCGGATGGGACCAGTTGCGTGCCGAGGTACGCGGGCCGTGCCCTCAGACGAGTGGGCGACCCAAGCGGCAGCGCAGCCGGACGTCCCACAAGAGCAGGCGAAAACCCAGTTGCGACAGCCACAGCGGCTTTTTACGCTCCTGCGCGACGAGGCCGGCGGCGTAACCGTCGAACCACTCCTGGTCTTCCTCTGTCCACGAGACCCTCATCGCCTCCCGGAATGGTTGCGGAAGATAGCCGATGGTTCGGCGGTACTTCACCGGTCCGTATCGACGTTTGATGGCCGGGTGGGCATAGTCGAAGTTCGCGATGCCGAGGAGAAACTCGCGCACCTCATCACTGATCGAGATCAGCTGCGACTGCTCATCCCAGTAGCGACCGAACGCGTCCCGATCCCGGGGCCAACTCTCGGCGGGCATCTGCAGGTGGTGCCGCAGACCTTGCCCTGCTGATAAAAGGTCTCACGCCTCTGCCCCGTCAGTGGCCCATGGACACGTTCGTAGATGTCTTCCCATCCGGCATACAGGCAGGCAGCGACCCAGAGTTGCAGGTCGACGTCCATCGCGTCGTACGTGACCGGGCTGTCGCTGTCGGACCGCACCTGGACGTGCTGACGATTGACCGCCTGTCGAAAGCGCCTGCGGTCGTCCGCGTTGCCGAACACGGCCACCGCGAGATAGGACGCTGTCGTCCGGGCGCGCTTCACGGGGTGCTTGTCGAGGCGGCCGTTCTCGACCTTGCTCCGGGCCACGCCGTACCCGACCGCCGGGTTGGCCAATTGCATGATCACATTCGCCGTGCTCATCGAACGACCCATGGACAGCAGCGACGTCGCGAAGAAGCTGCTGTCGATCTCATCCATCTCAGCCCGCGACATACGCCGAGTGTCCTCGTCCATTCCATCCCCCATCTGAATACATGTGTATTCAGAATAGCAACAAGCCCCCGTCGTGGCGACGTCGAAGCGGAGTTCGACCATTCGGCAAGTCGGGATATGGACCCCGCGGGTGCGGCACAATTGACCAGACAACGCGGGGCCGGTGAAGGAGTGGTAAGTGGTCGACTGGGATGGCGATCGATACTCCGACGTCAGCGCCTTGCAGCGCATGGTGGCCGAGGTTTCCGTTCGTGGCCTCGAACTGGCCGGCGATGAACGCCTCCTCGACGTCGGTTGCGGTGACGGATTCATCACCATGCAGCTGGCGGAGCGTTTGCCGGCCGGGTCTGTGGTGGGGGTCGACGCGTCCCGTCGCATGATCGACAAAGCCCTGACCAGGGTGCCTGCCGAACAACTCCGAGTCCAGTTCCACGTCGACGACGCCCTGGCGCTCCCGTTCGACCATGACTTCGACATCGCGGTGTCCTTCAACGCGCTGCACTGGGTGCGCGATCAGACGGCTGCTCTACGACAGATCGCCCGCAGTCTCGACAACGGCGGGCGGGCAGTGGTCCAGATGGTCTGCGCCACCGAGCAGCGCAGTATCGAAGACGTCGCCACGGACGTGGCGACGAGTCCGCGCTGGCAAGAGCATTTCTCGGACTACGAACCGCCGTACTTCCACGTCGAACCCGACCGTTTCCGGGAGTTCGCGGCGGCTGCCGGATTCAGCGTCTCCGCGCTGGAGATCCAGAATCTGCAGTGGCAGTTCGACTCGACCGACGACTTCTCGCAGTGGTTCGCAGTAGGCGCCACCGACTGGACCAACCGTCTCCCGGGAACCGACGTCGGATCATTCGTCGACGACGTCATCGAGCGCTACCAGGAGCAGGTCGGCGAACCGGCCCTGTTCCGGTTCAGCCAGATGCGCGCATCGCTGGCCCTCGCCGATCGCTGAGACGCAGCCTCACTACTCTGTACGTGGCACACGGAGTACCGGGTGACCCACCTTGCTGCAATGCGCGACTGTCGGAACATCGACCGGATCAGCCGCGCCGAAGGAACCGAGTGACCCGTGAGCGATGAACGACCCGTGCTGGTGCCGGGCGACACCTGTTGGCAGATCGCCGAGGCCGACCGCCTGTCCGTGATCGTCGACGCCGCCGACTACTTCCGGCACGCCAAGGCCGCGATGCTGCAGGCACGCCGCAGAATCGTCCTGATCGGCTGGGATTTCGACACCAGGATCAAGCTAGAGCCGGCCGAAAAGACCCTGGACGGACCCAACCGGCTCGGTAACTTCCTGAAGTGGCTGCCGGAGCAGAACCCGGATCTCGAGATCCATCTGCTCAAGTGGAGCCTCGGTGCGTTCGCCGCGGTCACCCGCGGCATGGCGCCGATCTTCGTGGAGAACTGGCTGACCGACCGCAAACTTCATTTCGAGATCGACACCGCCCATCCTGTCGGCGCTGCGCACCATCAGAAGATCCTGGTCATCGACGATCAGATCGCCTTCTGCGGCGGCATCGACATGACCGTCGACCGGTGGGACACGTCCGACCACAACGACCGAAACGGTTACCGCACGAAGCCCAACGGCAGGTCCTACGGACCGTGGCACGATGCCACCACTGCGGTCGATGGCGCGGCCGCACGAGCGGTGGGCGAGATGGCCCGCGATCGGTGGAAGGCGGCCACCGGGCAGGTGCTCGAGCCGATCACCGACGACCTGGCAGACCACTGGCCGCGAGAGCTCGAGCCGACGATGCGGTCTGTCGATGTGGCCATCGCCCGGACACTACCCACAATCCCCGGGCGCGAAGAAGTTCGAGAAGTCGAAGCGCTGTACCTCGCGGCCATCGCCGGCGCGAAGAAGTACCTCTACATCGAAAGCCAGTATCTCGCATCGAGAACACTTGCCGAAGCCATCGCCGCGAGGCTGCGAGAACCACAGGGACCCGAAATCGTCCTGGTCCTCCCACGGCATGCCGACGGCTGGCTCGAGCAAGCGACGATGGACGGTGCGCGCCACACCCTGCTGAAGATGCTGTGGCGAGCCGACACCGAAAACCGCTTCAGCGCATACCATCCCGTCACGAAGAGCGGCGAACCCATCTACGTCCACGCGAAGATCCTGGTCATGGACGACGAGTTGTTGCGCGTGGGTTCGTCGAATCTCAACAACCGGTCACTCGGCTTCGACAGTGAATGCGATCTCGCTGTCGAGGTACGACCCGAAACGGTGAACGGCGACGACCAACGAACCGCGATCAGAGGCGTACGCAACCGGCTGCTCGGCGAGCACCTGGACATCGATCCGGACCAGTTCCAGCGCACCCTCGACGAGACGTCCTCGCTGATCGCCGCGGTCGAATTGCATTCCGGTGAAGGAAAGACGCTCGTCGAGTTCGACCACGACGTCATCGACGGCGAGGACAGCCCGCTGGCCGAGAACGAGTTCATGGACCCCGAGACCGCCCGGACCACCATTCTGCAGCGGACCTACCGAGTGATCATCAACCGACGGTCGGCACGCCGGCAGGTCGCCCACATCTGAGAGGTCCCGGTCGTCAGGCCTCCCACCTCCACAGTTTGGGGGGTCGTCCACCGGTGCCGGGCGCGGTGCCCGCTTGCGCCAGGCCATCCAGGTGCGCGAGGTCTCTGTTGAGATTTGCCCGATGCGGCGGCTTACCACCCAATTGTTCGGTGATCGCGACCGCATCGGTCGCGGTGAACTCGGCCCCGGTGAGATTGCGGGTGAATTCGATATCGCGCCACAGTCTTTCGGCGAGAATGGCGCGAGCGTCGTCGACCATCTCGTTGTGGTCGAACACCAACGTGGGCGCCGCGTCGATGGGTACCCATACAGCCGGCTGATGGGGCAGCACAGTGTGGTCGGGCAACGCTGCCCACATCGCGATCGACAGCGACGGACCCCGCGGGTCACGGGACGGTTCGTCGAACGTACGCAGCTGTCCGAGTGCCGGCGGCGGCGCGGTGATCCCGAGTTTGACCAGCGCCCGGCCCGCGGCATCCCGGAGTCGCTCACCGCTGTGCACCACGACTCCGGGGAGCGCCTGCTTGCCGCGGAAGGGAGCGATCTCCCGACGATGCGTCCCGATCAGCACCCGCCGAGCGGCGCGATCGTAGGTCAGTGCCACCACGTCGACGCAGACGATGCTCAGGAAACTACTGTCGGGCCCCGAGAGCCGGTCTTTGGACAATGATGCTCCTGTCGGTACGAGTCGGGCCTGCCGCGGTGAGGACCACGGGAGCCCCGGTTGCTCCTGCGATCAAGTCGGTGACTTCATCGACACCTTCCGGTAGTGGACGGTAGTCGGGCCGGGCCTCGCAGGCGAGGGCGGTCAGGTGTTCCAGTGCTGCAGTGTCTTCTGCATGCGACGGCGCCAGCGGCTCCCGGTCACCGTTCCAGGTTTCGGCCACCATGAGGTCGGCGATTCCGAGCACGTCCAGGTGCGAGACCGCCACTCCGTCGATCTGACCGGTGATCGCAGCGGCGTAGCGCAGGGCGGGAAGGTCGAGATGACCGGTCCGCCAGGCTCCCTGGTAGCGCCCCTCGCGGTTGTGGACGTCAGGCAACTGGAGGTTCGCATCCTCGGTCGGCATCGGCCCAGCGCCGTGGCGGGTGGCGTAGCAGCGGGTCAGTCCCAGCACGTAAGGGTCGTGACCGGTCCGCGAGATCCATTCGATGAGATCGGCGGGTACGATCGTCGACCAGGTCGTGTACGGGTGGAAGCCATTCCATTCATCCAGTAGGACCCCCTGACTTCCCTCGAACAGGACGGTCCCCGTGGCCATCGCGGCTGCGATCTCGCTGTCGACGTCGTCGGTGATGCGGATCTGCTCGGCGATGCTGCAGAGTGCGTCGGCGATGGTCTCGATCGACTCGTGCGGTGCACCCTCACCGGCGGAGGCCAACAGTGGGGCCGCATACCTCGCCAGCGCGTCGAGTGCCCGGATCGTGGCATCGCGGTCTCGCAGGGTGGCCAGCGTCGGGGCCGGCCCCGCGGGAGCATCGACGAGCACCGGGAAGTTGCCGATCATCGAACCGGCACGGGCCTGCTCTGTGACGGCGAGCGCATACGCCGCGGTCTCGCCGATACCTTCACCCGTCGAACCGTGACGTGCGTTGCCGCGCAATATCTCTCGCGCTCGGTTCATCGCGACATGAATGGGTGTCGTCACCAAGGCGCGGGCGTCGGCCGTGATCAAACCGAGTGGGTCGCCGATTCCGAGCGCTTCGAGTTCGCCTGCCTCGGCAACGAGGCTGAGCGGGTTCACCATCATCGGGGCCTGCAGAATCGTCCGGACGTCGAGCAGCGACGCCGAGCCGAACTGCCGAAATGTGTGGTGGCGCGGGCCGTGACACACGTTGTGCGCGGCCTGGGACCCACCTGACCAGCGCACCACCGCGGCGGTGTCGGGGATCTGAGACGCCAGGTAATCCACCGTCGCACCCTTGGACTCGTCGCCGTAGCCGAGTCCGACGACGATGATCGGTGCGCCGGCGGCCCGGCCGGGAAGCACGCCTTCCCGGCCGGTACCGCTCATTCCTGCGTCCATCACAGGTCCGCCGGGAGTCTGCCACCGCCGGCGACAACGGCTGTGCTGGTGCGCATCCGCGCAAGTGCGGTGCCGACAGCCGGGGCCGTGGTCGCCCCTGCTCTCTGCAAATCCGCCAAACCCTCGTCGAGCGAGATCGCGTCCTCGACGATGCCGATGGTCAAGGCGAGCAGATCGGCAACACCGTCCGGGTCGTCGAGCTTGAGAAACCGCTCGCCGACAAGTGCCCGCCAGTGAGCTTCCACCTCTGGATCGTTGTAGTAGCTCGTCAGGTTCGGCAGGACGTAGTAGACATTCCACCTCTCCTGCAGGCGGCGGTACACCTGCTCCACGTCGACGTTCTCAGTGAGATCGTCGCCGACGAAGCGGCGCACCGACTCCGCGAACAAGACCTGCTTGTTCATCTCGTCCCCGATGATGAAGACGTATCCCTTCTTGCCGCGCTTGTCCCAGGCGTCGGTCTGGGCGCGGGTGTTCAGGAAGTATGCGGCGAGCGCGTAACCCTCACGCTTGTCACCCCCACCGCCGCCCTCGAGGTAGATGTCACGCAGTTGTTCATCGATCCTGTTGTCGGATTCGAACTGCCCCATTTGCAATGGCACAGAATCGAATTGATCGTCGCCGATCGCGCCGACCATGATCTGCGGGTCTTGGACGTATCCGCCTCTGGTGAGCAGTCCGAGCAGATCAGCAAGGCGCCGTTGCACCGTAATCGGTACGCGTCCCATCGACCCGGTCACGTCGAACAGCACGACGATAGGGGTCGAGTTCGGGTGCTGGTCAGAATCTCGCGCCTCCCGGGTACGCGCCCCGAAGACATCCAGTGCGGGAGCGGCTTTACGTTTGTTACGCGGAACATTTCGCATCGTCGCCGAGTAGCCGAAGTCGTCGACGCCGGCACTCCGGCGTGATGCTGCAGCCGCCTGGTAGGCGCTGGTGTCCCAATATCCTCCACCCATGGTGTCACTCCTTCATCATTCAGCGCGTCCCGGTGGACGTCGCCGTGGTCTGGTCGGTGAGCGCGAAACGCCGGAAGCGGCGTTCCCCGTACAGCCGTTGCAAGAGCAGGTCGTATTCGTGTAGTCGCCTCGACGGTGAGAGTCGCTCCGATGCCCTCGCGAACGAGACCTGTTGGGCTGCAGATGCACCCAGCATGATCTCGAAGAGGTCGGCAACCGCGACGCCGTCGAGGTGGCCGCCACGCCGTGCCGGCCCCCATCCGGTCAGCATCACCCCGTGCTGGTCGGGATGAATCAGTACCGTGTCGAGCGTCAGGGCACCGTGGGTCCGGTTGGCCGCTGCCAGAGTCATCAGGATGCGGCGGGCCATCCACGCCCAGTCACGTCCGTCGAGGCCTGCGGGGTAGGCAGCGTGCACCTCGCGCAGGGATCGCATGCCTGCCGGTAACCGGTAGGCAGTCCACTGATGGCCGTCGGTGATCGCCGCCTCGAGGACCTCGGGCACGAACGCGTCCATCCGTTGTGCCGCAAGTGCGTCGTGCAAGAACCCGAGAGGCTGTGCACCGCCCCCGACCTGCCGCGCGATTTCGACTCGCACCTGCTGGTCATCGGTGCAATGGACGACAGTTCCCGGTGTCGTCCATAGACGCTCCTTCAACGCGTAGCTGTTCCGAGGGCCGACAACATGTGGGCCTTGAACGTCCGGATCCACTGTCATCCACGTGTCGTAGAGCCGATTCAGCTCGGCGGCCGCTCGTGCTGCGAGCGCACGGTCGAGGCCTGCGGCGGCCGCGCGATCCGGATGTACAGCGGCGATCAGTGCGCGGTGAAGCCGTCGACCCGCGCGCTTACCTGCCGGCGTCGAGGAATCAAGTCCGAAGACATCAGATGCGCTGCGCGCCTGTGCGATCAGTTCCACCACTTCGATCGGTTGCCATGTGTTCATGACTTTTACTCTAAGTGAGTAATTAGGATCTGGCAAGTGTTCTCTGCAGACGAAGAACGCCCGCCGATCGCGTAGGCGATCAGCGGGCGTCAGGGGCAGAGATGGCTCAGGCGGCGACGGTGTCGAAGTAGCCGTCGTAGTCGGTGTCGTATTCGGTGACGTCGCTCCAGCCGTCGTAGTCGACGTCGGTCATGACGGTGTCGGTCCAGCCATCGAAGTTGGTGTCGTACTCTTCGACGTCGGCCCAGCCGTCGCCGTTGGTGTCGGTCAGGACGGTGTCGATGTAGCCATCGGCGTTGGTGTCGTAGTTTTCGACGCTCATGATGTTTCCTTTGCTCGGTGGTGGTCGTTCTCGGTTGTTGTAGGTAAGAGCGCCCGCCAGAGCAGAAAGTTCCCGGGCGACCACAACAATGTTTTCAGGGTCAGCGCTGACGGTCGCGAAACCGGTACATGGCCCGCTGGTCCCTGGCGATCGCCTTGTCACGACGCTTGCGTTCCTTGGTCGCTCGCAGGTCTGAACGCGCAGCCTCCCAATCGCTTTCCCGCTTCAATTTGCGATAGCGCTCAAGCCGATCGGCAGCAAGGCGCCCGGCGGCGACTGCATCAGCAACCGCGCAACCCGGTTCCGTCCGGTGAGTGCAATCGCGGAAACTGCATTGCCCCGCGTGGTGGTCGATATCGCTGAAGACGTTCTCGAGCGCAGCACCGACATCCGCGACACCCAGCGCCCTCAGCCCGGGGGTGTCGATGAGAACCCCGCCTCCGGGCATCGGACGCAGCTCTCGATGCACGGTCGTATGCCGCCCTTTTCCGTCGACGGAACGTACCGGCCCGGTGGCGAGGGTGTCCGCACCGAGCAAGGCGTTTGCGAGCGTGGACTTACCGGCACCGGACGGTCCGATCAATACGGCCGTGCCATCGAGTGTCGATGTCAGGGCATCGAGCCCCTCCGTCGTGGTCGCGCTCGTGACGACCACATCAACTCCCACCGCTGCAGCGGAGACCTCGGAGGAGAATGCCTGCACATCGTCACTCAGGTCAGCTTTGGTGACTGCGACAACAGGCTTGGCCCCGCTATCCCAGGCGGCGGCGAGCAATCGTTCGACCCGCGCGTTCTTGAGCGGTATCGATGCCGAGATGGTGATCACGACGATGTCGACGTTGGCCGCCAACACCTGTTGTCGAGACGTGCGGTCCGCGGTGGAACGGACCAGGGCACTGCTGCGGGGTAGCACCGAGACCACGCGCAGGGACGAAACCGTCTCGACCACCGCCCAGTCACCGGTGCACACCGCCGACATGGGATCGGAGCCGGTGACGGACCGGGTACTCGCCCGAATGGTGCCGGTCGGGGTCGCGACGTCGCAATTACCTCGGTAGACGCAGACAACGCGGCCTGGAACCAGATGTGCCCCGGTCAAAGGCGCGAACAGGTGCGCCACCCGGTCATTCCAACCGTGGGCGATCAGGTGAGGAGAAGCAGATTCTTTCGAAGATGAAGACATGGTGAGACCTTCTTGAGCTGACTGAACAGTGGACGCGGATGAAGACGCAGGGCCTCCGTGGCGGCAGTCATCGCGGTCATGTATTCATTCCTTGCTCTGGTCGGTCTCTGGTGCGAAGCGCCACGCTAACAGTCGTGGCGGCGGCAGCGCGAGGGATTAATCGCGGTGTCCCCGCGACCGCAATGACGGGCGCGACGTCGATACGGACCTAGCGCCGGGTTGCCGATCGTTTAACCCCACCTGCGGTGGGTATTCACTCTCGCGACAGCCCGGCAAGGCTGCATCAAGGACGCCGCGTCCGACGTAGCTCTATTGACGGACGCGCTCGATCCGCAATCGAAGGGACATCATATGCCGGGAGACGCTACTGAACGAGGTCGCAGAATCATCCGCCTGCGAGCCAAGGGATGGGTGGGCTTCCTCAGCGGTCTTGCGACCTTTGCAGGAGTCGCGCTCGCGCTCTTCTTCTGGGCAGGAGGATCTGCGCTGGGTGCGGTGATCGGGGTGGTGGTCGCCGTGGTCTTCGCGTCCATCACCGTCGCGGTCATCGTCTCGAACAGGCACGAAGCCGACGATCCCGACCTGGACAACCGGATGGCACGGTTGCGCCGGGCCCGCTATCGCAGCGCGTATCCCCGCCCGGAGTCCGCACGGGGTCAAGACGGCGGTTCGTAGCACTGAACGATCGCGACTGCACGGGTGTGCAGAGTGTTCCTGAGCGGCTGCGGGGCGAGGGCCTCCACGTGTGGGCCGAGTTGCCACAGCGCCCATTCGGCGTGCCATGCATCCTGGTACGTCACTGTCAGCCGAAGCCAGCCATCGGGATCGGTGCCCTCGGTCAGTACGGCCAGGGAAGCGTTCGACAACTCCTCACGCTGTTCGGGGTCTACTCTGACCAGCACCGTGTATTGCTCGCCGCCCGTTCGGAACTGAGCACTTCGCTCACGCCAGATCTGCGGTAGATCCACGTGCTCCGAGCGCTCCGCGGGGCCGGACATGACTTCGGCCGCCAGCACGCGCGACAGTCGGTAGGTGCGGTCCGCTCCGGCTCGGGTGGCGAGTAGGTACGCACTGCCGCGGGCTGCGACCAGACCGATCGGGTCCACCGTCCGCCATCGTGGCTCCTGCCCCGCGGCCGCGTAGTGAATCCGCAGTTTGCGCCCGGCCAAGACCGCTCGTCGGACCTCGATCATCGCTGGGCCGGCCACCTCCTCGGTGAGCGATCGGCGTGAGAGCAGGTCGGCTTCCGCATCGATGAGAAGTCGTTGTACCCCGTCGCCCGCGGTGGCGCGGTGACTCTCCGGTAGCGCGTCGACGACCTTACGCAGCGCGGACGCCAGCGCAGATCCGAGCCCGAATGCCTTCTCTCCGCCCCCCGATCCCGCCGCCAACAGGGCCAGGGTTTCCTCGTGATTGAGGCCCGTGAGTTCAGTCCGGAACCCGGGCAACAAGGTGAAGCCACCGCGGCGGCCGCGCTCGGCGTACACCGGGACGCCGGCCACGGACAACGCCTCGATATCGCGCAGAACCGTTCGGGTCGAGACCTCCAACTCCCTGGCCAGCTCAGACGCTGACATCTGGCCGCCCTGCCGTAGGAGCAGCACCAGGGAGACCAGCCGATCAGCGCGCACTCCAGGAACGGTATCGAAATACATGACAGAGGGTGTCGTGTATTGCTGAGAAGCTCCTGTCAGGTAGTCAACGAAGCAATTGGATGGAGTCGAAATGACAGTGCAGCGGACAGCGGTCAACCCTGTGGCGTGGTCGGTGGAGATGGGTTTCAACCAGGGCGAACTCGTGTCCGGACACAGCCGAACCCTCTACTGCTCTGGGCAGACCGCGATGAACAGCGACGGCTCGCCTGCGCACCCTGATGACATGGGCGGCCAGTTGAGGCTGAGTGTGCAAAACCTCGTCGCCGTGCTCGGCGAAGCGAGTATGTCTCTGTCAAACCTGGTGCGGCTCAACGTCTACACCACCGACGTTGACCTACTGTTCCAACACTACGGCGAGCTGGCGTCGCGACTGGGCGCCGCCGGCGTGGCGCCGACCACGACGATGCTCGGCGTGACGCGGTTGGCCATTCCTGGTCAGCTGGTCGAACTCGAGGGAACTGCCGTCGCGTAGGACGCGGCGCCGTGCGCCACCTCCTGGTACGGACCGCGGTGCTCCGTCCTCATGAGCAGGCGTGGGCGGACGGACTCCCCCGTCGTCGTCCATGTCGCCGCCCGCAGCATCTCGAAGGTGGTTCTCGCGGCAGCCTCGTTGCAGCCGAACTCGACGACGCCCCCATCCGGATAACCGACTGCCCAGTCGTCCTTTCCCCCCATAAACGCATCCCCCCTCGTCATCGCCAGATCAAGAAATGACGGTTTCGACTCTTGCGTCCCCTGGTGTCGAGTGTGGTAGTCAGTAAACCGTCCGTCAACGATCTCGCGATACCATTATCAGTGGTATCACTCAAAGTGATAGGTGAGGCAGTCTGTGGATCACGAGAATCCAGCCCTCCCACAACTGGGAACCTTTGTCGCCCAACGCCGGCGGACGCGTTCCCTGACACAGTCTGACCTCGCGCGCGTCACCGGCTACAGCAACACCTACGTCTCACACATCGAACAAGGGCAACAGAAACGTCCATCCAAAGATGTGTTGGATCAGTTGTCCCAGGCATTGCAACTGAACCCGACGGACGCCCGACACCTCTACAGACTTGCCGGGCTCTCACCGGCAGCGCCCACGGCCCCGTCAGGCGGCATCACCCGAGACGACATCGACTATGTCGACATGCTCTCACCGCACCTGGCAGCGATACTCGACTCGAAATGGAATGTACTGCATGCCAATACCGACTACTACCGGATCTACCGCGGGCTCGAAACTGTGGGAAACGTCCTCTACTGGTTCTTTCTCGCGCCCGACTCCCGCCGGATCATGCTCGAGTGGGAAGCAGAGGCACGGCTGACCATCGGCTGGTTGCGCCACCTCATGGTCATGCACCCCGGCGAATACGACGAGGTGCTGACGAAGTGTTCCGTGAGCACACAGTTCCGCGCCTACTGGAGCGACCAGCAGGTCTTCGAGGGCCGCCAGACATCACAGATGCTGGTCCGAGACCTCGACCATGACGTCGACCTGACCTTGACCGCTCAGGTGTGGCCCGACCCCACCCGGCTGAATCTCCAGCTGTACCTCGGCATCACCGGGAAAGCAGCTCCGCAATAGCGGCATTCGCTTCGGCAGGATGCGTCAGGCTCGCCGCATGAGGGGCTCCATCGATGATCGTCAATGTCGATTCGCCAGAGATGTCAGCATGCAGGCGCTCAGCTTCAGACACCGGGATTGCCTGGTCCGCCGACCCGTGAATGATGGCGGCGGGGCACGTGATGTCCCCGAGGCGAGCGGTGATGTCGTCGCGGTTCAGGATGCAGTCGGCGGCATACCGGATCAGCTCGGGGTCGCGTCGTCGCCACCGCCCGACCCACTCCTCGACAAGCCCGGGCTCCCCCACGATCTGCTGCGCCAAGGGCAGAGCCAGTTCGTCGGTCGGACCGTGGGCAAGCCACTGTTCGAACAGCGCGCCGTAACCCGCCTTCTCCTCCGCCGAAGCAGCCACCGCCTGAGTGTCGATCAGACCGAGCCGATCCACTCGCGACGGCTGCGCGAGCGCCATCCGCAGGGCGATATACCCGCCCTGCGACATCCCGACCACGGTCGCAGCCTCGATCCCCAGCGCATCCATCAAGTCGAACCCGTCTGCAGCCTGATCCCAGTACGTGAACGGAGCCCGATCCGCAGGCGACTGTCCGTGCCCTCGTAGGTCCCAGCTGATCACCCTGCGGGTGTCGCGGAACGCTTTCATTTGCGGTGCGAACATTGTTGCGTCCATGAAGAATCCGTGTGCGAAGAGGACAGCGGGTCCGCTTCCCTCATCGAGGTAGTGGATCGACCGACCCGACGCGTCTATTGAAGGCATAGCAGCAAACATACGAGACCCTCGCGGCGAGCCGCACGTACGGCCACACCTCGGCGCGTAGCGATCATTCCTCGGCCAGCCGTAACATCGGGACCAAGAATTGCCTGGCAACCATCGTGAGCTGCTCGGCGTCGTCGACATCTACGACCTGACTGCGGGCGGTCAGAAATGATGCGGAGATACGTACCATCACATCCGCGACCAGGTCCGTGTCGAGGTCTTCGGGTACCTTCCCGGCCTCTTGTTCACGGCGGAGCTGCCCTGCGACGAATTGACTGACGGCGCCGAGCATTCGGCCGTCGTCGGCGATCATCGACCCTGCAAGAAGCGTGGGTTCGGCGGCCATGAGTCCTCCGATGAGAGGGTTCTCCCGAAAGGCTCGGAGCGAACTGACAAAGCCCACCACCACGCGGTCCGCAGCCGTATGGGCGTGCCTGATGTCAATAAGAAATTGATCGAAGTATCGCCGGAACTCCCGCACGATGACCTGTTCCACCAGAGCGTCCTTCGTGGCGAACCGGCGGTAGACCGTGACGCGTGACAGCTCTGCACGGCGGGCGACATCTTCCATCGAAGAACGCTGAATTCCCATGCGGCAGAACTGCTCATACGCTGCGTCGAGTAGTCGCATCTTCGTCCGATCAAAGCCCTCGTCACGAGCTCGGGCGTCGCTGTAGGCGCGCTGAAGCAGAGACTGTGTGCTCGCCGATCCGAGTCGGGCGGACAAGGCATTCTCCACGGGCGCTCCAATTTCTGACTATGACCGGTTCATCAATAGTTCGGCACTTGTGACAGTCACCACAGTTATGGTAGCAATGAGACGAAGAAACGCACATCGTTTCATTGCTTCAGTTGGCGTGGTTGGACGGGGAGATCGAAAATGGAAGATTTCAACAGGCGGAATATGCTCAAAGCCGGCGGAATATTAGGGGCCGCGGGGGCCGCGGCCCTGGTAGCGCCGGCAACACCGTGGACGTGGTCGCCCGCCGGCTCGGTCCCGGGCGTCGGCAGCGGCGCCGACCCCAAATACGTGTGGGACGTCGAAGCCGATCCTGTTGTTGCCGGCCTCCTGGACCGGGGTGAAGTGCCCAAGGTCAACGAAATCCTCAAACACTGGACCAAGAACTCCCAACCACTGCCCGCAGGGCTACCCAGCGAACTCCGCGACTTCATGGAACACGCCAAACAACTCCCCGACTGGGCCGACGAACAAAAACTCGTCAGCGCAGTCAACTTCAACCAAAAACGCGGCACCTACCTCGGCGTCCTCTACGGCTTCGCCAGCGGCATGATGAGCACCGTCATCCCCAAAGAAGCCCGCGCGGTCTACTACTCCAAAGGCGGCGCGGACATGAAAGACCGCATCACCAAAACCGCCAAACTCGGCTACGACATCGGCTCACTCAACGCCTACCAACCCGACGGCGAAATGGTCGTCACCTGCGTCAAAACCCGCCTCGCACACGCCGCCGTTCGCCATTTGCTACCCCAATCGCCGCACTGGGTGAACTCAGCACCCGAAGACATACCCATCAGCCAAGCCGACATCATGGTCACCTGGCACTCACTGCCCACCACGGTGATGCGCAACCTCACAAAGTGGAAAGTCCCCATCGCCGCCGACGAATCCGAAGGGTTCCTGCACTCCTGGCAACTGGCCGCGCACCTACTCGGCGTCGAAGACCAATACATCCCCTCCTCCTGGAACGAAGCCGACTCCCAAGCCAAACAAGTCCTCGACCCCATCCTCGCCCCCACCCCCGAAGGCATCAAACTCGCCGACATCCTCCTGAGCCTGGGCATGAACCTCGACCTCACCCTGCTCAGCAGACCCATCCTCGGCGCCCTCACCCGCTTCATGCTCGGCAACGACATCGCCAACTGGCTCCACATCCCCACCGAACCCGTATGGACACCACTACTCGAAACCGCCTGGGGCCCCTACGTCATCGTCCGCGAAGGCGGACTCGACCTCGGCGTACCCGAAGAAGCCTACTGGCTCTTCGACGAATTCCTCCGCCAATTCGTCCTGTTCTACATGTCAGAACTACGCATGCCCATCAACATCAGCATCCCCGTCATCAACAACCCCAACCACCCCTGA
>NZ_MJEJ02000010.1 GCF_002095435.2 Williamsia sp. 1138
TCGAGGATGAGCATGGGACGCGGGCCGCGGCGTGTGAGATCGCGGTGGCGTGGCGGTGCACGACTGGTCAGGCTGATCATCTGTTGCGGTGTCGGCGGTTGTTGGATCATCTGCCGGAGCTGGCGGAGGCTTTCTCAGCGGGTGACCTGTCTATCGAGAAACTCAAAGCGCTCTATCATCGTGCCAGTCGTGGGTATCGGGATGCGTTGATGGATCTCGATGGCGTTCTGGCGGAGGATGCGATGTTGTTGGGTGACAACATCTTCGCGGAGGAGCTGGATCGTCATTTGATGCCGTTCGAACCGGACCGCCCTGATGATGATGGTGCGGCGGATCCGTTGCGTCGGGTGACCGTACGTCGTCGGGCGGGTGGGATGGCGAGTCTGACCACGGGGTGCACGGCGGAGGAGGCGATCAGGGCGAAAGCTCAGCTGGAGGAGATGGCGCTCGATGACCCGGCGGGTGAGGTCGATGCGGTGCTCGAGGCGATCGCGAACGCCAACGCTGCGGCTACTGAAGATGCCGAACCCGAACCCGAGCCAGAAGTAGAGCCCGAGCCTGCGGCTCGCCCGTCTGCTGCTGCGCCTTCGCGCGCTGCCCGGCGTGCGTGGACAGAGTTGGTGCTTGATCTGCCGACCCTGCTCGGGTTGTCGAAGGATCCCGGGTACTTGCTGGGGTATGGGTCGCTCGATGGTGATCAGTCGCGGTCGCTGGCAGGCCGTTCCCGGTGGAAGGCGTTGGTGACGATCGGGCAGGACGCGATCGCTGCGTTGGTGGAGTTGATCAACTCGGCCGATGGTCGACCGGTCACGGCCGAGGACGTCGCCGCCGCATTGATGAAAGCCGTCGACAACGGCAACCGGCTGGTTCTAGGGGAGAAGGATGTCGGTCCGGCTCCGCCGGTGAAAGCGCCACCTTCCAAGGATGGTCATGGCGGGTGGAAGCATCCGCCGCGGGGTGCATTGAAGTACAAACCCGGGCGCAAGCTTGCCCGGATCATCCGAATGCTGGATGGAACCTGCCGCTTCACCGGCTGCAAGAAACCCGCGAAGGACTGCGAGATCGACCACATCGTGCCGTTCAACCATGCCAACCCCATGGCCGGTGGCTGGACGATCGAATCGAATCTGGCGTGCTTGTGCAAGGAGCATCACGACCTCAAGACCCGCGGCATCATCCGGGTGGAGATGCGCGGCAACCGGGAGTACTGGATCGACACCAGAGCGGGCCAGAACGTGCGTACAAAGCCGGCCGTGCGCCGGCAGTCAGGCTAGACAACGTCTGAAAAGTCGATTCGGGCAAGCCTTTCCGGATCCGAGATGATGTTCATCGCGACGACGCGTCCGTCGGCGACTGTGAAAGCCGCGATCGCCGACACCGCGTCACCGTCGAACGACAGCACACCGAAGCCGCCGTTCACCCGCACCATCTGACTGCGGGCATTGGCGCGCCGGTAGATGATCGCGCCGCGGCCCACCTGCTGCGCGCCCACCAACTCCAGCGGTTGCTTGTCGGCGGCGGTGTCGTTGCGCAGGATGACGTCGGGGTCGAGAACCTTCAGCAGGGCTACCAGGTCCCCACCCCGAGCCGCGGCCAGGAAAGCCTCCACCACCCGGCGCTGCTCCGCCGGCCGCGGTGACAGGGGCGTTCCACCCTGCACCCTCACCCGCGCTCTGCTCGCCAGCTTTCGCGCGGTAGCCGGCGTCTTACCGACGATTGGCGCGACCTCGTCGAAGGGCATCGCGAACAGATCGTGCAACACGAAGGCCAGACGTTCGCTCGGCGACAATGTCTCCAGGACCACGAGCAGCGCCACGCTCACCGAATCGGCCAGCACCGCTTGACTTTCGGGGTCATCCTCGGATCGGAGCGGGGCCACGATCGGATCCGGGACGTGCACTATCCCCAACGGTTCCTCGTTGCGGGTTCGCCGTGACCGCAACATGTTCAGGCATACCCGGGAGGTCACCGTGGTGAACCAGCCGCCGATGTTGGCGATCTCATCGGTGTGGGCTACGGCCACCTTCATCCAGGTCTCCTGCACCGCGTCCTCGGCCTCGGGCAGTGACCCCAGCATCCGATAGGCGACAGCCCGCAGATGCCCGCGGTGTGCCTCGAACTCGCTGACCAGAAACTCGTTGTCGTTCATCGGTCACATATCCCTTCTCCGGAGTGTCAGAGCTATGAACCGCCCGACACCGACGATGTGACAAGACGCCGCCGGTCAACCTGAGGAGCACACCATGTCTGCACGTATGACCAATCCCGCCACCATCCTGCCGCAGGCGTACGCAGCCGTCCCACACCTGCTCGGTGCCATTGAGCAGGGCGGGGTCTCCACAACGTTGCGTGAGATCATCATGCTCCGCGCCAGCCAGATCAACGGCTGTGCCGCCTGCGTGTACGCACATTCGGCGACTCTGCGGAAAGAAGGCGAATCCGACGACCGCATCGACACGGTTGCGGTGTGGCGGGAATCGCCCTTCTTCACCGACTCCGAACGTGCCGCACTCAATTTGGCCGAAGCGGCAACGCGTCTGGCCGATTCCCACGGCGCTGTGTCCGACGCCATCTGGGACGAGGCCGCTGATCACTTCGACGAAAAGGAACTCGCGGGCATCGTCGTGGCGATCGCGACCATCAACTTCTTCAACCGCATCAATGTCACCATTCAAGAACCCGCGGGCACGACGTGGAGCTGATGGCAGAGCGGCTAACCTCGTCGTGTGCTGCTCTCAGACCGCGACATCCGCGCCCAGATCGCTGATGGCCGGCTGGCCATCGAGCCCTTCGACCCCGTGCTGGTCCAGCCTTCCAGCATCGACGTCCGGCTCGATGGCCTGTTCCGGGTCTTCAACAACACCCGATACACCCACATCGACCCCGCGCAACGGCAGGACGAGCTGACCACGTTGGTCGAGCGCACCGAGGGCGAGCCGTTCGTGTTGCATCCCGGCGAGTTCGTCCTCGGGTCGACGCTGGAGGTCTGCACCCTGCCCGACGATCTGGCGGGCCGGCTCGAGGGGAAGTCGTCGCTCGGTCGGCTCGGGCTGCTGACGCACTCGACCGCCGGCTTCATCGACCCCGGGTTCACCGGACACATCACGCTGGAGCTCTCGAACGTCGCGAACCTCCCGATCACGCTGTGGCCGGGCATGAAAATCGGTCAGCTCTGCCTGATCAAACTGTCTAGTCCGGCAGAGAATCCCTACGGCAGCGCCTCGGTGGGATCCAAGTATCAGGGCCAGCGCGGACCGACCCCGTCCAAGGCATATCTCAACTTTCCGCAGGACTAGCGGCCGCCAGGACCCGCTTCGCGCAACATTCGCCGGATCATGGCCGGCACGTCACCCAAAGTGCGCCGGCTGGACAGACATACTCCGTACGCACATGGGTATGACCACGGGTATGAGAGTGACAGTGTTCGGCTGCGGCTACCTCGGGGCAACCCACGCTGCATGCCTGGCGGAGTTGGGCCACGAGGTACTCGGGGTGGATGTCGACGAGAATAAGATCGCGACGCTGACGTCGGGGGAGTTGCCTTTCTACGAACCAGGGCTGGTCGACGTGCTGCGGCGCAATCTGGCATCAGGGCGCCTGCGCTTCACGACGGACTACGACGATGCCGCCGCGTTCGCCGACATGCACTTCCTCGGTGTCGGCACGCCCCAGAAGAAGGGCGAATACGCCGCTGATCTCCGGCACGTGTACTCGATGGTCGAGGATCTCGTCCCACGGCTGCGCGGGGACCATCTGATCATCGGCAAGTCGACGGTTCCGGTGGGGACCGCGACTGAGCTGCAGCGTCGTGCCGACGCTGCAGCGCCCGACGGAACGTCGGTCGAGGTCGCCTGGAATCCTGAGTTCCTCCGTGAGGGTTATGCAGTGAAGGACACGCTGCATCCCGATCGGATCGTGCTCGGGTTCGCCGGGGAGAACAGCACAGCCGAGGCAAGGGTGCGAGTGCTGTACGCCCAACTACTCGACGAGCAGATTCCCTTCCTGTGCACCGATCTGGCGACCGCCGAGATGGTCAAGGTTTCCGCCAACGCCTTTCTGGCCACCAAGATCTCCTTCATCAATGCGATCAGCGAGGTCTGTGAGGCTGCAGGTGCTGACGTCACGATGCTCGCGGACGCCATCGGTCACGACAACCGCATCGGGCGCCGGTTTCTCAACGCCGGCCTCGGTTTCGGTGGCGGATGCCTGCCGAAGGACATCCGCGCCTTCATGGCCCGCGCCGGCGAACTCGGCGCCGACCAGGCACTGACCTTCCTCCGTGAGGTCGACTCGATCAACATGCGGCGCCGGACCGCGATGGTGGAGCTGGCGACCGAGGTGTGCGGTGGCAGCCTTCTCGGTAGCAACATCGCCGTTTTGGGTGCCGCTTTCAAACCCGAAAGCGACGACGTGCGTGATTCCCCCGCTTTGAACGTCGCCGGCCAGTTGCAGCTGAAGGGAGCTGCGGTCAGTGTTTTCGATCCCAAGGCGATGGACAATTCACGCAAGATCTTCCCGACCCTCAGTTACGCCGAGACCGCCCGCGAGGCGTGCGATCAGGCGGACGCAGTGCTGGTGCTGACCGAGTGGGATGAGTTCGTCCACATGGACCCGGAGGAGCTCGCTCCCGTGGTCCGCCGGACCAACATCGTCGATGGCCGTCGGTGCCTCGATGCCGGGGTCTGGCGGCGGGCAGGATGGCACTATTCGAGCCTGGGCGGGCCGGTGCGCAGCATCGATGTGAAGGATCCGATTCTGATGTGATGCGGACACCGCCCGCGAGCGGGTGCACAATGGCGAAACAAGCTAACTGGCCGGGGAGGGCGAGAGAAGGCACAGATTGTCGGTTACGACGGGCACGGGAACCATTCCCGAAGTCAACGAGGTGCGCGCACGTGGCCACCTCGCAGCACCGCTGCTCGCCGAGATACGCGGCGCATTGGCCGACATCACCTCCGCGGCAGGATGGCCGGCATTCGTCCTGGTCAGACTCGATGACACCGGCCTGCGGGCCAGCGCAGTCGACGCCGAGACCGGTGAGAGGCTCACCGAGTTGAGCGAACCGCTGGTGGGGCCGGCGGCGCTGGATCGGATGCTCGCCGACCACCTCGTCCGCACCGGCCGGGCGAAGTCGCCCGAGACGAAGTCCGAGGCACTCGAACTCATCGGCCTGATGCCACTCGTACGGATCAAGCTCGCCGGTGCGAGTGGCGCCTTCGTGATCGGGCGCAACAGTGTCGGGCTCGTCCGGGTGACACACCACGATCTCGACGAGGCCCTGGCACCGGCTCTGTCCCGGGCAGCCAGCCTGGCCCGATCGGTCGCCATCGGGTCTCCGCAACAAGTGACGTCTCTGGTCGTCATGCCAGGACACACCCGCTGGCCCGGCCTCCTGGAGGGGCTGACCGCCGCCATGGGGTCAGAGCGCGTCGGCCGGGTGCCCGTGGTCGCGCTGCGGTCCGCTCCTGCGCGGCAGTCGCTCGGTAGACATGATGCGGACTGGTCGACCAATCCCGACGTCGGCGCGATCGCCCCGAATCGACGCGCGCGGTTCTACCTGCCTGCCCCTGCGGCTCCGGATCCGGAAGAGACCAAGAAGATCCGGACGCAGAACAGGAAGGTGCTCGCAGGTGCAGTGGCCGCGGCACTCATCGCCATCGGCGGTGCTGCTGCCTGGGCTGCGCCGTGGCAAGATGCGGACCACGTCGAGTCGCGGCCGCTGAGCATCGAGCGGGTCCTCCAAGGGCCGGCCGATCCGCCCTCGCCGACAACCCCTGCGCCGCAGACACCTTCGGCAAGTCAGACGGTTCCGAGGTCTCCGGTGGTCCCGCCGACCACCGTGATCCCACCGATCGACACCGCCAGGGCGCTGGCGCCTGCGGTGCAATACGAGGCACCTCCGCCACCGACGTCGACCCCGCCATCAGCGGCGCAGCCTCCGCCTGCGCCTCGGCTGGTTCCGCCCGCTCCCGCGCCGAGGACACTGCCCAATCCGATACCGGGTCTGCCGCCGATCCTGCTGCCCTAGAGGAGGATCAGGGGAGATCCGCCGGATCGATGTCGGCTCGCTCGAGGTAGTCCTTCAGTTGATGGGCGAGGTCGCGATCGAGTGCGCGGTCGAGGGCGCTGTGTGCGGAAATGGTCGCGGTGCGGCGCATCTCACCGAGCAGTTCCGCAAGCCAGTCGGTTTCGGAACCGCTCGCCGGCACCCAGCCGTCACCGTGTTCGGCAGCCACCACTGAGCGGCCTGCGGAGATCAGTGTCGTCGCGACGGCAGCCATTTCCCGCTCGACGTGCCCGTGCACATCGAGGATCGTGCTAAGCGAGAGTCCGAGTTTGGTCAGTCTGCCGAATGCATAGACGGTTTCGCGGTCGAGTAGCACGTAGTCGTCGCCGTCGGGCTCGATCAGTCCGAACTCGGCGAGCTTGAGATAGTGGGATGGGTTGCCCGAGTTCAGCAATGACTTGAGGGCTTCGGCCGACATGGTCTCGGACTTGGCCTTCGACCACGGTTCGGTGACCACCTCACGAATGCCCAGCACGTCGGCGAGGTCGTCACCTCGTTGGATCCCGAGAAGGAAATCGGCGATGTGCCGGATGGTGAACCCGCGATGCAACAGGTCGTTGATGACCTTCAGGCGGGCGAGGTGGGTGTCGGTGTAGATGGCGATGCGACCGCGGCGCGTGGGCCTGGGCAGCAGTCCGCGGTCCTGATACCCGCGAACGTTGCGGGTGGTGGTTCCGGCCGCCCGTGCCAGATCGTCGATCCGGTATTCGGTCATCGCTCGCCTTCGCCTCACGCCGTCGGTGGTGGTAGCAGTCGATTCTAGCGAATTAAGATCATTACATTGACAAATGGCACATTGGGCGGTGACACTCAGAAGTGTGCAGCAGAACACAGTGTTGAAGGGGCCGGAGTTGCGGCCCTCGCCTCGTTCGCAAGCACTGGTCGGGGCCACCGGTCTGTTCTTGCGTCCGCTTGCCGAACGGGTCCCGACCAATCGGCCGGGTGTCGCATTCACGAGATCGCTGGTCGCGGCGTCCATGTTGGCGGGAGATTCGCCACGAGGGGTGGACGTCGAGAAGGTGCGATGTGGAGCGGTCCGTGGTGAGTGGGTGCGGCCCCAGAACGCCAGAGCAGCGGAGGTCGAGGCAGGTCAGGTGATCCTGTATCTGCACGGCAGCGGATATGCGATCTGCTCGCCCCGCACTCACCGGGGATTGGTGGCGAGGCTGGCGCGGTACACCGGGTTACCGGCGTTCTGTGTCGAGTACCGTCTCGCGCCGAAGTATCGCTACCCGGCAGCGGCGGATGACGTGGACGCGGCTTTCGCCTGGCTGCTCCGCCAGGGCTATGCGGCGAAAGACATCGTGATCGCCGGCGATTCCGCCGGAGGGCACCTTGCTCTCGATCTGATCGCCGAGAATGCCCGCACCGGACGCGAGCAGCCACGTTCGGTGGTGCTGTTCTCGCCGCTGCTCGACCTCACCCTGGAACTCGCTGCGAAGCAGGAGAAGGTGCGCCGCGATCCGCTCATCTCCGCGGCCGCAGCGAAACGGTTGGTCGGGCTGTACACGGCGCAGCAGCCTGCTGATCTGCCGAGGTTGCAGCTGCGACTCGATCAGTCGGAGACCCTGCCACCCTTCCTGATCCAGGTAGGCGGGGTCGAGATGCTGCGTGCCGACGCGGAAGAGATGGCGCGCATGGTGCAGAACGCGGGCGGCACCGCCCACCTGCAGATCTGGCCCGGTCAGCTGCACGTATTCCAGGCCTTTTCCCGATTGATCCCGGAGGCGCGCAGTGCATTACGCGATGCCGCCGAGTTCATCACGTCCCCGTTCGTGACCACAAGGAGTCGCTGATGCCCACCAAGATCTCTCACAACTCCCGAGCAGTCGTCACCGGAGCGGGTAGCGGAATCGGCCGCGCGTTCGCCATCGAGCTCGCCCGCCGTGGTGGTCAGGTGATCTGTGCCGACATCAACCGTGAGCGAGCCCAGGAGACCGCGGATCGGATCCGGGCCGGCGGCAAGGGCTCGGCTTTTCCCGTGGTGGTCGACGTTTCTCGCACCTCTGACCTGCAAAGGCTGGCCGATTACGCGAAGGAGGTGTTCACGGAGCCGGTTTCACTGATGATCAACAACGCCGGAGTGGGTATCGGCGGCAAGCCGGTCGGTCAGATCGGTGTCGACGACTGGCAGTGGGCTCTCGGGATCAACCTGTGGGGCATGGTGCACGGCAGCGAGCTGTTCCTGCCCGAACTGCAGAAGGCCGGCCGCCCCGCGGGGCTGATCAACGTGGCATCGGCCGCAGCGTTCTCGGCAGCACCGGGGATGGCGGCCTACAACGTCGGCAAGGCCGGCGTACTGGCCTTGTCGGAGACGGTCGCCGCCGAGGTGCGGGGTACGCCGGTCAAGGTCACGGTCCTGTGCCCGACCTTCGTCAAGACCAACGTCGGCACCGACGGCCGGATCACCGACGAGGCGGGCAAAATCGTCGACGTCGCCATGAAATGGATCGGGTATTCGCCCGAACGAGTCGCCCGCATGACATTGGACGCCAACGACAAAGGTCGGCTGTACGTGGTCCCGCAGGTCGATGCCAAGGCCATCTGGGCCCTGAAGAGACACTTCCCACGGTCGTACGGTGCGGGTGCGGGGATCCTCAATCGAATTGTTCCACAACATGACCCGATCGGGTCGACGGCGAAAGTGGGAGCGTAGTCATGGCAATCGTGCTGGAAGACATGCTGCAGACCATCAAAGAACGGCAGTGGGCCCTCGCCGACATCGACTGGGACGCGCCCGGTGCCGAGATGATCACCGATGAGCAGCGGCCCAAGCTCAAGGCGTTCATGGCCGATCTGGTGTGGATCGAGAACGTCGGAGCTCGTGGGTTCGCCGCGCTCGCGAAGAAGGCACCGAACGACACCCTCGCCGAGATCTACCGCTACTTCCACGCCGAAGAGCAGAAGCACGCGAATGCCGAACTGGCGCTGATGCAACGGTGGGGAATGCTCGAGGAAGGCGAGGTGCCCGAGCCCAACGTCAACATCCGGTTGGCCATTGAATGGCTCGACAAGTTCTCTGATCACATGTCGCTCTCGGTGCTGGGAACAGTGATCCCGATGCTGGAGGTCGCTCTCGACGGCGCCTTGCTCAAGTTCCTCCTCGAGGAGGTCGACGACCCCATCTGCCACGCCACCTTCAAGAAGATCAACGCCGACGAGAGCCGCCATCTCGCGGTCGATTTCTACGCACTCGATTTGATCGGGCAAGCACGTCTGCGCAAGCTGTTGATCGAATCCGTCGGCAGCGTGCTGCATCCGGGTGTCATCATCGGTGCGCTGATGTACGTTCCGCTGCTGAACAAGATGCGCGACAACATCGTCGACATGGGTCTGAAGGAAGAACGCCTGTACGAGGCGATGAGCCGCTTCAAGAAGAACGGCGAGCGTGGAAAAGGCACCCGCTTGATGACCTACCAGGTGCTCAAACGTCACGCCGGCTGGGTGATCGATCGCAACAGCCCCTACCACCTGTTCGCCGACTTCATGGTCAAGGCCACCGATCACTATCCGCGTCGGCTGCTCCGGGCGCAGCCGACCTGGTCCAAGGAACTGACCTACGAGACGGTCGCATGAGCACCGTGGAGGCAGTGCTCACCGACCTCGAACCCGTCGTGTCCGATGTGGTGATCATCGGCGCAGGCTTCGCGGGTATCGGAGCCGCGATCAGGCTGCAGCAGCGGGGGATCGATGACATCGTGATCCTCGAACGTGGGCAGCGTCCGGGCGGGACCTGGCGCGACAACACCTATCCGGGCGCAGCGTGCGACATCCCGTCGCGGTTGTACTCGTATTCGTTTGCGCCGAACCCTGATTGGTCGCGCACCTATTCGGGAAGTTCGGAGATCCTCGGTTACATCGACGCGATGGTGGCGGACCATGACCTCGACAGGATCATCAGGTACGGATCGAACGTCACCGGCCTGACCTTCGAAGAGGAGTACGGCCGCTGGCGCATCGAGGTCACAGGCGGCACCCGCTACGCGCGCACCGTGGTCGTGGCATCCGGCCCGCTCTCGACGCCGGGATTTCCGGACATCCCCGGCATCGACGACTTCGCAGGCAAGAAGATCCACTCCGCCGCCTGGGATCATGACTACGACGTGACCGGCAAACGTGTCGCCGTCATCGGAACCGGGGCCAGTGCGGTGCAGATCATCCCGGAGATCGTGAAGAAGGCCCGGTCGGTGAACGTCTATCAGCGGACTCCCGGATGGGTGTTGCCCCGGTTGGACCGCCCGGTCGCCGGACGCACACAAGACATCTACCGGAAGGTGCCGCTCACCCAGAAGCTCGCCCGGAAAGCGTGGTTCTACGGTCACGAATCGGTAGCTCTCGCGGTCGTGTGGGACACGCCGCTGACGCGACTGGTGTCGTGGATCTCGAAGGCGCATCTGCGGCAACAGGTATCGGACCCATGGATGAGGCGACAGCTCACCCCGGAGTTCCGTCCCGGCTGCAAGCGGCTGTTGATGAGCAGTGATTACTACCCGGCCCTGCAGAAGGACAACTGCACGCTCGTCACCTGGCCCATCGCCAAGATCGTCGAGAACGGGATCAGGACAGTGGAAGGCATTGAACACCAGGCGGATTGCATCGTGTTCGCCACCGGATTCGAGGTCTCCAAACAGGGCAGCCCCATCCCGATCTTCGGCCGCGATGGGCGCGAACTGGCCGCAGAATGGAGAAAGGGTGCATACGCGTACAAGAGCTATGCCGTCTCGGGGTATCCCAACCTCTACCTGACCTTTGGTCCGAACTCCGGGCCCGGCCACAATTCGGCGCTTGTGTACATGGAGGAGCAGATCGAGGCCATTGCACTGACCATCGACACGATCTTGAAGCGGGACTTACAGCTGCTCGACGTTCGTCGCGATGTGCAGGATCGGCTGAACGACGATCTCCAACGGCGGTTGACGAAGACGACGTGGAACTCGGGCTGCCGGAGCTGGTACCTCACCGACGACGGGTTCAACGCGACGATGTTCCCCGGTTTCGCCACCCAGTTCGCGCAGCAGATGCGGTCGGTCGACCTCACCGAAGATTTCACGGCGGTGGCCGCGAAGTCGCCGGTACCGGCACTGAAATAGCACCGCAAATGCGACACCCGCGTGGTGTCAGGGCAGAATGACCCCGATGTACGGGGAATCGGGCAGGTCGCGGACGCCGAGTCGCGTGATCTGGCTGGAAGAGCCTCTGCTGCGCGACGTCCGTGAGCTGCTGGCGACCACGGTCGGTCACGTCGGTCCGGCGTTCACCCTCATCGATCTGGACGAGAACGGTCTGCGCGGCGCGGCCGTGGACGCCGCGACAGGCCAATGTCTGATCGAGCTGAACGATCACACCCTCCAGGCGACGGCATTCGATCGGGCGATCGCCGACTACCTGGTGCGGGTCGGTAAGGCTCAGATGCCCGAGTCCGCCGAGTGGGCGCGGGAGCTGCTCGATCTCATGCCCCAGGCCAGGATGCTGCTGAGTACATCGCCGGGCACGTTCTTGATGGGAAAGCAGCACGTCGGGCTGCTTCGCGTGACGCGCGTCGATCTCGACGAGGCGTTGGGTGCGTCGATTGTCCGAGCCATCAGTCTGGCTCGTTCGGTGTCCATCGCTTCACCGCTGCCGGTCACGGCCGCGGTGGTCATGCCCAACCACACCGAGTGGCCGGGACTCCTGGAGGCTCTTGGGGCGGCGTTGGCCGGTGCGGTGCCTCCGGCCATGGCGGTGGCGCCGCTGAAGAATCCCCACTCGACGCTTCGGCCGAGCAGGCACGCGCGGCCGTCGGACGACGAGACGGCGACCGCCTTGCCACTTCCGGCGACGCACCTTTCCCTGCCGCCACAGCCACAGCCACAGCCACCCGGGCTCGTCTCGGCACCACAGCTTCGCGAGGTGCCGGTGCCCCGGGTCGAGCAGGCGGCGACAGTAGATCGCCGGAAGCAGAACCGTCTGGTTCTTGTCGGTGCGGCGTTGTTGTCGGTGCTGATCCTCGTCGGCGGCGCGACGCTGGTGACCACCCCGTGGCGCGACGACACCACACAGCCGCAGTCGCAGCGCTATCTCACGACGCCGGACACGACGGCCGCGACTACCACGACCACAACGGCACCGAGTTCGACGCCAGCGGTTCCGCCGATCAATACCTCGGCTGCCCTCGCGCCGGTGGTCAAATACACCACGCCTCCACCACCACCGCCGCCGACCACGAGGCGACCGGCTCCGCGGCCGCGACAGAACACGATCCCGAATCCGATTCCCGGACAACCGCCGATCGTGCTGCCCTAGTACCTATGGTCAGGGTGCGACGCCGCGGCTGATGAGGTCGAGGGTTTGCTGATAGATGAAGGCCCAGTGTTCTTCGGTGCCCGGAGGTCCGCTGCTGTCGAGTTCGAGGCTCACAGCTCCGTGTACACACGCCCACACCTGGAGCGTGAGATCGAAAGGTTCACCGGCTCGGATGGTTCCGGCCGCCTGGCCGTAGCGGATGATCTCGGTGAGTGAACCGAGCGCACTGCCCGCGACGTCGCCGTCGGGTGTGCACTGGCCGGAGAACATCATCCGGTAGAGAGTCGGGGAGCGAAGGGCGAACGCGCGGTAGGCGACGCCTGCCTGCTGGAGTCGTACGTGCGGATCAGCGTCGACGACAGCGGCAACTGCGTTGCGGAGCTGTGCGAAGCCGTCGGTCACCAACGCGGTCATCAGCCCGGTCTTGCCGTCGAAGTGGTTGTACACGCCCATCGGCGCGACATTGGCCTCGGCCGCAACAGCCCGGACCGTCAGCCCCTTCTCCCCGCCGGAGTCCAGCACTCGCAAGGCCGCTGCCAGCAGCAACCCGCGTACGTCTCCGGCTGGAGTGCGGGTTGCCGTACCTGCTGACCGTGCTGCCACGACGTCGATCCTTCCACACGAGTTCGGGATACCTCTTGACATCTTTGTAGCACACTGTTCTTCTTGGATAGAACGCTGTACTACAACACTGGAACATCATCCTATTCGAGGGGCGACGATGAGAAAGACGCAACTGATCGAACCCGGCGGTTCGCAATCGCCGGAGAAAGCTGCGGCCGACCGGCGCTGGTGGGCTCTGGTGGCGCTGTGCGGGGCAGTCCTGCTGGTGATGATCGACAACACGATCGTCAACGTCGCGCTGCCGACCATCAGCAGAGATCTCGCTGCAAGTAACTCCGGCCTGCAGTGGGTCGTCGACGCATACACCCTCACATTCGCCGGGTTACTCCTCACCGCAGGACATTTCGCCGATCGCTTCGGACGTCGCAGGCTCTTGGTCATCGGCGTGACGGGGTTCGCTGCGGTGTCAGTTCTCGCCGCGGAGTCGTCAACTCTCGGACAGCTGATCGCCACCAGGGCCGGCCTTGGCCTCTTCGCGGCCATGGTGTTCCCGGCGACCCTTGCCATCCTGATCGGGTTGTTCCCGGACCTGAAGGAACGGGCCATCGCGGTCGGTATCTGGGCGGGCACGTCAGGCATCTCCGTCGCCGTCGGCCCGGTCCTCGGCGGCTGGTTGCTCGAGCACTACTCCTGGTCGTCCGTGTTCTGGGTCAATCTCCCCATCGCAGCCGCCGTGCTCGCCGGGATCGCCGCCGTGGTCCCCAGTGGCGGCACAGCGCAGCCCGGACCGTTCGATCTCGTCGGAGCGGTGACGTCGATCGCGGGCGTCTCGCTGCTGGTGTACACCCTGATCGAAGGGCCCAACCATGGTTGGGGATCGATGCAGACGATTGCGGGATTCGTCGGAGCCGCAGTCATTCTCACGGTCTTCACGCTGCGCGAGCTCCGCTCGGCACATCCGATTCTCAACGTGCGGTTGTTCCAGAATCGTCCGTTCGCCGTCGCGTCGGGTCTGATCGCGGTCGCGTTCTTCAGCCTGTTCGGTTTCATCTTCCTCATCACCCAGTACTTCCAGGCGGTGAAGGGCTACGGTCCGCTCGATGCGGGCCTGCACACGCTGCCGTTCGCCGTCGTGATGGCCGTGTTCTCGCCGCTGGCGATGATCCTCGCCCGCACGCTCGGGCCGGGACGGGTGGCGGCGCTCGGATCAGCCGTCATGGCATCGGGATTCGCGCTGGTCCTGCTCGCCGGCCGCGACGCGTCGTACTGGGGGTTGATCGTCTGGTCGATGAGCCTGATGGCCATGGGTCTGGCGTTCGTCCAAGGGCCGGCGACCAACATCATCATGAACTCCCTTGCGCCGAACGAGGCCGGTGCCGGGTCAGCGGTCAACGACGTGACCCGAGAACTCGGCGGAACCCTCGGCGTCGCGGTGCTGGGTTCGGTGCTCTCGTCGGTCTACACCACGCAGATCGGCGACCAGCTCGATCGCAGCGGCCTCCCGGCAGAGGCGATCGAGGCATCAAAGAACTCGGTGATGGCAGGCGTCCAGGTGGCAGCAGGAGTACCGGGACCGGCAGGCGAGGCGATGCTGGTCAGCATCCAGGACGCCTTCGTCGCGGGCCTGCACAGCTCGGTCATTGTTGCAGTGGTCGCTGCCGGTCTTGCGGCTCCGATCGCCTGGATCACCCTGCGTAACAGGCAACTTGGGGACCCTGTCGTCGCTTGACGACACAAGCACACCGTTGAGTCATTTGCACACGTTCAACCCTCTCTGCCATCCTGGTCGTAAGACACAAGGTGTGGTAGGGGTGGTGGGGATGGAGTGTGACATGGATTTGTTGGATACCCCGATCGATATCCCGATTGGACGGTCAGCGAAGGGGCGGCGGTCGTTCCCGATCGCGTTCCGGGTTGCGTTTTTGCAGCGCTGGGACCTGGCGGTGCAACGCGGCGCCAAGACTCGGTTGATGCGTGAGTACAACCTGACTCGGGCGACCGTGCGAGAGTGGTTAGAGGCCCGCGAGTCTGGTGCGTTCAGTGACTCGATGGTCGCTGCCGCCGACAAAACGAGGGACCGCATGGACAGCCAAGACCGCGCTGAGCTGGCCCGGTTGCGCGCCAAAGTCGCCCGGTTGGAGAAGAAGAACGCCCAGTCCGAGGCGGCGTTGGAGATCATGGGAAAAGCCTTCGAGCTCTTGGACGGGATCACCAAGAGCTCGACCGAGGACGAGGGTCCGCAGATCCCACCGGCGTTGATGAGCGCCGAGCAGTACCAGGCCTGGCTCAAGCGACATCATCTTTCCTGACCGAGTTGGTCACCGCCTTGGCCACTCACACCTGGATCGGGGTCAAAGCCGCATGCGCATTGACCGGTCTGGCTCGCTCGACCTACTACCGGATCGAGCGCGGTTACCGTCATTACAAGCCGGTCCAGGATCCGGTGCCGCACACGCAGCGGTTCCAGCCGGCTGCGCTGACCGCCACCGAAGAAGAGGTCATTGTCGAGATATTGAACCGTGAAGAATACGCGGATCTGTCTGTGCAGCAAACATATTGGCGCGCTTTCGACAAGCGTGAGATCGGTTGCTCACCACGCACGTTCTACCGGATCGCTGCGCGCTACGGCACGGTCGGTGACCGCCGCCGCGGCCACCACAGCAGCCCCGGCAACCACAGTCGATCCAAACCAATCATTCATGCCAGCGGCCCGGGTCAGTTGTGGTCCTGGGACATCACCGACCTGCACGGCCCGACCAACGACGACCGCTACAAGCTCTACCTCGCGATCGACGTGTTCTCCCGCCACCCGGTCTGCTGGCGCATCGAGTACACCGAAAACAAGCCCGCCGCGATCGACATGTTCACCACCGCCATCGCCGAGCACGGCCC
>NZ_MJEJ02000028.1 GCF_002095435.2 Williamsia sp. 1138
TGCGGGTAGTGCAACTCGAACGCAGGCCGCTCCGACCGAATGCGCGGGAGCTCGGTGAAGTTGTGTCGCGGCGGCGGGCAGCTGGTCGCCCACTCCAGCGAGTTACCGAAGCCCCACGGGTCGTCGACGGTCACGACCTCGCCGTAGCGGTAGCTCTTGAACACGTTCCACAGGAACGGCAGCGTCGAGGCACCGAGGATGAACGCACCCACTGTCGACACGATGTTCAACGTGGTGAACCCGTCCGACGACAGATAGTCGGCGTAGCGACGCGGCATGCCCTCGTTACCGACCCAGTGCTGCACCAGGAACGTGGTGTGGAAGCCGATCATCGTCAGCCAGAAGTGCATCTTGCCCAGCCGCTCGTCGAGCATGCGTCCGGTCATCTTCGGGAACCAGAAGTAGATACCGGCGTAAGTCGCGAACACGATGGTGCCGAAGAGCACGTAGTGGAAGTGCGCGACGACGAAGTAGCTGTCGGACAGGTGGAAGTCCAGCGGCGGGCTCGCGAGCAGGACGCCGGTCAGACCACCGAAGAGGAACGTGATGATGAAGCCGACGGAAAAGAGCATGGGTGTCTCAAAGGTCATATGACCTTTCCACATCGTGCCTATCCAGTTGAAGAACTTCACACCCGTGGGCACCGCGATCAAGAACGTCATGAACGAGAAGAACGGCAACAGGACCGCGCCGGTGGCATACATGTGGTGCGCCCACACCGCCACCGACAACGCAGCGATCGCCAGGGTTGCGTAGACCAGACCGCTGTAACCGAAGATGGGCTTGCGGCTGAAGACGGGGAAGATCTCCGAGACGATGCCGAAGAACGGCAGCGCGATGATGTAGACCTCGGGGTGACCGAAGAACCAGAACAGGTGCTGCCACAAGATCACGCCACCGTTGGCCGGATCGTAGAGCTGGGCGCCGAATTGTCGGTCGACCTCCAGACCCATCAGAGCGGCGGTCAGCAACGGGAACGCCAGCAGGATCAGGACGCTGGTGACCAGGATGTTCCAGGTGAAGATCGGCATCCGGAACATCGTCATGCCGGGAGCGCGCAGGCAGACCACGGTGGTGATCATGTTGACCGCACCCAGAATGGTGCCCAGACCGGAGACGGCCAGGCCGAGGATCCACATGTCGGCGCCCGCACCCGGAGAGTGCACGGCGTCGGTCAATGGGGTGTAGGCGGTCCAGCCGAAGTCAGCGGCGCCGCCGGGGGTGATGAATCCGGCCACGGCCACTGTCGAGCCGAACACGAACAGCCAGAAGCTGAAGGCATTCAACCGCGGGAACGCCACGTCCGGGGCGCCGATCTGAAGCGGGAGCACGACGTTGGCGAAACCGATGACGATCGGCGTCGCGTACATCAGCAGCATCACGGTGCCGTGCATGGTGAACAGCTGGTTGTACTGCTCGGTCGACAGGAACTGCAGACCCGGAACGGTCAGCTCAGAGCGCATCAGCAGTGCCATCAGGCCACCGATGAGGAAGAACGCGAAGCAGGCAACCAAGTACATGATGCCGAGCAGTTTGTGGTCGGTGGTCGTCAACATCTTGTAGATGAACGACCCCTTGGCCCCCGTGCGCTCGGGGTAAGGCCGTACCGGAGCCACCTGAGTAGTGGGCTGGTCTACCGCGGTCACTGATCCTCCTACCTGCGTGGCCACTCCGGAACGCCGCCGGGCGAGATGCTCTCCCGCCCACGACATGAGGGCACGGCGATGAATGTGCGCTGTGGACGATCGTATCCCCTCGCGAGAGCGCCGTTTGAGTGGGTCCTACGAAGTGTCGTATTTGTTTTGGGCAACGACCTGGGCACGTCGGAGCCTGGGCGGTCGGCGTGCTCGCGAGTGCTAGTTTGTTCGAGAATTCAACCCGTGTCCGGCTGCCCGCAGAACCGAAAGAGTCCTCCAGTGAGCTATGTGATCCGCCGTCCGCGCGGCTGGGCGGCTGTGGTCCTTGCCGCGCTGGTCAGCGTGGCCGCCAGTGGGTGTATCGACTCCGAGGTTCCCGGTGGCGAAGGCACGATCACCACGACGACCACCCGGATCGCATCGGTCGACCTGGTCGATCCGGCGCGAGACACCAACCTCACGTGTCAGCCGACCGCACTCGCCGACGCCGGTGCTCCCGATCCAAAGCGGATTGTGGTCGCCGACCCGAATCTGCTGGATGCCCTGTGCGCCTTGGGTCTGCAAACCCGGGTGGTGGCGAGCACCACGATCGGGGGCTCGTTGCCGACTTTCATGGGCGATGCGGTGCACGACCTCCCGACCATCGGCGAGAAGAGCCGGCCGAATGTGGCCATGGCGACGGCGGCGAACCCGGACCTGGTGCTCAGCACCGGCGACTCCCCCCTCGATGGCGCCATGGGGTCCGTCGAGGTCGTCTCGATCGATCCCGCACAGGATTGGGAGAAGCGCTTTTCGGCCGTCGCTGCAGCGGTGGGCCGGACGGGCGCGGGCAAAGAACGACTCCAGGCCTACCTCGACGGGTCCAGGGCGGTCGGTGACCGTATCGGTGCCCGCTATTCGCAGGCATCCCTGGTTCGTTTCGCCAAGGATTCCGAGATCGTGGCGGGCACCGACGCTTTTGCGGCCCAGGTCCTCACCGACATCGGGGTCCAGCGGCCTCCGGGGCAGCGTGAACCCGAACCCACGATCATCGACGACAAGAACTTCGAGATCGCTGACGGCGACGTCGTCTACGTCAGTTTCCAGGGCGCCGCCGGCGAGAAGTACGGCACGTCTGTGATGGAGAGCGACCGTTGGCTGGACATGGGCGCCCCGAGCTGGCGTCGAGTGCTGATCGTTGCCGACGAGGTCTGGTACAGCGCGGGCGGCCTTTCGGCTGCGAACGTCATCCTGGGGAATGTCCGCGACTCCCTGAACTGATCCGCAGATCATTCATTCGCCGTTGCCGGGACACCGGATGGGGTTGGAATCACCCTGAGGCCAACCCTGTGCCCCTTCTGATGCGCCCATGAGCATGAGTGCATGACTGTCACCGACGAATACCTGGAGAACAACCGCGCCTACGCGGCGCAGTTCTCCGGCCCTTTACCCCTTCCGCCGAGCCGCCATGTAGCAGTTGTCGCGTGCATGGACGCCCGCCTCGACGTCTACCGCATTCTCGGGCTCAAGGATGGTGAAGCGCACGTCATCCGCAACGCAGGTGGCGTCGTCACCGACGACGAGATCCGCTCGCTCGCCATCAGTCAGCGCCTTCTCGGCACCACCGAGATCATCCTGATCCACCACACCGACTGCGGAATGCTGACGTTCACCGACGACGAGTTCAAGCGCGGCATCCAGGACGAGCTCGGGGTCAAGCCGCCGTGGTCGGCCGAATCGTTCCCCGACCTTCACGAGGACGTCAAACAGTCACTCGCCCGCATCGAGAACTCCCCGTTCGTCACCAAGACCACGTCGTTGCGCGGCTTCATCTTCGATGTGGCCACCGGAAAGCTCGACGAGGTCGCTGCCTGAGCTACTCCCCCAACAGAATTCGCGCCACCTACGACGAAACGCGCCAGTTGCAACTGGCGCGTTTCGCTGAAGGTGGCGCGAATTCTCGGGCTGGCTAGAAGTCCCAGTCCTCGTCTTCGGTGTTGATGGCCTTGCCGATGACGTAGGAGCTGCCCGATCCCGAGAAGAAGTCGTGGTTCTCGTCGGCGTTCGGTGAGAGCGCCGACAGGATTGCCGGGTTCACGTCCGTCTCGTCGCGCGGGAACATCGCCTCGTAGCCGAGGTTCATCAGCGCCTTGTTGGCGTTGTAGCGCAAGAACTTCTTGACGTCTTCACTGAGGCCGACGTCGTCATAGAGCGCCTCGGTGTAGTCGGTCTCGTTGTCATAGAGCTCGAACAGCAGCTCGAAGGTGTAGTCCTTCAGTTCTTGACGACGCTCGGCCGATTGGGTCTCCAACGCGCGCTGGTACTTGTAGCCGATGTAGTACCCGTGCACGGCCTCGTCGCGGATGATCAACCGGATCAGGTCGGCGGTGTTGGTGAGCTTCGCGCGCGACGACCAGTACATCGGCAGATAGAAACCGCTGTAGAAGAGGAACGACTCGAGCAGCGTCGAGGCGATCTTCCGCTTGAGCGGGTCGTCGCCCCGGTAGTAGTCCATGACGATGCGGGCCTTGGTCTGCAGCTGCTCGTTCTCCTCGGACCACCGGAACGCCTCGTCGATGTCCTTGGTGGAGCACAGCGTCGAGAAGATCGAGCTGTAGCTCTTGGCGTGCACCGACTCCATGAACGCAATGTTGGTCAGCACCGCCTCTTCGTGCGGGGTGCTCGCGTCAGGGATGAGGCTGACGGCACCGACGGTGCCCTGAATGGTGTCGAGCAGCGTCAAGCCGGTGAAGACCCGCATGGTGAGCTGCTTCTCGACCTCGGTGAGCGTGCCCCACGACGGGATGTCGTTGGACACCGGCACCTTTTCCGGCAACCAGAAGTTGCCGGTCAGGCGATCCCAGACCTCGGCATCCTTCTCGTCGGGGACGCGGTTCCAGTTGATCGCCGAGACCCGGCTGACCAGCTTGATCGGCGCGCCGTCGGCCGGACTGTGCGGGATTGATGAAGTCGTCATTCGGGTTCCCAACATTAGAGGCGGTGGTGGCTAACTCGAGATCAGTCCACCGCGGCCGGCACTGGACGACCCGCCTTGATGAGACCAATCATGCCGCCCGGGGCAATATCTGAGCAGCCATGTTTACGATCTGGCTAAAAGATACATGACTGTTATTCAGAAGACCGAGAGTTGGCCGAGAACACGCGCACGAAATATCGACGAGACTTGCTGAAACACAACGAAAGTGGCGACGAGACGAATCTCGCCGCCACTGGGCAGGTGATAAATCACTCAGGTAAGTGCAATCCCTCACCTTCACGTAGAGATTGACTCCTGCGGTTCCACTTCTACCCCGCCAATTCGTTCCCGAGCTGGCGCGTAACGAAGCGTGTGAACATCGCCAGCAGATTGTCCGAGTTGGCAATCGCTCGGTACGTAACATTCAGATTGGTCAACCGGCCGCGCTCCAGGCCGGGCTGGCGCTTGAGCAGCCGCTTTGGAGTCGTGTGCAACTTCCCGTCTGACGCGTAGACCGCCTGTTCCGCCTGCGCGTACGTAAGTAATGTTGTCTCGTAGTAGCGGCCTGCAGACATCAACGTTGATCGACGCGCCCATTGCGTCGGCACCAGGAGGAGTGGCTCATCATCAACTACGGGAAGGTTGACTGTAACGATCATCCATTCGCGCCGGTCCACGTCCCAGACCTGCCGTCGTACCGCTTCAACCCTGTTCGATCCTGCCGTGAATTCAGGGTGAGCGAGAACCATCTCATTCGTGAACTCGACGAGAATCGAATAGACAATCCGCGTGGTGATGTCCGACGTGATGTCGTTCCCGATGCCCTCGATGAACAGGGGCAGCTCCTCCAGACGCCCAAGTACCCCCAGATTCAGCAGTGCGTTGAGGTCGTTAGTCAACGCACTCCAAATCCACGCGCCAACGTCGCTGGCACCACCATGCCCGCGAAAGCCTGACTCCGCCATACCGAGTCGCGTCTCGAACGGTTCAGCAAACTGGCGGAGCAATCCCGCTCCGCGCGCACGGTCTGCGGCAGATGCAGACATCGCACAACTGGCTACAGTCCCGAAGAAGGTGTCCAGACAGTCGACGGCCGTGGCGGCGTGAACGGAATTTGATCCGACGACGCGGATCGCGCACGGATCGACATAGATTCGATTGTCACTCTCGACGTCGATATCGAGAAAATCGACGTGACCTGCGATTCCATAGTGCTCAGTAATAGTTGGCATAGCACAATCCCTTCGGTTGGGGCCCGAAGAAAGGATTGAGGCAAGATGCCTCAGATGAATCCGGTACGATTGAGTCGACTGCTGAAGTCACTCCGCGCCTTCGGGCCGGGTGGGCCTGGCCCCGTTACAGCGGGGTCAGGCCCAAACATTCGGTCGTTCTAATCAGCTCACAGCATGCATGAGACGCAGTTCTCCACTTCTGTCCCCTCGAGCGCCATCTGACGCAAGCGGATGTAGTAGAGCGTCTTGATTCCCTTGCGCCACGCGTAGATCTGCGCTTTGTTCACGTCGCGGGTGGTGGCGGTGTCCTTGAAGAACAGCGTCAAGCTCAGGCCTTGATCAACGTGCTGAGTGGCCGCGGCGTAGGTGTCGATGATCTTCTCGTAGCCGATCTCGTACGCATCCTGGTAGTAGCCCAGATTGTCGTTGTCCATGAAGGGCGCCGGGTAGTAGACGCGACCGATCTTGCCCTCTTTACGGATCTCGATCTTGGCGGCCACCGGGTGGATCGAGCTCGTCGAGTGGTTGATGTAGCTGATTGAACCGGTCGGCGGCACGGCCTGCAGGTTCTGGTTGTAGATGCCGTGTTCCTGCACGCTCGCCGTGAGCTCACGCCATTCGTCCTGCGTCGGGATCGCGATCCCGGCCTGCCCGAACAGGTCCCGAACCTTGTCGGTCTCGGGCTCCCAGGTCTTCTCGATGTACTTGTCGAAGAACTCACCGGTGGCATACTTGGACCGCTCGAAACCACCGAACGCCTTGCCGCGTTCCTTGGCGATCCGGTTCGAGGCCCGCAGGGCATAGAACAGCACCGTGTAGAAGTAGATGTTCGTGAAGTCGATGCCCTCTTCGGATCCGTAGTAGATCCGCTCACGAGCGAGGTATCCGTGCAGGTTCATCTGGCCGAGGCCGATGGCGTGCGAGGAGTCGTTGCCCTCCTGGATCGACGGCACCGAGGTGATCGCGGTCTGATCCGACACCGCGGTCAATCCGCGGATGGCGGTCTCGATGGTGTGGGCGATGTCCGGGGAGTCCATCGTCTTGGCGATGTTGAGTGACCCCAGGTTGCACGAGATGTCCTTGCCCACATGCGAGTAGGTCAGGTCATCGTTGAACGTCGAAGCGGTCGAGACCTGGAGGATCTCCGAGCACAGGTTGGAGTGGGTGATCTTGCCGTCGATCGGGTTGGCGTTGTTCACCGTGTCCTCGAACATGATGTACGGGTAGCCCGACTCGAACTGCAGTTCCGCGAGGGTCTGGAAGAACTCGCGTGCCTTGATCTTGGTCTTGCGGATCCGCCGATCCTCGACCATCTCGTGGTACTTCTCGGAGACGCTGATGTCGGCGAACGGCACGCCGTAGATGCGCTCGACGTCGTACGGGCTGAACAGGTACATGTCATCGTTGCGCTTGGCGAGCTCAAACGTGATGTCCGGGATCACGACGCCGAGCGAGAGCGTCTTGATCCGGATCTTCTCGTCGGCGTTCTCACGCTTGGTGTCGAGGAAGCGGTAGATGTCGGGGTGGTGCGCATGCAGGTAGACCGCGCCCGCACCCTGACGGGCCCCGAGCTGATTGGCATAGCTGAACGAGTCCTCGAGGAGCTTCATGATCGGGATGACACCCGAGCTCTGGTTCTCGATCTTCTTGATCGGCGCACCGTGCTCACGGATGTTGCTCAGCAGCAGCGCAACTCCGCCGCCGCGCTTGGACAGCTGCAACGCCGAGTTGATCGAGCGACCGATCGATTCCATGTTGTCTTCGATGCGCAGCAAGAAGCACGACACGGGCTCCCCGCGCTGCTTCTTGCCGGAGTTCAGGAACGTCGGGGTGGCCGGCTGGAAGCGGCCTTCGATGATCTCGTCGACGAGGTTGCGAGCCAGTGCGGTGTCGCCGTCGGCGAGGGTCAGCGCCACCATCGACACCCGATCCTCGAACCGCTCGAGGTAGCGCTTGCCGTCGAACGTCTTCAGCGTGTACGAGGTGTAGTACTTGAACGCGCCGAGGAAGGTCGGGAAGCGGAACTTCTTGCTGTAGGCGTGGTCGAAGAGTCCCTTGACGAACTCGCGGTCGTACTTCGCCAAAACCTCTGGCTCGTAATAGTTTTCCTCGACGAGATACTTGAGCTTCTCTTCCAGGTTGTGGAAGAAGACGGTGTTCTGGTTGACGTGCTGCAGGAAGTACTGGTTCGCTGCTTCGCGATCCTTCTCGAACTGGATCTTGCCGTCGGCGTCGTACAGGTTGAGCATCGCGTTGAGTGAGTGGTAATCCATCTCACCCGGGTCACGCCCGGACGGGTCGGCGTGCGTCCCGGACTTACTGCCCGACGCGTCGACTCGCACATCGGTTACTGGGGTTGCGGTTGGCGACACTGTGCTGGCTCCTGTGCGAGTTGATCATGTGCGAATTGGCGGAGTCCGGTCTGGACTCGCTCGACGTCCTCGGTGTCACCCATCAGTTCGAACCGATAGAGATAAGGCACCTGACATTTGGCCGAGATGATGTTGCCGGCGAAGCAGAACTCTTCACCGAAGTTGGTGTTCCCCGCCGCTATGACTGCGGTGATCAAGGAACGGTTGTGTGGGTTGTTCAGGAACTTGATGACCTGCTTCGGGACGAAGCCACCGGGTTCGCCCGAGGCTTTACCGCCGCCATAGGTGGGGCAGATCAGCACATAAGGCTCATCGACGGTGAAACTGCCGTCATGGTCGATCAGCGGGATCCGGCACGCTCGCACACCGAGCTTCTCGACGAATCGGTGCGTGTTCTCCGAAACGCTCGAGAAGTAGACGATCAGCGGCGCCTCGGAGAACCCTGCGGGTGTGGTGTGTCCGGGAATCTTCCCCATATCCCGACCTCCACGATGTTGCTGACGGGTAGAGCTGAGAACGATGGATCAGGCAGCTGCTGTGACGAGCGCCTTGATGCGATCGGGGCGGAAACCCGACCAGTGGCTGTCACCGGTGACGACAACAGGTGCCTGCAGGTAGCCGAGGGCCATGACGTAATCGCGGGCATCGGAGTCTTCGGTGATGTCGACGATCTCGTACGCGAGACCGTTCTTGTCGAGGGCCTTGTACGTGGCGTTGCACTGCACGCACGCGGGCTTGGTGTAGACGGTGATCGTTGCGGTGGCCGAAGTTGTCATATCCCCAGAACTCCCTCTTGACGTGCCGATAGTCGGTTGACGCGACCTGCTCAAATGTGTTTCAAATCTTGATTCTGTCGGCTTGTCGGTGCTGTTCCTCAGGTTCAACCCCTGGCGGCCGTTCAGTGTTCCAAACACTACACCTAGTGCCTGACATTCGGGAACAACACAACACGTTGCGAATGACATTCATGAAAGTCCCAGGTCGCGTGTGTGCACCAGCGTGAATTCCGGCGTGTCTCGGCGTGTCGTGCGTCACATATGCAGGAGCCGCATGATGCGGCGGACACAAACGTCCCCGCCAGTGGTGTCCGAGGACGAATTTCCTCGGACGCCACTGACGGGGACGGCTGTGGGGTGGCTCAGGCAGACACCTCGGCGGTTGCGGCAGCGAGCACCGCGACAGCCTGGCGCAACTGCTCGACGACCTCGGGAACGTCGGTGACAGGCCGACCCTCGAGCCGCCCGATCGGGAGGTGCAGTTCGATGTCCTCGACCACACGGCCGCCGGCGATACCCACCGAGCGACTGGTGTCGTCGTGGGACCATTTGCCGCCGAACTGCGCCAGCGCAGCACCCAGGACGCCGACGGGCTTACGCGTGATCGCACCTGCACCGTAAGGACGGGAGAGCCAGTCGATCGCGTTCTTCAACACCGCCGGAATCGTCCCGTTGTATTCGGGGGTCGAGATCAGCACGGCATCGGCGTCCCCGACGGCCTCGCGCAACCGGACGACCTCGGCAGGCACCGGTTCGACGTCGATGTCCTCGTTGTAGAAGGGCAGCAACTCCAGGCCCGCATACAGGCCGACCTCGACGCCGGCAGGAGCGTTGACCGCAGCCACCTGCGCGAGAGAGCGGTTGATCGAGTCCTTCCGCAGACTGCCGACCAGCACCAGGATCTTCGTGTTGTTGTTGTCGTCCATGACTGCTTCTCCTTCGTCAGGGGCCGTTGAGCTCCCGGTCCTCATACATCTATCACTTGACACGAATCTAAACGGACCGTGGTCCGAATCTATTCCCGGTTTTGGCACCCGTTACAGTCAGGGTTGTGTCAACGCCCTCTCGGCACCCGTCGCAGGGTGTGAACCCCCAGCAGACCGACGACAGCCCTACGCTGCCGGTCTTCGGTCTCGGATCACCCACACCCGCCACCGCGCCCCCCGCCGCAACCGACAGGGCGCTGCCTCTGTCGAATGTGCATCAGCATGTGTTCCCGCTCCCCGAGTCAGGTGAATCCGAGCGTGCCGACGCCGCCCGCAACCGTCAACTACTCATGGAGGCCGCAACCCGCCTGATCGAATCGCAGGGGGCCTCGGCCGTGACCATGGACGCGGTCGCCCGCGAGGCCGGCGTCGGCAAAGGCACCGTCTTCCGTAGGTTCGGCAACCGGACCGGCCTGATGCTCGCACTGCTCAACCACTCCGAAACGCAGTTGCAGCAGGCGTTCTTGACCGGGCCCGCGCCGCTGGGTCCCGGGGCGCCCGGCGAGCGGGTCGACCCGCTCGATCGGTTGATAGCGTTCGGACGAGCACGTCTGGCGACGGCGTCGGCACACCTCGACATCCTGCTCGAGGCCGAGGACACCGGCCCCCAACGCTTCACCCATCCCACCCGCACCGTTGTTGTCATGCACACCCGAATGCTGCTGACGCAGATGGGTTTCCGCGGAAACCTCGAGGTGATGTGCATGGCCGTGCTGGCGCCGCTGGAGGCACCTTCGATCCACCATATGCGCACCAACGACAGAATGTCCGTGGACGAGATCGGCGACCACTGGGAGAACCTGGTCCGCGCGCTACGCCCTCCCCCCTGACCCGTCGTTCAGGTCGGCGGTTCGATTCGGCTGCCGGCCAGGTCCGGCGCCATGCCATCGTGCGACACCAGGGCATTGTCCCGGGACAGGGTGGGTCCGGCTGCGAGCAGCGATACGATCGACCACGGCGCCGGGGCCGGGGTGTCCCCGAGCCCGATGGTCGCGGCCGTGTCCAGATCCGCGATCCCGTAGCGGACACCTGAATCATTGACATAGAAAAGCGATTCCGCGCGGGTGCTGTCCGGCTCGGATCCGGTGACCTGGATGAGATGCCCGCGCCCCGGTTCGACGAAGACCGCGTCCAGGCCCGGTCCGGCACCGTCGGCGCCGGCCAGAACCACCGGGACCTCGCGCGTACCCAACGGCAGGGTCGACCCGAGCAGCAACCGCGCGTCCGCCTCGTGATCGTCGGCGGACCTCGACCACGCGTGACACAGCACGGGATCGGCCTCGACGTCGGTCCACTGCGGCGCCTTGGCCGGGAACTCGTCCACCGGGAGAAGGCTCACCGTCTCGACACCGGTCAACTCTGCCGGACTCACGGTCGGGACGCTGTCGGCCCCGGTGGGATCGGCCTGTCGAATGATCTCGGCCGCGACCTCCCCGATCGGCTGCACGCCCTGCGCCAGAGCGACGTAGAACGTCGACTCCCCCGTCAGCGTCTTGGCGTTGATCACCGCACCGATGGGGATGTCGCGACCCAACGCCGAGGGGGCACCCCGATTCGGTATGGACGGCACCACCAGCGGATCGATCTCCGGCAGCGCGTTGAGCACACCGGGGCTGATGGGTCGTACGTCTACTTCGTCGATGTCCAGGGCGCGCCGCACCGGGACGCTGCCGACGTCGACGCGAGACCGCGAGCCTCCCGCGACGAGAAACACCTCATCACCCGCAGACACCAACACCGCTTCCCCACCGCCTGCCGCCCGGATCCGGTCGCCGAGCTCGGGCGCGGTGGTCGCGGCGACCGTGCTCACCTGTCCGGCCACCACGGTGTCGCAGACCGTCCAGTTCGACTGCTCCTTGTCCGCGGGGCCGGGCAGAGCAACAGGCGCGCCCGGGATACCCAGGAGCGGACCCCGGGGATACCCGGTGAGCTTCTTCTCGCTCACCGATTTCGGCGAAGCGTCGCTACCGGTGATCAACCGGGCAGAGGTCAAGTTGAGCACCGGATGCAGACGACCGTCGACGACGACATACGTCGCGCCCGCCTTCTTGCTCACGATGATCTTTGAATCCCCCACCGCGCCCTGCGGTTTGATCAACCCGTAGACACCGAATCCGGCCACCACGAGTACCGCGAGCACCAGACCGACCATCAGTGAACGCATCTGCGAACGCATCGGGTCGTGCAGCATCCTCACGTCGCGCCGGATCAGCGCATGCTCGAGTCGGCGCAGTAAAAAGCGATAGCCGTTGACCTGAGCCTTTGTCGTCAATTGAGCCGGCACAGCCGTACCCCCCGTCCTCCCGCGGTGTAGCGTATAGCAGCATCGCGGGGGACGATGGGTGTGGGGGATTTCATGAAGATCGTGGTCGCGATCGAGTTGTTGATCGCGGGGGCGCTGATGCTGTCGTACGACGCCGGCGCCCTGTGGTGGTGTGCCATGGCACTCGCAGTCCTACTGTCGCTGCTGCTGATCGCACTGCCCGGACGGATGTCGGGGGCACGGCGCATCGGCCTTCGCCTGGGTCTGTGGCGTCGTCAGGTGTTCGGGTCGCCCGAGTCCGACGGCTCCAAGCCCGATCAGGCCCCTTTCGACATCCCGGTTCCCGAGGCGGGTCCGATCGGCGCGCGCTGGGACGGCGCGTGCATGGTGACAGTCGTGCGTATCGACACTCCCGCACCGGGTTTGAGCTTCCTCGACCCCGCTGGATGCACCGGCGGCCCCTCCGTACCCCTGTCGACCCTGGCAGATTGCGTCGAACAATTCGACATCGCCCTGGAATCCATCGATGTGATCAGTCACGGGATCCGCACCCACGGCACGGGTCGGGTGGCACAGGTGTACCGACGCACCCTGGGACCGCTTCCCGCCACCGCGTACCGGTCGGTGCTGGTGGTGCTGCGGCTCGACCCCACGCGGTGTCCCGATGCCGTCGCCCGCCGCGGCGGCGGTTCCGAGGGTGCACTGCGTACCGCCATCGTCGCCACCCGGAGGGTCGCGAACCGGATCGCCGAACGCGGACTGTCGGTGAGCATCCTCTCCGCGGCCCAGATCACCGCGGCGACAACACAATTGGCTCACGGGGCCGACTCCGGCGCCGCCAGGGAGGATTGGGACTCGGTCACCACGGACCGACTCCGGATGCGGACCTACGCGGTCGATCCCGAGCATCTGGCGACGACCCTCGGCTCGGTGTGGGCGGTCCCCTCACTCTCGACCACCCTCACCCTCAGGCTGAGGTCAGCGGGCGACGGCACGACGTCGCTCCGTACGCTCGTCCGCTTCAACACGCTCGGCGACGACGAGCCGGCCATCGACGGACTGATCGACCTCGTCGGCCGTCAGCGTGCCGCCCTCGCCGCGAGCCTTCCGGTCGGTGCAGCGGACACATTGCCGTCCGTCGGCGAACAGACGCACACCCTCGAATCGCTGGCTGCCCTGCGCTTGTCGGCAGCCGGCTGCGGCCAGCTCATCGGTGCCGATCACGGTGGCCGCGCCGTCGCCGTCGACCTGCTCGGCGGCGGTCCACACAACGTCGCCATCAGTGGCGGTCTGCATCTGGCCCAGCAGGTGCTGCTGCGGGCGATCGCGGTGGGCGCCCGCGTGCTGGTCCACACCGACGATCCCGCGGAGTGGCACCAGTTCGTGACGGCGGTCGGCGACCCCGGATTGTTGACCCTCGCCGGTGGCCGGGTCCCGCCGGGACATTTCACGGTGGCGGTCTTCCACGGGATGACACCTGTCGCGGTGGACGCGCCCACGATCATCACGCTGTTGCCGCCAGGAGTCGACGGCGCAGAGGCCGACGTTCGGCTGCAGCAGAACCACGCAGCACCACAGGACATCTGGATCGGCACGCCCAGCGGTTCGACGATGGTGACCATGGTCGCCACGCCAGACGAGATCGGATTCATCGGGCACAGCCTCCCATCGATGGCACGCCAGGGCTGACCAGCCGGGCCCCGGCCCGATCACACCTGAGGGTCTGAACCCGGTCGACGTGACCTCGACGGAGAAATGTCAGAAGTTCCCGGGCACGAGAGTGCGGAAGAATGTCGAGTGGGCCGAAGCCGCGTGCACCACGACGTCGGGTTCATCGTCGCCGATCCAGGCCGCAGATCCCTGCGGTACGAGTAGATGCTTGGCCGATCCGCGCAGTTCGATCGAGCCCGAGGTACACAGCAGGATCTGGGGGCCGGGGACATCGAACAAGATCGACGACGGCCGGCGCATACCGGTTCCGTCCAACTCCACCTTGGACAGCCGGAACTCCGAAGCCGGTGCCTGATAGATCAATTCGGTGTTGACGGTGTGCACAGTCGGCGCGATGTCCGCCGGGGCGACCGGAGTGAAATCGAGCACGCGAAGCAGTTCCGGGACGTCGACGTGCTTCGGTGTCAACCCGCCGCGTAAGACGTTGTCGGAGTTGGCCATCACCTCGATGGCAGTACCACCGAGGTATGCGTGGAGATTTCCCGCCGGGAGGAAGAGTCCCTGCCCAGGCTTCAACGCGACCCGGTTCAGCAGCAGCACGGCGAGAACACCGGGATCCGTCGGATAGTTCTCACCGATCTCGAGAATGGTCCGGGCCACCAGCGCGAAGTGCGTCTGCCCTGATTCGAGGTAGCGGATCGCCCCGGCCAGGACAGCCGGGATCAGCACGGACAACGCCGATTCCGGAAGGGTGATCCAGGTCGTGAACAAAGCACGAAGTCCCTGCGGATCAGGTTGCCCCGCAAGCATGCCCAGATGGCTGTCCAACTCGGGTACCTGCAAGACCCGCAGCAACTCGACGGTGTCGGCGATGTCACGGAAACCCGCGAGCGCATCGAAATCGGTGAGCGCAACGACGAGTTCCGGTTTGTGGTTGTCGTCGCGGTAATTGCGGTTTGCGGCACCCAGCTCGATCCCCCGCGCGTTCTCGCGGGCGAATCCCTCCTTCGCCTGCTCCAGGCTGGGATGCGCCTGCAGGGACAGCGGTTCTTCTGCAGCGAGTACCTTCAGCAAGAACGGCAGCCGACCGCCGAACCGGTCAGCACACTGTGCGCCGAGCTGACCCGCGGGATCGGCGTCGATCACCTCGAGCAGCGTCGCGATGGAATCGCCGTCGTGCGCGGGCGCCGGCGCGGCCGGGTGCGCTCCGAACCACAACTCCGCTTCGGGGTGGGCACTCGGGGTCGGCAGTCCACGCAGATCGGCCAGCGCTGTTCGCGACCCCCACGCATACGGTCTGACCACGCCGTCGAGCAGGCGCATCAGCGTTCCCCCACCAGTCGCAGATAGGCACCGGCCATGTCGGCCCGTAGCGCGAGGATCATCAGTGGCACAAGGTCTCCCAATCCAGGCGGGCCCGACGGCGGCGCCTGCCCGGTCGGCGCTGCGGCGGGACCGCTGATCTGAATGTCGACCTCTGGCAGGGTCGCGGTGAGGCGGCGGGCAAGCCATTCCCGGTCGGGGGTGGTGAGCACTTGGACTCGTACCGGTTCGGCGGCAGGGCCGTCGATCTGCGCATCGTGGAAGATCGGATCGTAGTCGACGGGCGATTCCGTGCGGTGCAGCAGCGGCCCTGCGGCCACCACGTCGTGCACATCCGTTGCCACACCGATACTTCCAGCGCTCGCGAAGAACGTCCGTGCCGCGTGTGACGCCACGGCCATACCGGCCGGGGTCTCGGCGGTCCACACGGTCGGTCTGCCGACCACACGGGCTGCGAGTTCCTTCGCCGCGTTGTGGAACATCTCGTTACCGGGGTGGTTGCCCGCCGCTTCCCGGTCGAGTTCGTCGGCCAGCTCAGGCAGCTTCGCCCGCTCGCCGGACATGCGGACCGCGTCCAAGCTGTCGAGCACTGCGACGAGCACCGACACGTAGTGCGCGAAACGGAAACGTTCGAGCACGCGTATCCGCGGGGACATGTCGAGCACCGGCCCGCCCAACGATTCCCGCAACGGTCCCTCGAGCGGCCCGGCGACGACGACCTCGGCTTGTCTGCGACCTGCTCTCGACGCGGCCTCCGCAAGACGCGGATCACCCGCGTCGTCGCCGGCGACGACCACCACATCCAACGGCCCGATCCACGACGGCATGGCGGCCGTCTTGATGAGCGGCACATCGATGTGCGGGCCGACCAGGGCGAGCACCAGATCCGTCGCGCGCCCGGCAGTCCCGTCGCCGCAGACGACGACGACCGCGCGAGGCCGCAGATGCCGCAACGGCTCGAGCGTGCCCTCCTCGCGCGCCGCGACAACAGCACGCACCTGCGCTCCGGCCAGCGCGGACGCGGGCAGCAGACCTTCGACGTCGGCATCCGTCAGGGCGGCGACATCGTCGAGATCGGGAGCTCCGGTCAGCATGTCACCAGCCTAGTGCTCCAAGCCGATCAGGCGGCGTCTCACACGCATTGCCACCGGCCGTCGAGGTCTGCCCGGCGACGATCTGCTCTCAACCCCGGACCACCCCGAGGATTCGCTCCACCAGCGTATTCACCCTCGACGGCGACGCCGCTTCCACATTGAGACGCAGCAGCGGCTCAGTGTTCGAGGCGCGCAGATTGAACCACGATCCATCGGTCAGGTCGACCGTCACGCCGTCCATCCTGGTGGTGCCCGCGGTCTCGTCGGCGAAATCCGCCAGCACCGCCGCGGTGCGGGCCGCCTGGTCGTCGACCGTGGAATTGATCTCGCCCGAGTTCGAATACCGCTCGTAGCGGGCCATCATCTTCGACAGCGGCTCGTCGGAGGCACCGAGGGCGGCCAATACGTGGAGCGCGGCGAGCAGACCTGAGTCGGCACCCCAGAATTCGCGGAAATAGTAATGGGCCGAATGCTCCCCGCCGAAGACCGCGCCCGTCTCGGCCATCTGTTGCTTGATGAACGAATGACCAACTCGCGTGACCACCGGCGTACCGCCCAACTCGCGGACGAGTTCGGGAACCGCCCGTGAGGTGATCAGATTGTGGATCACGGAGGCGCCGGGGTTCTTCGCGAGTTCGCGCTCGGCCACGAGCGCGGTCACCGCCGACGGCGACACCGGTTCGCCCAGCTCATCGACCACAAAGCAGCGGTCCGCGTCACCATCGAACGCCAACCCGATGTCGGCGCCCGTCTCTGTGACATAGGCCTGCAGGTCGATCAGATTCTTGGGATCGAGTGGATTCGCCTCATGGTTGGGAAAGGTTCCGTCGAGCTCGAAGTAGAGTGGCCGTACGGTGAACACCTCGCAACCGCCGAGGACCACCGGAACTGTGTGACCTCCCATGCCATTGCCCGCATCGACGGCGACCGTCAAGTGCCGCAGACCGGAAAGATCGACGAGCTTGTGCAGAAACGCCGCATAGTCCGCGAGTACGTCGCGCTCGGTGAGGGTTCCCCTGGTGACCTCCGGCGCGGATACTCCATTGACCAGTTCCGCCGAGATGGTGGCGAGACCGGAGTCCTGGCCGACCGGTTTGGCGCCTGCCCGACACAACTTGATGCCGTTGTAACTCGCGGGGTTGTGACTCGCGGTGAACATCGCTCCGGGTCGGTCGAGATCGCCCGATGCGAAGTAGAGCTGATCGGTGGAAGCCAGACCGATCATCGTCACGTCCAGCCCCTCGGCCAGCGCGCCATCGGCAAACGCCGCGGCGAGTACCGGCGACGACTCACGCATGTCGTGACCGATCACCAGGGCGCTCTGTCCTTCGGCCCGCATCAGACGCGCGAACGAAGCGCCCACCGCACTGACGAAATCCTCGTCGATCTGACTCCCGACCAGTCCACGCACGTCGTAGGCCTTGATGACAGCGCTCACGAGCTCGGAACTGAAGACCTTGGCGGGACCACTCACAGGTTGGCTCCTTCTTGTCATGTGCGGGTGCGTGATCGGGGACTCGAAGAGTCCCGCACGTGTTCAACCCTAGTCGGGTCGGGGTCCGCTTTCAGTGCCGCGCGAGAGATCGCGGGCAGCGGAGTCGCCGGACAACCATGACCGAACTGCAAAGTCAGCACACCGAGGACCCGACGCCATCCTGGTACTCCCGGGTGCGTTTCGCCGAGTTCACCGCGGCGCGCTTCGGGGCCACCAAACTCAACCTGGTCCTCGTGCGCCGGGTGACCGTGACGATCTGGGCGCTCACGCTCCTGGTACTGCTCAGCACCAGGACGATGTCGTTCAGCAGGTCGTACGTCCTGCTCGCCATCGCGATCGGACTCGCGGCAGCCTCGATCGGGCGCCGCAACATCTTGTCTGTCGTCCGCGACTGGCTACCGTTCGGCATCCTCCTGGCGATCTACGACTCCACCCGTGGCATCGCGGCATTCCTGGGGATGCCGACGCAGTGGGCATGGCCGGTCGATGCGGATCGCTGGATGTTCGGTGTCGTGCCGACCGTCTGGTTGCAAGAACACCTCAAGATGTCCGAGCCCCAGTGGTGGGAAGTCATCACCAGCGCCGTCTACATGTCGTATTTCATCGTCCCGTACGCGTTGGCCGGCTACCTCTGGCTACGCGATCGGATTCAGTGGAAGAAGTTCGTCCTGCGCTTCATCGCGATCTTCTTCCTGGGGCTGATCGGGTACATCATGGTCCCCGCGGCGCCACCATGGGCCGCGGCGAAGTGCACCACGGCAGAAGTCGTGGACGGCCCGGCCTTTCCGCCGTGCATCACCGAGCCGGTCCAGGACGCTCCCGGCGGCGGACTCCTCGGCCCGGTGGAGCCGACCAACCCCGGCGCGGCGCCCTACACCGAACGGATCTCGAGCCGCGGCTGGGATGTCTTGCACTTCGGCCCGGTCCGGACAGTTCTCGAACAGGGGCAGGAGAAGTCCAACCAGGTGGCGGCGATCCCGTCGCTGCATGCGGGTGTGACCGCGCTGCTCGCGATGTTCATGTGGTCACGCACCAAGACCCTCGGCCGGACGCTGTTCACCGGCTATGCGCTCATCATGGCGTTCACGCTCGTCTATTCGGCGGAGCACTATGTGATCGACGTGCTGCTCGGCTGGGGCCTGGCCGCTCTGGTGATGATCGGCAGCAACTATGGCGAAAAAGCGTGGTACCGGCGTAAGGCCAGGAAAGCCGTCGACAAGCCGGAGGCCGGGATGGTCGAGCTGGCAACCGCTGCGATGAGGACGCCGGGTGAACTCAGTCGACCGGATCAGGCAGGACTCGAAGATGTCCCCGGCGGCCGGGTCGTGGGCGGGGAAGCGGATCGGGCCCGCTGAGGGACTCCTCGCGACGACCGTGTGAGCGGATGCGCGGTCCGGATGCGTCGGACGAGGCGACCGGAGCCGACCGCGGAACCAAACCGCCGCCCGAGGCCTCACGCACGACGTCGGCCAACGCGGTCAGATCGTCCTCGTCGCGTAGCGGCGGGGCGAACCCGCCCTCGCTGCGCAGCATCTCCCAGCCCCGCGGAACGGTGATCCGCGTTGCGTGGGTATCGCACAGATCCCAGGAGTGCGGTTCGGCCGATGTGGCCAGCGGCCCGACGACAGCGGTGGAATCTGAATACACAAAAGTCAGGGTTGCCACAGCCGGATTGGCGCAGCCGGGCCTGGAACACTGACGTGGGAGCCTCACGGTAGGAAGATTATCCCGACCACGCGGCGGGTCGAAGCAGGACACACCGCAGCCGACTGCTTAGACTTGCGGTCTATGGCTCACATTCGACCTCCGCAGGCCCGCCCACGGCGTCGCCGTAGTGGTCGCGGTGTTCCGCGGGTCAGGGATCGTCGTGGTCGTGGGTTGCGGTCGACTCTGCTCCCGCCGCATGTGCCCGCGTGGACGAGTCGGGCCCAGAGCTTCGACGCGATGGTTCTCGAGGCATTCGCCGAGATCGATGCCCGGTGGCACAGTCGGCTGACCGGATTGGACCTGGCTGTCGACGACGTGCCGCGAATGTTGCCGAGGGATCCGGACACGGTTCAGTGGCCCGCGGAGGTCACCGCAGATGGACCCATCCCCCTTGCCAGGCTCATCCCGTCCGGCATGGACTCGGCGGGCAGGGCCACGAAGGCACGGATTCTGCTGTTTCGCAGACCGCTGGAGAGCCGCGCGACGAAGGGTGCAGATTTGCTGGACCTGATCCATGAGGTGCTGGTCCAGCAGGTGGCAGCACACCTGGGTGTCGACGAAGACACCATCGACCCGCCACAATGACGTAGCGGGGATGAGTGCCGCACGCTCAAGAGTTGTTGCGGTACAACGAGTTCAGACTTCGAAAATCAAACGATGCCGCGCTTGATACGCCGGCGCTCGCGTTCGGACAACCCGCCCCAGATACCGAACCGCTCGTCCTTGTGCAGGGCGTACTCGAGGCATTCCGAACGCACCTCGCAGCCCTGGCAGATGCGTTTTGCTTCCCGCGTCGATCCACCCTTTTCCGGGAAGAAGGCCTCCGGGTCGGTCTGTGCGCACAGCGCACGATCCTGCCACTGATCTTCGATGTCTTCGAACATATCGTCGAATGCGGAAGTGACCAGGCTCAGGCGAGGTCGATCATCTAGTTGGTCTTCGGTTGCGTTCGATTGCGAATCGACTTGCGGTTCAAGGCTGTTGGTAGCCACGTGTTCAAGAGCCATCGTCCCGCCTCCTCATCTCACTTCGAATTGTGCAGTTGGTCAATCTGATTCGAACAAGTGATCGATCACCAAGTCCTGCAACAATTCTCGCTGTCAAAACTTGGAATGACACTGATGTGATTAGACACGGTTTCAGGTGCCCAGGTCAAGCTCAGCGGGAAATTGCTTTATCACCCTCGCTGCCGATTCCTGAGTCTCGACACGGGGTTGATGCACAAATCGCCACCGAAAAGTGCACCCAAGAGTATCGAACAGTTCGAACACACCCCGAACTCCGGTCGTACTCCCGACACCCCTGTGGTCAACGTTACGTGTAGTCGGCTCGGTGCGAGGCACTTCGGAAGACCGCCTACCCTGGTTCCCTGTGAAGGTGACGGTTCTCGTCGGTGGCGTCGGTGGCGCCCGGTTTTTACAAGGGGTACGCGAGCTTTTGGGACCCACCGCATTCCCAGAGGTGCTCGCGTCCGGACGCGTCCCGTCTCCGCATGAGGTGACGGCGATCGTGAACGTCGGCGATGACGCGTGGATGCACGGGGTGAGGATCTGTCCTGACCTCGACACCTGCATGTACACCCTCGGTGACGGCATCGACCCCGAGCGGGGCTGGGGCCGGCGGGCGGAAACCTGGCACGCCAAGGAGGAATTGGCCGCCTACGGCGCTGATCCGGATTGGTTCGGCCTGGGCGACCGCGATCTGGCCACCCACCTCATCCGGACCCAGATGCTCGACGCGGGATACCGCCTCAGCGACATCACCGCCGCACTGTGCAAACGATGGGATCCAGGTGTGCGACTGCTGCCGGCCACCGACGACCGCCACGAGACGCACGTGGTCGTGACCCGGCCGGGCAGCGGCGACGCCGCAACCGAAGAAAAGGTGGCCATCCATTTTCAGGAGTGGTGGGTTCGGTACCGCGCCCAGATACCGACCGACGGTTTCGCCCAGGTGGGTTCTGACGACGCGAAGGCCGCCCCCGGCGTGCTCGAGGCGATCGCCGACGCCGACATCATCCTGATGGCGCCGTCGAACCCTGTCGTGAGCGTGGGCGCCATCCTGTCGGTTCCCGGTGTGCGCGGCGCGTTGCGGACCACGAGCGCGCCCGTGGTCGGCATCTCCCCCATCATCGACAATCGTCCACTGCGCGGCATGGCCGATGAATGTCTGTCGGTCATAGGTGTCGAGACGACGGCCGAAGCGGTCGGGCGGCACTACGGCGCCCGGTCGGAGAACGGGGTGCTCGACGGCTGGCTCATCGCCACCGGCGACACCGCCGACGTGCCCGGTGTCGCGGTACAGTCCGTACCCCTGCTGATGACCGATCCGGCCACGACCGCCCAGATGGTCCGCGCGGCCTGCGATCTCGTCGGTGTGTCCTATGAGTGAGAACACCGCAGATCTCGGGGACCACGCTGCTCCCGGCACCCTGGAGATCCTTCCCATCACGGGCCTGCCCCGTTTCCGCAAAGGCGACGACCTCGCCGGTGCGCTGGCATCCGCGGCGAGCTGGCTGCGCGACGACGACATCCTGGTGGTGACGAGCAAGATCATCTCCAAGGTCGAAGGTCGCATGGTGCCTGCGCCGACCGACCCCGACGCCCGCGATGCCGCCCGGCGCGCACTCGTCGACTCCGAGGCGGTCCGCGTGGTGGCCCGCAAAGGCCGGACCCTGATCACCGAGAATCGGCTCGGCATCGTGCAGGCCGCATCTGGTGTCGACGGCTCCAACGTCGACGGTGACGAGTTGGCGCTGCTGCCCGTCGATCCCGACGCGAGCGCCGCAGCGTTGCGCTCAGCGCTGCGAGAGCTCCTCTCGGTGGAGGTGGCCGTGTTGATCACCGACACGATGGGACGGGCCTGGCGAGTCGGACAGACCGACCAGACGATCGGGGCCTCTGGCATCGCCGTGACGCACCCGTACGAAGGCTCGGTCGACGAGTACGGCAACGCGCTCATCGTGACCGACATCGCGGTCGTCGATGAGCTCGCCGCCGCCGCCGATCTGGTCAAAGGCAAGCTCGGAGAGATACCGGTCGCCGTGGTGCGGGGTCTGCGCCCCCGCGAAAATGGCACCACAGCAAGGGATCTCGTCCGTCCCGGAGCTGAGGATCTGTTCTGGCTCGGAACCACAGAGGCCATCGACCTCGGTCGCAGACAAGCCCAGTTGATGCGCAGATCGGTCCGCCGTTACGCCAGGGCCCGGGTGCCGGCCGACGTCATGAACGAAGCCTTCGCCGAGGCTCTGACCGCACCTGCTCCCCACCACAGCCATCCGGTGCGGTTCGTCTGGCTCCGCGACCGCGATCGCCGCGTGCGACTGCTCGACGCGATGTCGGCGCGCTGGCGTGCCGATCTGACCGCCGACGAAAAGTCGGCCGAGTCGATCGACAAGCGCGTGGCCAGGGGCCAATTGCTCTACGACGCACCCGAGGTGGTCATCCCGATTCTCACCTCCGACGGCCGGCACGAGTATCCTGATGCAGTCCGCAACACCGCCGAGCACACCATGTTCACCGTCGCCGCCGGTGCAGCGGTCCAAGGGCTGCTGGTCTCGCTGGCAGTGCGTTCGGTGGGTAGCTGCTGGGTCGGTTCGACGATCTTCGCACCGGATCTGGTCCGCAGCGAACTGCAACTACCTGCGGACTGGGAGCCTCTGGGCGCCATCGCCGTCGGATATCCCGATTCCCCCGATGACGGGCCGCGGCCGCCGGCCGAGATCGAGAACCTGGTGGTCGAGCTGTGAGCGCGGAATCACTGCACCAGTCGGCCACGGAGCTGCTCACCACGTGGGCCACGTCGGATCCCCACCAGGACTCGCTGCGGCACACCGTATTGGCGTTCCTCGCAGCGGCACCCCTCGGATGTCTGCGGGCGTGCGAGGCCGGACACATCACGGCGTCGACCATCGTGCTCAACACCGCCCGGACCCATGTCCTGCTGACGTTGCATCCGCGAGTGGGTAAGTGGATTCAGCTCGGCGGCCACTGCGAGGAGTCCGACGCCTCGATCGTCGCAGCGGCCACCCGCGAGGCGCAGGAAGAATCCGGCATCGCCGATCTGGTCGCCGAACCGCAACTGGTGCAGGTGCACACGCATCCCATCACCTGCTCGCTGGGTATTCCGACGCGCCACCTCGATCTGCGGTTCGTCGCAGTGGCGGCAGACGGTCCCGAAGGCGCGCTGCCCGACTTCGTCCGCAGCGAGGAGTCGGTCGATCTGGCCTGGTGGCCGATCGACGCACTCCCCGAGAACACCGAAGTGCCGGCAATTCCCGACCTGATCGCCGCCGCTCTAGCACTCGCCTGACGGCGCAATCAGGGCACGCTCAACGGTCGAAAGGGCACGCTCAACGGTCAGAAGGGCACGCTCGACGGTCGAAAGGGCACGCTCGGCGCTCGAAAGGGCACGCTCGACGGAAGGCCACCTGGGGGCGGTGAGTAGGACGAACGCGCCCCGCCCGCGTGCGGCCCGCGTGTTCTGGACGAGGGAGCGAGGGAGCGCAGCGACTGAGTCGACTGAGGAAGAGCACGCGATAAAGGGCCGCACGCCCCGCGTAGCGAAGCGGAGCGAAAAAACACAGCGGCGACCCGACTACGAAACTAGACCACGCCGACCCGTTAGACCCTGACACCCTTACCGATGGCAACGACGCCGCCACTGCTGATGGCGAAGCGTTCTCGGTCGCGTTCCTCGTCGACTCCGATGATCTGACCGGGAGATATCACGACGTTCTTGTCCAGGATCGCTTTGCGTACGACGGCGCCTTTGCCGATCCGGACGCCGGGCATCAGGACGCTGCCCTCGACGGTGGCGCCTTCTTCGATCATCACGTTCGAGGAGAGCACGGAGTTGCGGACGGTTGCTGCGGAGACGATGCTTCCCGAGCCGACCATGGACTCCTGTGCCAGGCCGCCTTTGACGAACTTCGCCGGGGCCACCAGGTAGTCGGCGGACCCGTGGATCGGCCAGCGGCGGTTGTAGAGGTTGAAGATCGGGTGCACCGACACCAGGTCCATATGGGCGTCGTAGAAGGCGTCGAGGGTTCCGACGTCTCGCCAGTACCCGCGGTCACGGTCCGTGGCACCCGGGACCTGGTTGTCCTTGAAGTCGTAGACGAATGCCTGATTGCGCTCGACGAAGGCCGGGATGATGTCGCCGCCCATGTCGTGGTCGGAGTCGGGATTGTCGGCATCGGCCTTGATCGCGGCCACCAGAGCGTCTGCGGTGAACACGTAGTTGCCCATGGACGCGAATGTCGCGTTCGGGTCGTCCGGGGTGCCCGGCGGGTCGGCGGGCTTCTCGAGGAACTGGGTGATGCGGCCACTGTCGTCGGAGTCGATGCAGCCGAAGGCGGTGGCCTCCTCCCGTGGAACGCGGATACCCGCGACGGTGCATTCGGCACCGGAGGCGATGTGCGCTTCGACCATCTGCTCCGGGTCCATCCGGTAGACGTGGTCGGCGCCGAACACGACGATGTACTCGGGTTCTTCGTCGTAGACGAGGTTCAGCGACTGGAAGATCGCGTCGGCGCTACCGGTGTACCAGCGCGGGCCCAGGCGCTGTTGCGCGGGGACGGGGGTGATGTACTCGCCGTTGAAACCGGACGGCCGCCACGTCTGCGAGATGTGCCTGTCGAGTGAGTGCGACTTGTACTGGGTGAGTACACACAGGCGCGAGTAACCGGCGTTGACCAGGTTGCTCAGTACGAAGTCGATCAGTCGGTATCCACCACCAAACGGAACCGCAGGTTTGGCACGGTCCATCGTCAAGGGAAAGAGTCGTTTTCCCTCGCCGCCGGCGAGGACTATCCCGAGCACGTGGCGCTGTGAAATCACCCCTTAAACCTATCCGGCATCCGACGTCGCGGCCATAGGACCGGCCGATCCATCGAAATCGCTTGCCACGTCGGAACAATTCTTTGAGATTGTGTCGAGGCAATTTTGCCGCGCACTTGGCGCCGACACCACCGGCCCACTAGCGTTTGGAGTATGCGCGTGGCAATGATGACCAGGGAATATCCGCCCGAGGTGTACGGCGGCGCCGGCGTACACGTCACCGAATTGGTCGCTCACCTGCGTCAGCTCGCCACGGTGGACGTGCATTGCATGGGTGCTCCCCGCGAGGACGCACACGTCTACGGGGTGGACCCGGAACTCGTCGGCGCCAACCCCGCGATCACGACGCTGTCGTCGGATCTGCGGATGGCCGTCGCGGCCGAGGGCGCCCAGGTGGCTCATTCACACACTTGGTACACCGGGATGGCCGGTCATCTCGCGGGGCAGCTGCACGGTATACCCCATGTCCTGACCGCACATTCACTCGAGCCCCGCAGGCCGTGGAAGGCCGAGCAGCTCGGCGGCGGGTACCGGGTGTCGAGCTGGGTGGAGAAGAACGCCGTCGAGTACGCCGACGCGGTGATCGCCGTCAGCTCGGGCATGCGGATCGATGTCTGCGACGCCTATCCCCGCCTGGACCCCGACAAGGTCCACGTGGTTCGCAACGGCATCGACACCGTGAAGTGGCGGCCCTCGAAGGCGCCCGACGAGGCGACGTCGGTGTTGCGCGAGATCGGCGTCGACCCTGATCGCCCGATCGCGGTGTTCGTCGGCCGGATCACGCGGCAGAAGGGCGTTCGTCACCTCGTCGCCGCAGCCCATCACATGGATCCCGAGCTACAGCTCGTCCTGTGCGCCGGAGCTCCGGACACCCCGGAGATCGGGGCCGAGATCGCTGAGGCGGTCGACCGACTCTCCAGTGCCCGCGACGGTGTCTTCTGGGTGCGTGAGATGCTCCCCCTGGAAAAGATCCGCGAAATACTCTCGGCTGCAGACGTTTTTGTCTGCCCGTCCATCTACGAGCCGCTCGGCATCGTCAATCTCGAGGCAATGGCCTGCGGGACGGCGGTCGTCGCCTCGGACGTGGGCGGCATACCCGAGGTGGTTCGCGACGAGGTCACCGGGCTCCTGGTGCACTACGACGAAGACAAGACCGACGACTTCGAACGCGACCTCGCGACGGCGGTCAACCGGGTCGTCGCCGACCCCACACTGGCCACCGCCATGGGCGTCGCCGGGCGAGAACGTGCGATTGCCGAGTTCTCGTGGGATTCCATCGCCGAACAGACCATGAAGATCTACGAGTCGGTCACCGAATCGGGTTGATACACCGCGGCCGTGACCGATACCGTGACCGTCATCGGGTCGGCGTGACCGGTCAACCGTGAGGTCACATCTTGTTCGGTCAGGTGGAATGCCGACGGGCCCATCAGCACCACGTCGACAACCTGGTTGTGGGACAACGTGATCGGATATTCCAGTAACGATCGTGCGGTACGGGTGAAGTGACCGGCCATGCTGTTCCCGATCCGCACCGACTTGTCCTTGTCCACGCCGATCATCCCGACGGCTCCGACGATCTCCGTCAGGTGGCGCGGCGTGGGAGACACCACCACCAGTCGCCCGCCGGGGGCGAGGACACGGGCGAACTCGGCCACGTTACGCGGCGAGAAAACAGACAACGCAACGTCGATCACGCCGTCGGCGATCGGTAATGGTTGCCAGGCGTCGGCGACGATCGCACCGATCGGGCCTTCGAGTCGACTGATCTGCCTCGCGGCGAGCTTGGAAAGGTCTACCCCTACCCCGCGCCCACCGCCGTGGCGCACCGCGGCAGCGAGGTAATGCCCGGTGCCCGCGCCGACGTCGAGGACGGTGGCCCCGTCTGCACACTCGGCGCCGACCGCGCGCAGGATGGGGTCGAAGAATCCGCCGTCGAGGAATCGCGTACGGGCGGCGAGCATTTCGGTGGTATCCGAGTGAAAACTGTTGCCGGCGCCGCCCAACAGGGTGACATACCCCTGCCTGGCCAGGTCGAAGTTATGCCCCTGGCCACACCAGAGCGTGCGATCAGCAAGCTCCAACGGGGCCCGGCACACCGGACAACACAACAGATCGACCACTGCGGAAAGCACGGTCGATCGTCTCCTTCTTGTTGATCTGACTCCGCTACGAGGCGGTGGTCACCCCACGCAATTCCTCACCCAGTGCAGCTGCCTCATCGGCCGTCAGCTCGACTACCAGTCGGCCGCCGCCCTCGATAGGTATGCGCACGACGATTCCTCGCCCTTCCTTGGCTGCTTCAAGGGGACCGTCCCCGGTCCGTGGCTTCATCGCCGCCATCTCTGCTCCCTTCAGATTCGCTGCCGCAGTCGGCGTCGAAGTCTGATCTTATTAGGTTGGTGCCATCAATCGTTGGACACCGCGCGGTTCGCATTGCTTTGATTCGGATTCCATACTACGGACCCGGCTCAGGTTATTCTGCCTCTTGCGCTGGGCTTTCGATCTCGTCCCGCGCCTGCAGGTCGTGCAGGGCGGTCCGTAATTCGTCGATCTCGCGTGCCAACTTCTCGAGCGCCCAGTCCACCTCACCGGCCTTGTAACCCCGGGTCACCTGTGCGAAGCGAAGTCCTCGGACGTCGTCGCCGGTGATACCCGCCCTTGGCAGCCGCGTCAGTGTCGTCCCTTTTTCCAGCGGTGGCAGATCCTCCGAGCGTCCGAAAACCCGCCAGACCACCGCAAACACGACCCCGATCACCGCCACCATGATCACCAGGTACAGAAGTAGAGTCAGCACCCGACCACTATCCCACGATGGGCGCTCGCGAGTGTCAGCTCATTGTCGCGAAGCGTCAGCTCCCGTTCACGACCTCGGCATCCTCGAATGTCATCTCGATCTTCCCCACGGAGGACGTCATCAGTGCGTGGCGTGAGAGCCCGAACCTCCGCAGCTCATCGGCGATGGGATGTGAGCCCAACTGCAACTGCGCACCGCCGAGTCGGGTGCGGGTGTCCGCCGTGTTGTTCAGCACCCAGGGAGTCTCGCGGGTGACCCCGTCGAGGTGCGAATACGCCCGCAGGACCGCCGACGCGGGTGAATCGGGCACTTTGACACCCGGTCGCACGGTCAGCGCGGCGATCATCTGACCGCCCTCGCTGACGACACCACGTTTGGTCCGGCTCTGGTGATCGACGTCGAAGTCGGCGAGCGTCTTGGGGAATCCCCAGATCCCGCGCCCTGCCGCGAGCGTGAACTCACCGTCGACCGGCAACCGGTGTACCAACGCCCTGGCCTGTCCGCCGGCGAGGTCCTTGAGGTTGCGCACCATCGACTGCCCGGGCCGTTCGCGGTCGGCGACCAGCACACAGACGCCGAACTCGTTGTAGGGGCCGAGATCACCGTCGACGTAGTCGACGAAGACGAGCATGCACATCGCCCGGCCCGGCCTGATGCGCAGGACTTCCAGGCCGGTGTCGTCGATGGCGGCCTGGACGGCACTCGCCGATGCCGTGAACCCGGCGACGAAGCAGCTGGCGTGCCGGATCCGAACCGGCATCTCGACCGCGGTGCCCAGCACGTCGTGGGCGGTCACGATGCCGCCACCTCGTCGGAGGTCTGTCCGTCCGGGACGGCCACCACACCGCGCAGCCCTTCCGCACCGAACAGCGGTTCGAGCATCGAACTGAAATCCGGTCCGCGACGCAGCATCTGACCACCGTCGACGTTGATCACCTGTCCGGTGATCCAGGTGGACTCCTCGCCGAGCAGGAACAGCGCCAGGCCCGCGATGTCCTCGACCTCTCCGACTCTTTGCAGCGGTGTGCTGACCCGGTAGTCCTCGCTCAGCGCGGGATCCTGGGTGATCATCCCGACGAGTTCGGTGCGGGTCAGCCCCGGCCGGATGCCGTTGACACGAACATTGCTCGCGCCCAGCTCATCTGCGGCCAATGCCACCAGATGGTCGACCCCGGATTTCGTGACGCCGTAAGCGCCGAACCACCGGTGGGTGTTGCTGGCCGCGATGGACGAGATGGCGACGATCGCGCCGCCGCCACCGCGAACGAGCTCTCGTGCACCGTGTTTGATCGTGAACATGGTGCCGTTGAGATTGAGGTCCAAGGTCCGCTTCCAGGCCTCGGTGTCCATCTGGGTGATCGGCCCGATCGTCTCGCTGCCGCCCGCGCAGGCGACGATGCCGTCGAGCCGGCCGGTGCGCGCGGTGGCCACCGCGATCGCCTTCGCAACCTGATCCTCGTCGGTGATGTCGGCGGCATGCCCCAGCACCGATGTCCCGCCGGCCGCGGCGTTGAGCTTCTCGGCGACCGCATCCAGCCGCTCGGCATTGCGTCCCAGGATGGTGACCTGGGCACCACGTTCGGCGAGCAGCGCAGCAATCCCCTCACCGATTCCGCTGCCACCTCCGGTGACCAGAACTGATTTCCCCGACATCGAACCCGACATTGACAACTCCCGTAGCTAGAACATGTTCTAGTTTCTACGATAGCGTGCCGACCCGAAGGGCGAGCCGGATATACGAAGACGAGCCGCCTGTCGGCGGCCCGTCGTCGTAGAAGTGGATCGTGTGGAGCTAGGAAGCGCGGCGGCTGCGCTCAGCGACCGTGGGCCGCAGGGTGTTCATCGCCGGCCGATCGGTGAGATACACGTCGGTGGTCTTCGGTGAGAAGGTGCCGTCCGGCTGGATCTTGAACTGGGTCAGTCCGACGCCCGAGTCCTCGATGCCGCACCTGCCCATCAGGGTTCCGACGATCTGCCTGCTCATCACACCGAGCTCCACCAGAGGGCGGTTTCGGTGTGTCCGCACCCCCAGGTTGACCTGGCCGATGCCGGCCATGCCATAGCGGTCGTATGTGTCGACCAGCAGGCCGATCTCCACCCCGTACCCGGGAGCGAACGGCACCGCGCACAGCAACTCCCGCGTTCCCGCGTATTCGCCCCCCAATGGCTGGAGCACCGCGGTGAGGTCGGGCTTGAACGACGCCAGCAGCGGTCGGGCGACGAGCTCGGTGACCCTGCCTCCCCCGTTCGCGTCTTCCGTCTGCCCGGTCCGAAGCGGCCGACGATAGAAGCCCTTGACCAGCTGGATCTCTTCGTTGATGAGAAGCGGGCCGAGAAGTTTGGGAACGAACATCGGATCCGGATCTATCAGGTCGGAGTCGACGAACGCGATCAGGTCGCCGGTGGTGGCCGCGAGCGAGCGCCAGAGCACTTCGCCCTTGCCTCGCACCGGCTCGATCTCGGGTACGGCTTCCTCACGGGTGATGACCTGAGCGCCCGCCGCGATGGCGCGTTCGGCGGTGGCATCGGTGGAGCCGGAGTCGAGCACGATCAACTCGTCGACAAGGGTGCCGAGGAGCGGACGGATCGACGCGATGACGTCGGCCACGGTCTCTTCTTCGTTGAGTGCGGGCAACACCACCGACACGGTGCGGCCGTTCTTCGCCGCGACGAGCTCGTCGACGGTCCAGTCGGGGCGATCCCAACTGTGATCGGCCGCCCACATGGATTGAGGCGAATTCTCGGGTGCAGACGCAATCGGCGTCCAGGCACGGTCGGACTTTCCAGTGACTTGCTTCCCAGCGGTCATGCCAAACCCCTTACTGTTCGGGTGGGTGGTCTGGTTCCGTTCACTGCGGCAACCATATCGACCACCCTTCGAGTGGCGGCAACCTCGTGTACGCGAAACACGCGAGCCCCGGCGGAGGCGGCAAGTGCGGTCGCGGCGAGAGTCCCCTCCAGCCGATCTTCCAGGCCTACACCCAGAGTCTCCCCTACAAAATCCTTGTTGCTGAGCGCCATCAGCACTGGCCAACCGGTATTAACCAGAACGTTCACGTGGCGTAACAATGCGAGCCCGTGATGAGTGTTCTTCCCGAAATCATGAGTGGGATCGATGACGATCGAATCCTCGCGCACACCGCTGGCCAACGCGTGATCGGCAGCACGGGTGAGTTCGGTGTGCACATCCGCGACCACGTCCGGGTACCGCACCCGGTGTGGGCGGGTGCGGGGGACGGCCCCACCGGTATGCGAGCAGACGATGCCCGCCGACATCTCGGCGGCCACGGCCACCAACTCTGGATCGGCACCCGACCAGGTGTCGTTGATCAGGTCGGCGCCGGCCGCGACGGTCGCACGGGCCACCTCGGCGCGCCAGGTGTCGATGCTGATGATCAGATCGGGATGTCTGCCCCGGATCCACTCGATCATCGGCAGCACCCGGCGGGTCTCCTCGGCGGCGTCGACGTCGGCGCCGGGCCCGGCCTTCACCCCACCGATGTCGACGATGTCCGCGCCTTCGGCCACCACCTGGTCCACCCGCGATTTCGCTGCGTCGTCGGTGAAGCTCGATCCGCGATCGTAGAAGGAGTCCGGGGTGCGATTGACGATGGCCATGACCAGGGCACGGTCGGTGGCGACGGGACGGCCACACAGGGTCGCCGAGACGGACGGTCCGGCGGGGCTGCGCTGGGGCAGCGTCATGTGAGCCGGGCCCCTATCCGCGGGGGACCTTCGCCGCGGCGACATCCTGTGGATAGTCGTCGTAGAACTCGACATATCCGTCGGCGCTGCCCTTGAGAACGTAGAGCTTGTCGTCTCCGACGTCGTCGAAACCCTCGTCGCGCAACTCGACCTTGCGATTCTTGAACGTCGAGGTCTGCTCGAGCTCGGAAACCACCCGGACGAACAGCGGCACCGCGTACGCCGGGAGCGAGTCGTAGAGCTGCTTGCCGAGCGCTTTCGGGTCCAGCTCCTGGCCGTCGCGCAGGGTGACCGCTGCCATTCCGGCCTTGCCGTCGGTATCGGGCACCTCGACGCCGTAGACGACGCAGTGATCGATCGCGTCGACGCCGCCGAGTTCGGCTTCCACCTCCGTGGTGGCGACGTTCTCGCCCTTCCACCGAAATGTGTCCCCGAGCCGATCGACGAACGCGATGTGGTGCATCCCGAGATCCCGGACCAGATCACCCGAGTTGAACCAGCGGTCCCCGGACTTGAACGCATCCTTGATGATCTTCTTGTTCGAGGCCTCTTCATCGGTGTATCCGTCGAACGGGACGCGATCGGAGATCTCTGAGATCAGCAGTCCGGAGCCACCTTTCGGTACCGTCGTCAATCTGCCCTTCTCGTTGCGCTCGGGTTCACCGGTCTCGGCGTCGTATTCGACGATCTTGAACGGAAGCGGACAGAACCCTGCCGTCTTCGTGAGGTTGAAGACGTTGATGAAGGCTAGGTTCAGTTCGGAGGCCCCGTAGAACTCGACCACCCGCTCGATGCCGAAACGCTTGGTGAAGTCGTCCCAGATCTCCGAGCGCATGCCGTTGCCGACGATGATGTTCACACCGTGGCTGCGGTCGGTGGATTTCTCGGGCTGCGCCAAGAGGTACCGGCACAACTCCCCGATGTAACAGAACGCGGTGGCCCGGTTGAGGATGATGTCGTCCCAGAACTTCGAGGCCGAGAACGACTTGCCGATCGCCAGGCATGCGCCCGAGGCGAGCACCGACGACAGCGCGACCGTCAGCGCATTGTTGTGGTAGAGCGGCAGGGCGGAATACATGGTGTCGCTGTGCCGCAACCGCACACCCATACCGCCGATGCCGTCCATGCTCGTCATCCACCGGTAGTGGGACATGATGCTGGCTTTGGGCATTCCGGTGGTGCCCGAGGTGAAGATGTAGAACGCCTTGGTGGATGCCGGCAGGCCTGCGGTCACCGACGGATTCTCTTCACTCAGCCCCTCGGACGCATCCTCGAGTTCTGCGAAATCAACCGTGACGTCGGGGGCTTCGGCCCTGTCGATGGAATCGAGGGCTTCCTTGGCATCCGGGTCCACCACGAGCACGGTTGCGTCGAGGATGCCGAGGCTGTGGCTCAGCACCTGGCCGCGCTGGTTGTAATTGAGCATCCCCGCGATCGCACCGAGCTTGACCGTGGCGAGCATGACGAGCAGGGTCTGGGGCTTGTTCTTGGCGAGCACGCCGACGACATCACCGACGCCGACCCCGTTCTTGCTGAAGAACGCGGCATACCGATTGATCTGCCGATTGGCCTCGCCATAGGTGATCGACTTGCCCTCGAAGCGGAGGAAAGGACGTTCGGGGTGCTTGGCGACGAGGCCGTCGAACACCGAGCCGATCGTGGCCTCGGCTTTCGGGCGACGCAGGATCAGTCCGGGCGCGTGCCGAATGACCCCCGGAAGGTCCGGAACCATGCCCAGGGCGCCTTTGGCGACGTCGAGAAGTCCAACACTGTTCCGGGTTTCGTTCGCCACGTAAGCTCCGATGCTTGTGAGTTGTGCCACGGTTAAATTTAGTCGAACTCCGCCCCGGTCAACCTCGCCCCGTCGCGGTCGCGTTGAAGAGGTTACCGACATTCACAGATAAATACCGCACCCTGCCAGTGCATCGGGCACCGTACGCGTCACGAGCAACCGGGCGAGCGCCGATCGCGACACGAAACCGGTGCCTGCGAGAGTGTCCAACCACTGCAGCAGTGGCTCATAGTGCCCGTCCGGGTCGAGCAGCACGACCGGTTTGTCATGCATGCCCAGATACCCGGCGGTCCACGTCTCAAACAGTTCTTCCAGGGTGCCGATCCCTCCAGGAAGGGTGATGAAGGCATCCGCGCGGTCGTCCATCTGCTGTTTGCGTTCCCGCATGGTGTCGGTGACCACCAGCTCGTCCGCATCGACGTCGGCGACTTCCCTGTGTACCAGCGCCTTTGGGATGATCCCGACCGTCTGCCCACCGGCTTTTCGGGTTGCGGCCGCGATCGCGCCCATCATCGAGACGTTTCCCCCACCGGAGACCAGGGAGTGGCCCGCGGCCCCGATGGCGGTGCCGAGTTCGGTGGCCAGTGCGAGGTGGTGGTCGGCCACCGGGCCGGACGCGCAGTAGACACAGATCGCAGTCATCGCAGGCCCTCCCCCTCTTGTCGCTGTCGTGACTGACCGATGATCGTCACCGCGTCGGCGACCGAATCGGTCACCTGTAGCAATTCGACGTCGGCGGGTGAGACGAAACCCTGCTCGACGAGGGTGCCGCGGACCCAATCGAGCAGTGGACCCCAGAACTGCGTGCCCAGCAGGACGATCGGGAACTGGGTGACTTTTCGGGTCTGCACCAGCGTCAATGCCTCGAACAACTCGTCGAGGGTGCCGAAACCACCCGGGAGGCAGACGAAGGCCTGCGCGTACTTCACGAACATCGTCTTGCGGACGAAGAAGTATCGGAAATTGATCCCGAGATCGACCCACTGGTTCAGATTCTGCTCGAACGGCAACTCGATGCCCAAACCGATGGAGTAGCCGCCTGCCTCGCAGGCCCCGCGGTTGACCGCCTCCATCAGCCCCGGACCGCCGCCGGTCATCACCGGATACCCGGCGCCGGCGAGCGCACCACCGAGTTCGCGGCCGAGGTCGTAGTAGGGGGTGTCCGGAGCGATGCGCGCCGATCCGAAGACGGTCACCGCGCCCGAGACCGTGGCCAGGTTGTCGAAACCCTCGACGAACTCGGATTGGATGCGCAGTACCCGCCAGGGGTCGCGCTCGGAGTCGGCCGACCGCAGCAGCCGCTGGTCGGTGGTCTGAGTCGGCGTGGTCTGGTCTTCGCGGATCCGCGCTGCGCCGCGGTAGCTGAGTCTGGTGTCGCGGTCGGGTGGAGGCATGCCACGACGCTAGCCGAGCAGGACGCTAGCTCAGCAGATAACGCCGCAGGATGTCGGTCACCTCGGTGATCTGCGCGGTGGGTACCCGCTCGTCGCGTTTGTGCGCGAGGTTGGGGTCGCCCGGACCCAGGTTGACCGCCGGGATACCGAGGGCCGAGAACCGGGAGACGTCGGTCCAGCCGAACTTGGCCCGGAACCTGCCACCGGCCGCGGCGACGAGCGCGGCTGCCGCCGGGTCGGACAATCCTGGCAGCGCCCCGCCTGCCGCATCGGTGATCTCGAAGGTGACCGCGCCCGAATCGATTGCGCCGGCGAAGACCTCACGGACGTGCTCGGTGGCCTGCTCGACGGAACGATCCGGGGCGAACCGGAAGTTCACGTCGACGCTCGCGGCGTCGGGCACGACGTTTCCTGCCACGCCACCGTCGATGCGCACCGCCGAGAGCCCCTCTCGGTATTCGCAGCCGTCGATGTCGACGCGTCGTGGGCTGTAGTCGGCCAAGGTCTGCAGCACCGATCCGAGCTTGTGGATCGCGTTGTCGCCCTTCCACGACCGGGCCGAGTGTGACCGCACTCCGGATGCGGTGAGCCGCGCCCGCAGCGTGCCCTGGCAACCGGCCTCGATCTGGCCCGCGGTGGGTTCGCCGAGGATCGCGACATCGGCGCGCAACCATTCCGGCAGCTCACGCTCGATGAAGCCCAGCCCGTTGTACCGGGCGGCGATCTCCTCGCAGTCGTAGAAGATCAACGTCAGATCGCAGGCGGGGTCCTCGAGCGTCGCGGCAAGATGCAGGAACACCGCGTCGCCGGATTTCATGTCCACCGTGCCGCAACCATGCAGCACGTCGCCCTCGGCACTGTCGCGTTCTCTTCGGCTCGGCACGTTGTCGGTGATGGGCACCGTGTCCAGGTGCCCGGCGAGCATCACCCGCCGGCCCTTCCCGAAGTCGGTGCGGGCCAACACCCGATTGCCGTGGCGCACGACCTCGAAGCCGGAGGTCTGCTCGCGGAGCGCGGCTTCGACGGCGTCCGCGATGAGGGATTCGTCGTGGCTCTCGCTGGGAATGTCGACCAGCGCCGCCGTCAGGTCGATCGGGTCGGAGTGCAGGTCCAATGCGGGAATGCTCACGGTGTTCACCGTAGCGCCCGAAGCACGGCAGTCGTCAGCCTTGCCCCGACATCTGGCGCGCAAGCACTTCCGTCCCGGGACCGGTGGTGTCCGCCAATGCGCAACCGCGCCCGGTCAGGATCAGCATCAGAGATACGGCCGGCCCCTCGACCACCGGTCCGTCGCCCTGGCTCCAGGCGAGGTCTGTCGCCTGCCAGCGCACGCTGTCGATCGGCTTCGAGAACGGCGTATCTCCGGAATAGCCGGTGAGGAAGTCCAGCACAGCAACCTGCCTGTGCTCAGGTATCACGTAGGCGAGGTTCAGCGGCCGTCGAATGTCTTGTCCGTGCACAAGGATGTCGGCCAGTGGAGCCAGCGGCCCCTTCCCCGGTGGGGTGAATGTGCTGTGTGCCTTCGCGGCCAGCAGCTCGGGCAGATTGTCGCCGTGTTCGATGCGGGTGCGCCGGGTGATGTGCTGATTGGCCCGGTCGAAGTTTCCGCGATATCGAGCCATCGTCAATCCGAACTTCCAGAGCGGAGTGACCAGGGGCATCACCAGATGGGCCGCGACATCACGGACCGTCCAGGCGTCGCACAGCGACTGGGTGTCCCACTGTTCGGTGGTCAGCGTCGCGAGGGTGTCTGCCATGATGCGCCGTTCCTCGGCTATCTCGGCAAAGATCGCGTCGTTCGACTCGGGTCTCATGGATGCTCCTCTGAGATTGGCGCCGGGGCTCGCCCTGAGAACGTCCCCATTTCAAGGGTCGCCCGGCATATCGCCAGGCGACCACCCGAAACGGGACGATCTCAGGGCAACCCCAGGTACACCAGACTTCAGAACTGTCCGAAATGTTCATGCCACCGGGACTGCCACGCCGATAGCGTCGCCTGCATGACATCTCCCACCCCGAACCTGAATGCCCTGTCGATCGTCGTCGACGACATGGCCGAGTCGCTGGCATTCTATCGCACCTGCGGTCTGGATTTCCCCGAAAATGCCGCCGCCCCGCATGCCGAAGCCACTGCTACAGGCGGATTCCGGATCTTGCTCGACACCGCCGCGAGCGTCGCGACCTTCGATCCGGACTGGCGTCCCGCGACGGGTGGCCAGCGGATCTCACTCGCCTTCGAGTGCGCTGCTCCCGCCGACGTCGACGCCCGCTACGAGGCGGTGACCGCTGCCGGACACGCCGGGCACCTCGCACCGTTCGATGCAGTGTGGGGTCAGCGATACGCCACGGTCACCGATCCGAACGGCAACACCGTCGACTTTTACGCCGCGCTCCCCTGATCCCCGGAAATGGGTTGTTCTGGCGAGGAAAAGCCCTGGTCGGCTCCGCCAGAACAACCCATCATCGGAGGACGGAAGTCGGCGGGTGGGCGGCCGGTCACGGATCGGAAGTCGCGGAACATGTGAGCGTAATCCGCATATCCGCAGTGGTGTGCCGTGTCGACGGCCGAACGGCCCGTCCGCAGATCGGCCATCGCCGCGTTCACCCGGAGTATCCGCTGCAACGCCTTCGCGCCGTAGCCGTAGTGATGCCGCGACCAGCGCTGCAGCTGCCGCGGACTGGCACTGATCTGATCGGCGACGCTCGCCACCTGATGACCCGCCGACAGCAGTGAGGTGGCCGGATGAAGCCATCGCGGAGGTGGGCTCCGGTCGACTTGCGCGGCCGCGAAACGCTCCAGGACATCTCCCGGTTCTCCGGCGGCGGCCTGCTCGGACAGGCAACGGGCCTGCGCCGACCCCGCGATGTCGGCGAAGTCGACGCGGCCGTTGACCATCTCCTCGGCCGGTACTCCGAGTACCGACGGTGCGACGCCGGGATCGAACCGCAACGCCACCATGTCGCCGGAGCCCGTCGCGGTGACCGGCCCCGTGTCGGGCCCGGCGATCAGCAGCCCGGTGCCCGTCCAGATCAAATCCATGCAGCCGTCCGGCAAGATCTCCGCAGGCGCAACCGGGCCCTGACGACGCCAGACCGTCGCCGGGACCAGCGTCGATCGCTGCTCGGAGTAACCCACACGCTCCATTGTCCTGGGTCGGGTCGCCCCGCGTAAACTCCAGACCCGTGACCAACGCATCTGGAGCCTCCGCAATCGGCATCGCCACCATCACCGACTCGGGCGCAGTGCTCGACACCTGGTATCCCTCCCCTGAATTGACCGACGCAGGCGGATCCGGGACCACCGAACTCGACGCTGCCGACACCCCCGCCGAACTATCGTCGCTGGTGGGCACCGATTCAGACCGCGGCGTCCGGACCGTGGCGGTACGCACCTCGATCGTGCTGGCCGACGCTCCCGCCGACGCCCATGACGCGTACCTGCGTCTGCATCTGCTCTCGCACCGCCTCGTCATCCCGCACGGCGCCAACATGGATGGCGTCTTCGGCAAGCTGTCCAACGTGGTCTGGACGAACTTCGGTCCGTGTGCGGTCGACGGCTTCGAGGTGACCCGCGCCAAGCTCAAGAGCCGCGGCGCGGTGACCGTCTACGGCATCGACAAGTTCCCTCGAATGGTGGATTACGTTGTGCCGAGCGGAGTCCGGATCGCCGACGCCGGCCGCGTCCGCCTGGGCGCACACCTCGCCGACGGCACCACCGTCATGCATGAGGGTTTCGTGAACTTCAACGCGGGCACGCTGGGCCACTCGATGATCGAGGGACGCATCTCGGCAGGCGTCATCGTCGGAGACGGTTCCGACGTCGGCGGCGGCGCATCGACGATGGGGACGTTGTCCGGCGGCGGCAAAGAGATCATCTCCCTCGGCAAGCGATGCCTGCTCGGCGCCAACTCCGGCTGCGGCATCGCGCTCGGCGACGATTGCGTGATCGAGGCCGGGCTCTACATCACCGCCGGCACCAAGGTCACCGGACCGGACGGCACCGTCGTCAAGGCCCGCGACCTCTCCGGCAAGAGCAACATCCTGTTCCGTCGCAACAGCACCACCGGTGCGGTCGAGGTCGTGCCGTGGAAGGGCGACGGTATCGAGCTGAACGCCGCGCTGCACGCCAACTGAATCGGGCGGTTCCACCGCTGCTCCACCCGAGTTTGCGCCGCCCACCGGTAATTGCCGGTGGGCGGCGCGAATTCGGGTGGGTGGTGGAGCCTGTGATGGCTGGCTGCTCTGTGGTTGATCAGTCCCCTCCGCCGCCTCCACCGCAGCCCGAGCCACACGAGGAAGAGCTGCTGCACGACGACCCGGAGCTGCACGAGTTGCCTGAACCGCAGCTGTTGTTGCCATGGTGGTGCCCCGAATCCCAGGTGTCACCGGACGAACCGCTCCAGTGGCCACCGGTCCCGCCGGAATCATTCCGGTATCGGTCGGCCGCCCTGGATGAATGCGATCCCACGACCGCGATCAGGGCGATCACCGCCCCACCCGCCACACATGCCAGTATCACCACGAGAACTGTCATTGCCTCACCCTCCTACCCGCCGCTGCTTCCACAACCACCACCACCGCCGCCACCGGAGGATCCTCCCCCGCAACCGCTTCCGCACGAACTCCCGCAGGAGCCCCCACCACCGCCATCCCCGCCTCCGCTGCCGTCTCCGACCCAGCCGCCCGGACGCCGGCGGCGGGCCCTGTCCGTTCCAGAGTTGCTGTAGAAGGCCCTCGTCGAGAAGAGCACCGCTGCGCTCACGACGATCACAATCACCGCAATGGTCATGACAATCCCTCCCTCTCGTCTTCCCGTGGTCGTGAAACAGCCAGATGCCAAGTGGTCGAACCGATCCCGATGATCCACACGCGCCTACCGCGACAACGCACCCACGCAGACCGTGCGGCGCCGGCGTAGACCTTTTCGACGCGCACCCAGTCCCGTGTCACGCGGTCGACGTCGGAGCGCGTTCCGAGCCACCGTGTGAACGCCGCGACATCGTCATGCGCACATCCGCTGACCGCGACCTCCCGTCCGTACTCGGCGAACCAGCGCCGCCACTGCGGCAGGGCGCCGAGTTGCGGTGCTGCCCGCAGGGCCGCTGATGCGCGTTTTCCGATCAGGATGTCGCTGGTCACCGCGGAGCCCACCGGATCGAACCCGTCCGGCACGCGGCCGGCCAGCAACTCGGTGACCACCGCGTGCTGCCTCGCTGCGAGCGCCGCCCGGGCGCCGTCACGTGCTGGGTTCGAGATCACGCGATCCCACCTCCCGGCCAGACGTTGCCGCGCTAATGATGTGGTCGATGACCTCCAGGTCGGCGGCCACCGCTGCTGAGGTGACGTCGCTGTCACGCTCGAGCATGATCCCCGGGAGCGGCAGACCGCCTTCGTCGCAGTGCTCGACGAACACTGTGAGCATCGACCCGACCTCCTCGATCATCGGATCTTCGTGGGTGTCGATGTACATTCCCTCCCGGAAGCGCCCACCGGCCGTATGGACATACGCAGCGTGCGCCAACGGGAACCGCCGGAGATCAGCCACCGGGTCGCCACCTCGGGCGGTTGCACTGGCGTAGAGGTTGGCCACATCGAGAACGAGTCGCACACCCGTGCGGCGGACGATCTCGGTCAGGTAGTCGGGTTCGTCGAACTCGTCTTCTGGCCAGCCGATCAGCGCCGCGACGTTCTCGAGCGCCAACGGCACCCCCAGCACGTCCTGAGCGCGGGAGATGTTGTCGCACAGAATTTCCAAAGCCTGGTGCGTCCGCGGTGGCGGCAGCAGGTGTCCGGCCTCGAGCACATCCCCGTGCATGGGGTCCGGCGACCCGGCGGCCCGGACGAAGGCGATGTGCTCGCTGACCAGCGGCGACTCCAGTTCGCGTGCCAACGCCGCGAGATGTGCCAGCCGGTCCGGGTCCGGTAGGTCCGCTCCAGCGAGACCGAGCCCCACCCCGTGCGGGATCACCACCACTCCCCGCGCCCGCAGTTCCTCGATCCCGCCGGGCAGCCGGCCGGGGGTCATGTTCTCGGCGACGACCTCGGTGAAGGTCAGCGATCCGGCGTCGGCGAGCCCGACGAGCATTTCCGAGATGGCCGGGCGCCACGCGATGGATGAGCCCGAGACTTGTGCCCTCATATGCGCGTCCTTTCACTCGCTCACGAGTGGACGCCGTTGGCCACATTCGAATCCGTTGTCCGAGTTACAGATTCGCAGTCACTTCTGTTCCTTGTCCACAGTTTCACCGAAACTTCGAGGCGTGGGGTAACGGACTGGTCTCAGATTGGACACAGCTGGAACGACGCAGGTCAGGAGGCCAGACGACTCGCCGCTTGCGCGATTCTCTCATCGGTGGCGGTCAAAGCCATCCGAACGTGCCGCACTCCGCGAGGTCCATAGAAGTCGCCGGGTGCGGCGAGGATTCCGCGGTCGGAGAGCCAGGCGACGGTCTCGCGACACGGTTCGTCCCGGGTGACCCACAGGTACAACCCGGCGGCCGACTCATCGATCCGGAAGCCGGCGCCGGTCACCGCGTCCCGCAGGATCTCGCGGCGTCGGCGGTAGCGTTCCCGCTGGACGCTCGCGTGCCCGTCATCGCCGAGCGCAGCTGCCATCGCGGCTTGGATCGGGAACGGAACGATCATCCCGGCGTGCTTACGTACCGCCAGCAGTTCACCGATCAGCGCGGGATCACCGGCAAGGAACCCGGCACGGTAACTCGCGAGGTTGGACGTCTTCGACAGCGAATGCACCGCGAGCAGACCGGTGTTGTCTCCGTCGGTCACCCGGGGGTCGAGAATCGAGACCGGCTCGTCGTCCCACGCCAGGCCGAGGTAACACTCATCCGACACGACGACCGTGCCACGCTCGCGCGCCCAGGAGACGACTTTGCGCAGATGCTCTACCGGCAGCACCTTGCCCGTCGGATTCGACGGCGAGTTCAGGTAGATCATCGCGGGTGCGGCCGGACCGATCTGGGTGAGCGAATCCGCCCGGAGAACATCTGCACCGGCCAGCAGAGCGCCGACCTCATACGTCGGGTAGGCGACCTCGGGTATCACGACCTGGTCACCCACGCCGAGCCCGAGGGTCGACGGCAATCCGGCGATGGCCTCCTTGGTGCCGATCACCGGAAGGATCATCGAGAGGTCCAGACCATCGATCCCGAACCTGCGCTGCAACGCATCGATCGCCGCCCTGCGCACCTCGGGGGTACCGATGGTCGTCGGATACCCGGGAAAGTCGGATGCCGCCGACAGGGCGTCGCGGATCAGCGGATCAACCGGATCCACCGGCGTCCCGACCGAGAGGTCGACGATCCCGCCGGGGTGGGCAGCCGCGCGCTCCTTTGCATCGAGCAACGTGTCCCAGGGAAAATCCGGGAGTCGCCTCGACACCGGCGCTCGGCCGCGCAGCACAGACATCGGCGTCGTCAGTCCTCGGTGTTCATCGGAGGCAACGCCTTCACGAACGGCGAGTCGTGGTCGACCTTGCCGAGTTTGCTGGCTCCACCCGGGGACCCGAGATCGTCGAAGAAATCGACGTTCGCGTTGTAATATCCGGCCCACTCGTCGGGCACGTCATCTTCGTAGAAAATGGCCTCGACCGGGCACACCGGCTCGCACGCACCGCAGTCGACGCATTCGTCGGGATGGATGTAGAGCATCCGCCCACCCTCGTAGATGCAGTCGACTGGGCATTCCTCGACACATGCCTTGTCCAGGACATCAACGCAAGGCTCAGCGATGATATAGGTCACCGGCCACCCTCCTCACAATCACGGTTCACTCACGCGTGGGCTGCACGCGCTCGAAAGCGGGCCTGCCTTTGTGGATTGAAGGTCGCCCAGCCTGCCCGCTTGTTGCCTCCCAGTATCCGCGTACTGCATTCCAAGTCAAAACCCGGGTCACCTCTCTCCCCGGCGCCTCCCCAGGTCAACGCGATCGACGCCGGCGGCAAACGTCTGACCACTGCTTTCAAATCAGTCAGGTCCTAAACCTGTGCGCAAAGCCTCAGTGGGGGCAGTATCTGTTCCGTGACCGTGCGACCGAACCCCCTGTGGAACCGAATGTGTTGTTGCTGACCTCTGGCAACCAACACCAATCGATCCATCAGGAGTACCTCGCATGACCTCCACTCTTTCGCGGCCCGCCACTGTCGGCGCGTCCACACAGCACCTGTCCAGCCGCACCCCGACGCCCACCCATCACCTGCCGACGCGTCTGCGTCCCGCGGACCTGTTGCGGCTGACCGATCAGGGTGCATCCGACGTCCTCGACGGTCGCCACGACGACCTGCTGCCCAGGTACTGGGACCGGGAGAAGCGCTGGGCCACCCGCCTCCACTACGACGACGATGTCGATGTGTGGCTGATCAGCTGGACCCCCGACGAGTCCACGGATCTCCACGACCACGCCGGTTCCCTGGGCGCCCTGACCGTGCTGTCGGGCGCACTCACCGAATACCGATGGACCGGTAGTCAGCTACGTGCCCGCACCCTGCATGAAGGTGATCAGGCGTCGTTCCCGCTGGGCTGGGTCCATGACGTCGTCCGCAGCCCGAGCCGGGTCGTGACGAGCGAGCCGACCCTGAGCGTCCACGCCTACTCCCCACCTCTGACTGCGATGTCCTACTACGAAGTCACCGACAGCCAGTCGCTACGACGCACCAAGACGGTGCTCACCGACGGTGGCGCGGCATGAGTTCGGGGCGACGCACCAAGACCGTGCTCACCGACGGTGGTTCGGCGTGAGCGAACGACCCAAGACCATCGACGAGGTACTCCTCGAGGCCCGCGCCGGACTCGACCGGCTCGCAGCGCAGGACGTACCGGCCGCGTTGGAACACGGTGGCATTCTCGTCGACATTAGGCCTGCCGCCCAGCGCGCCGAGGAGGGTGAGCACCCCGGCGCCCTGGTGATCGAGCGCAACGTCCTGGAATGGCGCACCGATCCGACCTCCGACGCCAAGATTCCCGAGGCCGTCGACCACGACGTCGCGTGGATCATCCTGTGCTCGCAGGGGTACACCTCGAGCCTGGCCGCTGCCGCGCTGCAGAACATCGGATTACACCGCGCCACCGACGTCATCGGCGGATATGAGGCACTGATTCAAGCAGGACTGGTCTGACCGCACCCATCGCGGGAATGATCCGCTCAGCGGATGTTCTTCACCGCGTTGTCGGCCGCCCGACGCAGCGCGCCGGTCTCCCCGATGTAATCCGCTGCGGCACCGATGAGCGGTAGCGCCCCGAGCAATCGCCAGGGCTGCCGTGACGACGGTCTCCGGGCGAGTTCGGAGAGGATCGCGCGCGACTTGCCGATCCCGTTCCAGGCCCCACGGGCGAGGTCCGTGGACGAGTGCTCGTCCTTGCCCGTATCAGGGGTGCTCAGCACGGCTTTCGAGTCCAGATTCCGGTTGAGGAGCACGCGTGCGAGCAAGTCCACATGGCGATGGCGATCGTCGACGCCATAAGCGCGGGCAACCGCGCACAGGAGTACGGCCTGCTGGGCGAAGCCGATGACGGTCTGCAGCGGAAGCCGATCGGCGATGACCCCGAAGACACCGGGATACGCCACAGCCAGGGTGCTGATCGGTCCGACCCGCTTGATCCACCAGTCCCGACGCTCTTCTGCGGTCCATCCCGCCCACTTCGCAGTGCCGGGCAGACCGGCGCTGTCGGACGCCCAGATCAGCGAATCATCAACGGCACCGAGGACCTTGGTGACGAGTGCCTCGGACGACATCGCCTGGTTCGCCTGTTGTTCCACGGTGCCGAACGTGCGCCGTTTGATGCCCAACGGGTCGAGGTGCTCGACCGCGGACAGCGTCGGGTCGATCACACCCGTCAGGGTGTACAGCAGTTTGGCGACGTCGCGGTCGGTCAGCGCCTGAACGGGTGGGAGCAGCATCAGCGCGCCTGTGTGGTCGAGGCGGGTGACGCCGGTGCTGCGTTCTCGTGCCACGGCGTGCCGGTCGGGTTGACGTCGACTGCGAGCCCGGTGTCCGGGTCGGCGAGCGCATGTACGTGCGCACTGATCCGTTCATCGATCCAGGGCGCACCGGTCAGCACGTATCGCGGTTGCGCCGCGACACGTTCGGTGAGTACGTAGCCGGTTCCGGCCGTGATCTGTGCCAGCGCATCGAGATTGGGCCATGGCCGCTCGGGGTTGACGTGGTCCGGTGTCAGCGGCGATACACCGCCCCAGTCATCTACTCCGGCACTGACCAGTGACGCACATTCTTCCGGCGACACGAGATTCGGCGGGGCCTGGATCCGGATGTGGGGTCCGAGTACGAGGCGCGCCACCGCGACGGCGGCAAGGAACTCGTCGAACTCCGCGTCGGCGACCCCACGCATCGCGGTGTCGGGCTTTGACCGGAAGTTCTGCACGATGACCTCTTGCAGATGCCCGAACTCGTTGTGCACCTTGGCCATCTCGAACAGCGAGTCAGCACGCTCTGCCCGGTTCTCCCCGATCCCCACGAGGATCCCGGTCGTGAACGGCACCGCGTTCTTGCCTGCATCGACGAGCACCTGTTTGCGGACCTCGGGGTCCTTGTCCGGACTCCCATAGTGGGCGTTGCCCTTGTCGGTGAACAACCTGCGGGCGGTGGTCTCGAGCATCATTCCCATCGACGGGGCAACGGGTTTGAGCCATGCCATCTCATCACTGGTCATCACACCGGGGTTCAGGTGTGGCAGCAGCCCGGTCTCCTCGAGCACGCGGATCGCGGCGGCGCGGACGTAGTCGAGAGTCGACGCGTATCCATGGTCGTCGAGCCATGCCCTCGCTTCCGGCCAGCGATCCTCCGGACGATCACCCAATGTGAAAAGCGCCTCTTTACAACCCATTTCGGCGCCACGGCGAGCGATGTCAAGTACTTCGTCGATCTCCAGGTACATACCTTTGCCCGCCCGGGCGAGCTTGCCGGGGACGGTGACGAAGGTGCAGTAGTGGCAGCGGTCGCGGCACAGTGTGGTCAGCGGGATGAACACCTTGCGCGAGTAACTGATCTGCCCGCCGCGTCCCTCGGCCTCGAGTCCGGCGTCGCGGACCCGACCCGCATAGGTGCACAGCTCGGCGAGATCGTCGCCCCGCACACCGAGCAGGACGGTGGCCTCGTCCAGGTCGATCGACTCTCCGGCGCGCACCCGATCGAGCGCGCGCGCCACGTCAGCGGGTTCGGGTGGCTCATCGGACGGGTTCACGGCCCCGGGCATAGCCGGATCGGGCAGCAGCGTCGTCTCGGAGGTCACCATCAGATAATGCTCCCTGGTAGCCGGTTCATTCCCTGCCACCCTTGCTCGGGTGCACCGGCGCCGCCTCCGACGCAGGTAGCAGGCCCGCGTAACCCGCGAACATCGGTGCCGCGACACCCAGGGCCAGCAGCACGAACGAACGCCAGTCCTGCGGGATCACCGCGTCGCCGCCGGGACCGCCCGCAGCTGAGACGAAGAAGGCAACCGCGAACGCGACGAGCGCTCCGAACTTCGCAGGCCCTGCGGTCAGGGTCGCGCTGAACCACAGCAATACGTAGTTCGCGAGCCCCGCCGCCAGCGCGCTGATCGGGAACGCCACCGAACCGATGGACAGTTGCAGGAACGCGACGCCGAGGATGCCGACGAGAAAGCCATCGATCCACAGGAACCCGAGAAGGACCTTGCGCATCACCTCGCCCTGCATCACAGCCCTCCGAAAAGATCGGTTTCCCGCCCTACCGGGCCGAGCGGACCGGGTGCGCCGGCCACCAGCATGTAGTGTTCCTCGGCGAATATGGGCTGAATGATGTTGTTCGACAGAGCATATTCGGTGCCGGATGGTGCCACCGTGACCTGCGTCGCGTGTGCAGCCAGGGCCCGGACCTTGCGGTCGTAGACCTCACGGACGTCGATGGCGGTGGTGATCTCGCCGTCACGATGGCTGGGCAGTTCGCCGATCGCCGGCATCCGCCAGCCGGCAGGGACGCGGGTCTGTGCAGAAGCCAGACCGTCGGACAGCGCCGACTCCTCGGTGACCGTCCAATAGTGCTTGGACACCGCCCAGGCGTTGTCGGCGGCAGCGGCGATGTCGATCGCCTCGGCACAGATCGCGTGCACCTGGATGTGGTCCGGATGTCCGTAGCTGCCGACCGGGTCGTAGCCGACCAACACCTGTGGGCGCAGTTCGACGATCAGCTCCGCGAGAACCTCCGCGGGCGCCCGCGACCCTGCTCCGATGAACGCGCGTGGATGGTCGTTCGACGGTGCGCCGGCCATGCCTGAATCACGCCAACGACCGGCACCGCCCAGAAAATGCGGTTCGAGCGGTGTCGCCGGATCGGGGCTGAGCGCCACCAGCGCTTCGGTGAGTTCGCCGATCCGATACCCACCGAGCTGATCGGCGCCTCCGTCGGCCACGAGGCCGCCCCATCGCGCACCGATGACCTCGCCCTCTTCTCCGAGGGTGCAGGTGACCACGGTGACCTCGGCGCCGGCCGCCAGATACTTCGCGATGGTGCCGCCGGTGGTGATGGTCTCGTCGTCGGGGTGGGCATGCACGAGCAGCAAACGGTTCATCGTCTCGATTCGCTTTCAGTTACCGGTCTGCTGCTGCCAGGCCGCGGATCCACCGAAGATACCGGTCTGCACCGGGCCGGTCACCGCGGCTCCGGTGACCAGTGGCGAGACCGCGGTCGTCAAGACGTCTTGGTAGACGGGCAGGTAGACCGACCGTTCGTCGAGCAGTCGCTGTGCTGTCCGCAGATTGTCGGTGGGGTCGTCTTCGGAGATCGCGCGGGTCGCGAGATCTTCCAGTTCGGGGTCGCACAGTCCGGAGACGTTGCTCGTGTACCGCGGCTCGCTTCGCTCGGCGTCGGGAGCCTGCGACGGAGTCGCGCTCGGTGCCGACTCGGGTGCGGTCGTCGGGGTCTCGGTCGTCGGGGTCTGGGTCGTCGGGCTCTGGGAGGTGCTCGGTGTCTCGGACACCCCGGGCACTTCGGTGCTCAGGCATTCGGTGTTCGAGGCGAGGGCGGTGGCCGGGGACTCCCCTGCCCGGCTCCAGCCGACCACGAGGTCGACCCGGCGGCCGGTGAGCGCTGAGCTGTACAACTCGGCGGTCGACAGCGTCACGGCCTCGGCCCGGATGCCGGACCGCCGGAGCTGATCGACGATGTTCGCCGCAGCGGCCCCGGTCCGCGGATCGCCGGTCACCGACGCCACCCGGACGACCAGTGCGTCGCCGTCGCTTTCCTCGACTTCCTGCGCGCCGGCGGGCAGCGGCGGCAGGCTGCTGTTCTCCGATCCGGGCGTGCCCTCCTCGCCCGACGCGGGCGCCTCGGTCGTGGTGGTGGTGGTCGTCGCGCCGGGGGTGCTCTGCGCGGGGGTGGGAGCCGGCTCCACCGGTCCGCGCTGGTATCCCGCCGACGTCAGCCATTGCTCGATCTGTTCAGGTGTCACGGCGGGCCGGGGCACCGGGTAGTAACCCGGGTCGGACGGCGCATACACCGAGTTCTCGGCGGGCAGCACCTCGGTGTCGTCTGCCCCTGCAAAGGTGACGAGCCGGGTGTCGATCGACGCCAGGACCGCGCGCCTGAGGTCGAAGTTGGACATCGACTCGGTCCGCGTGTTGACGGTGACACCGAGCGTGCGTGACTGCGGGACGTTCCCGGTCTGCACGCCGCCGATACTGCCGAGGTTGGCGGCCAGGGCAGGTCCGCCGCTGACCGCGGCCACCCTGGTATCGCCCGAGCGCATCGAGTCGGAGAGCTGACTGGTGGTCCCGGCGCGCCGCAGGGTCATCCGGTCCAGCAGCGCCGGGGTGAGCCAGAACCTGTCATTACGGATGAGCCGGACTTCGTCTCGACTGTGGTCGATGCCGCTGATGGTGAACGGACCGCCCGATGCCGGGAAGCCACTGTCCATACCTGATTGGAAACCGCCGGGTGCGCCTTTGAGGACGTGGGAGGGCAGCAGATCGTTGAACAGTTCGCGCCATGCCGGGTAGGGCGCCGCGAACGTCGCCGTGACCTCTTTGCCTCCTGCGCCACTGCGGACGTCGGTGATCAGGCGGTAGCCGGCCGGGGCCGTCACGTTCGGCTGGCGGCTCATCTGCTGCCAGAGGTAGATGAAGTCTTCCGCGGTGATCGGCAGTCCGTCCGACCACTGCGCATCTTCATGGATGCGATAGGTGACGGTGAACGGCGCCGTACCGGAGACGTCCGCGCTGGTCAGCAGCGCGTTGTCCATCGTCCACACCACGCGTCCGCCCTCGTTCACCGGCCGGAACGAACTGGGCAAGGTCATCGCCGCGACTGCTGTGGTCACCGCGGACTGGTCCGCGGCGAGATGCGGGTTGAACCCGATACCGATCGAGTCGGTCGCCACGTACAGGACCTGCCCGGACGGTTCGGCAGGTTCAGGCGGGACCGAGTTGGTCTGCTGCACGGGGGGCGGCGGATCCGCGACGCAGCCGGTGAGGACGAGCAGGCACGACAACGTCAGCGCGAAAATCCATCGTTTGCCCAATTGCCCGCTTTCCCCTGTCCTACCCGTCGCCGCCGCGGCCCGGTTCACCCGTCAGGGCTGGCGACCTTTCTACCCGAAAGCGTCCCCGGGGCGTCGCCGCCCCGGGTCCGCCGCAGATCAGCTGACGCTCTGGTTGCGAGCCTTGGTCTTCGACCGCTCGCGGGCACGGGTGTTGGAGTCGAGGTTGACCTTGCGCACCCGGACCACCTGAGGGGTGACCTCGACACATTCGTCGTCGGTACAGAACTCCATCGCCGCTTCGAGTTCGAGCTTGATGGGCTTGGCGAGGGTCTCCATCACGTCGGCGGAGGACTGACGCATGTTGGTCAGCTTCTTCTCCTTGGTGACGTTGATGTCGAGGTCCTCCATGCGCGGGTTGATGCCCACGACCATGCCCTCGTAGGTGTCCGCACCGGGCTCGACGAAGAAGGTTCCGCGATCGGCCAGTTGGATCATGGCGAACGGGGTGACTGTTCCCGCGCGGTCGGAGACCAGCGAGCCGGTGTGGCGGGCGCGGATCTCGCCGGCCCACGGGGCGTAGCCGTCGAACACCGCGTTGGCGATACCGGTACCGCGGGTCTCGGTGAGGAAGTCGGTTCGGAATCCGATCAGGCCACGCGAGGGCACGATGAACTCCATCCGGACCCAGCCACTGCCGTGATTGGTCATGTCGCCCATACGGCCCTTACGGGCGGCCAGCAGCTGCGTGACCGCACCGAGGTACTCCTCGGGAACGTCGATCGTCAGGTGCTCGAACGGCTCGTGGAGCTTGCCGTCGACCTGCTTGGTGACCACCTGGGGCTTTCCGACGGTGAGCTCGAAGCCTTCGCGGCGCATCTGCTCGACGAGGATGGCCAGCGCGAGTTCGCCACGACCCTGGACCTCCCAGGCGTCCGGACGCCCGATGTCGAGGACGCGCAGCGAGACGTTACCGACGAGCTCACTGTCGAGGCGGTCCTTGACCATGCGAGAGGTGAGCTTGTGGCCCTTGACCCGGCCGACCAGCGGCGAGGTGTTGGTGCCGATCGTCACCGAGATCGCCGGCTCGTCGACCGTGATCCGGGGCAGGGCGATCGGATGGTCGACGTCGGCGAGGGTGTCACCGATCATGATCTCCGGCATACCGGCCACGGCCACGATGTCGCCCGCGACGGCGACCTCACCGGGGGTCCGCTCGACACCTACGGTGATCAGGAGCTCGGTGATCTTGGCGCGCTCGGTGACGGGCTGGCCATCCACCTCACGCAACCAGGCCACGGTCTGACCCTTCTTCAAGGTTCCCGCGTAGAGACGGACCAGCGCGAGGCGGCCGAGGAAGGCCGACGCGTCGAGGTTGGTGACGTGGGCCTGCAGAGGCGCATCGAGATCGCCCTTGGGGGCGGGAACATACGAGAGCAGTACATCGAAGAGTGCGTCGAGGTTTTCGCCCTCGGGGACGTTGCCGTTCTCGGGCGCCTTCGTGCTGGCTATGCCGGCGCGACCGGAGGCGTAGAGGACGGGCAGGTCGAGAGCGAGCTCAGCGGCCTCGGCGGCTTCGTCGTCGACGTCCGAAGCGAGGTCGAGCAGCAGATCGTGGCTCTCCTCGACGACCTCGGCGATACGGGCGTCGGGGCGGTCGGTCTTGTTGACCAGCAGGATCACGGGCAGCGAGGCGGCAAGGGCCTTGCGCAGTACGAAACGGGTCTGCGGCAACGGCCCTTCCGAGGCGTCGACGAGGAGTACCACGCCGTCGACCATCGACAGGCCGCGCTCGACCTCGCCACCGAAGTCGGCGTGGCCGGGGGTGTCGATGACGTTGATGACGACCTCGGTGCCGTCGGGCTGACGACGGTGCACAGCGGTGTTCTTGGCGAGGATCGTGATGCCTTTTTCCCGCTCGAGGTCACCGGAGTCCATGACGCGATCGACGAGTTCGGCGCGTTCCTCGAAAACGCCCGATTGCCGCAGCATCGCATCAACCAGGGTGGTTTTCCCATGGTCGACGTGCGCAACGATCGCGACGTTGCGGAAATTGGGGGCAGCAGTCACTGAAGTTCTCCGGACGTGAAGTGGGCATGTCAAAACTGTCGAGCAAGTTGCTCAGACCTCTAACAGGGTATCGCGTACCTGCCTCGAGCCGCGAAGCGGAGCTGAGCCAGACTCCCCGATGAGAGCGCCGTCACAGCCGAGACCGAACCCGAATCAAGGTGATGCTAACCTCACTTTCAGCGGACACATCAGACGAGAAGGCAGGTACGTGGGCAAGAAGAAGGCGTCCAAAGTGTGTGGACTCAAGCCCAAGAAAAAATGCTGCCGCAGTTCCACGCGCTGCGTGCGCTGCCCCGTCGTGATCCACAAGATGCAGAAGCTCTCCGGTCAGGGTCTGTCGGAGAAAGAGCTCGGGAAAGCGCTGAAGAAGGTCCGCGACCGCGCCGCCTGAGCCTTTACACAGATGGCTAGGTGAGCAAGCCGGCCAGATCGTCGAGCCAGACCGCATCGGCGGGGACCAGGTCACCGTCGGCCGCCATCTGGCGCAGGGCACCTGCACCCACCCATCGCACCGCCGTGTGTTCGGTGGGCTCGGGATGCCCACCGACCACCGTTGCCAACAGCGCGACAAGCACGAGATCTGCCTTGAGCGGCACCCCGACACCGATCTGATCTCCCGCCCGCACGTCGATCCCGAGTTCCTCGGCCAGTTCCCGTTCCAGGGCCCGGGCGCGCGTCTCGCCCTCCTCGACCTTGCCTCCCGGGAGCTCCCACAAACCTGCGACCTCAGGTGGATAGCTGCGTTGGGCGAGCAACAACAGGCCGTCCGAGATCACTGCTCCGGCGACCACCTCACGCATGGGGCGCCGCCGATCCCGGTTCGGCGATGATCGCAATCCTGTTGGGATCGAGGGTGATACCCACCTCGTCGCCGACCTCCACCCGGATGTCGCTCACTGCGTCGAGTTCGATACCCGCCGTCGACAGGCGCACTCGGACACCGTCTGGCAGCGATGCGACGTGCACCGCGCGCCCGACCGGCCGGCCACTGCCCACCGGACCTGCGATCACCGCCTCGGGCCGCAGGCCCAGTCGCACCGGCCCGTCGGGCAGATCGATCGGCACCGACCCGAGCGAACTGGCGAGCACGCCCCCGCGGACCACGCCGTCGCACAGGGTGGTGCAGCCGATGAACCGCGCGACACTCTCGGTGCGCGGTGTTCGCCACAGTTTTTCGGGTACGTCGTCCTGGATGATCCGACCCGCTTCCATGACCGCGATCCGGTCGGCCATCATCGCCGCCTCGGTGTGGTCGTGCGTCACCACGATCGTGGGCGTGGCGGTGGCGGCGATGACCTCCGTGATCTGCAGCGCGAGTCGTTCGCGCAATTGCCGGTCGAGTGCCGACAGCGGTTCGTCCAACAACAGCAGCCGTGGTCGCGGCGCGAGCGCACGAGCAAGGGCAACCCGCTGTTGCTGACCGCCCGACAGTTCGGCGACCTTTCGGGACCCGAACCCGGCCAGGTCGACGAGGTCCAGCAGTTCGGAGACCCGCTCGGCGACCTCGCGTTTCGGCCGTCGTCGCACCCGCAGCCCGTAGGAGATGTTGTCGGCGACGGTCCTGCCCGGCAGCAGTTGCCCGTCCTGGAAGACGACCCCGAAGTCGCGGCGATGCACGGGGACGGGCGCCAGGTCCACGCCGTCGAACGTGATGGCTCCCCCGGACAGCGGTTCGAGCCCGGCGATCGCACGGATCAGGGTGGATTTCCCGCATCCGGACGGGCCGAGCAGCGCAGTGATCGCAGCGCCAGAGGTGCCGATCGCGAGATCGAGTTCGGTGAGCACCATCTCTGAGCGGTAACCGACTGTCACACCCGACAACTCGAGCATCAGAACTCCCCTCCTTCATCTTTGCGGACGACTTCGATCAGAGCGACCACCGCGGCGGTGACGACCAGCATCATCACCGAGCACGCCATCGCCGTCGCAAAATTCCCCGAACCGGGTTTGGCCAAGGATGAGCCGATCAGCACCGGCACAGTGGTGGTGTCGGGCCGGGCAACGAAACTGGTGGCCCCGAACTCGCCGATGGCGATGACGAATGCGAAACCCGCTGCGGCACAGAGCGCCCGTTTGATGACCGGCAGATCGACGGTCCACCACACCCGTAGCGGTCTGGCGCCGAGGGTCGCCGTCGCCTGCCGCAGCCGGTCATCGACCAGGCCCATCGCAGGGACGAGGATCCGGATCACCAACGGGCAGGCGATCAGTGCCTGTACGGCCGGGACGATGGCCGGGGAGGTACTGATCTCGCGGGGCATCCCCGTCAGGATCACCAAGTACCCTAGGCCCACCGTGACGGCGCTGACGCCCAGCGGAAGCATCGCGACGACGGTCGCCGCGCCCGCCAGCACCCCGCGCGCCCGGGAGAGCGCGAGGGCGCCGAGCAGTCCGAGCACCATCGCGATGACCATGGCCCAGGTGGCGCTGATCAACGAATATTGCATGCTCTGCCACGGCGTCTGACCGTTCACCGAGTCGAACAGCGCCCGGTAACCGTCGAGATTCCAGCTGCCGCCGACCGTGGGCCGTACCGAACGCCAGAGCAGGACGACCAGCGGCGCGATCAGGATCAGCAGGGCCACCGCGACAATCGCGACGATCGGCACCCACTGGCGCCCGTGTGGCCTGCGACGCCGCCGCGGTGCCCCGACCGCCCGTGCGCGGCGACCCAGCACCGCACTGATCGTCACCACCACCGCGACGACAACGATCTGCACCATCGACAATGCCACGGCGGCAGGCAATTTGAAGAAGCCGATGGCCTGGCGGTAGATCTCGGTCTCCAGGGTGTTGTACCGACCGGCGCCGAGGATGAGCACCACACCGAAACTGGTGGCACAGAACAGGAACACCACCGTCGCGGCCGACGCGATCGCCGGAGCGAGCGCGGGGACGGTCACGGTCCGGAGCACGCGCCACCGGTTCGCGCCCAGGGTCCGGGCTGCCTGCTCGGCCCGTGGGTCGATCTGAGCCCAGACCGATCCGACCGTCCGGACCACCACAGCGACGTTGAAGAACATGTGCGCCAGGATGATCGCCCAGAGGGAAGCGCCGATGCCCAGCCATCCCAGCGGTCCGCGGTCCCCCAGCAGCACCGAGAAGGCCACGCCGACGACGACCGTCGGCAACACGAAGGGAATGGTGACGATCACCCGGAACCCCAGCGCGCCGGGCAGTTCATAAGTGGCCAGGACCCAGGCCACGGGGAGACCGACAACCAGGGTCGCGGCTGTGGACGCCGCGGCCTGCGCGATCGTGAACCACAGGAGATCGGCCGCGTTCGCGTCGGAGAGCAGTTGCGGCAGGTTGCGGCTCTCGCCGTCGCCGAATGCCCGCACCGCGAGAGCCAACAACGGCCAGCCGAACATGACCGCAACGAACAACAGGGGTAGGACGCCCAGCAGCGCCAGGCGGGAACCACGCGGACGCCGGAGCGGGGGTCGGCCCTCGACCCGGCCTGCCGTCACCTCGGTCAGCGGCCCATGACGGTGCGCCACTCCTGCTGCCACGCCTCCCGGTTCTCCGCGATGACTCCGGCCGGCATGGAGGCCACGAACTCGGGCTCGGGTGCGTATTGCGCCCATTCAGCGGGCAGCGGTGTACCGGTCCGCACCGGATAGACGTACATCGATTCGGGCAGTGCCGCCTGCACGGGTTCGCTCAGCAGGAAGTCCACCACCTTCTGGCCACCTTCGACGTTCTCGGCGCCGCGCAGCACCCCCGCGTATTCGGTCTGCTCGAAGCAGGTGTTCAGCAAGGCCTTTGTTGTCGGCAGATAGGCGGGCGACGAGGCGTAGGAGACGACGACGGGCTTGGATCCCTTGCCCTCTCCGGCCGTGAACTCCTGGTTGTACGCCTCCGACCACCCGGGAGCGACCGCGACCTCGTTGTCGCGCAGCCGCTGCCAGTAACCTTGCCAGCCGCCTGCGGTCGAACTCGGGTACGCGGCGATGGTCGCGAGCAGGAATGCCATCCCCGGCGACGACGTCGCGGGGTCGAGAACCACGGTCAGACCCTTGTAACGGGGGTCGGCGAGATCAGCGAAGTTCTGTGGGGGTTGCTGCCCTCGCTGTGCGAACCAATCGCTGTCGACGTTCACGCAGACGTCCCCGCGATCGATCGCGGTGAGGCGGTTGGGTTCGGGCAGGGCGTGCTCGTTCGGCCCGAGACCGTTGTCAGGGCTCGTGTAGGGCTCGAGGGCGTCCGCGTCGAGTACCCGCGACGCAAAGGTGTTGTCGATGCCGTAGACGACGTCCCCGCGGGGCGATCCGGCCGTCAGCGCGATCGACGATGACAACTGACCGGCATCGGACTCCTTCACGACCTTCAGGGTCAGTCCGGTCTGATCCTCGAATGAGCTCAGCAACTCGTCGGGCAATGCAAAGGAATCATGTGTGAGCAGCACGACTTCGTCGTCGGACCCCGAGTCGCCACAGGCGCTCAGCGCAGTCGCACCGACCGCCGCAGCGATCAGGACTGCAGCGATTTGGACTCTTCGACGCATGGTGCCTCCAGATAGCGGTGTTCTTCCCTCGTTGATCTAACCAGCACGGGCGAGGTGACCCGCAGTCGAAATGTGACATCACAATTGCATCACCAGCCCCAATCACCCCACCCGTAACAGGCTATGGTCCCGGGGCGGCACCAATCCCCGTCCGAACCCGGACGAATTGTCGGCCGCACTGTTGGCGGCAGCGTCACGGAACGGTTACCGTCAGCACGGCGATACGGAACACAGGCACCTGCGACAGCGGGTTACCAACGCAAGATGGGACACCAAGAACAGTGCTACTGAGTGAGCTGACAGGTCGCGACCGCGGACGTTTCAGGGCTGGGCGCACCGCCCGCCGGACGATGACGGCTGTGGCGATCGCGGCCTGCGCAGCGCTGGCACTGCCGGCGACCGCCTCTGCCGAGCCGACCGCACCACCCGCGCCGAAGATCGATGAGGCGACCCTGCAGTCGCTGGGCGCCTTCGTGCCCGCGATCATCGGATCCGCTGCGACCCCGGGCCCCGACGGCAAGGTCAACGCCGACCTCGTGGCCAACGCCAAGACGCTCGCAGCCGACTCGGGTCTGCCACCGGATCTCGCCGAGATCTGGAACAAGGTCATCAGCTTCCTCGAAGGCACCGGCGGGGGCGGCCCCGCCATCCCCACCGGCGACGGCGCTCCGATCATCCAGCAATTCCTCTACCCCACCCTCGGCCAGGGTTGCATCCCCGGCGGCAACTCCGTCGGTACCGCACTTGCCACCGCAGGTCCGCAGAAAGCCCCCGCCCCGGGCCCCGGCAAAGGTGAAGCCGGATTCGTCTACACCAGCCTCGGTACCGGCCCCGCCCTGAACAACAACGCAGCGCCGCTCACCGTCGCGTGGATCAACGTCGACACCGGCAAGAGCGGCCAGCAGAGCCTCCAGCGCAACGAGAAGATCAACGTCGCCGAGGGCCCCGGCACGTTCACCACCATCGCGAAAACCGGTCAGGGACGAATCATCTCGGCCATCTACGGCAACGTGACCACCAAGACCGAGGGCAAGACGGTCAGCTGCACCATCATCCCGACGGTGGGACTCGCAGTCGTCTGATCGCAGACTCCACAACCACAGCAACAGGCGCCGACCACCAGGTCGGCGCCTGTTCTGCTGTCCGGGGGTGAAAGCCGTCACATTCTCCAGATTCGTTGAACCACAGGAGAAGTGCGGTTGGGTCGCAGTTCTGTCACAGGTAGGACTCGCAGCTTGCCAACTACGCGAATCACATGGTTGGCTTTAACAACCGCAACATTGGCCACATCTGTCACATCCGTAACATGTGGGCCGGTTTCGTCTGTTCAAGGAGAACCATGCCGAACCAACCGCTGATCCGTCGTGGTGTCGTAGCACTCGCGATCGCGGCCTCAGCAGCCGTGATGTCGCCGGCACTCGCAGTGGCCGATCCGGTTCCGCTGGCCGACCTGACCCTGACCGCACCCACGAGCGTCCCGGCGGACAAGGCCTTGTCTGCAGCCATCGCGCAGCTGCAGAAGACCCGTGTCGATCCGGAGGCACTAGCGGCCGCCAAGGCGATACTCGGCGTCGGGTCACAGCTGCCGACGACCATGCCGGTCAAGTCCGAGGTCGCTGCGCCCACCGCGACACCCGCGGCGTCCCCCACCGACGTCCTCACCCTGCTCGCGGAGGCGAACTCCGCTCTGCGTCAGATGGGAATCCAGAGCTTCATCAACCCGTCGGTGGCATTCAATTGCACCGAACCGACGCCGGACAACCCCTTCGGCCTACTGCCCGCGGTCGGTGGAGCAGTACCCGGCCCGTTCTTCCTTCCCGGATTGAAACTCCCCGCGGCCATCGATGCCAACCTGGTCAAAGACGGTGAGACCCTGTTCGGTTTCGTCCCGTCCGGAATCACCAAGGACGGCGCCGCCAGCGGTATGCAGGTCGCGTGGTTCAACGTGAACACGCTGCAGGGCGGGTTCGCGGAGATGGCACCGGTCGGTACCACCCTGGTCGACATCTGGATGAAGAAGGTGCCCGACAACCCCTTCAAGGGACAGATCAAAGCAGCGCTCACGACGTTCGCCAATCGCCTCAGTGTGCCCGGGTCACGTCTGGCCCCGGTCAAGAGCGGTAACGGCACTGTGCTCTCGGCAGTCTTCGGCACCGTCGAGAACGGCAACCGCAGTTGCTTCTTCCTCCCGATGATCGGGATCACGCAGGCTTAGTCCGCTCGGCGCGGACCTTCGTAGGAGACATCATGAAAAGTGTTCACAAACAAGCACTGCGACGTATCGGTACGTGTGGGCTGACCGCGACGGCACTGGCCGCAGTGGTCGCGAGCGGGCTGGGCGCCGGCACAGCTGCAGCCGCGCCCGTACCGACCGGCGGCACCGCGGGCAAGGTCTATGCCAACATCGGCCTACCCGATGACCGGTGGGTCACCGGAGCCGGATCGGCGAACCGGTTCACCTATTGGACCAATGCCGCCGCAGACCGTACCGAGCTCAGCAGCGCCGCGATCTATCTTCCGAACGGCGATGCCCCCGAAGGCGGTTGGCCCGTGGTTGCGTGGGCCCACGACACGGTCGGCCTCGCCGACAAGTGTGCTCCGTCGTGGTCGGGGAGGACGGAGTCGGCAGCGCGGTGGAACGACATCACCCCGTGGCTGAAGAAGGGCTACGCGGTCGTCGCCTCGGACTACGCCGGGCTCGGCACAGAGGGCAAGTTGCCCGATCTGCAGACGACCATCAAGTCGGACAACATCATCGACGCGGTCAAGGCTGCGCACGACATCGCCCCGAACCTGTCTGCCAAATGGGCTGTCAACGGCAATGGCAGTGGTGCCACCGCCGCACTCGCGACCGCCCGCAACGCAGTGAAGCTGCAGGGGCCCGACCTCGATTTCCGGGGAGCGACGGTCACCAGCGTTCCGGCCGACCTCGGCGCTCTCGTGTTGAACGCAGGCCCCGGCTTCATCCCGGTGCCCTTGCCCACCGATCTCACCGCCGAGGTGCTATACGCCGTCGCCGGGATCCGGGCCTCGCACCCTGAGATCAACCTCGATTCTTACCTCAGCACCGAGGGTCGCGCACTCACCGACAAGGCCGTCAAGGTCTGCTCGGCAGAACTCCAGCGGGCAGTTGCCGGAACGAGTTTGAACGAGCTGTTCACGAAGCCGGTGGCGTCGATCCCCAATCTCGGGCCGATCGTCGAGGCGTACCTGGGAGTGCCCGACAGCGGATTCGCCAAGCCGGTCTTCATCGGCCAGGGCTTACTCGACACCACTGTCGTGCTTCCCTACACGCTCGACTTCCTGAACCGCGTGCAGGCCACCGACCGCACCGCCACGATCCGGACCTACCCGGTCGACGGCCCGGGCACCTCGGCCACGGCCCTGCCCGACGCCACCGCGTTCGTGTCGAAGATCCTGGGCGGCTGACGCCGAGATGGGTGTGCCCGGTTGGAAACTGCCGGAACGGAAGATCTTCGTCGCCGCGACAGTCGCGGTATCGGCCGCCGGCGCACTGCGCTGGCGACCGGGTGTCGCGGCGGCCAAGCCAACTGCACTCGCGGCGCTGGCGCTAACGCTGGCACGCGGCACCCGCGGTCGCAGCGCACCCGACAACGCCTTGCTGGCAGTGGCCGTCGGCGCATCGGCGGCCGGCGACTACTTCATGTATCGCGAGGAGTTCGCGACCGGGCCGGACAAAGACCGGTCACTGCAGACCGGCGCGACGATGTTCGGCCTTGCCCACCTCGCCTATCTGGGTGTGTTGACCCGGCACGGCGGCCGTCCGACGAATCGCCGCCTTCTCCCTCGTCTTGCCGTCATGAACGAGGTTGCAGCGCTGCTGATTTTGAATCAGCCGCGCATGCTGCCGATCCTGGGAATCTATGGCGGCACCTTGGCCACGATGGCGGCCACCGCCGCCGACCCGGTCCTCCTGCGTGGTTCGGGCGCCGACCCGACCCGCCTGCTGGCCGCGGGCGGCGTCGTCTTCATGGCATCGGATGCGACCCTGATGAATCGGCGGTACCTACTGCGCGACCCGCTCCTGCGCGCCCTCGCCGAGACCACAGTGCTCTCCACGTACTTCGTGGCGCAGATGCTGTTGCTCGACGGCATGGACGCGCTGAGTCGCCGCGCCGGCTCCCACTGATCAGGCGGCGACCGTGTTCACGTGCCCCTTATCCATCGGGATCACGAGCCACAGAGCGAGATAGAGCACGAACTGCGGACCCGGGAGCAGACACGACGCGATGAACGCCACCCGCACCAGATTCACATCCCATCCGTAACGCCGCGCGATGCCCGTGCACACGCCACCGAGCATCCGGCCCTGGGAAACCCGAACCAACTTGTCCATCACATCAACCTTTCGTCGACCGGGCGGAAATGGTCTCCCGCCTCACCTCATTCACGGTAGGGATCTGATGGCCTCGGCGGCATCGGGGGACGACCCTGATCTTCGGTGTGCCCTTCCCTGACCCCGAGGCCGGTTTTCCCTGATCCGCGTCTCAGGGAATCGGGCACATGCCACGATGGCCCAATGTCTTTCGTAGAGGTCGATCATCCCCGTCCGCACGTCGCCCTGGTGACTCTCAACCGTCCAGAACGCATGAATGCCATGGCGTTTGACGTCATGATCCCGTTCAAGGAGACCCTCGAGAAGATCAGCCGCGACAACGACATCCGCGCCGTGGTGATCACCGGCGCGGGGCCTGGATTCTGTTCCGGCGCCGATCAGAAGTCGGCAGGAAAGATCCCACACATCGACGGACTGACCGCGCCGACCATTGCCCTGCGTTCGATGGAGATGCTCGACGACGCCCTCGGCGCGCTGCGAGCAATGCATCAACCGGTCATCGCAGCGGTCAACGGCGCCGCGATCGGCGGCGGGCTGTGTCTCGCGCTGGCCTGCGACATCCGGATCGCCGGGTCGAGTGCCTACTTCCGGGCCGCCGGGATCAACAACGGTCTCACCGCCAGTGAGCTCGGCCTGAGCTTTCTGCTCCCGCGCGCGGTCGGCACCTCGCACGCGGCGGAGATGATGCTCACCGGGTGGGATGTGCCCGCCGAGGAGGCGGCCAGGATCGGACTCGTCTCCCGTTCGGTGCCCGACGACGCTCTACTGACCGAGGCGTACCGCATCGCGACGAGGATCGCGGAGTTGTCGCGGCCAGGTATCGAACTCACCAAACGCACCCTGTGGTCCGGCATCCAGGCAGCCAACCTCGACGCCCACATCCAGGCTGAAGGTATGGGCCAGTTGTACGTCCGGCTCCTGACCGACAATTTCCAAGAAGCGACGGCAGCCCGAGCAGAGGGCCGGCCGCCGAACTTCTCGGATTCGAAGTAGCCGGGTTACTTCAGATCCTTGGCCGCTGCCTTGTCGGCGGCCTTGTCTGCTTTCAGAGCCGCTTCGACGTCGCCCAGGGTGTCCATGTCCTCGAGTTCCATACCCTTGGTCTCGGGCACCTTGAGGCGGACGTAGAAGTACGAGGCAAACGCGCAGAAGGCGAAGAAACCGTAGATCCACGCGAGGCCGAGCGTCTCGTTCAGCTGCGGGAACAGCAGCGAGATCGTGAAGTTGGCGATCCAGTTGACGCCGGTGCACACACCCAGCGCCACACCGCGAATGCGGTTCGGGAACATCTCCCCCAGCATGACCCACATGACCGGGCCCCACGTTGCCGCAAACGCGACGACGAACAGGTTGGCTCCGATCAGCGCCACCAGACCCCAGGTCTTGGGTAGCGAGATGTCGTCGCCGGCGCCCTGCTGCTGCGTGAACGCCACGCAGGCGAGCACCAACCCGATGAACATTCCCACCGAACCGATCAGCAAGAGCTTCCGCCTGCCGATCCTGTCCACGAACAGGATCGCGCCGAAGGTCATGACGACGTTCACCACGGCGGTGATCACCGACGTCTTGAACGATTGGCTCTCGCTGAATCCGACCGACTGCCACAGGGTCGTCGAGTAGTAGAAGATCGCGTTGATGCCCACGAATTGCTGGAAGATCGCAATCCAGATGCCGACCCACACCAGCGGGTGCAGTCCGAACGACGGCCCGCGAATGTCCTTGATGGACACGTTCGATTCGCGCTTGAGGGTCAACCGGATTTCTTTCACCCGCTCTAGCGGATCCGCTTCACCGGTGACCTCGGTCAGAATCCGGGCAGCCTCTTCATCCATGTTGCTGCCGACGAGGTAGCGCGGGGACTCCGGGATGAGGAACGCCAGGATGCCGTAGATGAGCGCCGGGATCACACCGACCATGAACATCCAGCGCCAGGCCTCTATACCGAACCACAGGTCGTTGGCGGCACCGCCGGCACTGTCGGCGAGCAGGGCGTCCGAGAGCAGAGCGACAAAGATGCCCATCGTGATGGCCAGCTGCTGCAACGATCCCAGCGCCCCGCGATAACGGGCCGGTGCGATCTCCGCGATGTAGGCGGGCGCGATCACCGACGCGATACCGATGCCGAGACCGCCAATGACGCGCCAGATCAACAGATCTGGCACCGCCCAGGCCAAACCGGTGCCGATTGAGGAGGCGATGAACAGGAAGGAGCCCAGCAGCATCACCTTCTTGCGGCCCCAGATGTCTGCGAGACGGCCTGCGAACCACGCGCCGAGCGCGCAACCGAGCAACGCGATCGCGACCGAGAAGCCCTTCATGAAGTCGTTGAGCTCGAAATGGGTGCCGATCGAATCGACGGCGCCGTTGACCACCGAACTGTCGAAACCGAACAGGAAACCGCCGACGGCGGCCGCGACCGTCACCCCGATCACCTTGGCTACGTGAGCCTCTCCCACCTGCGGTGAGGGCGAACTCTTGCTCGCATTTGTGGACATCGGGGGTTACCCACCTTCCGATCGGCGGCCGGCGTCATTGCCGGCGTCGGACACCTTTGCGTGACGTTACTCCTCGGCGCCTGGCCAGTTCGTACGTCCTGTATAGAAAGTCGGTCACAATTCGAACACCCGCTCGCGGGCGCTGCCGTCCCGGTGGGTCAGACGGTGGCCGCTCCCCCACACGAGGAGTACTGCGGGTTCACCATCGGGAAGAATGCGAGCGCACCGATCTTCTGGCGAACGGTGAACTCGACTGCGCCGCGGCCCGTTCGCAACGAACCCTCCCAGCTCGCCGAACGACCCCGGGCCGGGATGATCACCTTGCCTCGAGCGCCCGTGGTCGTGTTCACCCAGGAGACGGAGGCTTCCACGTTGTATTCGAAGAGGAAACCGGCTCGCGGGTTGTTGGCGCTGAGGTAGAGCACCGGCCCCGTGGCACCGTCTTTCGGGAACTGCACGTTGTTGTAGAGGTCGATGTCGATGCGCAGCGGACTGCCGTTGCTGATGGGAGGCCCCCACGGATCGGGACTGTTGCAACTGATGGTGTCGACCAGGTTGGGTTCGGCCGCAGCCGGCGCGATCCCGACCACCGTCATCGCGGTTGCCGCCACCGCGACTGCGGCTCCCACGATCCTTCTCCGTGCCGTGCTTGTGCCTGCTCCGATTGCCACCACGAACTCCCTCATCCCCGAGCCGAGTGTGTGTCCTGCCAGCATTGAACCAGCCGAGGGCGCGATTGTGCCGGGGAACCGCCCTATACGCTGGAGCGCGACGTGTCCGAACGGCGTTTGGAGGGCGACATGACCCGCGAGATCTGCATCGCACAAGATCCAGCAGCCGACGAGTTGTTGTCGAACGACGACTTCGCGCTCGTCGTGGGCATGACCCTCGACCAGCAGTATCCGATGGAAGCGGCGTTCAAGGGACCGCAGAAGATCGCCGAGCGGATGGACGGTTTCGACATCCACCGCATCGCCGAGTCGGACCCGGACGAGTTCGTGGCGTTGTGTTCGGTGACGCCCGCGATCCACAGATTCCCGGGGTCAATGGCCAAACGGGTCCACGACCTCGCGACGGTCATCGTCGACGAATACGGCGGCACACCGTCGGCCATCTGGACCGAAGGCGACCCAGACGGCAAGACCGTTCTCAAACGCCTCAAGGCGCTTCCGGGGTGGGGCGACATGAAGGCACGGATCTTCTTGGCACTGCTCGGCAAGCAACTGGGCGTGGACCCGAAGGGCTGGCGGGAAGCCACCGGCCACTACGGAGACGACGGGTCACGCCGCTCCGTCGCCGACGTTGTCGACAACGCCACCTTGCAAGAGGTCCGCGAGTTCAAGAAGCAACAAAAAGCCGCCGCCAAGGCCAAAGCCGGGTGAATGTGCCCGGGGGTTACGGCAACGCCTTAGGCTGAGGCCATGGATGCCAAATTGGTGATCGAGATCCCAACTCGGCTGGGATTCGCGGCAGCGGGGGCAGCATTGTCGGCCGTCGAGGCGAGTGTGGCCCTGAGCCGTGTCGCCGTCGAGAACGTGCACTACGAGATCTCCGCAGCGATGGGCCTGCGGGACAGTCCGGCCTTCCGCAGTCCCCTGCAGTTGCTGAACCAACTCGGCGAGCTACTCGAGGAGGACCGCTCGCTGGGCCGGATCCTGGCCCGCGGCGGTCCACTCGATCGGTTGCTCGCCGAAGACGGGCTGGTCGAACGCGTACTGGCCGACGACGGGGTGCTCGATCAGATGACCGAGGCCGGCGGTCCTCTCGACCGACTGCTCTCCCGGCACGGACCTGTCGACCGGATGCTCGCCGAAGACGGGGTACTGGCCAAGCTCACGACACCCGGAGGGCTGCTGGACCGGCTGTCCGAGGACGAGGGTTTCCTCGACAGGATGACGGCGGACGAGGGGCTGCTCGAACAACTGGTGGGCGAAAACGGTGCCTTGGAACGCGTCATCGCGCCGGGCGGACCCATCGACCGGCTCTCGGATCTGGTCGAGATGATCGGCCAACTGGCGCCGAGCATCGAGAAACTCCAATCGACGGTGGACGAACTCAACGACGCCGCCGAAACGCTCAGCGTGGCCGTCACCCCGCTCGGTGAACTCGTCGGGAAACTGCCGAAACGCCTCGTCCGGAGTAAGAACGGCACAGGCGAACACTGACGGCTCCGCCGCCGCGTGAACAGTGAGTGTGCCGCCGCCGCGCGAAGGCGACTACCGACTCCCCGAGACGATCTGATTCCAGGCGATCGAGGCTCCGAGGATCTCCAGGTAATTGTCGATGTCGCCGACAGCGGACTCGGCGGCATGAACGCTGATCGCGACAGTGTCACCGATGCCGTGTACGGCGTGGGTCAAACCCATCACCGGGGAGAGCGCGGGAAAACCGGTGGTGAAGGCGACCGGGGCGGCTCCGAACGTCAGGTCGGCCGCGCCCCGGTTGACGCTGGAGACGACGGTGTTGCCGATCACGGATTCGGGCACATGCGTCGGGTCGAATTGCGCGACCCCCCATCGCAGCAGGGGCGCGGGCACTGCCGCGAAGGCCTCGTCACCCGCCCGCAGCGCGGGATGATTGTTGCGCAGCTGCCGCTGTCCCAGAGCGTTCGCGATGTGCCTCGAACGAACCCCCAGGTCGGCGGTGTCGGCATAGAGACCGATGCCGACATTCCGAAAATGATTGCGAGACAAAGCCGCACCCGACTTTGCCATCGTCACCTCGGCGCCGAGCGTGGTCGGGTCCTCTCCGCATTCACGGAGATAGTCCGAGAGTCCGAGTGAGATCGCGGTGAGCGCACTGACCGTCACAGTCGGCCCTGGAAAGTCATCGCGACGGCGCACCAGGGTGCGGACGGTGCGCACGCCCTCGGGCCTGGTGTTGGTCAACAACAGCGGCCGACACCTGGCCTGCTGTGGCACAAGACCTTTGATCATGTCATCGACGAGCCGACGGTGCGTACGGGCAGCGTTGAGGCCACGCCAACCCAGCGAGCCGATCTGTATCGGGAGACGAAGAGCTGCCACGGCTGCGGCCTGCACAGCCGAGTAGGCCTGCTCGGTGCTGCCCGGCCTGGGACCTTCTGGTCCGATGGGGCCGAACAATTGCCGGGCCAGACCCGAGGATCGCCTACCGTCGGCCAGGGCGTGGCAGATCTGCAGCACGACGACGGTCGCCGTGTGATCACACCGCGGGGCGTCGGCCACTTGAGTGAACACGTGCAGCCGCCACGCCTTGTCCCGCGGGTCGAGCTGCGCGTCGGCCAGCCCGGCTATCGCGTCGAGGCAGTTGTCCCACTTCGGATCCACGAGGTCGCGAACGATGATCTGGTCCCAGTCGGCGTCGCACCGGACCCAATACGGGTAGTCCATCGCGCAGTCGACGTCGGCGATCCGAAGCCGTAGATCAGAAATCGATCCAGCTCGCTCGATCACGAAATCGATTGCCGATTCCAGACTTTGCGGGGCGCCGTCGAACACGAAGACCAGGAACTGATCGTTGGGGATCTTCTCCGACATCCAGTACATCTGGGCGTCGGCCGGCGACATTCGCTCCATGAAAGAAACCTACCGCAGGCGAACGACCGCAAACCCCGATTCTCGCAGGCGCGCAGATGTGGTGTTGACGTGCGTCGATTCAATTGAGCTATCGAAGATCGGCACATTTGACTTGGACAGGAATGGATCGGCCTCCTACGGTCGAGTTATGACTCAGGTCACGCTTCTGGCTTTCCCGGGCGTGATCAGAGTCGGCAACGAGAGCACGCGCATCGACAACGCAAGGAATCGACCATGACAGCAACGGTAAATCAGACCGACGCCCTCACCGGGCAGATGATCATCGCGGGCACCTACGTGACCGGTAGCGGCGACACGATCCGTGGACTCGACCCGTCGACCAATCGCGTTCTCGAGCCCGGCTACGCCTACGGCAGTGATTCGGACGTCGACACTGCCTGCTCGGCCGCCGCATCGGCCTTCGACCAGTACCGCGCGACGACGTCCGAGACCCGCGCAGGCTTTCTCGAAGCGATCGCGGAGAACCTGGAAGCCCTCGGGGACACCCTGATCAACCGGGCGGCCGCAGAGTCCGGTCTACCGGTCGGACGCATCACCGGCGAAGTCGGCCGTACGTCCGGCCAGTTGCGATTGTTCGCGGGCGTCCTGCGCGACGGCGGCTGGAACGGAGCACGCATCGACCCGGCGCAACCCGATCGTTCTCCCCTGCCACGCTCCGACATCCGCCAGCGGAAGATCCCCCTCGGGCCCGTCGCCGTCTTCGGCGCCAGCAACTTTCCACTCGCCTTCTCGGTCGCCGGCGGCGATACCGCGTCGGCGCTCGCCGCGGGATGCCCCGTGGTGGCCAAGGCCCATGACGCCCATCCCGGCACCTCTGAATTGGTGGGCCGCGCCATCACCGACGCCATCGCCCGCACCGGAATGCCTGCAGGCACCTTCTCCCTCCTGTACGGGTTCGGCCCGACCCTGGGCGCACGGCTCGTCACCGACCCCCGGATCAAGGCCGTTGGATTCACCGGATCCCGTTCCGGTGGAACAACTCTGGTGGCCGCAGCAGCTGCCCGGCGGGAGCCGATCCCCGTCTACGCCGAGATGAGTTCCATCAACCCGGTGTTCGTCCTCGACAAGGCACTGCAGACTCGTGGAGCAGAGCTCGGCAAGGCCTTCATCGGGTCGTTGACGCTGGGCTCAGGGCAGTTCTGCACCAACCCCGGACTGGTCATCGCCGTGGACAGCCCCGGGTTGACCACCTTCATCGACGCTGCCGGGGCCGCGATCGCCGACACCGTTCCCACCCCGATGCTCACCCCGACCATCGCGAGCTCGTATTCAGCCGGCGTCGAGGCTCTCGCGGCCGCGTCGACGGTCGAAGCCCAGGCCCCCGGCTCCGGCGCGCCGAACAGTTGTGGCGCAGCTGTCTTCAGCACCGACGCCGACACTTTTCTGTCCTCGGACGTGCTGCAGCAAGAGGTGTTCGGCTCGGCGAGTGTGGTGGTCAAGTGCACCGATGCAGCGCAGGTCCGCGCCGTTGCCGCAGCACTCGAAGGACAACTCACCGCGACCGTGCACGCCGACGACGCGGACATGGGCGACGCCGCGGCCCTGCTCAACGTCCTCGAACTCAAGGCCGGGCGAATCCTGTTCGACGGGTGGCCCACCGGGGTCGAGGTCGGGCACGCGATGGTTCACGGCGGCCCGTATCCGTCGACCTCGGATTCGCGCAGTACGTCGGTCGGATCACTGGCCATCGAACGCTTCTTGCGCCCGGTCGCCTATCAGGACGTCCCACCCGCTCTGCTGCCCTCCGCGGTGGCCGACGGCAACCCCGATCACCTGTGGCGCCGCATCGACGGCCGCCTCGTCCAAGACTGACCTCCCTCCACCCGCTTGATCAGCCCCGACACATCAAGGAGATACACCATGCTCGACGGAGTCCTGTTCTTCCCCGTCACCCCGTTCACGCCGGCCGGCGAGGTCGACTATTCGCTGCTCGCGCAGCACCTCGAGAAGGGTGTCGCGGCCGGTCCCGGCGGAGTCTTCATCGCTTGCGGGACCGGGGAATTCCATGCCCTCGGACTCGAGGAGTTCGGCCGGATCGTCGCCACCGCCGTCGATGTCGTCGCCGGTCGGGTGCCGGTGTTCGCCGGCGCAGGCGGCTCCCTGGTGCAGGCGAAGGAATTCGCGGTGAGCGCCAAGGACGCAGGCGCGGACGGCATCCTGCTGTTACCCCCGTACCTCGTCACGATGCCGCCTGCCGGCCTGGTCGCATACACGCGCGAGATCGCCGCAGCCACCGACCTGCCGCTCATCGTCTACAACCGCGGGACTGCGGTGTACAACGAGGCGGCCGCGGTGGAGGTCGCGCAGCTGCCGACGGTCATCGGATTCAAGGACGGCACCGGCGATCTCGACAACGTCGCCCGCATCGTCATCGCGGTGAAGGATGCGCTGGCGCCGTCCGGCAAGGACTTCCTCTTCTTCAACGGACTGCCGACCGCCGAGATCACCCAGCAGGCCTACCGCGCCATCGGGGTGACCCTGTACTCGTCGGCGACGTTCGCCTTCGCACCCGAGATCGCGCTGGCGTTCTACAACGCACTCGAGGCCGGGAACGACGAGCTCGCGGAAGGGCTGCTGCGCAGCTTCTTCCATCCGCTGGTCCGCCTGCGCAATCTCGTTCCGGGATATGCGGTCTCGCTGGTGAAGTTCGGTGTCACGATGGAAGGCATCGACGCCGGGCCCGTTCGCGCACCCCTCGTGTCGTTGTATCCCGAACACCAGCAGGAGTTGATCGAGATCACTGCGGCGGGACGTGCAGTCCTCGACCGCGCTCTGGCGTCGGCAGTCGCGGTCTGATGGACTCCGCACCGGTCCGGATCACCGGGGCCCGTATCACCCCGGTCGCCTTCGTCGACCCCCCGCTGCTGAACACGGTCGGCGTCCACCAGCCCTACGCGCTGCGGGCGATCATCCAACTCGACACCGATGCCGGACTGGTCGGGCTCGGTGAAACCTACGCCGATACCGCCCATCTGGCGCGGCTCGAAGCGGCAGCAGCAGCCATCGTCGGTCAGGATGTGTTCGCGCTGGGCGCCATCCGGCAGGCCATCGACGCCGAGCTCGACACCCTCTCGATCACCGGCGGCGATGGCGTCGCGGGGATGATCACCACCGCGAGTACCACCGACAGGGTCCTCTCCCCGTTCGAGGTCGCGTGTCTCGACCTGCAGGGCAAGGTGTTGGGGCGGCCGGTCTCCGATCTGCTCGGCGGCGCCGTGCGCACCGAGGTGCCGTTCAGCGCGTATCTCTTCTACAAGTGGGCCGCCCATCCCGGTGCCGAGCCCGACGAGTGGGGCAGCGCACTCGATCCCGAAGGTCTGGTCCGCCAGGCGCACCGGATGATCGGCGAGTACGGCTTCAAGGCGATCAAACTCAAAGGCGGGGTCTTCCCGCCCGACCAGGAGATCGCGGCGATCAAGGCGCTGCGCGCGGCCTTTCCCGACCTGCCCCTGCGGCTCGACCCCAACGCCGCCTGGACGGTCGACACCTCGGTGCAGGTGGCGTCCGAACTCGCGGGAATCCTGGAATACCTCGAAGACCCGACACCCGGCCTCGAAGGCATGGCCGAGGTCGCCGCCGAGGCCAAGATGCCCTTGGCCACCAACATGTGCGTCGTCGCCTTCGATCAACTCGAACCGTCGGTACGGCAGAACTCGGTGTCGGTGGTGCTCTCCGACCACCACTATTGGGGTGGCCTGCAGCGATCACGGCTGCTCGCCGGCATCTGCGACACCTTCGGTCTCGGACTGTCGATGCACTCCAATTCGCATCTCGGGATCAGCCTGGCAGCCATGGTCCATCTGGCGGCCGCAACCCCGAACCTCTCCTACGCATGCGACACGCACTGGCCGTGGAAGTCCGAGGATGTGGTCAAACCCGGTGCGTTGTCCTTCATCGACGGCGCCGTGCCGGTTCCGACCGCCCCGGGACTCGGAGTCGAGATCGACGAGGACGCACTTTCTGTCCTTCACCAGCAGTATCTCGACTGCGGCCTCCGCGACCGTGATGACACCGGGTACATGAAGTCGATCGACCCGACGTTCGAGAACACCTGCCCGCGCTGGTAGATCCGCCTCTGACCGTCGCGGAAGGCGCGTACATTGATCCATTGGGTCGCGTACGCGCCTTCTCTCGATACCAGGAGTGGATCAATGTTCTCGCTGGCCCGCCTCACGTGCTTCATCGCCGTCGCCGAAGAGCTGCATTTCGGCCGGGCCGCCGAACGTCTGCACATGACGCAACCGCCTCTGAGCAGACAGATCCAGCAGCTCGAGAACGAACTCGGCGTCCAGCTCGTCGACCGGACGAGCCGTTCGGTCACGCTGACGGCTGCAGGTACCGCATTCCTTCCTGATGCCCGTCGCATCGTCCGCCTGTCCGAGAGCGCGGTGCTCACCGTCAGACGAGTGCCCGCCGGCGACCTCGGCACCGTGATCATCGGATTCACCGGAGCGTCGGCGCACGCTGTGCTGCCCAGGCTGCTGTCGACTGCGCGCGAAAAACTCCCTGACGTCAAACTGGTTCTTCGCGAGATGGTTTCGTCTGCCCAGATCGAATCGCTGTCCGGAGGCGAACTCGATCTGGGGCTCGTCCGGCCCATCATGACCCGCCCTGGGATCAGTAGCAGGCCCATCCATCACGAGCGGTTGATCGCGGCGCTGCCCACCGACCACGAACTGGTCGACGCGGAGCACCTGACGATCGAGGATTTCGACAATCGTCCGGTGGTGATGTACTCCCCCGTCGACGCCAGGTACTTCCACGAACTGCTGATCAGCACCTTCACGATCGTCGGCGCGACACCGAAGTACGTCCAGTACGTGACGCAGGTGCACACGATGCTGGTCCTGGTCCGGTCCGGGCTGGGGATGGCACTGGTCCCCGAATCAGCGGCCACCATGCATCCTGAGGGCGTGGTCTTCAAAGAGGTGACGTCGGTGCGGGACCGACCGGTCCAGATGAATGCCGCCTGGCGTCCGGACAACCAGAATCCGGCCCTGACCAGACTCATGGAAGACGTGCTGCCGCAACGCGAGTGGATCTGACCCCCCGGCTCCCCGGAGTTGGTGGGTTGTGATGAGGCCGACCTGGGGCAAAGTCAAGTGGTCAACGCAACGAGCTGGTCTTAGCGGTGACTTCTTGATGGGCTTGGAAGACTCCGGGCTGGCGGCGTGGGTGATCGACCCGCGTCGCCTGTGGAGTGGCTTGGGGTAGTTGTTCTTGCTTCCGGTTCGAGGGCAGGGACGGGGTATGGATGTACTTAGGCGGCGGCGTGTACGGCAAGTAGTTCCGTCAAGGCTTGGGCCGGAGTTTTCCACTCCAGGGTTTCCCTCGGCCGTCTGTTGAGGGTCGCAGCGACGCGGGCGACGTCGGCTGCGGTGTGCACGCTCAGGTCGCTGCCTTTGGCGAACCAGTGGCGCAGAAGCCGGTTGGTGTTCTCGTTGCTACCGCGCTGCCACGGTGAGTGTGGATCGCAAAAGTACACAGGCGCTTGGAGTTCGAGCTGAATCCGGTCGTAGGCGGCGAGCTCGGTGCCGCGATCCCAGGTAATGGATCGCCGTATGTGGGCGGGCAAGTCTCCCATCGCTGTGATCATCGCGCCAGCAACGGTATCGGCTTGGTGATTGCCCGGCAGGTGCAGCAAGATCACGAACCGGGAGGTTCGTTCGACCAACGTCCCGATCGCTGTGCCACCGGACCCCATGATCAGGTCACCTTCCCAATGCCCCGGAACCTTGCGATCTTTCACGTCAGGGCGGTCAACGATCTTGAGGGCTTTGTCGTAGATTTTGCCCTGTCGACTCGCGCTGATTCGCGACTTGCGCGCCGGCCTACTGGTGGACAGAGTCTTGTACAGGTCCGCCCGCAACGACCCACGCGACTGGACGTACAACGTGTTGTACAGCGTCTCGTAACTAATTTGATGCGCCTTGTCGTTGGGGAACTGAATCTTGAGCGAATGCGACACAAGCTTGGGACTCCACCCGTCGTCAAATGAGTCTTCTATCATCTGCTGTTCGGGGTGGCCATCGAGCTTGAATGCTTTAGGCCGCAACGCATTGACCTTGGATCGCTGGTGCGCCATCAGCGCGTGATACGTGCCGTCGGCGTTCGAGTTGCGGCCGATCTCACGCCACACCGTCGTCCGCGGCCGACCTATGAGTATCGCGATCTCAGTGACGCCCAGATCGCGTTGCAGCGCCGACTGGATCTCGATCCGCTCGCCCAACCCCAGTCGATGCCCACGCGTCTCAGTGCCATCGTCGTCGACCACAACCGCCAGGCCGCCTACTCCGCCCTTCATCAGTGTCATGCCGCCAGCATTCGCCCACCAGCGGTCGGCAGTGCTGTTCGACACGCCCATTACCCGAGCCGCAAAATCCTTCGTCGACCCCGTACAAAGCAGATCGAAGAACCCAAACCGAATAGCAATATCAAACGGACGTCTACCCATCGCAACCTCCAAGCAGTCAGTGTTGCGTTGACCGTATGAATTTGCC
>NZ_MJEJ02000042.1 GCF_002095435.2 Williamsia sp. 1138
TAGACCAGCCCACTACTCAGGTGGCTCCGGTACGGCCTTACCCCGAGCGCACGGGGGCCAAGGGGTCGTTCATCTACAAGATGTTGACGACCACCGACCACAAACTGCTCGGCATCATGTACTTGGTTGCCTGCTTCGCGTTCTTCCTCATCGGTGGCCTGATGGCACTGCTGATGCGCTCTGAGCTGACCGTTCCGGGTCTGCAGTTCCTGTCGACCGAGCAGTACAACCAGCTGTTCACCATGCACGGCACCGTGATGCTGCTGATGTACGCGACGCCGATCGTCATCGGTTTCGCCAACGTCGTGCTCCCGCTTCAGATCGGCGCCCCGGACGTGGCGTTCCCGCGGTTGAATGCCTTCAGCTTCTGGCTGTTCGTGTTCGGCTCGACAGTGGCCGTGGCCGGATTCATCACCCCCGGCGGCGCCGCTGACTTCGGCTGGACCGCCTACACCCCATTGACCGACGCCGTGCACTCTCCGGGTGCGGGCGCCGACATGTGGATCCTCGGCCTGGCCGTCTCCGGTCTGGGCACCATTCTGGGTGCGGTCAACATGATCACCACCGTGGTCTGCCTGCGCGCTCCCGGCATGACGATGTTCCGGATGCCGATCTTCACCTGGAACATCCTGGTCACCAGCGTCCTGATCCTGCTGGCGTTCCCGTTGCTGACCGCCGCTCTGATGGGTCTGGAGGTCGACCGACAATTCGGCGCCCAGCTCTACGATCCGGCCAACGGTGGCGTGATCTTGTGGCAGCACCTGTTCTGGTTCTTCGGTCACCCCGAGGTCTACATCATCGCGCTGCCGTTCTTCGGCATCGTCTCGGAGATCTTCCCCGTCTTCAGCCGCAAGCCCATCTTCGGTTACAGCGGTCTGGTCTACGCAACCCTGGCGATCGCTGCGTTGTCGGTGGCGGTGTGGGCGCACCACATGTATGCCACCGGCGCGGTCCTGTTGCCGTTCTTCTCGTTCATGACGTTCTTGATCGCGGTGCCCACGGGTGTGAAGTTCTTCAACTGGATAGGCACGATGTGGAAAGGTCATATGACCTTTGAGACACCCATGCTCTTTTCCGTCGGCTTCATCATCACGTTCCTCTTCGGTGGTCTGACCGGCGTCCTGCTCGCGAGCCCGCCGCTGGACTTCCACCTGTCCGACAGCTACTTCGTCGTCGCGCACTTCCACTACGTGCTCTTCGGCACCATCGTGTTCGCGACTTACGCCGGTATCTACTTCTGGTTCCCGAAGATGACCGGACGCATGCTCGACGAGCGGCTGGGCAAGATGCACTTCTGGCTGACGATGATCGGCTTCCACACCACGTTCCTGGTGCAGCACTGGGTCGGTAACGAGGGCATGCCGCGTCGCTACGCCGACTATCTGTCGTCGGACGGGTTCACCACGTTGAACATCGTGTCGACAGTGGGTGCGTTCATCCTCGGTGCCTCGACGCTGCCGTTCCTGTGGAACGTGTTCAAGAGCTACCGCTACGGCGAGGTCGTGACCGTCGACGACCCGTGGGGCTTCGGTAACTCGCTGGAGTGGGCGACCAGCTGCCCGCCGCCGCGACACAACTTCACCGAGCTCCCGCGCATTCGGTCGGAGCGGCCTGCGTTCGAGTTGCACTACCCGCATATGGTGGACCGCATGCGCGACGAAGCCCACGTTGGCCAGAAGAGTCATAAGGCCGAAGAGATCAAGGAAGAGCCGTTGACGGTCGGAAGTCACGAATCGTCGGCCGAATCAGATTCCGGTTCGAACTGAGGTGACCACCGATATCAACCCCGGCCGCGCCGACACCGCGGGGCCGGAGGGTACGTCTGTGCTCATCACCGTGACCGGACACGACAAACCGGGCGTCACGTCTGTCCTGTTCGGGGCACTGTCCACCCGCAACGTGAGCATCCTCGATGTCGAGCAGGTGGTCATTCGCGGCCGCCTCACGCTCGGTGTCCTGGTTCGGTGCATCGGTGACAGCGAGGAGCTGCAGGAGGTCATCGAGCAGGCGATGGACTCGGTGGGCGTCGACGTCACCGTCGAGGTCGGCGCCGAGAACGGCGACCGCAGGCTCTCCACGCACGCTGTGGTTGTCCTCGGAAGTCCGGTCAGTGCAAAAAGTTTCAGTGCACTCGCCGGTGAGCTCGCCCGCCAGGGTGGCAACATCGATTCGATCCGGGGCATCGCTGACTACCCGGTGACCGGCCTGGAGCTGCTGATCAGTGTCGACCGCGACAGCGTTGCGGCGGACGCCGCGCTGCGTAAGGGGCTGGCGGGCGTCGCCAGCAAGTACGGCATCGACGTCGCGGTCGAGCGCGGTGGCCTGGCCCGCCGGGCCAAACGTCTCATCGTCTTCGACGTCGACTCGACGCTTATCCAAGGCGAGGTCATCGAGATGCTCGCCGCTCGCGCGGGCCGCGAAGCCGAGGTCGCCGCGGTGACCGAGGCTGCCATGCGCGGAGAACTCGATTTCGCCCAATCGCTGCACGAGCGCGTCGCGGCACTGGCCGGACTCGATGTATCCGTGCTCGACGAGGTCGCGAACGAACTGGAATTGACGCCGGGCGCGCGGACGACGATCCGGACCCTGCACCGGATGGGCTATCACTGTGGCGTGGTCTCCGGCGGGTTCCGCCAGGTCATCGAACCGCTGGCCCACGAGCTCGAACTCGACTTCGTCAAGGCGAACACGTTGGAGATCGCCGAGGGCAAACTCACCGGCAGGGTGGTGGGCGAGGTCGTCGACCGCGCCGGAAAAGCGAAGGCGCTCAGAGCGTTTGCCGACAGTGTTGGCGTGCCGATGGAGCAGACGATTGCCGTCGGTGACGGTGCCAACGACATCGACATGCTGACGGTCGCCGGGCTGGGTATCGCGTTCAACGCCAAACCCGCGCTGCAGGAGGTCGCCGATGCGGCCCTGTCGCATCCGTTCCTCGATGCCGTGCTGTTCATCCTCGGCGTCACGCGGGACGAGATCGAGGCCGCGGATGCGATCGACGGCGTCATGCGCCGGGTACCACTGAACTGACCATGGATTCGGAACCGGTCGACGCCTCGGAGGCCCACGACGCCGAAGCGCGGTCATCGACCTTCGCCGAACGATATGACCGTTTGGTCGGATACGTTGGTGGCCACAGTGATCCAGAGGATCCACGGCAGGTGCTCGCCATGCAGATGGTGCTGCACATACCCAAGGCGGAGCAGCCCGACCGGACAGATCTTCTCAATGCGGCGGCGTCGGCGGTCGCACTGCTGTGTCTGGACGAGCGCAGCGGTGGCGACGGCCCATGGGCGGGTCCGATGGATGCCTGGTGCGATGCGCGGATCAGGAAGATTGCGCGGCGTGCGCGCGGTGCTCACTGGGAAGCCGCGCAGGACGTTCCAGGGGTCACAGCAGGCTGTGGGACGGCGTCCGCCAGGGCCATCGTGCCGGGCCCGGTAGGAGAGACCGACAAACGCATCGCGCGCCTGCAGATCGGTGGCACCGAGATATCGGGGGAAGCAGCCGGCAGCCAGGCTCCGGCCGGGCCCATGCTATGGGTCAACCCCACGCTCGAGATGACCGTCGGCAAGCTCGCGGCACAGGTCGGGCACGCCTCGATGCTGGCCGTCAAACTGATGGACCGAGACCAAGCGGCCCAATGGTTTTCTGCCGGCTGCCCGGTGTCCGTCAGAGACGCGTCGAGAAGCGACTGGGATCGGCTCCTCACCGCAGATGCGGACGGAACGGCGGTCGCAGTCCGGGACGCGGGCTTCACCGAGATCGCGCCCGGTTCGGTCACCGTGATCGCCGAGACGAGCCGGGCGGCCCGGACGACGTCGGACTAATCTGGGCGTATGACAGATCTGCCGGAGTGGGCCGTCGACCTCGCATTGGAACCCCACCCCGAGGGCGGTTTCTACCGGCAGACCTGGGTCAGCGATCTGGCCATCCCGAAATCGGTGTTACCGGACGGATATCCCGCAGAGCGCGCCGCCGGTACCGCAATCCTTTTCTTGCTCTTGCCCGGCCAGCATTCTGCGTGGCACACCGTGCGCAGCGCGGAGATCTGGCTGCACCACCGTGGATCTCCGGTCGCTCTGGGGCTGGGTGGTCAGGGCAGTGCGCCGGCGGACGAACACACGGTGCTGGTCGGCTCGGACATCCTGGCCGGGCAGCGTCCGCAGTACGTGTTGTCCCCGGGCCAGTGGCAACGTGCCACCCCGCATGGTGACGAGCCGTCGTTGGTGAGTTGTATTGTCGTGCCGGGCTTCGATTTTGCCGACTTCACGATGGGCTGACGCCCCACACCGTCGCATACGGGATTCGCGGATTCGGCGACACTCTCGGCATCGGACGGTCAGTCGCCCCGCGGTGCGGCACGATAGGGGGGTGCGTGAAACGGACCCAGACCTGCTGATCGACTTCGAGGACGTGGCGTTGCGACGCGGCGGAAATACCCTCGTCGGGCCCATCTCCTGGAAGGTCGAGCTCGACGAACGGTGGGTCATCCTCGGCCCCAACGGTGCGGGCAAGACCTCCCTGATGCGGATGGCGGCTGCTGAAACCCACCCTTCCAGTGGCAGTGCGTTCCTGCTCGGTGAACCCGTCGGCCGCACGGAGGTCCGCGAGCTGACCACCAGGATCGGCGTCACCTCGGCGTTGCTCGGTGAGCGGATCCCGGAGCAGGAGATCGTCAGCGACCTCGTCATCTCCGCCGGTTACGCGGTGCTCGGCCGTTGGAAGGAGGCGTACGACGACGTCGACCGGGAACAAGCCCTCGAGATGCTCGAGTCGATGGGGGCGGAACATCTCGCCGACCGCACATTCGGCACGTTGTCGGAGGGCGAACGCAAACGCGTACTCGTCGCACGAGCTCTCATGATCAATCCGGAGTTGCTGCTGCTCGACGAACCCGCCGCAGGCCTGGACCTCGGCGGTCGGGAGGAACTGGTGGCCCGGCTCGCAGTCCTGGCCGCCGACCCCGACGCCCCGGCGACCGTCCTGGTGACGCATCATGTCGAAGAGATCCCGATCGGGTTCACTCACGCGATGCTGCTCAAGGAGGGTCTGGTCGTGGCTCAAGGCCTGATCGAAGACGTCATCACCGCCGAGAACTTGTCCAGCGCGTTCAGCCAGTCCATCGCTCTGGACAAGGCCGACGGCCGGTTCTTCGCCCGGCGGGCACGTGCTGCCGGCGGCCACCGGAGGCGCGCCGAATGACGTTCACCATCGTCGACGACCCGGAATCAGTTCCGATGCGCGACGCCGCGACTGTCGTGCTCGTACGGCCGGGGGCGAGCGCACCGATCGAGGTGTTCCTGATGCGTCGGGTGAAACAGATGGAGTTCGCCGGCGGTATGACGGTGTTCCCGGGCGGCGGTGTCGACCCTCGTGACGCCGAAGTCGATCTCGCCTGGACCGGTCCCGATGAGGACTGGTGGGCAGCACAGTTTCACACCGAGCCCGCGACGGCCCAGGCGCTGGTCTGCGCAGCGGTTCGCGAACTCTTCGAAGAATGTGGCGTTCTCCTGGCCGCCCGCTCGGACGGCAGCTTCCCCGACACGTCGCAACTGACGGCTGAACGCGCCGGGCTCGTCGACAAATCCCTGTCGTTCGCCCAGTTCCTGCGCGAGGCCGGCCTCTCGCTGCGTGCGGACCTGCTGCGACCGCTCGCGCACTGGATCACCCCGCTCGGAGAGAAGCGTCGCTACGACACCCGGTTCTTTCTTGCCGTCCTGCCGGAGGGGCAGACCGCCGACGGGGAGACCACCGAGGCGTCCGAGACCGGTTGGGCAACCCCTGCTGCGGCGATCGCGTCGTGGGACGACGGTAAACACTTTCTTCTGCCACCCACCTGGACCCAGCTCAAGGAACTGTCGAAATACGACAGTGTCGACGCTGCGCTCGCGGCCGACCGGGTGGTCGAGAGCATCACCCCGAACTTCGTATCCACTGGAGAGAAGGTTCGGATCGAGTTCGACGGCGAAGAGGAATACCGTCGGGTCAACGATCTCTTCTGACCCTCCGACCACCGCCGACCGGGCCCTTATCACCGCCGATCGTGCCCTTACCACCGCCGATCGTGCCGTTACAGACGTCCACTGTGCCGTTATGACGCTGGACCTGTCGGTGTGATGCTCGCTGTTCCACAGCGGGGCACGGTCGGCGCCCAAAAAGGCACGTTCGATGCCCGAAACGGCACGGTCGGCGCCCGAAACGGCACGGTCGGCGAACTCGGTCAGGCGTCGGGATCGGGTGTCGGTTCAGCACCTTCGCGTTCGTCGCGGTCGGCCCACTCGAGCAGGGTGTCGAGGCGGTAGGCGCGATCGTCGATTTCGGCGTGGAGGTCACCGAGTTCGGCGAAGCGAGCGGGCACGGTTGCGATGGTCAGACTCGGCGGGTCGACGTCGTCGATCTCGTCCCAGCTGATGGGTGTCGAGACGGTGCCTTCGGGGTTGCCGCGCACCGAGTACGCACTGGCGATGGTGTGGTCTCGAGTGTTCTGGTTGTAGTCGACGAACACGGCGCCGGGGTCGCGGTCTTTGCGCCACCAGGTGGTGGTCACTTCGCTCGGAGCCCTGCGTTCGACCTCTCTGGCGAAGGCATGCGCGGCGCGGCGGACGTCGGCGAAACCCCACTCGGGTTCGATGCGCACGTAGATGTGCAGACCTGATCCGCCTGACGTCTTCGGGAATCCACGTATGCCGAGCTCGTCGAGGACCTCGTTGGCGACGTGAGCGGTGCGCCGCACCTTGTCGAAGGAACAGTCGGGCATCGGATCGAGGTCGATGCGCCACTCATCGGGCTTTTCGGTGTCGAAGCGCCGAGAGTTCCAGGGATGGAACTCGACAGTCGACATCTGCACCGCCCAGATCACGCTGCCGAGTTCGGTCACACAGACCTCATCGGCGGTCCTGCCGAACCGCGGGAAGTAGATGTTGACGGTCTCGAGCCAGTCCGGGGCGCCCGCGGGGATCCGCTTCTGGTGGACCTTCTGCCCGGCGACGCCCTTGGGGTAGCGATGCAGCATGCACGGCCGATCGAGGAGCGCGCGCACGATTCCGTCGCCGACCGCCAGGTAGTAGTTGACGAGGTCGAGCTTGGTTTCACCGCGGGCCGGAAAGTACTCACGCTGTGGGCTCGAGACGCGCACCACGCGGCCACCGACCTCGATCTCGACTGCCTCACCGTGTGGGGTCGCTGCCATCCCCCGACAGTAGGGGATCACCGGTGCACCCGGTAGCCTGCGGAGCATGCCTGAGTTCGTGACGTTGCAGACCTCCGACGAGTTTCCCGGGGTCGCGACCATCCTGCTGAACCGCCCCCCGATGAATGCGCTGAGCCGGCAGGTCCAGGCAGAGCTGGCCGAGGCCGCACGGGAAGCGACCGTGCGCGATGACATCAAGGCGGTTGTCGTCTACGGCGGCCCGAAGGTCCTGGCTGCGGGTGCCGACATCAAAGAACTCAACGATCTGACGTTCTCCGAGGTCCAGAAGGTCGCAGGCCGCCTGCAGGCCGACCTCGGTTCCATCGCCGCCATCCCGAAGCCGACCGTTGCGGCCATCACCGGGTACGCACTGGGCGGCGGACTCGAGGTGGCACTCGGCGCTGACCGGCGGATCGCCGGGGACAACGCCAAGCTGGGAGTGCCGGAGATCTTGCTCGGCGTGATTCCCGGTGGCGGAGGTACTCAGCGCCTTGCTCGGCTGATCGGCCCCGCGAAGGCCAAGGATCTGGTGTTCACCGGGCGTTTCGTCGGTGCCGCAGAAGCACTGGAGATCGGCCTGGTGGACGAGGTCGTCGCGCCGGACGAGGTCTACAACGCTGCGCTCAAGTGGGCGTCGAAGTTCAATGGTGCAGCGAGCGTCGCGCTCGCCGCCGCCAAAGCCGCCATCGACGAAGGCCTCGACGTCGATCTGGCCACCGGACTCAAGATCGAAGAGCATGTCTTCGCGGCGCTGTTCTCCACCGACGACCGGAAGATCGGGATGGCATCCTTCGTCGAGAACGGCCCGGGCAAGGCCCAGTTCACCGGTAAGTAGCCTCCCTCTACGGAAAGTGGTTGTAGACCAATGACTTCGTCTCCCAGCGATCCCGCTCCCAACCCGCACGCGAGTGCCGATGAGGTGCAGGCCGCGCTCAAGGACACCAAGCTCGCCCAGGTGCTCTACCACGACTGGGAAGCGGAGACCTACGACGACAAATGGTCGATCAGCTACGACGAACGTTGCATCGACTATGCCCGCGGCCGGTTCGACGCGGTCGCCGGTGACCAGCCGTTGCCCTATGGGCGCGCCCTGGAACTCGGTTGTGGCACAGGATTTTTCCTCCTGAATCTCATGCAGGGCGGGATCGCCACCAAGGGGTCGGTCACCGATCTCTCGCCCGGTATGGTCAAGGTCGCCCTGCGCAATGCCGAGAACCTCGGCCTCGACGTCGACGGCCGGGTTGCCGACGCCGAGACGATTCCGTACGAAGACAACACCTTCGACCTCGTCGTCGGGCATGCGGTCCTGCACCACATCCCCGACGTCGAGAAGTCGTTGCGTGAGGTGCTGCGTGTCCTCAAGCCCGGCGGCCGTTTCGTGTTCGCGGGTGAACCGTCGACCATCGGCGATTTCTACGCCCGCTGGCTCTCGCGCGCCACCTGGGCCGCGACCACGAACATCACCAAACTCGGTCCGTTGCAGGACTGGCGCAGGCCGCAGGCAGAACTCGACGAATCCTCCCGGGCCGCAGCACTGGAAGCCGTTGTCGACATCCACACCTTCGACCCCGCAGATCTCGAGATGATGTCGCGGTCGGCAGGCGCCGTGGAGGTCAAGACCGCGACCGAGGAGTTCGCCGCAGCGATGCTGGGTTGGCCCGTCAGAACCTTCGAGGCGGCGGTGCCCCCGGAGAAGCTCGGTTGGGGCTGGGCCCGGTTCGCCTTCGGTGGCTGGAAGCGGCTCACCTGGGTGGACGAGAACATCCTGCGAAGAGTGGTGCCGCCCAAGTTCTTCTACAACGTGATCGTCACCGGTACCAAGCCGAATTGAGTTCCGTCTGAAGGCACAGAAGAAGACCCCCCACCATCTCCGGTGGGGGGTCTTTTTCGTCTTGGCGCGACCGATCAGACGTCCTCCGCGGTTAACGCATTGGAAACGAACGCCTCGACGCGTTGCCTCAGCCCTGCCACGGCCTCGGCTCGCAACGCCTCGAGGTCGGTGGCTTTGTGAAAGGCCGGCGGAAGTCGGCGAGCGTTCCGTGGACAGCTGAAGTCCTCGCACGCGAGGACGCCGATCGTGTCGCCGCGACGCCCGGCCTGCCCCGCCCGGCGGGTCGAGAACATCACTGCCGCGCTGGTGAGGTTGACGTCGCGGCACCAGGCGCACATCGCTCGCCTTTTTGGTACAGCGTCGGCCTGCGTCAGCAGCAGCGTGACGAGGTCGCCCTGATGGGGCACACAGATGTACCCGCGGCGCGGGATCTTGCGGTCCCGCCATCCGTAGAAGTCGAGAGCGTCGAAATCGGTCTCGGCGAAATCGGTCGGAAGAGTGACCCGCTTGATCTCGCTGCGCGTCGCGCCACGAAATGAGTCGATGATCTGTTGGTGAGTGAGGTGCTGCATGGTGCATCCATCCCGGCAAGCACTGCTGATGCGCATTACCTGCCATCGGAGAGCCGCGTCCGTGACGCGGTGAGTCGAATCCCCGACGGAGTCGGGGCGAGGACATGGCTGCGCAGCCGACCGGAAGGGACGGCTGCGGGGCGCGGTCATCTCGATGCGGCGCGCGGGGCGCCGGCACCTGCTTCGTCTCGGTGGATCACGTGGCCACCGTACCGCGGGGCGGGACGGTGATGCATCCCCATTACCGACCGCCGCCGACCATCACTCGAGCATCGCATCGGCATAGACGGCCATCGCGTCGCGGTAGTACGCCGCCAGCCCTGGGGCGATCTTGTCGTATGTAGCGGTGAACCGCGGATCATCGACGTACATGTCTCCCAGACACTTGAACGCTGTGGCGTCCGGGGTCCACATCGTGCAGATCGTCCGGTAGGCCGCATCGATCTCTGCCTGGACTGCGGGATCGCCGACTTCGGTTCCGGCGCCCATGAGTTCGGCCATGCGAATCATCGCGGCGGTCTGCTCGTGTTGTAGCCGCTCGATGTCCGCGGGTGTCATCGCAGCGGTACGGTCCTTCGACTCCTGCCACTGTTCGGGCCAGCGCTGCCTGGCCTCGTCGTCGTACTCGGTGGGGTCGAACCCTTCGAAGAGATTTTCCGGTCGGTTGATACGTGACATCTCGTTGTCTCCTGCGTGTTTTTCGAGTTCTTCGATGGTGCGCGCAACGGTGTGCGCCACCAGCGTGAGCCGGTCGCGTTCGCGCAGCAATCTCGCGTGGTGGCCGCGCAGGGCCTGCACCTGGTCGGACTGCTCGTCGAGTATCGCCTGGATCTCGGCGAGCCCGAGATCGAGCTCCCGGAGCACTCGAATCTGCTGCAGCCGCAACAGATCATCGGCTTCGTAGTAGCGGTAGCCGTTGCTCTGCACGCCGGCGGCCGGCAGCAGCCCGATCTCGTCGTAGTGACGCAGGGTTCGCGACGTCACGCCGGACATCCGGGCGACCTCCACGATCGACCACGACATGCGACCCACCTCCACCTGAACTCGGCCGGAATCTCCGACAATCATGACGGTAGACGTTGACGCCGCGTCAACGTCAACCCCGAAAATGGTGGGTTCTGGCGGCCGCCACCTGGGGAAACGCTCGCCAGAACCCACCAAGATCGGGTCAGCAGGTGGAGAGGACCTTCGTCATGGCGTCCTTTTCTGCAGCGGTGACCCAGAGTCCGTACCGGGCTTTGACGTCGATCTGCCTGCTGACGTAGGTACAGCGGTAGGCCTTGTTCGGCGGTAACCAGGTGGCGGTGTCGCCGTTGCTCTTCTGCTGATTCGTCGGGCCATCGGTGGCCTGGAGGTTGGCCGGGTCATTGGCGAAGTCGGTGCGCGTGGCCGTGTCCCATTGTGCGGCGCCCTTCTGCCAGGCGTCTGACATCGCGACCACGTGGTCGATCTGCACTGCGGGAGAGGTCTTTTCGCCACGGAGGAAGTCGATGGTCTTACCGGAATAGGGGTCGACGAGGACTCCGGAGAGCACCACGCACCCCCGGGACCCGGGTTTGACGGAGACGGCTGTGAGGTCGCGGCGCAAGATGTCGTTGCGGGTGTCGCACCCGTTGTGGCCGTCGGGGACGTTGACGTCGTCGGTCCAGGCCTGCCCGAACTCGCTGCGTTCATAACCGGTTCTCGGGGCGCGTCCCTTGACGTCGAGCGCGGCGAGTTGTGTCCGGGCCGAGGAGGGCGAGGCCGGGGCCGTCGGTGCGGCTGCCGTCGGCGATGAGAGTGGGGGAGAGGCTGATGTCGTCGGTGCCGCGGCCTCGTCCCGGTCGCCGCCTCCGGCGTTCAGGCCGGCCCAGGTCAGGCCGGCGATGACCACCAGCGCGATCAGCCCCACCGGCCCGGCGACCCGGCCTCGCGGACGGTGTGATCGGGGTTTGCGTCGGTTCACGTTCTCCTCTGTGGTGGCATCGATACTGTTATACCTGTGGGCTACGACTTCACGATCGACGACGTTGCATTCTTGCGTTCCGAATCCGGGCGCAGGGCTCTGGAATTCGCTGTTTCGCTTGCGCTCCAATCCGATACGATGCTCGCCGACATCGAGAAGCTGTCGCGCCGATTTCCCGACCATCAGGCTGCGCTGGCAGAGACCGTCACTTGTCGTCGTAAGGCGGCCGGGAAACTCCGCGATCCCGGACGGCTGTTGCTCACGAACGATGCGCTTCAACAGGCCACCGCGTATCCGGTTGCCGAACACCGTGCCGCCGAGATCGCGGACCGATATCCGGGTGCCACCGTCCACGATGTCACCTGTTCCATCGGCGCCGATCTCGCAGCGCTGACGGCGGCCGAAGGCATCGCCGGAGCGATCGGCAGCGATCTCGACCTGGTCCGGCTCGCGATGGCCGCACACAACGTCCCTGCCGCGACGCTGGCCCGCGCCGATGCGCTGACACCGACTTCCGACGCGGATGTCGTGATCGCCGATCCGGCCCGCCGCAGTGGTGGGAGGCGCAGTTTTCGGATCGAGGACACCGAACCTCCGCTCTTGGAGGTACTCGCGGTGTACGCCGGCAGGCCGCTCGTGGTGAAATCAGCGCCGGGCGTGGACTATCGGCTCCTGCGGGACCGATACGGATTCGCAGGCGAGGTGCAGTTGGTGTCGTTGAACGGGGGTGTCCGAGAGGCCTGTCTGTGGTCGCACCCCAGCCCCGGTGTGCGCCGCCGCGCAACGGTGATCCGCACGGGTGGAGGTAGTTTCGAGATCACCGACGCCGCCGACGATACGACGGATGTGGATGACGCCGGAACCTGGATCATGGATCCCGATGGCGCCGTGATCAGAGCCGGTCTGGTTCGCCACTTCGCAAAGATGCACGGTCTGTGGCAACTCGATCCGCAGATCGCCTACCTCAGCGGCGACGCACTACCGGTCGGGGAGCGTGGCTGGCGGGTGATCGAGCAGATGGGGTTCTCCGAGAAGAACCTCAAGCGACGACTGGCCGAATTGGACTGCGGCACTGTCGAGATCATGGTGCGCGGCGTCGACCTGGACCCCGATCGGCTGCGTAAGCGACTCAAGCTCACGGGGTCCCGATCGCTGGCAGTCGTGATCACCCGCATCGGCAGGGCCGGTGCGATGTTCATCTGCGAGGCCGGGGTGCGGCAGACCTAGTCTTTCCCGCACACGCTCCACCTTTACCAAGACGCGCCACTTATTTCTGGAGCGTCTTCGTATTTCTGGAGCGTCTGCGGGTGTAGGGAGCTCGCTACTGCTGCTTCGGCAGGTCGTAGAAGTAGACCTCGCCGAGGTTGGTGGCGGTGGCGACCTGACCGGACGCCGACACCGCGACCCCGGTGGTGAAACCGACCGAACCCGGAATGGCCAGTTCGCGTTTGGTGGTTCCGTCGGCGGCGTTCAGTTCCATCAGGGTGAGCACGTCCTCGCCAGGCTTCCGGACCACGGTCCAGGCGGTGCCGTAGTTGGTCAGCGCCGAGAGGCTGACCGACCGTAGATCGGTGCGCTGCCACACCGGGACCGCTTTGTCGCCTTCGTCTTTGAACGCCCTGACCGGGGAGTCGAGAACTCCGGTCGGTATGAGCAACCCGTCCGGTGTGATGGTCATGGTCGCGAACCCGTAGTTGTCGACGAAGTAGTCCCACTTCGGGGTCCCGGTCAAGGCGTCGAGTGCGTAGATGCTGCCGAGCCGGTTGAAGACGTAGACGGTGCGACGGTCCGCGGACAGGGTGGGCGGGCCGATGACACCGCCGGGGATCTCGGTCTGCCACGATTCCCGGATACCACGTTCACCGTCTTGCTCGGCGTATTCGTAACCGCGCACCTGGGAGGCGATGGCACCCTCGGGCCAGTAGTTCAGGTAGAAGCGTTCCCGATCCGAGTCGACGGCGGGCGGTGCCTGCACGGGGCAGCGAGGGCCGCCGGACACGCAGTCGCCGAGACCGTACAGCGGCTGGCTCGGATCGGCATCGGGACGTAGGCCGATGCCCGGTGCCGCGAGTTTGCCGGTCTGCGAATCGAACAGCAGGATCTGCCCCAGGTGACTGACCATCAAGACCAGACCGGGGGCCGCGAACTTCGCCGAAAGCGGGACCCCCACGGTGCCGAAGCGCCATCGGACGTCCCCGGATCCGGTGAGCCCGAAGAAGGTACCCGCCTCGCCGAGATAGATGTTCTCGTACTGGTCGACGAGCATTGCATTGAGCTGAACGCCGCCGGCGAGGTGCTTGCAGAAGTTCTTCCGGCCGGCACGGGGGTCGAACAGGAATGTATTGCACCCCGAATCGGTGCCGGCGGTGACGCCGACACTCGAGCGTCCAGAGATGGTCAGCGGAGCCGAGATCGGTCCTCCGACCGGCCGCGACCAGGACAGTGTGAGTTCGTCGCTGACCTCGGGGTAGACGAAGTTCGAGTTCTGGGCATTGCCGCCGAAACTTGACCACCCTGCGCTCGGGATCGAGCGGACGTCGTCGACGCCGTCCGAGCAGGAACTGATCAGCACCGCGAGTAGTGGCACCAGCACCAACAGGGCGCGTGTGGTGGTCCGGCGGCGCATCGTGCTCCTCATCGTCACTCGCACTTCTCTTCGATCGCCCGTGAGCCTATCGCGAACGACCAGCACGACCCGGAAACGGTGTCGATTAGTGTTCCTAGACATGACGAGCATGTGGAATGCCCCGCTCCATCGCCGATGGCGGGCAGGCCGGCGCCGAGACAAGGCGCAGGCCAGGTTCCTGACCCGGGAGTCGTTGCGCTGGGTGATCACCCATCGGGCGTACTCGCCCTGGTACCTCGTGCGCTATGCCCGCCTGTTGCGATTCCGGCTGGCCAATCCGCACGTGGTGCTGCGGGGAATGGTGTTCCTGGGCAAGGACGTCGAGATCCACGCGACCCCGGAGTTGTCGCGGATGGAGATCGGGCGCTGGGTGCACATCGGTGACGGGAATTCGATCCGATGCCACGAGGGCTCCCTCAAGATCGGTGACAAGGTCGTCTTCGGCGAGAACAACGTCGTCAACACCTACCTCGACATCGAGATCGGCGCGTCGACGCTGGTCGCCGATTGGTGTTACATCTGCGACTTCGACCACAAGATGGACGACATCACCGTCGCGATCAAGGATCAGGGGATCGTCAAGGGTCCGGTCCGGATCGGTCCCGATACGTGGATTGCCGCGAAGGTCTCGGTCCTTCGTAACACGGTGGTCGGCCGCGGGTGCGTGCTCGGTTCACACGCCGTCGTCAAGGGCGTGATCCCCGATTACTCGATTGCGGTCGGCGCGCCGGCGCGAGTGGTCAAGAACCGCAAGGACGACTGGGCCACGAACGCGCAGGAGCGCGCCGAACTGGAACGGGCCCTGGCCGACATCGAGCGCAAGAAGGCTGCTGCTAAGGGGGAGTGATGTCGACCGGCTTCGCCGGATCTCTCTCGGGTAGCGGACGTTCGACGATATTCGGCCGTCCCAGTGGACGGCGGATCCGGCGTTTGGCGCCGAGGTACACCCCGGCCGTGCGTTGGGCGACCTGATCCCACGCGAAGCCTTCCGCGACACGATGGCGTGCGGCGATCGCGCGATTCTGTGCGGCCTCGGGGTCGGTGAGGGTGCCGCGGATGGCTGCGGTCAGGCCCGTGACGTCGCCGGGGGCGAAGCTCATGCCGGTGACCCCGTCGGTCACCGCCTCGCCGAGCCCGCCTGCTGTGGAGGTCACCAGCGGTGCCCCGGTCGCCGCCGCCTCCAGCGCGACGATTCCGAAGGGTTCGTACCGGCTGGGGAGCACGATGGCGTCGCACCGGTGCAGCAGGGTGGTCAGACCTGTGCGGTCGACGCTCCCGACGAAGCGGACCGCCCGCGAGACACGATGTTTGCGGGCGACCTCCTGTAGCCAGGCCAGCTGGGTTCCGTCCCCGGCGACGGTGAGCGTGGTGCCCGGGTGCGTCCGCCGAACGCGGGCAAGCGCTGCGATCGCGTCCTGCAGGCCCTTCTCGTATTCGAGCCGGCCTGCGAAGAGGAGTTCTGGGCCACCCGTATGTCGAGTCCGCGAGGCGAACGGCCACGCGTCGACGTCGATGCCGTTGTGGATGGTGTGGATCTCGGCGAGTTCGGGCCCGAACAGCCGGTTGACCTCATCGTGCATCGACACCGAACACGTGATCAGAGCGTCCGATTCCGCGGCGAGCCACCACTCGACCGAATGGACCTGTTTGTTGACCCGACCACTGACCCACCCGCTGTGCCTGCCGGCTTCGGTGGCGTGGAAGGTACTCACCAGGGGGACGTCGAAGTGTTCGGCGAGTGCGATCGCCGGGTGCGCCACCAGCCAGTCGTGGGCATGGACGACATCGGGGATCCAAGGGCCCTTGGCACCAAGGTTTTTCGAGTCGCCGAGCGTCAAACCTGCGCGGATGAGTGAGTGGCCCATCGCCAGTACCCAGGCCATCATGTCCTCGCCGAACACGAAGTGCGGGGGATCCTCGGCGGCTGCGATCACGCGAACGCCTTCGCAGGCGCGGTCGCTGGCGGGATGGCTCAGACCGTCGCTGCCGCTGGGCTGGCGGGAGAGCACCACCACGTCGTGGCCGGCGCCCGCCAACTCCACCGCCAGGTGATGGACATGACGGCCGAGGCCGCCCACGACCACCGGCGGGTACTCCCAGGACACGATCAGGACTCTCATGCAACCCCCAGTCGGCGGGCGTCGAGGCCGGGGAAGAGATTGTCCGCGGCGTTCCAGCGCGTGGAGAGTTTGTCCGCCAGCTGTTCTCGGCCGCGATCGGCGGCGTCGCAGATCTCGCGAGTCGCATGGGCGTGGGTGTACAGCCGGTTGCGGGCGTAGTCGGCGGCAGTGTCCTTGGAGACCATGAACGGCCAGTCCGACGACGCCGTCAGCAGTGCCTCACGCAGAATCTGATCGCTGACCCGGTCCCGCGCCACCCGGCCGCGGTCTCCGCGCTTGGTGACGGTGGCGAGCGCGCTCTGCACGACCTCGGCATTGATCCGCACCAGGTCGGCGACCCCGGGTCCGTTCCACACGCGCCAATCCTTGCCCGATCCCCATGAGGATTTCTGCAGCGCAGCGGGTGGGCCGACGTATCCCTGCTCACGCGCGGTCTTGAGCGTGCCGACCCGGATACCGGCTTCGGGGAGTGCACGGAGCACTGCCTCGAGCCATTGCGGTCCCTCGTGCCACCAGTGCCCGAACAGTTCGGTGTCGAAGGCGGCCACCACCAGGGCCGGCCTGCCGATGCGAGCGTTCTCGTCGAGCAGGCGGGCACGGACGCAGTCCACGAAGTCGGCGACGTGCCGGGCCAGCACTGCCGTGGTGCGTTCGGGTTCGTACGGCTTCTTGTCGCCACCGGCGACCCCGCGGCCGGTGACCCTGGCCGGTTTGAGTCCGAAGTGATGGTCGTAGGTGTGGAAGTCGCGGTACGCCGCGTGGCCCGGGTAACCGGATTTCGGGGACCAGACCCGGTAGGACACCTGCAGGTCGCGGCCGAAGGCGATGACGTCGCTGTCGTGGACGGGTCTGCCCAGTGATGTATCCCCGTGCAGCGCAGGACCATCCACCATGAAGTGGCCCACGCCTGCCTGCTGGTAACCGGTTTCCATCCCAGGGGCGTAGGCACACTCTGGTGCCCAGATCCCGGTAGGTCGGGAGCCGAATCGCTGCTCGGCGTCCGCCAGGCCCTCGCGCAGTGAGAAGTCGCGGAGCCGCGGATCGAGCAGCGGGCCGAAGGGGTGGGCGAGTGGGCCACCGAGGAGTTCGATGGTGCCGGTGTCGACCATCGAACGGACCAGGGCCGAACCGCCGTGGCGCCAGTGGGTCTCGAAATCGTTGAGTGCCGCTGCCGCAGCACGGTATTCACGTTCGCCGAGGGTGTTGATCGTCGGTGCCGGCCGAGCGGTGGTGCCGGCCTCGTCACCGGCCACCGCCGCCTCACTCGCGCGCAGTTGCCAGTCGCCCAGCCATTGGTGCATCGCAGACAGGCAGTGCGGATCGTCGAGCTGGGCGGCGAGAACCGGGGTGATTCCGAGGCTCAGTTGGTCGGTGAAACCGTCCGCAGCCAGCCGGCGCAGCGCCGCGAAGACAGGTTGATACGACCCCGCCCACGATTGGTAGAGCCATTCCTCGCCGACCGGCCACCGACCGTGGTTTGCGAGCCACGGCAGGTGAGAGTGCAGCACCAGTGAGAACATCCCCGGCACCGGATGACCATCTGCGGTCAAGGTTTCACCGCGACGAACAGCAGGTCCAGGCTGGCCTCGAGGTCGCGATCACTGATGGCGAAGTCGGCGGTCCGGATGCCCGCGACGTCGGCGGTCAGCTCCTGTGGCCACGGCTGCCCCGACAGGGCCCGCTCGATCTGAGCATCGATGAACGACCCACCCCAGGTCGCATCGAGTTCGCGCAAAGTTGTGTCATGCGCCACACCGAGGGTCTCTGTCACGACCAGTCCGGCGGCGGTCAGGAGTTCCCGCAGTTCTTCCGGATCGAGCTCGCGGGTATGGAACGGATTGAGCGGGGTGTCGCGGCCGGGGGAGAAGGTGATGCGGTTGGGGGTGGAGATGAGCAGCTCACCGCCGGGGCGCAGCACCCGCAGGCATTCGGAGATGAAGGCCTGCTGGTCCCACAGATGTTCGATGACCTGGAAGTTGACCACGGTGTCGATGGAGGAGTCCGGCAGGGGCAGGTCGATCAGGTTGGCCTGGTGAATCGTCAGGTGTGAGTAGCGCGCCCGGGTGTGTTCGACCGCCGAGAGGTCGTAATCGACGCAGGTCACGGCGGTTGCGACGGTGGAGATGAGATTCGCCCCGTACCCTTCACCGGATCCGGCTTCGAGCACCACACGGTCGCGGCACCGTTCGAGGATGTACTCGTACGCCACCTCGTGCCGCCGGAACCAGTAGTTTTCTTCGGCTATGCCGGGCACCGTCCTTTCGCCGGTCAGCGCGAGCGTTTCCTGCTCTGTTTGCACTGGCTGCGGCGTTGAAATGGTGTCGTGTGATCCACGCGGTCCTCTGGCCATGAGGGGAGCCTAGTGGGCGGCGAACGAGAGCTGAAGCAGCAGCTAGAACCCGAGTACAGAACGCAGGAAGAACGGCGTGAATGTGACACACCTCATTGCGCGCGTAATCTGGTGTTCGACCTGGCATTAGGCCGCGCTAAGGTGGGTAAGACCCCGGAGTACTTACCGCTTAGTAAGTTCCTTTCGGTAAGTTGTCCAGAACCCTACGCAGGAGGTCGACGAAGACCCATGACAAACATTGTCGTTCTGATCAAGCAGGTCCCTGACACCTACTCCGAGCGCAAGCTCAGCGATGGTGACTACACCCTCGATCGCGAAGCTGCCGACGCCGTTCTCGATGAGATCAACGAGAAGGCCGTCGAAGAGGCGCTGAAGATCAAAGAGGCAGGCGAAGGCGAGGTGACGGTGCTCGCAGTCGGACCCGACCGCACCACCGATGCCATCCGCAAGGCCCTTTCGATGGGCGCCGACAAGGCGATCCACATCAAAGACGACGCGATCCACGGTAGCGACGCGATCCAGACCGCCTGGGTCATCGCCCGCGCCCTGGGCACCGTCGAAGGCGTCGAGCTGGTCATCGCAGGCAACGAGGCGACCGACGGCCGCGTCGGCGCCGTACCCGCGATCATCGCCGAGTACCTCGAACTGCCGCACCTGACCCACATGCGCAAGCTCAGTGTCGACGGCGACAAGCTGTCCGGTGAGCGCGAGACCGACGAGGGCATCTTCCACCTCGAGGCCACCCTCCCGGCCATCGTCAGCGTCGGCGAGAAGATCAATGAGCCCCGCTTCCCGTCCTTCAAGGGCATCATGGCTGCGAAAAAGAAAGAGGTTCAGGTTCTTTCGCTCGCGGACATCGGTGTGGAAGCAGAAGAGGTCGGACTGGCCAACGCCGGTTCGACGGTCACCAGCTCGACCCCGAAGCCGCCGAAGACCGCGGGCGAGAAGGTTGTCGATGAAGGTGACGGCGGCTCGAAGGTCGCCGAGTACCTGGTCGGTCAGAAAATCATCTGACGGCCGGCCACACCAACCATCGACCACAGTCCCAAGGAGTAATCACCATGGCTGAAGTACTTGTCCTCGCTGAGCTGGACGCCGAAGGTGCCCTGAAGAAGGTCACCTCTGAGCTCATCACCGCTGCCCGTGCGCTGGGCAGCCCGTCGGTCGTCGTCGCGGGTAAGCCCGGCACCACCGACAGCATCGCCGACGCACTGAAAGAAGCCGGCGCAGAGAAGATCTACGTCGCCGAGTCCGATGACGTCGCCGGCTACCTGATCACCCCGCAGGTCGACATCCTCGGCACCGTCGTGGAGCAGGCGTCGCCCGCAGGCGTGATCGTCGCCGCGACCGCGGACGGCAAAGAGATCGCCGGCCGTCTCGCGGCGCGTCTGGGTTCAGGCGTGCACGCCGACGTCATCGAGGTGAAGGAAGGCGGCGCCGGTGTGTACTCGATCTTCGGTGGCGCCTTCACCGTCGAGGCGACCGCCGGCGGCGACGTTCCGGTGTACTCGGTTCGTCCGGGTGCCGTCGAGGCTGCACCGCAGGCCGGAGCCGGCGAGCGCGTCGACGTCGAGGTGCCCGCAGCGCCTGAGAACGGCGTCAAGATCACCAAGGTCGAGCCCAACGTCGGTGGCGATCGCCCCGAGCTGACCGAGGCCACCATCGTGGTCTCCGGTGGCCGGGGTGTCGGCAGTGCCGACAAGTTCACGGTTGTCGAAGAGCTGGCCGACTCGCTCGGTGCCGCTGTCGGTGCCTCGCGCGCCGCAGTCGACTCCGGGTATTACCCCGGTCAGTTCCAGGTCGGTCAGACCGGCAAGACGGTCTCGCCGCAGCTGTACGTGGCGCTCGGTATCTCAGGGGCCATCCAGCACCGCGCAGGCATGCAGACCTCCAAGACGATCGTGGCGGTCAACAAGGACGAAGAGGCCCCGATCTTCGAGATCGCGGACTTCGGCATCGTCGGCGACCTGTTCAACGTCGCCCCGCAGCTGACCGAAGCGGTCAAAGCACGCAAGTGACACCGCTCGGCTGCTGACAGCCTGAACACTCGAACGACCCCCTGGCCACTGGCCCGGGGGTCGTTTGCTGTTCACGCACCTTGCATCGACGCGTCACGCCGCCGCTGCCGCGAGGTTCACCTGGGTCGATACACCTGTGCTCATGAGGACCAAAGCAGCACGTGAGTCTGCCGCACTCGTAGCCGGCACCGCCTACAGCCTGTATCTGAGCACCGACCTCCATGACATCGACACCATCGCCCGATTGCGTTATCGCGTCTTTTCGGACGAGCCCGGTTTCGCCACCGCGATGGCGGGCGTGACCGACGGCCGCGACACCGACCGATTCGACGAACACTGTGACCACCTGATCGTGCGCCACAACCTCACCGGAGAAGCGGTCGGCTGCTACCGGCTGCTGCCACCGCCCGGCGCCATCGCGGCCGGAGGTCTCTACACAGCAACGGAATTCGACCTCACCGAACTCGATGGCCTCGCTCCGCAGACCGTGGAGATGGGTAGGGCCTGTGTGGCGGCCGAGCACCGCTCCGGCGCGGTGCTGGCGCTGATGTGGGCGGGGATCCTCGTCTATCTGGAGCGCACGGACTACCGCTACCTGATGGGCGCGACGTCGGTCCCGGTCCTGCGGGACGTCGACGGCGGGGTTGCAGGTTCTCAGATCCGGGGAATCCGCGATTTCGTCTCCGATCGCCACCGCGGGCCCTGGCAGGTTCACCCCCACCGGCCGGTGTTGCTCGACGGCAAGCCTCTCGATGAGATAGCTGCCCCTACGCGGCTGGCGTTTCCGCCCCTGCTGACCGGATACCTGCGCATGGGTGCCTGGATCTGCGGAGAGCCCGCACACGATTCGGACTTCGGTGTCGCCGACTTCCCGACCGTGCTCGACCGCAGGCGGGCCAACACCAGGTATCTCGAACGTCTGCGCCAGATCACGGCAGGTGCGCGATAGTGGGCGCGCGAGCGACACACAGCTGGTTCCCGTCCAGCTCGTGCGACAACAGTTGCCTCGCCGATGAGTCGGTGGCCGGCCGGGTCCGGCAAGGATGGAGGGTGTTCGCTCTGCTGACCACCGCGGCCGTGGTGGTGTCGGTGGGGATGGCGATCGGCCTGCTGCCCCGCAGCGCCCGCGCGCGCTACGTCCGGACCGCTGCTCACCTGCTGATCAACTCGCTCGGCATGCGGATCGAGGTCTGTGATGAACGATCGAGCCACGTGGATCACCCGAGCCGGCACGATCGATCGGACCATGGTCTGATCGTGTCCAATCACATCTCGTTCCTCGACGTGCTCGCGATCGCCTCGGTGAGGCCGGCACGTTTTGTGGCGAAGGCGGAATTGGCAACCTGGCCGGTCATCGGCCCCATCACCCGCAGGCTCGCGGTGATCCCGATCCGGCGGGAATCATTGCGCGAACTTCCCACGGTCGTCGACACCGCACGCAGCGGTCTGCTCGCGGGGGACAACGTGGGCGTCTTCCCGGAGGGCACCACGCGCTGCGGGCGGGGCGGCGGCCGTTTCCGGCCCGCACTTTTCCAGGCGGCGGTGGATACGGGTGTGCCCATACATCCGGTGGTGGTGAGTTTCCACACATCCACCGGCGGGCTGAGCACAGCCCCCTGCTTCATCGGCGCCGATGACATCGCCGACACGATGCGCAGAGTCCTGGCGGCGAAGGGTCTGATCGTTCGAATACAGATGTGCGAGCAGCAGCTTCCCGGGGACGACCGTCGTGAGCTGGCGCTGCGTTGCGAACGGGCCGTGTTCGGCCATCCGGTCTCGCTGACCTCGGCGGACGCCACCTCGGTGGCCTTGGCGGCCTGATCCGGGTACGGCAGCGACCAGCGGGAACAGACCACCCGCCGATGTGGTTATCCTTGGTTGGTCATGTTCTCAGCCGATCGAAGCCCGATTTACCTCGACCACGCCGCCGCGACCCATATGGTTCCCGCCGCAGTCGTGGCGATGAGCCAGATCCTGGGCAACGCCGGTAACGCCTCCTCGCTGCACGGATCTGGTCGCCGGGCCCGCAGACAGCTCGAGGAATCTCGCGAATCGATCGCCGCGTCGCTGGGTGGGCGTCCGTCCGAGGTGATCTTCACCGGCGGTGGAACAGAGAGCGACAACCTGGCCGTCAAGGGAATCTTCTGGGCCCGCAACAAGCCCGACGCCGCACGACCGAACGGCAGGCCGCGCATCATCGCCTCGGCCATCGAGCATCACGCGGTGCTGGACCCGGTGCTGTGGCTGGCCGATTATGCAGGCGCGGAGGTGACCTGGTTGCCTGTCGACAGTCGTGGACTCGTCGATCCCGCGGACCTGCGCGCCGAACTCGCCGGGCGCGCCGACGAGACGGCTCTGGTCAGCGTGATGTGGGCCAACAACGAGGTCGGAGCAGTCCAGCCGGTCGTCGAACTCGCCGCGATCTGCCGCGAGTTCGGTGTGCCGATGCATTCGGACGCCATCCAGGCTGCCGGCCACCTGCCGATCGATTTCGCAGCGAGCGGCCTTTCGGCGATGAGCGTCGCCGCCCACAAATTCGGAGGTCCCCACGGTATCGGTGCGCTGATGCTGGGTCGGGATGTCGATTGTGTACCGCTGTTGCACGGAGGCGGACACGAACGTGACGTCCGGTCCGGCACTCCGGATGTGGCAGCTTCGGTCGGAATGGCTGTAGCGCTTGATCATTCGGTTCGGGAGCTGACCACGACGATGCCTGCGGTCGCGGCACTGCGGGACAGGCTCTTCGACGTGCTCACGCGGTCCACGGATAACTGCGTGATCAACGGGCCGCTCGGCGATGACAGACTGCCCGGCAACGTGCACGTCTCGTTCCCCGGCTGCGAAGGTGATTCGCTCCTGATGTTGCTCGACGCCAACGGCATCGAGTGTTCCACGGGGTCGGCGTGCACGGCGGGCGTGGCGCAGGCCAGCCACGTACTGACCGCAATGGGTGTCTCGACTGCGCGCGCCCGCAGCTCGCTGCGGTTCTCGTTGGCCCCGTCGACGACCGCAGAGGAGATCGACGCCGTCGGAGCGGTCATCGGCGAGGTGGTGTCCAGGGCACGGGCGGCAGGAATGGCGACGGCTATGGCAGGAGAGCGCTGATGCGGGTACTGGCGGCGATGAGTGGCGGAGTCGACTCTGCCGTGGCGGCGGCACGTGCCGTCGACGCCGGTCACGACGTGGTCGGCGTGCATCTGGCGCTGTCCACCGCTCCGGGCGCCCTGCGCACCGGTTCGCGGGGTTGCTGTTCACGCGAAGATGCCGGAGACGCGCGCCGCGCCGCCGACGTGCTCGGAATCCCTTTCTACGTATGGGATTTCGCGGACCGCTTCAAAGACGACGTGATCGACGAGTTCGTGGCGGCCTATGCGGCCGGGCAGACGCCCAATCCGTGCCTGACGTGCAACGAGAAGATCAAGTTCTCGGCATTGTCCGAGCGTGCGATCGCGCTGGGATTCGATGCCGTGGCCACCGGACACTACGCGCGGCTCGAGAACGGGGAACTCCGCCGGGCCGTCGACGAGGACAAAGATCAGTCCTACGTGCTGGCTGTGCTGACCCCTGAGCAGCTCGCGCGCGCGATGTTCCCCATCGGTGACACCCCGAAGGAACAGATCCGCGCCGAGGCGGCAGCCCGCGAGCTGTCGGTGGCGAACAAGCCCGATTCCCACGACATCTGCTTCATCCCGACCGGCGACACCCGAGCCTTCCTCGGTGCCACCATCGGTGTCCGGCCCGGCAAGGTGGTCGACGCCGACTCCGGCGCCGAACTCGGCGATCACGAGGGTGTGCACGGATTCACCATCGGCCAGCGCAAGGGGCTGGGTATCGATGCCCCGGCCGCGGACGGCAAGCCTCGCTACGTCACCGAGATCGACCCGGATTCCGGCACCGTCACAGTGGGATCGTCTGAGCACCTGCAGGTCTGGACGATTGTGGCGCGCCGTGCCATCTGGACCTCGGGCACGACGCCGACCGAACCCTTCGAGGCGATGGTCCAGGTCCGCGCGCATGGTGGGCTGGCTCTCGCAGACGTCGAACCGATGGACGGCGATGGCACCGATGGCGTGGAGGGACCGGCCTTCCGGATCAGGCTCCGAAGCCCGCTGACCGGAGTCGCGCGTGGGCAGGCGGCAGTGCTCTACCGGCCCGACGCCGACGCGGGCGATCTGGTGCTCGGCAGCGGCCGGATCGCGGTCACCGGTTCGGTCCCAGGCGAACTCGCCACCAGCGCGGGCACGTGAGTTCCATCCCGGTGGGCACCGGGACCGGGGTCGGGTCGATGCCGGGTCTCGACCCTCTTCGAGCCGCCGAGATCAGCGTCGGCGAGTGCGAATTGGCGTTCCTCCCCGAACTGCCAGCACGTGGGCTCGGGGCAGACATGGTCGGCCGTGCGGCGGCCCTGCTCGTCGACATGCCGATGGACTATGCCGCCTCGGGGTACCGACTGTCGGCCAGGCAGTCGGTCATGGGCAGGCGAAGTCGTGACTTTCTCAGCGCCGACCTCGACGCATTCGAAGAGGCGTGGGAGAGGACGGGCCTGCGAGGCACCGATCGGACGGTGAAGGTGCAGGCCTGTGGGCCGTTCACTCTCGCGGCGTCGGTCGAACTCACCAACGGGCACAAGATCCTGCACGACCGTGGCGCCTGGACCGATCTCGTCGAGTCGCTGGCCGAAGGCCTCCGTGTGCATGCCGGTCAGGTCGAGAAAAGGACGGGCGCCACGGTGGTCGTGCAGATCGACGAGCCGATGATCAGCCGGGTGATCGAAGGTTCGGTGACTCCGCTGACGCGGTTCAACATCATCAACCCGATCCCCGAGCAGGTGCTCGCCGAACAGTTCGACAACTTCATGACCGTGGTCGACAGGCCTGTGATCCTGCATGACTGCTCGGCGAACGTTCCCTGGAATCTGCTGGCACGCACTCGTTTCACCGGCGTCAGCGTCGATCTCGCGCAGATACGGACGGCAGACCTCGACGGCATCGGTCAGCTCCTCGACGAGGGCCGGGACGTGATCATCGGGGCAATACCCGGAACCGCCCCGGACCCCTTACCCGCGGCAGAGCAGGTCGCTGCCGCATGTGCAGAACTGACCGACCGGATCGGGCTGCCGCGCACGGTGCTTGCCGAGCATGTCGTCATCAGTCCGGCCTGCGGCCTGGCCAGGGCGGACGAAGAATGGGCCAAAACAGCTCTCACGTTGTGTTCGACTGCGGCGCAAGGGCTACTGGCAGACCCGACCGCGGTGTAGAGCCCTCGCCGGGAACATTTCACCGCCGAGTCGACTCTGACCTGTATGAGCTTTCACGAACGGACCTGCGGTCGCCCGTCGAGGTGCCGCCCGCGCCGCCGGTCAGGCGGCCGAGCGCTTTTTGTACCAGAGCCACCCTGCGGTCACCAGTATCGCGCCCACCAGCGAACCGATGATGCCGCTGGGCCGGAAATCGAGGCCGTCGCCGGCGATGAGGCTGATGAGCAGACCGCCGATGAATGAGCCGACGAGGCCGGCGACGATCGCCAGGCTCCAGTTGATCCGGCCTTCGGGTCTACCGACGATGAGTTGGGCGCCGGCGCCGATCAGCATGCCGAACAAGATGAGACCGATGATGAGCATGCGAGGAGTATATGCAGGTGAGGTCGGGTGTCCTGTCGCCGCCACACCCGATGATCAGCGAAGTTCGGCGGGTCGTTCTCCGTCATCGAGGCGGGCGATCAGCTTTTTGGGGGCGATCAGGCGGTAGCTCGCGTCGAGCAACTCCGCCACCTCCCGCCAATCCGGCTTCTTCGACAGGTCCAGACCCAGCCAGCCGTACGGACCCACATATGCCGGATAGAAGAACCGGGCATCCTGCTCCAGGGCGGCGCGATCGTTCTCCCCGACCTTGAACAGCAGGGAGGTCTCGAACTGTGGCCCGCCCTTGACCCCACCGCCGTACATCCCGAACATCTTGCCGCCGCGAAAGGTGGGCCGACCGTGTGCGACGACCTCCGTCGCGTCGGGGAACGCGAGTGCGACCTCGCGCAGTCGGTTCAGGACCGGGTCGTCGTCGGAGAACATGATCGGGTGCGGCATGGAACCAGGGTAAAAGACCTCGGATGATCTGTCGGTCCACTCGACTATCTTGGTTGAGTGGCCGACAGTGCAGATATCACCGAAGACACGCCTGCTGAACCGACGCCGTCCGCGGCCAGGGAGACGTGGTCGAAGCTGGCGGAAGAGCTGCGTGATCACCAGTTTCGCTATTACGTGAAGGATGCGCCGGTCATCACCGACGGCGAGTTCGACACGTTGCTGCGCAACCTCCAGGCGCTCGAAGAGCAATACCCGGAGCTCGCCGTCGCCGATTCGCCGACAAAGCTCGTCGGTGGTGGTTTCGCGACCGAGTTCAAGGCGGTCGATCATCTCGAACGCATGATGTCGTTGGACAACGTCTTCGACGCCGACGAGATGCGGGCGTGGGTGGCCAGGGTGGAGGCGGACGCAGGCACCGGCCTGGACTACCTCTGTGAACTCAAGATCGACGGGGTCGCACTGAGCCTGGTGTACGAGAAGGGTGTCCTGGTGCGCGGCACCACCCGCGGCGACGGACGAACGGGGGAGGACGTCACCCTCAATGCCAAGACCATCGACGACGTCCCGCACCGACTTTCCGAATCGGAGGAGTACCCCATCCCCGACCTGCTCGAGGTCCGTGGCGAGGTCTTCTTCCGGGTCGAGGACTTCGAGGCGTTGAACGCGTCCCTCGTCGAGGCAGGCAAGGCGCCGTTCGCCAACCCCCGCAATTCTGCCGCAGGTTCCCTGCGACAGAAGAACCCGCAGATCACTGCACGGCGCCGGCTCGGCATGATCTGCCACGGGCTGGGGCGCCTGGAAGGCATGACGCCGAAGACCTTGCACGACATCTATCTGGCGCTGGGGGCCTGGGGGCTGCCCGTGTCGAAGCACACCACCAAACTCGTTGGCGCCGATGCCATCCTGGAGAAGATCGAGTATTGGGGCGAACATCGCCACGACGTCGAACACGAGATCGACGGCATCGTGGTCAAGGTCGACGACTTCAGTCTCCAGCGCCGCCTCGGGTCCACGTCGCGAGCACCACGGTGGGCCATCGCCTACAAGTACCCGCCCGAGGAAGCGACCACGAAGCTGCTCGACATCCTGGTGAACGTCGGCCGAACCGGCCGGGTGACCCCGTTCGCTTCCATGACCCCGGTGTTGGTGGCCGGATCCACCGTCTCGATGGCAACGCTGCACAACGGATCCGAGGTCAAACGCAAAGGCGTGCTGATCGGTGACACCGTCACCATCCGCAAGGCGGGCGATGTCATCCCGGAGGTGCTGGGCCCCGTCGTCGATCTGCGAGACGGCACCGAGCGCGAGTTCGAGATGCCGACGCACTGCCCTGAATGCGGCACCGAGTTGGCGCCGCAGAAAGAGGGTGACGCCGACATCCGTTGCCCCAACAGTCGATCCTGCCCGGCGCAGCTACGTGAGCGGCTGTTCCACATCGCCGGCCGCGGTTCCTTCGACATCGAAGCGCTGGGTTACGAGGCGGCGTCGGCGTTGTTGACCAACAATGTGCTCGACAACGAGGGCGATCTGTTCAGTCTCACCGAGGACGACCTGCTCAAGACCAACCTGTTCACCACCAAGGCCGGCGAACTGTCGGCCAACGGGAAGCGGTTGCTGGCCAACCTCGCGGCCGCCAAGAAGGTACCGCTGTGGCGAGTGTTGGTGGGTCTGTCGATCAGGCATGTCGGGCCGAGTGCAGCGCGGGCGCTGGCCACCGAGTTCGGCAATCTCGCGGCGATCGAGTCCGCGACGGTCGAACAGTTGGCTGATGTCGAGGGTATGGGAAACACGTTGGCGCAGAGCGTCGTCGACTGGTTCGAGGTGGATTGGCACCGGGAGATCGTCGAGAAGTGGCGTGCCGCGGGCGTGCAGATGGAGGACGAGCGTGATGCATCCATCCCGCGCAACCTCGAGGGTTTGAGCATCGTCGTCACCGGGTCACTGCAAGATTTCTCGCGAGACGGGGCGAAGGAAGCGATCCTGGCCCGCGGCGGCAAGGCGTCGGGGTCTGTGTCGAAGAAGACCGCGTTTGTCGTCCTCGGTGACTCGCCTGGTTCCAAGGCCGCCAAGGCGGAGCAACTCGGGGTGGCGATCCTCGACGAAGACGGATTCAAGAAACTGCTCGCCGAGGGGCCCCCGGCGGTGGACGATCAGGACGATATCGATGCAGAAGGCGCCGAGGCCTGACGTCTGCTTCCCAGGCCGACCGCCTAGGGCGTGTCTCCCGAAGGTGCACTAACTCGCGAGTCCGTGGTCGCGACAGCACTGACGGAGTCAGGCTGTGTACAAGCGCGCTAGATGGGAATGTCCGACGGCTTCGAATGCCTGGTCTCCCACCATGAACGCCCAAGCTGCGGTGCCCACCGCTTCGGCCACGTTCATCCTGCGCCACATCCCTCGGTCTCGAGGATCGCTGCCGTAGCCATCCAGGAAGGCCGCCTCTAGGGCTGGGTCCGAGAGGAAGTCTTGACGACCTAGACGGACGAAGTCTTCTTCCGGTACCCGGAAATCGAATCGCCCAAGGTCGATCACCCGCAGCACGCCACCGTCATTCAGCCAATTCCTGGGTTGCCAATCACCGTGGGTCGGTACTGTCATCGCTCCGCCAGTTGGCCACCCTGCCAACTCGGAACGCACTCGTTTAACTGTCTCCGACGCAATGCGATGAGGCATATCCAGGAAGCGGAGGACACGTTTGCGCAGGTTGTCGTTCCACTGAAGGTCAAAAACCTGTTGTTGAGAGTGAAAGTCGGCCAGCCTTGTCCCAGCTTGCCGATACATATCCGGATCCTGTTGGGCCGACGAACCCTCAACGAGAATGCCCGGCAAGTACGTCGTGACCAGCACTCGGGCAGCCTCGTCGGCGCCGATAAGCCGAGCCGCATGGCCCTTGGAGACCCACGGCCCCGTCCAGCGCCGGTGAGCTCGGATCTCCCGAGCAATATGCCCGTTCTTCTCTCCGCCGGCCTTCACAATGAAGCGCGCAGCTTGCGACTCGACCTCAATCACAACGGTGTCGGTCTGCCCCCATGAATGGTCAGCGATGACACGTACTTCGCCAAGCCAACTATTCACGCACGCACGCTGTTCGACGCTCAGTGCCCCTGCGTCAGTAATCACAACGCAACACTAAGTTGTGCCTCTTAGTCGGCGTAGCCAAGTCAATGTTGCAGAGGGTGACTACGGCGCGGTAGGCGATCGCAAAGTTGTCGTACCGGGTGGCCAGGGTCGGGCTACTGCTTGGCCAGTGCGAAGAATCCCTCGACGACGTTTCGGTCGAGTAATTTGGAAGCCGCCAAATAGAAGAAGGAAGCGTCCGCACTTCCGCTTGGTCGAGGTTCGAGGTTCGAGGTTCGAGGACTAGGGCTGGGCCAGCACCGTCGTCACGATCTTCGACAAATAACCCAGACGGGTGATCTCGGAGGGGCGGAAGTCGGGCCCGCCGGGACGGCCCAGGAGCAGCGCCTTGCCGGGCGAACCGATCGGTGCTGCGGCCAGGCGGGTGTCCATGTCCCGCCACAGTGCGGGCACCCAGTCCGATTCCGGGTCGAGTTCCTGGGCGTGGGTGATCGGCAGCCAACTGGCGTCGGTGACCTGGGTTTCGGGGGCACTGGAGCTGCCGAACAATTGAATGGCGCCGGCACCGCCCGAGGTGATGATGGTCGCCCAGGCCACGCGCAGTACACCCGGGGCTGCGTCGACGAGCACTTGCAGCCGTTCGCGGCCCGCACCGGCAATGTCGTTGACGAGTTCGAGTTCTCGATGGGTCTCGAGGACCCCGGTGTACGGCCGGATCGAATCGACCCGCACACCGTCCACCTTTTCGGCCGCGGTGATCAGGGTGTCGGGTAGGGCGCCGCGCGGTACCTCCACGACGATGTCATCGACCGCGTAGCCCTCGCCTCGCTCGACGACATCGAGCGACAGGATGTCGGCACCGATGGAGCCGAGCGAGACAGCGAGCAATCCGAGAGATCCGGGGCGGTCCTGGAGGTAGACGCGCAAGAGGTATGACACGCCGGATATTGTCGCACCGCGCGGTCACCCGCGCCGCGCACCCGGTCGCGACCGGCGTCGGACCCGGTCAGAACTCGCTGGGTCCGGGGACGGTTCCGGGCAGGGGTTCGATGGCGACCGCGGTCCCGTATGCGCAGACCTCGATACCGGTACCGCCGAACTCGGTGGTCTCGAAACGGAACGCTGTGACGGCGTTGGCGCCGCGTTGCTGGGCTTCGTTTGCCAGGCGCTGCAGCGCTTCCTGCCGGCAGTCGTGCAGCAGTTGAGTGATGCCTTTGAGCTCACCGCCTGCCATGGCCTTGAATCCGGCGCCGATGTTCGAACCGATGTTCCGGGAGCGAACCGTGAGGCCGAAACACTCGCCGAACGCGTAGTTGATCCGGTAGCCGGGGATTTCATTGGATGTGACGATGATCATCAGGCGACCTTACCGACCAGGGACGTTGTCAGCAGGGTTATGCGCTGGCCCCCAGAAGGCGGGACCATGACGTCATGGTTACCGAACGCAGTCCACAAGACTCCGGTGATCCGAACGAGCAACAATCGAATCTGCCCGATCGGCAGGACGATTCAGATGTGACCACATCCGTTGCCCGAAGGATCGAACCCGAGCGCGAACACGACTTTGTCGCCTGGACCGACGCCGGCATCGCGTTGGCCCGGACCTTTCCAGGATTCCTCGGTGGCGGCTGGGTCCGCTCGTCCAAGATTCGCGACGAGTACTACGTGATGTACCGATTCGAGACCCACGCACAGGTCGACGACTGGGTGTCCTCACCGGTCCGTAAGGCGTGGTTGTCGCGCGGGGAGGGTATCGCCGTCGAGTACGCGACCCATCGACTGTCGGGCATCGAGGGTTGGTTCGAGCCGCAGTCGACGTTGACGAACGCGGTTCGGATCCTCAATGCCCCGCCGCCGCGCTGGAAACAGGCGATCACCATTTGGCTGGGCTTCTTTCCGTTGAGTCTGGCCATCAACTTCCTGGTGATCGCTCACCTGGGCGCCCTGCCGTTGGTGGTCAAGACCCTGATCGCGACGCTGATCAACACGCCACTGATGGTGTACCTGGTCCTACCGTGGATCACCGCCCGGCTAAAACGGTGGTTGTGACCGGACGGCCTGCCGGGGGAGTGCGCTCGGCGACTAGTCTGGTTCGGGGTCCGGCCCACGGCCGTGAGCCACTCCACCGACTTTAGAAAGGGTGCATCTGCGTGTCTGCCATCTCGCGCGATGAGGTTGCGCATCTGGCCCGGCTGTCGCGGCTGGCGCTGACCGACGACGAACTCGACCACTACGCAGGACAGCTCGATTCGATCCTGTCGCACGTCGCCACCATCTCCGAGGTCGCCGCTGCCGACATCCCTGGAACCGCGCACCCGGCCGATCTGGCCAACGTGCTGCGGCCCGATGTCGTCGTTCCGGGTCTGACCACGGACGAAGCGCTGTCGGGCGCGCCCAACGTCGAGCAGGGCCGATTCGCGGTACCGCAGATCCTCGGAGAAGACGAATGAGCACCCCCACACGTGAGTCCGGCGCCATCACGGGACAGTCCGCTGCCGAACTCGCCGAGAAGATCCATTCCGGCGACCTGTCCGCCGTCGAGGTCACCCAGGCCCACCTGGACCGTATCGGCGAGATAGACGGCGAACTACATGCCTTCCTGCACGTGAACTCCGGCGAAGCGCTCGCCGCCGCCGCCGCGGTCGACAAGGCTGTGGCGTCCGGACAAGCGCCTGCCTCGCCTCTGGCGGGTGTTCCGCTGGCCCTGAAGGACGTGTTCACGACCACCGACGCGCCGACCACCTGTGGCTCGAAGATGCTCGAGGGTTGGGTGCCCCCGTACGACGCGACCGTCACCGCACGGCTGCGCGCCGCCGGGATTCCGATCCTCGGCAAGACCAACATGGACGAGTTCGCCATGGGGTCCTCCACGGAGAACTCGGCGTATGGCGTCACCCGGAACCCGTGGGACACCACCAAGATCCCCGGCGGCTCCGGGGGCGGCAGCGCTGCGGCACTGGCGTCGTTCCAGGCGCCGCTCGCGATCGGCACCGACACCGGCGGCTCTGTGCGTCAGCCCGCGTCGGTCACCGGCACCGTCGGCGTCAAACCGACGTACGGCACGGTCTCGCGATACGGCCTCGTCGCCTGCGCGTCGTCGCTGGATCAGGGTGGGCCGTGTGCACGCACCGTGCTCGACACCGCGCTGCTGCACCAGGTGATCGCCGGCCATGATCCGCGTGATTCGACGTCGATCGACAAACCCATCGCCGATATGGTGGCGGCAGCGAAAGCCGGTGCGGCCGAAGATCTTTCCGGGGTCAAGGTCGGGATCGTCACCGAACTGCAGGGCGAGGGCTATCAGGCCGGCGTGCTGAGTTCGTTTAATGCTGCCGTCGAGACCCTCAAAGAGCGTGGCGCGGAGATCGTCGAGGTCTCGTGCCCCCACTTCAGCTACGCGCTCGGCGCCTACTACCTCATCCTGCCGTCGGAGGTGTCGAGCAACCTCGCACGGTTCGACGCCATGCGGTACGGACTTCGGGTCGGCGACGACGGCAGCCACAGTGCCGAGCAAGTGATGGCCCTGACGCGTGAAGCAGGCTTCGGTGCAGAGGTCAAGCGGCGCATCATGATCGGAACCTACGCACTGTCGTCGGGTTACTACGACGCGTACTACGGCCAGGCCCAGAAGGTCCGGACGCTGATCGCCCGCGACTTCGCCAAGGCTTATGAGTCGGTGGACGTCCTGATCTCACCGACCACCCCGACGACCGCATTCGCGATCGGCGAGAAGGTCGACGATCCGCTCGCCATGTACCTCTTCGACCTGTGCACCCTGCCGGTCAACCTCGCAGGAAACTGCGCGATGTCGGTGCCGTCGGGCCTGTCGGCCGACGATGGTCTGCCCGTCGGATTGCAGATCATGGCCCCGTCGCTGGCCGACGAGCGGCTCTACCGCGTCGGTGCCGCCTACGAAGCAGCCCGAGGCCCGATAGTCTGACCCCCCGCACCCCCGAAGATGGGGCCTTTTGGCGGTGCCCACCTGGGCATATGGTCGCCAAAAGGCCCCATTTCCGGATCTACCGGGGGCAACTGGGAACGGTGAGTCCCTGTTCTGTGCCGTATTGGTGTCCATGTCCGGCGGGGTACGACAGCGCCCCGATCAGGTCGGCGCTCGCCTGGACAAAACTGGCCATCGGGAACCACGGCGGCGCCGGCAGGTCTGAACTCGTCGTCGGCGGGAGATCCGGTGGCTGCCACAGCAGGCGCGGCGACCATCGCACGACAGGATCTGAGCCGTTCGCGACCACGGTGGTTTTCGCTGCTGCGAGCGTGGCCGAACCGGCAGGTGCGCCGACCAGCACCGTGTGGCAGAGGGACTCCGGGGCGTGGCGCTCCGCCCATGATCGCGCCGAGTCGGCACCGACCGCCCCGAGGCTCTGGCCGTAGACGTAGATGCTGGGCCGCGCCGATTCCGGAGCGGCCCCGATGGCGCGCACGAGCGCGGACACCAGCGCGACGGCGCTTTCACGGGCCGGTTCTGGACTGCTCACAAAGGCCTGCCAGGACGGGATGTCACTGTATTGCAGCGCGATCACGCTGACGTCGCCACCGAACCGCGACTCGAAACCCTTCATCGCGTCGCCGTCGACCCAACCCGATCCGGTCGGCACCGCGACCACCACCGCGCCGCGTTCCATGCCTCCCGCGGTCTGCCAGCGGTGCACGGTCGCCGCGGCGCGGGCGTCGAAATCCCTGTCGGCGCCCTCGAGTGAGCCGTAGATCCGTAAGGAGGAGGGCTGCGCGTCGGCGGTGACAAAAGTGGTCGCCACCGCGGGGTTCGCGCCCGCGGGTGACGGCATCGCCGTGAGCGCCACGGCTGCGGCGAGTACCGCACCCGCAGCGCGGCTCCGGCGGCCGAGCGTGCATGCTGCCGCGAGGATCACCGACGGGGCGAGCGCGGTCGCAATCCACCCGGCGCCGACCGGTGGCACACCCAGCGCGCCACGCAGATCGTTCTGCCACAACACCATCGCGGTGAAGAACGCGACACCGAGGGTGCCTGCGAGGGCGGCCACGATCCGGCGCGACCGGTGGCCGCACTGCCACCGGTGACCCGCCATCGCGCCGAGCAACGCGCCCAGGCCGCCGAACGCCGCGAGCAGCAGTCCTGCGATCAGACCGGTGCGCGGCAGCGAGCCAGGCGCCAGCGCAACAGCGGCGCCGACCAGAGCGCCGATGCTGACGAGGGGATGAGGCCACCGCGGCGCGCTCATCGCAGGCCTGCCAGCACCATGATCTCGTCGCCGCCGCGGACGAACGTCGACGCGATGATCGCCGTCGTCGACTCCTTCGCCACCGGCGCGCTGTCCCGCTGGCGCCAGGTATTGAACGCAACGCCGGTGTACGCCAGATCGGCTGCCCAGTCGCAGACCGGGTTACTGCAGGTCTGATGCATTCTGTCGCCCAGCATGCGGTCCAGGGCCACCCGGGCCCATCCGCCCAACGGCGTGCCGTTCCCGGCGGCAAGCCGCAGCAGGTCGTACCCGAAGTCGTGGACCTTGCACGGTTCCTCGAACCGGCCGGGCAACGGGACCGGCGATGAGCAATCGCCTGCGGGGTCGGTGGGCGTGCCGTCGACCAGAGCCGGGCGGTAGCCCATCTTCGCCTCGAAGTCCGCGGGTAGAACGGCCAGGGCGACCGCGGGGTCGGGGCCGACGAGCGCCGCTACTGCGGCACCGACCGGTGTGCGGAGATCAGCGTCGTCCGCATACGGACCGGCCGCCGCCGCCGCTGGCGCGGGCCACATCCCGAGTCCGACGACAAAGGAGATGGCCAAGCTGGACAACAACATTCGACTTCGTGCTGCGTGCATGGAACCAAACTAGGAATGGACGCCACGAGCGCACATCGGTCGGATGTGTGATCACGGGCCGACCTGCCCGCGTGAGGTCGGCCCGACGGTCTGCGCCGAAAGTCAGACCATCATCTCCCTCTCAGGTATGAGGACCGACGAGGAATGGGTGGCTACCGTGAACGCAATGAGACTGTGGAATGCCGCCACCGACTACGTGGTCGACGAGGCGAAGAAGTTGCCGATCGCCACCGAACCCGCGGTCGCGCACTTCCTGGGCCAGAAGATCAACCTCTTCTTCACCGTCCTCGCATTGATCCTGTACTCGATCGCCTGGCCGACTCTGGCCGTGACGCACGAGGTGCAGCCGGCCATGTTGCCGATCATCTCTGCCTTCGCCGCCCTGCCGATCATGTTCGGCTGGTCGAACCCCACCCTGGGGTGGGCCATCTCGGTGATTTCAGCGCAGGTCATCGGTCTGACCGTCGACCGCATCGACGACTGGAACTACACCATCCAGGTGGTGCACCTGATCGAACTGCTGGTGTTGACGGTGTTGGCATACTTGCGGGCCCCACTGCGGTTGTTGCCGGTGTTCTGGGCGGTCTCGTGTCTCGTGATCTACATGGCGGCGCCGCCGGAAGCCGAGGACGGCTGGGTGGTGGGGCTGACCATAGCGGCAGTGATCTGCGTCCTGATCCGGATCATCCTGCGGTCGCGTGCCCAGTTGGCCCAGCAGACCATGTTGAAAGACACCGAGAAGTCGAAGAACGCCGTACTCGAAGAGCGTACGCGGATCGCCCGGGACCTTCATGACGTTGTGGCGCACCGGATGTCGGTGGTGGTGGTGCAGTCGCAGACCGCGAAATACCGGATCGACGGCGTGGGGGAGGCGGCAGCTGCCGAGTTCGACGCCATCGCCGATGTGGCTCGAGAGGCACTCGACGAGGTCCGGGTGATGCTGGGAGTGCTTAGGCTCGAGGATGATTCACCTCGCGCGGAAGCGTATGCGCGCAACCCCAACCCCGGGATCGCAGACATCGACGGGATCGTTGCCGCGACCAGGGGTGCCGGTGTCGACGTGACCTATCGACCGTTCGACACCGGCGAGCACGTCGGGGATGCCTGCGCGCTGGTGGCGTACCGCATCGTGCAGGAGTCGCTGGCGAACGTCACCCGCTATGCCGCCGGCGCCCGGGTCGACGTCGTCTTGTCGGTGTCGGGCGACGATCTGGACGTGGTGGTGTCGAACACCGTGCCGACCGCCAGTCCCATCAACCTGGAATCGGCTGGCGGTCAGGGAATTCCGGGAATGCTCGAACGCGCCAAGGCCGTCGGCGGGGTGCTCTCGGCGGCACCGCAACCCGACGGGGGCTTTGTGGTCCGAGCCCGGCTGCCGCTCCGGGCAGTCGGCACGCCCGGTCTCGGGCAGTGGGGTCCCGTCGCCGAGTCGGCCTGAAAGTAGGGTGGGGGCGTGTCGATCACGGTCTTCATCGCAGACGATCAAGCGATGGTGCGGCAGGGCTTCGGTGCTCTGCTGGGCGCGCAATCCGATATCTCGGTGGTCGGTGACGCAGCGGACGGCCAGGCGGCCGTCACCGCGATCCGGCAATTGCACCCCGATGTCGTGTTGATGGATGTCCGGATGCCCAAACTGGACGGTCTGGCCGCTGCCGAGCAGCTGTTGACCGGCCCCGGCAAGGTGCACAGCAAGATCTTGATGCTGACCACCTTCGACATCGACGACTACGTCTACCAGGCACTCCGGATCGGTGCCTCCGGCTTCATGCTGAAGGATGCGCCCGCGGAGGAGCTCGTCCGGGCGGTACGGGTCGTGGCCGCGGGGGAGGCCCTGCTCGCACCATCGGTCACCCGCAGGCTCATCGCAGAGGTGACCAGCAGACACAGGCCCCGGAGAGCAGAACCCGGCGAGCTCGCCGGCCTGACCCCGCGCGAACGGGAGGTGCTCGAACAGGTCGCCGAGGGTAAGTCGAACGCGGAAATAGCCGGACATCTGTTCGTGGCCGAACAGACGGTCAAGACCCATGTCAGCAATGTGCTGTCCAAGCTGCATCTGCGCGACCGTGCCCAAGCAGTGGTCTATGCCTATGAAAACGGAGTTCGCTGACCTCGTCCGACGCCGGTAGCCGAGCGGAGAACCGGCGATGAGTTGCACAATTGAACACGGCGGTAGCAGATGCCCGCCCGACCCGAACGATGATCGTCAGACGAGGAGCGGGACACCACATGCGCATTGGAGTGCTTACTGGCGGCGGCGACTGCCCGGGCCTGAACGCGGTCATCCGCGCCGTGGTCCGGACCAGCGAGGTGCGGTACGGCTCGGCGGTGGTCGGATTTCTCGACGGCTGGCGCGGACTGCTCGAGGACCGGCGCATCCATCTCGCTGCCGACGACCGCAACGATCGGCTGCTCGCCAAGGGCGGCACCATGCTCGGGACCGCTCGGACCCACCCCGACAAACTTCGGGCCGGTCTCGATCAGATCCGTCAAACGCTCGACGACAACGGCATCGATGTCCTGATCCCCATCGGCGGCGAGGGGACGCTGACCGCGGCCACCTGGCTGTCGGATGAGGGAGTGCCGGTGGTCGGGGTGCCGAAGACCATCGACAACGACATCAACTGCACCGACGTCACGTTCGGCTTCGACACCGCGTTGACGGTCGCCACCGATGCCATCGATCGCCTGCACAGCACCGCGGAATCGCATCAGCGCGTGATGCTGGTCGAGGTGATGGGACGGCATGCCGGTTGGATCGCCCTGCATTCGGGGATCGCCTCGGGTGCACACATGATCCTCATCCCCGAACAGCCCTTCGACGTCGAAGAGGTCTGCCGGTTGGTCAAACGACGGTTCCAGCGCGGAGATTCGCACTTCATCTGCGTCGTGGCCGAGGGTGCCAAACCCAAGGAGGGCACTTTCTCGATGGCTCAAGGCGGTATCGACGAGTTCGGCCATGAGCGTTTCACGGGCGTTGCGCAGCAACTGGCGATCGAGATCGAGCGCCGGATCAACAAGGAAGTCCGCACGACCGTGCTCGGGCACGTTCAGCGCGGCGGTAAGCCGACCCCGTACGACCGGGTGCTGGCCACGAGGTTCGGTGTCAACGCTGCCGACGCCGCGCACAACGGCGACACCGGGATGATGGTCAGCTTGCAGGGGCCGAACATCGGACTCGTCCCGATCGGTGAGGCGACCAAGGAACTCAAACTCGTCCCACAGAACCGTTACGAGGATGCGGCGGCCTTCTTCGGCTGACCCCACCCCCCGATCTTGGTGCCTTTTGGCGAGGCCGACCTGGTCTTTTGTTCGCCCGAACCCACCACTTCCGGGCCGCGGGAGCCGGTTAAACTCGTGGCATGACTGACTTGCTCGACTATGACGACGTGATCGCGGAGTTCGACCCGGTGATGGGTATGGAGGTCCACGTCGAGCTGGGCACCAACACCAAGATGTTCTGTGGTTGCCCCACCACGTTCGGCGCCGAGCCCAACACCCAGGTCTGCCCGGTCTGCATCGGACTGCCCGGATCGCTACCCGTGGTGAACGAGAAGGCCATCGAGTCGGCGATCCGGATCGGCCTCGCCCTGAACTGCTCCATCCGGCCGTCGAGCACATTCGCGCGAAAGAACTACTTCTACCCGGATCAGCCGAAGAACTACCAGATCTCGCAGTACGACGACCCGATCGCGCACGACGGGTACCTCGACGTCCTTTTGGACGACGGCAGCACGTGGCGCGTCGACATCGAGCGCGCCCACATGGAAGAGGACACCGGCAAGTCCCTGCACATCGGCACCACCGGGCGGATCTCCGGGGCCAGCCACTCACTGCTCGACTACAACCGGGCCGGCGTGCCCCTCATCGAGATCGTCTCCAAACCCATCGAGGGTGCGGGTGCCCGAGCCCCCGAGGTCGCCCGGGCGTACGTCACCGCACTGCGTGACCTGCTCAAGTCGCTCGACGTGTCGGATGTGCGCATGGATCAGGGTTCGATGCGCTGTGACGCGAACCTGTCGTTGATGCGCAAGGACGCCACCGAGTTCGGTACCCGTACCGAGACGAAGAACGTGAACTCGCTCAAGAGCGTCGAGGTCGCGGTGCGGTACGAGATGCGTAGGCAGGCAGCGCTTCTGCTCGCCGGGACCGCCATCGTCCAGGAGACCCGGCACTTTCAGGAGACCGACGGGTCGACCTCCGCGGGCAGACGGAAGGAAACCGCGGACGACTACCGGTACTTCCCCGAGCCCGACCTGCCGCCGGTGCAACCCGCCGCGGACTGGATCGAAGAGATCCGCGCCACCCTGCCCGAGCTGCCCTGGCTGCGCCGGGCACGTATCCAGCAGGAATGGGGCGTCTCCGACGAGGTGATGCGCGACCTCGTCAACGTCGGTGCGGTGGATCTGATCATCGCCACCGTCGACGCCGGTGCGCCGGTCGAGGCGGCCCGCGGGTGGTGGGTGTCGTTCCTTGCGCAACAGGCCAATTCCCGCGACACCGAACTGGCTGATCTGCCGATCACCCCGATCCAGGTCGCCAAGGTCGTTGCCCTCGTCGAGGAAGGCAAGCTGACCAACAAGCTTGCCCAGCAGGTGGTCACCGCGGTTCTCGACGGTGAGGGCGAGCCCGAGCAGATCATCGCGGACAAGGGCCTGGAAGTGGTGCGCGACGATTCGGCACTGCAGAAGGCCGTTGACGAGGCCTTGGCCAACAACCCCGACATCGCCGAGAAGATCCGCAGCGGCAAGGTCGCCGCGGCCGGCAAGATCGTCGGAGACGTCATGAAGGCCACTCGCGGCCAGGCCGACCCCGGCCGCGTGAAAGAGCTTGTGCTGGCTGCCTGTCAGTAGCTCAGACGTTGGTGTCGGCGGGACCCTGCGGCATCGGGATGATGATCACCCGATCATCGGTGGGGCCCGCGGTACCGGTCTGCTTGTTCACCGTGCCGACCTGGAAGAGTCCCGCGGGAACCGCGGTCAACCGCCCGAGTGCGCCGTAGCGCCGTTCCAGCACGGTGATGGGCTCGGCCGTGGTCGGCTTCTCCTCCGTCGGCGCGGTGATGGCCTGCAATCGCTGAGTCCTGGTCTGCGAGACCATGATCACCCCGTTGACGGCGGCGCAGCCCGCGGTCTCGGGCTTGTCGGGCCAGGTCCACAGCGTGCGTCCGACGCCGGTCGGGCTGATCAACTGCAGGCGATCCTCGGCCGGTGCACGATCACTCAGGTACAGGGCGCCGGTGACCACGTCCGGACACAGCGCGGGATTCTGGCCGAGACCGCTGGTGAGCACCCTCGGCGGAGTGTTGCCACCCGACGACAGATCGGTCACCGACAAGAGTTTTCCGGCCAGTGAGCCCGGATCTGCGGCGGCCGCGGGATCGCCTGCGTCGCCGGTGGCCACCAGCAGTTCGCCCGGACTCTTGAAATGGATCGTGCCCATGTTGCCGGTGTCGCCCTTGGGGATACCGGTGAGGATCGGCTTCGGTACGTCGCCTGGGGCCAGCCGAACCACCCGATTGTCGGTGGGGGTGGTGATGTACGCGTACATCAACTGGTCCTGCGCGTAGTCGGGGGATGGTGTGAAGTCGAGCAGGCCGCCGTCACCGGAAGCGTCGACGTCGAACGAAGCGATGTCCACCGTCGGACCACCCCGTTTGGTGCGGACGATCTTGCCGCTCGTGCGCTGGGCCACCACGGTCGACGTGGCGTCCGCGCTGGCAGCGATGAGACCGCTGGTGGCGTCCAAGCAGGTGGCGATCACGGTCGGATCCGGATCGGGGCAGGGGCCCGTGGGGGCGCCTGGATCCGCGGGCGGTGTGCTCGGCGGCGTCTGTTCCGGCTGCTGCATCGGGGGATTGACGTTGGTGGAGAAGTCGCCGGCCTCTCGGTTGCGGTCCTGCTCGGCGAACCCGTCGGAACATCCGGTCAGCACCACGGCGGCCGCCACCAGCATGATCACGATCCGCGCGATCGCAGACCGGTGGGGCGTTGTCATGGCGTCCACACTACTGATCGGCCGGCGCGAGACGTCTGATCGGGCGCGCCGTGCCCAGGGCAGAGATGCGTTCGACCGACATGCCTCTAAGGTCACTAGGGTGACCGAACGAGATCCCGACGGCCAAGGGTCGAGCCCATACGACGAGCCCACCGAACAGATCGAGTTGCCCGTGACGCGGGCAAACGAGCCTTATCCGGCCGAAGGTGAGACCGGCGCCTACGGATACGCCCCGTACCGGTCGAACAAGGCCGGCCAGGACGAGGCGGCCCGATTCGACGAGGATCTCGAGGAGACCGAGCAGATCCCCACCCTGCGCAAGCAGGCGGCGAACGATTCTTCCCGGCCGACGTCTGCTGGTTCCGATCCTGCCGACGCGGACCCGGTCGTGCGCGAGGACATCGCAAACCAAGACACCGATGTCGTCGGCGCCCCGTCTGGCCACACCACCCGGATACCGGCGGGGGTCGTCGACCGCGACGACTTCCACCGCGAGTACGGACCCCCGCCGCGCTATGACGATGACGACGACTTCGCGCTGAAGGGCCCTGCCGAACCCGAACCCATCGAGCCGCTCGTCACCGAGGTTCCCGCCCGCCGCGGCACCCTCGATCTCGGGTTGCTGCTACTTCGCGTCGGCGTCGGTCTGATCGCGATGGCGCACGGCAGTCAGAAGCTGTTCGGCTGGTGGAATGGTCCGCGCCTCAGCGGATTCGAGGACTACCTCCTGAACGCCGCGAACACCAACATCGGGTTCAGTTCCGATGCCGCGAAGCCACTGGCGATCCTGGGTGCTCTCTCGGAGACCATCGGTGGCCTCATGCTGGTGCTCGGCCTGTTGACCCCGATCGCAGGCTCGGCGGTGTTGGGCGTGATGACCGTCGCCGCGGCCTACAAGGCGACTCTCGCCGGCGGCGTGTGGTTCTTTGCCGCCGACCCCGACTTCACCGGCGGCGGAATCGAGTACGAACTGTTCCTGGGTCTCGCTGCCGCGGTCATCATCCTGACCGGGCCGGGACGCATCTCGCTCGACTTCGGGCGGGGCTGGGCGACGAGGCCGTTCATCGGTTCGGTCGCCTGGCTGATTGTCGGTATCGCAGCGCCGGTCGTCATCTGGTTCCTCTTCAACGGCACCAACCCGTTCGAATCGCCGGGCAACCCGGTCCCGTAGTCCGAAAGTGGTGGGTTCTGGCGACCGCGACCTGCGTAAACAGTCGCCAGAACCCACCACAATCGGGTCAGTCGACCTGTCGGACCGCACCCTTGTCCGCCGAGGTGGCGAGCTTCGCGTAGGCGCGCAGGGCTGTGGTCACCTTGCGTTCGCGATGCTCTCGCGGCTGCCATGGCCGTTCGGCAGCGTCCATCTTCGCGCGGCGGTCGGCGAGGACGTCCTCGTCGACGAGGACTTCGAGCTTGCGAGTCTTGACGTCGATCAGGATCTGGTCGCCGTCTTCGATGAGCCCGATGACCCCACCTGCAGCGGCTTCGGGGGAGATGTGTCCGACCGAGAGTCCGGACGAGCCGCCGGAGAATCGGCCGTCGGTGATGAGCGCACACTTCTTGCCCATGCCGGTGCCCTTCATGAACGCGGTCGGGTGCAGCATCTCCTGCATTCCCGGACCGCCCGCGGGTCCTTCGTAGCGCACGACCAGGACCTCGCCGGCCTTGATGGTCTTGCTCAGGATCACCTGCACGGCCTCGTCCTGTGATTCCACGACGCGGGCCGGGCCCTGGAAGTGCCAGAGGTCCTCGTCGATACCGGCGGTCTTCAGCACCGCGCCGTCGACTGCGAGATTGCCCTTGAGTACGCACAGACCGCCTTCGACGGTGTAGGCGTGCTCGAGGTCGCGGATGCAGCCACCCGCAGCGTCGGTGTCGAGGGAATCCCAGCGATTCTCGGTCGAGAACGGCGTCGTGGTGCGCACCCCTCCCGGAGCGGCGTGGAACAGTTCGAGCGCCTCGTCGGTGGCGGTGCCGCTGCGGATGTCCCAGTCGTCCAGGAACGTCGCAAGGGTCGGCGAGTGAACGGTACTGGTGGTGTCGTCGATGAGACCCGCGCGGCGAAGCTCGCCGAGGATGGCCGCGATTCCACCGGCCCGGTGAACGTCCTCCATGTGGTAGTCGGAGTTGGGTGAGACCTTCGACAGACACGGGACCTTGCGGCTGATGTCGTCGATGACGCCGAGGTCGAAGCCCTCGACCTCGCCCTCCTGTGCGGCGGCGAGTACGTGCAGGACGGTGTTGGTGGATCCACCCATGGCGACATCGAGGGCCATGGCATTCCGGAAAGCTGTGGGGGTGGCGATGTTTCGGGGGAGCACCGACTCGTCCTCGTCGCGGTAGTAGCGCAGTGCTGCCTCGACGATCACCTGGCCTGCCTTGGTGAACAGTCCCCGCCGCGCTTCGTGCGTGGCCAATGTCGAACCGTTGCCCGGCAGGGCCAGACCCAGTGCCTCGGTCAGGCAGTTCATCGAGTTGGCGGTGAACATGCCCGAGCACGATCCGCAGGTGGGGCATGCTGCCAGCTCGACTTCGCGGAGGGCGGCCTCGTCGACGGCGTCGTTGGCCGACGCGGAGATCGAGGTGATCAGGTCCGAGGACGGATGGACGGTGCCATCGACGACGACGGCCTTGCCCGCCTCCATGGGCCCACCGGACACGAAAACGGTGGGGACGTTGAGCCGCATCGCGGCATTGAGCATCCCGGGGGTGATCTTGTCGCAGTTCGAGATACAGACCAGGGCGTCGGCGGTGTGCGCGTTCACCATGTATTCGACGGAGTCCGCGATGATCTCACGGCTCGGTAGCGAATAGAGCATCCCGTCGTGGCCCATCGCGATCCCGTCGTCGACGGCGATCGTGTGGAACTCCCGGGGCACACCACCGGCGGCGCGGACGGCATCGGCGACGATCTCACCGACATCCTTGAGGTGGACGTGGCCGGGTACGAATTGGGTGTACGAATTGGCTATCGCGACAATCGGTTTGCCGAAGTCGTCGTCGGTCATGCCGGTGGCGCGCCAGAGCGAGCGCGCTCCGGCTGCGTTACGACCGACGGTGGTTGTGCGTGACCTCAACTGCGGCATGGCTATTCGTTCCTCGACTGGCTCGGGTCGACTCCGCCCACGGGCTGCGAGGGGGAGAACTTGCGCAGTTGAGGCTACTCCGAGGTCTTGTCGACGCCTTTCTCGGCCGGATCGGTTGCTCCCGTCTCGCGCTGCCGCGTCGCGGCCGGGTCGGGAGCGGCACCCGATTTCGATGTCGGCACGGACTTGTCCGCCGCCTTCTTGTTCGTCGCCTTCTCGGGCGGCGCGTCGACGTCGATGCGCTCGGCGTCGGGACTGTCGATGGCGTAGGGGTCAGGAATGCGGCCGCGGCTTGCAGCCGACAGTCGCGGCAGATCCCGGAAACTGATGGCGGGCAGGATGAGGTGCGACTTGTCGTCGAGCACAGCGCGGACGGCACCCCATCTCGGGAATTGCAGTCCTGAGATCTGATCCCACGTCGCTGACCTGCGTCCGCGCAGCGTCACCGACGTCACACCGTCTTCGGTGACGATGGTGCGCAGTCGCCGCACCCAGATGGCCACCACGATCGGAAGGGCCAGCGTCCAACCGAGGTAGGGCAGTGACACACCGGCCAGGACAAGCGCGGATACGCCCATCATGAAGACGGCGAAGTACGCGATCGGGTGAATGCGGAACTCCGCGGGCAGCTCGACGGCTTGGGGCTCAGACACATCCTCATTGTTTCATCCCGCGCGGGGCGTCCCATCATGTGGGATACACGGTGGTCAAGTTTGACTCACTGCAGCACACAGTCCTAGCCTGACTCACTGTGATGCAAAAACAGATTCTCGTACTCGGCCGGCGCGTCAACGCCTGACCGAGTACAACGAGTACTCACAAAGCATCGACGCGCCACCCTCGCACAGCACCTGCTGTCGGGGGTTTTTTGTTGTCCACCGACGTGCGCGGCCCCAGGCCGCGGCGTCAGAGCAGAGGGAAGTGCAGTGAGCGCACCAGCAGCACGCACCCAGCCGGGGTCGCACCCAGGCGGTCCGGGATCGCAGCAGGCCAAAGGGCCCGCAGCGCCGCGGCGCCAGTCAGGTAACGGCTCGCCAGTAACGGCGGCCGCGGCCGCAACCCGGCGCACGGTGGCGCCGGAACGTGTCAGCGGCGCGAAGGCGGTAGTGCGCGCCCTCGAGGAGCTCGGCGTCACCTCTGTGTTCGGTATTCCCGGCGGCGCGGTGCTCCCGGTCTACGATCCGCTCCTCGACTCCGAACAGGTTCGCCACATCCTCGTCCGCCACGAGCAGGGCGCAGGCCACGCGGCCACCGGATACGCCCAGGCGACCGGTCGTGTCGGAGTGTGCATCGCGACCTCGGGTCCCGGCGCCACCAACCTGGTGACCCCGCTCGCGGATGCCCAGATGGATTCGGTTCCCGTCGTCGCGATCACCGGCCAGGTGGGCCGGTCGCTCATCGGGACCGACGCCTTCCAGGAGGCCGACATCTCCGGCATCACCATGCCGGTCACCAAGCACAACTTTCTCGTCAACAGCGGCGCCGAGATCGCCAAGGTGATGGCAGAAGCTTTCTACATCGCCGAAAGTGGTCGTCCCGGAGCGGTTTTGGTGGACATCCCCAAGGACGTGCTGCAGGCGCAGACCACGTTCTCGTGGCCGCCGCAGCTCGACCTCCCGGGCTACCGGCCCGTCACCAAACCGCACGGCAAGCAGGTTCGGGAGGCGGCGCGGCTGATCGCGGCAGCCACCTCACCGGTGCTGTACGTCGGCGGCGGGGTCATCAAGGCCAATGCCTCCGAACAACTTCTCGAACTCGCAGAACTGACAGGCGTCCCCGTGGTCACCACCCTCATGGCCCGCGGCGCTTTCCCGGACAGCCACAAGCAACATCTGGGAATGCCAGGAATGCACGGCACCGTCGCCGCAGTGGCGGCGCTACAACGCAGCGATCTGCTGATCACCCTCGGCGCTCGCTTCGACGACCGTGTCACCGGCATGCTCGACTCGTTCGCCCCGGACGCCAAGGTGATCCACGCGGACATCGATCCTGCTGAGATCGGTAAGAACCGGCATGCGGATGTGCCCATCGTGGGCGACTGCGGTGCGGTGATCTCGGAACTGATCGAGGCAGTGCGCGACGAGCGCGCCACCACCACCGCGGCGCCCGACCTGAGCACCTGGTGGTCGTACCTCGACGGTATCCAGCGGACCTACCCGCTGAGTTACGACCGTCCGGCCGACGGATCGATGTCGCCGGAGTTCGTCATCTCGGCGATCGGCAAGACCGCCGGACCCGACGCGATCTATTGTTCGGGTGTCGGACAGCACCAGATGTGGGCAGCGCAGTTCATCTCGTACGAGAAGCCACGAACCTGGCTCAATTCGGGTGGTCTGGGCACGATGGGGTACGCGGTGCCCGCAGCGATGGGCGCCAAGCAGGGCATGCCCGACGCCGAGGTGTGGGCCATCGACGGCGACGGCTGTTTCCAGATGACCAATCAGGAATTGGCCACCTGTGCCATCGAGGGCATCCCCATCAAGGTCGCCGTCATCAACAACGGCAACCTGGGCATGGTCCGGCAGTGGCAGACCCTCTTTTACGAAGAGCGGTACTCCAACACCAACCTCTCGACCCACAACACAGAGACGTCGGTGCGGATCCCGGACTTCCTGAAGCTGGCCGAAGCGCTGGGCTGCGTCGGATTGCGTTGTGAGCGTGAGGAAGACGTCGATGCTGTGCTCGCAGAAGCGCGGGCCATCAACGATCGTCCGGTCGTCATCGACTTCGTCGTCGGCGCCGACGCACAGGTGTGGCCGATGGTCGCCGCAGGAACTGGCAACGACGAGATCATGGCAGCCCGTGGAATCCGGCCGCTGTTCGATGACGACGAGGCCGCTTCCACTCATCCGGACGAGATCCACCAGACCATGACCCGCAGTGTCGGTGGGGTCGAACAGGTCGGTTCGCAGCGCGAGTCCGACGAGAAAGGCGAGCAGCAGTGACCGTCACCCATCACACCCTGAGCGTGCTCGTGGAGGACCGCCCGGGTGTCCTCGCCCGCGTGTCCTCGCTGTTCTCTCGTCGCGGCTTCAACATCGAGTCGCTCGCCGTCGGCGCCACCGAGCTTAAGGGCGTCTCTCGGATGACCATCATGGTCTCGGTCGAGGACTTCCCGCTGGAGCAGGTCACCAAGCAGCTCAACAAGCTGATCAACGTGATCAAGATCGTCGAGCAGGATCCGGAGACCTCGGTCGCTCGCGAACTGATGATGATCAAGGTGCGGTCCGACGCATCAGCGCGCGGAGAGGTGATCGAGGTCGTCAACCTGTTCCGTGCGAAAGTTATCGACGTGTCGCCCGAATCGATCACCGTCGAGGCGACCGGCACCCCGGACAAGCTCGAGGCGCTGCTGAAGATGCTCGATCCGTACGGCATCCGGGAGATCGCCCAGTCGGGCATCGTCGCCCTGGGCCGCGGACCGAAGAGCATGTCGGCAACGCGCTAGATATCGAAACCAAGTACTGATCCCTGGCCAAAGAGGGCCGGGAGATTCACCGAAGAAGGGAAGTCAAGTGGCAGTCGAGATGTTCTACGACGACGATGCCGACCTGTCGATCATCCAGGGCCGCAAGGTTGCGGTCATCGGATACGGCAGCCAGGGACACGCACACTCGTTGAGCCTGCGTGATTCGGGTGTCGAGGTCGTGATCGGTCTGCGCGAGGGCAGCGCATCGCGCGCCAAGGCCGAGGAGCAGGGCCTCAAGGTTCTGACCGCGTCCGAGGCCGCCGCCTGGGCCGACGTCATCATGGTGCTCGCCCCGGACACCTCGCAGGCGAAGATCTTCAAAGACGAGATCGAGCCCAACCTCAACGACGGCGACGCGCTGTTCTTCGGCCATGGCCTGAACATCCACTTCGACCTCATCGAGCCGGCCGACAACATCACCGTCGGAATGGTCGCCCCCAAGGGCCCCGGACACCTCGTGCGTCGTCAGTACGTCGACGGCAAGGGTGTGCCCTGCCTCATCGCGGTCGATCAGGACCCGAAGGGCAACGGCGAGGCGCTGGCACTGAGCTACGCGGCCGCCATCGGTGGAGCCCGCGCGGGCGTCATCAAGACCACCTTCAAGGAAGAGACCGAGACCGACCTCTTCGGCGAGCAGGCCGTGCTCTGCGGCGGCACCGAAGAGCTCGTCAAGATCGGCTTCGAGGTCATGGTCGAAGCCGGCTACGCACCCGAGATGGCGTACTTCGAGGTGCTGCACGAGCTCAAGCTCATCGTGGACCTCATGTACGAAGGCGGCATCGCCCGCATGAACTACTCGGTCTCCGACACCGCCGAGTTCGGTGGCTACGTCTCCGGACCTCGCGTGATCGACTCGGGCACCAAAGAGCGCATGCAGGGCATCCTCAAGGACATCCAGGACGGCACCTTCGTCAAGCGCCTCGTCGCCAACGTCGAAGGCGGCAACAAGGAGCTCGAAGGCCTGCGCAAGCAGAACGCCGAGCATCCCATCGAGGTCACCGGCCAGAAGCTGCGTGATCTGATGAGCTGGGTCGATCGCCCGATCACCGAAACTGCCTGATCTGCAGTAGCTTTCAAAACAGCCCCGGGCAAGTTTGCCCGGGGCTGTTTTGTTTTCGAAATGACACCGGGGGTTTTGTTTGAAACTGGCACCGCCCGTGTGTGGCCCCGCGTGCTCTGGACGGAGGAGCGAGGGAGCGCAGCGACTGAGTCGACGTAGGAAGAGCACGCGAGAGTGGGCCGCACACCCGCGTAGCGAAGCGGAGCGAAAAAACACAGCTGGTGAGACGAACACATAAAGCCCCAGAGCACGCGGGCCGCACGCGGGCGGTGTCAGTTCTCAAGCCCTCCCGCGCGGTGCCAATTCAGGCCAGCGTGAAGCCCGTGACACCTCGGGCTTTCAAATCCTTCATGATCGGGCCGATGTTGGTGCCCTTTTCCGGGCCTGCACAGGCGACCTCGAAGTACGCATTGACCATCCCGACGAGTCGGTCGCCGAGAACCACCGGAGCACCCGAGTCACCTTCGATGACGCACATCTGCGATATGTGGACCTCGTGGCCGGAGATCCAGACGACGCCGCAGGTGTGTCCGGTGGTCCGGCCGTCCTTGCAGGCGATGTCGGGGAATTGCGGCGGCGCCATCTGAACCGAGTCGATGGTCACCCGGCCCACTGTCCGAAGGGGTTCGACGCGGCGTTCATCGAAACGGATCAGCGCGTAGTCGAGGTCGGTGTCGACTTCCGCGATGACGCCGAGTGGGTGCTTCAGTGGCCACAGTTCCGAGAGGACCGATTGCCCCGGGTCCCCGCAGTGGCCGGCGGTGAGACCGATCAGATTGCCGTCCTGATCATGGCCGATGGTGGTCAGCGTGCAGATGGCTGCCGTGCCGTCCCACTGCTCGATCACGATTCCGGTGCCGCCGCCGAGTGGTGCCTTCGCCTGCGAGGGGATCGCGGTGGCCGGGGCGATCGCGGAACCGCTCAACACGGCGAGCGCGCCGATCATTGCCACTACCGCCCTGCGAACCATTGGTCTGCTCGATTCCCGACGCCGAGCCCCCGACGGCGCGGGGGGTGTGATGACCGTAACCGAGGTCGCCGCAGCTCGCCGGTTGTCCGGGCCGGCGAATACCGATCAGTAGACGCGGAAGCCGTCGACGCCGCGTTTGGGCAGGTCCATCAAGATCGGGTTGATGTTGGTGCCGGTCTCGGGGCCGATACATCCGACGAAGTAGTACGCGTTGACCATGCCGATGAGTCTGTCGCCGACGACGACCGGGCTTCCGGAGTCTCCCTCGGTGACGCAGATCTGGCTGATGTGCTCGGCGCCGTTGGAAAACCACGTGACCCCACAGGTGTTGCCGGTGGTCCGGCCTTCCTTGCACGCAATGGTGCCGAAGTTCGGGGGAGTGGTCTGTACCCCGCGGATGGTCACACCGCCGACTGTTCGGGTGGGCACAACCTTGTCTTGATCGAACGAGATGATCGCGTAATCGAGTTTGTGATTGGAGAAGGTGATGCGACCGAGCACACCGCGGTTCTGTTGCTGTTCGGAGGCGACGCGCTGTCCGCCCTCGCCGCAGTGCGCTGCCGTCAGGCCGTACAGCCCGCCCTTGTTGTCGTAGCCGATGGTCGTCAACGTGCACGCCGACGCACTGTTGCCGCCTCTGAGGACGAGGATTCCCGATCCGCCGCCCAGCGCCACCTTCGATGGAGCCGCGTTTGCGGTGCTCACCCCGCTCAGCAGGAGCAAAGCAGTCGCGAGTGCCGCGCACAGAGCGAGCAGTTTCCTGAGCATTCGATCCCCATTCGTCTACGGGCGTCCTCGCGGATCGCGGCAATTACGGTCGAACTGCGCTGCGTTCCGTCCCCCGGCCCGGTTGCAATATAACGGTAATGCATGTCACACACGGTCGGTTTACCTCTGAGCGAATCGTTATGCGGCATCGGCGCAGGTCCGCGCGGGTCGGCGAGCATGAGGCCGGGGGCGAACGCACCACAGGCGGCCACTAAGCTGATCGCTGGAGTTGCCACCATCGTGAGTCCGGCGTAATGCGCCGGACATTGCCTGACCGCAGGAGAAAAACCGTGAGCCCCACCGGCCGCCCAATCGTCTTGATCGCCGACAAACTGGCACAGTCCACCGTTGCCGCCCTCGGTGAGGATGTCGAGGTGCGGTGGGTCGACGGGCCCGACCGGCCCAAGTTGCTGGAAGCAGTGAAGGACGCCGACGCCATCCTGGTGCGTTCCGCAACGCAGGTCGATGCGGAGGTCCTCGCGGCCGGACCGAACCTCAAGATCATCGCCCGCGCGGGTGTCGGTCTCGACAACGTCGACGTCCCGGCCGCGACCGAGCGTGGCGTCATGGTCGTCAACGCCCCGACGTCGAACATCCATACGGCCGCCGAGCATGCGGTGAGCCTGCTGCTGTCCGCGGCGCGTCAGATCCCCGCCGCCGACGCCACCTTGCGCGAGCACACCTGGAAGCGTTCGAAGTTCAACGGCGTCGAGATCTTCGGCAAGACCGTCGGCGTGGTCGGCCTCGGCCGTATCGGCCAGCTGTTCGCGCAGCGTCTGGCCGCGTTCGAGACCAACATCATCGCCTACGACCCCTACGTGTCCCCGGCGCGCGCCGCGCAGCTCGGCATCGAGCTGGTGACGCTCGACGAACTGCTCGAACGCGCTGACATGTTCTCGGTGCACCTGCCCAAGACCCCGGAGACGCTGGGTCTGATCGGTGCAGACGAGCTGGCGCGCACGAAGAAGGGCGTCATCGTCGTCAACGCTGCGCGCGGTGGACTGATCGACGAGCAGGCCCTTGCCGACGCCATCAACTCCGGACACGTCTTCGGCGCAGGCCTCGACGTCTACGCAACCGAGCCGTGCACCGATTCGCCGCTGTTCGAACTCCCGCAGGTCGTGGTGACCCCGCACCTGGGCGCATCGACGTCCGAGGCGCAGGACCGCGCGGGCACCGATGTCGCAAAGAGCGTGCGGCTGGCGCTGGCGGGCCACTTCGTCCCCGACGCCGTAAACATCACCGGTGGCACCGTGGACGACGAGGTCGCGCCGTGGCTCGAACTCGTCCGCAAGCTCGGTGTACTCGTCGGTGCCCTGTCCGGTCAGGTGCCGGCCAACCTCACCGTCGACGTCCGCGGTGAGATCGCCGTCAAGAGCGTCGACGTCCTGGGCCTCTCCGCGCTGCGAGGTCTGTTCTCTGCGGTCATCGAAGAGCCGGTCACCTTCGTCAACGCGCCGTCGCTGGCTGCCGAGCGTGGTGTCACCTCCGAGGTGACCACCGCCTCGGAGAGCCCGAACCACCGCAACCTCGTGGATCTGCGAGCAGTGTTCGGCGACGGCACGGTCCTCAATGTGGCGGGCACCCTGTCCGGCCCCGCTGAGGTCCAGAAGATCGTCAACATCAACAGCCGCAACTTCGACCTGCGAGCCGAGGGCCTCAACCTCGTCGTCTCCTACGGCGATCAGCCCGGCTCGCTCGGTAAGATCGGCACCCTGCTCGGCAACGCCGGGATCGACATCCAGGCCGCCGGTTTGTCTCAGGATGCCGAGGGCGAAGGCGCCACCATCCTGTTGCGCGTGAGTCAGCAGATCCCGGATGCCGTCATCACGGCCATCGGCGAGGCCGTCGACGCCACCCTGATCGAACAGGTCGACCTGTCATGAAACTCGCTGTCATCAAGGGCGACGGCATCGGCCCCGAGGTCATCGACGAGGCGTTGTCAGTCCTGGATCTGGTGCTGCCCGGCGTCGAGACCACCGAGTTCGACTTGGGCGCACAGCGTTACCACCGCACGGGCGATCTCTTGACCGACGACGATCTCGATGCCATCCGCGGCCACGACGCAATTCTGCTGGGTGCCATCGGCGATCCGTCGGTCACGCCGGGCATTCTCGAGCGCGGGCTGCTGCTGAAGATGCGGTTCGCCCTCGATCACCATGTGAATCTGCGTCCGAGCAAGCTCTTCCCGGGGGTCGCGTCACCGCTGGCAGGCAATCCCGAGATCGACTTCGTCGTGGTCCGCGAGGGCACCGAAGGCCCGTACACCGGCAACGGTGGCGCCATTCGTGTCGGTACGCCGCACGAGATCGCCACCGAGGTCAGCGTCAACACCCGGTTCGGTGTCGAACGGGTTGTCCGGGACGCCTTCGCGCGTGCACAGAGTCGTCGCAAGCATTTGACGCTGATCCACAAGACCAACGTGCTCACGTTCGCCGGCTCGATGTGGAAGCGGACTGTCGATGAGGTCGCGGTCGAGTTCGAAGATGTCACCGTGGCGTACAACCACATAGACGCGGCCACCATCTACATGGTCACCGATCCGGGCCGCTACGACGTGATCGTCACCGACAACCTGTTCGGCGACATCATCACCGACATCGCGGGTGCGGTCAGCGGCGGCATCGGCCTGGCGGCATCAGGCAACATCGACGCCACCGGCACCAATCCGTCGATGTTCGAGCCGGTCCACGGCAGCGCACCGGACATCGCCGGGCAGGGCAAAGCCGATCCGACTGCAGCAATACTGTCGGTCGCGCTGCTCCTGCGTCATCTCGGCCACGACGCCGAGGCAGAACGGATCGACCAGGCCGTGTCCGCCGACCTGGCAGGTCGCGGTGACACCCCGGTGACCACGACCGAGGTCGGCACCAGGATCCGCGCCGCACTCGGCTGAACCCCACTTCACGAATTCGCGCCACCTCCGTGCGTTCGCGCCAGTTGCAGCTGGCGCGTCCGCATGCAGGTGGCGCGAATTTTTGGGAGACGGAGCTCGACCTGAGTTCGGTCGCTCAGGACACGGTGACCGCGGTCTTGCGTTCTTCGTCTGCCGGTACCAGACCGACCGCGACCGCGGGCGCGGCGGCGGAGAGCAGGAACGCCGCCGGATAGCCGAACGCGCCGATCGCCAACCCGAAGACCGGGGTGGACGCCGCCATCCAGAGGTACTGCCCGGTGTTCTGTATCGCCAGGCCACGGCCACTCCATTGGGGGCCGGCGAACTCGGCGATGGCCGTGAACGCCAACCCGTTGTCTGCCACCGTGATCACGCTTGCCACGACCATGACGAGGGCCGCGGTCGGGCTGTCGAGCCAATCGGTGAACGCCAAGAGTCCGACGGATGCCGTTGCGCCGATCGCGATCAGGCGGATGGGCTTGGTCCGAGAGCCCCAGGAGTCCGACCATCGGCCTGCCGCGATGCGACCGAACGCGCCGAGCACCTGGCTGATCGTGACCAGGACACCGGCGGTCAGCGCCGACCACTCGTGCTGCACGATCAGCCACGCCGGAACGAACGTCCAGAGCATCGACTGGGGGATCGACAGCAGGATGCTCACCCCGTGCACGCGCGGCAAGAAGGTGCTTCCCCGGTAGGGGTTCGGTGACGTGATCGCCGATCCGTCGGCCATCTTCTCGCGGGGCGGGTCGATGATCACCGCGGTGACAAAGATCGTGGCGAGGATCGTCACGACAAAGGGCACAGCCAAACCCGCTGTTACACTGTATTTTTCGGCGAGAACGGGCATGGTGAGAGCGCAGACTCCGATACCCAGCGGTTGCGCCATTTGCCGTACGCCCATTGCCGTCCCGCGACGCTCGGGCGGGAACCAGCCGACCACGATCCTGCCCCCGGCGCCGTTGGTGGCTGCGGAGGTGATGCCCGCGACGAGCAGCAGGGCGCCCAGGACGAACTCCGACGCGTCGAGTGCGTCTGCCAGGCATGCCGATCCGGTCGCGGCCACCGTCAGGGTCAGCGACAACAACAGGATTCGGCGTTCACCGAAACGGTCCAGCGCGAATCCCCACGCGATCGTCGACAGCAGTAGTCCGACCATGGGTACCGCTGCCAGAGTGGATGCCTGAGCCAGCGACAGCCCCTCGGTCCTGTGCAGTTCCGGGATCAGAAATGCGACTCCGCTGACAACGCAGGTGGTCGCCATCGCGCCGAGGAGGGAGGCTGTGAGCATCACCCAGCGTCGGGTATCGGTGGGCATGATGCAAACCTCCTCGTATCTCAAAATATGAAACAATATGACCACATACTAAAACAATGAGCGTGCCTGTCCCAACCGGCCTCCCGCAGGTTGAGACACCGCTGGTGCGATAGTGTGGCGATCATGCGTCTAGGTCGAATTGCCAGCCCCGACGGGGTCGCGTTTGTCAGTATCGAAGGTGAGGACGGTGCCGAGACGGCACGCGAAATCGCCGAACATCCCTTCGGTACACCCACCTTCACCGGGCGGAGTTGGCCGCTCGCCGACACCCGGTTGCTGGCCCCGATTCTCGCCAGCAAGGTGATCTGTATCGGTAAGAACTACGCGGCCCATGCTGCGGAGATGGGTGGCGAGGCGCCGGAGAACCCGGTGATCTTCATCAAGCCGAACACCTCGATCATCGGACCGCAGGTACCCATCCTGCGTCCGAAATCGTCCGATCGCGTCGATTACGAGGGCGAATTGGCGATCGTGATCGGCAGGCCGTGCCGCGACGTGAAGGCTTCGGCGGCCAAGGACGTGATCCTCGGGTACACGGTCGGCAACGACGTCACCGCGCGCGATCAGCAGAAAGCCGACGGTCAGTGGACGCGCGGCAAGGGGCACGACACCTTCTGCCCGCTGGGCCCGTGGATCGAAACCGAGCTCGACCCCAGCGATCTGGAGATCCGCACCGAGCTCGACGGTGAAGTGAAGCAGCGGAGCCGTACGAGCCTGCTGCTGCACGACGTCGGTGAGATCGTGGAATGGATCAGTGCGGTCATGACACTCTTGCCCGGCGACGTGATCCTCACGGGGACCCCGGAAGGTATCGGACCGATGAACGCCGGTCAGAAGGTCAGCGTGACGATCGAAGGTATCGGAACGCTCACCAACCCGGTCGCCGATAGGGGGTAGAGGAGTGCGTCAGCAACCCAAAACCGCTCAGGTCAACGGTATTACGATCAGCTACGAGGACTCCGGCGAAGGACCGCTCGTGGTCATGGTGATGGGCACCGGAAGTCCTGGTCGCGTATGGAAGGCCAACCAGCAACCGGCTCTGGTCAAGGCCGGGTATCGGGTCGTCACGTTCGACAACCGGGGTATCGCGCCGTCGAGTGAGTGCCCCGGCGGATTCACCATCGCCGACATGGTCGCCGACACCGCGGCGCTCATCGAGCATCTCGATGCGGGGCCTGCGGCGGTGATCGGAACGTCTCTGGGCGCCAAGATCACTCAGGAGCTCGCGCTCGCCCGGCCCGATGTCGTGAAGTGTGTCGCGATGATCGCGACGTACGCGCGCAGCGGTCCGCTACAGGAGTCGATCTCCATCGGGGAGCGCGAACTGTACGACCAGAAGATCACACTGCCGCCGCGCTATCACGCCGCGATCACCGCGCATCTCAATCTGTCCCGGCACACGCTCGACGACGACACGAAAGTGCGCGACTGGCTCGACGTCATCGAGTTCTCCGGCCAGGAGGTCACCGCCGGCGTGCGGGCCCAACTCCAGCTGCACGAGGGCGAGGCGAACCGGACCGCCGCGTACGCCGGGATCACCCGGCCGGCGCTGGTGATCGGTTTCGCCGACGATCGGACGCTGCCGCCGCACCTCGCGAAAGAGGTCGCCGACGCGATACCCGGTGCGACGTACCGGGAAGTCGCCGAGGCCGGGCATTACGGCTACTTGGAACAACCGGACGAGGTCAATGCGTTGCTCATCGACTTCCTCCGGGCGAACGTGGGGTGAGTGTGCCCGGTCGGTGAAGCGCCGGGCCGCGGGCGATAGCCTGGGCATCATGAGTGATTCGCAGGTCCGCGTTCGTTTCTGTCCGTCCCCGACCGGCACCCCGCATGTCGGGCTGGTGCGCACCGCGCTGTTCAACTTCGCGCATGCAAGGCACACCGGCGGCACGTTTGTCTTCCGCATCGAGGACACCGACGCCGCCCGCGACAGCGAGGAGTCGTACCAAGCGATTCTGGACGCTCTGCGCTGGCTCGGTCTGGACTGGGACGAGGGGCCCGAGGTGGGTGGCCCCTACGAGCCGTACCGGCAGTCGCTGCGCAGGCCGCAGCACCTCGAGGTCGTTGCAAAGCTCCTCGACGCCGGTGAGGCATACGAGGCGTTTTCGACCGCAGAGGAGGTCGAGGCCCGCCACCTCGCCGCGGGCCGCAACCCGAAACTGGGTTACGACAACTTCGATCGGGAACTGACGGCCGATCAGAAGCAGGCGTATCGCGACGAGGGCAGGCCCGCCGTCGTGCGGCTCCGGATGCCCGATCACGACATCGAGTGGGATGATCTCGTGCGCGGAACAACCACCATCAAGGCGGGCACCGTGCCCGACTTCGCGCTCACCCGCGGCAACGGGGATCCGTTGTACACGTTGGTCAATCCCGTCGACGACGCCCTGATGGACATCACCCACGTGCTGCGCGGTGAAGACCTGCTCTCCTCGACCCCACGCCAGATCGCCCTCTACGAGGCTCTCACCCGTATCGGGATCGCCAAGGGGACACCGCAATTCGGCCACCTCCCGTTCGTGATGGGGGAGGGCAACAAGAAGCTGTCCAAGCGAGATCCGCAGTCGAACCTGTTCCATCATCGCGATCGCGGGTTCATCCCGGAGGGGTTGCTGAACTACCTGGCGCTGCTCGGCTGGGGGATTGCCGACGACCACGACATCTTCAGCCTCGACGAGATGACCGCCGCCTTCGACGTTCGTCAGGTCAATTCGAACCCGGCACGCTTCGATCAGAAGAAGGCAGACGCGATCAACGCAGAGCATCTGCGCAGGCTCACGCCAGAAGACTTCGCCGGTCGCCTGCGAGCATTTCTGATCAACGCCGGGCAACTGAGTGAGCCCATCGACGACACCCAGTTCGCGGTGATCGCGGATCTGGTGCAGACCCGAATCCAAGTTCTCGGCGACGCGTGGGGACTCATCGCGTTCCTCTATGTCGACGATGCCGATTTCACCATCGACGAGGCTGCCGCGCGGAAGAACCTCGGAGCGGATGCGGGGCCGGTACTGGACGCGACCATCGAGGCACTGTCGGCAGTCGATGAATGGGCCACTGAGGGCATAGAGAGCGCCCTCAAGGACGCTCTGGTGGACAAGCTCGAACTCAAGCCGAGGAAGGCCTTCGGTCCGGTGCGTGTCGCGGTGACGGGGTCGCACATCAGTCCGCCGCTGTTCGAATCCCTCGATCTGCTCGGGCGCGACCGGACCCTCGCCAGGCTTCGGGCCGCACGCGCGGACATCGCCTGAAAAAGGGCCTCTGAACTGGCGATTGTGGGTTCAGCCGAGGGGTTTGATACTCTTCTTCTCGGCACTTTTCAGCGCAGCGCGAGCGGGTGAGAAGTACTTATTGGGGTATGGTGTAATTGGCAACACAGCGGTTTCTGGTACCGCCATTCTAGGTTCGAGTCCTGGTACCCCAGCGACTACAGCGTAAGCTGAGTCAGCTTGGCCCCGTCGTCTAGTGGCCTAGGACGCCGCCCTCTCAAGGCGGTAGCGCGGGTTCGAATCCCGTCGGGGCTACAACAGAGAGACCCTCGCCTGCACTGCAGGCGAGGGTCTCTCTTTGTCTTGCCGGGCGTTGGGAATGAGTGATGCCGATCGGCCGCTGGTAGTGCCATCTCCCACGGTGTGGCCACTGGTGTGACTCTCTCGCCGGGGAGGGCCTTGCGATCACGTCGGGTCAGGGCAGGCAGACGCTACCAAAGCAATCCGGCCCCGGGTCCTGTTCGGGAGTGGTGTCAATGGTGAATGTCACCGGGGGGTGGGATGGAATTGTGGCCGGCGTGGCCATGAAGTTCGAATAGCCGAACAGGTCGAAGGTTCCCACAACATTGCCGACACAGGTGAAGTAGACCGCGTAGTCTCCGTCTGCCAGATCTCCGTGTGGCCGAGACTCGACTGGCGCCGTCGACGCATCAAATGACCCGGCGAACACGGGAGTGCCAGGGTCTGCTGCGGTAGGGGGAGGCGAAGATGCCAGCATGCCCGAGTATCCGCAGGCGAGTTGCACCTGCGGGGAGCGGAGATTCGTAAACGTCACGGTCACCGAGTCAGCGCCTGGTGCCACTGGGGCAGTGACAACAAGTTCATCGGTAGGCGCCGCTGTCGCGAGTCCTGCGCCCACTGACGCACCAGTGATTGCTGCTGCTGAAATAAAGGTGATTACAACGGATTTCAGTGTCTTTCGCATGATTTCGCGCCTCGGTATCTCCCCGACCGAACGTGCCACTGATTGTGAACCAACCGGCACGACCTCGGGCCGTTTTGCGAAAGATTGCCGCCATCGCTTTTCGGTAGCGAAGCTCGACCAGGGTTGATGGGCCGGCATGTTCTGCTCGTGATGCTCGCGACCCGGTTTCGGCGGCCTGTTGTGGGATCCCATGACTATTGCGAGTTTGTGATCGATGGCGGCTTGCGGCGCTTACGATCCGGTCGGGCAGACGCCCGTGCCACAGAGGAGAGGTCTCTAATGAAACGCATCGTGCTCGTCTTCGCGGCAACCGGACTTCTCCTCGCGGGTTGCTCCGAGGACGGCGGGTCCGAGGACGGCGGGTCCGAGGTGGCCGGGACTGCCACCTCCACGAGGACGAGCGCCGCTCAATCGCCGGTGGCGTCCTCGTCGCCGGCACCCTCGACAGGCGTGGCTGAGGCGACCTCGCTCCAGGAGAGGGCACAATCGCTCGTCCAGCTCACGTCAGCGGGGGCGCCACTCGACGAGATCTCCGTCTATCTCGAGCCGTCGTGCACCGACTACCTACGTCAATTCGAATCCCAGATGGGGCCATCGCCGTCGACGGTTACGTCTGTGGACGAAGCGACCGGCGCGGTCACGACCCTGACGACCGCGTCCGGTACATCGGACACCATGATCTGGACCAAGGCGAGTGGCACCTGGCTGATGACCTGCCCCTGAGCGTATGTGGTGACGTTCACATAGCATCCGCTGTAATTCGGACATTCTGATTCTCACGATCACCCTTGCGTCCTTTACGGCAGATCGCCTGTGGCGCAGGTGGTTAGGCCTGATCACGAGTAGTTGTCGACGACGTGTTTGTGTGACAATTCCGAACATGAAGCTCCTGCTCAGGTTGTTGGTCGTCGCCGCAGCGGCCCCGTTGCTCGGCGCGTGCGGCGACAACACCGGTGAGCCGATTTCGCTCGGGTCGTCGACTGTCGGCACCGTGATGACACCGGAAGCACTCGCCGCGCAGTACGCCGCCGACCTCGAACTCGACAAGGCGATCTGTCAGAACACCGGCGCGCGTGGTGACTGCCTGGCGAAGCGTGACGCGGTCATGCACGAGATCAGGGCGAGCGCTGGGGGCTTGGAGCCTTCGCTGCTGCGGTCCGAGCTGTTCGAGTCGATTGCCGGCTGGGACATCGCATACGACGAGTGGAAGGCCGCGGGCTGCACCAACAGTTCGATCGAACCCGAATGTTGGACCCTGCCCTTGGATGGGCAGTGGACAGAGGTTCGTGTGCAACTGGGTTTCTGAACGCTCGTCGCCGATGGAGCGTGTCCACCTGAGGTCGACTCGGAGGTCGTCGGCCATCTCGTCTGCTGCGATGGCCTCTGGCGTGCGAAGGCGCCCGGTTGAACTATCGCCGTGCCGTGGCGCAGGATTGAGCGATGACCAAGAAGCTGACAAAAAACGAGTTGCTGGCCGAACTCGACCTGAAGGTCGAGTCGGTGTCACCGGACATGGCGTCGGACGAAGCCGGTAACGAGACGTCGGACACCTCGGCCGAGATCCGGTCACGTGACGCGCAGGTGCGGCAGTGGCGAGATCAGGTGAAAGCGGCGGCCGACGACGATCCGATCATCGATGAGATCGCAGCGAAGCTCGACAGCTGACCCTCGTCGCCGAGCAACAGCGCCCCGCCCATCGATCGATGGGCGGGGCGCTGTGGTGAGACGGAGCCGACCTATTTGAGGTCGAGGAACTCGGCCGTGCTGCCGGCGATGGGGATCTCGGGGAGCCCGAGCTTGCGGTGATCCCAGCTACGGGTGCGGTCGGGCACGACGCGCACGGCGACGCGCTTGTTCATCATCTGGTCGACGAAGGGGCGGACCTCCTCGCTGTACGGACCGTTGTAGCGTTCCCACACACTGATCCCGCATTTGAGGATGGAATCGGGGTCGTCGAGAATCTCGGCAGTTCCCTCGATGGACACCCCGCGCAGGGTGTCGTAGGTGTGACCGTCCTCGATCATCACGGTGCATATCGGGTTGCGCCGGATGTTCACGGCCTTCTGGGACTTCGCCTTGGTCTCGAACCAGATCTCGCCATCGATGACGGCGTACCACATGGCCACCAGGTGTGGCCTGCCCTGAGCCGACACCGTCGCCATCGTGGCGGTGCGGCTGCGGACGATGAACTCGGTGATCTCGTCCTCGGCCATGACGATCTTGCCGCGCTCGTTGGTTCCCACAGGTGTCCTCTCGCTTTCGGTACGTGAGTTCACCGGGTAGGTGGCTCACTCACATCGTGTTGTGATCTTTGCTACTCACAGTATTGCTGTGAGTCCCTCGACACCCGACACTAGAGCCGCTTGTTGATGGCGTCGGCTGCGGCCAGGAGATCGGCGGCCCATCGGGACCCGGGCCGGCGTCCCATGCGGTCGATGGGTCCGGACACCGAGATCGCCGCGATGACCTCACCGCCGTTGTCGCGCACGGGCGCCGAGACACTCGCCACGCCGGGTTCGCGCTCCCCGGCACTCTGCGCCCAGCCGCGCCGACGGACCTCGAGCAGGGTGCGCTCGCTGAAGCCGTTCTCGCCCAGAAGGAGCCGGGCGGTGGCCGGATCGGCCCAGGCGAGCAGGACCTTGGCGCCCGAGCCTGCGTTCATCGGCAACCGCGCACCGACGGGCACGGTGTCCCGAAGGCCCGATGGCGGTTCGATCGCTGCGACACAGACCCTGTCGGCGCCTTCGCGGCGGTACAGCTGCACGCTCTCTCCGGTGATCTCGCGCAAGCGCGGCAATACCAGCGCCGCCGCCTCGCGAACGGTGTCGGTGGCCCCGGCCGCCAGCTCGCCCAGAACCGGTCCCGGACACCACAACCCGGAGGTGTTCCGGGAAAGGAGCCGATGCGTCTCGAGGCCGACAGCCAGGCGGTGTGCGGTGGCGCGCGGCAGTCCGGTGCGCGCGCAGAGCTCGTTCAGGTTGCACGGACCCTCGGCGACGGCGTGCAGAACGGCCACGGATTTGTCCAGAACACCGATTCCACTGGCCACCGGAGATGCGGTATCATTTCTCACAAGCCGATACTATGCTCTCGCATACTGAGATGCCAGCCCCAACTCGGTACTTCAAGAAAAGTGGTGATCACGATGAGCGAACGTCCGTTGACCCTGGCCGAAAAGGTGTGGGAAGAACATGTGGTGGTGCGCGGTGAGGGAGACGGTGTCTCTCGCAAGCCCGATCTCATATACATAGACCTGCACCTCGTCCACGAGGTGACGAGCCCACAAGCGTTCGACGGCCTCCGCCTCGCGGGCAGGCCGGTGCGGCGTCCGGATCTCACGATCGCCACCGAAGACCACAACGTGCCCACCGTCGACATCGATCAGGTCATCGCGGACCCGGTGTCGCGCATCCAGGTCGACACGCTGCGCCGCAACTGCGAAGAGTTCGGAATCCGTCTGCACTCCATGGGCGATGCCAGTCAGGGCATCGTGCACATCATCGGTCCGCAGCTCGGGCTCACGCTGCCCGGTATGACGGTCGTCTGTGGTGACAGCCACACATCGACGCACGGTGCGTTCGGTGCGATCGCCATGGGAATCGGCACCTCTGAGGTCGAGCACGTGATGGCGACGCAGACCCTGTCGCTCCGGCCCTTCAAGACCATGGCCATCACCGTCGACGGTGAACTGCCGCCCGGCGTGACGAGCAAGGACCTCATCCTGGCGGTCATCGCGCAGATCGGAACCGGTGGCGGGCAGGGCTACGTGCTCGAGTACCGCGGATCGGCCATCGAGAAGCTGTCGATGGAGGCCCGAATGACCGTGTGCAACATGTCCATTGAAGCGGGTGCCCGGGCAGGGCTTATTGCACCCGATGACACAACTTTCGACTACATCAAAGGTCGCCCACACGCGCCCACCGGTGCCGACTGGGATGCCGCCGTGGCCAACTGGCGTGAGCTCCGCACCGATCCCGACGCGGTGTTCGACGCCGAGGTCCATATCGATGCGTCGACTCTCACCCCGTTCGTCACCTGGGGGACGAACCCCGGCCAGGGGGCGCCGCTGGGTTCATTGGTGCCGGACCCCTCTGAAATGGTCGATGCGGACAAGGCAGCAGCCGCTGAGAAGGCGCTGCAGTACATGGATTTGAAGCCCGGAACGCCGCTACGGGACGTCCCGGTCGACACGGTCTTCGTGGGTTCGTGCACCAACGGCCGGATCGAGGACCTGCGGGCGGTCGCCGAGATCTTGGAGGGCCGAACGGTTGCCGACGGCATCAGGATGCTGATCGTGCCGGGTTCCACCCAGGTTCGGGTGCAGGCCGAGGAGGAGGGGCTCGGTGCGATCTTCGACGCGGCCGGCGCCGACTGGCGACAGGCCGGGTGCTCGATGTGCCTCGGGATGAACCCGGATCAGCTCGCACCCGGTGAGCGTTGCGCGTCCACCTCGAACCGCAATTTCGAAGGGCGGCAGGGTAAGGGCGGACGCACTCACCTCGTCTCACCTGCGGTTGCGGCCGCGACCGCCATCCGCGGCCGCCTGTCCGCGCCGACGGATCTGCCCGATCTCGTGACCACGGTCTGAACCCCGGCGACAAGGAGAAACAACGATGGAACCGATCAACAGCCATACCGGCATCGGCGTCCCCCTGCGCCGGGGCAACGTCGACACCGACCAGATCATCCCCGCGGTCTACCTGAAGCGAGTGACCCGCACCGGGTTTGAAGACGGCCTGTTCGCCGCCTGGCGCAACGATCCCGACTTCATCCTGAACACCCCGCCGTACGACCGTGGCTCGGTCCTGGTCGCCGGCCCCGACTTCGGTACGGGGTCGTCGCGCGAGCACGCCGTGTGGGCGTTATCGGACTACGGCTTTCGGGTCGTGATCTCATCCCGGTTCGCCGACATCTTCCGGGGCAATGCCGGAAAAGCCGGTCTGGTGGCCGCCCAAGTCGACCAGTCCGACGTCGAGTTGCTCTGGAAACGGCTCGAGGAGCAGCCCGGATTGGAATTGACGGTGAGCCTTGAGGATCAGACGGTCACCGCTGCGGACTTAGTGGTGCCCTTCGCAATTGATGACTACACAAAGTGGCGTCTGATGGAGGGTCTGGACGACATCGGACTGACATTACGGCAGGTCGAGGCCATTTCTGAGTTCGAAAAGGTAAGGCCCGTATGGAAACCAAAGACCCTCCCGATACCCGGTTCCGGGGCCTGAGAGCGGGCCCTGTCGTAACCTGTTAGGCGGCTTACCTTTCGCCACGCCGAGCAAATTTGGCGTCGGACGTGGACGTTTTGCGATTTGACGTTTACCGTGTCCTGTAGCTGGCCCAAAGTGGGCCAACAGTCTGCGGAGGTTGAATCCATGAACAAGGCAGAGCTTATCGAGGAACTGACAACGAAGTTGGGGACCGATCGGCGCACGGCGACAGACGCCGTCGAGCACATCGTAGACACGATCGTGCGCGCGGTGAACAAAGGCGAGAGCGTCACCATCACCGGTTTCGGCGTTTTCGAGAAGCGGCGTCGCGCCGCACGGGTTGCTCGCAACCCGCGCACCGGCGAAACCGTCAAGGTTCGTCCGACCTGGGTTCCGGCATTCCGTCCCGGCGCTCAGTTCAAGTTGGTCGTGGCCGGAAAGCAGAAGCTGAGTGCTTCGGGCCCTGCGGTGAAGCGAGGCAGTGCAACTGCTTCGGCTGCGCCGGCCAAGAAGACGGCAGCCAAGAAGGCGGCCCCGGCCAAGAAGGCGGCACCCGCCAAGAAGGCCGCTCCTGCCAAGAAGGCGGCACCGGCCAAGAAGACCGTGGCGAAGAAGACCGCCCCGGCCAAGAAGGCTGCACCTGCCAAGAAGGCGGCACCGGCCAAGAAGACCGTGGCGAAGAAGACCGCCCCGGCCAAGAAGGCTGCACCGGCCAAGAAGGCCGCTGCACCTGCCAAGAAGACTGCAGCCAAGAAGGCTCCGGCGAAGAAGGCTCCGGCCAAGAAGCGCTGAACCGACACATCACAAGCCCCGGCGGACCTTCCCTCTGCCGGGGCTTGTTTTGTCTGTCCCGCCGTCGTAGCCGTCTGGTCAGTGGTGGGTAACCGATCTCAGTGGTCGGACGAGGCGAGCGGACTGTCGACGTGGCTCGCCGCGACCAGCTTCCCGTCGAGGAGCGCGAGCACCCAGAAACTACCCTTGCGATTGCGTGCCGCCGGGAGCTTGAGCTCGTCGTGCGCCGCCCACCACTTCAGTAGCGGCGGAATCACCTTGCCCTGACTGCAGACCACGTGGGTACCGGCGGACTGCCCGATGTCGCGGATTCGGCGTCTCCCGCTCTTCGCATCGTCGGCGAACGCCTCCTCGGACAGGGTCGGCTCGTCTTCGATGACGACCCCGAGCTCGTCTGCCAAAGGTGCAACCGTCTGGCTGCACCGCACCCGATCTGCCGAATGCACGGCTGTCGGGCCGAACGCGAGCAACTGGGAGAGCAAGGCTTCAGCTTGCGCCCGGCCCACCTTGTCCAACGGTCGCAACCGGTCGTCACCGTGGTACCGAGACTTTCGTCCTGCTTTCGCGTGCCGCACGAGCAGCAGTATGTCGAGTCGCGCGGGCAGTTTCCTGAAGGTGCCCAGGACCTGTCGGTCGAGTCGGTACGAGAGCATGTCTTCTGCCGAACCGACTGAAAGCCAACGCAATTCGTCCACTTCATGGTTGGGCTCGAACGATCCTGAGGTGACTTCGGCCGACCAGTAGTGCACGTGTTTACGGCCAGGACCGCGCAGATCGTAGCTCACCATACGGAGGTGGCGACCAAGCTGAACGTGGTAGCCGGTCTCCTCACCGATCTCGCGAACTGCCGCGGAGATCAGCGTTTCCCCCGGTTCGACCTTGCCTTTCGGCAGGGTCCAGTCGTCATATCGCGGGCGGTGCACCAGCGCCACCTCGACGTCGCCGGCGGGGGTCTCGCGCCACACGACCCCACCGGCCGCGTACACGACGGCGGCGGTGCGTCCTGCCGATTTGCTCACTGGATCAGGTCGGCCCGGCTGCGGTTACGGCGCATCATCTGGCGCTGATGATCGCGCACGTCCTCGCCGGCGGCGGGCGAAGCAGTCCAGCTTCCGTTTTCGCCGAGGACCCAGCAACGGGTCGCCGGGTTCATCGCCGAGGCGAATACGTCGTCGAGTTCGCGGGTCAGGCGCGGGTCGCGAACCTGCGCCATCACCTCGACTCGACGATCGAGGTTGCGGTGCATCATGTCGGCGCTGCCGATCCAGAACTCGTCGAGGGCCGCGAAGTGCAGCACTCGGGAATGCTCCAGGAACTGTCCGAGGATCGAACGGACGGTGATGTTCTCGCTCATCCCGGGCACCCCGGGCCGCAGAGCGCAGATGCCGCGGACGACGACCTCCACCGGGACGCCTGCCTGCGACGCACGATAGAGCGCGTCGATGACTTGTTCGTCCACCAACGCGTTGGCCTTCAGCCTGATCCGAGCGTCGGAGTGTCCGTTGAGGTGTCGCTCGCTCTCGGCGAGGATTCGCCCGACGATTCCCGCTCTGACCCCGTGCGGTGCGACGAGAAGGTTCCGGTAGGCAACCTTTCGTGAGTAACCGGTGAGGGTGTTGAACAGGTCGGTCAAGTCGGCACCGATGTCGGGGGAGGCGGTGAACAAACCCACGTCCTCGTACAGTCGCGCGGTTTTCGGATTGTAGTTACCGGTGCCGATGTGGCAGTACCGGCGAATGGTCGAACCTTCCCGGCGTACCACCAGACATGTCTTGCAGTGGGTCTTGAGGCCGACGAGTCCGTAGACCACATGCACCCCGGCCTGCTCGAGTTGTCTGGCCCACTTGATGTTGGCCTGCTCGTCGAAGCGCGCTTTGATCTCCACCAGTGCGACAACCTGTTTACCGGCCTCGGCTGCGTCGATCAGTGCGTTGACGATCGGTGAGTCGCCTGAGGTCCGGTAGAGCGTCTGCTTGATGGCGAGCACGTTGGGGTCCGCGGCAGCCTGCTCGATGAAGCGCTGGACGCTGGTGGAGAAGGAATCATAGGGATGGTGGACGAGGACATCACCATCACGCAGGGTGGAGAAGATGCTCTTGGGAGTCTCTCGCTCGCCGAAGGCCGGATGAGTGGCGGGGACGAACGGGGGGTCCTTCAATGCCGGCCGGTCGATACCGGCGACCTGGAACAGGCACGAGAGGTCGAGCAGTCCGGGGACCTCGATCACGTCACCGGGATCGACATCCAGTTCTCGCAGCAGCAATTCGAGCATGTGCTCGGTCATGTCGTCGGCGACCTCGAGCCGCACCGGGGATCCGAAGCGGCGTCGGGCCAGTTCGCGTTCGAGCGCCTGCAGCAGGTCCTCGTCGCGGTCTTCCTCCACCTCGAAGTCGGCGTTGCGGGTGATACGGAAAGCGTGATGCTCGACGATTTCCATGCCGGGGAACAGCTGGTCGAGGTGGGCCGAGATCAGGTATTCGAGCGGCAGCAGCACTGCTTTCGCCGGTGTCGTCGCCGTCTTCGCGTACCGATCGCGGTATTGCGCGGGCATCAGCCGATCGACTCGGATGAACCGGTCGACGTTGTCGGGGACCTTGACACGGGCGAAGTGCTCGCCGCCCTCGCCGACGTCCTTCACGGTCACAGCGAGATTGAGACTCAGACCCGAGATGTAGGGGAAAGGGTGTGCGGGATCGACGGCGAGGGGAGTGAGGACCGGGAAGATGACCTCGTGGAAGTACTCGTCCATACGCTGACGTTCTTCCGTCGAGAGCGCATCCCAGGTGACAACGTGAATGTTGTTGTCGGTCAACGCCGGTCGTACCGAATCGAGGAAGACTCCGGCGTGCCGTTCGGCCAGCACCTGAGTGCGCTGACCGATCAGCGCCAATTGCTCGCGCGGCGACAGCCCGTCGGCGGAGCGCACCGAGAGGCCGGTCTCGTGACGACGCTTGAGCCCGGCCACGCGCACCATGAAGAACTCGTCGAGGTTCGACGCGAAGATGGCGAGGAACTTGGCCCGTTCGAGGAGCGGCAGTGAGGAGTCTTCGGCCAGCGCCAGTACCCGGGCGTTGAAGTCGAGCCAACTCAGTTCGCGGTTCAGGTAACGGTCTTCGGGCAGATCTGCGGTCTCGGTGGGCAACGCCGTCGCGGCGGGCGGCGCTGTGGGCATCGACGACGATGGTGACGGCGGGGGTGACGCGTGCTGACTGCTCGGTTCTGCTGTGCTCACGTACCCATCATGGACCATCGGCAGGAGCCGTGGCACCGGGTGTTTGAGTTTGTTCACGCAATTGCAAGCGTGAGACGACCAGTGAGGTCGCCTGTCCGACGCCGATGTCCTGTGCGGCCAGCAGATCGTCGACGGTATCGACGTCCATCCGGAGATCGGGCCATCTGTCCACACCGGCGGTGAGGTCGACGGCCCCGCGGCCGCGATGCTCGGACGCCGAGTTCGGCCCGAAGCGCAGGACGTCGGCGCCACCGGGCTGGTGAGCGTTCAGGAACAGGGCGGTGGTCCCCGTTCCGGAGTGGTCGGGGATGTACGACCGGTCGTGCTGTGCCGAGTGGTCGACCGCAGCCCTCAGGCTCGCCGGGCGAGCGGCCGGTAGGTCGGCCTGCAACACCAGGATTCGATGTCCTGGCCACAGAGTCAGGGCGTGCTCGATGCCGAGTGCGAAGGCATCGTTGAGAACCTCTCCGTCGTCGACGACCGTGCTGGCGCCGGCGTCGAGCGCGACCGCGGCCACCGAGCTGTCAGGACTGACGATGACCAGCTGATGCAGACCGGCGGCCCGCGCGGCGGCGATCGTGTCGGTGAGCATCGCGAGCACCAGCGCGCGCCGGTCGTCCGCCGCGATGGTCGGAGTCAGCCGCGTCTTGGCTGCGTCGAGCCGCTTGACCGCGATGACCACTGCCACCGCCCGCATATCCATGGACTCCATCATGGTCGTCGGCGAGGGGCGGGGGAAACTGCACCCCTGTCCGGCGGCCCTCCCGTGACACTAGGCTTGGGGCGTCCGGGGTCGGATTCGGACATGGTGCGCACGAAACAGAGGTGGTGGAGTTATGCGGGCGGTCGTCATGGGCTCGGGTTCATGGGGCACGGCGATGGCCAAGGTCTTGGTCGATGCCGGGACTCCCACGGTGTTGTGGTCTCGGCGAGCTGAACTGGCGGCGGCGATCAACGAGACGCACACCAATCCGGACTATCTGCCGGACGTCCCTCTTCCGGAGGCCCTGCGTGCCAGTGCCGATCTCGCGGAGGCGCTCGAGCAGGCCGAGTTGGTCGTGTGCGCGGTGCCGTCTCAGTCCCTCCGCGGGAGCATGGAGACCTGGCTACCGCATCTGAGTGACACCGCGACGTTGATGTCGTTGTCGAAGGGTGTCGAGACCGGCACGCTGCTGCGCATGTCGGAGGTCATCGCGCAGGTGACCGGGGCACAGACCGGCCGGGTGGCGGTTCTGTCCGGTCCGAACCTCGCCCGGGAGATAGCGGTGGGTCAGCCCGCCGCGACCGTGGTGGCGTGTTCGGACGAGGACCGGGCCAAAGAGATTCAACATGCTTGCAGCACAAGGTATTTTCGCCCCTACACGAATACCGATGTGGTCGGATGCGAGATCGGTGGGGCAGTGAAGAACGTCATCGCGCTGGCGTGCGGGATGGCATCGGGAGTGGGCCTGGGTGAGAACACGCTCGCGTCGATCATCACTCGTGGACTGGCCGAGACCATCCGGCTGGGGGTCGCACTCGGGGGCCGTCCGGAAACGCTGGCGGGACTCGCGGGCGTCGGCGACCTGGTTGCCACCTGCTCGTCACCGTTGTCACGCAACCGGACCTTCGGCAGCCGGCTGGGTGAGGGCAAGACGTTGGCGCAGGCTCAGGAAGCCACCAACGGCCAGGTCGCCGAGGGGGTCAAGTCGTGCACCTCGGTGCGAGCGCTGGCTGAACAGCACGGGGTGGACATGCCGTTGACCGAAGCCGTCCACCAGGTATGCCACGAGGGACTCACGGTCACAGAGGCGATCTACTCACTGCTGGGCCGGCGTACCAAGCCCGAGTAGCAGATCGCCCTCGGCGGGCCGGTCACCCGAGATCGATCGGTGCCGTCGGCAAGTTCTGGTCGATGAGGGTCGAAATCTGTTGGATGGGGCCGTTACCCACATTTTCGGGTAGCCAGATCGCGACGTAGGGGCGATGGTCGACGGCGTACCACAGGAAGCCTTTGGCCTCGGTCTCCGCCGAGACGAGGAACCACTGCACGGGATCGACGACCTGCAGCCCGGAGGTGGGAGAGAGTGATTCGGGTCTGTCCACGCCGCAGCGGACCTGTACCGGCCCGGGCACCTGATCGCCGGGAGGCCAGCTGACCATCCCGTCGTCGCCGGTCTCGCGGGTACCGAATCCCTCGAAGGTCTCCGGGAGGGCCGCGATCAATTTCGCGCAGTCGGGAGAGGCCTGCTCCGGCGCGGCCATGGCTTTGAGCGGGGTGTCCGCCGACGTCACGTCATCGGATTTCAACACCGCGTAGGTGATGAAGCCCACGATCACCATCACCGGGATGGTGATGATGCTCGCGATGACTGCGGGGCTCAGACGCCGGGGGGAACCTTCGCTCACGGGTGCCTAGGGCCGCCGGTGACGACCGGGCAGGTCAGAGTTCTGGTGATGCCGTCGACATTTTGGATCTGTGGCACAACCTGTTCGGTCAGGTGCGCGGCATCGGTGGCGTCGACCCTGACGATCACGTCATATGGGCCGCTGACCTCCTCCGATGAGGCGACGCCGTCGATACCGGCGATCGTCGCAGCGGCCACGGCAGCTTTACCGACCTCGGTTTGGATCAGTATGTAAGCCTGAACCACGGCGTTCCTTTCGTTCACGACGACGATCAGCCGGTGGCTGACCCAAATACACTGGCACATATTCTCACCGACAACGGTGCGCAGTGGCGAATCAAAGAGACCGATGAGCTAGTGGAGAGGGTGGTGAGAGCAGTGTCGGACGACCCGGTCCGCACCGTCGGTGACGTCGGTGAGCTCGAACTGATCGACCTCATCGCCGGTCACCGGTCCGTGGACGGCACCGACACCGGAGTGCTCGTCGGTCCCGGCGATGATGCGGCGGTGCTGGCCGGTGGTGGCCCCGTGGTCGTCAGTACCGACGCTCTCGTCGACGGTCAGCATTTCCGCCTCGACTGGAGTACGCCGATCCAGGTCGGGGCGAAGGCGATCGTGGCCAACGCCGCAGACGTGATGTCGATGGGCGGAAGAGTCACCGGGTTCGTGGTCTCACTGACCTGTCCGAAGGACCTCGGGGTGGACACGCTCGTGGGCCTGCGGGACGGGATGCGCACGGCGGCCGCGAGGTACGGCGCACAGGTGGTCGGCGGAGACCTGACCGCCGGAAGCCAGCTCGTCATCGCGGTGACAGCGATCGGAGCAATGGATTCCCGCTCGCCGGTGCGCCTGTCGACTGCGCGGGAGGGTGACGTACTCGCCGTGTCAGGCCCGTTGGGTGCCTCCGGCGCCGGACTCGATCTCCTGCTCGCAGGCGTCACCGGGTTTCCCACGCTGGTCGCCGCGCATTGCGAACCCTCCCCGAATCTGTTCTTGGCCGCAGGAGCGACGAGTGCCGGTGTTCATGCGATGACGGACGTCTCCGACGGTCTGATCAGTGAACTCCGCACGATGGCACGGCAATCGGGATGCGCCATGACCGTCGACCCGACCCGGGTCCCGGTGTTGCCCGAATTGGCGGCCGCCGCCGCTGCGCTGCACACCGATCCGCTCCGGTGGGTGCTCGGTGGCGGCGAAGATCATGAATTGCTCGCGAGTTTCCCGGCCGGGGCGGTCCCTGTCGGGTGGACGGTCATCGGAACCGTGGAACACCGAACCGGGGGTCCGGCGGTGGCGGTCACGGGGATCGACGATGTCGACCTCGACGCCGGCTGGCGAACCTTCTGACGCTCGCTTGGTTGCGGGACCGATCGTGATCGCCTCAGGGCTACCGATACTGTGATCTGCATGGCGATCTACGCACTCGAAGACAGGGCACCGCACTTGGGCGAAGGTGCATATGTACATCCCGATGCGGTGGTGATCGGCAACGTCACCCTCGGCGCCGGCGTCTCCGTCTGGCCGGGTGCGGTCTTGCGCGGTGACTACGGCACCATCACCGTGGGCGATCGCACGAACATCCAGGACGGCACGGTCATCCACTGCACCCCGATCGATCCGACGGTCATCGGCGCCGGTTGCGTCGTGGGGCACAACGCCCACATCGAAGGCGCCGTGATCGGGGACAACTGCCTGATCGCGTCAGGATCGGTGGTGCTCAACGGGTCCCGGATCGGCGCGGGAGCGATCGTCGGTGCGGGTGCTGTGGTGCCGTTCAAGTTCGAGGTTCCCGAGAGGGCGATGGCGCTGGGCGTGCCCGCGAAGATTCGGGCGGGTTTCGAGGTGCCGGAGGGCCATATCGAGATGAACGTCGAGATGTACGCGCAGAACGCCATCTACTACCAGACCGCATTGCGTCGGCTCGACTGAGCGGGAGGGAGGATCATGCCTGACCCACAACCACTCTCAGAACTCATCGACCCCGGCTGGGCGAATGCACTCGAACCGGTGGCGCCGGACATCGCCAAGATGGGGGAGTTCCTGCGCGGTGAGCTGGCTGCCGGTCGTTCCTATCTACCCGAGGGTGCGAACGTGTTGCGCGCCTTCACCAATCCGTTCGAGGACGTGCGGGTACTCATCGTCGGCCAGGATCCGTACCCAACGCCCGGACACGCCGTCGGATTGAGTTTCTCCGTGGCCGAGGACGTACGTCCCGTGCCGCGCAGTCTGGTCAACATCTTCACCGAATACTGCGACGATCTCGGCTATCCGCGGCCGTCCAACGGTGACCTGACGCCGTGGGCGAAGCAGGGCGTGCTGCTGCTGAACAGGGTGCTCACCGTCGCGCCGGGGGCAGCCGCAAGTCATCGCGGAAAAGGGTGGGAAGCGGTGACCGAGTGCGCCATCAAGGCGCTGGCCGCCCGTGATCAGCCGCTCGTCGCGATTCTGTGGGGTAAGGACGCCGCGTCTCTCGAACCGTGGTTGCCCGGGGTGACCACCATCACCTCGCCCCATCCGTCGCCGCTGTCAGCGCGCCGGGGATTCTTCGGATCGAAGCCGTTCTCGCAAGCCAATGCCGCGCTCAGAGAGCGCGGCGGTGTGGAAGTCGACTGGCGTTTGCCGTGAGAGGTCGGGTGCCGCCGGCCGAGGATCAGTTGCCGTTGAGGCTCGAGTAATCGGGCGAGCGCTTCTCGATGAAAGCGTCGACACCCTCGATGCCTTCCGGAACCCCGGACAGGGCGGAAATGGACCGCGCCTCAGCGTCGAGTTGTTCGGCAAGCGTGGCGGTCGGTGAATCAGACAGCAGCGACCGGGTCGCGGCGAGGGTCCGCCAGGGTCCGGTGACCAGATCGGCTGCGGCTGCCTCCGCGGTCGCGAGCACCTGCTCGTCGTCGACCACTCGTGACAGCAGACCGATCTCCAGCGCTTCGGTGGCGCCCAGGATGCGGTTGGTCAAGATGATGTCGCGGGCGCGGGCAGTGCCCACGACCCGTGGAAGGGACCACGTCAATCCGCCATCAGGGGTGAGCCCGATGCCGACATACGCCGGGCGCATCTTGGTGGCCGTTCCGCCGATGGCGACATCGCAGTGGGTCACCAGGCTCATGCCCGCGCCCGCCGCCCATCCCTGGATAGCGCCGACCACGGGTAGGTTCGCGCCGACGAGGGCCTTCACGAACTCGTGGAAGTCGCCCGCGAGACCTGAGAGGAAGACGGGCCGATCGGGGGCAGCTGCGAACGAACGCACGTTGCCACCGGCGCAGAAGTTCGCCCCGGTGCCGAGCAACAGCACCGCCCCGGCCTTAATCTCGCCGCGTGCGACTTTCAGCAAAGCCTCGGTACCGCGGTTGAAGCAGTCACGATCGAGCGAGTTGCCGGCCTTCTCGGTGGCCACGGCGATACGCAGCACACCGTCAGCGGTGAGTTGCACCGAGTCGGACTCGGAGGCAACGCTCAGCTGTGAATCAGGCACGGAGTTCAGCCTCGGGAGACTTTGCCGGCCTTCAGGCACGAGGTGCACACGTTGATGCGCTTGCGGTTTCCGGGGGCGACCTGCGCACGCACGGACTGGATGTTCGGGTTCCAGCGCCGGTTGGTGCGCCGGTGTGAATGCGAGACCGACTTACCGAAGCCGGGGCCCTTGGCGCAAACGTCGCAGACGGCAGCCATCGTCGAACTCCTTCAATGAGAAAATGGTGGTCATGGCCTCTCGGTGTTCGGCATGCACCGGTGTCCGATAGGCAACCCTGCAAGAATAGCCGCTCCGGAGACGATGATCAAAATGGTCGGGTCTCGCTGCGCAGCGGAGCAGGGCCCGGCCACCGGCAGATTAGGCTGTGTGTCAGACCACACGGAGGAGGCGGGCAGGTGACAGAGCAGGTTGGGGCGCCGGCGATGGACCCAGGTCTGCTGCGCGATTGGATCCACGGCGCCGTATCCAGCCTGGACGGTGTGCGCGCCGAGATCAACGATCTGAACGTCTTCCCGATCCCGGACTCCGACACCGGCAGCAACATGCTGCACACGATGATGGCGGCGGCCGACGCCGTCGATCAACTCGATCCCGATGCCGACACCGCGCAGGTGGCGCGGGCGATGGCCGACGGGGCCGTCGCCAAGGCGCGGGGTAATTCAGGGATCATCCTCTCGCAAGTGCTGGTGGGACTGGCCGACGCCGCCGAGGTCAATCAGCTGGACGGGAGTGTCTACTTCAACCGGCTGTGGGTCGCCGGACTGCGACTCGGTTCGCTGGCCGCGACACGTGCGGTCAGTGAGCCACGAGAGGGCACCGTCCTGACCCTGCTCCGTCGCGCCGGTGAGAACGCTGCGCAGCACGCCGATGCCACCCCATCGGACCTGGCCCGCGCAATCGCCGACGGCTGCGCCGACGATCTCGATCTGACGCAAGGGCAGCTCGATGTCCTCGCGCAGGCCGGTGTCGTCGATGCCGGTGGCCGTGGATTGTTGGTCCTCTTCGATGAGTTGGTTCGGGTACTCACCGGCGTCTCCGTGCGACGGCGCCGGTATCAGGGCGCGTTGGCCGGGGGCGGCGACCGATCGGGGCATGAGATCGGCGAGCCCTGCGAGAGCGACGATGAGATGGATTTCGAGGTGATGTATCTGCTGGAAGGAGCTGTGGCCGAACAGATCTCGACGTTGCGAACCACGCTCGACGACCTGGGTGACGCGGTGGTCATCGTGGGAGACAGCGCCGACGCCGTGGCAGGTGAGAAGTTCTCCATCCACGTCCACACCTGCGAGCCGGGTCTGGCCGTCGAAGCGGGGCTCGCATTGGGGACGGTCAGCGACATCCGGATCAGCTGCTTCCTTCTCGACGCTCACCGCGGACAAGAAGAGAAGGCGGGCCACCCGCCGCGCCGCAAACGCGCGGTCGTGGCCGTGGTGACCGGTGACGAGGCGGCCGAACTGTTCGAGCAGGAGGGTGCCGTGGTGGTTCGGGCGGACTCGGGAGGGGCCGGCGAGCTGGACGCGGACGCACTGGCCAAGGCGATCATCGAGGTCGACAGCGCCCATGTGATCCTCATGGGCAACGGCGCGCTGCCGGCCCAGGATCTGGTCGCCGTCGCCGCGGCGGCCCGATCACGTGAGCGTTCGGTGGTGATCCTGCCGGGTGGCTCGATGGTGCAGAGCCTGTCGGCGATGGCGGTGCACGATCCGGGTGAACTGCCGGATGACGACGCATACGCGATGGCGGAGGCCGCTGCCGCCACCAGGTTCGGTGCGGTGGTCACCGCAACCGAACGGGCGCTGACCTTCGCCGGTACCTGCGAGCCCGGTGACCAGCTGGGGCTGATCGGCGACGGGGTGCTGGTCATCGATCCCGAAATCTTCGGGGCTGCAGCAGGTCTGATCGATCTTCTGCTCAGTACCGGCGGGGAGATGGTCAGCGTGCTGGCCGGCCGCAATCTCGAGCCGCGTATTCTCGAACAACTCGAGGAGTATGTGAACAGCACTCACCCGGGTGTCGAGTTCGCCAGCTTCCCTGGAGGACAGGTAGGCGAATTGTTGCAGGTGGGTGTCGAGTAGTGGTGGCGCAGTAGTGGGTTCACGGGAAGGTCGGGCCACCGCCCCGTCGGTGACGCTGTCGGATTCATTGGAGTCGGTACTCGGTCCCAAAGCTGCCGACATGCTGGACGAGCAGATACATGTGCAGACCGTCGGTGAATTGCTGCGGTACGTGCCCGATCGCTACGTCAAACAGGGGGACCTGTCCGGGGAGCGCAAACCCGAACCCGGGGAACGGTTGACGGTGGTCGCCCGGGTCGAGGACAACAAGACGATCCCTATCCGCAACTCGCGCCGGAAGATGGTCAAGCTCGTCGTGTTCGACGGCAAGTTCCGCATCGCCGTGACATTTTTCAATTCTCCCTGGATCGCCGCGAAGCTGCCGAAGGGCTCGCGGGTGATGATGGCGGGGGAGGTCAAATACTTTCGCGACGAACTCCAGTTGACCCATCCGAACTGGCTCAAGCTGCCCGAGGACGGAACGTCGATAGAAGCAGACGATGCCGTCGGGTCGGTGCTGATGCAAGGTATTGCCAAGGCGTTGGCGACCGATGCCGGTGACGGTGACAGCTCGGACGGCACCCTCGACTTCTCCGACTTCCTGCGTGATGTGATCCCGGTGTACCGCGGGACGGCGAAGCTCCAGGCGTGGACCATCTGGCAGTGCGTTCGGGCCGTGCTCGGCGAACTCGCGCCGATCGAGGATCCCCTTCTCGACGACGAACGGGAGGCGCGCGGACTGATCGGATCGGACGAGGCGCTTCGTAAGATCCACGTCCCGGAGGGCCAGCACGATATCGATCAGGCCAGTGCCCGACTGAGATTCGACGAGGCCCTTGCGCTTCAGCTCGCACTCGCACAGCGCCGGTACGTGGACCGGGGTGCCAGCGGGCCGTCGTGCCCGTATGTACCGGGCGGGCTCGAGGACAAGCTGCTGGACCGGTTGCCGTTCACCCTCACCGACGGCCAACGTGTGGTAATCGAGGAGATCACCGCCGACCTGCAGGCTCCGCACGATGCGGAGCCTGCCGCGGCCGTGTCGCCGATGAGCAGGTTGCTGCAGGGTGAGGTGGGCTCCGGAAAGACGTTGGTAGCTCTGCTCGCGATGCTCAGGGTGATAGACAACGGTTACCAGTGCGCGTTGCTCGCGCCTACCGAAGTGCTTGCAGCGCAGCATTTTCGAACCCTCGAGACCATGCTGGGGGGACTCGCGAAAGAGGGTGAGCTCGAGGGGGAAGAGGGTGCGACCAGGGTCGCCCTGATCACCGGATCGATGAAGACGGCAGCCAAGCGCACCGCGTTGCTCGAGACCGTCACCGGTCAGGTGGGCATTCTCATCGGAACCCATGCACTGCTGCAGGACAACGTCGACTTCTTCAATCTCGGTTTTGTCGTCGTCGACGAGCAGCACCGCTTCGGAGTGGAACAGCGCGACACCCTGCGGTCCCGCGGCCGGGACGGTGTGGTGCCCCACCTGCTGGTGATGACCGCGACCCCGATCCCTCGGACGGTCGCCATGACGGTCTTCGGTGACCTGGAGACCTCGACCCTTCGAGAATTGCCCCGGGGGCGCCAGCCGATCACCACGAGCGTGGTGCCCCGCGGCAATCCGAAGTGGGTTCAGCGCGTGTGGCAGCGCGTCGGCGAAGAGGTCGAGGCGGGCCGTCAGGTCTATGTGGTGTGCGCGCGCATCGGAGATGACGGAACGCCCGCAGGTCAGCGGTCGCAGCAGAAGTCATCAGAGGGTGCGGCCGAACCGGCGACAGCCGCGGTGGACATGTTCAAGACCCTCAGCGAGGGACCACTCGGGGGGCACCGCATCGAATTGCTGCACGGCAGGCTTTCACCTGACGAGAAGAGCGAGGTGATGGCGGACTTCACCGCCGGCCAGGTCGACATCCTCGTCTCGACGACGGTGATCGAGGTGGGTGTCGACGTCCCGAATGCCACCACCATGGTGATCGTCGATGCCGACCGATTCGGGGTCAGCCAGCTCCATCAGCTCCGAGGTCGTGTGGGGCGTGGCGGGTTGCCCGGATTGTGCTTGCTCATCACCGGATCCTCGGAAATGTCGCCGTCGATGGAACGACTGCAGGCGGTCGCTGCGTCCAACGATGGGTTCGAGTTGTCGTACGTCGACCTCCGGCAGCGAAGGGAAGGTGATCTGCTTGGTTCGCTCCAGTCCGGGCAGACCTCCTCGCTCCGTTTCCTCTCGCTCCTCACCGATGCCGACCTCATCGACGACACGCGGGCCCTCGCCGACGAGGTCGTCGGCGGCGACCTCACGCTGGTCGAACACAAACCGATGGCGGCCCTCGTCGACTCGATCCTGGGTCCGGTACGCCTGGCGTTCCTGGACAAGTCCTGACGGCGTAGGTCTCTCAGCCCGCTGGTGGTTGCTGCTGGCTGCATTCGCAGCCACCGCGACGCTTGCTGCAGGCGCCGGGGTGGTGTCGCACGGTGGCGGGGAGTCGTCTGATGACGCCCGACGAATGCTCGGGGAATTGGCGCTTGTGCCGGTCCTCGCGCAACGCCCGGACGCGCCCGATTATGAGCGCAGCGCGTTCGGCCAGGCGTGGACCGACAGCACTGACGCCGCCGGGGCGAACAACGGGTGCGACACCCGTAACGACATCCTGAACCGCGACTTGAGCGACAAGGTCATCGCGGCGGTCGACAGTTGCACGCGCGGGGTCGCCTCGGGTGAACTACGCAGTCCCTACAGTGGTCACTGGATCGTGTTCAAGCGCGGCAAGGGTTCTGGCGCGAAGGTGCAGATCGACCACATCGTGCCGCTCGCGTACGCGTGGGCCATGGGTGCCCGTACGTGGGATGCGTCGCTGCGGCAACGTTTTGCGAACGACCCGGCCAATCTGGTGGCCGTCGATGGTGAGGCGAACCAGGACAAGAGCGACTCCGCACCGTCGCGCTGGATGCCCGCCAACTCGGGCTTCCACTGTCAGTACGCGGTCCAATTCGTCACCGTGCTGCGGACCTATGGCCTCTACCTCGATCGGCCTTCGGTGCCCGTGCTCCGGCGGGCCCTCGAAAAGTGTTGAGCCTGAACCGCACACCCAGCCGGTTCAGGAAGACCCAGCTGCTGCAACACCTGGGACTTCCGAATTCGCCTGGGTTTGCGGACGGCGAACGCGCGGGTCAGCCGGTCGTGGTGTCGAACGAGACGGCAGCCTCACCGGTGTAGACGAGGAAGGTGAACGTCTCTTGCAGGTACAGGCTGACCGTCGAGGCGTCGTGGGAGTCGTAGCCGATCGAGACATCTTGTCCGATGGTCAGATCGAAGTCGCCGCCACGGGTGCTGAGGAGGAACGCGGAGTCGATGGCAGGGGCCCAGATGATGTCCCCGTCGATCACGCGCTGCAGGTGCTGGATGATCGGATATCCGTGGTTGGACGTCTCGTTCACCTTGAGCCAGACCTCGGCGCTGAGCGCGAGGGAGTACGGGCCCGCCACGGATGAGAGTCGAAGTCGACTCAGCGCCTGGCTGATCGCTTCGGGGTACTCGCGCACGTCGTCGGGGAGCTTGATGGGATCACCCGGGGATTCGCTGCGGATGCCGGTGATGCCCGCGGCCTGATAGCCCTCGAACACCGCCCGGTCCTCGGCCTGCGCCAGTGTCCGGGCGGCATCGATCACGGGGTCCCAGTCGGAGTCCTGTGCGCCGCGATCGACGTTGTCGACGGCGTCTCGACTCACGATGAAAGGCACCTTGAACTCGACGATGGATTGCGAGGTGCGGCTACTGGCCTGGATGCCGGCGACAGGTGCGTCGATCGGGGTGCGTTTGCCGGTGGTCACCGCAGCGAGTTTTAGTCCGAGAGGGCCGTTCACGTCCACGATGCGACGGGCAGCACTGTTGCGCTTGAACGATCGCGCCGCCTCTTCCTCGATGGCCTCCCAGGCCGCCGTCGAGATGGGTGCCAGTTCGCGGTGCAGGTTGTTCATTTTTCCTCCGTCGTCAGCTGGCGTCGCCGGTGCAGCGCGCCGATACGCAACGAACCCATGGTGGGTGCGGGTGGTGTGATGTCCGAGTCGGGCTCGGCTGTGACATAGGCGGCTTCGCCGCGGGCGTCCGCGGCGTCGCCGCGAGCTTCTGCGGTCGCGCCGCGGAATTCCGGTGGGTCGTCGAGAAAGTCGATGGTGGGCACGAAATAGCGGCTGCCCGTGACTGCGGTGGAGAAGTCGAGGAGTCGGTCGTAGTTGCCTTCGGGCTTGCCGAGGAACATGTTTCGCAGCATCTCGTCGGTGACCTCGGGGCCGGCGGAGTAGCCGATGAAGTACGTACCGTATTCGGCTTGTCCGACCCGCCCGAACGGCATGTTGTCGCGCATGATCTGCACCTGCTGACCCGCGTCGTCTTCGATGACTGTCAGCGCCGTGTGCGAATTGGTGGGTTTCGTTTCGTCGTCCATCTCGATGTTGTCCGACTTCGACCTGCCGATGGACTGTTCCTGTTCTTCGGTCGTGAGCGCATTCCAGGCCAGCATGTCGTGCAGGTACTTTTGCACCAGGACGTAGCTGCCGCCCGCGAAGTCGGGGTCCTCGTCACCGGCGGTGACCGCGGCAACGGCTGCGGGGCCGTCCGGATTCTCGGTGCCGTCGACGAAACCGATGATGTCGCGCATGTCGAAGTAGCGGAATCCATGGACCTCGTCGACCATTCGGGCGGCGTCGCCGAGTTGCGTGGCAATCTGCGTGGCCAGCTCGAAACAGACGTCCATGGTGCGGGCCCTGATGTGGAAGAGCAGATCGCCCGGTGTCGCCGGTGCGCTGTGCACGGCGCCGTCCAAGGGCACGAATGGTGCGAGTCCGGCCGGGCGGGGCCCGATGAACAGTCGGTCCCACGCTCCTGATCCGATCCCGATGACGCAGGTGGGCCGGGCGTCGGGGGCGCGAGAGGCCACTGAACGGATCAGACCGGTGACACCGGACAGAAAGTCCCACGTGTCGGATTCCCCACCGGGTTCGACCGTTGCCACGAGGAAGATCGCAGCCTCTGTCAGCGGCGACAGGATCGGCTGCGGGGTGGGGTTGTCGGTGGGTGAGATGAGCTTGACCTTCCGCCTGCTTTTCGACGTACTCGGCTACATTATCTTCTTCGAGGCGACGCCGCCCGCATCGGTGACCGCGGGTCGACTCTTGCAGATCCAGTTGCGCCCGGCCACGGGCCTCTCGCCCCAACTCTGCTGGCACGCAGCCGCAAAGATCTCGTCAAGACTTCGCTCCGAACCTGTCGATGCGGGATCGGACTGCGTAAAACGGAGCGGTGATCAATGTTGAAGGCTTTGGTGAACGCGATGTCCACGTTGATGTCAGGGGTAACCGGCGATGACCCTCACCGCGATCTTGCCGACCCTGCGTGCGAGCATCCCCGATCCCCTGGACAAGGCTTTGTGGCCCGCGAACACCCGCGTAACCCTGACCGACGTCGTGATCGACGACGTCTCGATGTGTCATCTGAACGAGTTGTCGGGTACTCCCGCTGTCTATCGGAGCCGGACGTCGCACGGAGTCGTCGTGGTCATGCGGGTACTGGATGCGGCGACCACAGGCCACCGACGCCGCTCGCTGTCTGTCGACCCGATGATCGAAGGCGCCGCTCCGGTGTGGTCCGAACTCCGGTTGATCGGTCGGGTGTCGACGGCAAGAGTCGAGGCGACCACTGTGTGTGAATCGTCTGGTCGCCGGTCTGGTCCGGTGATGTTGCCTGCTGACATTTCCACAGGCGACATCGTCGTGGTGCCCTGCGCGGCGGAGGATGGCCAAGACCTGCCTCGTCATCGATTCTCGCAGCCGGTTGAATCTGCCCCGGCAGCATCGGGTGTCGGGTTAGGTTCGGTGCATCCCGTGTCGGAAGGTGAGTAGATGTCGCTCAGTCCAGACGTGTTGGTGAGCCACGACGGCCCGATCACCACGATCAGCATCAACCGGCCGCAGCGTCGCAACGCTGTCGATGGCCCGACCGCGCAGGCTTTGGCCCAGGCGTTCCGTGACTTCGACGATGACGACGGAGCAGCCGTCGCAGTACTTCACGGCGAAGGCGGAACCTTCTGCGCGGGAGCCGATTTGAAGGCGATTTCCGCCGGCGAGAACGCGAACAACGTCGATCCCGACGGCGACGGGCCCATGGGGCCGACCCGAATGCGGTTGTCCAAACCGGTCATTGCGGCGATCGCCGGACACGCGGTCGCGGGCGGTCTCGAGCTGGCGCTGTGGGCGGACCTCCGGGTCGCCGACGAAGACGCCGTCTTCGGCGTCTTCTGCCGCCGATGGGGCGTCCCGTTGATCGACGGTGGCACCGTGCGACTGCCGCGCCTGATCGGGACGTCGCACGCGATGGACTTGATCCTGACAGGCCGGGAGGTTCGCGCGGACGAAGCGCTTCGAATGGGTCTGGTCAATCGTGTTGCGCCGCAAGGTGACGTGGTGCGGTCTGCGAAGGAGCTGGCTCACGAGATCGCGGCCTTCCCACAGACATGCATGCGCCAGGACCGACTTTCGGCTCTCGAACAAGAGGGCCTCGATGAAACCGCCGCAATGAGGAATGAGTTCCGGCGTGGCATGACGTCGTTGAGCGCCGATACCGTCGCCGGCGCGACGCGCTTTGCGGGCGGTGCGGGTCGGCACGGATCGTTCGACGCGTAGCTCGTCGATCAAGAAATTCGCGCCACCTGCACGCGGACGCGACAGTTGCAACCGGCGCGAACGTACGCAGGTGGCGCGAACTCACCGCGTACGCCCACGACACCTGACTGTCGGTCGCTGAGAACTCAGATGTCAGGACCACCTATCCTGGGACGATGAGTGCTCCTACCACCACTCCTGCTGACGTCGAGCAGATCGTGTGCACGCAGGCCACTGCGTCGAAAGCTGCCTCTCGTGTCCTGGCAGGGCTGACCACCGACCAGAAGAACGGCGTCCTGCACGATGCCGCCGAGGCGTTGCTCGCACAAACCGGATCGATCCTCGCCGCGAACGCCGACGATGTGGCCCGTGCTGAGCTGGCCGGCACCGAGGCGAGCCTCATCGACCGGCTGCGTCTGACGGCCGACCGGATCGACGGTATCGCGGCCGGACTCCGTCAGGTTGCAGCGTTGCCGGATCCGATCGGCGACGTGCTCCAGGGCAAGACGTTGCCGAACGGGATGCAACTCCGGCAGGTCCGGGTGCCCCTGGGCGTCGTGGGCATGGTCTACGAAGCCCGCCCCAACGTCACCGTCGATGCCTTCGGTATCGCGCTGAAATCGGGCAACTCGGCGCTGCTGCGGGGATCGTCGTCGGCCGCGAGTTCCAATGCCGAGCTGGTCCGGATTCTCCGAGACACCCTCACCGCCGCAGGACTTCCCGCGGACGCGGTGCAGTTGCTGCCGTCCGAGGATCGCTCGAGTGTCACCTATCTCATCCGTGCCCGCGGCCTGGTCGACGTCGTCATCCCGCGCGGTGGCGCAGGACTGATCAAGGCGGTCGTCGAAAACGCGACCGTGCCCACCATCGAGACCGGTACGGGTAACTGTCACATCTACATCCACGCCGCTGCCGACCTCGACATGGCCGAGGATCTGGTGATCAACTCCAAGACCCGTCGGCCCAGCGTCTGCAACACCGCTGAAACGGTGCTCATCGACCGGGCGATCGCCGAGACGGCGCTGCCGCGGCTGACCCAGGTGCTGCAGAGCGCCGGAGTGATCATCCACGGCGACGAGCCCGGCATGGTCCCGGCCACCGAGGAGGACTGGTCCGACGAATACCTGAGCCTCGACATCGCGGTGAAGATCGTCGGCGGGCTCGACGAGGCGGTCGAGCACATCGACCGTTACGGGACGAGCCACACCGAGGCGATCATCACCGATGACCTGGCGGCGGCCACCGAGTTCACCAATCGCGTCGATGCGGCGGCGGTCATGGTCAACGCATCCACCGCGTTCACCGACGGGGAGCAGTTCGGATTCGGCGCCGAGATCGGCATCTCGACCCAGAAGTTGCACGCCCGCGGACCCATGGGTTTGCCAGAGCTGACATCGACCAAATGGATCGCGTGGGGCAACGGGCAGACCCGGCCGGTGTGACCGACAAAGTCCAGGGCCAATCGATCAATTCTTAGGAGAACCAATGGGCGTACAGCCTAGTTTCACCGACGTGCCGGGCGTGCGCGAGACCCTCGCCGGCGTTGGTTACCTGGCCGACGAGGCGACGTCGACATCGGTCTTTTTGGCGGACCGTCTCGGCAAGCCGCTGCTCGTCGAGGGACCTGCCGGCGTCGGCAAAACCGAACTGGCGCGGGCGATCTCGCAGTCGACCGGCGCCGACCTGGTACGGCTGCAGTGCTACGAGGGCATCGACGAGGCCCGAGCGCTCTACGAGTGGAACCACGCCAAGCAGATCCTCGCCATCCAGGCGACCGGCCAGCGTGGATGGGATGAGACGAAAGCCGACATCTTCTCCGACGAGTTCCTGCTCCCGAGGCCGCTGTTGAAAGCGATCTCGCAGCCCGGACCGACGGTGCTGCTGATCGACGAGGTCGACAAGGCCGACGTCGACATCGAAGGTCTGCTCCTCGAGGTACTCAGCGATTTCGCGATCACCATCCCCGAGATGGGCACCGTGGTGGCCGACCGCCGCCCCATCGTCCTGCTGACGTCCAATGCGACGCGAGAACTCTCCGAAGCTCTCAAGCGCCGCTGCCTCTACCTCTACATCGATTTTCCCGATGCAGCCCGCGAGCGCGACATCCTTGCCAGCAGGGTTCCCGAACTCGACGAATCGGTGGCCAAGGAATTGGTCCGGATCATCGGGGTATTGCGCACGCTCGACATCCGCAAGAAGCCATCGGTCGCCGAGACCATCGACTGGGCGCACACGTTGCTCGCGCTGGGGGTCGGGGAGAAGCCCGGGTCGACCATCGACGAAGGCGTCATCGCACGCACGCTCGGGGTGGTTCTCAAACACCGTCCCGACCTTGCGACCGCCCTCAAGGAACTGAAGCTCGGCTGACGCTCGTGAACACCCCGATCGAGAGTTCTCCGTTCATCACACAACTCACCGGCTTCGTCGACGACCTGCGAGGCCGGGGAATCGTGGTGGGCCCGGCGAACCTGATCGACGCCGGGCAGGCGACGTCGGTGCTCGATCTCCTGGATCGCAACAGCTTTCGTGAAGGCATGGCGTGCACGCTGCTGCACGACAATGGTCACCGTCGGGTCTTCGACGCGGTCTTCGATCTGTGGTTCCCGCTCGGCATGGGGGAGCGCAGCGGCGATCAGGACGACGCCTTCGCTCTGGACGCGGACGGGAATGTCGACATCGAGGCGGTGCGTGAACGACTGGCCGAACTCCTCGCGGATGATTCGAAGGAGGCCGAGGCCGAACTGGCTTCGTTCGCGGCGATGGCCGTTGCGCAGCTCGGCAGCTACCGGTCCTCACGCGGTCCGGCATTCTCGACCTATCAGGCGATGTCGACGATCAATCCCCAGACCCTCATCGCGCAGATCGCGGCGGCGATGGCCGGTTCGTCCGGTGACGAGGAACGCTCGGGGACCGAGCCGGTGTTCCGGCGCGCCGCCGCCGACCGCGTACGCCAGTTCCGCTCGCTGATCGAGAGTGAGACCAAACGACGGATGGCCCAGCGCAACGGCAGGGAGCAGGTGTCGCAATACGCGGTCCCGAACCTGCCCGAGCGGGTCAACTTCTTGTCCGCCGGGGCTGCCGACCTCGCCGAGGTGCGCCGTACCATCGCGCCGCTGGCGCGATTGCTGGCCGCCCGGCTAGAGGTCCGGCGACGACGCGCCCACCGTGGATCGATCGACGTACGCAAGACATTGCGGGCCTCCATGTCGACAGGGGGCGTCCCGATCGACCTGGTGCGACGCAAACCCCGGCCGGGCCGCCCTGAACTGGTGGTCCTGTGCGACGTCTCCGGTTCGGTGGCCGGGTTCTCCCAGTTCACCCTGCAGCTCGTCTACGCCCTGCGACAGCAATTCTCCAAGGTTCGGGTGTTCGCATTCGTGGACACGGTCGACGAGGTGACCGAGTTCTTCGACGGCCCTGACCTGGACTTCACGACCGCGGTGCGCGAGATGCTCAGCGAGGCCAGGTTGATCACCCGTGACGGTCACTCCGACTACGGGAACGCATTCAGTGGCTTCGCGAGCGACCACCTGGACGCGCTCACCCGGCGTGGGGCTCTGCTCATCCTGGGTGACGGCCGGAACAACTATCACGACCCGAAACTCGATGCCCTGACCGAAATGGTCGACAGCACGAGGCACGCCTACTGGCTCAATCCGGAAGCCGCCCGCAACTGGGACACGGGCGATTCGGTGGCCTCCACCTACTCCGGGGTGATCGACATGCACGAGTGCCGCAACGCGACGCAACTCGGCAAGGTGATCGCCAACCTGCTGCCCGTGTGAGCTGATCAGTAGACTCACTGCTCATGTCCGACACCACACCCGATACCCGAGTCTCACGTGGTCGGCGCATCGGTGTGATGGGCGGTACGTTCGACCCCGTTCACAACGGTCACCTGGTGGCCGCGAGTGAGGTCGCGGACCGGTTCGACCTCGACGAGGTCATCTTCGTGCCCACCGGACGGCCATGGCAGAAATTCAAGGCCGATGCCGGTGTGAGCCCGCCGGAGGACCGCTACCTGATGACGGTCATCGCGACGGCATCCAATCCGCGGTTCTCGGTCAGCCGGGTCGACATCGACCGAGACGGGGACACCTACACCGTCGACACCTTGCGTGATCTGAAGGCCGTCAATCCCGACGCGCAGTTGTTCTTCATCACCGGCGCCGACGCGTTGGCATCGATCCTGTCGTGGCAGGACTGGGAGGCGCTGTTCGAGTTGGCGAGTTTCGTCGGCGTCAGCCGCCCGGGCTACGAACTGGGGGCGGCGCACCTCGAGCGGCACCTGAAAAAGCTACCCCCCGATACGTTGCACCTCATGGAGATCCCGGCGCTCGCGATCTCGTCGACAGACTGCCGCAAACGTGCTGAAGGCGGACGTCCGGTCTGGTACCTGGTACCTGACGGGGTGGTGCAGTACATCAGCAAACGAAAGCTCTACCAATCGAAAGGCATTTTGTGACAGCGTCATCCGAGGCAGTCTCCATCGCCACCGTGGCCGCCCAAGCGGCGGCCGAGAAGTTGGCAACCAACGTCGTCGTGATCGACGTGTCGGAACAGTTGGTGATCACCGACTGTTTCGTGATCGCCTCCGCCGACAACGAACGTCAGGTCGCCTCCATCATCGACGAGATCGAAGAGAAATTGCGGGAAGCCGGTACCAAACCGGTTCGCCGCGAGGGCACCCGTGAGGGGCGCTGGACGTTGCTCGACTACATCGACGTCGTCGTCCACGTCCTGCACGAGCAGGAGCGCGAGTTCTACGCCCTCGAGCGACTGTGGAAAGACTGCCCCGTCATCGACATCCCCGGCATCGAGTCCAAACCCCTCAGCAGTTACGACGGCAGCGACGACGCGGCAAACCGGGAGGACGTTGGTGAGTGAGTCGCTCCGTCCCGACGGCCACGACTCCAGCGTCGAGCGGATGACGCCGGTCGTACGACGTCTGCTGCTGCTGCGGCACGGGCAGACCGAGTACAACGCCGCAAGCCGGATGCAGGGGCAACTCGACACCGACCTGTCGGCCCTCGGGATCAAGCAGGCCGAAGCCGCGGCGAAGGTGCTGGCCGGTCGTGAACCGCGCCTGATCGTCTCGTCCGATCTGCGCCGCGCCCGCGACACCGCGGCAGCTCTGGCCGCACAGGTCGGGCTCGAGGTCGGCACGGACAAACGTCTGCGTGAGACCCACCTCGGGTTGTGGCAGGGCCTGACCCATCACGAGGTCGACGACCAGATGCCCGGTGCCAGGCGTATCTGGCGCGACGACGCGACCTGGCGGCCTCCCGAGGGTGAGAGCCGCACCGACGTGGCCACCCGCAGTGTGCCGGTCGTCGAAGAACTCGTTGCCGATCTGGGCGACTGGGGTCGCGGCGAGAATGCCGACGCCCCGGTGGTCCTGGTGGCGCACGGCGGAGTGATCGCGGCGATGACCGCAGGCCTGCTGGGGCTGCCGATCAGTCACTGGCCGGTGTTCGGGGGACTGGCCAACACGAGCTGGGTCCAACTCAGCGGGCACGGCGCCGACGACGAGACGACCTGGCGGCTCGACGTGTGGAACGCGTCCGCCGAGGTCGCGGACGCTGCCGTGCAATGACGGCACCGAAGCGTGATTCGCTGTTGGTGTTGTCGGACTCGCTCGCCTACTACGGACCGAAGGGTGGGCTGCCTGCCGACGACCCGAGGATCTGGCCGACGCTCGTCGCAGATGAACTCGGCCTCGAACTCGAACTGTTCGGTCGGATCGGCTGGACCAGTCGGGACGTGTGGTGGGCGCTGACCCAGGACCCGAGGATCTGGGCCGCGGTTCCACGTGCCAGGGCGGTGGTCTTCGCGTTCGGCGGCATGGATTCGCTGCCGTCGCCCATGCCGACCGCCCTGCGGGAGCAGATTCGGTACATCAGGCCACCGTGGCTGCGGCAGCGGGTACGTGATGGGTACGGCTGGCTGCAACCCCGGCTGGCGCCCACCGGATGGCCGCTCGCCCTGCCGCCCGCGCTGACCGGTGAGTACCTGGGGAAGATCCACGAAGCCCTCGTCGCGATCCGTCCAGACCTCCCGATCGTGGCCTGCCTACCGTCCACCCACCGCAGTCCGTACTACGGAAACGTGCATTCGGGCCGGCCGAAAACTGTTGCGGCCATGACCACCTGGGCTGAAGAGGCTGGGGTGCCACTGGTCGATCTGCTGCCGCCGACCGCGGCACACTTCGATCGCGGAGAGGGCAACCCCGATGGCATCCACTGGGGATTCGGGTGCCACCGCGACGTCGCCGATCTTGTGCACGACGTCCTCGCGAGGACCCTGGCGTCTACCGTGGTGTCGTGACCGTCGTCATCGTCACCGACTCCTCGGCCCGCCTGCCTGCAGGGATCCGCGAGCGGTATCGCATCGAACAGGTGCCCATGCATGTCTTGACCGCCGACCGCGACCTGCTCGAGGACGTCGACGAGATCGGCCCGGACATCTTCAACGACCCCCAGACGACCACGTCCGGGGTGACCCCCGCCGATCTCGAGGTCGCGTACGAGAAGGCGATCGAGGCCAGCGACGGCGACGGCGTGGTGGCCGTGCACCTGTCCCGGCGCTTCAGCGGCACCTGGGGATCGGCCCGATTGGCCGCAGAGAAGTTCCAGGGACGCATCCGGGTGGTCGACTCCCGCACCGTCGGCCTCGGTGTCGGCTTCGCCGCCATCGCCGCGGCGCAGACCGCGGAGTCCGGTGCGGACATGGACCGCGTCTACGAATCGGCGATCAGGGTCGGTTCGACCACCGAGTGTCTCCTGTGCGTCCAGCAACTGGAGAACCTGCGTTCGAGTGGTCGTATCGGTGCGACCACACGCTTGTTCGCATCCGCGCTGGCGATCAAACCCATCCTGCGGGTCGTCGACGGTTCTCTGGTTCTCAAGGAGAAGCAGCGCACGATGTCGAAAGCGATCGCGAAGATGATCGACACGGCGGTCGAGGTCGCCCAACGTAGGCCGGTCACCCTAGGGGTCCAGCACTGTGAGGCCCCCGAACTGGCCGCGGAGATCACCGAGTCGCTCCGGTCCAAGCTCACCATCCAATCGTTGGTCGAGTCCGACCTCGGTCCGGTCCTGTCCCGCCACGTCGGGTCCGGTGCGGTGGGCATCGCACTGACGACGTCACTCGGCCCGATCGACGTCGACCCCGAGTAGTCCACAGTTCGGGAGTTGTCCACAGGCGGCGACCGGCATCGCGTATCAGCGGCTTGCCCCAGGGGTCCGGCTCACTAGGTTTCCCGCTATGAGTAGCAACCTGGACCGGTTGGCGGCGTCGGAACCTGAGCCGCTCGGACCGCCGCAGCCCTCCGCGCCCGATGCCGCCGTGCCCGCCTGGCTTGGTTCTGCGCAGTGGCTGCACGACAGCCCGGTGGACGACTCCGCCGCAGAACGCAGGTGGAGTGATGAGTCCATCGACGACCCCTTCGATCCCGGTGACCCGGATTCCGACGGACCTTTGCGACGTCGGTGGCGGTCGACGCCTGCCGCGGCAATCGGTTTGGTGATCGTCGGCGTCCTGGCCACGCTGGTGGCGCTCTACACCGCCTTCGCTGACGGTGCCACTGGCGCAGATGTTCCGGTTGCGTTCCCCGAGTCCGCAGGCGCTGCAACGAGTTCGACGGTGAGCGTGCAGACAGCAGATCCGCCTGCGGAATTGGTGATCAGCGTCGTCGGACTCGTACACCGGCCGGGTTTGGTGCGACTTCCACCGCAATCTCGTGTCGCCGACGCGCTCGAGAAGGCCGGCGGTGCGCGAAGCGGAGCCGACCTTCTCAGCTTGAATCTTGCCCAGCCGCTGCGCGACGGGGATCAGGTCCTCGTCGGGTTCGCGGACCCCGCCGGTGGACCGCAGATGCGTAGCGCTGTGGTCGCGGTCGATGGCGCCGGGGGAGCGCCGCCTCCGAGTGCCGGTGCCACGACGGGTGCGCTCCCACCGGCTGCCGCCGAGCAGCCGCGGGTGGACCTGAACACCGCCACCGAAGCCGAGTTGGACACCCTGCCGGGAGTAGGTCCGGTGACCGCTGCCGCGATCATTGCCTGGCGCAACGCGAACGGCCGGTTCAGCTCTGTAGATCAGCTCGCAGAAGTGGACGGCATCGGCCCTGCGCGTCTGGAGAAGCTGAGGGACCGGGTCACGGTGTGAGTGCCGTTGTGGTGCCGGGGGTCGCGCCCCTTGATCTTCGGCTCGTTCCGGCGGCCCTTGCCGCGTGGCTGTCCACGGTGATCGGGATCCTTGCGCCGGTGGGCATCACCGCCGCACTTGCGCTGTGTGCGTCGCTCATGACCCTCGTTGTGGTGGCCACGCTGATGCGTGGTGGACGAGCGTCGATGATGCCCGTTCTTCTCGGGATCGGCGGCGTGATCGCAGGTTTCGGCTGGGCACTGGTGCTCCGCCAGCACCATCTCGAGCTGAACCCTCTGTCTGATCACTCCGTTCGTGGTGGCAAGGTCACGGTCGGATTGCGGGTGGCCGATGATCCGAAAGCAATGCCGCGCACTGATCGGATGGTGGTCGCGGTGACCGTCACCTCGGTCCGCCGGCACGAGGTGTCGACGGCGGCGGCGACGGTGCTTGCCCCTGCCGACGGCTGGATGGATCTGGTTCCGGGGCAACATCTGTCGGCATTGGTGACAGTGTCTGCGCCGAGCCGACCAGACCTCACCGTCGCCACGCTGACCGCGTCGGGACCGCCGTCGCAGGTTCGCGCTCCGCCCTGGTATCAGCGGGGCGCGACGCACGTCCGCACCCGGTTCCTGGAGCTCGCATCACGTGCGCTCGGCACCCCGGAATCAGGGCTGCTCCCGGGGCTGGTGCTCGGCGACGTCTCGGCCCTCGACGAGGATCTGAAGGAGGACTTCCGGACCGCAGGACTTTCGCATTTGACCGCGGTGTCGGGGGCCAATTTTGCGATCATCATCGGGGCGCTGTTGCTGACCGTGCGGGCGCTCGGGGCGGGGCCGCGCACGACGGTGGCAGTGACGGGGGTCGTGATCGTGATCTTCGTGATCTTGGTGCGGCCCAGTCCCAGCGTGGTCCGTGCGGCGGTGATGGGTGCGGTCGGGTTGTTGGCGCTGCTGGTCCGCAGGCGTGCTCAGGCCATGCCGGCGTTGTGCGCCGCGGTTGTCATCCTGTTGCTGGTGTGGCCGGCGTTCGCGGTCCAGCCGGGGTTCGTCCTGTCTGTCGTCGCCACCGCCGGACTGATCGTCATCGCGCCGGTGATCGTCGAATGGCTGCGGCGCCATCATGTTCCGCGGGGGCTTGCCGAGGCCCTTGCGGTGGCGTTCGCGGCGCAACTGGTGACCACGCCCGTGGTCGTGATGTTCAGTGGCCGGCTCAGTCTGGTCGCGGTGATCGCGAATCTGGCGGTGACGGTGGTCGTCGCGCCCATCACGGTGCTGGGCACCACGGCGGCGGCCGTCAACCTCGTCTGCCCGCCGGTGGCGTTCCTGTTGGTCCGGTTCGTCGGTCCGGAGCTGTGGTGGATGGTGTTCGTCGCGCAGAAGTGCAGTGCGTTGCCTCTGGCGACGGTGACGCTGTGGTGAGTGCGCGGGTCGACTGCTCGTGGTGGGGATGGGGGTGTCACCGGTCTCTGGCACCATGACGACTGTGAACAGCGTGCATCTGGTCCTCGGCGACGACGAATTCCTTGCCGAACGTGCGACGGGTGCCATCGTCGCCGCAGTTCGGGCGACGGTCTCCAATCCGGAAGACATCCCGGTGACGCGACTGCGGGCCGGAGACGCGACGGCGCCCGAATTGGCGGAGCTGTTGAGTCCGTCGTTGTTCGCCGAGGACCGGATCATCGTCTTGGAGGCCGCGGCCGAGGCGGGTAAGGAGCCGGCAAAGCTTGTCGCAGAGGTGGCGGTGGACCCGCCCGAGGGCGTCACCCTGATCATCGTGCACTCAGGGGGCGGCCGGGCGAAGTCGATGGTTGGCGCGCTACGGAAAAGTGGTGTCGAAGAGCATGATTGCGCAAGCCTGAAGGGCAGTGCACGTGCCGACTTCGTCAGAAGTGAGTTGCGCCGGCATGGGGTCAAGGCGGGGCCGGACGTCATCGAGAAGATTCTGGATTCGGTACGAGCCGACCTGCGTGAGCTGGCGTCGGCCTGCAGTCAGCTCGCGGCGGACACGGACGGCAAGGTCGACGTGGCCGCGGTCGCGCGGTACTACTCCGGGCGTCCCGAGATCACGGGCTTCGAAGTGGCAGACAAGGCGGTGACGGGCGATCGGGCGGGCGCTTTGGAGTCGCTGCAATGGGCGCATCACCACGGCGTCGCGCACGTCCTGCTCGCCGACGCCCTCGCCGAAGCGGTGCACTCCATCGCGCGCGTGCGCGGCATCGGCCGCATGGATCAATACGCGGCTGCCTCCGAACTGGGTATGCCGCCGTGGAAGGTCAAGAAGGTGCAGGGGCAGGCGTCGGCATGGGATTCGGATTCGATAGCCAAAGCGATGTCGGTGGTGGCGACCCTCAACGGTGAGGTCAAAGGACAGGCGGCCGACGCCGACTACAGCCTGCAGCGGGCCGTGGCTGCCGTCGCTGATCTGCGTCCGTCGCGGAGACGGTGACTCCAGTTCCCCGAAGTCGGAGGATCTGCCATTTCCTCCGACTGTTGTCAGTTCCTCCGGTTGGAGCGGGAGGATGTGGTCGAAGTCGGAGGGAGTCGTAGGTCCTCCGGTTTCAGCAGGCGCAGGAGCAGCTGCACGACAAACACCGATCACCCCGGGCGACTGCGTGGGAGTCTCCGGGGTGATCGGTATGTATCAAGTTGTGGGTGCCCGTCGCCGGGCGGGTAGATCAGAGCTTGTTGAGCGAGAGAGCCATCGCCGACTTCTTGTTGGCGGCCTGGTTGGCGTGGATGACACCCTTGCTGGCAGCCTTGTCGAGCTTCTTGCCGGTGCTGACCAGGAGCTCGGAAGCCTTGTCCTTCTCGCCCGCGGAAACAGCCTCGCGGAATGAACGGATCGCGGTACGCAGCGACGACTTGGTCGACTGGTTACGCAGCTTTGCAGCCTCGTTGGTCTTGTTCCGCTTGATCTGGGACTTGATGTTTGCCACGCGTGTATTTTCCTTAGCTTCAAAGACAATGGTTTGGCGCGAGACGAAGCCGAAAACAGTGCTCGACCGTTGACTCAGCGCCAGCGAATGATGTTACCAGCCGCACCGATGGCGACCCAAATCCTGACACACTCGCCCTGGTGTATCTGAGGCAATCCTGCGCTCAGGACTGCCGAGAGCAGCCTCTTGCGGCAACATGTGTCACATGAGTGCCGCAACAGCAGCAGGTTCAAAGCGCGCCGTGGCCAACCGCGCCACTGCGTCCAAGGTGTCCGGTGAGACGAAGAACGGCAAGAAAAAGCCTGCCAAGGTTGCCGGGTCGCAAAGTAGTGGGAGCGCCCCGGCGAAACGCGCTCCCACCAAGGCTGACGGCCGGCCGACTGCGGCGTCGGGAATCTTCAACGGTTACGCCACCGGTCCGTACGGCGCCGCCTACGACGAGATGTTCGATCAGGCCGATGTGCGCGGTCCGTACAAGGGGATTCACAAGGCACTGGGCAGCTACGACGGGGCCGACTTGGAAACCCGGGTCGACGCACTGGGTCGCGCGTTCATCGACCAGGGCATCACGTTCTCTCACTCGGGACAGGAACGTCCCTTCCCGCTCGACGTCGTCCCGCGAGTGATCTCCGCCGGAGAATGGGCGAAACTCGAACGCGGCATCACCCAGCGCGTGAAGGCTCTGGAGATGTTCCTCGACGATGTCTACGGGGAGCAGGAGATCTTGCGCGACGGGGTCGTGCCGAAACGCCTCATCACCTCGTGTGAGCATTTCCATCGCCAGGCGATGGGCATCAAACCGCCCAACGGGGTGCGTATCCACGTGGCCGGGATCGACCTCATTCGCGACGAGCACGGCGACTTCCGGGTTCTCGAAGACAACCTGCGCTCACCGTCAGGTGTTTCTTACGTGATGGAGAACCGCCGCACCATGGCCCGGGTCTTCCCGGATCTGTTCGCCTCGCACCGGGTCCGTGCGGTGGGCGACTACTCGACGCACCTGTTGCGCGCACTGCGCGCGTCGGCGGCCTTCAACGAGGCGGACCCGAACATCGTGGTCCTGACGCCAGGTGTCGCCAACTCGGCCTACTTCGAGCATTCGCTCCTGGCCCGTCAGATGGGCGTCGAGCTCGTCGAGGGTCGAGATCTGTTCTGCCGCGACAACGTGGTCTACATGCGGACCACCGAAGGTGAGCAGCGCGTGGACGTCATCTATCGGCGCATCGATGACGACTTCCTCGATCCCATGCAGTTCCGCCCCGACTCCATGCTGGGCGTGGCCGGATTGCTCAACGCTGCGCGCGCAGGAAACGTCGTGATCTCCAGCGCGGTCGGCAACGGTGTCGGCGACGACAAGCTCACCTACACCTACGTGCCGGAGATCATCGAGTACTACCTCGGCGAGAAACCCAGTCTCGGCAACGTCGACACCCTGCGCTGCTGGCTCGACGACGAGCGCGAAGAGGTTCTCGATCGTATCGACGAACTCGTCGTCAAACCCGTCGAGGGTTCAGGGGGCTACGGCATCGTGTTCGGTCCGGACGCCACTGCCGACGAGTTGAATGTGTTGGCGCGCAAGGTCCGACTCGATCCGCGCGGCTGGATCGCCCAGCCGGTGGTGCAGCTGTCGACGGTTCCGACGAAGATCGGTGGCAAGCTCGCGCCGCGGCACGTGGACCTGAGGCCTTTTGCGGTCAACGACGGCGAATCGGTATGGGTGTTGCCGGGTGGGCTGACTCGAGTCGCCCTGCCGGAGGGGTCACTGGTGGTCAACTCCAGTCAGGGTGGTGGTTCGAAGGACACGTGGGTGCTCGCGTCCCGGACATCGGCCGAAGAGCGGGAACTCTCGGGTGAAGAACTGGTGAGCAGTGACGCCCTACAGGCGCCGAGCACCCCGACTGAACAGGGTCCGGACACCTCGTCGCAACAGGAACAGCAACAGCAGCAACAACAACAGCAGCAGGGTGGTGTGCGCCGATGATGCTCGCCCGTAACGCCGAATCGCTCTACTGGATCGGCCGCTATGTCGAGCGCGCCGACGACACCGCCAGGATCCTCGACGTCGCGGTTCACCAACTGCTCGAGGACGCCACGGTCGATCCCGACCGTCGCTGTCGGTTGGTGCTGCAGGTCCTCGGGATGGAATTGCCACCGAAGGACGAGGAACTCGACGCATGGTCGCTCACCGATCGGGTCGCCTATTCGAAGAACAAGCCGGGCTCTATCGTCGACAACGTCGGGCAGGCACGCGAAAACGCCCGTGGTGCACGAGAAGTCACCTCCAGTGAGATGTGGGAATGCCTGAACACCACCTACAACGGTCTCGGAGATGCCGAGCGGCAGGCCCGGAAACTGGGTCCCTACGAGTTTCTCTCGTACGTGAAGAACCGCGCCGCGATGTTCGCCGGACTGGCAGATGCGACGCTCAGCCACGACGACGGATATCGCTATCTGCTCCTCGGTCGTTCGGTGGAGCGCGTGGACATGACGATCCGAATGCTGTTGTCGCGGGCCGGGGACCGGTCGGGCTCGCCGGCGTGGGTCACCGTGCTCCGCTCGGCAGGTGCCCACGACACCTATCTGAGGACGTACCGCGGTGCCCTCGACGCGACGAGGGTCGTCGAGTTCATGTTGTTGGACAGACTCTTTCCCCGATCGGTCTTCCATGCGATCAGTCTGGCCGAGCAGCAACTCCTCGAACTCGACAACCGGCCGAGCCGGGTCGGCGCGCAGGCAGAGGCGCAACGTCTGCTCGGCCGTGCCCGTAGCGGCCTCGAGTTCATGCAACCGGGAATGTTGTTGGACGACTTGCAACCACGACTGATCGACCTCCAGGAAACCTGTCGCGAGGTCAGTGAGGCGGTGACCGCTCAGTACTTCCACGTGTCGCCCTACGTCGCGTGGGCCGACGCCTCGGCGAGCGATTCCGTCGACCGATTCATCGAGGAGAGTGAACTGTGAGCTGGCGCCTGAGGGTCGTGCATTCCACCGGTTTTGCCTACAACGCAGCGGTGACCTCGTCATACAACGAAGCCCGGCTCACGCCGCGCAGCGATGCCCGGCAGAACGTGATCATCAACCGGGTCGAGACGATCCCGGCGACGAGGTCGTACCGCTACACCGACTACTGGGGAACGGCCGTCACCGCCTTCGACCTACACGCTCCTCACGAAGAGCTCGAGGTGTCCGGGCTGTCGGTGGTCGAGACCGAGCCCGACGAGATGCCGACCGAGGAAGAACAGGTCGACTGGGAGGGCCTGGGCGCCTACGAGGTGCTCGATCGATACGACGAGGTGCTCAGCAACACCGGGTATGTACCGAACAGCAGGCAGTTGGCGCAGGTCGCCAAACGCCTCACCAAGGGCATGAATCCCCAGGACGCCGTCCTCGCGGTCTGTCAGTGGGTCCATCAGGAGATGGAGTACGTGCCCGGCACCACCGGCGTACACACCTCCGCAGTGGAGGCCTGGAAAGAGAAGAAGGGCGTCTGTCAGGACTACGCCCATCTGTCCCTGGTGATGTTGCGGAGTCTGGGCGTTCCGTCCCGCTACGTCTCCGGCTACCTCCATCCCAATCGCAAGGCGACGATCAACCGCACCGTCGAGGGCCAGAGCCATGCCTGGATCGAGGCCTGGACCGGCGGCTGGTGGGGTTATGACCCGACGAACGACGTGTCGATCTCCGAGCAGCACGTGTCGGTGGGTGTCGGCCGCGACTACTCGGATGTCACGCCGCTCAAGGGCATCTACACCGGCGCCGGCGCCAAGGACCTCGAGGTGAAGGTCGAGATCACGCGGCTGGCCTGAGGACCAGCAGTGGAATCTGGTTGGGTTTAAGGCGGCGCTGTCGGTCGGTGGTCTGTCAGTCTCGTGTAATGACCACCGCAGCAAAACAATCCGTTGTTCCCTTTGTCGTGTCCGCCACCGGTGCCGGGGTCGCCCAGCATCTGGTGACCTCGGGCAAAGGCCACGAGTTCGACACCGACGCCTACCCGGCGTTCGGCGGCAAAGACGAGGCACCGAGCCCCCTGTTCTACGCACTGGGCGCGCTGACCTCGTGCAATCAGGTGACGGCGTCGTTGGTCGCCAAAGACCTGGGAATTTCTCTGGGTCAGTTCTCTTTTGAGGTCCAGGGCGACCTCGACACCGCGGTCTTGGTGCAGGGCGCCGACGGCAACGCCAACTTCGACAAGGTGACCGTGCGAGCCACCGTCGAGTCAGACGCGACCGAGCAGCAGTTCGCCCGGTTCGTCTCCGAGACCGAGCGTCGCTGCCCGGTCAGTCAGTTGTTCGTCCGCAGCGGGCTCGAGTTCGTCAACGAGTGGACGCTGGCGCCGCTGGCCTGAGGGCCCGGGGGCTCACTGCCAGTTGTAGCTGCGTCGCAAAACATCGGCGACACGATCGAACTGACCGCGGGGCAGGATCGCACCTTCGCGGCGGATGCCGTGCTCGGGGATGTTGAGTACGCGGTCGAGGCGCACGAAACTTTCGCGTCGCTCGCGATCCCAGTCGCCGGCGCCGATGTTGACCCAGTTGTTGTCGCCGCGGTGATGATCCTGGCTCGACAGCATCAACCCGAGCAGGTCGGCGCCGTCGCGGCCGACCACCAGGACTGGTCGATCCTTGCCCTGGGTGGTGTCGTCCTCGAATTCGACCCAGGTCCAGACGATTTCGCCCGGATCGGCCGCGCCGTCGAGGGCGGGGGAGTAGGCGATGCGGCGGGCCCGGTTCTCGGTGGGTGCGCTGCGAGATGGTGCTGTCCTACCCGATGGAGCAGGCCGCTCGGTCGGCGTGCTGCTCGACTTCGTCAGTTCTCTCAGCAGACGTGGACCGTGCCGGCGGGCCAGGGACATCGCGAGCGAGGTGAATTTTCCAGCCATTCCGACAGCCTATGCACCGACCCCGAAGAACTCGATGACGGCGTCGGCGGTGAGCGCCGGCGCGCCGGAACGGTCCGGTTTGAGGTCGTGGCCGACTTTGGGCAGGTCGATCAGCCGCGTCGGCGCCTCGATCAGGCCGAGTGCGGAGGTCAACTCGTCGGTGGAGCCGAACGGGTCACTGGCCCCGTGAACCACCAGCGTCGGCCGACTGATCGAGGGCAGATGCTCGGTGCGCAGGCGGTCCGGTTTGCCCGGGGGATGTAGCGGATAGGAGGTGAGCAACAGACCGTCGGCGATGTCGGCGTTCTCGGCCACCGCCATCGACGCCTGCCTGCCACCGTAGGAGTGTCCGCCGACGATGAGCGGACCGGAGGACTCGCCGCGGAAGGCCTCGCACGCGGCGACGATCCCTGCGCGATCGGCGGCCGCACCTGACGGGCTGGGCGGCCCCTTGGGGCGTTTCTGGCGGTAGGGCAGATCGATGCGCGCCACCGCCACGTCGCGTTCGGTCAGGGCCTCCGCGAGCGCTCGCAGGATGACGGCGTTGTGGTTGCTGCCTGCCCCATGGGCCAGCACAACCACTGCTGCGGCGGTCCCGGACGGTCGATGCAGCGCCCCGACCACGCCTTCGGAGTCCCAATCGATGACGGCCATGTTCTCACGCTAACCGCTCTCCGGGCGCACCGAATGGCAGAAGCAGGCGCGGGTCATGAGAAACTGGGGGTCACGCGTTCCACACGAGGAGTGAGTTCAATTCCCAGGCTTTCCGATACCACGTTCACTGATCCGGCCAAGATCAGGAACTTTTGCATCATCGCCCACATCGATCACGGCAAATCGACGTTGGCTGACCGGATGCTCCAGGTCACCGGGGTCGTCGAAGGTCGCGACATGCGCGCCCAGTATCTCGACCGCATGGACATCGAGCGCGAACGCGGCATCACGATCAAGGCCCAGAACGTCCGGCTGCCGTGGAATGTCGACGGCACCGACTATGTGATGCATCTGATCGACACCCCGGGCCACGTCGACTTCACCTACGAGGTGTCGCGCGCCCTCGAGGCCTGTGAAGGTGCGGTGCTTCTTGTCGACGCCGCCCAGGGCATCGAGGCCCAGACGCTCGCGAACCTGTACTTGGCGCTGGACAAGGACCTGACGATCATCCCGGTCCTCAACAAGATCGACCTGCCCGCTGCCGACCCCGATCGCTATGCCGCCGAGATCGCGCACATCATCGGCTGCGAACCCGGCGACGTTCTGCGGGTGTCGGGCAAGACCGGAGTCGGCGTCACCGAACTGCTCGATGAAGTGGTCCGGCTCATCCCCGCGCCGGTCGGAGAGTCCGACGCTCCGGCCCGCGCGATGATCTTCGACTCCGTCTACGACACCTACCGCGGTGTCGTGACCTACGTCCGTGTCGTCGACGGCAAGATCGTGCCACGCGAGAAGATCAAGATGATGTCGACGGGAACGACACACGAACTGCTCGAGGTGGGCATCGTCTCGCCTGACCCGAAGCCGTCGAAGGGCCTCGGGGTCGGCGAGGTCGGCTACCTGATCACCGGTGTCAAGGACGTCCGGCAGTCCAAGGTCGGTGACACGATCACCCTGGCCAAGAACGGTGCCGTCGAGCCGCTGACCGGTTATCGCGAACCGCGTCCGATGGTGTACTCCGGCCTGTACCCGGTGGACGGCTCCGACTATCCGGTGCTGCGCGAAGCGCTCGACAAGCTCCAGCTCAACGACGCCGCGCTGGCCTATGAGCCGGAGACCTCGGTGGCCCTCGGGTTCGGTTTCCGCTGCGGATTCCTGGGTTTGCTGCATATGGAGATCAGCCGGGAACGGCTGGAGCGCGAGTTCGGGCTCAACCTGATCTCGACCGCGCCGAACGTCGTGTATCGGGTCGAGATGGAGGATGGCGCCGAGCACGTCGTCACCAACCCGTCGGACTGGCCGGAGGGCAAGGCCCGCAACATTTACGAGCCCATCGTGAAGACGACCGTCATCGCGCCCAGCGAGTTCGTCGGCTCGATCATGGAACTGTGCCAGTCCCGCCGCGGTGAACTCGGTGGGATGGACTACCTCTCGGAGACGCGCGTCGAACTGCGGTACACGCTGCCGATGGCAGAGATCATCTTCGACTTCTTCGACTCACTGAAGTCGCGCACCCGCGGTTACGCCAGCCTCGACTACGAGGAGGCGGGTGAACAGATCTCGAGCCTGGTGAAGGTCGACATCCTGTTGCAGGGCGAGGCGGTGGACGCGTTCAGCGCGATCGTCCACAAGGACGGCGCCGCCGGATACGCCAACAAGATGACGACCAAGCTCAAAGAGCTGATCCCGCGTCAACAGTTCGAGGTGCCGATCCAGGCTGCCATCGGGTCGAAGATCATCGCCCGCGAGAACATCCGCGCGATCCGTAAGGACGTGCTCGCCAAGTGCTACGGCGGCGACATCAGCCGTAAGCGCAAGCTGCTCGAGAAGCAGAAGGAAGGCAAGAAGCGGATGAAGACGATCGGCCGCGTGGAGGTCCCCCAGGAGGCGTTCGTCGCCGCGCTGTCCTCCGATGCTGCGAGCGACAAGCCGAAGGGCAAGTAGCGACACTAGGATCGGGTTCATGTCTTCGAACCCGGTTCTCGCCCCGAGCCCGCACCTGCACGGCCTGCCTGATTTCCCGTCGATCAGTGACGACGACTTCTTGCCTGCTTTCGACGAGGCGATGGCCGCACACCTGCGGGAGGCCGAGAAGATCGCGGGTGACAAGGCGCAGCCGACGTTCGCGAACACCATCGAAGCGCTCGAGACCAGCGGTCAGTTGCTCGCGCGGGCGGCCGGCATCTTCTTCAACCTCAGTGGCGCTGACACCAACCCCGAGCGCAACAACATCTCCACGGTGCTCGCGCCGAAGTTGACCGCGCACGGCAACACCATCGCGCTGCATCCAGGCTTGTTCGCCCGGATCAACACGCTGTTCGAGAACCGGGAATCCCTCGACCTCGACGAGCCGTCACTTCGGTTGCTCGAGAAGCGGCACCGGGGATCGATCCGCGCAGGCGCCGGCCTCGATGACGCGGGCCAGGTCCGGATGAGAGAGATCTCCGAACGACTGGCCACGCTGACCACTGCATTCGGCCAACGGATCCTCGACGACAGCAACGACTCTGCGGTCTTGGTCGACGACGTGGACAAGCTCGCCGGCCTCTCGTCCGGACAGATCGCCGCTGCACGCCGCTCGGCGGCCGAAGCAGGGCACGACTCCGGGTTCCTGCTCGCCATCGAGTTACCGACGAGTCAATCCACCGTGGCGTCGCTCGAAGATCCGGAAACGCGTCGACGAGTGTTCGACGCATCGGTGAACCGTTGTGCGCGAGGCGGTCCGAACGACACCCGGGAGATGGTTCTCGAGATCGTCCGGCTCCGCGCCGAACGTGCCCGGTTACTCGGCTATCGCGATCACGCCGAGTTCGTCATCGCGGAGGAGACCGCACCGAGCCCGGAGGCGGTCGAAGATCTGTTGACCGACCTGATGTCATCGGCGATGCGCGCCGGTGGCCGTGAACTCACCCGGCTCGCAAAGGATGTCGGTACGGACATCAGTCCCTCCGATCTCACCTACTGGTTGGCCAAGGACGAGCAGCAACGCTCGGCGGTCCCGCTGGGTGGGTTCTCCGACTACCTCGAACTCGACAGGGTGCTCACCCAGGGTGTGTTCTTCGCGGCCGGTCAGCTCTACGGCCTGCGGTTCATCGAGCGAGCTGGTCTGCCGACGTATCACCCGGATGTCCGCGTATGGGAGGTCTTCGATCGGTCAGATGCGTCCATCGGTCTGTTCCTCGGGGACTTCTTCGCCAGGCCCAGCAAACGGGGTGGGGCGTGGATGAACAATTTCATCGACCAGAGTCTGCTGCTCAAGACCAGACCGGTCATCGTCAACGTTCTCAACCTGACGAAACCCGAAGCAGGGCAACCGTGTTTGCTCACGATGGACCAGTTGACGACGCTGTTCCACGAGTTCGGTCATGCCCTGCACGGGCTCCTGTCCACCGTGCGCTACCCGTCGCAGTCGGGAACTTCGGTACCCCGTGACTTCGTCGAGTTCCCGTCACAGGTGAACGAGATGTGGGCGTTGCACCCGAAGGTGTTGCAGCAGTATGCCAAGCACCACGAGACAGGTGCCCCGATTCCGCAGGAACTGGCGGACGCCGCCCGTGCGAACGCAGATGTGGAGTCCGCGCACGGAACCATCGAGTACCTGGCGGCGGCGATCCTCGACATGGCGTGGCACCGGGTCACCGTCGACGACGACATCACCGACGTCGAGGCCTTCGAAAAAGCCGCCCTGACCAAGGCGGGCGCCGCAGCAGACCTGATCCCACCGCGGTACCGCAGCGCGTACTTCAACCACATCTTCGGCGGTGGGTACTCGGCCGGGTACTACTCGTACATCTGGTCCGAGGTCCTCGACGCGGAAACCGAACAGTGGTTCCTGACCGGTGGCGGCTTGTCGGCAGAACTGGGTCAACGATTCGCCGAGACCACCCTGTCCCGCGGTGACAGCGTCGATCCGATCGTGGCGCATCAGGAACTGCTCGGCCGCCCCGCCGAGATCGACCCCCTTCTGCGCCGCCGAGGCCTGCTACCCACCTGATCCCGAAAGTGGGGCCTTTTGGCGAGCAAAAGCCCTGGTGGGCGTCGCCAAAAGGCCCCACTTTCGGGGGCGGGAGTCAGTTTGCGGGGATGAAGGTGCCGTGCCCCTGAGCTTCTTCGGCGCGGATCACGTGCATGACCGCGTTGATCAAGGCCAGGTGGGTGAACGCCTGCGGGAAGTTGCCGAGGTGGCGACCGGTGTGCGGTTCGATCTCTTCCGCGTACAGCTTGAGCGGGCTCGCGAAAGACAACAGCCGCTCACAGAGCACCTTGGCGCGCGGTAGCTCCCCGATCTCGACCAGGGCCGAGACCAGCCAGAACGAACAGATCGTGAACGTGCCCTCCTCGCCGGAGAGCCCGTCGTCGGTCTCTTCGACTCGATAGCGCAGGACGAGGCCGTCCTCGCTGAGTTCGTCGGCGATGGCGAGGACGGTGTTGCGGACCCGCGGATCCTCGGCGGGGAGGAAACGTAGGAGCGGTACGAGCAGTAGCGAGGCGTCGAGGGCATCGCTGCCGTAACGCTGGGTGAAGATGCCGCGATCGTTGACCCCGAACTCGAGGATGTCGGCTTTGATCTCCTCGGCGATCTCGGTCCACTGCACCACGTACGACTTCTCGCCGTGGATGGCGGCGAGTTTGGCACCCCGGTCCAGGGCGATCCAACACATCACCTTCGACGAGGTGAAGTGCTGGGGCTCGCCGCGCACTTCCCAGATGCCGCGGTCGGGCTGGCGCCAGTGCTTGATCGCCTCTTCCACCTGAGCTTTGAGGACGGGCCACAGGGTCTCCGACACCGTCTCGGTGGCCTTGGTGTTGAGGTACACCGAGTCGAGCATGGTGCCCCAGATGTCGTGTTGCTGTTGGTCGTAGGCGCCGTTGCCGATGCGGACCGGTCGCGCGCCGTCGTACCCGGACAGGTGGTTGAGCTCGGACTCCTCGAGGGTGCGCTCGCCGCCCACGCCGTACATCACCTGCAGCGGATGGTGTTCGCCGTTGTTCGCGCCGGAGACGTCGGCGATGAACGAGAAGAAGTCGCTGGCCTCACGGTCCAGTCCCAGCGTGTACAGGCCCCAGAGTGCGAAGGTGGAGTCGCGCACCCAGGCGTAGCGATAGTCCCAGTTACGTTCTCCGTGTGGAGTTTCCGGCAACGATGTCGTGGCTGCCGCGAGCAGGGCGCCGGTTGGGGAGTAGGTGAGCCCCTTCAAGGTGAGAGCGCTGCGCTGCAGATAGTTGCGCCACGGATGGTCCGGGAACCGGCCGACGTTGATCCACTGCCGCCATGACTCGGACGTCTCCCACATCATCTGGGCTGCTTCGGCCCAGTCCTGCGGGGCAGCAGGGCTTCCCCAGCTCATCGCGACGAACTCGTTGTCGCCCTCCACCATTCGAGTACGGGCCCGCGCTTCCCGGCCCTCGAGACCGAGTTTGAGACTGGTGGTCAACCGCAGTGACTGGGCGTCACCCTTCACGCCGGTGGCGGTTGCGATCGCTTCGCCGTACGCCGGGCCCGAGTATTCCCACTTGGTGCCGCCCCGGTGGTAGTCGAAGGCCGGCTCGCAACTGAGTGCCAGTTCGACGGTGCCGTTCACACAGCGCACCGTCCGGAGCAGGATGTGTTTGGCGTCCCAATCCGTCGGGGTCCGGCGGTGTGTGCGCGAGCGCGCCTCGTTGTCATGCCACGGACCCATCACGAGTGCATCGCGAACGATCAGCCACCCGGTATCGGTCTGCCAGGTGGTCTCGACCATCAGGCTGCCGGGCAGGTAACGACGATCGACCGGCACGTTGACCCCGTACGGCGCCAGCTTGAAGTGACCGGCACTGCGATCGAGCACTGCTCCGAAGACGCTCGGCGAATCGGGGCGTGGGACACACATCCACTCGACTGAACCGTTGCGAGCGATCAGACAGTTGCACTCGCAATCGGAGAGGAACGCGTAGTCACCGATCGGTGGGAACGCGTTTTGCGCCACCGGGGGCGCCGAGGCCGGCGACGGGCTGTTCAGTGGTGAGTTGCCACCGTGGGACGCTGTTCTCGGTCCGGCGGCGGTGAGGTCAGTGTTACTGCTGCCCTCGGATGTGGTTGTCATGGATCTATCATGCTGTCGGGCGATGCCGTCTGCCACCGATGCGACAATTCTCGTCACAGCCATTTTCTGGCGATCCGGCGGCCAGGTCAGGGCGGTGCAGGATTTTGAATCACCGTGAACAAAAGTCGAGGCGGTAGGGTGACGGAGTGGATGAAGTGACCCGATGGTGGGACGGCGTCGAGGAATGGTTGACGTCGTTGTCCTTCGTTCCGCAGATCCTGGTGTCCGCCGCGATCGTCGTACCACTTGCCATCGGACTTTCGTATCTGATGAACCTCCTGGTAGACGGCTCGTTCCGGCTCCTGGACCGCCGCGAATCCGCTGACGTCGACCCCGGAGAACAGTGATGCCCCGCTCTAAGGTGACCGTGGCGTTGATCGCACTGATCGTGCTCGTCGTCGTGGCTTGGTTGTTGCTGCGCTGAATGCGACGTGAGCAAGGCCTCACTCGTAGCGTTCTGACCCGAATTTCAGCTGCTAATGTTCCGCCTATGTCAGCACCCGGCGGTTACCGCGTGCGCCACACCCTGGCGCTGTTCGCGGTCGACTATCGCTGCGTTTTTGACGTTCTGTGTCGCTGATCGACATTCTCGCGGGCTTCGTTCTGCCGCCGATCAGCATCTGAAGACTCTGACCTGAACACAACTGATTCCGACCTGAACAAAACTAGGGGACACAACCGTGTTTTTTCGATCCGCTCGATCCGCACCGCGAAAGCGAGGGCGGAGCCGGCCAGGTAGATCCGCCGCCGCTTCGGTCATCGTTCTCGCCGTCTCCGCGCTGGTGCTGTCCGGCTGCGGTGGCGGCTCCACCGATGAGCCCGGCGGCCAGGACATCTCCAGTGGCTCCAAGCACCTGAATCTGTACGCGTATGCGGTGCCCAAGATCGGTTACGACGAGATCATCCCGGCGTTCCGCGACACCGAGGAAGGAAAGGACATCGGCTTCGCCGCGTCCTACGGCGCGTCCGGAGATCAGTCTCGGAAGGTCGCGCGCCGGGTTCCTGCCGACGTCGTCAACTTCTCGGTCGCTCCTGACATCACCCGCCTGGTGAAAGCAGGTGTGGTGGACAAGGACTGGGCCGAGCAGTATCCGAACGGCAGCACCCCGTTCGGATCTGTCGTGGCGTTGGTCGTTCGGGAGGGAAATCCCCTGAACATCCGGACGTGGGACGACCTGCTCAAGCCGGGTATCCAGGTGGTGACCCCGAACCCGGGTAGTTCCGGCTCCGCCAAGTGGAATCTGCTCGCTCCGTTCTCCGCCAAGAGCAATGGTGGCGTCGACGAGCAGGCGGGTTTGGATTACGTGGCCGAGCTGGTGCGTGACCACACCCGTATCCAGCCGAAGTCGGGTCGTGAGGCGACCACCGCGTTCGAGCAGGGGCAGGGCGACGTGTTGATCAGCTACGAGAACGAAGCGATCTTCCTCAAGAACCAGAACGCGACCGCGAAGCCGGGTCAACGGGTCGACTACGTCATCCCTCCGGAGACGTTCAAGATTGAGAACCCGGTCGCGGTGGTGAACTTCAGCAAAGAGAAGGAAGCCGCCAACGAGTTCGTCAGCTACCTCTTCACACCTGCCGCGCAGCGGATCTGGGCGGAGCAGGGCTTTCGGCCGGTCGACGAGACCGTCATCGAGGAGACCAAGGACCTGTTCCCCGGTGAGATCGCAAAGCTGTGGACGATCAAGGAACTCGGTGCGGTGCTCGGGGAGGGCACAGCCGAGGAGAACAAGGGCAAAGACCTCAAGGGGTGGCCCGCGGTGGACAAGGCGCTGTTCGGAACATCGGGCGCAATCACGGAGATCTATGACGCCGGAGGCAAGGTATGACAACCACGGTTACACCGCTCAAACCGCTGCCGTCGGGGCCGGCAAAACGCACGTGGGGCAGCGTCGGACCGCTCGGCGTGGGTGTCGCGGGTCTGTGGCTGAGCATCATCGTGCTCCTGCCGCTCGCCGCGATCACCAGTGAGGCGTTCGACGACGGATGGAGCGGGTTCTGGACCGCGATCACCGACGAGAACGCGATCGCCACGCTCAAGGTGACCGTTCTCGTGTCGCTGGTGGTGGCTCTGATCAACGTCGTGATGGGCACCCTCATCGCCTGGGTTCTCGTCCGCGACGAGTTTCCCGGCAAGCGGTTCGTCAACTCGCTCATCGACCTGCCGTTCGCGTTGCCCACGATCGTCGCCAGCCTGGTGCTGCTGTCGCTCTACGGACCGAACAGCCCGATCGACATCGAACTGAATGCGACCCGGCCGGCGCTGGTCATCGCGCTCGCCTTCGTCACCCTGCCGTTCGTGGTGCGCCAGGTGCAGCCCGTGCTGATCGAGATCGACAAAGAGGTGGAGGAGGCCGCAGCCTCTCTCGGCGCCACCAACTGGGTCATCTGGTGGAAGATCATCTTCCCCGCGCTGGCTCCTGCAGTGCTCTCCGGTGCCGGCCTGGCATTCACCCGCGCGATCGGCGAGTTCGGTTCGGTCGTCCTGATCGGCGGCAACATCCCGGGTGACACCCAGGTGGCGTCGCAGTACATCCAGCAGCAGATCGAGATCGACTCACCCGTCGACGCCTCTGCCATCTCGGTGGTGCTGTTGCTCATCGCCTTCGTGGTGCTCCTGGTGCTGCGCATTGTCGGTCGCCGCACGTCCAAGCGCGAGGAGCAGAGCCGATGAAACTGTCCACATTCCCCCGACTCACCCTGCGCACGATTGCGCTCCTGTATCTGTTCGTCCTCCTGGTCGTGCCGGTGGCGCTGATCTTCTACCGCTCCTTCGAACACGGCATCGTTCAGTTCTGGGAGTGGATCACCACCCCTGCGGCGATCTCGGCACTGCAGCTGAGTCTGTTGATCGTCGCGATCGTGGTCCCGCTGAACGTGGTCTTCGGTGTGTTCACCGCGCTCGCCATCGTCCGCGGACGATTCCGCGGCCGCGGGGTCGTCGAGGCCATCGTCGACCTGCCGTTCGCGGTCTCGCCGATCGTCGTCGGCGTTGCGCTGATCCTGCTGTGGGGATACGGGGGCTGGTTCGGCGGTCTGGAGAGCGCCGGGTTCACCGTCATCTTCGGGCTCCCGGGCATGGTGCTGGCGACCCTGTTCGTGACCTTGCCCTTTGTGGTCCGCGAGGTCGAGCCGGTGCTCCGTGAGATCGGGACCGAGCAGGAAGAGGCCGCTGCGACCCTCGGTGCCAGTGGCTGGCAGACGTTTTGGCGGATCACCTTGCCGGCCATCCGGTGGGGCCTGTCCTACGGTGTCGTCCTCACCGTGGCCCGGGCACTCGGTGAATACGGGGCCGTGATCATGGTGTCGTCCAACCTGCCGGGCGTCTCGCAAACCCTCACGCTGCTGGTGTCGTCGCGGTACACCGACGATTACAACGAGTACGGCGCCTATGCGGCCGCGACTCTACTGATGATGATCGCAATCCTGGTGCTGCTGCTCATGACCCTGGTCGAAAAGCGCACCGGTACCAACAAAATCGAACGTCGCAAGGCGAGCAACGAGACCGACGCGGTCACCGCCCCGAGCGAGACAGCCCCGAAAACGCAGGAGAGTGAACTGGTATGACGATCTCGGTGATTGATGCGAACAAGCGATACGGCGACTTTGCCGCACTCGACAATGTCTCGATCGACATCCCGGTCGGCTCCCTGACAGCGCTTCTCGGGCCGTCGGGTTCGGGAAAGTCGACCCTGCTGCGGGCCATTGCCGGTCTGGATCAACTCGACTCGGGCACGGTGCTGATCAACGGCGACGACGTGACGACGGTCTCGCCGCAGCGCCGCGACATCGGATTCGTGTTCCAGCACTACGCCGCGTTCAAGCACATGACGGTGCGCGACAACGTCGCCTTCGGCCTGAAGATCCGCAAGCGTCCGAAGGACGAGGTCAAGGCCAAGGTCGACGAACTCCTGGAGGTCGTCGGACTCGCAGGCTTCCAAACCCGCTACCCCGCACAGCTCTCCGGTGGTCAGCGGCAGCGCATGGCGTTGGCCAGGGCACTCGCGGTCGACCCCAAGGTGCTCCTGCTCGACGAGCCGTTCGGTGCCCTCGACGCCAAGGTTCGTGAGGACCTGCGGGCGTGGCTGCGGCGGCTGCACGACGAGGTGCAGGTGACGACCGTGCTGGTCACCCACGATCAGCAGGAGGCGCTCGACGTCGCCGACCGGATCGCGGTGCTGAACAAGGGCCGCATCGAGCAGATCGGTTCTCCGGCCGATCTCTACGACCGCCCCGACAACAAGTTCGTCATGTCATTCCTCGGGTCTGTCGCCAAGCTCAACGGAGTCCTGGTGCGCCCGCACGACATTCGCGTCGGACGTACGCCTGACCTGGCGCTGGAGTCTGCAGAGCCGAACGCGGCCGAGACGGGCGTGCTCAAAGCCCGCGTCAAGCGCGTGGTGTACCTGGGCTTCGAGGTGCGCGTCGAGCTGGAGAACGGTGCCACCGGCGAGGACTTCCACGCGCAGATCACCCGCGGCGATGCGTCCGCGCTCGGGCTGAACGACGGTGACGAGGTCTACGTTCGCGCGACCCGGGTTCCGGACGCCGCGCTCGCCTGACCCACCGCTTTCGCATACGCTCCACAAATACGAAGACGCGCCACAAATACGTGGCGCGTCTTCGTATTTCCGGAGCGTTTGTCGGTCAGGTGGATTGCAAGAACTCACTGATGAGCTCGGCGGTGCGCTCCGGCTGATCGAGCATGATCAATACGTAGGCGTCGTCGACCTCGGCGAGGCTTCCTTTGGGGAGTAGTTTCGCGAGCTGCTCGCCGTGCTCGCGACGCATCACGTTGGTTCTCGGTGCCCAGATCACCAGAGCCGGTCCGGTGAAGTCGCGCAGCTTCTCGGTATCGGCGATGAGCGCCGCCTTGTCGAACCTTGTTTTGCAGTAGGCGAGTACGTCGCGGCGAACGCCCGCCGACGCTATCCCTGGGTCGGTCCACTTCCGGATGATCTCGTGGGAGATAGGTTTCTTGGCCATCAGGCCCAGCACCATCGGTGTCCGGCGAAGGACGCGGTTGCGAAATTGGTGGAGCGCGAACAGGATCCCGCCGGGTACCGAGGTTGCCACCTTGACGACCTTGCCGGGGAACCCGGGAGGGAAGTTGTCGTAGGCCTCGGCGGGACAGATCACCAGGCGGCTGATTCGTTCGCCGTTCGAGAGCTCCGGCAGAAACAGGGGACCGCCCCAGTCGCTGAGTACCAGTGTCACATCCTGCAACTTCAGGGAACTGAGGAACTCGGACAGGATGGCGACCATCCCCGGCATCGTCAGATCGGTGCCGGCGTTCATCGGTATCCGGTGCGCACCGAGTGGCAGTACCGGCAGCAGGTAACGAAAACCGTTGGGAAGCAGAGGCAACACGAGATCCCACTGATGGTCGTTCATCAGCAATCCGTGCGTGAACACCACCGGCGGCCCGTTCGGATCGCCTTCTTCGCGGTACTCGATGGTGCCCGCCTCGAGCTCAACCGTGCGCATCGGACCTCCCAGAAACTAGAGCGACTGTTCTAGAGTGACTGTTCTAGTATGGGAGGAAGGAGGTAAGGATGGCAAGAGATACGCGAGAAACGATCTTGACGACCGCGATCGAACTCATGCGCGTCCACGGCTACTCGGCCCTGAGTATGAAGCAGATCGTGGCTGGCTCCGGCGCTCCGATCGGCTCGATCTACCATCATTTCCCTGAAGGGAAGTCGCAGATTGCGCGGGAGGCCCTGGTCAATGCGGGCATCGCGTATGCAGCTGTCATCCCGGCGGTGCTCGCCGATCAGGTCGATCTCGGAGCGGGAATCAGGGCTGCGTTCGCCCAGGCCGCCGAGGTCACCGAGCAGACCGGTTTCGCCAACATGTGTCCGGTGTCGACGGTCGCGGGGGAGGTCGCGAACTCCGACGACTCGCTTCGGCGTGCGGCTGCAGGGGTGTTCACCGACTGGATCACGTTGGGGCAGGCGTACTTCGAGAGCCGCGGTGTGGAATCGGAGATGGCCGAAGAGGCGATTACCGCGATCGTCTGTTCGCTCGAGGGTGCGTTTGTGATGGCACGGACGCTGCGCAACACGAGACCGCTGATCGCTGCTGGGACCGCGCTGTCGGCGCGGTATGAGGGTGTTGCGCTCGCGCTCGTCGAACATGATCACATCGGCGGCTGACGTGGCGGTCACAGCCTCTGGTGGCCGTGTTCAGCTCAGTCGTCCTCACGTTCGGCCCGCTGCTGCATCAGAGTTGGTATCGCCGCCGCTGTCGGTCTTCTGATCTCACTCACGTGGAGCCGTGCTTGACAAAGGCCGAGATGGGTTTGCCTTCGTCGACGCGAAGTTCTCTGAATGCCGCTTCGGCAACCGAGTACGAAGGATCTTGTGTCGAGGACGCGTCAGGATCTGCAGCGGGAACCGGCATCGGCAAGATAGGTGTCGCTATATCTGCCAACGCGGTCCGTGCTGCGATCCGCCAATGACCGTCAGCACCTCGCTCAAATCGATCTACGTATCGGCCGTGGCCAGCAAAGTTTCTCTCCCGGTCATCGTACGGCTCCTGCCAGTGGTAGGCGAGAACGTACGACTCTGCCACGGCAACATCGCCATTCACCTCGCATAGATGGTTCGCGATCACATGGCGTGTACCGCCGAGCTCCCTGAGGAGCGGAAAGCACCAACTTATGAACTCATTTACGGTTCCGGTGAAGCCTATGTGATGATCAACAGCGCCTTCGTGGTAGCAACTGCGAACGAGGTCCGCATCGATTCGATCAATACCGCGGCAGTATCGCGACACTACGTCGAGAATCGCCTGGCGGTCGGCCAAGTACCGCACTGTCTCAGTTGCGTGTGCTGATTCGGGCCCGTTATTCACAGATTGAACCTCTCGGCGACCTCGTCCATGATCCGGAAAGCTTCCTCTTCGGAGCCGCCTCCGACTCCCCAAACAGCATCAGTGACACCCGCGGCCTCATACTCGTCGATCAGGTCAGGGTCTGGTGCGAGTGCCCGAATGATCGGACTACCACTACGACCAGCCGCCTGCCACGCCTGATTGAGTTCTCCGGCACGTGCCAGGACGTCATCGGTGCGTGGAGTGCTCATCCAGCCGTCTGCATTCGCCGCGATCCACTCGATGGTCTTGGGACCCGCTTCAGCGCCAATTATCAACGGTATGTGTCCCTTGGGCTTCGGCCATGCCCACGATGGCCCAAAGGAGATGAATTCACCGTCATACGATGCCTCGTCCTGAGTCCACAAAGCCCGCATCGCCTCCACATACTCCCTGAGTACCGTGCGCCGCCGCTTGAACGGAACATTGTGATTGGTCAGTTCGTCAGCATTCCATCCGAAGCCGGCACAGATGCTGACCCGGCCGCCTGAGAGATGATCGAGTGTGGCGATCGTCTTGGCCAGAGCGATGGGATCGTGTTGCACAGGGAGCGCGACGGCAGTGGACAGGTGGATTGTTTCGGTGACGGCAGCAGCTGTCGCCAAAGCGATCCAAGGATCAAGCGTTCGCATGTATCGGTCGTCCGGCAGGGATGCGTCACCCGTTCCCGGGTGCGGAGCCTCCCGCTCAACTGGGATATGGGTGTGTTCTGGGACGTATATTGCGTCAAAACCCCGTTCTTCTGCTGCCACCGCCAGCTGTGCCGGCATGATGCCTCGATCGCTGGTGAAAATCACAACTCCATGTTTCATGGCTCGGAGCCTTTCAGAAAGCCCGACGGTTGCGAAAAGGGCTCTCCCACGTGGTGGACGCTCGTCGAGGCACTCGTCGCGCATTTCATACAAGAGCATTGTCGTCCACGAAGGCTGAATCGTTTCGTGAAATATAGGCGCCCTGGCCTTATTCAGACGGCGGTGGCAATAGCTTTCGCGCGGCGTCGCGGGCTTCGAGCATCAACTCGGCCCGGTTGTGACCGCTGTTACGCTCGACGGCGTCTTCCCAACCCCGCACGACGACGACTGGCCCATTGGCGAGTTCGGCCAGCCCCTGGGCGGCGACGTCCCTGGGTTCGGAGACCTTCAGGCCGGGCGCATCCATTTTGAGACCGGCACGGTCCATGGCGGGGGTGCGCGTCAGACCCAGCACGAGTTCCAGGACGTCGACGTTGTGGTCCTGCATCTCGAGCCATAGGCCCTCGGCGAAGGTGCGGCAGAACGACTTGACGGCGGAATAGACGCTGATCTGCGCGGATCCCAGATATCCGCTGAGTGAACCCACCAGAATGATTCCGCCACGGCGGCGTGCTCGCATCAGCGAGCCGAAGTGTTGCACCAACTTTAATTGGATCGTGATATTTAGGTCGATTACAGCCAGGAAGCGGTCGAGGTCGCCAGTGACGAATTCGTGGCCATAGGTGTTTGCGCCGGCGTTGTAGATGAACAGACCGATCTCTAGGCCGCTGGTGAACTCCGCGATTCGTTCGCCCGCATTTGAGTCGAGTAGATCGATCGACAGTGTGCGAACTTCAACACCCGCAGACCGTGCTACCTGCGCTGTTTCCTGTAGCGGCCCGTCTTTGCGTGCCAGCAGGACCAGATCGAAGCCTTGTTCGGCCAGCTGCGTGGCGAACTCGGCTCCGACACCTTCTGACCCTCCGGCGATCAGTGCCCACGGGCCATACTTCTCGAGATTCATCGTTTTGCGTTCTTGTCGGCAGCCGCCTCCGGCGCGTTCGCTGATTCTTCATGTGTGATCGTTTGCGCTGCTGCCAGCAACTCGCGCGCTTCCGCTCGGCCGTCTAGCAAACGCCCGATTCGGCGGTCGATCCGCCACCCACCTTCGACCCTCACCAGCTCCCAACGGTTCGCGGTGATTCGCAGGACCTTGAAGTCTGCCTCGCTCCCGGCCACCTTCACAACCAACTGAGTGTGGCCGGTCGCGACAGCTGTGTCGCCGGCCAACTCGATGTGCGGTGTGCTCAACGTGTGTGCGGAGCCGTTCATGATGAAGTCCTGATGCTGGTCGCCCTTGATCATCTTCTTCAAATCGCTTTGACCGGAGAGCATTCCGGAATCAACGTCATAAGAACCGTCTTCTATCCACAACGCCGCAGCGTCGTCGGCGGAGCCGCTGTCTACGGCCGGGCCATACGCTGAAAGAAGCTCGAGTATCTGCCACTTGTCCTCCATAATGCGCACGCGTTGCTCGAGAGCCGCGATGTCGGAAAAGTTCTGAGTCATGAAGTGTCCTCAAGTCGACGGGTCGGAATCAACATATAAGCGTGTCGCAGGTTCACGTATCGGAGTTCCCGCTCTGCAGGAAGTGCGATTCTCTCTTCGTACTGCACTTGTCACCATCGGCAGATGGCCGACACACTTACACTCTCACCAGTAGAACAACTTCTCGCTCTAGAAGAGATCAAAAGAGTCTTCTCGGCTCGTCTGCGATGCATGGACAACAAACAGTGGCACTTGTATCCCACCTTTCACACAACTGACGTCATTTCCGAAACCTTCGCCGACCTGCCGGTCGACGGTCAGCCGACAACCGACGGTGTCACCAACCGAGTGGTCGGAAACGAACTGTTGGGCAAGACCATCGAGGCGGTCCTCGATGGCGACAAGAAGATCACTTCGGTGCACCATGGGCACACCCCTGAGATCGACCTGACGTCGGATACGACGGCTACGGGGGTCTGGGCGATGGAGGACAAGCTCTGGTGGATCAATACGGACGGCACCGAAGAGCATCTTCACGGCTACGGGCACTATCACGAGGAGTACCGGTGTGTTGACGGCAAGTGGCTCATCAGCTTCCGTAGTTTGAGCCGCCTGCGAGTTGATGAAACCCCACGGTTCCATGAGGCTGTCGCGGCGCCCTAACCGCTACCCAAACGAGGAGAACCGGGCGGCAGCAAGTGCTCCGATGTCGGCAATAGCCTGGCGCGCCCGCGTGAAGTTCGCAGTCTGCATGACGAATCCGTGCCCAACGCCCGGGTACCGCAGGATTGCGGTAGGGACGCCCGCGGCTTGTAGACGGTGGCCATAGACTTCCACGCCGTCTCGAAGCGGATCGTTGTGACCGCATGCCACGATTGCCGGCGGCAGTCCCGCCAGCGTCGATGCGAGCGCGGGCACTCCGTATTCATCATCATTGGATTGATCCTCGCCCAGGTACATGTCCTTCATCCAGTCGATGTCCCCGGCCGTCAGAAACGGACTCTGCCCGAACGTACGCATCGATTCTCTGTCCTGGCGTCGTTCGACGCCGGGATAGATCAGAACTTGCTGGGCTAGCGGCGGGCCCCCGAGGTTGCGGGCCCGCAGGGCTGTGGCGGCCGCCAACCCTCCGCCCGCGCTGTCGCCGCCGACTCCGATGCGGTGGGGGTCGATTCCCCATTCTTCAGGCGTGTCATACACCCGGCAGACAACGGCATAAGCGTCGTCATTCGCTGCGGGGTAAGTGTGTTCTGGGGCCAGTCGATAGTCGACGTTGACTAGCACGGCCTGCGTTGCCTCGGCCACCTCGCGCGCCAGTCGGTCGAACGAGTCGAGCGTGCCCATGATCATCCCGCCACCGTGAAACCAGATCAATGCGGGGGCGTTTTCCGTCGGGACGCCGTGTGGGTGATACACGCGCACGGGCACGGGTGCGGCTGTGCCGTCGATAGTTGCGGAACGCACGCTGTGCATATCCGGTCCGGGTGGGCGTTTGATTGATTCCAGCAGATCGCGTGCCCGGTCAACGCCCAGATTTCGTAGTGGCTCAGCACCTTTGAGGAGGCTGACCATGGCTGCGACATCTGGATCCCACGAGGCCCCGAACGAACTTCCGGGGTCAGCTGTCTCTGTATCCATGAGCTGAGACTACTCAGAATCATTATTGTATGTGTAAATATTATCCAATCCCTGTAGGTTGGGTTCGAGATCTGGAGAAGGAGGTCGTATGGCGTCACTTGGCGCTGTTACGCCGCGAGCGAGCGCGATTACAGAAGCGGAGGGCTCCGGCTCTCCGTCCAACAATCGTCTTCGCGGTGAGGTGCGCGCGTTTCTCCAACAACAAGCCGACAGTGGCGAGTTTGTGCCACGGTGCGACAACTGGATGTCCGGATTTGATCCGGCCTTCAGTGCGCGACTCGGTGACCGGGGCTGGGTGGGCATGGCGATTCCCGTCGCCTACGGAGGTCAAGGCCTCAGTGCACTTGATCGGGTGGTGGTCGCGGAGGAGTTGCTCGCACATGGCGCCCCGGTGGCCGCTCATTGGATCGCGGATCGACAAATGGCGCCGAGTCTGTTGTCGCATGGTAGTGAAGACCAGAAGACACGGTACCTTCCCGGAATTGCTGCTGGAACAACTTATTTCGCGATCGGGATGAGCGAACCGGACGCCGGATCTGACCTCGCAGGAGTCCGTACCCGCGCAGTCGATACCGGGGATGCTTGGGAGTTGACCGGAACCAAACTGTGGACAACGGGCGCCCACCTGGCTCACGCGATGGTGGTGCTCGCCAGAACCGACGGTAGCCCGACAGATCGGCATGCGGGACTGTCGCAGTTCGTCGTCGATCTGCCGAACGACGATATTGAGATCAAGCCCATACAGAGCATCGACGGGTCTGCGCATTTCAACGAAGTCATCTTCCACAACGCCCGCCTGGAACGGTCGGCGCTGCTCGGTGCGCGAGGCGACGGGTGGAAGCAGGTGATGAGTGAATTGGCCTGGGAACGCTCGGGTCCGGAGAGATATCTGTCGACCATGCCGCTGCTTCGCGCGTGGGCGGACCGGCTCCGGGATCGAGGCGCCACCGCCGACCAGCGCCGGACCCTCGGTGAACTGACTGCTCGGGCGTGGACGCTGCGCGAGATGTCCATCGACGTCGCTCGCGAACTGTCTTCAGGTGGGCGGCCTGACGTCGCTGCAGCCATGGTCAAGGATCTGGGTTCGACCTTCGAAGGGGACCTGGTCGACGAGATCAGGCGATCGAGCGCGACAACAGCTCGCATCGGATCCGGAGATCCGTTCGCGGCGATGCTCTCGGACGCCGTGCTGCATACACCTGCGTTCACACTTCGAGGCGGTACGAACGAGATCCTGCGTTCGATTGTCGGCCGTGGATTGGAGATGTGATGGACGACAGGGAGTATCGGGCGGCCTTGATCGATGCCGCCAACGCCATCATCGAGCGGAACCTGGCTGCCACCGAGGTACCGGTGAAGGACTACGACCGCCGAGTTTGGTCGGAGTTCACGGCAGCTGGATTTGCCGCGCTCGACGTACCCGAGAACCTGGGCGGCAGCGGCGGCACACTGGCCGACGCGCTCGACATCGTCACGGTGGCTGCGCGTCGAGGAGCCCTCACACCGATGATCGAGCACGGAGTTCTGGCTGCCTGGCTCGCTGGTCAGTCGAGGATGGCGCTGCCGGGCGGAATCTGCACGGTCGCAATCGTGAACGAGGCTATCGTGGATGTCGGCGATGACGGAAGGCTCGTCCTGAATGGGGTGATCGACGCAGTTCCTTGGGCACGCGAGGCGGAAGCGATTCTCCTGCTGGTGGATTCCGAGCAGGAACCACAGCGCAGGCTCGCTCTGGTCGCCACGGGAGATTCGACTGTGCGGGTTCATCCGGGTACCGACCTCGTCGGTGTGCCGCTGAATGACATCACCTTCAACGCTACGGTTCCCGAGACTGTCGCAACCACTGAGACGACAGCCGAGAGTCTGCGACGTCGAAGTGCGCTCGCGTACACCGCTGCCATCGCCGGCGCGTCCCGGCAGATCTGCGACTTGACGATTGGTCATGCCCGGAGCCGGACCCAGTTCGGGCGGCCGTTGGCCAAGTTCCAGGCGATTCAGCAGAGACTGGCTCAGCTGGCTTCGGTCACGGCATCCATCGAGAACGCTGCACGGGTCGCGACCGCGGAAGGAACCGAAGCGAGATCGATTGCGGCCGTGGCGTCTGCCGCCGTCGCGGCCTCGACAGGCGCCCAGCAGATCGGCGCGGCCGGCCATCAGATCCACGGAGCAATCGGGTTCACGTCAGAGTACGGACTCGGCCGAGCCACCACGTCGCTGTGGTCGTGGCGTGACAGGCACGTTTCTGCCGACTACTGGAGCGATCGCCTCGCCGACGAGGTGCTCGACGAGGGAGCTGGCGTCTGGAATCTCATCACCGGGTATCCCCGCCATGAGATCGACGACAGCGGGGTCCGAGTATGAGCCTCTCGAGCCATTCCAGTGAAGGCGTGGCCATCGACGGTCGGGCAGCGTGGCAGTCGTCGAACACGAAGGGGGTGCTCGCCGGACTACGTGTCCTCGATCTCAGCAGAGTCCTCGCCGGCCCGTTCACGGCGCAGATGCTTGCCGACCACGGGGCAGACGTGCTGAAGGTCGAGGCGCCGGAGGGTGATGAGACCCGGATGTGGGGACCACCGTTCGGCGACGAGGGATCGAGTGCGTACTACGCGGGCCTCAATCACAGCAAAGACAACATCACCCTGGATCTTCGTTCGGAAGGGGGGCGGGCGATACTCGCGCACCTTCTCGACGCGGCGGATGTCGTCGTCGAGAACTTCAAGGCCGGCACCATGGCCAACTGGGGTTTCGACTACGAGACGGTCCTGGCGGAATCACGGCCAGACCTCGTGTACTGCCGTATCACCGGCTTTGGCGTAGACGGTCCGATGGGCGGACTGCCGGGCTACGACGCCGTCCTGCAGTCGTACGGAGGCCTGATGAGCGTGAACGGCTATCCCGACGGCAACCCGCTACGGGTCGGAGTGCCGATCGTCGATATCACGGCAGCGAACATGGCGTTCAGCGGAACTTTGTTGGCGCTGTTGGATCGTATGCGGACGGGACTCGGTCAGTTGGTGGACATCGCATTGCTCGACGCGGTGGTGTCGATCTTGCATCCTCACTCGGCGAACTGGATTGTCAGCGAGGCGATTCCACAACGCACCGGCGACCTCCATCCCACGGTCGTCCCGTACCAGGTGTTCCCGACAGCGGAGGGCGGGTTCTTCGTCAGCGCTGCGAACAACCGTCAGTTCGCGGGACTCGTTTCGGTGCTGGGCGTCCCCGAGTTGATAGAGGACCCGAGATTCGAGACCAACAGCGGGAGAAACGCGAACCGAGATGCCCTCATCGACGTCCTGACTCCGCTCATAGCTAACTGGTCACGCGACAAGCTGGCGGGGGAGCTGACGGTCGCGGGCGTTCCGTCGAGCCCAGTCAACAACGTCGAACAAGCACTGACATCACCCCAGGTGCTTCACCGCGAACTATTCATCGACAGCGAAAGCTACCGGGGCCTCGGTGTGCCTATCTCCTTGAGCCGCTCGTCGATACGGGCACCCACGCCGGCTCTCCGCGCGGGTGCGGATTCTGATCGCATCTTGACGTCGATGGGGTATGGCGACGCCCACATCCACGCTCTGCGCTCGATGGGAGTTCTTGGTGATAGGTCGCAGTGAGGCCAAGCGGTAGTGCCTACCAGGGGCCGCCGGTCATGGGAGAGAATGGCCGCAGGGAAGGGGAGGCGGATGTCTCCGTCTGATTCCTCGACCACAAGGAGGTTCCTGTGCCGCGCAAGCCCGACAATGCACCGTCCGCTACAGCAGCTGACCGGACGGCCTCCCGAGTCGTCGAAGCGCTCGAACACCTGATCATCAGCGGTGAGCTACTGCCCGGGCAGCAGATCCGCCAAGAGGACATGGCTGTGAGGCTCGGCGTGAGCCGCTTGCCCATTCGAGAAGGCCTGCGGCAGCTGACCGCGGAGGGTCTCGTTCGGCATGTACACAATGTGGGCTACACCGTGGCGAGACTCGAGCAGTCCGAGTTCGACCAGATCTACCTCATGCGCGCCGCGCTCGAACGCGAGGTGCTCGCCACGCTGCCGGTCTTCGACGACAAGGCTCTGCGCGAGATCCGCGACTGTGCTGACCGCGTTGAAGCAGCGGGCACTCGAGGTGACTATCTGGACATGCGGCTCGAAAATCAGGCCTTTCATTTCGCGATGTTCGATCGTTCACCCCTCAACTTGGTGGTCGGGGAACTGCGACGCCTGTGGACCTTGGCGATGCCCTACCACGCGGTGTATCTCTACGACCCGGATGGCCGGGCACGGGTTGTCCGCGAGCACGAAGAGATGATCAAGGCGCTCTCCATGGGGGACAATCAGCGGTTGACTCAGTTGATGGACGAGCATCGCCGCGGTGGCGAGGCGGTCAACGGCATGGCCCTGCGTGCCGGAGCGCCTCACACGCCGCGGTGAACAGGCTCCCGTGAACGTAGACGTAGACGTGCTCGAGCCGCGTTACTCTGTCTTCGGGCCTCGGGATGACCATGACGACTCGCCCTTGCGCGACATCGACCACATCTGGACCCCACGTTCGACCTCGAGTGCCGACGACCACGAGATCGCGGGCGGGCCCAATTCGAGACGCGCACTGCGTAACACGCGACGCGTCAATTCCGGATCGGCGGTAGCGGCGACGACGAGCTGATCAACGAGCGCAGCCACATCCGCTGCGGCGGCACATGCGTAAGCCAAACCGCGATCGGCAGCTTCCTTGCCAGTGAGGGATCGGCCGAAGCCCGCCATCGCGATGGTCTCCGACCACCCGACAGCTCTCCCGAGCAGAGACAGATGCCCGCCACCGGGATGGATGCCGCGGGCGAGGAACCCGCTGTCGAGCTCGGCGTCAGGAGTGACGATCATGAGGTCCGTTGCCAAAGCGAGGTTCAGCCCTGCTCCGACTGCTCCTCCGGTGACCACGGAGATGGACGGAACAGGCAACGTGCCGACACGAACGAACGACTCGTATATCGCTGACGTCCTGGCCACTGCTTCGGGAGACGACGCGTTTGCCGATGATGCCGCGAGGTCACGAGTATCTGCACCGCTACAAAAGTAGTCGCCCACGGCGTCGACGACCACGGCTCCGATGGTGTCGTCGCGCTCGACCTCGTCGCAGAAGTCCACGATCCGTGCCGCCATTTCCAGGCTGATCGCATTCTTTCGGCGCGGGTTGTTCAGTGTGAGACGGGCTGTCCCGGTGCCGAACCGGGTGAGTATTGGGCGCGCGTCACCGGAGTCGTGCGCTGGTTCGTTGTCCATGGCAGGAGTGTATTGGATACAGTTTGGTATTCAAAGTGATTGACATCTTGCATGGATAAGTGTTCGCTGGGTCGACAGTGATCGGACTGAACCGGTTGTATGAATGAGGGAGTTCGTTGATGTTCAGTTTGGAAGGACGAGTCGCCCTGGTGACAGGTGCGGGGCAGAGCGTCGGAGCGGGCATCGCCACAGTTCTTGCCAGGCAGGGTGCAACCGTCATCGTGAACGACCTCACGGTCGAGCGGGCCGAGAAGGTTGCCGCTGCGATCGCGGAAGAGGGTAATCGTTCGCTCGCTGCGGGTTTCGACGTCACCGATCTCGACGCGGTCTCCACCCACGTCCGCGAGTCCGAAGCCACGCTGGGGCAGCATGTCGATATCCTTGTGCACAACGCCGGTGTCGCTGTCGAGCGCACCAATAAGCGGTTCCGCGAGTTGACCCCCGATCAGTGGTCACCGTCCATCGATCTCAATCTCTATGGGCTGCTGAACACAACCAAAGTTGTTCTAGATGGCATGTGCGATTCGGGCTGGGGGCGCATCGTTCAGGTCTCGTCGGGTTCGGCTCGGACCGGTCAGAACATCGGGGTGTCAATGTACGCTGCGGGCAAAAGTGGTGGCGAGGGCTTCATGCGCCATCTCGCCGCGGAGGTGGGCCAATTCGGCGTCACGGCAAACGTTTTGGCGCTTGGGCATCAGAAAAATCTCGAAGAGAAGATGCCGCCAGAAATGATCGATCGCATCCTCGAGACCATTCCCGTCGGCAGGCTCGGTGACCCCATCGAGGTCGGCGCCGCGTGCGCTTACCTGTCGTCAAATGAGTCCGGTGGTCTCACCGGCCAGACGATCGACTTCAACGGTGGTTCGCAAACTCGCTGATCGACTCCTAGCGACTCACAGCCTCCTTCTCAGTGGGAGCCGTTCTGCCGCCGGAGTGACGCCAACATCTACCTTCTATGGACGCCACCTGCGGCAACGGCATTCACGATCGATGAAGGGAAATGGCCAGTGATTACTTACAGCAGAGACGAGCGGGATATTTACCGCAACATCGTCATCATCGCGCGTGCGATGGACGAACGAAACTGGGGTGAGATCGAAAAATTGGCCGTCCCTGATGCGACTGGAGACTTTGGCGACGGAGCCGTGTCCTCAGCGGCAGAGATCGTCGCGCTTCTCCGTCGCTACCTCGACGACTGTGGACCGACTCAGCACCTCATCGGAAACGTCGTGATCGATGTGTCGGGGGATAGCGCGACCAGTCGCGCCTACGTTGCCGACATGCACCTCGGGGTCGGTGACCTGGAGGGCCAGTACTTTCGGACACTCGGTGACTATCACGACAGCTGGGCTCGAACCGCTGACGGGTGGAAATTGACCGACCGCACCAAACGCCACAGCGGAATGTTGGGCAACATCGCAGTCCTTGCCCATGCAAATGAGCTGACGACATGAAGGAGTACGACATGGGCAGGTTAGAGGGAAAGACTGCGATCGTCACCGGGGGCGCTCAGGGGATGGGGTCTGCCACCGTCCGAGTGATGGTGGAGGAGGGGGCGAAAGTCGTCATTGCGGATTTGGCGGAGCAGGCTGGTAAGTCCCTTGCGGCTGAACTCGGTGACGCGGCCTCGTTCTGCAGGCTTGATGTGAGCAGCGAGTCCGATTGGCAGAAGGTGCTCGCGCACACGCTCGAGGTGCATGGAACTGTCAACGTGCTGGTCAACAACGCGGGTATCCAATACTTCGTTGGTGTGGAAGATATCGAGGCTGAAAGGGTCATGCGGCTCTTCTCGATCAACGTCCTCGGCTCGATGTTAGGTGTGAAGACTGTGGCGCCGATCATGAAGAAGGCGGGCGCGGGCGTAGTCATCAACATCTCGTCGCTCGACGGCTTCCGAGGTACCAACGGCATGAGCCCCTACGTTGCAAGTAAGTGGGCGGTCCGTGGGCTGACGAAAGCACAAGCGCTGGAACTCGGACCGGTCATTCGGGTGGTCTCCGTTCACCCGGGTGGTGTGAACACTCCGATGGGCAATCCAACCGGAGACACCGGTGAGGCGTTGAATGCTCCGTACGGTCGAGTCCCGTTGCGCCGCATCGGTGAACCGATCGAAGTAGCCCGAGTCACTGCCTTCATGGCCAGCGATGACGCGAGCTACGTGAGTGGCTCCGAGATCGCGGTCGACGGTGGGTGGACCGCCGGGCACTATCACGTTGGGCTGCCCGGCGGACCGGAGGCGTGACCGGTATGGCAAACCCCGATTCAATACTGGAAGTGGTCTACAAATATCTCGCGACAGCGCCCATGGGGACGGGCGCGGAGATTGCCGCGCTGTATGCGCCGGGAGCGCGCGTCGAGGATCCGGTGGGTACCGCGGCGCATGTGGGCACCGATGCCATCGCGGCGTTTTACGATTCCGTTCGAGGTGGAGAACGCACCATCGAGTTGCTGACGCTACGAGTGGCTGCCGATACGGCGGCGTTTCACTTTCGAGTGACGACGGTCATCGAGAACACAACGATTGTTGTCGAACCCATCGATGTGATGACATTCGATGACCAGTCGCAAATCACGACAATGCGGGCGATCTGGTCGCCCGCCGATGTGGTGACCTCTACCGCCTAGTTGGCGACGACGGAGCTCGACAGCACGAGCTGAATAGCTGGCGGCTCGACAGGCGGTGGGCTGAACCCGGGTGCTACGCACCCGGGTTCTTTCTATTGTGTGAGAACTCAATTCGGTCGCTCCCTGGTGGGGTCTCCGGCCGGATAAGGGGCCAGTAGGCCACCGCCCAACAGTTCGTCGAAGAAAGCTCACGGTGTTCTCCCATTGGACGGGAACCTCTATAACGCACCGGTGTGATCGTCCGCCCATAATCAACCGCCAGCATCCACAAGTGATGCCGGTCACGCGAGCGGCTCAATGTGTCGGGTAACCCATCCGACGTCGCCCTCGCTGTTCTCGCGAAGGAGTCATGAAATGAAACTCGGCAGTATGGTTCGCGCTCGGCGAACCCTCGCAGGTGTCAGTGCGGTGCTGCTGGCCGCAACACTGGGAGCGACGGCGTGCAGTAACAGCGACGAGGACGGGGGCGGCGCGGCCACAAGCCCTACGACATCCCTGCCGGGCAACGCAGCTACCGGTTCGCCGGTCAAGATCGGCTTCATTTCTACCGAAGGCGGCGGTGTTGTCTCGATCCCTGAATGGCGGCAGGGCGCCGAGGCGGCTGTCGAATACGTCAATAACAATGGCGGCGGCTTCGCGGGCGGTCACTCGATCGACCTGGTGGTGTGCAAGCAGGCAGAAGAGCCGACCTCGGCGACCGCATGCGCCAACCAGATGGTGGAACAGAAGGTCGCAGCCGTCTTGACGGCCGGAACCTCACAGGGAACGGCCATTGTTCCGATCGTCGGCGGCGCCGGAATCCCCTACATCACATTGAATGGTGTCTCCCAGCTCGACGTCGCGTCGCCTGACTCCTTCGCATTGGCATCGGGGCTCCCCGGAACCATGACTGCAACCGCCACGGCGGCCAAAGCAGAAGGTATGAAGTCGATGACGATCTTCGCAAGTGATGGCGGCGGCACTGCCGGAATCATCGAGCAGCTCGGTAAACCGATCTTCGAAGGTTTCGGCATCGATCTCAACGTGGTCGCGATAGCGCTCGGCGTGCCCGACCCCACACCCCTGGTCGCGTCAGGCTTGGCCGACAATCCAGACGGCATCAGCATCATCGCTGACGCAGCGCTGTGCACGTCGGTGATGAAGGCGGTCCAGACCACAGAGCCGGACATCAACAAGGTTCTGAACACCGTGTGTCTAGACAAGAACGTTCTGGACGTCGTCGGGGTACAGGCCGTCGAAGGCAACATGGGAATCACGGCCACCGACGTGTTCTCGGACCGCCCGGACTCGGTTCTCTACCGGTCGGTCATGGGTCAGTATGCTCCTGACCTGTCGCTGACGGGCGCGGGTTCCTCGGGCTACCAGGTTCTGATGGCTATGGTCAATGCGACCGCAAGCGTCACCGGTGACGTCAATGCAGCGGCAGTGAAGCAAGCGATGCAGGCCACCGACAAGGTTGAAATGCCGGCCGGTGGAGGAATAACCTTCAGCTGCAACGGATCTGCTTTCCCCATGATGCCCTCGATCTGCTCTACGCAGTTGCTCTACGGTGTGGTCGACGATCAAGGGATTCCGCGAGATCTCCAGTTGGCCGGATAGTCGCGAAGGCTGACCAGGAACAGCAGAAGGAAACATCATGACTGATCATCTCGCCTATCTCGTCCTCGGCCTGGGCAATGGCGCTGTCTACGCGGCAATCGGCCTCGCTCTTGTTCTGACATTCAAGAGTTCGGGTGTAGTCAACTTCGCCACGGGCGCTGTTGCTCTCTATGCCGCCTACACCTACGCATTGCTGCGGACGGGTGAGCTGATGATCCCCATCCCGGGGCTCCCCAAGACGGTTGACCTAGGTCAACCGCTTGGGGTGTTCCCCGCGATGGCAATCTCCCTGGCGATCTCTGCAGTTCTGGGAGTGCTTTTCTACGCTCTGATCTTTCGGCCGATGCGCAACGCATCGGTGGTGGCCAAAGCAGTTGCTTCTATCGGCCTGATGATCGTCCTGCAAGCCCTCATCGCTCAACGTGCCGGGACCAGCATCGTCCCGGTCGAACCGATCTTTGATCTCGAGACCATCAGCATCGGCTCCAGTACCGCACCGACGGACCGAATCTGGCTCGCGGCCACGATCGTGGTCATTGCTATCGCGGCGACTCTCATGTTCCGATTCTCGCGATTCGGGGTGGCCACGGAGGCTGCTGCGGAGTCCGAGAAGGGCGCATACCTGACAGGGTTGTCCCCAGACAAGATCGCCTTCAGCAACTGGGCGTTGTCATCCGTCGTCGCGGGCCTCAGCGGTATTCTCATTGCCCCGCTGGTTGCGCTCAATCCGGTCGCGTACGCGCTGTTCATCGTCCCGGCCCTGGCGGCGACACTGGTTGGGAACTTCTCCTCGATCTGGCTCACCGTCGTTGCGGGTCTCGCGATCGGCTCACTGCAGTCCGAAACGATCAATCTCCAGGGAACCTACGATTGGCTTCCCAAAACGGGTATGTCGGAGGCAATTCCGCTGATCTTGATCATGGGATTCCTTGTGGTGAAGGGACGGCCACTGCCAGACCGCGGGACCATCGTGCGCCAAGCGCTGGGGAGGGCGCCCCGACCTGAACACATCTTGATCCCCACGGTTCTCGCTATCGCCGTCGCTGTTGTCGCACTTCTCGTGACATCGGGGAGCTATCGGGCCGCGATTGTCACGAGTGTCATCTTGGCGGTACTCGCACTGTCCCAAGTCGTGGTCACGGGGTATGCCGGCCAGGTCTCATTGGCGCAGCTCACGCTCGCTGGGGTCGGAGCATACGCGGTAAGCGTCCTGAACGTTCATCTCGGGATTCCGTTCCCGTATGCGCCGATCATCGCTGCCCTGTTCGCCACTGTCATAGGTGTGCTCGTCGGGTTGCCGGCGCTCCGCGTGCGTGGCCTTCCACTTACGGTGGTAACGCTTGCGCTTGCGGTGTTCTTGGAGGCGTTCTGGTTCCGGAATCCTTCCCTGAACGGTGGTGTGAACGGGGCGCCGATCGAAACCCCACGTTTGTTCGGCTTCGATCTCGGGATTGGCGCCGGGGAGGACTATCCCCGAATGGCTTTTGCCATTATGTGTTTGGCCGTTCTCGCCGTCGTCGGTTTGTGTGTGGCGTGGCTGCGGCGAAGCAGTCTTGGTACCGACATGCTCGCGCTCCGCGCCAACGAACGTTCCGCTGCCGCAGCGGGCATCAACGTTCCACAGACGAAGCTGACCGCCTTTGCGATTGGCGCCTTCATAGCCGGTCTCGCCGGGGCGTTGCTCGGCTACCAACAGACACTTGCCACTCCCGAGCCTTATGCGGTATTCCTTGGGATCTCGCTGTTCGCAGTCATGTACATCGCGGGGATCACCTCGATCACGGGCGCGGTCCTTGCTGGGATCATGGCACCCGGTGGCCTGCTCTACCTACTCATCGACAGATTCCTTCACATCGGTGACTACTACGCAGTGATCAGCGGTATTTTGCTGATCGTCACGGTGATGGCCAACCCCGACGGCATAGCAAGTACTCTCCCACGGATTCGTTGGCCCAAACTGCGTTTCCTCCGCCCTACGACGGACACGGACGAGATGCCCGCTCCAGGCGTCGGTGCCACCACCATCCGCCAGTCAACAGACGACCCCCTTCTGGTGGTGCGAGGGGTAGGGGTGAAATACGGAGCTGTCCAAGCTGCGAAAGATGTGTCATTCGAGATTTTTCCTGGCGAAATCGTAGGACTGATCGGGCCGAATGGGGCTGGAAAAACAACCGTCATCGACGCCATCACCGGGTTTGCGCCCGCGACAGGGTCGGTCACGTTGAACGGTGGCGAGCTGTCTACCGCAGCGCCGCACAAACGTAGTCGAGCAGGTCTGGGACGCAGTTTCCAGGACGTCGAACTGTACGACGATCTATCGGTTACCGAGAACGTGACCGTGGGTGCATCACGCTCACGATCGAAGGACGACATCTCGAAACGCGTTCGCCGGGTTTTGGCGATGGTCGGGCTGATCGAGGCGGCCGATACGGAGGTCGCAACGTTGTCACAGGGACGGCGCCAACTTGTTTCAGTGGCGCGTGTTCTGGCGGCAGATCCGGTTGTTGCACTGCTCGATGAGCCGGCAGCCGGACTCGACAGCACCGAGAGCCGCTGGTTGGGTGGCCGACTCCGTGATGCCTGTGACGCGGGCACCTCCATCTTGTTGGTCGACCATGACATGGAGCTCGTGCTGACAATCTGCGACCGGATAATCGTGCTCGATCTGGGCGAAGTCATAGCCAGCGGTCCACCCGATCTGATCAGGACAGATGACAACGTGATTCGCGCGTACCTCGGGGTCCCGACGGCCGAGGACATCGACATCGACCCGGCAGCCATCCCGGAGTTGCACATCCCGAAACAAGACCCGCAGGAGGTCATGCCGTGAGCGTGTTGGAATGCCGGAACTTTGCTACGGGCTACGTCAAAGCGCGACCGTGCGTTCGAGACGTCGACCTGACTGTTGAGCGCGGAGAGATCACCTGCTTGCTCGGGCCGAATGGTGCAGGCAAGACCACTCTGCTGATGGCACTGGCGGGTTTGCTACCCAGGTTTGCCGGCGACGTCACCGTGGACGGACATGAGGTTCGCAGCGGCCGACCGCGAGATGCGGTCAGGTCCGGGATGGTCCTCGTGGCGGATGACCGCGCGCTCTTTCGGCAACTGACTGTCACGCAGAATCTACGACTCGCGGTTCGTGAGCGATCTCGACGCGCAAGTGCGATCGAAGAAGTCGTCGACTACTTTCCGTCCCTGGAGAAGCGACTCAAAATTGACGCCGGACGATTGTCAGGCGGAGAACAGCAGATGTTGGCGATCGGTAGGGCAATCCTGCAGCGGCCGAAGGTCTTGTTGATCGATGAGCTGAGCATGGGGCTTGCGCCGGTGATCGTCGACGAGATCCTGGTTGTACTGAGAAAGCTCGCGAGGGAGAACGACATGGCTGTCGTCCTGGTTGAGCAGCATGTACACCTTGCGTTGGAGATCGCGGATCAGGCTGCTGTCTTGGTTCACGGCAAAATCGTGGTGAAGGAATCGGCAGCAACGCTGAAAGCAGATCCGTCGCGTATCGAGAGTGCCTACATGGGTGGAGATTCCGCGGCCGTCTAGGCCGGGCGGAGAAGCCCTGATCCGCGCCGACGTGGCTGCGGGTCAGAGGTTCGCCCGTCCGGCCACTCCGCACGTAGCGTGCCGGCGTCATAGAGCTCTGGCAATGATGCTCCTCATGACTTCGTTGGCGCCGGCATAGATGCGTTGAACCCGTGCGTCCTCGTACATCCGAGCTATCAGATACTCGCGCATGTATCCATAGCCACCGTGGAGTTGCACCAGGCGGTCGACCACTTCGCATTGCTTGTCGGTGAGCCAGTACTTGACCATTGCGGCCTCTGCGGGATCGAGCTCTCCGCGTAGGTGTGATTGGATGCAGTGGTCGAGGAAGATCTCACAGGTGCGGGCGATCGTCTGACACTCGGCGAGTTCGAAAGCGGTGTTCTGGAACTCGAAAAGGCTGTGGCCGAAAGCTTTTCGCGTCTTCGTGTAGGCGACGGTCTCTTCGACGGCTCGCTTCATGGCGCCGGCCGCCTGCGCGCCGATGATCAACCGCTCTTGGACGAGCTGGGTCATCATCTGGCCGAAACCCTGTCCGGGTTGGCCCAGGAGGTTCTCGGCGGGTACGACCACGTCAGCAAAGGACAGCTCGGAGGTGTCTGCCCCGTGTTGACCCACCTTGTCGAGGACCCGTCCCACCGAAAAGCCTTCGCTGTCCCGTAGATCGACGATCAGTAGTGAAACACCTCGCGCGCCCGCACGCGGGTCCGTCTTGACGGCGAGCAGGATCATATCCGCCGACGAGCCGTTGGTGATGAAGGTCTTTGAGCCATTGACGACGTAGTGGTTGTCACCTTTGATGGCCGTTGTCCTGATGGCTTTGAGATCCGATCCTGCGCCCGGCTCGGTCATACCGATCGCGGCAAGGATCTCGCCTGAGGCCATGCCGGGCAGCCATCGACGCTTCTGTTCCTCGGTTCCGTACGCGGACAAATAGTGCGCGACGATCCCGCTGTGTACAGCGATACCGAGTGCCAAATCGCCTGAGTAGCCCTGGGCTTCGAATACGGCGAGATCATGGGCGAAGGTTCCACCCCCGCCGCCGTACTCCTCGGGGATCGAACACAGGAGCAACCCGAGACGCCCCGCCTCGAGCCAAACCTTGCGGTCGATGTGATGTTGTTCGTCCCATTTGGCGTTATCGGCTACCACTTCACGTTCGAAGAAGCCGACTGCGAGCTCGGACAAGGCTGTTACTTCGTCGTCGTGCCATGACGGAACATAAGACTTCATGGGGCCCTTTTACGTAGGAGTGAGCGAGCGGCCTGCGCAGGCCGCGGAAACCAATGGAAAGCAATGGAGCGGGTCAGGCCGTTTGAAAGCCGTGCGATGGCGGACGCCAATTCTCGAACTGGTGGGTTGGCAGGTGGGATGCCACACATCGGTCCCAGATCTCGGCTGCGGCGACCCGCACTGGTCCGGCAAGCTTCGAGAGCTCGATTTTATTGGAAGGGCCGAACACTGAGATCGCTGCGCGGTTGCCGTAATAGTGATCCGGTGGGCCGAGTGCTACGCCGACGCAGCTGATCCCGATGGCAAGCTCTTGGTGATCAAAGGCAACGCCATGCTGGCGGACGCCTGCAAGGTCGGCATCGAGTTGCCGACGTGACCCGACGCTGTGTGCGGTGGCGCGCTGCAGCGGTGCTGAGTAGATGTCGGAGAGGCGCTCCTCCGAGTAATTGGCGATGATGGCTTTGCCGAGGGCGGTGAGATGGGCCGGGACGCGCGAACCGATTGCCGTCGCGGCCGAAGGTGAGCGGTGCCCGTGGACGCTGGCCATGTAGATGACGTCACCGTGGTCGACCACTCCCAAGTGCACCGTCAAGCCAACCGTATGGGCCAGCCGCCGCATGACGGGAGTTGCCTGCTGCAATAGCCGGTTCTGGTTGAAGGCCGACCGACCGATCTCATAAGCCTTCACGCCGAGCTCGTACGTCTGCTCCTCACGGGCCAGCCATCCGGTGGACGTGAGCTGGTCCAGAAGCCGGTGCACCGACGATCGCGGTAGGCCAGTTCGCCGTGTCACCTCGACGAGAGTGAGTGGTCCGGTCCCGTTGAAGGTCTCGAGAATGAGTGAGATCCGTTCGACAACCGAAATCGGCGCATCCGGTATACCTGCGGTGCTCACAGAACCTCCCTGGACAGAGTGACCAGCCCTGGAAACTGTGATGGCAGTCACTGTCGCACCGATGTTACCGCTGGGAAGCGAAGGAAGCGATTGCCGCTGGTCACAAGCTTCGGCTCGGTCCTCGGCCGCGCGGATCGAGTCCTGGGTACGGCTGACCTGCATTGAATCCTCCCTAGCGTCGTCGAGCGTCAAATGCACGGTAGGCGGATCTGGGTCGAGGGACGACCAGTGCTCCCACGGAGCGGACGATCCGCACGAACCGATCTCCCGATCAGCGAGAGACGTTGTCGCCGGTCGATCGCCCGGCGCCTAGTCTTCGATCTCGTTGTTCCATGGCTGATTGTGAAGGGCGTGACATTGAATCCACAGCTGGTGCCGGGCTCGGAGATGCTTAGGCAGAGACCATGCGGCCGTCGGGCACGTCGGGCAGTGTCATGAGCGCGATCCTTGCGGCCGGCGCGCGAAGAGTACGTGTGATCGATGTGGTGGAGGAGACCCATGACGCGCGGTCGATCGTGGTGGAACCGCACCCCGATCACGCGGAGGACTTCGGCTACACCGCCGGTCAGTTCTTGACTGTGCGGATACCGGACTCAGGACGTGGCAGTGCGAGGTGCTATTCGCTGTCGAGTTCGCCCCACGCCGATGCAACGATGAAGTTCACCGTCAAGCGGGTCGCGGACGGTCACGGATCCAATTGGTTGTGCGAGCGGCTGTCCATCGGGGATGAGCTCGAGGTGCTTCCCCCCGCCGGCACGTTCAAGGCCCGTGAGCTCGACCGATCGGTGGTCATGGTCGCGGGCGGTAGCGGAATCACCCCGGTGATTTCGATCGCGAAGTCGATATTGTTCGGCGGTCACGGCAACGTGCTGTTGATCTACGCCAATCGCGACGAGCGTTCGGTCATCTTCGCAGACGAATTGCGAGCGCTCGCGGAACGATTCGCTTCCCGTTTGACGGTCGTTCACATCCTGGAATCGGTCCAGGGGTACCTCACAGCTCCTGTCCTGTCGGCTCTGGTGGGTCCGGTCGCGGACCGCATGGTGTACGTCTGCGGGCCGGTGCCACTCATGTCGCTGACTAAAGAGGTCTGTTCGGCTCTGGGGATCGAGAGCGCCCGTGTCATGGCGGAGCAGTTCATTTCGTTGTCCACCGACCCTTTCACAGTGCCCCCGGGCGTGGGAGACGGTGTGCCATCGGGTGCGGAGGACGGTCTTGTGCGAGGGCCCGATGGCACTGTGGAGGTGACACTCGACGGTGAAGTCAGGACTGTGCCGTGGGCACGAAACAAGCGACTACTCGACGCCCTCCTCGACGCGGATGTCGATGCTCCCTTCTCGTGTCGGGAGGGTGCTTGCAGCGCGTGCGTGTGCAGGCTGACCGACGGGGAGGTTCGACTGGTCCGCAATGAGGTCCTGGAACCGGAGGATCTCGAGGGCGGCTACATTCTGGCGTGCCAGGCCGAGCCGGTCAGCGGCACGGTCGCGATCGAATACTGAGTGCGGCACCCAAAAACTGATCTCCCATTGTGCGGGAGACGCTGATCACACTGGTCGAGACCGGTTGAGACACTGGCAATAGCGCAACCGACTCTTGTCACAGCCCCGGGCCGGTTTAGCAGAAACGACTAGGAGGTCAGCATGACAACAACGAACGACGCGGTCGACGAGGTCCGTGTGATCGACACCGGCGCCCCGCCGACCCGTTTTGCCAGGGGTTGGCATTGCCTGGGTCTTGCTCGTGACTTCAGTGACGGTAAACCGCATCAGGTCGCGGCGTTCGGGACCGAGCTCGTCGTATTTGCCGGGGAAGACGGAAAGCTGAACGTCCTCAACGCATTTTGTCCCCACATGGGTGGCAACCTCGCAGACGGAACTGTCAAGGGCAACACCATTGCATGCCCGTTCCATGACTGGCGTTGGGGTGGCAACGGCAAGTGCGCCGACATTCCTTACGCTCGCCGGGTTCCGCCGTTGGCGCGCACGAAGTCGTGGACAACGCTCGAGCGCAACGGACAGCTCTATGTCTGGAACGATCCTCAGAATCGTAAACCGCCGGCGGACATCACTATTCCGGCGGTGGAAGGGTACGGAGAGGAGGGTTGGACAGATTGGGTCTGGAACAGCCTCGAGGTTGAAGGGTCACATTGTCGCGAGATCGTCGACAACATCGTTGACATGGCGCACTTCTTCTACGTGCATTACGGCATGCCGACGTTCTTCAAGAATGTGTTCGAGGGCCATGTAGCGACGCAGGTGATGAGGTCGAGGCCGCGGGCCGACGCAGTCGATGCGAGTTTGGGTTCAAACTACGACTACGAAGGGCAGTCTGACGCATCATATTTCGGCCCGTCATACATGATCGACAGACTCTGGGTCGGCGTGCCACACGACGCTGAACCCAACGTCATGCTGATCAATTGCCATTACCCGATCTCGAACAACTCGTTCAAGCTGCAGTACGGCGCAATCGTGAAGAAGCCGGAAGGAATGTCGGACGACGAGGCCAACGCAATGGCGATGGCCGTCGCATCAGGGGTCGCGATCGGTTTCGAGCAGGACGTGGCGATCTGGAAGACAAAGTCCCGCATCGACAACCCGCTGTTGTCAGAGGAAGACGGCCCCGTCTACCAGCTGCGTCGCTGGTATGAGCAGTTCTATGTCGACGTCGAGGAGATCGACCCCGACATGACGAACCGCTTCGAATTCGAGATCGACACCGAGCGAGCGTTGAAGAACTGGCAGGCCGAGGTGGATGCAAACGTGGCGGCGGGTCGCAGCGCTATTCCCACTCCGGTATCGAGCTGACCACCAAGAACGAAGTTAAGGAAAAACCATGAGCCACCAGGTCCTAGACAACATTGTTGCCATCGCTGACGAAATCAGGGCGCAGGCAGATGAAGCTGAGTCACTCGGTCGTCTCCCTGATGAGATGGCCAAAGGGCTCAAGCACGCAGGAATCATTCGCATGCTTGCCCGCAAGAAGTACGACGGCTTCGAAGCGCACCCACGCGACTTCGCAGAGACCGTGATGAAGACCGCAAGCATTTATGGCTCGGCGGGATGGGTCGGCGGCATTGTAGGGGTACATCCGTGGCAACTCGCGATGGCTGACCCAAAGGTGCAGGACGAGGTTCTCGGTACAGACTCCGACACGTGGCAGGCGTCGCCGTATATGCCTGGCGGCGTCGCGGTCAAAGTCGATGGCGGCTACATCATGTCGGGGCGGTGGCAGTTCTCCTCGGGTACGGACCACTGCGACTGGATATTTTTGGGCGCCATGGTAGGCGACAATGAGGGCAATCCTTTCATGCCGCCACAATCCCTGCACGTGATCCTGCCGCGCACAGACTACGAGATCGTAGCCGACAGCTGGGATGTCGTTGGTTTGCGAGGCACCGGCAGCAAAGACATCGTCGTGAAAGAGGCTTTCATCCCGGACTATCGGGTGATGGACGGCGCCGGTGTCATCGAGGGAACGGTCGCCAAGGAATACGGTGTCACCGAGACCCTTTACAAGATGCCGTGGTCGACGATGTTTCCCCTCGGAATCACCTCGGCGACCATTGGGATCGCCGAGGGGGTTCTCGCCGCAGGAATCGCCTATCAGCGGGAAAGGGTAGGGGCCACGGGGACTGCGATCAAGGACGACCCCTACACCCTGTACGCACTGGGGGAGGCCGCGGCGGAAATCGACGCCGCTCGCCAGCAGGTGCTCAGCAATGTAGACCGGATCTATGACATGGTCGACGCCGGTAAAGAAATCGACTTTGAGCAGCGGGCCCTAGGCCGTCGCAATCAGACGCGGGCAGCATGGCGCGCTGTGCGCGCCGCCGATGAAGTGTTCGATCGGTCCGGCGGCAACGCCCTGCGTATGGACAACCCCCTCCAGCGGTTCTGGCGTGACGCACATGCAGGCCTTCACCACGCTATCCACGTCACCAACACGGTGTACCACGCGTCTGCTCTGAGCTCGCTGGGCGCCGATCCGCAGGGTCCTCTGCGAATCATGATCTGACGCAGCAATAAACGGAAAATGCACAGCCTACCTAGGAGTGAGGGTTTATGAGTGAGGTCCGCGGTCTCGGTTATGTACGGGTGGAGGCGACCGACATCGATCGGTGGCGGGAGTTGGCGTTCGAAGTATTGGGCTTCAATGAGGGGTCTGGTTCGGGGAGGGGCGCGCTACATCTGAGGATGGATGAGCGTGGGGCTCGGCTTGTGGTGGAGGCGAGTTCGCATGATCGGGTGACGGCTGTGGGTTGGGAAGTCCGTGATCAGCTGGCATTGGTGCAGTTGCGTGACCGGCTCGAGAAGGCCGGCCATGTGCTCAAGGTGATGTCGCAGGAGGAGGCTGATGCGCGGCAGGTCGAGGAAGCCTTCGCGATGGATGACCCCGGTGGGACGCCGTTGGAGTTCTTCCATGGGCCAGTGCTCGATCACAGCCCGGTGGTGACGAAGTATGCACAGAAGTTTGTGACGGGTGATCAGGGGTTGGGTCATGTGGTGGTTCCGTCACCGAACTTTGATGAGACGTATCGCTTCTATACGGAGACTCTTGGTTTCTTGCCTCGTGGGGCGATGCGGTTGCCGATGCCACCGGAGTTCGGTGTGCAGCGGATTCGCTTCTTGGGAGTGAATCAGCGTCATCACAGTTTGGCGTTGCTGCCGGTTCCTGAGGGCAAAGATCCAGGGTTGGTGCATGTGATGGTGGAGGTCGATGATCTCGATGCGGTGGGCAGGGCACTTGATGAAGTAGTCAAGCGTGATTTCCCGGTGTCGTCGACGTTGGGTCGGCACACCAATGACAAGATGATTTCGTTTTATGTACGGGTGCCCGGTGGTTGGGATATCGAATACGGCACTGAGGGTTCGCTGGTGGACGAGGCCTTTTACACATCTGAGGAGATCACGCAGGACAGTTACTGGGGCCATGAGTGGTTGTGGGCCAAGGAGATGGCAGAAGCTCAGAAAGCAGCGGACGCGACCTAGGTGAACAGAGAAGAGCCCCTGCTCGGCAAGATTGACTTGCCGGGCAGGGGCTCTTCTCTGTTTCAAGGATACCCCTTGATCTCTGTCAACGAGGGGTCGGAACGTCCAGGGGTGCCTCGACGGGGTACTCGGACGGGGCCATTGCGTACCGGGAACTCAGTGCCGCGATGAAGCCCGAATCATTCATCGGGTCGGACGACTCCGGAACCGGCTCGCCGCGTCGTTTGAGATCGTCCAGGATCATTCCCAGCGCCTTTTCGACGGTGAGATCATCGGTGTGTTCGACGTAACGCTTCACGTCTGCGAGGTCGTCGAAGACATGTGCGCTGTAGTGGAACAAGAATCGCATTTCGTCATCCTCATAACGTGCGATCTCGGTTCCGTCATTGCGGATCACCCATTCGTTGTCGCCCTCACCGCTGATCAAGGAATTCAGTTGCAGGTCAGGGATGGTGCGTCGCCCGCGTGGTCCGCTGGCTTCACCGCGATGGAACATCTTTTCGTTGTTGGTGAGAAAACCGTTGTTCCAGAATGGAGCGGGTACCCGCTTTGGCGGAAGGTCCGGTCCCTCGGGCCAGTAGGTGAATCCACCATCGATGTCGGAATTGTAGTAGTAGGCGATGACCTGTCCCGACTTGACTTCCCACTCGTCGAACAGCCCCGATTTCGCCATGATGCTGATCAACCAGAGCGGCGAGTTGTTGGAGTTGATGCCGCGCCAGCTCGAGCCGTCGAAATGCCCGGCGTCGTAGCTATGAGCAGGAGCGCGGAGATTGAACAAGAAGGACTGAGGCGTCGCGTATTTTGCACCGTGGATCGACTTGATCATGTTCAGCATCTTGCGGCTGAAGTAGAGGTCGTGGACCTCATCCTCGTATGCAATCCCGAAGTTACCCAGATAGCTGCGGAACGTCGGCGTCAGTAGGTCTGAAAGAGTGAGTTTAGATTTGAGATCGGGGTTCTTCGGGCCCGATACGGCCAGGTACTCCTCCGCGGTCGCGAAGTGCTGCGCTGCGATGAGTCGCCATGGTCCTTTTCGTCGAACCACGTCGAAAAGAACGGCGATTTCGTCGGGTGAATAGATGTCGCTGATGACCTCAGGCGGTACCGTGGGGGTCATCGGATGTCGTGCTACCAATGTCATTGGACTTCCTTTCTGTGACTTTACTGTGTCGGCTATTGCGGACATCAATCGATCAGAGGTACTGAACGATCTCGAGGACATGATTTTCTGGATCGGATACAAAGGCTACGGAGACACCGGCTTCGGGAACCGTTTTCGGTGGCTGAAGAATTGATCCCCCTGCGTTCTCTACCCGGCGAGCGATATCCTCGACATCTTCTACGGTGAACCCGAGCGTTGCCTCGCCTGGCAGCGGCGTCGGGCGTCGAAGGTAGCGCCAGAGAATAAAATTGGAGTCGTCTGACCTGGCAGTGCTGAGAATGATTTCCTCAAGCGCGTCGTCACCTTCCCCAAGGTTCAGTCGAGCCTTGACTGTCATGTCGAATACGGCGGTATAGAAGTCTGACTCCACCTCGAGGTCATCGACAAAGATCTTTGTGAATGCAAAGCGGGGTTGGTTGCTCATACAAGGGTCTCATTCCGGTGAGGCGCATATTGCGGTCAGGCGCCCCTGGGCGCTGAGCCCAGTAGCTCACTTGCGGTCGGTATGTGACAATTCCGGTTCCCGCTGAACGGACTTCAGGGGTGCGTCGAGTGGGCCGATCGGCGAGTCTGTGGACAAGACAGTTCCGCGTTGGGAACCGATTCCACACGACACGTACAGGAGATCCATGAGCCAGGCGCTGGCCGGCAAGACGGCATTGGTGACAGGCAGCAGCCGGGGCATAGGGCGTGCGATCGCGCAGCGTCTTGCTGCCGAGGGTGCGACTGTCGCCGTTACGGCAAGGTCCCTGGCACCCTCTCCGTCGACGCGAGGTGGGCAGCAGGTTGTCGTGTCGGGGACGGTCGAGGAGACTGTGTCGCTGATCGAAGGCGCCGGGGGAAAGGCCTTTGCGTTGGCGGCAGACCTCGAGGACCCGGCTGCTCGTGACGGACTGATCGAGGCGGTCGTCAACCGCAGCGGAGGGCTCGACATCCTGGTGAACAACGCCGGCTTCGCCGACTATTCGACCATCGATCAGATGGAGGTCGAGACGTTCGAGCGCACAGTCGACCACTACCTGCGGATACCCTTCCTACTGTCGAAGGCTGCGATTCCCTATCTACGGAAGCAGGGTGCAGGATGGATTGTGAACATCGGATCATCGACGGGCTTGAGCCCCATCCGGCCGTTTCGCGAATACAACAAGTCCTCGGGCGACGTGATCTACGCCGCGACGAAGGCCGCGCAACATAGGTTCACGCAGGGCCTGGCCGCTGAGCTGGTCGACGACAACATCGCGGTGAACGCAGTCGGTCCATCTACCGCGATCATGACTCCGGGCGCCGAAGCGCTCCTACCGGCCGGGTACGAGACAGAGCCTGTCGAGTATCTGGCTGCAACAGTTTTTGAGATGTGCCGATTGCCTGCGGCCGAACGTACCGGGTTGGTTGCGTTCAGTCTGCACTTCCCGTGGCACGAGAAGATCACGGTGAAGAGTCTGGACGGAGTGATGGACCTGCCACCGCTGGAGCCGCCGGCCTGGGCAAACCCGAACATCCGAGCCGGTGGCCTCTGACGTCTGTCCGCGATACACCTACCTCGGCGAAAGGCAGTCCGATGACATCCCCACAACTCAACGAACACGCACTGCGGACCGCAGCCCTGGCAGGTCTCATCGGCGCTTGGTGGTTCAACTACGACCAGTGGAACCCAGAAGCCCTCCGGGCGCTGCTTGCCGACGACGTTTCCTTCAGCTGTAGCAGTGACAGTGGTACAACTGACTACGAAGACTTCATCCGAGCCGATCTCCATGGGCTAGAAGAGGTCATGGCTTGGCAGTCCGACCACCGGACAAATAGTCCTTATCCATTGCGGCACAATGGTTCATGTCTTCACATTACTGGCGGGGATGATGAAGTGGTCGAGTTTTCCTCCTACATCTTCGTGACGAAGATCGTCGACGGGCGTCCGCTATCGTTGTCGAGTGGGACAGCCAATGGCGCGGCGCGAATCACAGACGCTGGAATGCGGTTGACACGACTTGGGATCGTGCTCGATACCTCAGATTCCGTTCCACTCGTCCAATCCACACACCGCCTGGCCGGGCAATCAACGTGAACAGACAACCAGATCCAAACCTCTGATCTGCAGACGACGATTTCGATGAAATGAGGTGTGACATGGCCCTGTCGCCGGAAGCGCAACAAATAGTCGACCTGGCTGCCAGTCGGTTTCCGGGCTCCATGAGTGGAATGCCGGTCGCGGATCTGCGGGCGATGCTCGCGACCTCCGCGAGACCACCTACAACGCCGATCTATGAGCGCTTCGATCTGCGCGTGCCGTCTGACGCCGGTGGAGTCCCGGTCCGCGTCTACCGCCCGTCACCCGAACCGGCCTTACCTCTTGTAATCTGGTTGCACAGCGGTGGTTTCGTGGTCGGTGGACTCGATCAGAACGACGAATACCTGCGGGTGCTGAGCATCACAGCGGGTGTCGTCGTAGTGTCGGTCGACTATCGGCTAGCACCGGAGCACCGGTATCCGGCGGCACTCGACGACGCACGTGCGGTGTGGGATTGGCTGAAGGCTGGACCGGCTGAAGTAGCAGCCGACACCGGGTTGGTGGCTCTGGCTGGCGAAAGCGCTGGTGGAAGCTTGACGCTTGCTCTCAGTCAGCAACTCAAGGATCACGGTTTGCCGCTGCCTGATGCGCAAATCATATTTTATGGCACGGCGCAGACACGGGTGTCGAATCCGGAATGTTCGACGAGCCTGCTGACTCCGGAGGACTGCGAGTGGTTTTGGGACCAGTATGTCCCGGACACTGCTCAGCGATCCGACCCTTATGTCAGTCCGGCGCTGGCCCTCGACCTCACCGGGCTGCCTCCGACGCTCTTGGCCACCGCCGAGGTGGACCCGACGCGCGATTCGACGGAGGAGTACGGGCGTATGTTGCTTGCATCCGGTGTGCCTGTCGAGATGCACCGATACGACGGCATGATGCACGGTTTCGCCACCATGACCGGCGCGTTGCGGCCGGCCGCTGACCTGTTCGACCGAACGGTTCAGTTCATCAATCGAGCCCTGGTTCATCCCCACACCGAAACAAGGAGTCTCTGATGTCGATTGCGCGGGAACGTTTTTCGTCCGGGACGGCTTTGGTCACCGGTGGTGCGGCCGGGATCGGTGAGGGTCTTGTACGGCATCTCGCGGACCTCGGTATGACCGTGGTTGTAGCTGATATAGACGGTGAACGGGCTGCCGAGGTCGCCGACCAGATCGGCGCAGCAGGGGGATCGGCGTATCCGTACGCCATTGACGTGACCGACCCTGAGGCGGTCGACGACATGGCTGAATCGGTGTTCGCACGTCACGGCGGCCTGGAACTTCTGATCAACAATGCGGGAATCGAGACTGCGGGACTGATCTGGGAGGTCGGCGTCGATCGCTGGAAGCGGTTGATGGACATCAATCTCAACGGCGTCTTCTACTGTGTTCGATCGTTTGTACCGCGCATGATCGAGGTGGGAAGTCCGGCATGCGTCGCCAACCTGTCATCGGTGGGCGGGCTCAACAGCGTTGCGGTACAAGCTCCCTACATCGTCAGCAAGCATGGGGTGCAAGCGCTGACCGAGAGTCTGTACCAAGATATTCTGCTGACCGGCGCGCCTATCCAGGTGTCGGTCATAGTTCCACATTCGATTCGTAGCCAGATCTTCCTATCGGCGCAGCGTGAGGCTCCGAGCGCGAATGACACCGCAAATGCTGTCTTTGCGGCGATGCAACGCGACAACGTGGCGACGGGGCTCGATCCGCTCGACGCGGCCGAGTACATGGTCGAACGCCTGGCACGCGGAGACTTCTGGGTGCTGTCCGACGACGAGATCTGTGCGCAGTCCGCGGGGCGGAGGGCAACTCAGCTGACCCAACTATCGCCCCCCGCGGATCCGCGGTTGATGCTCGCCCGTATGGGCGTCGACTAGCGCTGCGCTACTCGACGGACGCCAGGTGCAGCATGCTGCTGACGTGTTCCACCGCAAGTTGCACGGGGCGATGAGTCGAAGGCGCCGGAGAGAGATTTCTCGCGCGATTGCTGCCGCTTGTTGCCGCTGATGCTCTGAAAGTGAGGTGTCGACCCTCGATTTGACGCCTTGAGGTATGGGCAGGCGGCCAGGTCATGCACTGCAACAGGTCTGCGACAACGGGTGGGCCTTTCTCCTGGTCGATGCTCGCGGGGTCACCGAGGACTCCAAAGACGATCACTCGTAGCTGTGCCACCACGTTGCCCGATCAGCGGTGACCTGTCGATACGGCAACCGCGTGAACATGACCTGAGCTGGCTGCAGTGGTAGCTGGCGCTGGTGGTGTGACGATCAGGCAGTCATCTCCGTGACCAGGACGTCGATCACGTTGTGCTCGAGGTTGCAGAAGCTATGGCAGACGCGATCGCGGACGATGATCTCGGGGCACTCCGGGTCGAACCACTTGTCGACGTACGCCCAATGCACCGGGTGCGCCAGATAGGGGCCCATCAGGCCGTCCAGGTCGGTGAACTCCTGTTCCCAGACATGGGTGTATCGGGTTGAGCCTCGCGTCGCGACGACCTCGCTTAACCGCCAGGCGGTAATCGTCTCGATGAACGCGGGCATCCGCATGAGCTCGGCTTCGAATCGGCGGATGGAAGCAGGTGCGGTGCCGTCTTCCACTCGAAGCAACAGCGTCCGGTAGACGGTGGCGGTCGCCGTCGATCCATGGCTCGACCGGCCTGGGACGTACTCGACCTCGTCGACGTGGTCGATAGCGGGGCCGTCGAGAATGTGATCGAACGAGGCGCGGATTGCCCGCCAGTGAGCCGCGTCCTCGACCTGCAGATGCATCAGGATGTCACCGCCGTTGCGTACTCCTGGAAGTGTGGGCTCGATCAGTGCCTGCACAGAGTTGAGTGATTTAGCAGTTTCTCGGAGGGCGCCCACCAGCTGAGACGTCGTCTCGGCGGGGGCGGTGCTGGCGGTGTGAATCAGACTGGTCACCTTATACATCGTTCAACCCATCTACGTCATCCGCCGAGGCAGCCATGGAACGAGAACGCTCGAGGATCATGGAATCCATCTTGGTCCACCACGCGGCGGGTTCAGGGTCGTGTCGGCCTTTGACTGCAGCCTTCCACCATTCCTCCTGCCCGTGCAGTGTCCACAGCGCGGTCACCGTGTTCGACTCGTCGTCGAACCAGATGGGCGGGCTGACGAGGACGCGATCGAGGGTCATCCCTCGCTCCCGCGCGGTGGGTGCGTACTCACGGTTGTAGGCCTCGATGAACTTTTTCGCACAACCGGATTTGAGTACAACCCGATCCACCACATAGATAGTCTGCCCGGTCATGGCGGCAGGTTAACACTGGCGAATCTTGCTGCAATGCAGCTTCTCCCGGTGGCCGGGACGTCCTCGGGTAATTGACGAACCACTGCCAATCGCAGGCAAAGGTTTTCCGCTAATGATGTGGTCAACCGATGTGCATTGTTAAGCTCGTTTGGTGCCTACATCTGACCTCAGCGACCAATACGATCTCCCGGCAACCAGTTGGGCTGTTTTGGGGATGCTTTCGTTTGGTGAGGAACTGACCGGCAACGATCTGAAGAAGTGGGCCGACTGGAGCATCGGGTTCTTTTATTGGAGCCCGTCGGTGAGCCAGGTCTATGCAGAGCTCAAAAAGCTCGAGAACCTGGGTCTCGTGAATTCTCGAACGGTCGCGGAGGCCGGCGCTCGTGGCCGCCGGCTCTATGCGATCACCGACACAGGCACTGAGGCGCTTCGGGATTGGTCTCGTGATGCCAAGGTGGAAATGCCCGTCCTCAAACACGGCGTCATGCTCCGGTTATGGATGGGTCACCTCTTGGCGCCCGAGCGACTCAAGATGATCGTCAAAGATCACATCGCGAATCTCGAACACAACGCCAGTGAAGCAAGGCGTCACGCAGAGCACTCGAATGATGAACCAGCGTGGGCTTTTTCGAGAATGAGTCTGAGGTGGGCAGACCGGCACTTTCAAGCTGAAATCCGTCTTGCGGAGCAATTGCTCGAAGACATCGACGAGGCCTCGCGATGGTTTCGAGATGAATCCGAGACCGGCGAGAACGGCAGAGTGCGACCGCGTCATCCCGGAAGGTGGCGCGAGGCGGACGAGTCAGACAACGGTACCGCGTAGCCGTTGTCTGCGGCGTTGGGAGAGGCGCAGTCTACGCCGACGTCCTGACGTGTTCGTGCGAGTTCGGCATCATTCGAACAGAGCTACTGCGCTGCAGCACGGGCGCGACATGCTTGTCCAAGCCTCGCCAGATCGCCGCAGCCGTCATCCGGACCTGGCCACCGAACCGGTGATCGAACGACATCTGACCAACGGGCCCGCACAGGGAGACTGCGGCGACGGTGGATCTCAACGGGCCGACGGGCACTGCAATACAACCGATTCCGCAGACCGCTTCCTCGCGTTCGTAGGCAATTCCCTCTTCACGTATCGCGTCGTACTCGGCGCCCTGCTGACCGTTGAAGGCAAGTAGGGCCTTACCGATCGCGGTGTGGGTAGCCGGCCGTCGGGCACCAACTCGCGTCGGAACCAGTCCGCCGAATCGGCCACCCAGTTTCTCGCGATAGACGATGTCATCGCCATCGAGGGCAGCGAGGTGAACGACCAGGCCAGTGCTGCGATGCAACTGCAGGAGATGCGGCAAGGCCACCGTGTGCAGCTGGTCTTGGTGGATGGCCAGGGATCCGAGTTCCATGAGGCGCAGGCCGAGGGTGTAATCGCGACCTTCCCGGTGCAGCCATCGCAACTGCACAAGGTGGTCCAGCATGCGATGAGCCGACGACCTCGGCAGGCCTGTCCGTCGGACGATCTGAGCCAGCGTGAGGCGCCCTGGCCCGTCGAACGTGTCGAGCAGAAGCGAAACACGATCCAGGAATGCGGTAGGCGCTGACTGATCAAAATCTACCTGCATCGTCATGGGGACCTCCTCGTGGCTCGCACCCCTCTCAAGAGCTGCGACATGGCTATTTCTAATAGGAATGGTGCCACAGGATGTGCAGTTTGTGAAGCAGGTCACTGAAAGGGGGTGTCACCAGCGGAGTTGGCGGGCACCGCGCGTTCGGCATGGCCGCGGGGACCACTGGGTGGGAGGGCGCGTTTCGATCTGCACATGGCTGCTTTAGCGTCACCGTCTACAGCCAGACAGGTGCGGGGTGAAACATGCGAAGGATCATTGCCATGAGCAACAACGTCGAGCAATTGGACGCAGTCGTCGTCGGTGGCGGTATCGCGGGAATGTATGCGGTGTACGCGCTACGGGAAAAGGGTGCCCGAGTCCGCGGCTTGGAGGCCGCCGCGGGTTTCGGTGGAACCTGGTACCACAACCGGTATCCCGGGGCCCGGTGTGACATCGAGAGTGTTGACTACTCGTTCTCTTTTTCTGATGAGCTCCAACAGGATTGGGACTGGAGCGAACGTTTCGCGACGCAACCCGAGATCCTGGCCTACCTCGAGCACGTAGCGGAACGATTCGACCTCGCGCAGAACTTCACCTTCGGGGCCAAGGTGACGAGTGCTGCGTTCGACGAGGTCGGGCAGCGTTGGACCGTGACCACCGATGCAGGTGAGCAGTACGTTGCACGCTTCTGCATCTTCGCGACAGGTCCACTGTCGGCGACCAACCTTCCCGACATCCCGGGTCGGGATACCTTCGCGGGGGAGTCGTACCACACTGGAGCATGGCCGCACAGTGGAGTGGACTTCAAGGGCAAGCGGGTCGGCGTCATCGGGACGGGATCCTCGGGAATCCAGTCGATCCCTGAGATCGCCCCCCATGCCGAACAGCTCTATGTCTTTCAACGAAGCGCCAACTACACGATCCCGGCCGGCAACCGGCCCCTGAGTGACGAACTGAAGAAGGAGATCAAGGCAAACTACGCGGAACGTCGCCGGCAGGCTCGGGCCAGTGGTGGCGGATCACCCTTCACGCCCTATCCGAAAGGGGCGCTCGAAGTCGATGAGGGCGAACGCCGCCGGGTTTATGACGAGTGGTGGCAGCGCGGTGGCGTGCTCTTCTCCAAGGCCTTTCCAGATCAGCTCAGCAATCTCGCGGCGAACGATACGGCCCGCGTCTACACCGAAGAAAAGATCGCGAAACTGGTGGTCGATCGGGACGTCGCGAGTGCACTCACGCCTACGGATCATCCGATCGGTACCAAGCGGATCGTCACCGACAGCGGTTTCTACGAGTCGTTCAATCGTGACAACGTGTCGCTAGTGAACTTGCGGAACACCCCGATCGAGCGGGTGACGGAAGCGGGTATCGAGACCACAGCGCAGGTCTACGACCTCGACATGATTGTCTACGCCACGGGGTTCGATGCCATGACCGGCTCTCTCGACCGGATTGACATCCGCGGCAAAGGAAGCCGGACTCTAAAGGAGAAGTGGTCGTCCGGGCCGCGGACGTATTTAGGCCTCGAGGTAGACGGCTTCCCCAACATGTTCATCGTTAACGGGCCGGGGAGTCCGAGTGTTCTGGCAAACATGGTGCTGACCGCAGAACAACACGTCAACTGGATCGTCGCATGTATCGACCACCTGGATGCGCGAGGCGCGTGGACCATCGAGGCCAGTGCCGAAGCCGTCGAGGGCTGGGTGGCGGAATGCAACGAGCGAGCGGCCAAAACGCTGTTCCTTCAGGCGAACTCTTGGTATTTGGGTGCGAACATCCCCGGGAAACCGCGGGTGTTCATGCCGTTCATCGGCGGGTTCGCGGTCTACGGCGACATTATCGACGAGGTGGCGGCCGCCGGCTACAAGGGCTTTGTGATGAGCCCGGCCGGCGGCGACGCCGACAATTCCTACGTTGGAACCGGTCCGACGACGATCGGTGCGCAATCGTGACAACTCTTGAACCCGAAGTCGCGGCCATGCTGGAGGCCCTGGATAGGTCGTTCCCGGATGTGACGACCATGGATCCGGTTGCGGTCCGAGAGATCATCCGGGACAGGCGGGCCCCACTGACCCGACAGCCAGACATGCGAACGGTGACAGACCTCGAGATCGACGGTCCCGGCGGAGACCTCGCCTTGCGGATCTATCGCCCCCACCTTCCAGGGTCCGCGCTCCCGGTTGTCGTGTTCGCGCATGGTGGCGGGTTCGTGTTCTGTGATCTAGACAGCCACGATGAGTTCTGCAGGTCGATGGCAGACGGCGTCGGGGCCCTCGTGGTCTCCGTCGACTATCGACTCGCACCCGAGCATCCCGGGCCTGCCGCATTCGATGACGTCTATGCAGCCCTTGTATGGAGCGCGGAGCACGTCAGCGAGTTCGGTGGAGACACTACGCAATTGATTCTGGCCGGCGACAGCGCGGGTGGCAACCTCGCTGCAACAGTGGCCATTGCGGCTCGAGATCGGGGCGGCCCGGCGATCGCAGGCCAAGCGCTCATCTACCCGGTGATCGACGATGATTTCGACACCGAATCCTATCGGCGCTTCGGAGTGGGCTACTACAACACCACCGAATCCATGAAGTGGTACTGGCAGCAGTATGCCCCTCAGGGCACCGACGATGTTCGATTGGTGCCGACGCGGGCTGCGAGCCTGGCCGGACTACCTGCTGCGGTGGTTGTCACGGCAGAACTGGACCCGCCGTGCTCCGCCGGTGACGACTACGCTGCCCGACTCATAGCTGATGGGGTTTCGGTCGACCATCACTGTTTCGCGGGACTGTTTCACGGATTCCTGACCTTTCCATCATTGCCGCAGACCGATCCGGCTCGGCGGAGAATCTGGGCGATGATGGAGCAGATGATCCACCAGTCTCTGCGTTACTGATCTTCAATTCCTTCCACCCCACGGGAACTCGTGGTGGATCCAGCTCAAACGTGACATACGTTACGACCAAGATTGTCCGACGCGAGAGTGATGAGAACATGGCGAAGAAACAAATTCCCCCTACGGCCGTCGCCCACGACATGAATGTCGACCTACTGGTTGTCGGTTCTGGAACCGGTATGGCCGCAGCGCTCGCGGCGAATGAACTGGGGCTCTCGACGCTCATCATCGAGAAGACCTCTTATGTAGGTGGCTCCACCGCTCGATCGGGTGGCGCATTTTGGATCCCTGGGAGTTCGATACTGTCGAAGTTCGGTAAGCGAACCGATCCGTTGCCGGCGGCCAGTGACTATATACGGTCGGTTGTCGGCGACACTGCCCCCGCCGATCGGGGGCAGGCCTTCCTGGAAAACGGCGCCGCCACCGTAGAAATGCTGAGTCGCACAACACCTATGAAGTTCTTCTGGGCCAAGGGCTACTCGGACTATCATCCGGAGAAACCTGGTGGCCGCGCAGAGGGGCGGACATGCGAATGCCGCCCGTTCGACGCATCAGTCCTCGGTGATGAACGCGATCGCCTTCGTCCAGGTGTGATGGAAGCGCCGGTACCGATGCCGGTCACCGGTGCGGAGTACAAATGGATGAACCTGATGGCCAAGAAGCCTGTCAAGGCCGTGCCTCGCATTCTCCGGAGGGTCGTCCAGGGCCTCGGCGGCATGGTGATCGGTCGTGAGTACATCGCGGGCGGGCAGGCGCTGGCCGCGGGGATGTTCGCAGGTGTCCTCCATGCCGATATCCCGGTGTGGACCGAGACGAGTCTGGTTGAGTTGCTGCAAGATTCGGACGGACGAGTGACCGGAGCCTTGATTGGTCAGGCCGGCCGTCAGTTCACGGTCACGGTGCGCTGTGGTGTGGTTCTGGCGGCCGGAGGTTTCGATCACAATGTGGAGTGGCGTCGCAAGTACCAGTCCGAGAACTTGGTGGACCACGCGAGCTTCGGAAGCGAAGGTGACACCGGAGATGCGATCGCGCTCTCGCAAGACCTTGGCGCCGGCCTTGAGTCGATGGATCAGGCCTGGTGGTTCCCGGCCTTCGCTGCTCTGCCCGGGGACAAACCGTTGGTCATGCTGGCCGAACGTTCGCTACCTGGATCCTTCATAGTTGACCAGTCCGGGCGCCGTTTCATCAATGAGTCCGTCGACTACATGTCGTTCGGTCAGGAAGTGTTGCGGCGTGAGCAGGCCGGGACACCCGTTGACGAGATGTGGATCATCTTCGATCAGGAGTACCGGAACAGCTACGTCATGGCGGGCGGGCTCTTTCCGCGTCAACCGATTCCGAAGGCATGGTATGACGCTGGTGTCGCTCAGAGTGCCGGCAGTCCCGCTGAACTCGCGAAACTGATCGATGTCCCTGTCGACGCTTTGGAAGACACCTTCCGGACGTTCAATCAATCCGCCGAGAACGGTTCGGACGCGGACTTCCACCGGGGCGAAAGTGCCTACGACCGCTATTATGGCGACCCGACAGTGGCACCCAATCCCAACCTTCGGGCCCTTGAGGACGGGCCTTTCTTCGCGGTCAAGATGGTACTCAGCGACCTCGGGACCTGTGGTGGTGTCACTGCGGATCGTAGCGCGCGTGTCGTTCGAGAAGACGGAAGCGTCATCAGGGGTCTCTATGCCATCGGTAATACCGCCGCCAACGCGTTCGGCCACACATATCCAGGCGCCGGAGCGACCATCGGGCAGGGTTTGGTCTATGGGTACATCGCAGCGCATCATGCTGCGGCTGCGAAGAATGCCAATACGGTCGATGCCTGATCAGTTCCTCGCCCCCGTGTTGTCAGGGCACTCGGTGCGCGATGCGGCGGCCACGTGGTTCAGGACGGCGGTCGCGCCGCACTATCCGCTTCGGGTCGGTCCAGGTCGGCATTCAGGGTGTACGAACCAAGTGTTCACCTTCGGCTACATCTGCCTGGTCGTGACCGAGTAGGGCTCACTACCGACTGTTCAGTTCGGATCTCGTCGTAACATCAGAAAGCCCGCAACCGATGGCGTTGTGGGCTTTCTGGTGCTGGCGACGAAGAGTCGGTGATAGGTGCCGGACTCAACGGCCAGTGAAGACAGGGCGCCGTTTCTCTCGGAAGGCAGTCAGGGCTTCGCGCATGTCCGATGTGCGTGTCGCCAACACCTGATTGCGGTTCTCGACCGCGATTGCTGCGTCTAGCGATGGCGCGTCGACGTTCTGCTGGATGACCTGTTTGGTCAAGGTCATACCGAATGGGCTGTTGGAAGCGATCATCTCGGCAATCTCGTAGGCCTTGTCCAACAGACTCTCGGACGAGGTCACATCGGTGACCAGCCCAATCTGGAGTGCTTCATGTGCAGTGACGAAACGACCAGTCAACAGTATCTCGGTTGCTCGGGCGAGCCCGACCAGTCGCGGCAGCGCCCAGGAGGTGCCGACGTCACCACCCGACAGTCCAACTTTGACGAAGGCCGCGTTGAAACGGGCACTCTCGGTGGCGATCCGAATATCGGCGGCGAGTGCGAGGCCCATTCCCGCACCCGCTGCAGGACCGTTCACCGCGGCAATGACCGGCGTGGACATATGTCGGAAGCCGGCAACCGCGGCCCCCCACTTCTGCTGTTCACGCATCATCTCCGTTGCGGTCATGTCGGGCAACTGAGCTGCGCAATCGAGGTCGAGTCCGGCGCAGAATCCACGGCCGCCACCGGTGATCACCAATACCCGTGTCTCGGGGTCTCCATCGATCTGGCCTTGCAATTCGCCGAACTCGTCAAACATCTCGAAGGTGATGGCATTGAGACGTTCGGGACGGTTGAGCGTGGCGAGTGCAATACCAGGACGGGGGTGGCTGAGTTCGAGCGTGCGGAACTGGGTCATCGGAGTATCTTCCTACTGGAGGTTGAGCATTAGCAGCGCGAGCTTCAGCGGCCGGAGTACGCGCCGCCGTTGATGTGGATGGTCTGACCCGTCACGTATTCTGCGCCGTCAGAGGCCAACCACACTGCCGCAGCGCCTACATCGCTGCCGCGTCCCAGTCGGGGTATCAGGTTGAGAGCGAAAATATCTGGGAGCGGGGGATACTCGGCGTCCAAGGCGGCTTGCAGATTCTCCATGAGCCCGAGTGCAAGCGAATTGACTGTCACTCCGCGGTCACCCACCTCGGTGGCTATGTGTCGGAGCGCGCCCTCGATCCCGGCTTTTCCGGCGCCGTACATGGCGGCTCCTAGGCCCTTGTTCGCCATAGACCCTGATCCCGAGGAGATCTGGATGACCCTCCCGAAGTTCCGCTCCAGCATCCCAGCCAGAACGCAGTGCGTGGTGTTCAGAGATCCGTAGAGATTGATGTCGATGTAGGGCGGCCAGCTTGCCGGCAACGAAGTTGCGAAGGGTTGCCGCTGCGCTTCTGCCGGGATCCCGGCATTGTTGACGAGGATGTCGACGGCCCCGAGTTCGGCTTCCGCGGCGCGTATTCCCTCTGCGACGGCGGTGTAGTCGGTGATGTCAAAGGGCGCACTGGTGGCTGTGCCCCCGCGAGCCCTGACGGCCTGCGCTCCGGCCTCAGCGCGATCCGCCGCGACGTCATTGATGATCACCGATGCACCCGCCGCAGACAGTGCTTGAGCGATTCCCAAACCGGTATTTTGGCCGGCGCCCGTCACCAGGGCGACTCTTCCTTCGAGACTCACTGTTCCTCAATTCATTGTGATTGCTTGTTCCGTCGGGTGCAAACGTTTGTCGCAGACGGTGATGGCGGTCGATCTGCTCAAAGATCTATGTCGTCTCAGTGACAATGATCGGACCAATCGTTTCGTCTGTGTTCGGGAAGTGGCAGGCCACAAAGTGATTGGGTGCCACTTCGCGAATGATCGGTTCTTTGGTCACACACACCTCCGCCGCTTTGGGGCACCGTGTCCGGAAGCGGCAACCGCTGGGAGGGTCGAGAGGGGAGGGTAGTTCGCCCTGCAGGCTGATCTCACCGGGATCGACCAGCGGATCTGGTTCGGGGATCGCTGAGAGTAGGGCTTCCGTGTAGGGGTGTAGGGGTGTGGCGTACATCCGATCGGGATCGGCAATCTCGCAGATCTTGCCCAGATACATGACGATGATGCGGTCGCTGACATTCTTGACCACGGCCAGGTCGTGTGCGATGAACAACAAGGTCAGGCTGTATCTGGCTTTCATGTCCTGGAGTAGATTCAGGATCTGTGCTTGCACCGACACATCAAGTGCCGAGACTGGTTCGTCGCACACCACAAGCTGCGGTTCTACAACGATCGCCCGGGCGATGGAGATGCGCTGACATTGACCTCCGGAGAACTCGTGAGGCTTCCTGTCGCCGGCGGTGTCGGGATCGAGACCGACGATTCGGAGCGTCTCATCGACAGCTGCATCGCGTTGCACGCGAGTCTTCTCGCCGCTGATATCGAGCCCCTCCGCGACGATCTTCCGGACCTTTCGAAGCGGATTGAGGGAAGATATCGGATCCTGAAAGATCATCTGCAGGCTCCTGCGGATGGGTCGGAGCTCGCGCGGTGAGAGGCCTGCGAGATCCGTTCCTCCGAAGGTCACGGTGCCCGACGTCGGTGGAGGAAGTTGCATGATGGCTTTGGCAACGGTGGACTTCCCGCAACCCGACTCGCCGACGAGGCCGAGGGTTTCGCCACGGACGATGTCGAGGCTGATACCAGAAACCGCGTGTACCTTTCCGCCGTGTCCGCCGTTGTACTCGACCACGAGGTCGCGCACGCTCAACAAGGTGTCCTTGTTGTCTCGTAGGTGTGCGGTTCCGGTTCCAGCCATCAGAGTTCCTTCGTTGTCATCGGCAGTCCGCCCGCCGTCTCGCCCAAGGTGAGGTTCTCGGACAGCGCCGCGGAGCCATCGGCAGTGCCGACCGGATAAAAACAGGCGAATCGATGCTCGGCCGCGCTCCGGTGATCTGACGACAGTTCAGGCGTTTCGGTCAGGCAGCGTGGTCGGGAGTGGGGGCACCGCGGCGCGAAGGCGCATCCCGGTGGCGGATCGATCACTGTAGGAGGGCGCCCTGGAATTGCTTGCAGTCGTGTGTGACTCGGGTCGCTGAGCTTGGGGATGGATTCGATGAGGGCTCGTGTGTAAGGGTGGCGCATCTCGCTGAACAAGGTGTGAGTGGGCGCGTGTTCCACAACGCGTCCGGCGTACATCACGGCGATCTCGTCAGTGCGGCCTGCTACGACCCCGAGGTCGTGGGTGATCAGAATCATCGCCATGCCTTGTTCGCGACGAAGACGGGCCAGCAGTGTCAGGACTTGGTGTTGGACGGTGACATCAAGGGCGGTGGTGGGTTCGTCAGCGATGAGGAGGTCGGGAGAACATGCGATGGCCAGGGCTATCACCACGCGCTGGCGCATACCGCCGGAGAGGTTGTGAGGATACTGGGATAGACGCTCGTGAGGTTCGGGAATCCCCACCCACTCCAAGAGCTCCTCTGCCCGGTTGAGCGCTTCCCTCTTGGACAGGTCGGTGTGTCGCCGTAGGGTTTCGGTCAGTTGACGCCCGATGGTGAGCACGGGCGTCAACGACGTCATCGGGTCTTGGAAGACCATGGCTACGCGTGAACCCCACAACGCGCGGGCTTCGGACTTGCTGAGTGACGCCGTATCGCGTCCCTCGATCTCCACCCGCGAACCAGGTTGGATGACCGCGCTTGGTGCGAGAATGTTCATGATCGCCCGTGAGAGCACGGACTTGCCCGAACCGGACTCGCCGACGATCCCGAGGGTTCGGCCGCGAGAGAGGTCGAATTCGACGCCATCAACCGCACGCACCATGCCACGAGGAGTGTCAAACCACACTCGCAGGTTGTGCACGGTCAGGATCGGCCCGTCACGCTTCGGCAGTTCGTCCGCGGGACTCACAGACTTGGGCGTTGAGACATTCACAATGACGATTCCCTTCCGACCCGTCCACGAGCCCAATCGCCCACGCGGTTCAACGAGAAGACCGTGAGGAAGAAGAACATTCCCGGAACCAATACCAAATAGGGTGCTTCGTAGAGGCTTTCGCGTCCCGCAGCGATCATCCCACCCCAGCTTGGCGCGGGCGGTGGGATGCCCAGACCGAGGAAGCTGAGGGATCCTTCTGCCACAACCAACCCGGCGGCGACGACCGTCGCAAACGAAAACACCGGCAGCAGAACGTTGGGCAGGATTTCACGAAGGATGATTCGGATACTGCTGGCGCCCATCGACTTCGCGGCAGTGACGAACTCGCGATTCGCGAACGAGATCGTATTCGCTCGTGCTATTCGCACGAAAGTTGGTGCACCGACGATGCCGAGGCCCACTGCCAGTGTCGTTGCGCTGGGCTCCATCACGGCTACCAGCGCGATGAGAAGGATGAGCGGTGGAAATGCCAGAATCATGCTTGTTCCGATATCGAACGTGGTGTCCAGCGCACCTCTGAAGTAGCCCGCGACGATGCCGATCGCGGTCCCGGTGACAAGCGCTATCAGGGTGGCCCCGATGGCCACTGCCAACGAGACCCTGGCGCCGTAGATCACGCGGCTGAGTTGGTCTCGTCCGATCTCATCCGTGCCCAGAATATGTGCGGCGTTCTTGAAAGGCTCCAAAGAGTACGAATCGGTGATCTCCGACGGAGACGGCAGCGGGAGCAGGTCGGCGAACACTGCAGCGGAGACGATCAGTACCAGCCAGATCACCCCCACGGCAGCGCCGATATCTCGTTTGCGACGGTGTCTGCGTTTGGTGACCTGCACCTCTGCCGCGGCATGACCGGCTTTCACGTCGAGATCGACATTTCCGGCGTATCCGGGATCGATAGGCGTGGGTTTTGTCAGTAGCACTCGCGTCTCGTCGGGGGTTACTGATGCTCTCGTCTCGGGGTGACTCATGCGGTCCTCACTCTCGGATCGAGTACGGGGTAGGCGAGGTCGACCAACGCGTTGAGCAGGACGTAGGCGACCGCCACGACAAGAACGATTCCCTGGATCATCAGGAAGTCACGCCCGGTGATAGATGTGATGACCAACGAGCCGAGCCCGGGCAGAGAGAACAGAGTCTCGACGATGACCGTGCCTCCGATCAGCCGTCCGAGTGACACCCCCATCACCGTGATGAGAGAGAACGCCGACGGACGCAAGGCATGTGTGAACAGAATGCGCGGCGACGAGAGGCCCCGTGCCCGGGCCGAGAGGACAAAATCGTGCTGCAGTGTCGCCATCATGTCATTGCGGAGGACGCGAATGAATCCCACAGCCTCGATCGCCGAGAGCGTCACCACCGGTAAGATCAAACTCTCGATGTGGGGACCAAGTCCCTCCGATATCGGTGTCCATCCGGTGACCGGCAGGGTACCGAGACTGACCGCGAAGACGAACACCAACAAAACCCCGAGAAGAAAACTGGGTATCGACAGAGTGACCGAGCAGATGAACGTGGCTACTCGATCGAAGATCCCACCCGCACGGTATGCCGACCAGACTCCGACCGGAACTGCAATCAGAAGTGCCAACAGTATTGACAGTCCTGCCAATTCGATGGTGACAGGCAAACGTTCCAAAATCGCGTCGGTGACGGGAACCTGGGACTGCATCGAGCGGCCGAGGTCCCCGTGGAGTGCATTGCCGAGCCATTCGAAATACCTGCCGACCAACGGACCGTCCAAGCCATACTGTGCGGTCGCGGCGGCCCGCATCTCGGGGGTGGCTCCGGCCGGAAGCACGGAGTCAACCGGATCACCAGGTATGAGTTCGAGTAGGAGGAAGGTCGCGACGCTGACCAGCGAGAGGACAGCAACGAGCTTGGCGACATAGCGCACCGCACCATGTTTGATCATGATCAACTTCCCGCATTTTTGGAGTGGATGCCGGGGAAACGATGGAGCACAGTATCGAAGGACGATGCGTTCGGTGTTACTGCTGCACCCATGCCAGGTCCGACCGGAACCAATAGGAATAGAGGTTTTCGATGCCGTTGACGTTGGAAGGCGAGATCAGGTAGGTCTTCGCATGACGCCAGAATCGGTACGCGTTGGCATCCACGATTCCGGCGATCGCGTCCGCGTAAGCGTTGTTGACGGTGTCGGGATCGTTGGACGTATGGGTGAGCTCGAGGGCTTGGTCAACGCCCGGGTCGGAGAATCCCGAGGTGTTGCTGGGGCCGTCCGTGGTGAACACTTTGTACAGGTTCTCGGGATTCGCGCCACCCAGCGAGCTGATGATGAGGTCGTAGTTCCCGGATGTCAACGCGGAGTAAAACGCTCCGCCGTCGAGTGCGACGATCTTCAGGTTCAATCCGTTCACCTTGGCGAACTGTGCCTGCAGCAGTTCTCCGACCTGTGTGAGCACCGGACTGCCTGCTGTGGTCGTGAACGTGAGTTCGACCTCGCGTCCGCCGGTCTGGGCACGATAGTCGTCGATCAGCTTCTGAGCGCCGGCGATATCTTGGGCGGTCCATTCTGATGACGGATCGTAGAAGGGGCTGTCGGCGGGTGTGAATCCGGTGGCGACGTCTTCGCCGGGATAGACCGCGTTCATGATCTGCTCGTTGTCGAAGACCTTCCCGACAGCGTCGCGCACACGCGGGTCTGCGAGTGGACCCCGATCGCTTATCTGGACACCCGTGCCACCCATCATCGTCGCTTCGCTGACGTTCATGCCTGCTGACTCGGCGCGATCGGCGTACTTCTTCAATGTGACTGCCATGACGTTGATCTCGCCCGCCTGAAGAGCGTTGTAACGCTGGTCGTCGGCAGGAATCGTTTTGATCACCAGCCGATCTGCGTACGGCCTTGGTTGATCCCAATACTGGGGGTTGCGGTCGAGGGTCATCTGGGTGCCGCGGGCCCAATTCGTCATGATGAACGGTCCGGCTCCGACTGGTGCGTTACCGAAGTCTTTCCCCTTCTCCTTGATCGCGGTGGGTGAGCCAACGAACGCCAAATCTTCCGCGATGTAGTTCGGAAGCTGATAATCCACCTTCTTCGAGGTGACCAGTAGGGTCGTTGGATCGGAAACCTGCCAGGTGATCCCGGTCGCAGCAGCGGCGCTCGGTGACAGCAGTGCCGGATCCAGCGCACGGTTCCAGTTGAAAGCAACGGCATCTGCATCAAACGGTGTGCCGTCGGTGAATGTCAGATTGGGTCGGAGCTTGAGTGTCCATTCTTTGCCGTCTTGCGTCGTGAACGATTCCGCCATGCCGGGCTGAAACTCGCGGCTGTCGATGTTGTAGTACATGAGCGCACCGTAGATCGCCTGGCAGGGCCCCAGTCCGATCCCGAGCGCACAGGTCACCGGATCGACGGACTGGGCTTCGGTGTTGAAGGCGTAGGTCAGAGTGCCGCCTCGCGCTGGGTCGCCGGCAGGCTCGTTCTGTGCAGACTCCTTGCCCCCCGAGCACGCGGAGAGCATCAACGACAGCGCGGCCCCCGCGCTAAAGACTGCTAAAAGGCGACTTCTCTTTGGCACTGCACGCTCCCTGTTCTGACGATGACGGCGGTCTTGGTTGCTGGATGATCAGCGGTGCGCCAGACCCCGGGCGACTTCACGTCGCATTAAGTCAGTGCGCGCGGACGTCGACAAGGGGACGTTCCATCCAGTGGGCGAAAGTGGTTGCGAAGGGGGATGACCCGAGCTCTTTGCGCATCGACGCTTCACCACCTCCCACCGAGCGGTCTCAAGGCTTGTGACTGTCAGAGAGCCCGCGGACGCTTCTGTAGAGGCGAGTCATCTTCGAAGCTGGGCATGGTGAAGAGGCTTACGAGGACAGCGCCCAGATCAAGGACCGCCCGGAACGCGAAATGGAGTGAATGAATGGAGACCGTTGAGGTCGATCTCGACCTCCCGCGGCTTGCGGAATGGCTGAGAGCTGAACATTCGGACCTGGGCAAGCCGGTGAAGGCGTGGCTTCTGGCCGGCGGAAGATCCAACATCACGATCGGACTGGAGACTGAAGCGGGTGAACGTTACTGCCTGCGACGGCCACCCGGCGGGGACGTCGCGCAGTCCCACAACATCGAGCGCGAGTACCGATTCTTGGAGCGGCTGCAGGCGTCTGAGGTTCCTGTCCCGGCGGTGCTCGCCTATTGCAACGACCCGAGAGTGGTCGGAACGCCGTTCTTCATGATGCGCTTTGTCGAGGGAACGTTGTGCGGGGATGCTTCCGATGCCGCACAGCTCTCGGACGGAATGCGATCGGCGACGGGCCACTCAATGGCTCCGACGCTCGCACGGCTACATGACATCGATCTGGTGGGGTCAGGAGTCGGCGACCTCGCGCGGCAGGAGGACTTCATCGGGCGCCAACTCCGAGCAATGCGTCGGGGGCTACAGCCGAATGATCTCAAGCGGTGGCCCCAGTTCGTAGCGATTGAGACTGCACTGATGACCCGAAGACCTGCGGAAACCGAGGTCACCCTCGTGCACGGTGATTTCAAGATGGGCAACTGCATTTTCGCCGACGACGGTTCGGTCGCCGCGGTTCTGGATTGGGAGTTGGCTACACTCGGTAGCCCTCTGGCCGATGTCGGTTGGCTGGTCGCGAGTTGGCGACCACCGGGCGACACCGAGCCGCGGATTCTGCAAGCGCCATCAACGATGGAGGGGTTTCCGGGCGTCGATGAGGTATTGATCGCCTATCGGGATGCTGCCGGCCGAATTTGGCCGACCTTCCCTACTTCATTGCTCTCGCCGAATGGAAATGGGCTTGTATCAACGTCGGTATCCATCGAAGATACAGTCAAAAACTAATGGGTTCTGCCACAGTAGATCTCACGCTTGTGGAAGGCGAGATCGAGAGCCGGTTGGCAACAGCCGGGAGGGCACTCCGCTGACAAGTACCGACGGCGAGACCGGATCGTGAACACGCAAGCGGTGTCGCGGTATCGATTCAGCCGAAGTGCACTGTCACCATGCTGTGCTTGACGCGCGGCCAGTTCTCGGTGCGCCCGATCAGACACTGGGGTGTTCCGAACATCGACCTTCCATCCAGTGGGAACTGGATGACCTTTCAACCCTGTCGACCGGCATCATGGGCTTTTCAAGTGTGACCGGTGGCCCGAAATCGCACCGCCGTTTCGGGCAGTCATTGCAGGTGAGGAGCGAGATATGAATCGGTTCGAGGGTCGCCGGGTTCTGGTGACGGGCGCCGCTTCGGGAATCGGCAGGGCGTCGGTGTTGCGTTTGCTCGCCGAGGGAGCTGCAGTTGTAGCTGCGGACGTGGTGGAGGCCGGTCTGGTCGTGACCGATTCGGCTGCCGTCGAATCGGGGTACGGGGATCGATTGACGACTCACGTGATCGATATCGGCGACGAAAGCTCGGTCAGCCAAGGTGTCGCTTTCGCGACGAACAGTCTTGGCGGGCTGGACGTTCTCGTGAACGCGGCGGGCATTCTACGCAGCGCGCACACCGAAGCGATGCCGCTCGAGGACTGGGACAAGATCATTCGAATCAACCTCACTGGTACGTTCCTGATGATTCGCGAGTCCCTGCCGTCGCTCATTGAATCTGGGCACGGTGTGATCGTGAACTTCACCTCCACTTCGGCGACTTTCGCGCATCCCTACATGGCGGCCTACGCGGCCAGCAAGGGCGGAATCTGGTCGCTCACCCACGCCGTCGCGCTCGAATATGCGAGCAAAGGAATTCGTGCTATTTCAGTCGCGCCAGGGAGCATCACCTCGGGAATGACTGCGGCGCCGGGTATTCCTGACGACGCCGACTTCTCGTTGTTCGCGAAACTGCAGCCGGTCCTGGTAGGTACACCTACTGGCGATGATGTAGATCAAGCGCCGGGTATGGCAGGCCCAGACAAGGTCGCAAGTGTGGTCGCGATGCTGGCGTCGGACGATGGTGCGTTCATCACCGGTACCGAGGTTCGGATCGACGGTGGTACCCACATGTGAGGCGCCCGATGCATAGCGGTCACTTGTGGGTGCCGCAACTGTGAGGTTCCGTCCGCCGAATCCATGCTTCTCGGAATCGCGGTGGTGCGACACGAGGAGACTGAACGTCGATAGAAGGAGCATGATGACACCACCGGCGCACATTGATCAGGCGCGGGCACACTCGCTCGGTAGCCTGCCTCGCAGGGCCGCGCAGAGGTGCCCGGGCAAGGTTGCGATCGTAGACGGCAACGTCGAGTTGACGTACGACGACTTCGCCGACATGGTCGATCGGACAGCAGGCGCGATGCGCGAATCTGGTTTGGCACAGGGCGACCGATTGGCTCTACTGTCGCGCAATTGCTGGCAGTTCGCGATCGTGGCATTTGCGGCAGCGCGCGCCGGTGTGATCTTGGTGCCGATCAACTTTATGCTGCGTCCAAGCGAGATCGCGTTCATCATCGATTTCAGTTCGGCCAGGGCACTCATTGCCCAAGATGAGTTGGTCACAACAGCCGTCCAAGCGCTTTCGCAGAGCGCCGGGTCAGTAACCAAACGGTGTGCTATCCGTTCGTCGTCTGATGCTGTCTCACTTGGGTGGGAAGATCTCCAGACCTGGATCGACAGAGACGCCGATGCACCCGAGGTGAGCATCGGCGACGACGATCCGATCAGGATGATGTTCACGTCCGGTACAGAGTCGAAGCCGAAAGGCGCGCTGCTCTCCAGTCGCGCCTTGATGTGGCAATACGTCTCATGTGCGATTGACGGTGGTATGTCAGGGGACGATGTCGAGCTGCACTCACTGCCGCTGTACCACTGCGCGCAACTGGACAGCTTCCTCGGGACCGACATCTACCTCGGCGCAACCAACATCATCGTGCCCGCGCCCGAGCCGGTCACTCTCCTCCGAACCATCGAAGCGCATGGCGTCACGAAGCTCTTCGCACCGCCGACTGTGTGGATAGGCCTGCTGCGCACGCCCGGGTTCGATGAATACGACCTGTCGTCGCTGCGCAAGGGATACTACGGCGCATCCGCGATGCCGGTCGAGATCCTGAAAGAGATCCAGGCACGCTTGCCAGACGTCCGCCTGTGGAACTTGTACGGTCAGACCGAAATGGCCCCAACAGCAACAATACTCGCCCCCGAATATCAGCTGTCCCATCCGGGAGCGGCAGGTCGGCCGGTGCTGAACGTCGAGACGCGCATTCACGATCTCGATGACCTGCCCGTCGGCTCGGGCGAAGTGGGGGAGGTAGTTCATCGATCGCCGCAGACCATGCTCGGATACTTCAATGACGAAGCGAAAACCGCCGAGGCTTTTCGTGGTGGGTGGTTCCACTCAGGCGACCTCGGGTACTTCGACGATGACGGCATGCTCTACATCGTCGATCGCAAGAAGGACATGATCAAGACCGGTGGCGAAAATGTCGCGAGCCGTGAGGTCGAAGAGGCCATCTACCTGCTGGAAGGGGTATCCGAGGTTGCGGTGTTCGGAGTCACCCATCCGACGTGGGTCGAAGCAGTGGTGGCAGTGGTTGTGCCAAAGCCAGGAAGTCCGCTGACCGAAATGGAGGTCATCCAGCACACTCGAACATTGCTGGCAGGCTACAAGACACCCAAACGTGTGGTGATAGCGCAAGAACTACCAAAGAATCCATCCGGCAAAATATTGAAGCGATCGTTGCGTGAAACCTACGGGTTCGACTTCAGCGAGGCCTGATCGCGGCCACCATAGGCACTCATTGGTGGCGGACACGTTCGTTGAGCTGATCAGCAAGAACTAGCGGTGGCTACGCGACTTGTTGCGGGTTTGGCCTAGGCCGTTGGATGGACCAATGTTGTTCTGCAGCTGACCGCTTCGACATAACAAGTGCATTTCTCACGAAAAGTTCCGTCCAGTGGGCGGGTGGATGGCTCCAAGAAGCTCGCACCGCTAGATTCGCAGCAGACCACATCATTCAGAGGAGTGCAAAGTTGAGCGAGTGCAGGTTCGACGGTCAGGTCGCCATCGTCACGGGCGCGGGAAATGGTCTAGGGCGTGCCTATGCGCGGTTGCTTGCTGCTCGTGGAGCTCGGGTTTTGGTCAATGATCTCGGTGGCGACATGCACGGCGCGGGCGCTAGCAGGGGTCCTGCCGCTCGAACAGCACAGGAGATCGTGGCCGCCGGCGGCATAGCGGAAGCCAACTTCGACTCGGTGGCGACAGGCCCCGGTGGCAAATCCATTGTGGAACAGGCGATGGATACGTGGGGACAGGTGGACGTCGTCATCAACAACGCCGGTGCTGTCGTTGCTCGCGGACCGATCGACGAGAACACCGACGATGACTTCCGCACAGACCTGATGGTGGCCGCGGGAGGGACCTTCTTCGTCACGAAGGCCGTGTGGCGACATATGTGGGATCGAAACTATGGACGCATTGTCAACGTTTCATCGTCCGCTTTTCTGGGAATGAACAGCTCCGCTGGATATCCGGCGGCCAAGGGTGCCACCTGGGGACTGACTCGAAACCTTTCGTACCGAGCGACTTCTCAGGACAAGGACATCAAGGTCAACTGCGTGATGCCAACGGCTGCGGCCAGGATGACCAAGCTGATGGGTGACGGGATTTCGGAGGGAATGGAGCGCTATTATCCACCAGAATCCGCAGCAGCGCCGGTCGGCTATCTCGCACATCGTGACGTGCCCGTGTCAGGCGAGATGTTCGCTACCGGGGGAGACATCATGCGCCGTGTCTTCGTCGCCGTCACACCAGGCTATGACGCGGGTGAGGGCCGGCTGACGCCAGAGCTTGTCGGAGAAAACTTCGGAACCGTCTTTGGAGAAGCTAACTACACTTTGGTCACGAACGCCTACGACAAAGTCGCCCTGGATCGTCGTGTTGATTGGGAGGCGGGGCGCGGAAGTGTCTTCTGACGCAGGCGGTCCTCACTTCGAGACAGATACAGCACCTATGGGGAGGGCCGCGTGAAGAACCTGAACGGGCGGGTAGCCGTGGTTACGGGTGGAGCAAATGGGATTGGCTACGGACTTGCCGAGCGGTTTCTGCGGGACGGTATGAAGGTTGTCATTGCTGACATCGATGCAGACGACCTGGACCGCGCGGCGAGCGAGCTGGCCGAGCACGGCGAGGTGCTCGCGGTTCACACTGACGTCGCCGATGAAGAATCGGTTCGCGCACTCCGGGATTCCGCAGTCGAGCGGTTTGGCGCCGTCCACGTGCTGTGCAACAACGCAGGAGTCGGAGGTATGCAGCGATTCGCCACGACAAGTCTGGTGACCTGGCGTTGGACTCTAGGTGTAAACCTGTGGGGAGTGATCAACGGTTGCAACATATTCTTGCCTGTACTCGCCGGACAAGAGGAGGCATTCATAGTCAACACTGCCTCGATGGCGGGCTTTGTCACGACGGCACCCCTTCATCCCTACGTCGCATCCAAGGCCGCGGTGGTAGCGCTGTCAGAGACAATGGCGAACGAGTTCGCAACGGAATATCCGCATGTCGGGGTTGCAGTACTCTGTCCGGCGTATACGGCCACCAGCATCAGGAACGACGAGCGCAACGCGCCTGCGGGGCATGTTCCACGGGCGCAAGCAGATCCTGAGCTGGAGTCGCTCCGTGATCAGGTCAACGCCGACATCGACTCCGGTATATCTACACAGCGAGTGGCCGATCTGGTCGTGCAGGGTATGGCCGAACGCAAAACCCACATCTTCCCGGCGCCGGAGTGGCTCGACTACTGGCAGGATCGCGTCGATCGGGTGAAGAGGCAGATCGTCTGACCTTCGCGAAGCCAGCAACTGAACGAGGAGAGTGGAACACAGTCATGCGATTCACCTTTGCCGAGGCGATGACGGATCCCAATTTCTATTCACCGTTGGCGATAGCCGCGGAAGCCGCCGGTTACGAAGGATTCGTCATCCCGGATTCCATCGCCTACCCCGAAGAATCAAATTCGACGTACCCATACACCGAAGATGGCAGCCGCGAATTTCTCGAGGACAAGGCGTTCATCGAGACGTTCGTGATGGCGGCAGCATTGGGTGCAGTAACCAAGATTATTCGATTCATTCCCTTCGTCCTCAAACTCCCTGTTCGCCCACCAGCTCTGGTGGCGAAACAGTCGATGTCGGTTGCGGTGATGACAGGAAATCGTTTCGCCCTCGGTGTCGGAACCAGTCCCTGGGTCGAGGACTACGACATCCTGGGCGTCGATTTCAAACGACGAGGCAAGCGCATGGACGAGTGTATGGATATCGTTCGGGGTCTCGGTACCGGTGAGTATTTCGAGTTCCATGGCGAGTTCTACGACATTCCCAGAATCAAGATGAACCCGGCGCCGAGCAGGCCGATTCCCTTGTTGGTCGGTGGACATGCCGACGCCGCACTGAAGCGAGCGGTTACTCGCGGTGATGGCTGGATGTACGGAGGAGGGCCTCCCGGAGAACTGGATTCGCTACTCGACAAGATCCACTGCATACGGAAGGCGGAGGGAAGACTTGATGATCCATTCGAGATTCACGCCGGCTCGCCTGACGCGTACTCGCCCGATGGCTGTAAGCGGCTCGAAGACAAAGGTGTCACGGATGTGGTCGTTGGCTTCCGGACTCCCTACGTGGTCGGGAGCGATACCGAACCGCTATCGCAGAAGATCGACAGCCTCAACATGTTTGCAGAATCGGTGATTGGTAGAGTAAACCGCTGAAATAGACACGAATATGTCAGGGAACATTTTGATGGAGTAGCGTAGGCCCGTGGGATGAGAACATAGGTCACCGGACGCTGTTCGGTGCCGATGTTATTCTAATGAAGCTGCCGGCGGACTGTCGTAGTGAGTCGTCACTGCCACTCTGCTTGCCTGCGCAGCAATGCCCCAATCGGTGGTCGGCTGGATGATCTCTACTGTCGACGACCGAATTCTGCTGGTGTGCATCGCTGTGGCGTGAGTTGAATCGGCTATCTGTGCCTTGTATTTCGACCTCTGGCTTCTCCATTGCCTGGGAAGCGCTTCAGCGCATGCTCTCCGGGCTGGCGAAGTCTGAGATGCGGTCTCCATCGACGGCTGCATTGCTGTTGCCAGTTCCGTTGACGCCGATAACATTTGCAAATCATCATGGTACATGGGCCCCCGCTCCCGGGAATGCGCGAGCGGCTGGCTCGATGTCCTGATGATCGACGGATCCGGCTCCGAACGGCCGTGGACCTGCCTTACGTGGGAAAGGTGTTGAACGCTGCCGCTGTGGGCGGATATAGGCACTGGACTAGTTGACAATATGCATGCAATTGCTAGTGTGGTGTGCACCACGTTTGCGTTGCCGACAACCGGCGGGGTCTGGACCGGCAGTTGCCTCATATCGGCCTGACGGTTCGTAAAGTTCTGTGCTGCAGTTAAATAACTTCGAGTCTGGCAAGGACAAAACACTATGATCACCGTCGCTGATGCTGTTGCAGACGCTCGCCGTGTCGATGCTCAGGAGATCGCCCAGGGATTCTCCTGGCCGGAATGCCCGCGCTGGCACGATGGCCTCTTCTGGTTCTCGGACATGTACACCTCGACACTGAAAACCATCGACTCTGCTGGTGAGGTCAAGGTCGCCGTCGACGCGACCGGTCGCGCGAGGCATTCGACCGTACCGATCGTTCTCGGCGGCTTCGGCTGGCTACCGAGCGGAGAGATGGTCGTGACGTCGATGCACGAGAAGTTGGTACTCATTCACGACGGTTCCAGTCCGACTGCCCTCTCCGTCTATGCAGACCTCAGCGATCTCGCGCCCGGACCGATCAACGACATGGTCGTCGCCGCCGACGGCTTCGTTTACGTGACGCAGCTGGGATTCGACGTGTTCAATGGGGCAGAGCCGTCGCCGTCGCCGATCGTCGTCGTTGATCCGACGGGTGCGCCGTCGACTGCAGATTCGATCGGTCCTCTGTTGGGTGCCAACGGAATCGCGATCACAGAGGACGGATCTCAGGTCTTCACGGCCGAGGCCTTCGCCAACCGAATTCTAGTGATGGACCGGGCCGCAGACGGCTCGCTGGCGAGTCAACGGGTGTTCGCCGAATGCCCCTTCCTTCCCGACGGGATGTGCCTGGACGCAGAAGGGGGAGTGTGGGTCGCGATGCCGGGCAGCGGGTATGTGGTGCGCTTCGTCGAGGGCGGCACGATCACCGACGCGATCCCGATCCCCTTGGCCAGCGGCGTCGGCTCGGCCTGCCTGCTGGGAGGGCCCGATCGCCGCACGCTCTACATCACCGTCGGGGTAGAGGTCTTCGACTTCGAAAAGTCGGCACGAGAGGCAAAGGCCAGCATTTGGACCGCCCAGGTCGAAGTTGGCGCCGGCCAGACCCGCCCCTGAACAGCTACGCAAACAAGGAGAACTCTATGCAGGAATTGCGATTCGATGGTCGCTCGGTGATCGTCACCGGAGCAGGTCGAGGCATCGGCCGCGAATACGCCCTCTTGTTGGCCGCCCGGGGCGCGGCAGTCGTTGTAGGCGACCTGGGCGCTTCAACCGACGGATCCGGGGTGGACGGAGACGATCCGGCAAGCGCCGTGGCCTCGGAGATCACAGCCGCAGGTGGCCGGGCGGTTTCGTGCGGCGCCGACGTGTCCAGAGAAGAAGGTGCGCGCGCACTTGTCGATTCTGCGCTGGATTCTTTCGGACACCTGGACGCGGTGATCAACAATGCCGGAATCGTGCGAACTGCCGGATTCCTCGATGTTTCCGACGACGAGTACCAGCGGCACCTTGACGTTCACTACTTCGGTTCGCTTCGGGTCTGTCGCGCCGCATGGCCGCATCTGGTCGCCTCCGGCGAAGGCCGGATCGTGAACACGGTTTCTGCTGCGATGCTGGGCAATCCGATGATGACCCATTACGGGAGTTCCAAGGCGGCGGTTTTCGGGCTCACCAGGAACCTTGCGATCGAGGGCCTCGATGCCGGAATCAAGGTCAACGCCATCGCTCCGGGCGCAGGTACCCGGATGGCTGAAGCGTCGGCCGGAAGTCTGTCACCAGAGATCCTGGACTACCTGATGAACAGCTTGCGGCCCGAATTCGTGGCGCCGATGGGCGCCTACCTGGTTCACCCTTCTTCCACGGTCACGGGCGAGGTGTTCACGGTGGCGGGCGGAGCCGTGAAGCGGCTGGCAATGCTCAACACGGTGGGCATCACGGACCCGGATCTGAGTGTGGAGTCCATTGCCTCGAGGTTCGACGAGATCATGTCGATCACACCCGATGCCGTAGCGCAAATCATTGAAACACAGCAGGTTCCGGCACCATGATGACAATTTTGCGACCTGAACGATCTCGAGGAGACTCCTATGACCAGTGTTGATGAACCATCAATCGACACGACCTACCCGTTCGCGCCGGTAGAGTCGACCGAGGCCGCGGCCCGTTTCAAGGCGATTGCCACGGAGCGTCCGATGACCAGGATGACGATGCCGTTTGGTGGGGATGTCTGGGTGATCCACCGTGAGCACATTGCGCGCATGATGCTCGCCGACCAGCGGTTCGTTCGGCAGCCGTTCCGAACGGGTGAACGCCAGGTGCCATACTTCGTGGAATTCCCGGACTTCCTTCGGTCGACCATCCAGTTCGAAGATCCGCCGCATCACACCAAGCTCCGGAAACTGGTGCAGCGCGCGATCTCTCCCAAACGCGTACGTGGAATGCGCGAGTCCGCCGTCGAGTTCGCCAACTCATTGATCGACACGATGTTAGACCGGGGTGGTCCGAGCAATCTTGTCGAGGACTATGCAGTGGCACTGCCGATCCAGATGCTCAGCAATCTGCTGGGTGTCCCCCCTGAGGATCGAGCGAAGTTCCAAAAGTGGAGTTCAGCGACGCTTTCTGTGGCCAACATGCCGCAGGAAGAAGTCGAAGCGAACATGATCGAGTTGGTTCAGTACATGCTTGCTCTCATAGAGGAGCGTCGGCGCGAACCCCGGGAAGACCTGCTCAGCGATCTGGCCAATGCGCGCGATCGCGACGAAACCCTGACCGATGCGGAGATCCTGCCTATCGCACTCATCCTCATTATCGGGGGATTTGACAACACCGCAAACTTCATCTGTTCCGGTGTGCTCTCACTCCTGCACAACCCGGATCAGTTGAAGATTCTCCTCGACGACGTCGACAGCGTCGTCCCAACTGCAGTCGAAGAAGTGCTGCGACACGGACGATTCGAGCTTGGGCGACCTGTTGCGGGCGCCGGTGGGCTGGTTCCCTTCGTCGCGACGGAAGACGTCGAGTTCGACGGCGTGCTGGTGGCACGCGGTGACGCAATTCTGGTCGATCCAGGTTCTGCGGGACACGATCCTGCTGCAGTCGCTCATAGTGAGACGTTTGATGTGCTCCGCACAGAAAACCCTCATCTGACACTGAGTTACGGCTTGCACCACTGTCTGGGCGCCCCCCTGGCGCGGATGGAGTTGCAGGTTGCCATCAGCGAGCTCTTCAAGCGACTGCCGGACCTGGAGCTGGCCGGAGAGGTCGTCGTTGACGAGACCAACTTGACGCAGCCGATCACTTCGCTTCCTGTGACCTGGTAGGGGGACTTGTGCCGCAAGTGTTTTACAAGCAGCCGAACGGTGCGGTGAAGGTCATCGAGGGCGCCGTCGGCGACTCGGTGATGCAGACCGCCGTCCGCAATGGGGTATCGGGCATCGTCGGTCAATGTGGAGGCGTGCTCTCCTGCGCCAGTTGCCATGTCTTCCTCGCTTCTGATGAACTCAGCAACTTCGAAGACCCTGTGGAGGACGAGGAGGACATGCTTGAATGCACCGCTACCGACCGCCAGGAGAATTCCAGGTTGTCGTGCCAGCTGATCTTGGCGAACGGTATCGATGTGCATGTGACACTTCCCGATGAACAGCTCTGATGTGCCGAGCCTGGCCACCGGCGGAGCCGCACCGTACGGGTCCCGCGTAGTGGTCGTGGGTGCCTCCCACGCCGCGGTTGCTGTGGCCGACCGGTTACGAGCAGGTGGCCATCACGGCCCGCTGACACTTATCGGTAGCGAGCGTCATTCGCCGTACCATCGTCCGCCACTGTCGAAGGCCTTTCTCAAAGGTGAAGTCGACATGCACGGTATCGCTCTTCGCGGCGAGGGCTATTTCCGTGACAACGACATCAATCTGAGGTCGGGAGAGCGGGTTGTCGATGTCGAGCGGAGGGCCGATGGGCGCGGTGTCGTGCGAACGCGAGCATCGCGGGGGCGAGATATCGTGGACAGTGCGAGGATCTCGGCCACGTACGAGTTCGACAGACTGGTTCTTGCGACCGGTGCGCGCCCCAGACGATTGTCGATCCCTGGAGCAGATCACCGGGACGTGTTGGTCCTTCGCGACCTCGAGGATGCGTTGAGGTTGAAGAAGCGACTGCGCAGCGGACCTGTGGTAGTGGTCGGAGGTGGTTTCGTCGGCCTGGAGGTCGCGGCGACGATGAAGGATCTTGGTGGTGATTGCACCGTGGTCGAGGTCGGGCCGGGACTGATGGGAAGGGCTGTCGGGTCCGAGACAGCTGCGTGGTTCGCGGCCGAGCACATGTCCAAGGGGATCGATATAGAACTGGGCCGCCGGCCTGAACAGATTGTGACCGAGAATGATCGGATCGTCGGCGTGCGACTTGACGATGATCGTTTGATTCCCGCGGCGACAGTCGTGGTCGGGGTAGGGGTTATACCGCGCGACGAGTTGGCGCGAACCATGGGATTGCGCTGCGCGGCGACCGGAGGTGTCATCGTCGATCACCGATGTGTGACCTCGGACGGAGTGACCATTGCCATCGGGGATTGCACCGTGCAACCCCATCCGACGTCCGGTGCGGCCGAGTTCGTCAGGCTCGAGTCGGTCGACAACTGCGACGAGCAGGCGGTCCTGGCTGCGGACACACTGCTCGGTGACGTGTCCTCGGAGCGCTCTGTCCCCTGGTTCTGGTCGGACCAAGGCGCGACCAAGTTGCAGATGGCAGGCGTGATCGGCGATCACGATGAAGTCGTCGTCAGGATGGACCCCAAACGCGCGGATCGACGCGCCGTCATCTATCTACGGTCCGGCACTATGATCGCAGTGGAATGTATCAATTCCCCGGCCGACTTCTTGGTTCTACGCAAGGCTCTCGCGCGTCGGGTCGCGATCACTCGTGAGGCACTGGCGGACGTATCAACCCCGCTGCGAAAGTTGCTTGACGTGAGTTAGGCCCTGGTCACAGGTAACGCCCGGCGGCGACGTCGGCAGTCCTGAGCACGTCATCGAGGTATCTTTCGGTCAGTTCCGCGTACCGGCGGCCGACCTGTCTTTTAATGTCAGAGAATAGCTTTCGGAGGTCATCGAGTCGGGCTGTCTGAGACCTGACGAGCAGATCAATCCCCGCCGGCGTCGCGGTGAGCTGTTTGCTTCGTCTATCGGCCCCATTCGGCTCACGTGTTATGAGACCCTGTTGGTCCAATGTGCTCACTGCCCTCGACGCCGCTGACTGTTCGAGGTCGAGTCGGCTGGCGAGATCGGAAATCGTAGTCGGGCTGAACCTTTGGATATCGGCAAGGGCAAAATACTGCGACGGCGTCAATGTGACCTCGACGGCCCGCAGCACATCCTCGAAATTGGCTCGACCCACCAGATACACGATTTCTGCAATTGATGCGGTACAACGGGCAGCCTCGCTCTTGGCGATAGGTGCTTGCCTCGGATATGGAGTCGCGTCGAGGTCGCTCGAATCGAAATCGACCAGATCGGGGCCGGCATGCGCCTCCATGACCGTTGTCAGCCGGGTGCTCGCGCACTGCAGCCACTCAGTGAGAGTTTCGACGTCCTCGTGATTCCAGGTATCCAGTGGTCGCTGCAATTCCGTCTTCCAGGACATCTGCCACTGATGCATCAGGGCGTCGCCGGAGTCGGAAAGCTTCAGGACGACCTGTCGGCGGTCGTCGGTGCCCCGTGCTTTGATGACGAAGCCTTGACGAACAAGGGCTGCTACAGTGCGACTCGATTGTGTCGAGTCCGTTCGTAGTGCCTTTGCAAGTTCGTTCGCCCCGCGCGGCCCCCGCGCAAGGACGTTAAGTGTCTCGATACCCGACCGCGGGAGCAGGAGACCGGTGGCTGTTTCGAACCGGCGGCGTGCGGCATTGCTGTGTGAGGAGTACATGAACAGGTTGATCATCCGCAACAGGGCGGCCTCGAGTGAAGTGTCATGCGGCACGTGGTGATGTTACGTCGATCCAGCGACACGTAAGAACAGCGCTGTCGTCGGGTGACGGTACGTGATGATCTCAGGCAGACGTAGTACGTGTGGTCTGCAGTTCAACTCCGAGCACAGTTCATTGGGCGGCCGCATGCTTTCCGGCCCGGCGCCCGAAAAAGCTGCTGTCTCCCAAGCTGGCTCCGCTTGCGTACCCACCCGCGCACACACCCGAGGTGCACCGTCCGGCTGCGAACAATCCTGGTATCGGTTCTCCCGACACGTGCAGGACCTCGGCATCCACTGTTGTTTTGAGGCCGCCGAGGGTGAAACCACCGGTCATAGCCCGCAGATCGTAGGCGGCGATCGGGGTGGTGATCGGGGTGAGCCACTCCGACTTCTTGGAAAACACCGGGTCGGAGCCCGATGCTGCGTGGTGGTTGAAAAGCTCAACTGTCGACTGGAGTGATCCTTTCGGTAAGCCGATTTCGTTCTCGAGCTCTTCTACGCTCTCACATACCCACTTGGGAGTTCCTCGCATGATCGCGCTGGTCGACTCTGTCTGCAGGGCCTTTTCATACGACAATTCGTCGATGATCAGAAATGCGTCGCCGCCCTGGTGGAGTAGGGTTTCCTGTGCGATGCGCCCCGGGTAGGTGTCCTCGTTGATGTAGCGCTGGCCTCGTCCGTTGACGAGAATTCCTCTCGCCATCAGTTGCGGGTCGCAGAAGATGGCAACCTCGGTGGCATCCATGTGGGCTGTCGCGGCGCCGATCGCCTGGCTCATCAGAATTGCCCTGCCGTCATGGCTTTCGATCGACGCCGCGGGACGACCTTCAATTCGGGGTGCATGGTCACGGAGCATGGTGTCGTCGTAGGCAAAACTCCCGGTGGCCAGAACTACGCCGCGTCGGGCCTTGATCGCAATACTCACCCCGTACTGGCGGACAGTCAGGCCGACGACGCGATTGTTCTCGTCGATGACCAGGGCTTGGACGCGAGAGTCGTATAGGGTTCGCGCGCCGAGGGCCTCCGCTGTCTCGATCAGCGGCTTCATCAACATGTAACCGCCGGCCTGCTCGCCGTCGTCAGATGCGGACTTGCGTGGGAGGTGGCCGCGTGGCGCGGGTGGGATCACCTTGTTGAAGGGTGCCGAGTTCTCGCCGCCTGAGTACATGAGACCTTCGCTGTGAGGAGGTTCCCATCCCGGCTCACCCCAGAACGATTCATCGAAGACCACGCCAGCGTCGATGAGCCAGTTGAAGTGGTCGACGCTGCCGTCGCAGTACGCGTCGATCTTGGCATCGTCGACACCTGGCCCGAGCGCGGCCTTCATGAACGCCTTCATGTTCTCCGCCGAATCGTCGAATCCCAGCGCATTCTGTAGGGGGGTGCCACCTCCGAGGTAGATGAAGCCACCCGACATCGCCGCCGCGCCGCCTGCGCCGCCAAGACGTTCTAGTACCAGCACGTCAGCGCCGGCGCGAGCGGCCTCGATGGCGGCCGCGGCGCCCGCGATGCCGAAACCTGCTACCAGTACGTCGGATTCATACGACCAGGTGTCGATCGATGACGCCTTGACCGGGATGAGCGTGGGATCTGGCATGGGGGCCTCCTAGACGTAGTTTCACAAGTAACGCATCGCAGTCACGGGACCGGCCACTGTTGATCCCTGTCACCGGGAGGCCCGGTTTTCCGAACGCGCTAGCCGGCGAAACCGAGGGGGGTGGCCACGTCGGACGGCTCGGACGGCTCGGACGGCGCGTCCTGCGGGGTCAGTTGGTTCTCGGGTCGCAGCACGCATCTGGTATTGGTGAAAATGGTGACCATGCACTTGTTGTTGTGATTGCACAACGACCGGGTACCGGAGTCTTCCGCGATCCGGTTGATCAGGTCGGGCTCGCGAAGCAAGGCTCGACCCATGGCCACGAAGTCGAAACCGGCCGCCATGGCCTCGTCCATTGTCTGTCGATTGGTGACGCCGCCCAGCAGGATCATGGGCATCGATACAGCGGATCGGATCTGCTGGGCGTCGGCCATGAGGTAGCCATCCGCGTAGGGATATTCACGCAGAACGTGTTTGCCGATGAGCTTGACGCCGGTTCGGACCGGTTGCGGAAGCGCAGCCGCGAACTCGTTCACCGGCGAGTCGCCCTTGAAGAGATACATCGGGTTGAGCAGGGAGCTTCCCGCCGTCATCTCGAGCGCATCTGCGCTGCCGGCCTTTTCGATCCACTGTGCGACCTGCATTGCTTCGTCGATCCAGAAGCCACCGGGCACGCCGTCGTCCATGTTCAATTTCACGACGATCCCGAGTTGGTCCTGTGCAACGTCGCGGACGGCGTCGAGGATTCGTAGTCCGAACCGAGCGCGATTGTTGAGTGAGCCGCCGTAATCGTCTTTTCGGTGGTTGATGTTGGGGCTGAGGAATGAGCTGGCGAGATAGTTGTGGCCCAGGTGAACTTCAACTGCGTCGAATCCTGTTTCTATCGCCATGCGTGCAGCAGCGGCATGGGCCTTTATCACGCGCTCGATATCGTCTATGGAAGCCGCGGCCACGATCCGCAGGAATTGCATGTTGAAGTAGCGGCTCGGCGACAGTGGTTTCGTGCGGGTCGCCTTGCCGTTGTTCACCGGGCCGGAGTGACCGATCTGCGCCGAGATGGCGGCTCCTTCGGCGTGCACAGCGTCGGTCAGTCTCCGCAGGCCGGGTCTCGCCTCGGGCCGCCACAGGATCTGGTGCTGATCGATTCGTCCGTCAGGGGTGACGGCGCAATAGGCGACCGTCGTCATCCCGACGCCGCCGCGTGCGTGTTCTACATGGAAGTCGATGAGTTGGTCGGTGACCAAGCCATTCCTGGCCATGTTCTCGTAGGTGGCTGCCTTGAGCGTGCGGTTTCGCAAGCGCACAGGACCAAGTGCGGCCGGCGCGAGCACGTCGGGGTGTTCAATGCGTGACATGGGGACTTCCTTACGATCGGATTGAGCGGGCTGACACTCGGTGTCACATTGTGCCATGTAGGCATAGTGTGCCCGACGGGTTTCTGTGAACAGGGTTGGACTGAAGACGCGTCCGGGTGGCTATCCTCATGTGCTGCACATCGACTACCGGGAGCATCCATGACACCTTCGCGACAAACGCTGACCGAGCGGCGCGCTGAAGAGCTCCGGCTGACGATCTCCGAGGCCGCTTTCTCCATGTTCGTCGCCGACGGGAACACCTCGGCGACGGTGGGGCAAATCTGCCGTGCGGTGGGAGTTGCGCCCAGAACGTTCTATCGCCACTTCGAGGTGAAAGAAGACGTCGTCCGACCGATCTTCGCGAAGAGTTCGAGCGCGATCGTGTCGGCGCTCGATGAGACCGGGCCGGAGGTCAGTCTGCTCGACGGGCTGGTCGATGCGTTCTTGTCCGAGATGGACGGGTCCACGATGACGACCGAGCTGCGTACATTCCTGGGTCTGATGCTGACGACGCCGGCCTACAAGATGCGCTGGCTGGAGGTCGATCCACCGCTACGAATGGCTGTCGTAGGTCTGCTTGCACGCCATCTCGATCTGAACTCAGATCCTTACCTCCACCTGCTGGCAGCGGACCTCATCGTGCACGCGGCCCGAGATGCCTACCAACACTGGGTCACTTCGCAAGAACGGGAAACCACCGAAGACCTACTTCACCGGAGTTTCGGCCTCGTGTTGGCCGGTCTCGAACATGCCCTGGCGACGGGGTAGGCGCCGGTTTCGGCTCGCTGTCGGCTCAACCCTCGTGCGCTGCGGTCAGGTCGTACATGCGTGCAAGAACATCCAGTTGATCGCAATAGTGATTTGCTGATGACGCGATGATGCTCGCGCCGATCACTGTTGCCCCAGCTTCGTTTGACTGATCGATATGCCGCCTGCACCGGTCGGCATCGCCGATCGGGTCGAGTCCGCCTACGGACAGCACGACCTCAAAACCTGACGGAAGGTCCTTGGTGCCGAGAAGATGTACGAGTTCCTCGACGGACAGGCCGAATGGCACCCATCCATCTGCAAGCTCGACTGCCCTGCTCAACGAGCGTGCCGAACGGCCACCGATCCAGAAAGGAACGTGGGACTGCATCGCGTGCGGATCGAGAACAACGTCGGAGAACTCAAAGAAGTCCCCACTGTACTGAGGTTCCGCGGTCGAGATGGCGGCGCGCAAGGCAGCCAGAGCGTCGTCGGCCCGCTTGCCGCGGTCGGCGAAAGGGACGGCCAGTAGCTCGAACTCCTCCTGAAGTGAACCGACGCCCAGACCGAGGATCAAGCGACCTGAGCTCACGACGTCCAGCGTCCCGTAGCGCTTGGCAATCTCCAACGGATGGTGATAGCCAAGGACGAGTACTTGAGTGGCGAGCCTGATGCGCTCGGTTCGTGCTGCCAGAAAGCCGAGCGTGGCCAACGGATCCCAGTAGGTCCCGCCGCGCGCTACCGCGATCTCGACGGGAACAGCGACGTGCTCACTGCAGGTGAAATGATGAAACCCCAAGTGGTCTGCAGCCGAGGCGATCTGCGCGAGCTCGGTGATCCCCGCTTTCGTCTCCCATGTACTGTGAGCTCCCGGGAACCGGGTCACCACGGGAGCGGTGATCCCGATTCGCATCATTCGGCGCGGCGGCTGGTGTACACCAGGTCGTCGGTGTTCGGTTCCCGCAGCATCGTCCAGTAGTCGACGAGTCGCCACGGGCAGGGAACGATAGGGCGGCCCTGCTGATTGCGGTAGTACCCGGTCACTCCTTCGCCCGGATGAGCCCAGACCGTCTTGTCGAGTGCTTCGTCGACCCGCTCGTTGTAAGCGGCAAGGGCTTCGGGTTTGACGTCGACCGATGACATGTTGTTCTCCACCAGGTACTGGAGGTTCTCGATAATGTAGTGGACGTGTTCCTCGCTGGTGATATTGTGCCCCGCACCATGATTCGGTGCAGCATTTGGTCCCGCAGTGACGAACAGGTTCGGGAAGCCCGCGACCTGGATGCCGAGATAGGCGCGCGGGTCGTTTCCGCCATCCCATCGGTCGCTCAGCTTTTCGCCGTTTCGCCCGGTGATGTCGATGAACGATGCATATTCGACCTTGAATCCGGTCGCAAGCACGATGATGTCGGCCTCCACGAACTCGCCGTCGCTCAAGGTCACCCCGTTGGGTTGCACCGAAGTCGGAGATGCGCGGTGTAGCGACACGTGGTCACGCTTGAGGGCCTCGAGAAAGCCTGGATCCTTCACGATGCGCTTGGCATATGGTCGGACGGTCGGCGTCATCTTCTCTTTGAGATCCGGGCGGTCGGGAAACGTCTGATCGAGATACCGCAGAGACACCTGCATCACCCGGTCGTTGAGGGCGGAAACAGACAAATGCGTTGCTGCCCAATCCGGGTCGATGCGCGGCATCATGTATAAGTTGTCAGACGCCAGCCAGTAGGCCTTGAGCCGGAACCAGTTCTGGAAGTATGGAAGATGCTTCATCGCCCACCTTTCACCGGATGGAACATCGTTCACCACTGACTTCTCGGGCACGATCCAGTGCGGACTACGCACCACCGCGGCGAGGGCTGCCACGTCATCAACGATGTTGGCGACCAGTTGCACTGCAGTGCAACCGGTGCCGATCACCACTACTCGCTTATCGGTCAGATCGAGTTCTGGATCCCACTCCGCGGTGTGGATCACGGTGCCGTCGAAGGTATCGAGACCGGGGATGTCCGGAACGTTGATGGAGTTAAGAACGCCCAGGGCGGTGACCACCGCGGCCGCGCGATGATGTTGAATTCGCCCGTCGGCACCTCTTGTGACCACTGTCCATTTCTGTTCCGCCTCATCCCAGTCGGCCGACAGCACCGACGTTGACAGTTCGATGTTCTTGATGAGGTCATATTTTTTGGCGACGGCATGCATGTACTCGAGGTACTCCGGGCCGGTGGGGTAGTACTTCGACCAGTTCGGGTTCAACTCAAAGGAATACGAGTAGTAATGGCTGGGAGTGTCCACTGCCGCGCCGGGGTAGATATTGCGCGACCAGGTACCACCGATATCGTCGCGGGCTTCGAACACCTTGTATCCGAACCCGGCCGCATCCAGTTTGACGGCTGCGTTGAGTCCGATCATTCCGGCGCCGATCACGATCACATCGAGGTCGGCAGGTGGAGTCTTGGTGACCGGTACGCGTCGCCGGCCCAGTTCGAAGCCACCCTGCTCCAGGAGGATCGGGATGAATTCGTCGTCCACCTCACTGACGGTGCACAGTGCCGCCATCCTACGAAAGAGGCCGGGTTCCGGAACTCCTAATCTTGGGGTCAGATCAGTGGTGAGCACCTCGTGAGCACGCTTGCGGATCGCTACGACGACGTCGGTCGGAAACTCTCCTGGCAGGACGACCGCGGCATCGCTGGAAGCACCGTAATGGGTCTTTGCGGTCTCGCCGGCGGAGGCGCTCCGAGAGTCGGCGAGTATGTCCTCGAACTCGTCGAGCAGGGCAAGGTTACCGGTGACGTGGACCATCGACATCAACAATGCACCTGGCTCGGCCTGGTCGATGGCTGCTCTCAGGTCTTCGGCAGTCACCTCGACCTCCTCGTCGATGGTCGAGTCGGTGACGGTGGACAGCGTGCTCATTGACTTCCCTTCTGAATGGCGGACAACGTCCGGGTCTCGAAACGCTGTCCGGTGCGATACGCGGATCCGTTCACCTCATCGAACCCGTCTAGTCGGGGATAGAGAGGTGCCCATTCAGTGGACCCTTCTCGCTGGTGGTCTTCGTGCGATCCGAGGTCGGTCGACCTCAATCCATGCGCACGTCCTCGGGTGACCAATATGCCTTGGCCGAGCTGATCAGGCCGTCCGTGGTGAAAGTCATGACATCCAGAGGCTCGATCTCCACGACGCCGTCGGGAGTGTGTGTCCGCACTCGGAAGTGGAAGGCTGCAGAGTCGCCACAGTGACGAAAGTTGAGAAGCTCGGTGTCCCGCTGGGATTGGGTGAGCGGAGCAAAGAACGCCGCGATCGCGTCTTTGCCGCGCACGGTTTCGGATCCCACAGGATCTTCGACGGTGGCGTCATCGGTGTACAGGGCCGCGATCTGAGATGGCGAGGTTGCCTCCGCGATTGCCTCGAGGTATCTGCTCACAGTCGAAAGCGCGGTGTCACGAGAGATCTGTGTGGACTGGGTCATGAGCAGAAAGTACGAGTTCGTGACGATGCTGAAAACTGTGACTCCTACTCAGCGGACACTGGAGCCAAATCGAGCGTTGACGACGGAATGGGTATTGTCCTGCGCGTCGATGGCTTGATCTCACTTCGACTCCCGTCCAGTGGGAAAGGGGACGCCGCCTCGCTGGCGCGCTGGATAGCCTCTATGTGGGCGACGAGAACTAGGTGGGCAATGTATGCGATCGCCTCGTGACCAATGATCGGTACCGCTGAAGACGAGCGGCTGCGGAAGGTGTGAGTGAGATGCGAGACGCGATGACCAATGAAGTTGTCGACACGTTCGATTCCCGCGAAATGCGAGATATTATGGGTCACTTCGCAACCGGGGTGGTGGCAATTACCGGAGTCGACCGTGAGACGGATGCTCCGGTGGGTCTTGCTGCGAACTCGTTCACGTCGGTGTCGCTGGATCCGCCACTCATAGCGTTCTGTGTTGCACGGACAAGTTCGTCGTGGCCGCGGATCCGCACCGCTGAAAGGTACGTCGTCAACATTCTCTCGGATGCACAGGAGGGGGTGTGTCATAGCCTCGCGGCGCGCGGCGGTGACAAGTTTGCAAATTTGTCCTGGTCGCCCTCACCGTCTGGTGCCCCAGTACTCGAGAATGGGCTCGCGTGGCTCGAGGTTGAACTCGATGCCGAACACGACGCCGGCGACCACATCATCGTGGTGTCCCGAGTACGGCACATCCATGTCAGTGAGCATTCGCCGCTGATCTTCTACAAGGGCAAGTACGGTCGGGTGGAGCATTTCCCTCTTGGCGACGACATCACGACGATCGGCGTGTGAAACGATGACGATGCAACCGCTCAACTGTGATTCGTGTGGGTTGGCCGTAACTGTGGAGAAGTTCAGCGACGCGCATACCTCGATCCAATGGCTGGCCGACGCCACCGCGTGCCCGTTCGCGGCCGCCCGAGGTCATGTCCTCGCCGGCGATCACAGCTGCCCCGAATTGCGTCGTAGCATCGATGTCGCGGTGCGCGAGAACACCCTCTCGGAGAGTCGGATCGAACTCCCCACCGGGGCCGCGATACCGAGGATGGCCCGCGGCGCAGGCTGCTGACGGCGCGATCTGGTCGGATAGTTCGGTCCGCTGGATGGGAATGACGGTGTGGCGCGGACCATCTCGATGCCAAGGTCAATCCATGACCACAATCGAAACTGGAAAGCAGGCCCCCAAAGAGCTGCGCACACCATCGGGTGTGCTTCGTTACTACGAGCGCGGTGAGGGGCCTCCGTTGCTGTTGCTGCACGGCTCGGGTCCTGGTGTCACCGGTTGGCGCAATTTCGCCGGTAACTTCGACGAGTTCGCCGCTCGTCACCGGACATTCATTCTGGAGTTCCCCGGGTTCGGTGTCAGTGATGATTTTGGTGGTCATCCGATGCTGACGGCCCAGCGGGCCGTGATCGAGTTTCTCGACGGACTGGGGCTGGACAAGGTGGCGGTCGTCGGTAACTCCATGGGGGGAGTCGTCGGTGTCTCACTGGCGATCAATCATCCTGAGCGGGTCAGCAAACTGGTGACGATCGGTGGGATCGGTACAAGTCTGTTCAGCCCCGGCCCCGGCGAAGGTATCAAGCTGCTGATGGAATTCACCGACAATCCGACTCGGGAGAAACTGACCCAGTGGCTTCATTCGATGGTCTACGACCCCAACATGGTCACCGAGAACCTGATCGAGGACCGTTGGACGCAGGCAACTGAGCCGGCAACGTTGGAAAGTGCTCGAAAGATGTATGGTTCGGCGGCATTTGGTCAGATGATCAAAGCGGCGGCGGACTCGACGGAGCCGCCACTGTGGTCGAAGTTCAACCAGATCAAAGTTCCTGTGCTGGTGACATGGGGACGTGACGACCGTGTGAGCCCCCTCGACATGGCCATCATTCCGATGCGGACGCTGCCGCAGGGAGAATTGCATGTCTTTCCGAACTGCGGTCATTGGGTCATGATCGAGCAGAAGGCCGCGTTCGAATCTGCAGTCCTGGCGTTCCTCGGCCGGGAGAACTGACGGCTGACTTGAGGTACTCATGACTTGGCGGTTGGGCTCATCTCTGCTCCCGATGGATGGGAAGTCATCTCGGACCCGGTGACGCATACTGTCAGGCTTTGACCATGGAACCCATCAACGCCGCGATTGTCGGACCGGGAAACATCGGAACCGACTTGTTGGCCAAACTCGAGAGACTTGATTCGATCTCTGTTCAATATGTCGTCGGGGTCGTCGAGTCCGACGGCCTGGAACGGGCACGAGCCAAGGGAGTCGCTGCCTCGGCCGGCGGAGTGGACTGGTTGCTACAGCAGAGCCCGCTTCCCGAGATCGTCTTCGAGGCGACGTCGGCGAAGGCGCATGTGCTGAATGCGCCGCGTTACGCGGAGTTGAACATTCAGGCGGTCGACCTCACGCCTGCACACATCGGACCGATGGTCTGCCCACCGGTGAACCTTACCCAGCACATCGAGGCGCCCAATGTCTCTATGATCACCTGCGGTGGGCAGGCCACCATCCCGATGGTGCATGCGGTGTCCCGTGTGACTCCGGTGCCCTATGCCGAGATCGTCGCGTCGGTGGCCTCCCGCGGCGCAGGGCCGGGTACTCGCGCCAACATCGATGAGTTCACCCAGACGACCGGCAAGGCGGTATCCGAAGTCGGAGGCGCCGAGCGTGGACGGGCAATCATCATTCTGAACCCGATGGAGCCGCCGATGATCATGCGAGACACCGTTTACTGCATGATCAATGCTGATGCCGATCGCCAAGCGATCACAGAGTCGGTGCACCGCATGGTCGCCGAGGTGCAGTCCTACGTGCCCGGTTACGAACTGCGCGCCGACCCGCAGTTCGACGACCCGAAAGAAGGGTGGGACGGACACGGCCGCGTCGCCATCTTCCTGGAGGTCGAGGGCAACGGTGACTACCTGCCCAAGTACGCAGGAAACCTGGACATCATGACCGCGGCAGCAGCGCGGGTCAGCGACGCGATCGCCCGCAACCGGATCGGAGTATCAGCATGAGCAAGCCGGCACTACGTGACGACGTTCGCATCGTCGACACCACACTGCGCGACGGAAGCCACGCACAATCACACCAGTTCACCGAAACGCAGGTACGCGACACCGTCCGCGCCCTCGACGGGGCGGGCGTGGAAATCATCGAGGTCACACACGGGGACGGGCTCGGCGGGTCGACCTTCAACTACGGGTTCTCTCGAACCAGTGACCTGGAACTGGTCCAGGCCGCGGCCGAGACCGCCGGGCAGGCAAAGATTGCCGTCCTGCTGGTCCCCGGTATCGGTACCGCAGAGGATCTCCGGAAGGCGGCCGACCGCGGTGCCCAGGTCGTCCGGATCGCCACCCATTGCACCGAAGCCGACGTTTCGCTGCAGCACTTCGAGATTGCGCGCAAGCTGGGCATGGAGACGTGCGGCTTCCTGATGATGGCGCACCGGACCAGTCCGGAGAATCTCGCCAAACAGGCCCGCCTGATGGTCGATGCCGGCTGCCAGGTGCCGTACGTGACTGACTCGGCTGGTGCGTTGCTGATGCACGAGGCCAAAGATCGTTTCGACGCCTTGATCGCTGAAGTGGGGGACGAGGCCTGGGTGGGCTACCACGGCCACCAGAACATGAGCCTCGGAGTCGCGAACTCGGTCATTGCCTACCAGTCAGGGGTCCGCTACATCGACGGCTCGTTGTGCGCGCTCGGCGCCGGAGCCGGCAACACCCCGACCGAACTCGTTGCCGCAGTCTTCGATCGAATGAACATCACGACCGGGCTCGACGTGATGGCTGCGCTCGACGCCGCTGAGACCGTTGTCAAGCCGTACCTCAACCGGTGGCCGAAAATTGATCGCAATGCGATAGTCCAGGGTTGGGTCGGCGTGTACTCGAGTTTTCTGCTCCACGCGGAAGCTGCTGGTGCCCGCTATGGAGTGCCGGTCCACGAGATCCTTCGCCGTTGCGGTGAGTTGGGCTACGTCGGTGGACAAGAGGACATGATCATCGACGTCGCGATCCAACTCGCCAACACCACGGGCCCGGTGACCGAGCCGTCGACGGCCGCGGTCGCAGACCTCGTCGCCGGCTGATCACGGAGAGGAAACGCATGACGTCGACACCGCAGGGCCCGGCCTTGGCTGACTCCGGGCGGAACGAACTGCTGCTTTCGTTCCGCCAGAGTGGCATGGCCATCGTGATTGACGGAGTTGGCGAGTCCTTCAGGGCGGATCTGGTGGCACCGGCAGAAACGGTCGACGGTCGCCAAGTGGCCAAGATGATCGAGTATTCGTCGGGCCTGGTGTGTGCGGCGGTAACCGACTCGCACGCCGCACGATTGGAGCTGCCGGACATACCGACGGCGTCGAACAAAGGTGACGCGAACCGACGGTTCAGTGTCGCGGTCGACGCCGCCGACGGGGTGACCACGGGAATATCGGCACGAGACCGAGCCCTTACACTCGGCGTGCTCGCGAGCACAGATTCGCGACCGGCGGACCTCACCAGGCCCGGTCATGTGATGGTCCTGCGTGCCGATCCCGCGGGGCGCGGGCAGGCGGCCGCAGCCTTGCGGTTATGCCATCTGGCAAGTCTGCCACGGGTTGCTGCCATCGCGCCGCTGATGTTCGACGAAAACGATCAGATCGCGAATAGGGAACATACGCAGATGCTGGCCGCGATCCTTGAGGTACCGGTCATCGACAGCGCACACACCCGATGGAATGCGACGGCGCACGGCACCCAAGGTGAGTGGAAGCTTTCCGTATTCGATGCCGACTGCGATGTGGTGTGTGTGCGCGCATTCGGGCGGCTGGACGGTGACGCCGTTCCGCTGATCGGCATCCGTGGTCGTTGTCTGGACAGCGAGGTGGGCGGCTCAGCTGCGTGCCGGTGTGGACTCGAAGCCGCGGCGTGGACGCGTACGGTCGAGCAGCACGGTGCCGGAGCAATTCTGGTCTATCGCGACCGGTATCAGCGGTGCGTCGACAGGCCGGCGGCCGAGCTCGCCCGGATGCGGTTCGAGCAGACGAAAGTACTCGCGCGCATGCTGGGTATATATCGATATCGGATCCTTGGTCCTCTGGTCGGCGGGGGCACGCAACCGGCCGCCTACCGCGGCCCCAGGTCGGCGAACTCGACGGTGATGTCCGACCTCATGGACTTCACCGATGGATCTGATCCCTACATTCAGCGTGCGGTCTGATGCGGCCCGCGTCGCTGCACTAGGCATCACCCGACACCATTCAGAAAGTGAGCCGATCATCGACGATCAGCGTAGGCAACAAGTAGCAGAGCTGCTGGCGCATGCCGAACAGACTCGAAAGCCCATCGAACCGTTAGTGATCGGGTTTCCCGGAATCGACGTCGTGGACGCGTACGAGATCCAGTTGCTGGGCATCCGCCGGCGAGTGGCGGGTGGAGCAAGAGTTGTAGGGCACAAAGTCGGATTGTCCTCGAAAGTCATGCAAGACATGATGAATGTCGATGAGCCCGACTACGGGCACTTGCTCGATGACATGATGCTCACCGAAGCCGACCCGATCCGATCGAGTGCATACTGTGCTCCACGAGTCGAATTCGAGGTGGCATTCATCTTGGGTGAAGACTTGCCTGGTGAAGGATGCACGGAAAACGATGTCGTTCGCGCGACGCGCGCGATTGTTCCGAGCATCGAGTTGATCGATAGCCGTATCAGGGACTGGCAGATCAAGATCGAGGACACCATAGCTGACAATGCGTCGTCAGCCGGAGTTGTTCTCGGCACGAAGCGAATTGACCCCAGCACCGTGGATTTGACCAACATCGATGTACAGGTGCACGTCACCGGCGCGGGCGCCACGGCGCCACGGCGATTCCTCGCCGATGGGCGGTCTGATGCGGTGCTCGGAAACCCCGCGACCTCGGTCGCGTGGTTGGCGAACAAGGTGTCGGCATTCGGCGTCGCGCTGCGTGCCGGAGATGTTGTGCTGCCAGGATCGCTGACAAGGGCGATCGATGTCCATCCCGGAGAGACATTTACTGCGGTGTTCGGTCGCGGCCTGGGACAGGTCACCGCGACGTTCTCGTGAAGTAGATAGTCCGCCCACCGTGCGGACAGGCCCGGTCTGTGCAGGGTTCGACAAGCAAACGAAGGAGCCAACCGGTGAATTGGAACGAAGAAGTCGATGTGATCATCGCGGGATCTGGGGGAGTACTGGCGGGCGCCTACACCGCAGCACGTGAGGGTCTCGACGTGGCGGTATTCGAAGCGAGCGACAAGTTCGGTGGTACCACGGCCTATTCTGGTGGAGGAATGTGGTTTCCGTGCAATCCTGTCTTGAAGCGTGCCGGCGTCGATGACACTGTCGAAGACGCGCTTACCTACTACCAGTCGGTAGTAGGAGACCGGACCCCGAAGGACATCCAGGAAGCGTTTGTGCGGGGCGGTGCTCCGCTCGTCGAGTACTTGGAGCAAGACGCGAACATCGAATTCGCGTTGCTCCCGTGGCCCGACTACTACGGGAAGGCACCAAAGGCGAAAATTGACGGTATGCGTCATATGACCGCTGCGCCCTTGACTGCGGAAGAGGTTGGTTCGCTGCGTGATCTTCTGCGACCGCCGCTGGACACTGACCGTCTGGGTGCTCCACTTCCCGAATCGCTTATCGGGGGCCAGGCTCTGATAGCACGTCTCGTCATGGCGATTTCGGCGTACCCGAACGCATCGTTGCACCTGAACTCGACGCTCGTCGAACTGGTCGTCGAAGATGGTGCGGTCACTGGAGCGGTCGTTGAGCGCGACGGGCAGCGGATCGCGGTCCGTGCGCGTCGGGGTGTGGTGCTCGGTACCGGTGGATTCGAGGCAAACGAGGAGATGCGCAAGGAATTCGGCGTGCCCGGCTCAGCCGAGGACACCATGGGCGTCCCCACCAATATCGGACTGGGACTTCGGGCCGCCATTGCGGCGGGTGCAGACGTCGACCTTGTGGATCAGGCTTGGTGGTCGCCAGGGATCACTCATCCAGACGGACGTTCGACGTTCTCGTTGTGGATCACGGGCGGCATCTTCGTCGACAGCAATGGGGAGCGGTTCGTCAACGAGTCAGGACCTTACGATCGGATAGGCAGAACTGCGCTCGGCGCCCTTGAAGAAGGCAATCTGGGACTTCCCTACTGGATCATCTTCGATGATCGGGAGGGCGAAGTCCCTCCGATCAAGTCGACAAGCGTAACCGTGGTCGAAGCAGAGGAGTTTGTCGCTGAAGGGTTGTGGCACTCAGCCGACACCCTGCAGGAACTGGCCGAGAAGATTGGCGTGCCCAGTAACAGTCTGGCGGCCACGGTCGCGCGATACAACGGGTTCGTGGCCGATGGAGTCGACCTCGATTACGGCCGTGGCGACGAGGCCTATGACCGTGCATTTTTCGGCGGACACTCACCGATGGTTCCGATCGAGAGTGGCCCCTTTCACGCTGCCGCGCTCGGCCTGTCTGACCTGGGCACCAAGGGCGGTATTCGAACCGATGCTGTGGGCCGGGCGCTTGACCGGTCGGGCGCCCCGATCGCGGGTCTTTATGCGAGCGGCAATACGATGGCCGCGCCCAGCGGTGAAGCTTATCCCGCCGGTGGCAATCCGATCGCCACTTCGATGCTCTTCAGTCACCTGGCCGTACAAGACATTGCGAAAGCAGATCGCGCTCTGCGCGCGATCGACAATGACTCGGCTATCTCGAGCTGACCAAGGCCGAGTTGACGCGGTGACGGTGGCTGGTGAGCGAGTGCCTGGAGCGTCCCTCGCTCAGAAATGTGTGCCCACAATTCAAGGAAGGCGCTGATGACCAGCTCAACGGCGGACACCTGGTTAGGCCGCGACCTGGGTTCGCGAGAAGTTTCATGGGACGAACGCGATGCAATCTTGTTCGCACTCGCGGTGGGGGCGCGTCCGGATCAGCTGGACTTGGTCTTCGAGCGAGATCTTCGGGTGCTGCCGACCTTTGGTCTGAGCCTGGCGCAATGGGCACCGGATGCGCTCGGTGAAACCGGCGCATTCGACGTACGTCAGGCACTTCACGGTTCGCAACGTCTGAAAGTCCATGCGCCGCTGGCTCCCGCAGGTGCTGCGACGTTGGCGGCAACGGTTACGGGCGTATGGGACAAGGGGCGCGCCGCAGTCTTCGACGTCATGGTGAGTTGCGAATACTTCGACGCGACATGGTCGATCTTCGCGCCTGGTCGAGGTGGCTTCGGCGGGGATCGAGGCCCGGCCATGATTCCCCCCGCAGACTCCGAGCCAGTCACATCGCAGTCCGTTCTGATACCGGAAAACGCCGCTCTACTCTACCGCCTGTCGGGGGATCGACATCTCATCCACGTCGATCCCGTGGCAGCACAAGCAATCGGGCAACCCCGTCCCATCCTGCACGGCCTGGCTACGTTGTCAGCTGCCACACTGGTGTTGGCCGAATTGGCAGGCAGTCACCCCGCAGATCTCGTGGAACTCGAGGGCCGCTTCAGCGCTGTTGTATTTCCAGGCGAGGTCGTCCAAATCGCGAGTTCTTCCAATGGCAACTTCGAGGTCAGCACAGATCGGGGCATCGCGATAGACCGCGGTCGTGTTCATTTCGAAGACCGGACGTGAATCGGTTTTGAACTGATCCCGTCCCAACGCCCCCGACTGACCCAGTTCGCGGTAATTCATCCGGCGATGTCGCATCGGCGACAACAACTGGTGTCTTCGTCGAGTCGACTCCTGAAAACGTTGCGTGAATACCTGTTGCCTCTGGAGTGGACCACAAGTCACGTCGTTCGATCGAGCTGATCCGCCTACGTACGACCACTTTGCGGCGTTCTGCTGCCGGATCGGAATCGACCGTTCGAGATGATTCCCGCTTAGCGGGAGCGTAAGTAGCGGCATATCTTGCACGCGGTGTGTGGTGGGTCACCACAGTTTCTCGTGCCTTCCGAGGGTACGACTTGAAAGGAATGCCCAATGAGTGTTGATTCGCCCAGCGCTCCGGCGCCGGACGTGGACGAACGAGGTTGGTCGTTACGTCTGGTGTTGTCGCTGATCTCTTTTGTGCTGGTGCTCGAGGTTCTGTCGATGAGCTACATCATGGTGGCGACGACGATCCCCTTGATTTCCGTCGAGTTCGGGACCACTCAGGGTGCGTGGATGCTCGCGTCGGTGCTGCTTGTCGGCTCAGTGATAAGCCCCGTTGTCGGCAAACTTGCTGACACACACGGCAAGCGCCGACTGCTGCTCGTCTGCATCGGTTTCACGATCGTCGGATCAGTGATCTCCGCGCTGGCGCCCAATTACACGGTGATGCTTGCGGGTCGCATTCTGTCTGGCTTTTTCATCGCCACGTTGTTCTTGAGCTACTCGCTCATCCGAGATGTGTTCCCTTCGAAAATCGTTCCGTTGGCCGTTGCCATCGCGACAAGCGGGATGGGGCTCATCACGGTTCCGCTGCCGTTTTTCTCCGGTTGGTTGATCGATTCGTTCGGATTCCGCAGTGTCTTCTGGGTCATTGGCGGAATTCTTGTCGTGTCTGCCGGTCTCATCGTCGTGACGACGCCGGAATCGCCCGTTCGTCTGCGCTCGCGTATCGATCCGATCGGTGCCGTGTTGCTCGGCGGTGGCGTTGGCGGCGTTCTCGTGGCAATCAGCTTTGGCGATACCTGGGGCTGGAGTGCCGGTTCTACGTTGGCCTACATGTTCGGTGGTATCGCGCTGTTGGTCGCCTGGGTGGCCTCCGCTCGCGTCATACGTGAACCTCTTGTCGATCTCGCTCTATTCGGCCAGCGACCGGTCATCTTCACCGCCATTTCTGCAGGCTTTTGCTACGCCACATCTGCGCTGGTCGCTGTGGTCCTTCCCACCATGGTGATGACACCCCTGATACCGGGAATGGATCTGGGCTACGGGTTCGGTGCCGACGCTGAGGGCGTCGCGCTCTACCAGGCGCCGCTGGGTGCAGCGGGTGTGGTGGCTGGTGTCGTTGTCGGGGTACTCGTGGGCCGAAACGTCAAGCCTCGCCTTACGATGATCGCCGGCATGACCCTGTTCATTCTTGGTGGTGTGCTGATGGCCTACGCGCACGACACGAAGTTGTCTGTCTTCCTGATCGCGATCATCATAGGCCTGGCGACAGGTACGGGCTACGCGTCGATTCCGAACCTGCAGATCGTCTCCGTTCCACCGCAATTGCAGGCCTCCACGGCAAGTATGGTTGCGGTCTTCCAGAGTATGTTCGCTGCGATCCTTCCGGTCATCGCCTTCAGCGTCATGAACTCGCATGTCGCGTTCGAGGTCGAAGGCGCTGTCATCTACAACAATGACGCGATCATCTACGGGTGGCTGATCGTCGCGGTGGCGGGTGCCCTCGGCGCCGTTGCCGCAATTCTGCTGCCCCGCAACATCAAGCAAATTAATGTGGCAGCTGATCAGGAAGCAGTCATTGTTCCGACCAACGCGGCACCGCTCGCGAGGTCCTAGATCCCGAGCTTCGGCTTGACCGTCACCCTGGTCTGGTTGTATGTCGAGATCCTGCGCCTGCTGAGTTACTTCAACTCGGACTAGCGATTCCACCAAAAGAGCCCGCGACCATCTGGTCGCGGGCTCTTTTGATTGGGGTCAGGTTCAGCTCAGGCGCTCGAGCACCATGGCCATGCCCTGACCGCCACCGACGCACATGGTTTCGACGCCGAGGGTCTTGTCCTGGGTGGTGAGGTTGTTGAGCAGCGTTGCGGTGATGCGGGCTCCGGTCATGCCGAACGGGTGGCCCAGGGCGATAGCGCCGCCGGAGATGTTGAGTTTGTCGTGGTCGATGCCGAGTTCGTTGGCTGATCCGAGGACCTGGACGGCGAAGGCTTCGTTGATCTCGAACAGGTCGATGTCGGCGATGGACAGGCCGGCGTATTTGAGGGCTTTGCGGACGGCTTCGATGGGGCCCAGGCCCATGATCTCGGGGGACAGGCCGGTCGCGGCGGTGGCCACGATACGTGCCAGCGGGGTGAGTCCGAGGGCTTTGGCTTTGGTGTCGCTCATGATGACCAGTGCGGCAGCGCCGTCGTTGAGGGGGCAGGCGTTGCCGGCGGTGACGGTGCCGTCGGGGCGGAAGACTGGTTTGAGTTGGCTGATCTTGTCGTAGGTGGTGCCTGCGCGGGGGCCGTCGTCGGTGTCGACGACAGTGCCGTCGGCCAGGGTGATCGGTTCGATCTCACGGGCGAAGAAGCCTGATTTGATGGCCTCTTCGGCGCGGTTCTGGCTGCGCACGCCCCAGTGGTCCTGGTCTTCGCGGGAGATGCCGGTGAAGGAGGCGACGTTTTCGGCGGTTTCGCCCATGGGGATGTAGACGTCGGGGAGCAGGCCCTGCTCGCGGGGGTCGGACCACGTGCCGGCGCCGCCTTCGGCGGCCTTGGCGGTGCGGGCCATGGCGTCGGCGAACAGTGGGTTCTTGGTGTTGGGCCAGCCGTCGGCGTTGCCGGTTCCGAAGCTGGAGACGGATTCGACGCCGCCGGAGATGAAGACGTCGCCTTCGCCGGCGCGGATGGCGTGCATGGCCATGCGGGTGGTCTGCAGTGACGAAGAACAGTAGCGGTTGACGGTGACGCCGGGGACGTGGTCGAGGCCGACCTGGACGGCGACGGAGCGGGCGATGTTGAAGCCGGCTTGGCCGCCGGGCTGTCCGGACCCGAGGTGGAGGTCGTCGATGTCGGCGCGGTCGAGTTCGGGGATCTTGTTCAGCACGGCTTCGACCATCTGACGGGCCAATTCGTCCGGACGGACATCTTTGAGTGAGCCCTTACCGGCTCGGCCGATCGGTGAGCGGGCGGTGGCGACGATGACGGCCTCTGGCATG
>NZ_MJEJ02000006.1 GCF_002095435.2 Williamsia sp. 1138
TAGACCAGCCCACTACTCAGGTGGCTCCGGTACGGCCTTACCCCGAGCGCACGGGGGCCAAGGGGTCGTTCATCTACAAGATGTTGACGACCACCGACCACAAACTGCTCGGCATCATGTACTTGGTTGCCTGCTTCGCGTTCTTCCTCATCGGTGGCCTGATGGCACTGCTGATGCGCTCTGAGCTGACCGTTCCGGGTCTGCAGTTCCTGTCGACCGAGCAGTACAACCAGCTGTTCACCATGCACGGCACCGTGATGCTGCTGATGTACGCGACGCCGATCGTCATCGGTTTCGCCAACGTCGTGCTCCCGCTTCAGATCGGCGCCCCGGACGTGGCGTTCCCGCGGTTGAATGCCTTCAGCTTCTGGCTGTTCGTGTTCGGCTCGACAGTGGCCGTGGCCGGATTCATCACCCCCGGCGGCGCCGCTGACTTCGGCTGGACCGCCTACACCCCATTGACCGACGCCGTGCACTCTCCGGGTGCGGGCGCCGACATGTGGATCCTCGGCCTGGCCGTCTCCGGTCTGGGCACCATTCTGGGTGCGGTCAACATGATCACCACCGTGGTCTGCCTGCGCGCTCCCGGCATGACGATGTTCCGGATGCCGATCTTCACCTGGAACATCCTGGTCACCAGCGTCCTGATCCTGCTGGCGTTCCCGTTGCTGACCGCCGCTCTGATGGGTCTGGAGGTCGACCGACAATTCGGCGCCCAGCTCTACGATCCGGCCAACGGTGGCGTGATCTTGTGGCAGCACCTGTTCTGGTTCTTCGGTCACCCCGAGGTCTACATCATCGCGCTGCCGTTCTTCGGCATCGTCTCGGAGATCTTCCCCGTCTTCAGCCGCAAGCCCATCTTCGGTTACAGCGGTCTGGTCTACGCAACCCTGGCGATCGCTGCGTTGTCGGTGGCGGTGTGGGCGCACCACATGTATGCCACCGGCGCGGTCCTGTTGCCGTTCTTCTCGTTCATGACGTTCTTGATCGCGGTGCCCACGGGTGTGAAGTTCTTCAACTGGATAGGCACGATGTGGAAAGGTCATATGACCTTTGAGACACCCATGCTCTTTTCCGTCGGCTTCATCATCACGTTCCTCTTCGGTGGTCTGACCGGCGTCCTGCTCGCGAGCCCGCCGCTGGACTTCCACCTGTCCGACAGCTACTTCGTCGTCGCGCACTTCCACTACGTGCTCTTCGGCACCATCGTGTTCGCGACTTACGCCGGTATCTACTTCTGGTTCCCGAAGATGACCGGACGCATGCTCGACGAGCGGCTGGGCAAGATGCACTTCTGGCTGACGATGATCGGCTTCCACACCACGTTCCTGGTGCAGCACTGGGTCGGTAACGAGGGCATGCCGCGTCGCTACGCCGACTATCTGTCGTCGGACGGGTTCACCACGTTGAACATCGTGTCGACAGTGGGTGCGTTCATCCTCGGTGCCTCGACGCTGCCGTTCCTGTGGAACGTGTTCAAGAGCTACCGCTACGGCGAGGTCGTGACCGTCGACGACCCGTGGGGCTTCGGTAACTCGCTGGAGTGGGCGACCAGCTGCCCGCCGCCGCGACACAACTTCACCGAGCTCCCGCGCATTCGGTCGGAGCGGCCTGCGTTCGAGTTGCACTACCCGCACATGGTCGAGCGGATGCGGGAAGAAGCCCACGTCGGTGCCGGTCACGGCAAGACCAGCGACAAGGCCGAGAAAGCTCGTCGCGATCCGTTGACAGTCGGAACCCACGAGTCGTCGACCGACCCAGATCCGAGCTGATCGCTCCACCTTCTACACCGAAACCGGCTATCTCCTACGAACCGTCGTAGGGGATAGCCGGTTTCGTCGGCCCATAGGGTTTACGATCATCTCCAGTGCGCTTCGCGCCGCCGTGGGCCAAACAGCCGACCACGACGACTCGGAGCGAGTGGCGGCGCCATAGGAGGATCTGTGACTGCGTTAGACCAGCCCACTACTCAGGTGGCTCCGGTACGGCCTTACCCCGAGCGCACGGGGGCCAAGGGGTCGTTCATCTACAAGATGTTGACGACCACCGACCACAAACTGCTCGGCATCATGTACTTGGTTGCCTGCTTCGCGTTCTTCCTCATCGGTGGCCTGATGGCACTGCTGATGCGCTCTGAGCTGACCGTTCCGGGTCTGCAGTTCCTGTCGACCGAGCAGTACAACCAGCTGTTCACCATGCACGGCACCGTGATGCTGCTGATGTACGCGACGCCGATCGTCATCGGTTTCGCCAACGTCGTGCTCCCGCTTCAGATCGGCGCCCCGGACGTGGCGTTCCCGCGGTTGAATGCCTTCAGCTTCTGGCTGTTCGTGTTCGGCTCGACAGTGGCCGTGGCCGGATTCATCACCCCCGGCGGCGCCGCTGACTTCGGCTGGACCGCCTACACCCCATTGACCGACGCCGTGCACTCTCCGGGTGCGGGCGCCGACATGTGGATCCTCGGCCTGGCCGTCTCCGGTCTGGGCACCATTCTGGGTGCGGTCAACATGATCACCACCGTGGTCTGCCTGCGCGCTCCCGGCATGACGATGTTCCGGATGCCGATCTTCACCTGGAACATCCTGGTCACCAGCGTCCTGATCCTGCTGGCGTTCCCGTTGCTGACCGCCGCTCTGATGGGTCTGGAGGTCGACCGACAATTCGGCGCCCAGCTCTACGATCCGGCCAACGGTGGCGTGATCTTGTGGCAGCACCTGTTCTGGTTCTTCGGTCACCCCGAGGTCTACATCATCGCGCTGCCGTTCTTCGGCATCGTCTCGGAGATCTTCCCCGTCTTCAGCCGCAAGCCCATCTTCGGTTACAGCGGTCTGGTCTACGCAACCCTGGCGATCGCTGCGTTGTCGGTGGCGGTGTGGGCGCACCACATGTATGCCACCGGCGCGGTCCTGTTGCCGTTCTTCTCGTTCATGACGTTCTTGATCGCGGTGCCCACGGGTGTGAAGTTCTTCAACTGGATAGGCACGATGTGGAAAGGTCATATGACCTTTGAGACACCCATGCTCTTTTCCGTCGGCTTCATCATCACGTTCCTCTTCGGTGGTCTGACCGGCGTCCTGCTCGCGAGCCCGCCGCTGGACTTCCACCTGTCCGACAGCTACTTCGTCGTCGCGCACTTCCACTACGTGCTCTTCGGCACCATCGTGTTCGCGACTTACGCCGGTATCTACTTCTGGTTCCCGAAGATGACCGGACGCATGCTCGACGAGCGGCTGGGCAAGATGCACTTCTGGCTGACGATGATCGGCTTCCACACCACGTTCCTGGTGCAGCACTGGGTCGGTAACGAGGGCATGCCGCGTCGCTACGCCGACTATCTGTCGTCGGACGGGTTCACCACGTTGAACATCGTGTCGACAGTGGGTGCGTTCATCCTCGGTGCCTCGACGCTGCCGTTCCTGTGGAACGTGTTCAAGAGCTACCGCTACGGCGAGGTCGTGACCGTCGACGACCCGTGGGGCTTCGGTAACTCGCTGGAGTGGGCGACCAGCTGCCCGCCGCCGCGACACAACTTCACCGAGCTCCCGCGCATTCGGTCGGAGCGGCCTGCGTTCGAGTTGCACTACCCGCA
>NZ_MJEJ02000008.1 GCF_002095435.2 Williamsia sp. 1138
ACATCGGGATCGTCATAGAACGTGGTCGCCTGCACGATCGCAACCGCCCGCTCCGCGGGATTGCCGGACTTGAAGATCCCCGACCCGACAAACACACCCTCAGCACCGAGCTGCATCATCATCGCCGCATCAGCCGGCGTCGCGATACCACCGGCAGTGAACAACGTCACCGGCAACTTGCCGCTCTCGGCCACCTCGACCACCAACTCATACGGCGCCTGCAACTCCTTCGCGGCCACGAACAACTCATCCTTCGGCAACGACGTCAACCGACGGATCTCGTCGCGGATCTTGCGCATATGGGTCGTGGCATTGGACACATCACCGGTACCGGCCTCCCCCTTGGAACGGATCATCCCCGCACCCTCGGTCAGACGCCGCAAAGCCTCACCCAGATTCGTCGCACCACACACGAACGGCACCGTGAACTGCCACTTGTCAATATGGTTGGCGTAATCAGCCGGAGTCAACACCTCGGACTCATCGACGTAGTCCACACCCAGGCTCTGCAAGATCTGCGCCTCGACGAAATGCCCGATCCGCGCCTTGGCCATCACCGGAATCGACACCGCAGAGATGATCGAATCGATCATGTCCGGATCACTCATCCGCGACACACCACCCTGGGCACGAATATCGGCCGGAACCCGCTCCAGAGCCATCACCGCAACAGCACCCGCATCCTCGGCGATCGTCGCCTGCTCCGCGGTGACGACATCCATGATCACCCCACCCTTGAGCATCTCGGCCATCCCACGCTTGACACGCGCGGTTCCGGTACCGGACGCGGAGGTGTGGTCCTGAGAGTTGTTGTTGCTGTTCATCTTTGAATCCTTCGCGGTAGGTGGGTGATGGTGCGCTTGGCGACTGTCGCTCAGACCGTGGGTGGTGCGGTGTACGTGTTGACCGCACCGGCGAGTTCACGTTCAGAGGCGTCGGCGGAGTTCGTCAGACCCTGGATAACGCTGTTCTGGTTGCGTTCAGGCTGGTTTTGGGACATCTTCGCCTTGCCCTCCCACCGGGTGATCGCAATCTCGATGCCCACGATGGCCTTGAGCTGGCCGGCGATGAAATGTTCGGGGGCGTCAGTGACGGCCCACGGCCTCTCGCGGGCGTGCTCGTGGCGATCACTGAGCGCGCCGACGTGCTCGAGGAGCCAGTCTGGGTCGTCGTGCACCGTGAGCGTGCCGTACACGTTGATGGTCTCGTAGTTCCACGTCGGAACCACCTTGCCGCCCTCGGCTTTCGTGGCATAGAGCGACGGCGAGATGTATCCGTCCAGGCCGGTGAAGATCGCCACCGACTCGCTCCCCTCCTCTGCTGCGTGCCAGTGGGGATTCGCACGTGCCACGTGGGAAACCAGCGCGTTTCGTTCGGAGTCGTACATCATAGGCAGTGGTGTGACCTGGAGCCCGTCGGCACCGGGGGTGATCAGGTGTGCCATCCCGGCGGTACGCAGGGCTGCTGCGATCTGCTCATCGGTCAACTCGAACTTGCGAGGGATGTACATGGCCCGAGTCTCCATTCGTCGGCTGTGGGCGGGCGGTGCCGGATGCGCCCGCGCAGACAGGCTAACATTTGTCCTAGGACAATAGAAAGGCGGTTGACGTGCAGGGTCAGATCAGCGGTTCTACGGCGGCAGCGATCGCCGAATCCGTTCGCGATCTTGTCGCGGTGGGCCATTTCCGACCCGGCGATTCCCTGCCGCCGATCCGTACGCTCGCCGGCGATCTCGACCTCAACCGCAATACCGTGGCCGCCGCCTACCGCCAGCTGGTAACCATGGGTCTGGCGGTGACCCGTAGCCGCGCCGGCACGGTGATCACCGCCCTTCCCCAGCCCGACACCGAACTGAATCCCGCCCCGGGGGCCGTGGATCTGGCCGGCGGCAACCCCGACTCGGCGCTGCTTCCTGACCTCTACGCGGCGGTGAGCGCCTCACGCAGCGAGCCGTCGGTGTACGGCGCCCCGGCAGTGCATCCCGGTTTAGAAGACGTGGCGCACCACCTCTTCGACGACGCACCCGCAGGCGAGCTGGTGATCACCCACGGAGCGGTCGATGCGGTCGAACGCCTGCTGGCCGCCCACCTGATCCGCGGAGATCTTGTCGCGCTGGAATCGCCCTGCTTTCTGGCCAGCATCGGCACCATCCGTCTCAACGGATACCGCACCGCCGCAGTTGCGGTCGACGAACACGGAATAACCCCTGACGGCCTGGATCGAGCGCTTCGCGACGGAGCGCGCGCTGTCATCATCACTCCGCGCGCCCACAACCCCACCGGGGCAAGCCTAAACGCCGAACGAGCACAGGAACTCTCGGTCCTGTTGGAAAGTTATCCCGAAGTCCTTGTCATCGAGGACGACCATCTGTCAATGGTCGCCGCCGCCGCTTATCACCGTGTCACGCCTGCCACCACCCACCGCTGGGCACTGATCCGATCGATGGCCAAGTTCCTCGGACCCGACTTACGAGTCGCGCTCACCTACACCGACCCGCTCACCGCCGACGCTCTCGGGGCACGCTTGCGCGCCGGGAAAACCTGGGTCAGCCACCTGCTGCAAGGGGCGGCTGCCCACATGTTGACCGATCCCGACTGCATGACACTCGTGGATTCCGCCCGCGTGGCGTACCAACGCAGACTCACCGATCTCACCGAGGAACTGTTGCAGCACAACATTATTCCTTTCGGTGTTCCGGACGGGCTCAACCTCTGGATCGACCTACCTGCCGGCGTGGACGCGGGCATGCTCCACACCCAACTCGCCCGCGCGGGCTGGGCGACCCAACCCGGACACATCTTCACCGCCGGCGACGCTCCCCCGCCCGACGCCCTGCGCGTCACCACCGCCAGCCTCGACCAGCCCACCACCGGCCACTTCGCCGCAGCCCTGGCAGGACTACTGCGGGAGCGCTGACCGCCTAGGCCGGGCCATGTTGTGAAACAACATATTTGAATCGGCAGCAACAAACATCCACCGGAGTGCGTGACCGACCCCCTTGACGGTGCACTTGCATTTTGCAAGTATGATCCACATGAGCCTCTTCATCACCTGCCCGGTCGAGAATGTCGAGCGCGCGACCGCCTTCTACACCGCCCTCGGATGGACCCTCAACGCCGACATGTCCGACCACAACGTCTCTTGCTTCGCAATCGCCCCTGAGCAGTACGTCATGCTCGGCAGCCGCGAGATGTACGCGGAAGTCGGCGGGGTCGAGGAGCTGATCGGCGGACCCCACACACCCTCGAAGGTCACGGTCTCATTCGACCTGGGCAGCCGCGAAGCAGTCGACGAACTCACCGAGCGCGCCGGCGCCGCCGGCGGACGAATCGGTGACACCGATGACTACCCCTTCATGTACCAGCGCCAGTTCGACGACCTCGACGGCTACCACTACTCGCCGTTCTGGATGAAGCCGGACACCGACCCGGCCACGTGAGCGACCTCGCCGCCGCCCTCGACATCGTCGGAGCACGGTGGGCCCTGCTCATCGTGGAACGTCTACTCGACGGGCCACAGCGGTACGGCGACCTGCAGCGCGACCTCGGAGTCCCGACGAACATGCTCGCGACCCGCCTGCGTGAACTCGAAGCAGCTGGCGTACTGACCCGTCTACCCCTCAGGCACAACACCCGGGCCTACGCGCTGACCGAACGAGGGCTCGCCTTGCGTGAGGCGATCGGCGCGCTCGGACATTGGGGCGAGGGGTTGAGTGGCTTCGCCGCAACCTGATTCAGAATTGTCCGTCGTAGTCGCGCGCGGACTCCCTCCACGGGACTACGCACCGAATGCCTGCGCTCTCTGAATCAGCGCAACAAGGTGGCCGATCAACTGCTCCTTGGTCATCGGGTTCTCGAGGCCATCTGCCTGCCAGGCAAGCAATAGCGCCCACATACCGGCGAAAAGGACCGTCGCGGTGACCTCGCGTGCCGCAGCGTTCGCAGGGTCGACCTGCTCGCCGGTCGTGTACGCCGCGTAGGTCGCCATCAAGTCCGTTGCGACCCTGCGGCCGCGGCGGGCCAGCACCGAGTTGTTGGCACCTTCTACCGCAATGATGCGGCCGCGGCGTGGGTCGGCGCCGATGAAGTCGATCCACGCCCGCAACAGGGTGCGGAGAAGCTCGTCAGGCGTAGCCTCCGACGCCTCGTCTATGTTCAGGTCCGACAACAGGCGGGCACCGTCACCGAGTACTTGGTCATACACCGACGTGATGAACTCGTCCTTGGTGGAGAACAGCTCGTAAAAGTGCCTCTCGCTGATCTTCGTATGGCGACAGATTGCCCGAATGGTCACCGCACCAGCGCCGTCCGATCCCATGATGTCGATTCCGGCGGCAATGAATCGGGCCCGACGGTCGGCCCGGCGGTCTTCCGGACTCTGCCCGTTCCACACCCGCCCTGCGCCAGTAGTCATCGATTCGATGCTCTCATCTTTGTCCGGGGTTGACGACCTCGGCGGCCGTCGCTAAGTTGACAACACTTGTTGTAGACAACATATGTTGTCGGTAGTGCACAAAGCGAATGGAGTCTCGGTCCGTGGTGTGCTGTGTTGTATTCGGGACGCTGCTCGCGATGCTGTCGAGGGTGCGTCTGTGGCTGACGCGGCGAAGCACTTCTTCCCCGGCCGATTTCGCCCCGCCTGCCAGGCGCGACCCCGCAGGATCGGCGTACCCGAACAGTGCCGTCGTCGCCGAGTACAGCGTGACCGCGCGGCCATCCCGCGGCCCACTGGCACTGAAGGGCGCAGTGTTCGGCGCCGGACTGTATCTGGTTGCCATCGTCGGTGTGATGGCGTTCGGGTGGGCACAGCCCGGGACCGCGAGCCCAGACGCATGGGCGAGTCGAACCGCAATCGTCGTTGCGGCGACGGCGGGCCTCTGGTGCGCAGCATGCAGGCATGACCCCGGACAAGACAACTCCGCGCACACCTTCCGCGAGAGAGTCGGCTGCATACTGCTCGGGACAGGGCTGATGTGGTTTGTCCTCGGGATCCTCGACATGCACCTGTGGGGCCTCTTTCACGTCGGCGCAGAGGCCGGCCACCACGTACCCGAACTTCATCATCACGACGCCGAACCGACAACTGCCTCTCGCCACAACACGTTGTCGGACTGGTTGTTTCATTCATCCGGTCCCACTCTCGTCGTCCTCGCGTGGACCGTGTTGCCGACGCGCACGACTACCCCCGCACCAGTGCGCAGCAAACCGCCCCTGTTACTTCACACACCGCATGCCGAAGGCCACCCATGACCGCACACGCCCATGACCCATCGATGTCGACCCATCACGTCGGCGAATCCACGACCGAAGATCTCCAGGCGCTTCGCTACCTGCTCGATCTCGCTCTCCAGCCACTCGATCGTTTCGACGGATTCACCCATGCCGAACAAATGTTCTTGAGCGCCTTGCGCTATCAACTCAACGGCTTGTGCTGGGCGCTATCGCTCTCGCAACGCACCCGCACCCCGGCGTTCACCGGCTACCTCGCCGAAGCCCAACGGAACGCAATCCTGAAGATGTGCGACAGGAAGGTCTGGGGCTACTGGTCGATGGAGAACCTGGTCGGGTACGGCCGGTGGAATCCAGATCCCATCGCCCACCACAACATCATGTACTCCGCCTACCTCGGAGTCATGATCGGATGGTACGAAACCCTGAACGAAGACAACACATTCAGCTCCCCCGCATCGCTTTCACTGCACTGGAAAGACCGCCGTAGCTACGAGTACGACTTCACCAGCCTCGCCGAAGCGATCCGCCGCAACATGCTCGAAAGACCGGATTCACCTCAGTATCCGTGTGAACCGCACCTGGTCTATCCGGTCTGCAACACCTACGCACTCAACACCTTGCAGATGCACGATCGCCTTCACGGCACCGAACTCACCGGCGACCTCATCGAACGCGTCCGGCACAGCTACACCGCGCAGACCTGGCGTCGACCGGATGGCCGGTTCTACAGCGGAAAGACCCGCAACGGCCGACTACCCTTCCTACCACCCACACTGACCAACGATGCCTGGATGGCCTACTGGCTGTCCTCACCGATGCCCGACATCGCCCGAGACACCTGGACAATGTTGCGCGAGAACTACGTTCATCTCGATGACGGGGAACTGACGCTACTCGGCGCGCCGGAACAACGCGTTGACCCCGGAAACTACAGCCTCGCTCGTGGCGGCGGACCGACCTACACCATCCTCCTCAAGGCCGCTGTCGAACACGGCGACGACGAGGCCGCCCGCGCTCTGAGCAGGTTGATCGACAAGCGCTACCCCCTGACCACTTCCGCAGGCGCCGCCCGCCACACCGGGCTGTCCACCCTCGGGAACGTGCTCGCCGCCATGGGCCGATTCGGCGGACCATCGATCACCGCTGACCTCAACAACGGCAACCTGCCTGACCAGTGGTCAACTGGACCCATCCTCGCCGAAGCCGCGTACCCCGAAGTACTCGTCGCTCGCGCCGTCACCGACGGCCGTCGCCTCGACCTCGTGCTGCGTCCGGGCACCACTGGCCGCAGTCTCACCGAACTCGGCATCCACCGTCTCGTCCCCCACATGACCTACGCCGTCACCGGAGCAAGCGAAAGCCACATCACCGCCAACGCTCAAGGCGCCGCCCACATCTGGATCCACCTGTCCAACAGAACGGAACTTCACATCGTGCCCGCCGGCGATTGACCAGATGCGTTTTGCGAGAGGAACTCTCACCCAAGAGACGCCGTGTCAGCGACCGACGAGTCCGAGGTGGAACTGGTTGTAGCGGTCGCCGTGGACCCCCACCTTTCGGGCCAGGGAATCGAGATCGGCTACGTCATCGGCTGACAGCGCAACACCACTGGCCCCGGCGTTCTCGCGAATGCGGGAGGTCCGACGGGTGCCGGGAATCGGGACGATCCAAGGCTGCTGCGCCAGAAGCCAAGCCAAAGCAATCTGCCCCGGTGTGACCTCTTTCGCCTGCGCAAGGCGGCGTACATGGTCAACGAGGGCCTGATTTGCAGCACGGTTGTCCTCACTGAAACGTGGGATACCTGAACGCACGTCATCGTCGCCGAACGTCGTGTCGGTGTTCACCGTGCCGGTGAGAAAACCCTTGCCGAGCGGGCTGAAGGGCACAAACCCGATGCCGAGTTCCGCGAGCGTCGGCAAGATCTCTGCCTCGGGGTCACGGGTCCACAGCGAGTATTCGCTCTGCAGGGCAGTGACCGGTTGGACCGCGTGGGCGCGGCGAATCGTGTCGGCCGACGCCTCCGAGAGACCGAAATGACGCACTTTGCCCTCGGCGATCAGCTCCCCCACCGTCCCGGCAACCTCCTCGATCGGGATTTCCGGGTCCACTCGGTGCTGATAGAACAAGTCGAGCGCCTCGGTGCGCAGTCGGCGTAGTGATGCCTCGGCGACACGGCGGATCTGTTCGGGCCGGCTGTCGAGCCCGACACTCTTGCCGCCCTGGATATCCCAACCGAACTTGGTGGCGACAACGACCTCATCACGGAAGGGTTCGAGTGCCTCACCGACGAGTTCCTCGTTGACGTACGGCCCGTATACCTCCGCAGTGTCGAAGAAGGTGACGCCCTCCTCGACGGCAGAACGCAGCACGGCGATCATGTCGTCGCGGCTACCGGGATTGGGTCCGTAGCTCTGCGACATGCCCATACAGCCGAGCCCGATCGCGGAGACCTCGAGCCCCTGCCCGAGAGAACGTGTGTGCATCATCTACCTCCGTGACTTGTCTTTGGTTTCGTTGGTTGATCCGGCTGATGCTCGAGTGCCCAGGAGAGGCCGGTGAACAACGTCGGTTCCGCTATCTGTGACTCGCCTTCGTTCCGGCGACGTAACTTCGGGGCTCACTCAAGGGCTGACCGATGTTGCCGTCATAGTCGGAAAGACCTACTCGTGGAACAGTTCTTTGGCAACGCCCATCGCGGCCATGCCCTGGGGCCAACCCGCGTAAAGCGTGACGTGGGTGATCGCTTCGATGAGCTCTTCCTTGGCCACACCGTTCTCGACCGCACGACCGAGGTGAAAGCGGAGTTGGTCCGTGTTGCCACCAGCGGTGAGCACTGCGACCGTGATGAGACTGCGGTCCCGCGCCGACAGCTCGAGCCGGTTCCACACGTCAGCAAAGAGTACGTCGTCGGTGAGCTCCGCGAGCTTGGGGGCGAAGTCGCCAAACATGTTTCGTCCGCCTCCGACCTGCTTGGGTTGTTCGGTCATGACGGTTGTCTCCTTTGTCAGTTATTCGATCTCGTGCTTGAACATTCCCGATGCCGATGGCTACGGCAGGGGTTCCAGTCTTGGGCTACTGGTTGGTCGACTGATCCGACAAGGACGGTCCGCGGTCATGACCAGTTCCTCGTACGCCAAATCCACTTCTCCGACGACGGGGTGGTTGAACCGTCTGGTGCCCGACCATGGGTCCGGACGTTGTGTGCTCCCCGCAGCGTCCGGAAACATCACTGCGCGTAGACAGTTCACCGACCAGATCCTGCAGCCGCGCCGCGACATCAAGAACTCACGTACCTCCGAGCGGTTGTCCATGACTTCCAGCGTAGGTCCGGATCACCCGTTCAGGGATGCCCTGTCAATACACCTCACGACAGGGACTTCTGACGCAGGCTCCAACACGCAACGCTCCTGTTGTTCGGAGATGAGGTCGATGCGGGCCTCGTAGGCGCGTCGGCGTAGTAGGAGAGCCCCGCCGCGGCGCGAACGAACCCGCCTGCGCCGCGGCTAAGAGCTACACCTCGGTGTCGGCGGCCGCGACGCCGAGGATCCAGGTCACCCCGAAACTGTCAGTGACCATTCCGAATCCGGCGCTGAACGACGAAGCGGCGAGCGGTTCGACGATGCTGGCGCCAACAGTCAACTTCTCCCAGTAGCCCTGCACCTCGTCGAGAGTCTCGCCTTCCACGGACACGAAGAACGGCTGATCGGTGATCGTTGTGCCATTCTCCCGGTGCGTCGATCCCGCGCCCGCAACCGATCCGCCGGACCTCCCCGGAATGTCATACGCCATCAAACGGAACCCGTCGGCGGTGGTCACCTGCCCGAAGACGACGTTCGAGGCCTCCGGCGCATCCGCCGGCATCCCGAAGTCACCATAGGTTCTGATCAAGGTCTGTCCTCCGAACACCGATTGATAGAACTCCAGCGCCGCCCTGGCGTCGCCGTGAAAATTCAGGTGGGTGGTGGCCGAAATGCTCATCTGTGCTCCTACGATTCGTCGCCGGGGTCTCCCGACGACAACCACATTCGCAGCCGTATAGGTCAGCTTTTGTCCTAGACAGGACATAACCTCGCAGCTATGACCACACCCACGTCACGGCTGCTGCATCTGCTCTCTCTGCTGCAGACCCGGCGCGACTGGCCTGGCTCACTGCTCGCCGACAGGCTCTCCATCAGCGCCCGCACGGTGCGCCGCGACGTCGACCGCCTCCGCGAGATGGGGTACAGCATCCACGCCACACTGGGACCCGACGGCGGATACCGCCTCGACGCCGGTGCCGAACTGCCACCCCTGCTCTTCGACGACGACCAGGTCATCGCGCTCGCCGTCGCCCTGCAATCAGCGACCGCCACCGGTGTCGGCATCGCCGAGGCCGCCATGCGCGCGCTGACCACCGTCCGGCAGGTCATGCCTTCCCGGCTTCAGCACCGCTTGAACGCGGTGCAGTTCACCACCATCGACACAGGGCCCGGCGCCGCGGCGCGCGCGACGGTCTCACCCGACGTCCTCATCGCCCTCTCCACGGCCACCCGTGCCCACGAGATATTGCGCTTCGATTACGAAAAACCCCGCACTGCGGAATCCCTCGCGATACCGCCGAGGCGAGTGGAGCCACACCACCTCACGACCTCAGAAGGTTACTGGTACCTCGTGGCCTGGGATTGCGATCGCAACGACTGGCGAATCCTTCGCGCCGACCGCATCACCCCCCGAACCCCCACCGGCCCCAAGTTCACTCCACGAAAGGTACCCGGCGGCGACGTCGCCACGTTTGTGGCAGCGCGCTTCAAAGGGTCGCACGACGAAAACCGTTGGCCGTGCATGGGAAAAGTCATTCTCGACCGGCCGGCGAGCTACGTGCGACCCTTCGCCGGCGACGGGATCGTCGAAGACCTGGGCCCCACCCGATGCAGCCTCCACACCGGCGCCTGGTCGTGGGTCGCCCTCGCCGCATTCCTCAACCAATTCGACACCGACATCGAAGTCATCAGTCCACCCGAACTCACCGAAGCATTCGCACAACTCGCGGACCGCAACACAGCTACAGCGACGAAGAGTGGACGTCGCTAGTCAAGTCCGCTATCTCACGCAACGCGCCGTGCCGTGCCAATTAGTCTCTCTTTTGGTAGACATCGGGGATCCCGTCGTGGTCGTCGTCGCGTTCTTCATCTTCACAGATGTTGCGGTAGTGCCGGTTTCGAGCGCGCAGCAGAATTGAGGCAAGCAAAGCGGCCACCAGCGATCCGGTCAGCACACCGATCTTGACGTGGTCGTCGCGCTCTGAACCCATCCCGTAGGCGAGATCTCCGATCAGCAGGGACACGGTGAACCCGATGCCCGCGAGCAGCGATATACCGACGACATCGATCCACCGGACACTGGAATCGAGCGATGCACGCGTCACGGCCGACAACAGTCGGGTGGTGCCGAAGATGCCCACAGCCTTTCCGACGACCAATCCGCAGACGATACCCACCGCGATGGGGTCGGTCAGAGCGTCGGTCAAACCGTCGAACCCACCGACGGTGACCCCGGCGGCGAAAAACGCAAAAACAGGGACCGCGAACCCCGCGGAGATCGGCCGGATGCGGTGTTCGAAATGCTCGGCCAAACCAGGTCCGGCATCAGGGCCGCCGGCGGCTGTACTACGCAGCACCGGAACGGTGAAGCCCAACAGAACCCCGGCGACCGTCGCATGCACCCCGGACTCGTGCACAAACACCCACGTCAACGAAGCCAGAGGAATCAACAGCCACCACGAGCGAACTCGGCGTTGCACGCAGAACGCGAACAACGCCAACGGCACGGCTGCCACCGCCAGCGCGGTCAAGTTGATGTCCTCGGTGTAGAACACCGCGATCACGGTGATCGCCAGCAGATCATCGACCACCGC
>NZ_MJEJ02000051.1 GCF_002095435.2 Williamsia sp. 1138
ACATCGGGATCGTCATAGAACGTGGTCGCCTGCACGATCGCAACCGCCCGCTCCGCGGGATTGCCGGACTTGAAGATCCCCGACCCGACAAACACACCCTCAGCACCGAGCTGCATCATCATCGCCGCATCAGCCGGCGTCGCGATACCACCGGCAGTGAACAACGTCACCGGCAACTTGCCGCTCTCGGCCACCTCGACCACCAACTCATACGGCGCCTGCAACTCCTTCGCGGCCACGAACAACTCATCCTTCGGCAACGACGTCAACCGACGGATCTCGTCGCGGATCTTGCGCATATGGGTCGTGGCATTGGACACATCACCGGTACCGGCCTCCCCCTTGGAACGGATCATCCCCGCACCCTCGGTCAGACGCCGCAAAGCCTCACCCAGATTCGTCGCACCACACACGAACGGCACCGTGAACTGCCACTTGTCAATATGGTTGGCGTAATCAGCCGGAGTCAACACCTCGGACTCATCGACGTAGTCCACACCCAGGCTCTGCAAGATCTGCGCCTCGACGAAATGCCCGATCCGCGCCTTGGCCATCACCGGAATCGACACCGCAGAGATGATCGAATCGATCATGTCCGGATCACTCATCCGCGACACACCACCCTGGGCACGAATATCGGCCGGAACCCGCTCCAGAGCCATCACCGCAACAGCACCCGCATCCTCGGCGATCGTCGCCTGCTCCGCGGTGACGACATCCATGATCACCCCACCCTTGAGCATCTCGGCCATCCCACGCTTGACACGCGCGGTTCCGGTACCGGACGTCTCCGGCTTCACCGATGAACCAAGGTCTGGGGCACTGCTCACGTCTACTGCTCCTACAAGTCGGGTCGATTGCTGAGCTTCCAGTCTAGGCTTTCTGCCAGGGTCCTGTCGCTGCGCGGTCCCGCAGAGCGGGGTGAGGGCTGTCCGAGCTGTTCAGACGGCTGCCCGCTCCACGATCTCGAAGTACAGCGGCGTCGGGGCGGTGCCACCCAGGTGGAGCCATCGGACGGGGCGTCTGCCTCGCAGGGCAAGGGTGTCCCTGACCGCATCGTTGTGGAATCTGCGGGCGATCATCACCCGCGTCTCGGCATCTGCGAGTTCGGTGACCAACTGAGAACGCAAGGAGGCGCTGTCGATCTGCGCCAGGGCGGCGGAAACGACATTTTCTGCCCGTTCGCGGTCTGCTCTGGCGGCGCCCTCTGCCCGGTCGGCCGCAAGGATCAGCTCACGACCCTCCCCGCCGAGGCCGGCACCGATCGACCTCGCCACCACGGCTCGCCGAGCCAGTGCCGCGTCGAGCGCCTGCCAGGCGAGGTCCACCCGTACATGCAGGCGATCGAGCCGGTTTGCCGTCTTGTAGGCCCAACCGAGGCCGAGAAGGACCACCACCGTGATGATGCCCAGGATGAGGACGGTCAGGGCGGAGACGGTCATGAAGTCCTTTCGGGCAGTCACCCCTTTACGGGCGGCGATGCTGTCTCGGGGCTGGCTGGGGGGGTGTCGGTCGGGGGTCAGTCGGAGACGATGACTTTGCCTGCGCCCACCGTCACGGTGTCGTAGACCCGCAGGATCTGATCGGCGACCTGCGACCAGTCGTACCGGGTGGCGCGCACCCGCGCCCGATCGACCATCGCGGCGCGACTCTCGTCGTCGCCGAGGGCGGCGATGATCCCGTACGCCAGCTCGTCGGAGTCGCCCACATCGACGAGGACTCCGGCCCGGCCGTCGTCGAGGACCCGCCGGAACGCGTCGAGCTTGCTCGCGACCACTGCCGCTCCGGCTGCCATGGCCTCCACGAGGACGATGCCGAAACTCTCGCCCCCCAGATTGGGCGCGCAGTAGACGTCGGCCGAGCGCAGGGCCCGGGCCTTGACCTCGTCATCCACCTGGCCGAGGAAGACCATGTGATCGGCGAGCTCGCCGGCTTTCCCGCGCAGCGTGCGCTCATGTCCCCCGCCGACGACCAGCACTCTCAGGTCGGGGTATCGAGCCACCACTGCGGGAAGCGCGTCGAGTAACACGTCCATGCCCTTGCGGGGTTCGTCATAGCGGCCGAGGAACAGGACGGTCCGGCCGGGATGCGGGTACCCCTCGAACGGTTCGGCGTTCGCGAACGACTGCGTATGGACACCGTTCGGGATCTCGACGGCGTCAGACCCGAGGGATTCCATCTGCCACCGCCGGGCCAACTCGGACACCGCGATCTTGCCGGCGATCCGTTCGTGGTACGGGCGCAAGATTCCTTGAAAGACACTGAGCAGCAACGACTTCGTGGTCGCGGCATGGAAGGTCGTCACGATCGGGCCCTGCGCCACCATCAGCGACATCATCGAGATACTCGGCGAGTTGGGCTCGTGGACGTGAAGGATGTCGAACTTCTCGTCCCTGATCCACCGACGCAGTCGCGCATAGGCTTTGGGGCTGAAATTCAGCCGTGCCACCGACCCGTTGTACGGGAAGGCCAGCGCTTCACCCACCGACACCACGTACTCCGGGAGTTCGGTGTCCTTTCCGGACGGCGCCAGGACACTCACCGTGTGACCGCGGTTGATGAAAACCTGCGCGAGCTCCATGACGTGGGCCTGCACGCCCCCGGGAACGTCGAACGAGTAGGGACAGATCATGCCGATCTTCATCGCGTGGCCTCGCCGTCGATGCGGCGTCGTCGCGCGTCGGACCAATCGGCCTGCCAGAGTGGCTGCAACATGTGCCAGTCCTGCGGGTGGGCCGCGATGTTCGACTCGAACTCGTTCGCCAGCAACTGCGTGGCCGCGGCGACCCCACCGGAGGTGTCGAGCGGTCCCGACAGGCGAAACCGCGATGTGTCCGGGCCGGTGAACCAGTGATGAACCGCGATGAGGGCAGCCCCGGTGTCGATCGCCAGTTTCGCCGGCCCGGCAGGCATCCGGGTCGGCTCGCCGAAGAATGTGACAGGCACTCCGTGTTCGGCGAGGTCCCGCTCCCCCAACAGGCAGACGACGCCACCTGATCGAAGCCGGTTGGCCAGCTGACCGTAGGGCGGTTGCTCACCCCCGCTGAGCGCGAAGATCTCGAAACCCAGGGACTCGCGGTAGCGGACGAACCGTTCGAACAGCGACTCTGGAGACAGTCGTTCCGCGACGGTCGAGAAGGTGCCGACGTTCTGCACGAGCCACACCCCGGCCATGTCCCAGTTCCCACTGTGAGGAAGCGCCAGGACCACACCCTTGCCCCTGGCCAGTGCATCGTCGAGGAGACGATGATCGGGCGCCGGGAGGTCGACCCGCGACGCAGCAAGCGCAAAATCCATGGTCGGGAGCCGGAACGCCTCACGCCAGTACCGCGCATAGGACCGCATCGACTCACGCATCAACGATTCCGGCACCTCGTCGGGCGCACAGCCCAATACGCGGGCCAAGTTCTTGCGGAGCTGTGGGGGCCCGCCGTTCCGGCCGCCGACGAAGTCACCGGCTCGATCGAACGCGGCCCGCGCGATCGACTCCGGGAGCAGGCGCACCAGAGACCACCCGGCCGCGTAGCCGGCATCCGCCAGCCGTTCGCCCACCGAACTCACGCGGTGGGTCCGTCCTCGTCCGCGACAGCAGTCGGGGCGGCAATGGGTTGCAGATCGGTGGCACCGGGCGATTTGTACACCGACCACATGCGTTGGAACACGGTGATCACGCTGCCGACCGCCAACAGCCACATCGCGATGTGGATCGCCCACGACAGACCGAGGCCGGTCAGGCCCGTGCCCACCAGCACGATGATCAGGCGATCAGGACGTTCGATGAGTCCGCCGTCGCCGTTGAGCCCACTGGCCTCGGCACGCGCCTTCGCATACGAGATCACCTGAGAGGTGACCAGGCAGATCATCGTGGCGACGAACAGTTGCTTACTCGGTTCCTCCACGAGGCACCACCAGCCGAGCCCTGCGAAGATCGCTCCGTCGGCGAGCCGGTCACAGGTGGAGTCGAGGACGGCGCCGAACTTGGTGCCACCTCCGCGTGCCCTGGCCATGGCGCCGTCGAGCATGTCGAACATCACGAACAACCAGATCACGAGGGTGCCGACGAACAAGTACCCCATCGGGAACAGCGTCACCGCGGCGGCGATCGTCGCTGTGGTCCCGATCATCGTCATGGCATCAGGCGTGAGTCCGGTCTTGATCAACGCCCTCCCCAGGGGAAGCGTGACCTTTGACACCGACGCCCGGCCCAGCACACTCAACATGGAACCAGCATGCTCTCCGTCAACCCAGCGCCTCTCATCAACCCTCCAGCCTCAACCAGGCCTGTGCGAGCAGACCTCGGGTGTCGCGAAGCAACTGGGGCATCACCTTCGTCTCACCGACAACGGTGATGAAGTTGGCGTCGCCGCCCCACCGCGGGACGACGTGCTGGTGCAGGTGCTCCGCGAGCGACCCGCCTGCTGCGGCACCCAGATTGAGTCCGACGTTGAACGCATCGGGGTTGGAGACCGACTTGATCGCCCGGATCGTCTTCTGCGTGAACACCATCAGTTCACGGCTCTCGGCCTCGGTGAGATCCTCGAGGTCGGCCACCTGTCGGTAGGGCACGATCATCATGTGGCCCGGGTTGTACGGGTACAGGTTGAGCACGGCATACACCGATTCGCCGCGCGCGACGATCAGGCCCGCCTCGTCCGACATCGTCGGGATGTCGAGGAAAGGGTGCACCGACTTGGCCGACGACGACTCGTCACCGGACAGTGGGGCCGCCGTGATGTACGACATCCGATGCGGGCTCCACAATCGCTGCAACCGATCGGGATCGCCGGGCCCCTCGTCGCGGAGGATCCCGGGGCCGTCGGCCGAGGTCACGGGGCCTCCCCACCCGCGGGAACCTGGCGAATCGCTTCGATCAGGTCGGCGGTCGGGGATTCGTTGCGCCGCGCGGCCGACCAGTCGGCGATCAGCGTCACCGCCTCTGCGACCGGCACCCCGTTGACCTGGGTGCCGTCACGGAACCGGAAGCTCACCGCGTCCGCTTCCACGTCGCGCTCCCCCGCCAGCAACATGAAGGGCACCTTACCCGTGGTGTGGTTCCGGATCTTCTTCTGCATCCGATCGTCGGAGGCGTCGACCTCCGCGCGCAGTCCCCGATCCCGCAGTTGTGACACAACGGTTTCCAGGTGCGGGACAAAGGCGTCGGCGACGGGGATACCCACCACCTGCACCGGTGAGAGCCAGACCGGGAACGCGCCTGCATAGTGCTCGGTCAGAACTCCGAAGAAGCGTTCAATCGATCCGAAGAGCGCCCGGTGGATCATAACCGGCCGATGCTTGGATCCGTCGGGGCCGGTGTACTCCATCTCGAACCGCTCCGGCAGGTTGAAGTCCAGCTGAATGGTCGACATCTGCCAGCTGCGGCCGAGGGCGTCTTTGACCTGCACCGAGATCTTGGGTCCGTAAAAAGCGGCCCCACCCGGATCCGGGACCAATCTGAGTCCCGACGCCTCGCCGACCTCGGCCAGGGTGGCCGTTGCCTCATCCCAGATCTCGTCGGATCCGACGGACTTCTTCGGATCCCGGGTCGACAACTCGAGATAGAAGTCATCGAGCCCGTAGTCCTTGAGCAGGCCCAGCACAAAGTTGAGAGTTGTCGTCAGCTCGCCGCGCATCTGCTCTTTGGTGCAGTAGATGTGGGCGTCGTCCTGTGTCATACCGCGCACCCGGGTGAGCCCGTGGATGACACCCGACTTCTCGTAGCGGTACACCGACCCGAACTCGAACAGCCGCAACGGCAGCTCGCGGTACGAACGCCCACGGGCGTTGAAGATCAGGTTGTGCATCGGGCAGTTCATCGGCTTCAGGTAGTAGTCCTGACCTGGTTTGCGTACGGCGCCGTCCTCGTCCAGTTCGGCGTCGAGATGCATCGCCGGGAACATGCCGTCCTTGTACCAGTCGAGGTGGCCGGAGATCTCGTACAGATTGCCCTTGGTGATGTGGGGGGTGTTCACGAACTCGTACCCCTCATCGATGTGGCGGCGACGCGAATAGTCTTCGAGCTCCTTGCGGATGATCCCACCCTTGGGGTGGAACACCGGCAGGCCCGATCCGAGTGCATCGGGGAAGCTGAACAGATCGAGTTCGGCACCCAGCTTCCGATGATCCCGTCGTTCAGCCTCGGCGAGGAGTTCGAGGTAGGCGTCCATCGCCTCGGCCGATTCCCACGCGGTGCCGTAGATCCGCTGTAGGTCGGCGTTGTCCTGGTTGCCGCGCCAATACGCGGCGGAACTACGGGTCAGCTTGAACGCGGTGATGTATTTCGTCGTCGGCACATGCGGTCCACGGCACAGATCGCCCCAGATCCGTTCGCCTGTGCGCGGATTGAGGTTGTCGTAGGCGGTGAGCTCACCGCCGCCAACCTCCATCACCTCGGGATCGTCCGCCGAACCCTTGTCGTCGACCAGCTCCAGTTTGTACGGCTCGCCCGCCAACTCGGCTTTCGCCTCGTCGACCGTGCCGTACACCCGCCGCGAGAAGCGCTGACCGGACTTGATGATCTGCTTCATCTTCTTCTCGAGCGCGGTCAGATTTTCCGGTGTGAACGGCTGATCGACATCGAAGTCGTAGTAGAAGCCGTTCTCGATGGGAGGGCCGATCCCCAACTTCGCCGTCGGATCGAGTTCCTGCACGGCCTGGGCCAGCACATGGGCCGCGGAGTGCCTGATGACGCTGCGGCCGTCCTCGGTGTCGGCGGCGACGGGTTCTACGATCGCGTCCTCGGCTGGTGACCAGGACAGATCCCGGAGTGCGCCTCCGGCGTCACGGACCACGACGATCGCTTCCGGGCCCTTGTTCGGATGCCCGCTTTCGCGTAGCGCCGCGCCCGCGGTGGTCCCGGCCGCCACCGTGATCGTGGCAGCGGGCAAGACAACTGGGTTCTCGGACACCTGGAAAGCTCCTGTCGACATCAGACCACTACGACCGGATCGGCCGAGCTGGCTCATCAGTCCATGATGTTAGTGCCGGTCGGATGCGCGTCCCACGTCCGGTGGTGCCGCGGCATGTCCGCTTTCTACAAAATCGGGCTCTGTAGCCAAGACCAGTCGATCCCGACCCACCCGCCAACCAGGCCCAGGGCGCCCAGCAACCACAGCGTCGCGAGGACGACTGCGCAGGTGAGAAGGCCCAGCAGCGCCTGCACGCTCCAGTGCTGCTCTTTGACCCAGTCCATCCACAAGTCGTATTTTCCGCGGGCGAACTTCAGGAGCCGGTGTGCCCACTCGAACTCAGACGCCAGTATGCCCAGTCCGGCGAAGACGATCAGCCACCCGGGGCCCGGGTACGGGATCAGCACGATCCCGCCGATCATCACTGCCGCCCCGACTACCCCCACCACGCAGCGATAAGTCAGATTGAGCTTTTTCTTGTCGCGAATTTCGTTGCGCTTGTTGGAGATTGCAGCGAGGATGCCCGAGGCCGGGCGTTCGCGCTCGACGTCGACACCGGCTTCTTCAGGCACTGCAACGATCCTTCGTCCGAAGTTGAGCGATCACGAACTCTCCCTGACAGAGTACGGAATACACAACCAGGCTAGGTCGCCGACCTGTTCTTCGGGACGTCCCGGAACGCGAGCCCCACGTCGTGCGTGTGCTCGCGTGGCATGCCCAGAACGCGCTCGCTGATCGCGTTACGCGCCATCTCGGTCGTGCCGCCCGCGATACACGACACCTGCTGCATCAGGTAGTCGGTGCCACGCTCGACGACTGCGCCATCTGCGGAATCCCATGCCGCGCCCGAGGCCTCGGTGAACTCGTAGCTGATGGACGTGGTGCGAGTGGCGGCCAGGCCCGACACCAATCGGGCGATGCTCGCCGACTGATCGGAGATCGCCCTCGAGGCGATGCCGCGACCGATTCGCTCACCGAGCGCCGCCTTGACGACGTCGAGCATCCGCGCCTCGCCGAGGAGATCACGACTGATCGGGTCGTCGAGGCGGCCCGCATCACGGGCGACCTCGAACAGCTCCGATACACGGGATCCACCACGTGAGCCGCCCCCCGGAAGGGTTGTGTACGGCGAGTTGGACGCCATCCGCTCGTGGAACATCCACCTGGTGCCGACTTTCCAACCGTCGTCGACCTCGCCGACACGATCGGAGTCGGGAACCCTGACATCGGTGAGGTACTCCTGACAGAACTCCCTGGACCCGCTGAGCATCTCGATGCGGTGGACTTCGATCCCCGCCGCCTTCAGCGGAAGCATGAACACCGTCAATCCGCGATGCTTGGGCACATCCCAATTCGTCCGGGCCAGGCACAATGCCCAGTCCGACCACCACGCGCCCGTCGTCCAGATCTTCGACCCGTTGAGAATCCATTCGTCGCCGTCGCGGACGGCGGTCGTCAGCGCCCCGGCCACGTCGGAGCCACCGCTGGGTTCGGAGAGGAACTGCATCCAGATCTCCTCCCCACGCAGGATGGCCGGAATGTGTCGCATCTTCTGCTCTTCGGTCCCGAAATCCATCAGGACACCGACGCAGGGGGCGAAGGTCGGCGACTGCAACCGGGCCGGGTATTCGTAACCCGTCATCTCCTCGTTCAGCGCCTGCTGATGGGCCCTGGTCAACCCTTTACCGCCGTACTCGGGCGGGATGCAGACGCCGGCGAACCCGGCGTCGAACAGCCTCCGTTGCAGCGTGCGCTCGTGCTCGACGTGGGCGAGTTCGTCCTCGTCGGCACCTTCGTTCCTGAGGACGCCGACATGAGCGGCGGGATCGGCGCGCTCGAGGTTGGCCCTGATCCATGTGCGCGCCCGTGCCCGGAAGCTCGCGACCGATTCCGCAGGGTCCGATTCTGCGGTGTGTACAGCTACCTGTTGTGTGCTCATGCGCTGGTCTCCTCGCGCTCGACGATGTCGGCGAGTTTCTGCCGATGCTCTGCGGGTGTCCCGTAGTTCGATCTGTTCGCCGCGACCCGGCGCGCGAACAGGTGCAGATCGTGCTCGAAGGTGACCCCGATGCCGCCATGGATCTGCACGCAGTCCTGCATCAGGTCCCCGCCGTAGCCACCGACGTAGGCCTTGGCCGCGCTGACCAGTTCCGCGGCGTCGGCCGAGTGGCGGGCGACTGATGCGGTGGCCTTGTCGGTGATCGCGTGACTCGCCTCGAGCCACGCTTTCATGTCCGCGACACGGTGCTTCAGTTCCTGATAGGAGGCGAGCGGACGTCCGAACGAATACCGGTCGAATGCCCAATCCAGGGTCATCTCGAACGCCGCTTGCAGAGCGCCCACCGACTCGGCGCAGCTGATCACGATCGCGATGTCCTGGGCGTGGGTCACGTCGTCGCCGGCCTGCGCCGGATGCCCGACCAGAGCGGTGGCGGGCAGACGCACGTCGTCGAACTCCACGACGCCGTAGCGACGGGTGAGATCAATCGATGTCAGCGAGTTCACCCGCACCCCATCGGTATCTCGCGGAACGAGAACCTGAGACAAGCCGTCCCCCGTCCGCCCGGCGACCAACAGGACGTCCGCCGTCCCAGCCGCCTCGACCGGACGTTTGGTACCGCGCACGATGACGTGCGCCCCGTCGATCTCGATCTCGACGGCAGGTGCAGCAGCGGTCGACCTCGGATTCGGTTCGCTCACACACCATGCCGCCGTCGATGTCCCGGCAATGAGCGACTGCACCAACTCGGCGCGGTCGTCCAGCGGGTACTTGCTCAGCAGGGCGATCACCACGTTTGTCGGTATCAGCGGACCGGGCGCAGCATGCCGGCCGAACTCGTGGGCGATCAACGACAGATCCTCGAGACCCGAGTCGCCGATGATCCCGCCACCCTGGTCCTCGGGCGCCAGCAGGCTCGTCCAGCCCAGTTCCGCACCTCGCCGCCAGTAGTCGGCGCCGAATCCCCTCGATTCGACACGAAGGCGGCGAAGTTCGGCGGGCGGTACCTGCTCGCGAAGAAATTTTGCGGTGTTGTCCCTAAAGAACTCCTGATCGTCCGTCAGCTCCAGCAACATGGGCGTGAATGTCCTAACCTCGGTCGACCTGCAAATACATGCATCTCCTACAGGGAGAATATTATTCTCATCCGGATTCCATTAGTAGCCTCTTCGGGCCTGCCGAGGCAAGCGGAACCACCCCGATCCGCCTCGAACGTACGATCTGGCGATGAGTTTTCAGGGATTCCCCGAGGCCGCGCTGGACTTCTATGACGACTTGGAGCAGGACAACTCCAAAGCCTTCTGGGAAGCACACAAGGAGACGTACCGCCGTGCCGTGGCAGGCCCGATGAACCAGCTCGTCGAGGCGCTGGGCAGCGAGTTCGGTCAGCCCAAGGTGTTCCGCCCCTACCGCGACGTCCGGTTCGCGAAGGACAAGACCCCGTACAAGACACATCAGGGAGCGTTCATCGCCGTCGGACCGGCCACCGGTTACTACGTGCAAGTCGGCGCACCCGGAGTAAAGGTCGCCGTCGGCTTTTACGAAGCCACACCGGAGCGACTGGCGAACCTGCGTGCGGCGGTCGACCACGATCTCCACGGACCCGCACTCGAGGAACTCATCGACGCCCTACAGGTGGACGGGTGGGAGATCGGTGGCAGTGTCCTCAAGACCGCACCCCGCGGGTGGGACAAAGACCATCCACGAATTGCGCTACTACGCCACAAAACCCTCACAGCTTCACGGGACTACGGATTCGAAGACTTCATCCACAGTCCGGCACTCGTCGATCGCGTACGCGCGGACTGGAGGTCGGGCACACCTCTTGTCGAATGGGCGCTTCGCCACGGATGATCCTGGCGCGACCCGCCCTCGAATATTGCGACACTCTCATAACTACCGTCTCGATATAGCGAGCAATCACACCGTGCCAATTGCCCCATTTTGGTTAGCGTTAGGTCGTCGAGTTGCCGATGTCGATGTCGCAAAACTTTCCGTACACGCCGACATCTGAACCGAAATCTCAATAGTTTTGCGATACGGTGACGGGCATGCAAACAGGTACGACCACCGCGAGCCCCGGCATGTTGCTGGGATACGCCCGCGCAGGTGCCGGGCGCCGCAGCCTCGAGTCCCAGATCGACGAGTTGACCGATGGGGGTGTCGAGCCGAATCGGATCTACAGCGACAACATCGCCGACCTCACCACCGCACGCCCGGGTCTGTCCGCCCTGCTCGACTACGCGCGAGCCGGCGACGTAACCGTTGTGGTCGGTATCGACCGGCTCGGGCGCACCATCGACGAAGTGTTCGTCACCGCGAGGGAACTTGCCCGACGCCACATCGGTATTCGCTCGCTCGACGAAGGTGTCGACTCGACCGAGGTGGCAGGCGGGATGATCGTCGGCGTGCTCGCCTCGCTGGCCGAGTTGGACGACGAGAACCGGCCGGTGAGGCAGTCGAGGGCCACGCATCCCCGTCCGGACAGCACCGCGGTCGGTCGACCGCGCGCACTGGACGACGATCAAGTGGCGTTGGCCGAACGCATGCGCGCCCGCGGCGACTCGGTCCCCACGATCGCCACCCGACTGGGGGTCAGCCGAGCGACGCTCTATCGATCCCTGGCAGAACGGAGGTCGGTGCGGTGACAACCATCGAACCCGACCTCCCCGAACTCGACATCGTCACCCAATACGGTGTCGCGACCCGCCTACCGACCTCGTTTCCGCTCATAGATCCGGAATTGGACGTCGCGCTCGACCCCGACCCGTTCCAGCACGGTTTCGACGACGCGCTCACCCGACTGGAGTCGATGCCGACACCCTGGGCGCACCATTTTGCGACGCTGACGATGGCAGCCGAACCTGATCTGACAGCGGACGAACCGAGCTATACCCGCGGATACCGGGCGGCGCTGTACGGGTACCTACGACACGGGAATCCACGATCACCACGGTGAACACCTGATGCTCACGAGAGCAAAAGGGCCCTCGCGCGTGATGCGACGAGGGCCTCTGGCCTATCCATGCTTGCTGTGGTCCCGGCTGGGATCGAACCAGCGACCTTCCCGGTGTGAACGGGACGCTCTTCCACTGAGCCACGGGACCGCGCATGAGACCCGTATAACCGGGGGTCTGCGACCGAAAGACATTAACACGCTCACCCCGCCCGAATCCAAATCACCGGCAGGTGGTCCACCGAACCCGACGCCGTCGCGCCCGCGGCGCCGAACGTGTCGGCAGTCAGGTCTGTGACCAGCGGATTTGTTGCTTTGCCGGTACGTCCGATAATGTTCACCACCGCAGCCAGAGAGCAACAATCTGGCAGCGTGCGGATGTGGCGCAGCTGGTAGCGCATCACCTTGCCAAGGTGAGGGTCGCGGGTTCGAATCCCGTCATCCGCTCGGAGAAAGATTTTTCACTGTGGCGGTGTGGCCGAGTGGTGAGGCAACGGCCTGCAAAGCCGTGCACACGGGTTCGATTCCCGTCGCCGCCTCCACGAGTTCAGCTTCGACAATTAAACACAGTCTCGCGCGATTAGCTCAGCGGGAGAGCGCTTCCCTGACACGGAAGAGGTCACAGGTTCAATCCCTGTATCGCGCACCAGCTCACGACAGAAATGACCCGGCGAACCCGGGTCTTTCTCATGTCCCGAGCACCAAGTGTCACCCGATCCCGGTACCCACCTCAGGAATGCACATGAACGACAGCCACGACCGCGACGCGCTCCGCTTCACCCTCGGTTGGGTGAGCACCCACGACTATGCGATCAGCGGAAGTCAGGTCCTGCTCGAACTGCTGCCGATCACCCGCAGGCACGCCGACCTCGTCGAGCGCGAAGACGCCCTCCATCACGCTGCCCGTCGCATCACGGGCGCCGATCAGGTGCTGGCTTCTGTCTGACCCGGACCGCTCCTGCGCGGGCGCCCCGAACGAAATCCCGGCCTCAGGCGTCGCAGCTGCAGTCGCAGTGGCACCGACGACCGATCCGGCGGACGCCGACGAACTCGCCGCCGTTGCGGCCCTCACCTTTCCTCTCGCATGTCCGCCTGAACTCTCTGCTGCGGACGCTGCGCACTTCGTCGCCGCCAATCTCTCCGCGGACCACTTCCGCTCACACCTCGCCGGCCAGGACAGCCATGTCCTCAAGGCCGTCGATCCCGCATCCGATTCGATCGTGGGTTATGCGCTCCTCGTCGACGGCGAACCGACCGACCCTGATGTGCGCGAGGCGATCACCGCTCGACCGCTGACGATGATCTCGAAAATGTACGTCCTACCGCGCTTCCACGGTCGCACCGTCTCTGCCCGACTGATGGACGCCGCGCTCTCACACGGACGTACACACGGGAGCGCGCTGGTGTGGCTCGGGGTGAACGAGCAGAACGTTCGTGCCCAGCGCTTTTATCAGAAGATGGGTTTCGCCGTCGTGGGCCGGAAGTCGTTCGTGGTCAACGGCAAGCGGTGCAGCGACTTCGTGCTCGCGCGCCCGCCTGCCATCTGACCCACGACCCCCTGCCCTAGCTTTTCTCGGCGAACCTCGACAGCGCCAGCAGTCGAGACGTCGCGCGCAGATACTTCTTCCGATATCCGCCGGAGAGCATTTCTTCGGTGAAGATCTCATCGAGCTTGGAGCCGGACACCATCAGGGGTGTACCCGCGTCGTACAGCCGGTCGGCGAGCACAACGATGCGCAGGGCGACGGTCTGGTCTGCTGCCGGGTGTACGCCCTCCACACAGGCCAACGTGACGCCTTCGACGAGTGCTTTGTACTTGGACGGATGGAGTTTGGCCAGGTGCGCGCAGAGATCGTCGAAGTTGTCGAGCGTCGCACCCGGGGTGCTCTCCGCCAGTGCCTCGAGTTCGGCGTCGGTGTGCGGATCAGGTGCAGGCGGCAGGTCTCGATGCCGGTAGTCGGGACCGTCGACGCGGATGGCCTCGAAGACTGCAGACAGTTTCTTGATCTCACGCAGGAAGTCCTGCGCCGCAAAGCGACCCTCCCCGAGCTGGCCGGGCAGAGTGTTCGACGTCGCCACGATCGAGACGCCCTTCGCGGAGAGTTCGGTGAGCAACCGCGACACCAGCATCGTGTCGCCCGGATCGTCGAGTTCGAACTCGTCGATGCACAGCACAGAATGGTTCGACAGCCTCTCGAGTGCGTTGGCGAATCCCAGCGCACCCACCACGTGGGTCACCTCGACGAACGTGGCGAACGCCTTGGGTCCCGGCATCGCGTGATAGATGGACGCGAGCAGGTGGGTCTTGCCGACGCCGAAACCACCGTCGAGGTACAGGCCGAGTCCTGCGGTGGACGCAGATTTCCTGCTGAACAGGCCTTTCTTGCCGCCTTTGATCTTCTTGGCACGATCGACGAAGTTGCGTGCGGCCGTGACAGCTTCTGCTTGGCTCGGCTCGTTCGGGTCGGGTATGTACGAGTCGAAACTGACCTCGTCGAACATCGATGGCGGGACCATCTCACCGATCAGGGCCTCGGGTGCGACCTGCGGCGTGCGGTCACTCAGACGTGCTGGCATGCGCAGAGCCTAACGACGCGATCAGAATGGCTCTGTGCACCCACTGAATAAAGCGACTCAGCTCACAACCGGCGACGCCTCGACGTCTTTGACCGACACGGATCTGGCGGAGCTCTACGCCTACCCATCGCTCCCGCCGACCGGTGTAGTCATGCGTGCGAACATGGTCGGTTCGATCGACGGGGTGGCCACCGTCGACGGCCGGTCAGGTGGCCTCGGCGGTCCGGGCGACAAGCAACTGTTCATGGTGCTCCGAGCGCTGTCCGACGCCGTTGTCGTCGGTGCCCGGACGGCGTTCGCCGAAGGGTACGGGACGGTTCAGCCGCACGAGGGGCTTGCAGACCTGCGACTGCGAACGGGTCAGGCACCGACGGCGAAACTGGTGTTGCTCAGCAGTTCTCTGGCCATTCCCACCGACGACCCGCTCCTCGCCGATCCCGAGACGATCGTCGCGACCTGTGCCAGCGCGCCTGCTGATACCAGGTCGCGGCTGATCGACGCCGGTGCACAACTCATCGACTGCGGCGACGAACACGTCGATCCGGCCGCGGTCACCCGGCATCTCGCAGCCATCGGTGCCTGGCGGGTGCTCTGCGAGGGCGGCCCGTCGCTGCTGGGATCGCTTGTCGCAGCTGACCTCCTCGACGAACTGTGCGTCACGGTGAGTCCGTTGCTGACCCCCGGCGCAGGCAAACACATGACCGCAGGTGACGGCTCAGGCCTCCCCATGCGACGCCTGCACGTCCTCGGCGACGACGACGATTACCTGTACGTGCGGTGGGTGCGCGATCAGCGCTGAGGCAACCCGCCAGTACCCTCGCCGGTATGCCCATCGCCGGTATGCGTCGAGAATCTTCCGTGCCCTCCGGACATCGGTCGCCGGTATCTGCTCGCCGATTCCCGGTCTCGCCCCGCCGAGCGTCCGTAGCCATGCTTCTCGCGGTCGCTGTCGTCACCGGTTGCTCCGCCGGGCCGGACCCAGGGCCCGATCTCGTCATCGATGACGGCAACGGCGGCGGCCCCGCACCGTCCACCGCACCGCCGCCGCCGACCCTGACTGCCCCCACCAGCGATCTGGATTGGTCCGACTGCGCCTCAGACACCCGGCAGCGGTTCGGGACTGCGGCGCTGCCCGCAGGCACCGCACTCGACTGTGCGACGTTCGACACCTCGGTGACACCCGGCACGCAGAGCATCGACACGGTGACCGTCTCGGTGATGCGCGCCAGAACCGCGGACACGCCCCCTGACGCCGCCCCACTCATCCTGACCTCGGGCACCGACATCGCTTCGGCGAGAACGCTGGTGTCCCTGGCACAAGGCGGTGGCGCCAACCTGCTCGATGCACACCCCGTGGTCGCGATCGACCGGCGCGGAACCGGCGATTCAACCCCGCTGGACTGCATGACCAACCTGGAACGAAGCACACTGCTGGCAAACGGCTTCAGCACCACATCACCCGACAACCCGGCGCGCGAGCAACGTCTCGCCGCCGCCGGTACGTCCGCGTCCGACGGCTGTACCGAGACGCTCAGCCCACACCAGGTGCAGTTCACCGCCGACAACGCTGCCGCGGACATCGAGGCCTTGCGCGAAATCTGGGGCGTCGAGCATGTCGCGGTCATCGGTGTCGGTGAAGGCGCCGGCGTCGCGCTGGCATACGCGGGGCTCTACACCGACCATCTCGGCCGCCTGATCCTCGACACCCCCGCCCCCTACCGCGTCAGCGCTCAGGTCACTGCGCAACAGACGGCAGACGGCACCAACGCGGCGCTACGGACATTCGCAGACCAGTGTCGGGCGCTGAGTTGTTCCTTGGGCGCCGATCCCTCCGCCGCCATCGCCGGTCTCCTCGAACGGGCTCGTGCCGGAGACGTCGACGGTCTGTCCGACACCGACATACTGTTGGCCCTCACAACCACGATCGCAGTGACCCCTGGAGACAGAACGGCCGTCATCACCGCCGCTGCGGACCTGCTCGCCTCCGCCGAGGCCGGCGTCGTGGGCCCACTGCGCGCCGCGATCGCACAGGCTCGCGAACTGCGCGGCAGCGACGGGCAACTGCTGTCGAGATGCAATGACACCACCGAACCGGTCGGCCAGAACCAGATCGCGGGCCTGCTCGACGAATGGAGCAAGCAGTACCCGCTGACAGGCTCCAACTCGGCACTCGGGCTGTTGCGATGCAACGGATTCCCGTCCGGGGACCAGCCTCCGACGCTCGGGGAGCTCCCGGTTCCGGTGTTGATGTTTCGCGGCGCCGGAGACCCGATCACCGGACCTGTCGCCACCGACGGCATCAACGGCGCCCTGATCGGCGCAGGGGCGACCTTCTCGACACTCACCTGGGAGGGCCTCGGTTACTCCGTGCTGGCGCATTCGGACTGTGCGGGCGAAGCCGCCATCGCCTACAGCCGCTCCGCGGAGCCACCCGCTCAGGGTGCGTGCCCGGCCTGACCGACGTCTCGGATGTCCGGATCTCGCGGTGTCGGACACCGACGATCCGCCCGTCCGTAGTACGGTTCGGCAGTGCCGAACAATGACACCAACCCGCCCGAACCGGTGAACCCGACGCGACTGTCCGTTGCCGACCGTGTCCTGTTTCCTCAGGTGGATATCGGCCGAATCGTGTCCCTGGTGCTCTGGCCGGTCGCGATACTGATGGTGTTCCAGCGCTCGGTGATCCTCGGGGTGAACGGGGATCGGACCGACGACTTCTCACCGGTGTACCGCGCGGCGCTGGCCTTCCTTCGCAGCGAGCCGGTGTACACGGAGAACTACAACACCGTCGATCCGCATTACCTATACCCGCCGTCGGGCACGATGTTGATGGCTCCCCTGGGTTACCTCGACCCCGAGCGGGCGCGCTGGCTGTTCATCTTCGCCTCGGTCATGGTCTTGGTCCTGTGCGCCTACCTGGTCACCCGGATGTTCGGGTACTCACTGCGTTCCCCCGTGATGCCGATCGTGCTCTTCGTCTTCTTCCTGTCGGAGACGGTCGCACACACCCTGATCTTCGTGAACTTCAATTCGTTCGTGCTGCTGGGCGAACTGGCATTCATGATGCTGGCACTCAAGCGCAAGGACCTGTGGGCCGGTGTCCCGCTGGGCATCACATTCGCCGTCAAGCCGGTGCTCGCAGTCCTGCTCCTGCTGCCGCTGCTCAACCGGCAGTGGAAGGTGTTCGTCGGAGCCATCGGCGTACCCATCCTGCTGACGGCGATGGCGTGGCCGTTGTCAGCCGATCCCGGATCGTTCATCAAACGCACCGCGCCCTACCTGTTCGAGGCAAGGGACTACTACAACAGCTCGATCGTCGGCAACGGCGCCTACTTCGGCGTACAGACGTGGCTGGTGGTACTGCTGCGGATCGCATTCGTCCTGATGGCCGCGTTCAGCCTCTGGTTCCTGTACCGCCACTACCGCAAGACCGACGAATTGCTGTGGCTCACCACCTCATCAGGGGTGCTGCTGTGCACCTCGTGGCTGGTCGGCTCCCTGGGGCAGGGCTACTACTCGATGCTGCTTTTCCCGCTGCTGATGACCGTGCTGCTGCGGGGATCGGCGATGCGCAACTGGCCGGCCTGGCTGGGTGTGTACGGGTGCTTCACGTTCGATGCCTTCTATTCCGACCGATGGGAGGCCTTCGGCCGCGCGGTCGAGTACAACAAGGTCACCTGGGGCTGGTCGCTCCTGATGATCTCGGTCTTCTGCGTGTTGCTGTTCCGCTACCTCGACCTGCGCAAAACCGATCAGATCGAGGTCGGCGGCAGCTCCACCCGACCGGCAGCGCCGGCCGGGGTATAGCTCACGGCAGAGCGTTGAGCAGCTGGTCGATCTCCACGCGGGGTCCGGTGAAGAACGGGGTTTCCTCGCGCACGTGCATCCGGGCCTCGGTGGCCCTCAGGTCGCGCATCAGATCGACGATCCGGTGCAGTTCGGGTGCTTCGAACGCCAGCAACCACTCGTAGTCGCCCAACGCGAACGACGAGACCGTGTTGGCACGCACATCCTTGTAACCGCGGGCCTGCTTGCCATGGTCCGCGAGCATCTGGCGGCGCTCGGCGTCGGGTAGCAGGTACCACTCGTAGGAGCGCACGAACGGGTACACGCAGATGTATTTCCCGGCTTCCTCACCCGCGAGAAACGCCGGGATGTGACTCTTGTTGAACTCCGCAGGCCGGTGCAGCGCAACGTTGCTCCAGACCGCGGTGCTCACTTTGCCCAGAACGGTGGTGCGGCGGAAATCGGCGTATGCGGCCTGGATCTGCTCGACTTCTTCGGAGTGCCACCAGATCATGAAGTCGGCGTCGGCGCGCAGGCCCGAGACGTCATAGATCCCGCGCACCACCACACCCTTGTCGGCCAGGGTTCCGAAGAACTGCTCGGCGTCGGCGACGGCGGCCGAGCGGTCTTCGCCCAGTTCTCCTGGGCGAACCGAGAACACGGAGAACATCAGATAGCGGACGGTGGCGTTGAGTTCGGCGTAATCCAGGCGGGTCATGTATTTCATACTGCCACCCGCAGCAGGCCCCACCTGCGTGCAGGTGGAGCTACGTCAGCCCCCGGCGAGATCGGTGACGAGTACGCGCGCGACGGCATCAGCACGCCCGATGCAGGCAGGTACCCCGACACCGCTGTAGGTGGCGCCGGCCAACACGAGCCGGGCGGGCCGATCTCGATCGATCTGGGAAACGAGGCCTGTATGTCCGGGGGCATAGCGCGGGATGCCTCCGGGCCAGCGCTGCACCACCGCGGCTCGGACCGGGACAGGCGTCTGCTCTTGTCCCGCCAGCGCCATCACCACACCCAGATCAGTTGAGGCCCAATCGATCAACTGTCGATCGTCGATACCGCTCACGCTCGCGCCGTATCGGCCGAACGATGCCCGGACGACCCCGCCGTCGCCGGCGAGGTGGTTCCACTTGCGAGAACTGAACGTGAATGCTTTTGCGCGGACCGAGGTTTCGTCCCCGGCCACGAGGACACCCGACAGTTGAGGTAACTCGACGCCGCTGTCCAGCGCCATCGCGACGACCGCAGAACCAGATACGTCGATCCCGGCCAGCGGCTGCGCGATCTCCTCCACCGAGGCGAAGATCTCTGCGGTCACAGGCGCGGGCAGCGCGCACACCACCCCGTCGAAGGGTTCACCATCGACCGCCCAGCCGCGGGGAGTTCGACGGACCTCCCCGACCGAGGTACCCACATGCACAATGGGTGCGCTTTGCCGTAGCAGTTCGTCCACCAGCACCGGATATCCACCGAGCAACGCACCGAACACCGGGCCCGATCCCGTCGCGGCCCCCAACAACGAGGTGACGGCGGAGGTCAGATCAGGTGCACCCGCGTCGAGGCGCGCCGCCAAACCAGGCATCACCGCCCGCAGCCCCAGATCGTCTGAACGCGCCGAGTACACACCCGACAGCATCGGATCCACGCTGCGTTCGACCACCGACCGCCCGAAGCGGTCACCGACGAGTTCGCCGATCGAGATGTCCTGACCGGACCGCCACTTCAGCGCGCGGGCGGGTTCGCGTGCCATCAGGCGCAGGTCGTCGGCCTCCGCGAGGTGGGCGACGGTGTCCGGGTCACCGGGTATGCCCATGAGGGTCGGCCGCGCCACCGGATGCAAACTCGCACCCGACAAGATGTTCGGTCCCAGCGTTCCCGGGTGGACGAGCAGGTGGGTCAACCCCAGTTCGTGTACCAGCGCCGTGGCTTCGGGGCGTCGCACCAAAAACGCTTCAGCCCCGACGTCGAGACGGATTCCCCCGACCTCGACCGAGTGCAGGGTGCCGCCGACGTGGTCGGACCTCTCGAATATGTCGATGTCCACCGAGGCGCTGAGCAGCCGGCGTAGCCGGTACGCCGCGACCAGACCGGAGATCCCGCCGCCGAGAACCGCCACCCGAGGGTTCACAGGGAGTGCACCAACTCCACCACCCTGGTCAGCACCGTCGGATCGGTGGGGGGCAAGACTCCGTGGCCGAGGTTGAAGATGTGCCCGATCGCACCGGCGTCGAGCGCCCGGTCGGCTTCGGCGGCGATCCTGCGCACCTCACGCTCGACCACCTCCCACGGAGCGAAAAGGGTGGCCGGATCCAGATTTCCCTGGAGGGCTTTCCCGGGTCCGACCCGACGAGCGGCCTCGTCCAGCGGGATGCGCCAGTCGACGCCGACCACATCGGCGCCGGCGGTGCCCATGTCGTGAAGCAACTCCCCTGTCCCGACCCCGAAGTGGATGCGGGGGACGTCGTAAGCCGCCAATTCGGCGAAGACCCGAGCCGAGTGGGGGCGCGCGAACGTGTTGTAGTCGGCAACGGAGAGGGCGCCGGCCCAGGAATCGAACAGCTGGAACGCGTCGACACCGGCGTCGAGCTGCACCTTCAGGAACGCGATCGTGATGTCGGCGAGCTTGCCGACCAGTTCATGCCACACGGCGGGATCGGAGTACATCAGCGCTTTGGTGTTCTCGTAGTTACGGCTCGGGCCGCCCTCCACGAGATACGACGCCAAGGTGAACGGCGCGCCCGCAAAGCCGATCAGCGCCGTATCCCCGAGCTCGGCTTTGAGCAGTGTCACGGCTCTCGACACCGCACCCACGGCCTCCGGGGTGAGCAGCGGGAGCCTGCGGATGTCTTCTCTGGTTCGGATGGGCTCGGCGATCACCGGTCCGACACCCGACACGATGTCCAGGTCGACACCCGCTGCCTTGAGCGGGACGACGATATCGGAGAAGAGGATCGCCGCATCGACGCCGTGTCTGCGGACCGGCTGAAGCGTGATCTCGCAGACGAGGTCGGGATCGAAACACGACTCGAGCATCCCGCGTCCCACGCGGATCTCGCGGTATTCCGGCAACGAGCGGCCCGCCTGCCGCATGAACCACACGGGGCGACGGTCGGGGCGCTGCCCGCGGGCGGCCGCGACCAGCGGCGAGAGGGCGCGGGCATGTTGTTGAGTCATCACCCGACATGCTGCCATGAGCACGCCCCCCGCCTCCACGGCCCACCGCCTGCTGCGACGTAGGTCGGGTACGGCGCGCCTCCGCAGCGTCGGCGTGGCGGGGCCCTACGGTCGAACAGTGACCACTTCCGGAGCGTCGACCGAGCCTGCGGTCTTTCGCAGCGCCATCGAATCGATGCACGCGGCCAGGGTCCGGTCTGAGATCGAGCTCGGCAGCATTCGTCCCCCGCAGCGTCTGGCGCCTTACAGCTATGCCGTCGGCGCCGAGGTGACCCAGCCCGAAGGCGACGACGTGGCCACCGATTCCGACGGTACCGCCTTCGGCCGCCTGATCCTGCTCTACGACCCCGACGGCCACGAGGCCTGGAACGGAACCATGCGCCTGGTGGCATTCATCCAGGCCGAGGTCGAAGCCGTGTTGGCCGCCGACCCACTGTTGCCCGAGGTGGCCTGGAGCTGGTTGACCGAATCCCTCGAGAAGTCCGAGCACGTGGAGATCACTGCGCTCGGAGGGACCGTCACGTCGACGACGTCGGTCCGATACGGCGACATCTCCGGACCACCGCGAGCGCATCAGCTGGAACTGCGGGCTTCGTGGACATCGACCACCGATGAGTTGAACGGCCATGTGGAGGCGTTCTGTGAAGTGCTCTCCCTGGCCGCGGGCCTGCCCCCGTCCGGGGTCACGCGGCTCGGGTTCGCCGAAGCGTGAACCCAGCGGTATGACCGAATCAATCGAGCCGCCACCGGTTTCCGACGACGAGGCAATTCCCACGGGTGCCGAGGCGCCTTCGGTCGACGAGGGTCCCCCACCGACCCCATTGACCGAACCGGCCGACGGCGTGCCACCGGTGCTGACCACGCCAGATGAGTTCGCCGAGGCCGGGCGATCGCTGGCTGCCGGCACCGGGCCGATCGCGCTCGACACCGAGCGGGCGTCAGGCTTCCGGTATTCCGGACGCGCCTACCTCGTCCAGATCCGGCGCGCGGGCAGTGGAACGATGCTCATCGACCCGATCGATCATCCTGACGCCCTCGGACCGATTGCAGCCGCCCTCGACGGTCCCGAGTGGATCCTGCACGCCGCGGACCAGGACCTGCCGTGCCTACGCGAGCTGAACTTCCGCTGTGCTGCGCTCTACGACACCGAATTGGCGGGCAGGCTGCTCGGGATCCCCAAGGTCAACCTCGCTGCGATGGTGGAGCATTTCCTCGGGCTCGGCCTGGTCAAGGGCCACGGTGCCGCGGACTGGTCGCGACGTCCACTCCCGGCCGATTGGCTGAATTACGCGGCCCTCGACGTCGAGGTTCTCATCGAGCTCCGTGATGCAGTCCAGGCTGCGCTGGTCGAGGCGGGGAAAGAGACATGGGCCGCGGAGGAATTCGCTGCCGTGCTTGCCAGGCCCGAGCCCGCGCCGCGTCCGGATCGGTGGCGGCGGGTATCGAAAATCCACACCATCAAGTCCACTCGAACCTTGGCCGCCGTGCAGCAGTTATGGATTGCGCGTGAGGACGTGGCACGTCGACGCGACGTGGCACCGGGCCGGATCCTGCCGGACTCGGCAATCGTCGCCGCTGCGGTCGCGGATCCGAAAACGCTGGATGAGCTGTACAAGTTGCCCGTCTTCGGCGGTCCACGCCAACGCCGGCAGGCCGGTCGATGGATGTCGGCACTCGAAGCGGCGCGACGACTCCCGGACTCCGAACTGCCGCCCCGGCGACCACCGAGTACCGGGCTGCCCCAGGTCAATCGCTGGGAAGCCAAGTCGCCTGAGGCCGCTGCGCGGCTGACCGCGGTACGCGCGGCGCTGACAGCGCTCGCCGAAGAGGTGAACACGCCGGTGGAGAATCTGCTGCAGCCCGAGCTGGTTCGTCAACTGTGCTGGGACGACGTGCCATCTGCCACGCCGGAGGCCGTCGCCACCCGACTGGCGGTCGGTGGCGCACGGCCGTGGCAGATCCACCTGACCTCACCGGTGATCGCCGACGCCCTCGCAGTTGTGCCGGCGACCGACTGAGCACGATCCGGTCGGCTACTCGGGAAGCGCCTGCTGATCCGAGGCCTGTCGCGAATTGTTTTCTCCGCGAACGAGATCGCTCTCATCTGACGACGACAGCGGCGGCTGCATCCCCGACACCATGGCCGTGATCGCCCGAGCGACGTCCTGGGCGGTGAGACCCAGCTGATCGAGTATCTGATTGCGCGAAGCGGGTGAGAGGAACTCCTGTGCGATACCCACGTCGCGCACGGGTGTGGACACCCCGGCGCTGCGCAGCTTCTCCGACACCGACGAACCCACGCCGCCGTGGACTCCACCGTCTTCCACGGTGACCACGAGTCGGTGGGTGGCGGCCAATTCGACAATGGATTCCGGCACCGGCAACACCCATCGTGGGTCGACGACCGTGGCCCCGATCCCCTGCTGGGCAAGGCGTGCAGCGGTGTCGATGGCAAGCGAGGCGAACGGACCGACAGCGACGATCAGAACATCGCAGTCGTCCCCGCGAGACGGTGCCGCGAGAACATCTGTGCCGTCGCCGAGCCGTTCGATGGCGCGGATGTCCTCAGGTACCGCACCCTTCGGGAAGCGAAGCGCGGTGGGTCCGTCGTTCACGTCGAGGGCCTCGGCGAGCTCTTCTCGCAGTCGCACCGAATCCCGCGGGGCAGCCACTCGCATGCCGGGCACGATCGACATGAGTGAGAGATCCCACATCCCGTTGTGGCTGGGACCATCCGGTCCGGTGACTCCTGCACGGTCCAGGACCAGCGTGACGGGTTGCCGCAGCAGCGCCACGTCCATCAGCAATTGATCGAAGGCGCGGTTGAGAAAGGTGGAGTAGATGGCGACAACAGGATGGAGTCCGCCCAGCGCCAGACCGGCGGCCGAGGTGAGTGCGTGCTGTTCGGCGATCCCGACGTCGAACATGCGGTCGGGGAAGCGTTCTCCGAACGGTGCGAGACCCGTCGGACCCGGCATCGCCGCGGTGATCGCGACGACGTCTTTGCGGCGGCTACCGGCCTCGATCAGCGCGGCGGAGAACACCGACGTCCAATCCGGCGCGGGCACACTCGTCGATTTGCCGGTGGCCGGATCGATGATGCCGGTCGAGTGCATCTGATCGGCGACATCGTTCTCGGCGTGGTGGTAACCCATCCCCTTTCGGGTGACGGTGTGCACGATGACCGATCCCCCGAAGGACTTCGCCCGCTGCAGCGCCTTCTCCAGCGCCTCCTGATCGTGTCCGTCGACGGGTCCGACGTATTTGATGCCCAGATCGGTGAACATCGCCTGCGGGGCGAGCGCATCTTTGATCCCGGTCTTGAGACCGTGCAGTGCCGAATACGCCAGCGCACCGAACAACGGCATCTTGAGGACCGCGCGCCGCCCCTCGTCGAGAACGCGCTCGTAGCCAGGCTGCAGTCGCAGTCCCGAGAGGTGCCGCGCGAAACCACCGATGGTCGGCGCGTACGAGCGGCCGTTGTCGTTGACGACGATGACCATGGGGCGATCTCCGCCCGCGATGTTGTTGAGCGCTTCCCAGCACATTCCTCCGGTCAGCGCGCCGTCGCCGACCACCGGGACGACGTGCCGGCTCTCGCCCGCCAGTTCGAATGCCTTGGCCAGCCCATCCGCATAAGACAAAGCGGCCGAGGCGTGCGAGGACTCGACCCAGTCGTGCTCGCTCTCTGCGCGTTCCTGGTACCCGGTCAGGCCGTCGCGCTGGCGGAGGGTGTCGAATCCTCCTTTGCGGCCGGTGACGATCTTGTGCACGTAGCACTGGTGGCCGGTGTCGAAGAGGAGTGCGTCGTTCGGCGAATCGAAGACCCGGTGCAGGGCAAGGGTGAGTTCGACCACGCCGAGATTGGGTCCCAGATGTCCGCCGGTCGCCGAGACCTTGGCGATCAGGAAATCGCGGATCTCCTGGGCCAGCTCGTGCATCTGCGGGAGGGTCAACTCGCGCAGATCGGATGGCGAATCGACCGAATCCAGCACGCTCATCTCTCTGGTGTCCTCTCAGGTGGGCGGCGACGCCGACGAACTACCGGTCTGCCGCGGTGCACCCGCCGGGCTGCGGCGGACGCGTGGCTACCCAGTCTACGGACCCGGAGCCGGAGCGGAGGATGGGCGCAGCAGTGCGATCGCCTCCAGGTGGTGAGTCAGCGGGAATGCGTCGTAGCCGAGAAGTGTGACCACCTCGTACCCACCACGGATGTAGTCGCTCAGGTCACGTGCGAATGTCGCCGGATCACACCCGACCGCGATGACGTAGGACGGGGCCGCGGCGACCACCTGCTCCACGACCGCCCGGCCGGCGCCCGCTCGCGGTGGGTCGAGGATCACCACGTCCGGCGCAGGCAGAGCGCCGAGCGAGGTTGCCACATTCCCGCGGTGCACCTGCACCCGATGATCATCGGCAAACGTTTGTTGTGCCGCGGCAACCGCGGCGGCGTCCGCCTCGACGATGTGGACCCGAGCGGTCCCTCGCGCCTCGTCGTTCTCGTCGATCGCGGCACCGGCCAGCACTCCCGCGCCTCCGTACAGGTCCCACACGACCACAGATCGCGGTAGGCCCGCGTCTCGCAGCAGCGTTCGCACTGCGGTGCCGTACCCGGCGGCCGCGAAACGGTGCGCCTGCCAGAAGCCGGTGATGGGCAACTCCCAACTCCGTCCGGCGACGGTGCGCCGCACGGTGGGTCCCCCCGCGAGTATCGCCTCGTCGCGAGCGGCAGAACGCTGGGCGCGGTCGCGCTGGACCTTTCGCCTACCCCCGGACGGTGTTCGGGTGCGGCGCGCCCGGCGCACGTCGCCGGCCGGGGCGAGGCCGGCGATCGAGGCGATGTGCCGGACCCCGTCGTCTCCCGCGGTGACCACCAGGTCCGCCCCGGGTTGCAGGCCTTCGAGGAGTTCGATGCCATCGAGCAAACCCGGCAGCGGCTGCGCGCAATCGAGCCGGCGGATCACCGAATGCGATTGAAAGGCATGCATTCCCGCGACACCAGCGCTGTCGACGACCAGGCGTTCCCGGACCCGCCACCCGGTTTCTGGTTCGTCCCCGGCGGCAGGGTCCAGCGAACGGACCTCGCCCTCCCACTGCACCCCACCCATCCGACTCAGCAGCTCGCTGAGCACGCCCGACTTCAGCTCGCGGGCATGGGATCCCGTCGTGTGAGATAGATCGCAGCATCCCGCACCACCGCCTGGCGCCCCGGCCGGACAGGCCGCTTCGATGCGATGTCCTGATGCCTCCACGATCTCGGTGATCTCGGCGCGGACGAAGCCCTTGCCCCGGTCCTCCGACACCCGCACCCGCAGCCGCTCACCCGGTAGGGCATGGCGGACGAACACGACTCTGCCGTCGTGGCGTCCGACGCACACGCCACCGTGACCGAGCCGCTCGGTGACGAGCTCGAATTCGGTGCCGAACCAACTGTTTTCGGTCGTTTTCGGGCGGGATGCTGGCGTCTCGGTCACTGCGGATCATTTCGTTCGCCGGGAAGCGTTCCCACACCACGGCGGGTGTCTCCCGGGGCGATGTAGGTGCGGTCGCGTTTGCGTCGATCAGACGAACTCAACTGCCACGGTACCGACGTCACCATCACCCCTGGTTCGAACAGCAGTCGACCTTTGAGTCGCAACGCGGATTGGTTGTGCAGGATCTGCTCCCACCAATGCCCGACCACGTATTCGGGGATGAACACCGTCACCACGTCACGCGGCGATTCGCGGCGCAACCGGCGGACGTAGTCGATGACGGGCCGGGTGACCTCTCGATACGGCGACGCGATCACTTTCAACGGCACCGTGATGTCACTATCTTCCCATTGCGCCACGAGCTTTCGGGTGTCGCGATCATCGACATTCACCGTCACCGCTTCGAGCTTGTCAGGACGTGTCGCGCGGGCAAAGGCGAGCGCACGCCGACTCGGCAGATGCAGGGTCGAGACCAGCACGATCGAATGGGTACGACTCGGCAGTACTGCCTCGTAATCGGAGTTGTCCAGCTCTGCCTGCACCGATGCGTAGTGGCGGTGAATGAGTTTCATAAGCCCGAAGATGGCGACCATTGCGACGATCGCGATCCACGCCCCCGCAAGGAACTTGGTGATCAGGACGATGATCAACACCGATCCGGTCATGAGCAGGCCGATGGTGTTGATGATGCGGGACCGGACCATTCGTGCTCGCGCGCTCGGATCGCGTTCGGTCTTCAGATGCCGAGTCCAGTGCTTCACCATCCCGATCTGACTCAGGGTGAACGACACGAAGACCCCGACGATGTAGAGCTGGATCAGCGCGGTGACCTCGGCGCCGAAGGCAACGATGAAGGCGATCGCCGCGGCCGCCAGGAACAGGATTCCGTTCGAGAAGGCCAGACGGTCACCGCGGGTGTGCAACTGTCGTGGCAGGTAACGATCTTGGGCGAGCACCGAACCCAGCACCGGGAACCCGTTGAAAGCGGTGTTCGCGGCCAGGACGAGGATCAGTGCGGTGACCACGGTCACGAAGTAGAAGCCGGGGGTGAACCCGCCGAACACCGCGTGGGCGATCTGGGCGATCAGCGACTTCTGCTCGTATCCCTCCGGCGCCCCGATCAGGTCCTTGGCCGGGTTCGACACATATTTCACGCCGATTTCCTTGGCCAGCAGGATGATGCCCATCAACAACACGATCGAGATCGAGCCCAGGAGCAACAGCGTCGTCGCCGCGTTCCGCGATTTGGGCTTCTGAAACGCAGGTACGCCGTTGCTGATCGCCTCGACCCCGGTCAGGGCCGCGCATCCGGAAGAGAAGGCGCGCGCAATCAGGAACACGAAGGCGATCCCGATCAGGTGATCCTGCTCCGCCTTGATCTCATAACCCGCTGTTTCTGAGTGGATGTCGTCGCCGAATACGTACACCCGGAGGAACCCCCAGACCAGCATCGCGACCATGCCGACGATGAAGGCGTAGGTGGGAATGGCGAACGCGGTCCCGGATTCGCGCAGTCCTCGCAGATTGATGGAGGTGAGCAGGACGATGGCGAACACGCAGAAGAGCACCTTGTGGGTCTGCACGAACGGCACGGCTGAACCGATGTTCTCCGCCGCCGACGCGATCGACACCGCCACGGTCAGCACGTAGTCCACGAGCAGGGCGCTTCCCACCGTCAGACCGGCGGTAGGCCCGAGGTTGGTGGTGGCAACCTCGTAATCGCCACCACCCGAAGGGTAGGCATGCACGTTCTGTCGGTAGCTGGCCACCACGACCACCATCACCAGCGCGACGGCGAGACCGATCCAGGGCGTGTACGTGTAAGCGGACAAACCGGCCACCGACAGGACGAGAAAGATCTCCTGCGGCGCGTAGGCAACCGACGACATCGCATCCGAGGCGAACACCGGGAGCGCGATCCTCTTCGGCAGCAACGTATGACCGAGGGTGTCACTGCGGAACGGCCTGCCCAGAAGCAGTCGTTTTGTCGCCGTAGAGGCCTTGGACACCTTTGACACCAGGCAAACAATAGGGCCTGCCGTGCCGTATAGCTACGTGGGTGGCGGTAGCGTTCACCAGAGTGCCGAGACGCAGCGGAGCGGAGCTCGACCAGAGTGCCGAGACGCAGCGGAGCGGAGCTCGACCTGACGGCCGACCCGGATGATTTCAGCGAGGAGTTCTCATGCGTGTGGTGGTGATGGGATGTGGCCGCGTCGGCGCGAACCTGGCCTTGAAATTGCAGGCCGCAGGCCATGCCGTCGCGGTCATCGACCGGGATCCGACCGCCTTTCGCCGACTACCCGACGACTTCGGCGGCACCACCGTCAAGGGTGTCGGATTCGACCAAGAGGTGCTGCGCCGCGCGGGAATCGAGGGCGCAGACGCGTTCGCCGCGGTGTCGTCCGGTGACAACTCGAACATCATCGCGGCGCGGGTGGCTCGAGAAACCTTTCACGTCCCCAAGGTCGTGGCGCGGATCTACGACGCCAAGCGTGCGGCAGTCTACGAGCGACTGGGCATCCCGACGGTCGCGACCGTCCCTTGGACGACCGACCGGTTCATCTCCGCGCTCGGCGAGGCCGATGCCGATGAGGTCGCCTGGACGGAACCGTCGGGCGAGGTCGCGATCGTCCGGCTGACCGTCCACGAATCCTGGGTGGGAACGTCCGTGACCCTCTTCCAGGAGAACACCGGTTCTCGGGTGAGCTTCATCAACCGGCTCGGACTCCCCTTGCTTCCCGGTCCCAAAGCGGTTCTGCAACAGGATGACCAGGTTTTTGTCGCGGCACTCGTCGACAATCTAGAAAAGGTCCGCTCGGTCGCCGCCGGTGTTGCGCCCGAGTCCGATTGACCACCGCAGAACGTAGGAGAACATCATGAAGGTCGCCATAGCCGGTGCCGGTGCGGTGGGACGTTCGATCGCTCGCGAGCTGATCGCCAACTCTCACGACGTCCTGCTGCTCGAGCGCAATCTGGACCACATCGACGAGGAATCGGTACCCGGTGCCCGGTGGGTCAGCGGCGACGCCTGCGAACTCGACAATCTCGAGCGGGTACAGCTGCACAAGTTCAACGTTGTCATCGCGGCGACGGGCGACGACAAGGCGAATCTCGTCGTCAGTCTGCTGGCGAAGACCGAGTTCGCGGTCGCCAGGGTCGTCGCCCGGGTCAACGATCCGCGTAACGAGTGGTTGTTCGACGAGGACTGGGGCGTCGATGTCGCCGTCTCGACCCCGCGAATGCTTGCGTCGCTCGTCGAGGAGGCGGTGTCGGTCGGCGATCTCGTGCGGTTGATGACCTTCCGCCAGGGTCAGGCCAACCTGGTGGAGATGACCCTCCCTGACAACACTCCGCTGGCAGGCAAGCCCGTCCGCAAGCTGAAGTTGCCCAGGGATGCCGCGCTCGTGACGATTCTGCGCGGAGGAAGGGTGATCGTCCCGGTACCCGACGACGCCGTCGAGGGTGGGGACGAGTTGATCTTCATCGTGCCCGCAGAGGCCGAGGCCCAATTGCGGGCAGCGATCATCGAGCCGGCGGCTCCGGCGTGATGATGTCGCCTGCAGGGTCGGCCTGATCCCCCACCGGGCCGGTCTCGCCGCTGTCCTCGTTCTTCTGAGCCCAGCGGACGAGTAATACCGTGGCCACCACGGCGACCGCGGTCAGCGGCCAGCCCATGGCGATACGCGCCACTGCGAGGGCGCCGGTCTGATCGTGGTCGTAGAGAAACGACTGCACCAGATAGCGGACCCCGAACAGCACAGCCCAGATCGCGGTGGCGATGTCATAGGCAAGCAGGGTGCGTCGATGCTTACGCCAGGCTGTTCCGTTGCCGTTCAGCGCATTCCAGATGACCCCGACCAGCGGCCACCGCACCAGGATCGACAGGACGAACACCCCCGCGTACAGCAGAGTGGTCCAGATCCCGAAAAGGAAGAATCCTTTGGCATCCCCTGTGCGGTATGCGATGAACGCGCACACCCCGACACCGATCACACCCGAGATGGCCGGTTGGATGGGTTCGCGCCGAATCAGCCGGACGACAAATATGAGCAATGCCACGCCGAGTGCGGCGTAGATCGCGACCGTGAGATTCCACAGTGAGTTCGCGGGTACGAACACCACGATCGGAACCGACGAATAGATGAGGCCCGAGACCCCGCCCAACTGCTCCATCACCGTGAGTGCTTCGGGCTCACTCTCGGCTGGCCCGCGACCATCGCCGGGTAGCTCGGGACCGCCATCGCCAGACGACTGCGGATCCGCTCCCTGCTGAGCTCTCAAGACCAACTCAGCTCTCGCCGAGCAACTCGTAGTACGGATTGAACATGATCTTGTGACCGTCGTGCTCGCCGATCCGGCCACGAACCGTCAAGGTCCGGCCGGGTTCGATACCGGGGATGCGGTTGCGTCCGATGAACTTGAGGGTGACGACGTCGGTGCCGTCGAAGAACTCGGCGACGATTCCCGTCTTCATGCTCTTCGAACAAGTCTGCACGGAACGCAGCTCACCGTGCATGGTGACCTCGTCTCCGGCTGAACAGTCGCAGGCGCGCTGGGCACCGGTCTGCTGAGACTGCTGCGAGATGGTCTCGGCGTCGAGCTGCTCGAGATCCTCGGTCAGCCTGCGGGTGAGGCGTTTGAGGTATCCGCCTGCGGTCATTGCGCTACGCACCTTCCCGATCGCTCGGGCTAGTAGTTGTCACGGGTCTGTGCTCACGCCAGAGTAGACCTCTGTCCACCCGACTTCCACCCGCGATGCAAGATCATTCCATGCAGCAACACCAGCCGTCATCTCCGACCCGCCGCGGCGGCGAACGGGTGATCGTAGCTCTGCCAGGAACGGGCTCGGATGCCGATTTCGCTGCCAGGGCGTTCGCGAATGCCGACTTCAGAGTCATCGCGGTGGATCCGGACGGCGATGGTCTGATCAGCGGCTATCGCCGTGCCCTCGACGACGCGGCGTCGAGGTGGGGCACGATCGTGGCCGCTGGGGTGTCTCTCGGAGCCTGCGTGGCCGTGCAGTGGGCGATCGACAATCCGCAGCGCTGTACGGGCGTGTTGGCCGCCCTACCCCCATGGGTGGGCGATCCCGCAACCGCACCGGCGGCACACAGCGCGCACCTGACCCTCAATCTCCTACGCCGGCACGGGCTCGACGAGACGATTTCGCAGATGCGGGCGGGCAGTCCCCCATGGCTCGGCGCGGAATTGGCCAGATCGTGGCGTGCCATCGGCGATCAGCTCGGGTCAGTGCTCGCCGAGGCCTCGAACTATCACGCCCCGACGGCGGAGACGCTCTCGCGACTGCGGGTGCCGCTTGCGATCACCGCCGCCACCGATGATCCGGTCCACCCTCATGGGGTCGCAGAGGTGTGGCGGGCGCACGCCCCGATCGCGACGCTCGCCGACATCACCTTGGCCGAGCTCGGCGCCGATCCTTCGATCCTCGGCCGCCGGGCGCTGGATGGCTGGCGATCTCTCGACCCGTCACACGACCGCGCGCAACACCGCTAGCGTTGCGGACGGTTTCGCAGCTGCTGCATGGCCGATCCGCTCGAGACGGGCCCTGTCTTCTTCTCTGCTGGTTCCGGGTCAGGCTGAGGATCGGGCGCTGGAGCCGGCGGCGGCGTGCCCTGGACCCGAACGGTGGCCTGCGCTGACTGGGCCTGCGCCCCACTGTCATTCGGTGCCGGTGCGGCCGACGCGGCCATCTGGCCCGAATCGGCCATCTCCTGCTGAGCTGCGGCGACCTGCTCAGCGAGCACAGGGGGCAAGACGATCGGCAACGGAGTCCGTGGCGGATGTGGGTCGTCGCCGCGGCGGACGACCGTCTCACTGACCACCGCGCGTGCCACCTTCGCCAGCGCTTCCGCCCCTGCTGTCGGCGCACTGGCCACGGCGCGGATCATCCACCGCGAGCCGTCGACGCCGATGAACCGGTGGACACCGCCGGGCACGGTGGCCACGACCTCACGGCCCCAGAATCCGGTCTCGATTGCGGTCTCGGCACCTTCGGTCTGCAGTGATTCGGTCAGCTCGAGGACGACCTCACGCCACTGCCCGCTCGATTTGGGCGCCGCGAAAGCTGCGACGGTGATGCGTCCATGGGGAGTGACGAGAAAGACCGATTGCGGCTGATGGTCCGCGGACATCTCCACCGTCACCTGGCCGCCCTCGACGACGGGGACGAGTACCGACCCGAGGTCGAGGTGGGAGTTCTCGAAACGGGATTCGGGCGCCAGGTCTCCGATGTCGTAGGGTCCCTGGCCGCTTCCGATCACCTGGGGTTCGGACTCTGCCGGCGCGCTCGGCGCACCCCTGCCGCCTCTGCGGCCTCGACCGCGCTCACGTGCCATCTCTCAACTACCCTCCGGCGCCAATGCGCCCAGTATTGCGTGTCCACCGCTGGACCCGTACCCGCCGGCCCCTCGGCTCGTGTCGTCCAACTCGTCGACTTCGACGATCTCCGGCAATTCGACCCGTTGCACCAACAGCTGCGCGATGCGGTCACCCCGACTGATCGAGATCGGGGTGTGCCGGTCGAGATTGATCAAACAGACCTTTATCTCCCCGCGGTATCCCGCATCGACCGTGCCCGGGGTGTTCACGATCGACAGACCTGCACGCGCGGCGAGTCCGGAGCGGGGGTGGATCAACCCCACCGTCCCGACCGGTAGCGCGATGGCGATCCCGGTCGGAACCAGCTGTCGCTCACCCGGTTCGAGTACGAGGTCGACTGCACTGGACAGATCGACACCGGCATCGCCGGGGTGTGCACGGGTGGGCACCGCGATCCCTTTGTCGAGACGCCGTAAAGACACGGTCGATACATCGGCGGGGGTGCTGCCACGGTCGGTTGCCACACCGGAAGACTACGCTGGCGCCGTGCCACCTCTGCCATCACCCGACCCCGCCGGAGACTCGTCCGGCTCCCCGGCGACTGCTGCCGCGGGCCATTTCGACGAACGCCTTCACGTACCGCTCTGGTGGTGGCTCGGCGCTGTCGTGGTCACCGGGATCCTCGGCTACGAGATTCAGCTCTCGCTACACGAGAGCACGCTGAGCTGGATCGCGTATGCCGTTCTCACCCCGTTGGTGATCTGGCTCCTGTGGTCGATGGGCAGAACGCGGGTGTGGGTGTCCGGTGACGAGTTGTTCGCGCACAAGGCGCATCTGCCGATCGCGATGATCGCCCGGGCGGCGGTCATCCCGGCCAGCGCCAAGAGCGCGGCCATGGGACGACAGCTGGATCCGGCGGCATTTCTCGTCCACAAGTTCTGGGTGAAGACGATGGTGTTGCTGGTGCTCGACGATCCCGACGACCCGACTCCGTACTGGTTGGTCAGCACCCGTCACCCGGAAAAGCTGGTGGCCGCGCTGGGCTTGCCAGACGCGGCCACCGAGGCTTCGGGCCGATAGTTTTCTTGCCGCCGCGCCCCCACGCGGCGCGAGGTGAATCAGTCCACCGGACGATTCACCTCATTCACCGTGCGATCAGGCGCAGTCGACGCAGATCCGGGAGTTCCCGTTCTCCGTCGCCAGACGGCTGCGGTGATAAACGAGGAAGCAACTGGTGCAAGTGAACTCGTCGGCCTGCTTGGGGATCACCCGCACCGACAGTTCCTCGCCCGACAGATCAGCGCCCGGGAGTTCGAACGATTCGGCGGTGTCGCCTTCGTCCACGTCAACCGAGGCCGCCTGCGCCTCACTTCGTCGCGCCTTGAGCTCTTCGAGGGAGTCCTCTGAGACCTCGTCGGATTCGGTGCGCCGCGGCGCATCGTAATCAGTTGCCATAATTCCGCCTTATGTAGAAGCACCTGCGACTTCGGGTTCCCGATGTGAGCGGGTTCCAAAAGTCCCAACAGGCCGCGCACTTCCCCTTTTGCAAAGTCCGCGACAATGCCCTTGGGACAACGACCCATCGAGGGCTATTCGTTGCACTGTCGGGCATGGATTTTGTGATTTTCGCCACAGTTGATCGGTAGTCCGAATTTCAAGCTATCCAATCCGAGGCGGCCGAAGCCTAGCCCAGCTGCCTCTCAGAGTCAACAACAACACGGGCGCGAGAACATTCCCGGACCGGCGGGACCGAGACCACGACATGGAGTCAACCCTGCGACACCAGGGCCACCCGACGCCGGTTGGCGCCGGCGGTGGGCGGCATGCGTTTACAGTTGACTCGCTCGTGCACATCTCCGGCGGAAGGCATCTCGAGAACCCATGGTTTCCCAGATCACCTATGGCTATCCCACCGATGACCGCGGCCGGCCCTTCCGCCGCCGGCGCTACCTGCCGGCGGTCATCGTCGCGGTGGTACTCACGCTCATCGCCGCACTCGTGTGGATCAGCGCGCTGTCGACCTCCGAGGCCACCGCTGCGCCCACCGACTGCCCGCCACCTCCCGCGCCCTCAGCGGCGCCCGATTCCGGCGCCCCCGCGGTCGGGACCACCGCAGGCCGGGACGAGATGCTGCAGGTACCCCCGGCGGCCCTGGCCAGTTTTCAGATCCGCGTCCTGAACGCCACCGACGAGCAGGGCAAGGCCCAGACCGTGCTCGATGATCTGACGTCTCTCGGCTTCCAGGCCGCCCCCGAAGCCGCCTACGGCGACGACACCCTCTACCCCGACCAGAATCTGGACTGCTTCGGCCAGATCCGCTTCGGCGATGCCGGTAAAGCCGCTGCGGCCGCATTGTGGATCGCGGCCCCGTGCACCGAACTCGTCAACGACGGACGTCCCGGCAACGGGGTCGACCTGTCGATAGGTGAACACTTCAGCGAATCCGAACAGAATCAGGACGCACTGGCCGTCCTCGACACCCTCCGGGCGGCCAACCCCCAGGACCCCGACACCGGCGCCGACCCTGCCGTCATCGCAGCAGTTCACGAAACGTCCTGCTGACGCGGACGCGACGCAGGCCCCCGGGTTCAGACCGGGATGGGGTCCAGCGCGCCCAGGCCCGTGAGCAGGGCAGTCAACTCGCTCGCAATACCCGGTGCCATCGCCAGGGTCACGTCTCCCTGTGTACTGCGCGAGGTGGCCGCAGGTATCCGCACCACGGCGCCCGCCTCCTCGGCGATCAACGAACCCGCCGCCCAGTCCCATGGGCTCAGGCCGTGCTCGTAATGCGCGTCCACGGCTCCGCTGGCGACCATGCAGAGATCGAGGGCTGCCGATCCGATCCGCCTCACGTCGCGGATGTGCGGTAACAGCGAGGCGATCATCGAACCCTGGACCGATCGGCGAGACGAGGCGTACCCGAAACCCGTCGCGACCAGGGCCAACCCGACGTCGTCGATGACGTTGCAGGACAATCTCACGGGACCACGACCGTCGTCAGAGAAAGCACCCCCACCGCGCGTTGCCGAATAGGTGATCCCGCGCGCCACGTCGACCACCGCGCCGGCCACGGTACGACCCTCCACCTGGGCGCCGACCGACACCGAGTAGGCCGGGATGCCGTAGAGGAAGTTGACGGTGCCATCGATCGGGTCCACGACCCATCGCACCCCCGCGGGGACGGCGATCGAGCCACCCTCCTCCTCCCCGAGGACGGCATCACCGGGCCGCAGTTCTGCCAGCAGATCACGCAGCAGCGTCTCGGATTCCGTGTCGACGATGGTGACGGGATCGGTGTCGGTGCTCTTCGTCGACACGGCCTGCGGCACAGACCCTTCCACGACCTCAGATCCGAACACCTCCGGCCGTCGCGTGCGAACGTGTTCGGCTGCCTTCTCGGCAACCCGCACCGCGACAGCGGTCAGCTCTACCGGATCTGTGGTGGACACCAGTACATGTGAGCACACGTCCCGTCGCCGCGCGGTGTCGACCCGCCTACGCCGGGGCCGTATCAAGCCGTGCTCCGTCGGGCGGGTGGCAGGAGGTTGTTGTCTGTTGATCACGCCGATCCGGCGGACGTCGCGCAGAACGGGCACCCGCTGACTAGCCTGAATGACGACGCCCCCATCGGGGGTTGCCGTCACTTCGAGCTGAGGAGTTGTCCACGTGTCCAGTGAATCCGGGGTTTCCACCGAGTCCCTGCCCGACATCGCACAGCAGGGATTCGGTATCGACGTCGGCGGCTCGGGGATCAAGGGCGGAATCGTCGACCTCGTCACCGGCGATCTCGTCGGAGAACGTTTCAAGGTCCTCACCCCCCAGCCCGCGACCCCCGAGGCCGTGGCCGGTGGTATCCGCGAGGTCGTCGATCACTTCGACTGGAAGGGACCTGTCGGTGTCACCCTGCCCGCCGTGATCACCGGCGGGGTCGCCCGCACGGCGGCGAACATCGACAAGGGGTGGATCGGCACCGACGTCTACAAGCTGCTCGGAGAGCAACTCGGAGACCGGCAGCTCTCTGTCCTCAACGACGCCGACGCCGCAGGCATGGCCGAGGACCGCTACGGCGCGGGCAAGGACTACAAGGGCGTGGTGATGCTCCTGACGTTCGGTACCGGGATCGGCTCGGCGATCATGTTCGGCGGCACGCTCATCCCGAACACAGAACTCGGTCACATGGAGGTCGACGGGAAGGAAGCCGAACACCAGGCGTCGTCCAAGGTCAAAGAAGACAAGGACATGTCGTACACCAAGTGGGCGGTCGAGGTGTCGAAAGTACTCTCGGCCTACGAAGCGCTGTTCTGGCCGGAGGTGTTCATCGCCGGCGGTGGAATCAGCCGAAAGTCACACAAATGGATCCCGCATCTGACCAACAAGACGCCTGTCGTACCGGCAACTTTGCTAAATACAGCCGGCATTGTCGGGGCGGCTATGGCAGTGGAAGCAGGGTTACGCCCGTAGGTGCCGTTACAATGGCATCCAGGCCGGCCACCCCGGTCACCTCAGAGCCCCCAGCTTCGCCGAGTGAGACTCGGCGTGGCACCGTCACCGCGACGAAAACCACCGGTGCGGTGTCACGATAGATAGCCCGAAAGGTCGTACGTGGCAGCCACGAAAACCCGCCAAACCGAACCGGATACCGAGCAGTCGGAATCGGAGTCGGTGACAGCGTCGGCGCACAAGGCACCCGCCAAGAAAGCAGCCGCCAAGAAGGCGGCGGCCAAGAAGGCGCCCGCCAAGAAAGCTCCTGCAAAGAAGGCTGCCGCCAAGCGGCCGGTCAAGAAGGTCGACGGCGAGATCGTCGACGACGGCGGCCTCGACGAACCCTCGATCGACGAGATCGATGTACCCGAGGACGAGTTGACCGAGGACGACGTCGCAGTGGTCGTCGTCGAGGACGAGGCCGACGCCGCCGGTCCGGCCGTCACCGCGGGCAAGACCAAAGGCAAGAAAGCCGACGACGTCGAGGAGCCGTCCGCAGCGGACAAGGCATCCGGAGACTTCGTCTGGGACGAGGACGAATCCGAGGCGCTCCGTCAGGCCCGGAAGGATGCCGAGCTCACAGCTTCTGCCGATTCGGTTCGCGCGTACCTGAAACAGATCGGCAAGGTCGCCCTGCTCAATGCCGAGGAGGAGGTCGAACTCGCGAAGCGGATCGAGGCCGGCCTGTTCGCCACGGAACGCATGCGTCGCATCACCGAGGCGGGCGAGAAGCTCACCGTCGCGCAGCGTCGCGATCTGTCGTGGATCTCCCGCGACGGTGGTCGTGCCAAGAACCACCTCCTCGAGGCCAACCTGCGTCTCGTCGTCTCGCTCGCCAAGCGCTACACGGGCCGCGGGATGGCGTTCCTGGACCTCATCCAGGAGGGCAACCTCGGTCTGATCCGCGCGGTCGAGAAGTTCGACTACACCAAGGGTTACAAGTTCTCGACCTATGCGACCTGGTGGATTCGTCAGGCCATCACCCGCGCCATGGCCGACCAGGCCCGCACCATCCGTATCCCGGTACACATGGTCGAGGTCATCAACAAGCTCGGCCGTATCCAGCGTGAGCTCCTCCAGGATCTGGGTCGCGAACCCACTCCCGAAGAGCTCGCCAAGGAAATGGACATCACGCCGGAGAAGGTGCTGGAGATCCAGCAATACGCGCGCGAGCCGATCTCCCTCGATCAGACGATCGGTGATGAGGGTGACAGCCAGCTCGGTGACTTCATCGAGGATTCCGAGGCCGTCGTCGCGGTGGACGCCGTGTCGTTCACGCTGCTCCAGGATCAGCTGCAGTCCGTGCTGGAGACGCTGTCCGAGCGGGAGGCGGGCGTCGTGCGTCTGCGCTTCGGGCTCACCGATGGCCAACCGCGCACCCTGGACGAGATCGGCCAGGTCTACGGGGTCACCCGCGAGCGCATCCGGCAGATCGAGTCGAAGACCATGTCGAAACTGCGCCACCCGTCGCGGTCACAGGTCCTGCGCGACTACCTGGACTAGTCACTCCCCGGACACATCGATCAAAGGTGCCGACTACTCGTCGGCACCTTTGTCGACGGCGGTGGCCATCCAGTCGAGAAGGTCGTCGCGCACCTCGCCGCGGTTGGTTTCGTTGAGGATCTCGTGGCGGGCGTCTTTGAACACCCGGACCGTCACGTCGTCGAGACCTCCCGCGCGGAAATGGGCTGCCAGCAGATCGACCAGTCCCCCGCCTCCGTTCACCGGGTCACGATCGCCGACAGCGATGAGAATCGGCAGATCGGCTCGGATGGTCGCCACCGCGGCGGTCTCTGCGATCCGGCGGGCGGCGACGAACATGTCGCGGCCCGACTCCTGATCGATTCCGAAACCACAGAGCGGGTCGGCAACGTACGCGTCCACGATGTTCTCGTCCCTGGAGAGCCAGTCGAAGTCGGTGCGGGCAGGTGCGAACGGCGCGTTGAACATCGACAGGTCCAGCTCGGCATCGAGGTCCAGGGCCGGTTCGAGCCCATCCAGGGCCGCAGTACCACTGAGAACCACGGCATCGACTTTCGCACTCCCGCCGTCGAGCAGGAACTGCTGGGTCGCGAACGACCCCATGCTGTGCGCAAGAAGGATCAGCGGCAGGTCCGGGAACTCGCCGCGTGCCGTGTCCACGACGCGCCCGATGTCGGAGACGAGTCCAGCCCAACCGCCCGGGCCCAGATCTCCGAGTTCGCGTCCGGACAGCCGTGATCGGCCATGGCCACGGTGGTCGTAACCGAAGACCACATACCCGTCGTCGATGAGCGCCTGGGCAGTTTCCTCGTACCGCCCGATGTGCTCACCCATGCCGTGCACGAGCACCACCACGCCGACGGCTTCCGACGTGGGGTCCCAGCGAACCGCCGAGATCCGAACGCCGCGATCTGCCGGGACCGTGAACTCTGTTGACATGTGTTTCCTCTCGAGACGCCTGTGTGCGCGGGCACCACGAAAGAGCCCCACTGCATGCTGATCCGTATTCTCATCGATCGAATGGGTTAAATCCTGCTTTCTGCCAGGCTCGGCGCGCTGCGCTGTGCTTGTATGTCTGCATGTTCGGCGTCCTGAGCCCCTGTATCACCCATCTCGACTCGGAGTTGGGTGCGCAGTGGCGCGCTCACATGTGCGGCGTGTGTCTGTCATTGCGCAACGATCACGGGCAGCTCGCCAGGCTCACCACCAATACAGACGCCATCGTGGTATCGATACTCGTTGATGCGCAACGACAATCGCCATCGAACATGGTGACGGCGGGTCCCTGCGCGCTGCGCGGGATGCGGACCGCTCAGGTCATCGCACCGGCCGAACTCAGTGTCCGTCTCGGCGCCACCACCTCGCTCACGCTCGCGTCCGCGAAAGCTGCCGATGTACTGGCCGAGCAGAGGGCCGGCCTGGCGGCACCTTCCGCGCTGCGCTCGCGCGGCGCCCGGTTCGCGGAACCACGGCTTCGGGCCAAGGCGCTCGCCGACGGCCAGGTCACGACAGCCATCGGAGGCAGGGCGTTACTCGACGATCTGGCGGGACAAGCCGATGTCGAAGTCGGTGGAGCGAGCCTCGACGAGATCACAGACGGCGCCGCCCGGGCGGCGGCCGCGGTGTTCGCCGCGACCGCAGACCTGGCCGGCGCACCGGAGAATCGAGCTGCGCTCGAGCAGATCGGTTCCGACTTCGGTCGCTGCGCTCATCTGCTCGACGCCGCCGAAGATATCGAAAGCGATTGCAAGACAGGTGACTTCAATCCCCTGACGGCGACGGGGACCAGTCTTGAGAGGGCGCGGCAAGACTGCAGGCGATTGATCTCGGCGATTCGCACCGCCACCGATACGCTTGTGTTGCGCGACGATCGGCTACTTCGGGTACTTCTGCTCGGAGGGCTCGAGCGTGCGATGACCCAGGTCTTCGGCCACCGCACAGAAGCTGTCTTCACCACACCCGGCCCGCCCCCGCGCCCTCCCCTACCCCCTTTTCACCGGCGCATCTTGCCGTGGATGGGCGTGTACTGCACCGGGTATGCATGTTGTGCCGACCACACCAATCCCTGCAATGGCAAGCGTCATCAGGGCGCCTGCAAAGGATGCGACTGCGACTGCTGCGACTGCTGCGATTGTTGCGACTGCTGACGGAGCCCGCGACGCACCGGACGTCATGTCGGGTGGGTGATCTTCCGATGCTCCTTCTCCCCGAGGTCGAAGAGGGCCCACACCGGTCCTGTGAGCAGCCAGACGACGGTGATGACGCCGAGTGTCGGGAACACACCGTGAAGCGCTGAGGCCTGCGCACCGTCCGCGACGGTGAGAGACAGTCCGATCACCGCGACAGCGGAAACAGCCGCTGCGCACAGCCATTGCCCGAACAGCATCAACTCGCGACGAAATGCAGCCGGCCCATTCTTGGGACGACGAGGCGGCGGTGGACCGTCGGCGAACCAATGTGCACATCGGAGATCGGCCCACTTGATCGTGGAATGCCCGAATGCGACGGTGACGCCGAGGTAGATACCGGCGAGCCGATGAACCGTTTCGACCTCGCTGCCGCGATGGATGTCCAGTGCGACCGCGACGAGCAAGAGCACATCCAGGGCGGGAACGAGCGCGAGCACGGCCGTCGAGGCGCGGCGCCGGTGCAGCAGGTAGCGGGTGGCCAGCCCGGCGAAGACCAGCACCCAGAATCCGATCTCGCAGCCGATGATCAGGGCGAAGATGGGTGAGTTCATGTCGTCGAGTGTGTGCCGCAACCGCTGCTCGCCACATCGGCCACCCGGGTGAGATCGGGTCATCACTTATGAGGACGACGGCCGATCGACGTTGTGCTGTGATGGTCACCGGGAGGTGCGATGGCACTGGTACGGATCGATTCGGGTCGGCGGCGAGATCTCGGCGTCGCCGTCGCATTCTTCGCCGCCGGCCTCGTGTTGTACATCGGCGATCTGCGCTACTTCTTCGGTCCCACCGCTCTCAACACATCACTGCCGCAGTGGCTTCCGGTCCTCACCCTGGGTCTGGCGTGCTTCTTCCAGGCTTGGCGTTCGAGCCGGCCCGCAGTCGCGTTCGCCGGCACCACCGCGGCTCTCGCGCTCGATGCGTTCTGCGGTCCGACAATCGCGGTGTGGATCGTCTACTCCGATGTGGTCTATGCCGTCGCCAGATACGGCTCCGCGCGGCTGCGGCGGGTCATGCTCCTGGTCAACTGGCTGGTTGCTGCGATCGTACTCACGGTGGCTCTCACCGGTTCCGGCGATTGGCGGGTGGCGCTGCTGGCCATGCTGCTCGTCACGGCCCTGATCGCCTCTCCGGCCTCGTACGGCCACGCCATCAGACAGCACGAGCTCGCCGCAGAGAGTGAACGTGATCGAGCTCGCGCTGTCGAGGCCCTCGCGATGCGCGACCAGGAGGTCGCGATCGCTTCCGAACGGCGGCGGCTCGCGCGAGATCTCCACGATGTGGTCGCCGGCCAGCTCTCCGGAATCGCCCTGCAGTCGGCCGCGGCACTCGAGACGCGCGATGCCGGAATCCGCGACTCGGTGCTGCGCTCCGTACGATCGTCCAGTGTCGAGGCGCTGCGTGAGATGCGGACGATGATCGATCTGTTGTCAGGACCTGACGACTTCGACGCCCCGGTCACCGCGACCCTGGATCACATCGAACGACTCGCCGATGCGGCCCGGGCATGCGGGTCGAGTGTCGACATCACCGTCGAGTCGACCCGGCTCTCTCCGGTGAGCACGATCGTGGCCTATCGGATCATCCAGCAGGCGCTCACCAACGCGGCTGCGCACAGCCCGGGCGCGGACGTCGAAGTCGTGGTGCGCCAGCAGGCTTCGTCCGCGGTGATCTCGATCGCCAACGCTGTCCACGAAGACGTCGTGCTCCCCGAGGAGATCGTGGGTCACGGCATCGAGAACATGCGGGTTCGCGCCGGATCGGTCGGCGGCAGTCTCGACGTCGACATCACCGATCGACGGTGGAACGTCGTCGCCGAGCTTCCGACTCCGGTCATCGACCGCCTGCCAGGATCTGATCCCCACCGCGCGTCCGGTCTCACCGGGCCGCGATGACTACGCGGGTCCTGATCGCGGACGATCATGCAGCCATCCGAGCCGGGCTACGAATGCTCCTCGAGACGTCCGGGGACATCGAGGTGATCGGTGAGGCATCCGACGGTGATCAGGCGGTCAGGATGACCGCCGAACACAGACCGGATGTCGTCCTGATGGACATCCGGATGCCCGGTACCGACGGCATCGACGCGACCGGCCGCATCTGCACCGCAGGCGATTCCAGGGTGCTGATCCTGACCACGTTCGACATCGACGACTACATCTTCTCGGCACTGCGAGCGGGGGCCTCTGGATTCATGTTGAAGACGGCGAGCGCGGCGGAGTTGATCTCTGCGGTCACCGCGGTGTCGCGTGGAGATGCCGCGCTTGCCCCTGAGGTGACCCGCCGTGTCATCGACCAATTCGCGCACCGGCCAGACGGTTCAGCCGATGTGCAGCGGGGACCTGTTGAGCGTCAAGACATCTCAGAGTTGACCGAACGGGAGCGCGAGGTTCTGGCGACCCTCGGTGCAGGATTGTCGAATGCCGAGATCGCCTCTGCACTGTTCATCGGTGAGACCACCGTCAAGACCCACGTGTCGCGGGTGCTGAGCAAGTTGGGGCTCCGATCGAGACTGCAGGCAGCCATTGCGGCCCGTGAGAACGGGTTGACCTTCAGGCCCGGCGAGTCGGACTAATGAAGTTGGGGAAAGCGCCCCGACTCGTCCAGGTCGTACCGCTGTACCCCCACGACGGCACTGGTCGGCAACGCGCCGTACAGATGCGGGAACTGGGTGCCTGCCGCATCCGGGGGGTCGCCGTCCTCCCAGACGATCTCGGCGCCCACCCGCAGCGGATCGATACTGAGCAGCACCAGATCGGCCTGGTCGCGGTACAACAGGTTTGCCGGGATGTGCACCTGTTTGCGATCCGAGAGATGCACAAAACCCTGCTCCCCCAGCGAGGCAGGTTCGATCGACCCGGACGTCCTGGCTTCGAGCCAGTCGGAGATCGAGCACAGATGGACCAGATGTACGTCGCCGCTCACCCCATCAGCCTGCCGCATCAGCCGGTGCCGGCGCCAGAGGCAATATCGGTTGTGCGCGCGGTGAACACAATCGCCGCAATCACCAGAGCCATGCCGCACAGCTCGGGCACCGTCGGAATCTGGGCGAGAGCGAGCGCACCGACCACTGCGGCCGTCACCGGGAGCAGGGCCAGCAGGAGTGCGAACTGCGAGCGGCCCACCTTCGACAACACGATCTGATCGAGCAGGTATGGGATCGCGCTCGAGAGCACGCCGAGTCCGATCCCGATGGCCACGATCCGCCAACTCCACAACGAGTCCGTGCCCGCCGACCCGCCCAGGCCGATGACCAGAGGTGCGGCGAGCGCGCCCGCCACCGTCAACCCGATCGCCAGATCATCGATCCCGTCACGCCAGGGCGCCGCATTCCGGCCCGCCGCGGGCGATGCGGAGGTGGTTTCTTCCGTACCTCTGCGCACCGATCCGCCCGCGACCACCTTGCCGACCACGATGTACGCCGCCCAGAGGGCCGCCGCGAGCAACGCGAACAAGACACCCTCAGGCGACCCCTCCACGCTGGCTCCGCTGAGCAACACCACACCCACGAGTACGGCGAGCACCGCGAAGCCGTCCGACAGAGTGCGTGAGCCCGCCGCCGCCACGACGACCGGCCCCAGGAACTCGATGGCGACCGCCACGCCCAGGTCTATCGAATCGATGGCCGTGTAGAAGGCCATGTTCATTCCCAGCGTGACGAGTCCGAACGCGGCAGCGGTCAGCAGTCGCCGAGGCGGGAACCGGACGCCGATCCGCGGCCAGCGGCGCGCCGCCAATGGCCACCACACCGCCAGCAGCACCACACCGGCGCCGGCCGCGCGCAACCAGGCGACCGTGGCGGGATCGAATCGACCGAACAGTGGAACAGCGATCGAGGCCCCGAGGTATTGGCACACGGCGCCGATCACGAAGAGCGCGGAGAGTGTCGAGAGCCCACGCGCCGCCCCCGGGGTTTGGACTCGGCGCGACATTGCAACACTGTAGGTGGGTCACACGTCGTCACCCGCCCACCCGGCCGCACGCTGGGATCTGTCTCACACCGGTGAACCGGCGAATGTTGCAGATCGTGGTTCGGCTGTTACGGGTGAGTGACGACACACCGGAGGGCCCCCGGGAACAAAGCCGATTGCCAAATCGTCTGAAAGAGTGAGAGTGGATGTACCACCCCGGTACATCAGCTCGCGAAGGGACCGCGTAAGCGCAGGCCCTGGACGGAGGAAAACATGTCAGACACCATCACCACGCCCCCGATCCACATGCCACTGACCACTGCCGACCGCTGTGATCGTTGCGGTGCGGCGGCACGTGTACGCGCGGTTCTCTCCACAGGTGGAGAGCTGCTGTTTTGCCGTCACCACTTCAACGAGCACGAAGCACGCCTGATCGACATGGGTGCGACCGTGGTCACCAACGAAGAAGAGCTGGTCTAAGAACTCCCGTCACGCCGCCGCGGCTCACATCACGTGAGCCGCGGCGGTGCTGTATCCGGGCCCGCTGGCCGGACGTGTGCGCGCGGCACGCTCACCGCCACTTGCGCAACGCCTCGATCCTGGCCTGCAACTGATCCGCCGTCGCCATGGCGGTGGGAGGACCGCCGAGCCGCTCCCGCAGGTCGTTGTGCACCTGGCCGTGCGGTTTTCCGGTGCGATGGTGATGCATCGCCACCAGGCTGTTCAACTCACGACGCAGAGCGGTGAGCTGCTTACCCACCGACGGTTCGTTCTTCACCACCGGCGCGGGCGTCGGTTGCGCGCTGCGCGCCTCGATCTGGGTCGCTTGGCGTTGTTGCAGGAGATCGCGGACCTGGTCGGCATCGAGCAGACCGGGCAATCCCAGATAGTCGGCCTCTTCGTCGCTGCCGGAGAATGTGGCGGTGCCGAAGGACGACCCGTCGTAGATCACCTGGTCCAGTTCGGCGTCGGCATGGAGGGACTCGAATCCCCGCTCGTCTTCACCGTCCTCGTCTTTCTGCTTGTTCGCGTCATTGAGTAGCGCGTCGTCGAGTCCTTCGGACTCCCGGTGCGGTTTGCCGAGCACGTGGTCGCGCTGGGCCTCCAGCTGCGCAGCCAACTGCAGCAGCACAGGGACCGACGGCAGAAAAACGCTGGCGTTCTCACCAGGCCGACGCGACCGCACGAAGCGACCGATCGCCTGCGCGAAGTAGAGCGGAGTCGACGCACTGGTGGCATAGACGCCAACGGCGAGACGAGGGACGTCGACGCCCTCGGACACCATCCGAACTGCCACCATCCACTCGTCCTGCGACTCACTGAACTCCGCGATGCGGCTCGACGATTTCGGATCATCCGAGAGCACCAGCGTGGGCATCTTGCCGGTGATCGCCTGCAGCAATTCGGCGTAATCCCGGGCCACGGTCTGATCCGTCGCTATCACCAGACCGCCTGCGTCGGGCATGCCCGAACCACGCAACTGCCTCAGCCGGGTGTGGGCGGCCTGCAGCACGGCGGGGATCCAGTCGCCGTGGGGGTCGAGGGCGGTACGCCACGCGCGCGCGGTGTGTTCGGCCGAGAGCGGTTCGCCGAGCCGGGCGGTGAACTCCTCGCCCGCGTTGTTCCGCCAACTGGCCTCACCGGAGTACGCGAGGAAGACCACCGGGCGCACGACGCCGTCAGCCAGGGCGTCGGAGTAGCCGTAGACGTAGTCGGCGACCGATCGGCTGCCGCCTCCGGCCTCCGGCTCGTAGGTGATGAAGGGGATGGGGCTGTCGTCGGACCGGAAGGGGGTTCCGGTCAGTGCCAGGCGCCGGGTCGCGTCGGAAAAGGCCTCACGGATCGCTTCACCCCAGCTCTTGGCATCGCCACCGTGATGGATCTCATCGAGGATGACCAGCGTTCGACGATTTTCGGTTCGCACGCGGTGCCGGGCCGGATGGGTGGCGATCTGGGCATAGGTCACGACCACACCCTGATAGTCCGAGCTCGTCTGTCCCGCGGAATTGCTGAACCGGGAGTCCAGCGCGATGCCGGCGCGCGCAGCGGCGGCGGCCCACTGGTGCTTGAGGTGTTCGGTAGGGGCGACGACAGTGATCTGGTCCACCGTGCGATCAGCGAGCAACTCCGCCGCGATCCGCAGCCCGAAAGTCGTCTTGCCGGCGCCCGGCGTCGCCACCGCCAAAAAGTCCTTGGGTGCCGCGGACAGGTACTTGGTCAGGGCGCGCCGCTGCCACGTACGCAGCGGCGAGGCGGCCGGCGGAGGGGCCGGTTCGGTGACCTGAGATCCGGAGAGGGCAGAGGGTCGGGTCACGACAGGGCACAACTCCTTGACTTGCGATGAGGTTCTTCAATCGGGCCAACCGGTCTGCCCGGATGGCGTGTGCTCCACTGCGTCGGGCGATTCGGCGCACTGCGCTCGTCCCGCCGGGGCACCGCAAAATGTTACCGCGCCGCACCGCGATCAGCCCACAGCGTCGGCGGCGCGGCATCTCCCATCGCGCTCGATCTTCCGTAATGCTGGTCTCATCACACAGCCAACCGAACCCTCCCCCGAACCCACGACGCAGAATCCGTCGCAGGTCGATGACACCCGTCGACAGGAAGGTGCCGGCGACCGGCCGCGCGTACTCAAAAGCCTGCCCTGGATGTTGTGGCGCACCATCACCAAATCCTGGGACGACTCGATCTTCGCGATGTCGGCCCAGGCCGCGTTCTGGCAGACGCTGTCATTGCCCCCGCTGCTTCTCGGTCTTCTCGGTTGCGTCGGTTACGTCGCGAATTGGTTCGGGCCGAACACTGAGGAGATCATCCAGGACCGGATCATCAGCTTTGCCGATCGCACCTTCAGCCAGAATGTGGTCGACGAGATCATCACCCCCACAGTCGACAACGTGCTCGTCAGCGGGCGCGCCGAGGTTGTCTCGCTGGGCTTCGTGTTGTCGCTGTGGGCCGGGTCCTCCGCGATGTCGAGTTTCGTCGACTCCATCGTCGTGGCCCACGGTCAGCACAACGTCCGGCACGCGGTGACGCAGAGGCTGTTCGCGTTGTGGCTCTATGTGTGTTTCCTGGTTCTCGCCGTCCTCACGCTGCCCCTCGTGGCGCTCGGGCCGGCCTATGTCCGCGAGGTGATACCCGACTCATGGCACCCGGCCAGTTCGGTCGCCATCGAATACGGATACTTCCCCGCGGTTGCGTTGCTGTTGCTCGCCGGATTGACGACCCTCTATCGCGTCGCCCTGGCGAAGCCCCTCCCGTGGCATCGACTGGTACCCGGCGCGCTGCTCGCGGGCCTCGTGTTCTGGTGTGCGAGTGCGATCCTGCGGTGGTACCTCTCGACGATCACCCAGACCGGATACAGCTACGGCGCACTCGCCACCCCGATCGCCTTCTTGCTCTTCACGTTCTTCCTCGGCTTCGCCATCGTGGTGGGCGCCGAATTCAACGCGATCGCCCAGCAACTGTGGCCCGCGAACCCGACCAAGATCGATCAGGTCCGCGATTGGGTCTCCCAGCAGACGAGCGACATAACCGATCAACTCAAAGGTGTCCCAGCGTGGCTGCCGTCCGGGCCGATCAAACGCAGTGAAGCGTCACCGGCCACGCCCACTCCCGCGCCGCGGGAGAAAGAGACCCCGGCTACGGGGCCTAACGCACCGGGCTGAGCGCCGGACCGATCACTCGCCCTTCTTCATGCGCGAGTAGATCTTCTTGCACTTCGGGCACACGGGTGAGCCCGGTTTGGCCGAACGGGTGACGGGGAAAGTCTCTCCACACAGGGCGACGACGATGTTGCCCATCACCGCGCTCTCGACGATCTTGTCTTTCTTCACGTAGTGGAAGAACTTCGGGGTGTCGTCCTCTGTCGTCTCGTCGGTAGTGACTTCGGGCTTGTCGAGGGTCTGCGTATCCACCATGGGAACGATTCTGCCCCGACAATCCGCGATGGGCCAACGCGTAGGTCGCGGTGGACCGTTCGCCGACCACGTCGGGGCCGATCCAACTGCAGGTGGCCGTCCGGCAACGAAAGTGGGACAGTGGAAAACATGGCTCCGAAAGAACACGCGCCGGAGACTTTTCTCATCACCGAGGCTCAGACCTCTCTGGAAGAACAGCACCGGGCCCGCGTACGCAAGTACCTGACGTTGATGGCGTTCCGTGTCCCCGCACTGGTCCTCGCGGGGGTCATCTACGGGGCAACACAGAACGGTTTCCTGGCGCTCGGAGTGATCATTCTGTCGATCCCGATTCCCTGGGTGGCGGTGTTGATCGCCAACGACCGGCCGCCGCGAGCCAAAGGCGAAGTGCCTCACTACAAATACGGCACTGAGCGAGCAAACCAGCTCACCCAGAAGCGAGCCTTCTTCGGTCTCGATAGACGCGAGGAGTGAGCGCTCCGGGTTCAGCTGCCGATCTGTACACCCTTGCGGACGACCTTCGAGCCGCATTTCGGCAGGCCGGCTATACGGCGGATGGGGTACTCGACCTGCTCGGCGACGAGGCCCACGGGGCGCTGGGCCGCGGCGAACCGGTACCGGTCCGGCGGGCGTGCGCCGACGGCGGCACACTCGGAACCCTGATCCGGCTCCTGCTCCTCGGTGACACCTGCAGCCGATCACAGGTGTCGTCCGCGCTGTCGCCGCTGGACATCGACCGGGCGATCGCCGCCGGACTCCTGGAGGTCGACGGCGCCGGGCTCTGTGCGGCCATCGATGTCCGTCCGGTGGACCTCGGGTCGGGTAACCGTTGGCTACTGTCCGACCTCGACGGAACGATGCGCCGCAGGGCGATCACCGAGGACCACGTACTCGGTGTGGGGCACGCATCGTTGTCCCTGCTGAAGGCCACCGCGTCGGATCCCGTCGGATCCGTACTCGACGTCGGCACCGGCTGCGGAGTCCAGGCGATCCACGCCGCAGACTTCGCCGGCCACATCACGGCGACCGACATCACCGATCGCTCCCTGGCGATGACACGAGCGGGGTTCGCCATCAACGGCATCGACCCCGGTCGGGTCACCTTGTCCAAGGGCGCGTGGTTCGGTCCCGTCGGGGGCCAGAAGTTCGACCGGATCGTCGCGAATCCACCCTTTGTCGTCGGTCCACCGGAGGTCACGCACACGTACCGGGACTCCGGCTTGGACCTCGATGGCGCGAGCGAGCTCATGTGCCGAACTGCGCCGAAATTCCTCACCGAAGGCGGCACTGCCTCGATGTTGGCCTCATGGGTCGTCACCGGGGACGACTGGAGAACGCGAATATCGCAGTGGATCCCCGACAACGGGGTCGACGCATGGGTCGTGCAGCGCGATGTTGCCGATCCCGCCTTGTACGTGGGCACCTGGCTGCGCGACGCCGGTCACGACCCCCGCGACCCGGCATCCGCGGAACTCGCCGACCGCTGGCTCAGACATCTCGACCGGTCCGGCGTGTCGGGCATCGGATTCGGGTTCGTCTTCCTGCGCCGCACCGACGAGCCGACCGACCTGCTCGCCGAGGAGCTCGGGCACTCGTTCGACGATCCGATCGGGCCCGAAGCCGACGACTATCTCCGCCGCACCGCGTGGTTGCGAAGCCATGACCTGACGAACGAGCGATTCTCGGTCACCGAGGGCGCGGCCCTCGAACGGGTGGCGACTCTGGACCCCGACACCGGATGGCAGGACGTGGTGATGCGTATCCACCGTCCGGACGGTCCACGGTGGAGTCACGAGATCGACACCCTCGGCCAGGCGCTGCTCGCAGGCCTGCGTCCGGACGGGTTGACCCTCGGCGAGATCACCGAACTGCTCGCGGTCGCAACCGGCGACGATCAGATCGACAGGGCGGCGGTGCGGCAGCTGGTGGAGGGTTTGATCCGCCACGGAATCGTACTGCCGGCGGAATGGACCGCATCCTGCCGGGAAACCTCAGGGCACTCTCAGTAACTTCTCAGATCGATAATCAAAAAGTGCTGGTCACAGCGTCGGCTCCGAGGAACCTTCGTGGAACTATCTGGGCCGCCTCCTCCGTTGAACCAAGTGAAGACAACCGCACTTGAGGAGGCCGACATGTCCAGCCCCACCACCATCCGTCCGGCGATGACCGAACAGGACCTGGATGCGCAAAGCCCGGCCGCGGACCTTGTTCGCGTGTACTTGAACGGCATCGGCCGCACCGCACTTCTCAACGCCGAGCAGGAAGTGGAGCTGGCCAAGCAGATCGAGGTCGGGCTCTACGCCAAACACGTCCTGGCCACCCGGAAGCGTCTGTCGGCCGTCAAGAAGCGCGACCTCGCGACGCTGATCCGGGAGGGTGAGTCGGCCCGTTCGCACCTGCTGGAGGCCAACCTGCGGCTCGTCGTGTCGCTGGCCAAGCGCTACACCGGCCGCGGGATGCCGTTGCTCGACCTGATCCAAGAGGGCAACCTCGGCCTGATCCGGGCCATGGAGAAGTTCGACTACGCCAAGGGCTTCAAGTTCTCCACCTACGCCACCTGGTGGATCCGTCAGGCGATCACCCGCGGCATGGCAGATCAGAGCCGCACGATCCGGCTTCCGGTCCACCTCGTGGAGCAGGTCAACAAGCTGGCGCGGATCAAGCGTGAGCTCCACCAGCAGCTCGGGCGTGAGGCCACCGATGACGAGTTGTCCTCGGAGTCGGGCATCCCGGCCGAGAAGATCGCCGACCTCCTCGATCACAGTCGTGACCCGGTGAGCCTGGACATGCCGGTCGGCAGCGACGAAGAGGCACCACTGGGTGACTTCATCGAAGATGCAGAGGCCACCTCCGCCGAGAACGCCGTGATCGCAGGACTTCTGCACACCGACGTCCGCACGGTCCTGGCCACTCTCGACGAGCGGGAGCAGCAGGTGATCCGGTTGCGCTTCGGACTCGACGACGGTCAGCCGCGCACCCTGGACCAGATCGGCCGCATGTTCGGTCTGTCCCGCGAACGAGTACGCCAGATCGAGCGTGAGGTCATGTCCAAGCTGCGTCAGGGCGACCGCGCCGAGCGGTTGCGCGCGTACGCCAGCTGATCTCCCCAGCACTTCTCTCTCACCGGCCCAGCCGCCACTGAATCATCAGTGGCGGCTGGTGCGTTGTGTGCACCGTGCGAGACCGGCCCGCGACCCGGGGGGGCACCGTCAAGCCAAACGGCGAGGCCCCGAATCGTGTTTGGTCGGCACGGCGCCCACACGCATCCGCGCTGCGAGCACCGCTACGCCCCCCGGGGTCGCGTGAATGGGGTCGCAGACCACGTCGCGTGCCTCCGGGATGTCGTCGACCAGTGCCGAGATACGGGTCACCAGATCGATCAATGCGTCTTTGTCGACCGGTTCCTGCCCGCCGTAACCCGAGAGCAGGGGCGCCGACCGCGGCGCTGCGATCAGGTCCGCGGCATCATTTTCCGTCAGCGGGAGCGCGCGATAGGCGCGATCACCGAGGAGATCGCTGGTGACCCCGGCAAGACCGAACGACATCAGGGACCCGAAGGAAGGATCATCCCGGACCCGGATCACGGTGCTGATCCCCTTCGGGGCCATCTGCTGCACATGCAACCGCGACTCACCGGTGACCTCGGTCAGCTCGACGACGGCCAGCTCCACCGAATGCTGATCGGGTAGGTCGAGTCGCACGCCTTCCCGGTCCGCCCGGCCTCGCCAGCTCGGCGAGAAGGCCTTGATGGCCACCGGATACCCGAGTTCGTTTGCCGCCGCGACACCCTCGTCGACGCTGCTGACCTCTTTGAACGGGACGATGTGAATCCCGTAGCAGGCCAGGATCTGAACGGTTCGATCGTCGTCGAGTTCGGTGACCGCACCCGCCGACGCGGCGACCGCCTCGCGGACCAGACGCCGTGCGGTGTCGGGATCGGCGTCGGCGGGCCTGCGCACCTCCGACGCCGGCCGGGACTTCCACTGGGCATACTGCCAGGAATGTCCGAGAGCTTCTGCGGCCCGCTCCGGCCCGGGGAACGACGGTATCGACCCTCGTGCGGGGGTGCCGCGCGCTCCCAGCACCGACAGGTTCTGCGGAATACCTTCGACGGCCAGGAATGTGGTGACGACAGGTTTGTCGGAGTCGGCCATACCTGACATCAAGGCCTGGGCGTACCGATCCACACTGACGGCGACCGGTGGCACGAACACCGCGATCAAGGCGTCGACGCCTTCATCGGCGGCTGCGGTTCGCACGGCCTCTTCGAACGCCTCGGGCGACGCGCTCGGTCCCAGGTCGACCCGCTGGACGACCTCGAGCCCGAAGTGGCTCCCTGCCTCCTGAGCGAGCACGCCGAGCGCCGTGGAATTGCCGACGATGCTCACACGCGGTCCGCGCGGAAGCGGCTGGTACGCGAACACCGTCGCGCAGTCGAAGAGCTGGGGGATCGTCGCGACCTGGATGACCCCGGATTGTGCGAGCAGCGCCCGGGTGCTCTCGTCGTCGAGCGAGTGATCGACGGCGGCCATCGCGGGCGGCACCGCGCCTCGCCCGGATTTCACCGCGACCACCGGCTTACCGCTGGCGACCCTGCGCGCCAATCGCGTGAACTTCCTGGGATTGCCGAAACTTTCGAGGTACAGCAAGACGACCTCGGTGTCCGGATCGGTGTCCCAGTACTGCAGCAGATCGTTGCCGGAGACGTCGGCACGGTTGCCTGCGGAGACGAATGTCGACAACCCGAGCTGCCGACGCGCTGCAGCGTCGAGGATGGCGATACCCAACGCACCGGACTGGCAGAAGAACCCGACCGTGCCGCGACCCGGGACCAGCGGCGCCAGGGTGGCGTTGAGGGACACCGCCGGATCTGTGTTGGCCACTCCCAAGGCATTCGGCCCGACCAGCCGCATGCCGTGTTCACGGATCGATTCCACCAGTCGGTGCTCCGACTCGAGACCCGAGTCGCTCGTGTCCCCGAACCCGGAGGACAGCACCACCATGGTCTTGACGCCTTTGTGCAGACAGTCGTCGAGGACTTCTTCGACGGCATCGGCCGGGACGGCGACGATTGCGAGGTCGACGGGGTCGGGAATGTCGCGCACCGTCGAGTAGGCGCGGATCCCGCGGACTGCCCGGTGTTCGGAGTTCACCGGGAACACCGGGCCGGTGAAGCCGCCGGCGATCACGTTCGCCAGTACGGCATTGCCGACCTTCAAACGGTCGACGGAGGCTCCGATGACCGCGACGGAGGTCGGCCGGAGCAGGTTCGCGACACTGCGGGCCTCCGAGCCGCGCTCGCGGGCGTTGCGTACCGAGAGCAGCGCCTCGGAGGGATCGATCGTGAACTCCACGTGGATGGTGCTGCCGTCGAAGCTGCGGCGGACCTGGTATCCGGCATCGCGGAAGACCGCCACCATGTTGGGGTTCTCGGCCAGTACCTCTGCTTCGAAGCGCTCGAATCCGCATTCGGCGGCGGCACCTGCGAGATGCTCGAGCAGAATCGGCCCGAGGCCGCGACCCTGGTGCTCGTCCGCCACCACGAACGCGACCTCTGCCGTGCCGTCCTTGCCATCGGCGGCCAGGCCTTCGTAGATACCGATGGCGATGATCTCCCCGCCGAGTAATCCGACGAACGCGACACGACTGTAGTGGTCGACAGTGGTCATCCGGGCCAGCTCGCGTGGCGGGATGTGCGGGAATGGGCCGAAATACCTCAGGTATCTGGTGCGTTCGGACAGCGCTGAGTGGAATCGGACCAGTCCGTCTGCGTCCTCGGGCACGATCGGCCGCAGGTGCACCACGCCGCCGTCACTGGCGAGGACATCCGCGATCCAATGTCTCGGGAAATCGTGCGGTCCGCGCTTGTCGGGGGCGACCGTCAACTCTGCCGCGTCGCTGCGGTCCGGCTCTGGCAAGTCAGTCACGGGGATCCTCCGGGTCGAGACCACACAATGGGTAAACAGCACGCCGGGTTGCCATGATCGTGGCGTCCGTACGGGTCTGCGCGGCGTCGGTGGTGCCGTCCATCAGTGGACCACCGCCATCACCATCCCAGGGCAGGTAATCGGTCTGGCCGCCGTCGGTCATGACTGCCACCGGATCCGCACGTAGCGTCTCGTCGAGCATTCTGGCCTCGGCTTTCGCTGCGGCGCACCAGCTCTCGTCGATCACGGTGTCAGGATCGAGATCGGCTCCGGTGACAGCGGAGATCAGGTGGGTCCAGCTGCGCGGTACGACGTTGATGATCCCGTACCCGCCGCCGCCTACCGCGAGCCACCTGCCCTCCGAATGTTTGTCGGCCAGGTCGCGCATCGCATAGATGGCGGCCCGCTGCCCGTCGACCGTCAGCGACAGGTCGGTCAACGGGTCTTGGAAGTGGCTGTCGACACCGCATTGGCTGACGATGATCTGGGGCCCGAAGTTCTCGACGACACCGGGCACGATTGCGTTGAATGCTCGCAGCCACAACTTGTCCGAGGTCTCGGGCATGAGCGCGATGTTGACCGCACTCCCCCTCCCGTCCTGTTCACCGACTTCTTCGGGCCAGCCGCTGCCCGGCCACAGCGTCGCCGGATGCTGGTGCAGTGAGATCGTCAGCACACGTGGGTCTCCCGCAAACACCTTCTGCACGCCGTCACCGTGATGTGCGTCGATGTCGATGTAGGCGATCCGGTCGTACCCCTGCTCGAGCAGCCAGCGAATCGCGACCGCACAGTCGTTGTAGATGCAGAAGCCGGCGGCATGGCCCGGCATCGCGTGGTGCATCCCGCCCCCGATGTTGACCGCGCGGCGCACGGATCCGGAAGCGATGGCGGCGGCGGCGGCCATCGTGCCTCCCACGAGCACGCCCGCAGCACTGTGCATCCCCTCGAACACCGGGTTGTCGACACTTCCCAGACCGAACAACCGTTCCAGGACGTGGGAGGAGCCGCCTACATAGTCATCGACCGATGACGCGCTGCGCACCGCATCCAGGTACGCCGCGGTGTGCACGGTTTGCAGCAACCTGTCGTCGACTGCCAGCGGAGGAATCGACGCCACCCCGTCGAGGACCCCGAGCGACTTCGACAGTGACATCGTCAGTGCCAGCCGGATAGGGTTCATCGGGTGCGTCGGCGCCCATCGATAGCCGAGGAAATCATCGCTCCAGATCACCGCAGCTGATTGCGCGTTCGCCGGATCGGTGTCAATGCTCATTCTCCGAGCCTAGTTGGCGGAGACGGAGCGTAGCGGAGCTCGACCGGATCGGCGGAGACGGAGTGCAGCGGAGCTCTGCTGAGTTCGCGCGTGTGACGCATCACCGTCGGGGAAGGGTTGACCTGAACCGGACGTTGTTACAGGTAGCCTGGTGCAGGACGAAAGGGATGGGGATCGTGAACGAACTGATCGACACCACTGAGATGTATCTTCGGACGATCTACGACCTCGAAGAAGAAGGCATCGTTCCCTTGCGGGCACGTATCGCCGAACGCCTGGAGCAGAGCGGTCCGACGGTGTCGCAGACGGTCGCCCGCATGGAACGGGACGGACTTGTGCTGGTCGCCGGCGACCGCCACCTCGAGCTGACCGACAAGGGCCGTAATCTTGCGGTCTCGGTGATGCGTAAGCATCGTCTCGCCGAGCGGCTGCTGGTCGATGTCATCGGGATGCCGTGGGAGGACGTCCATGCGGAGGCCTGCCGCTGGGAGCACGTGATGAGTGAGAACGTGGAACGCCGCCTGCTCGAGGTGCTGGATCACCCGACCACGTCACCGTATGGCAACCCGATTCCCGGCCTTGATCAGCTCGGTTACTCGGATCTGATTCCTCCGGCACCGATGACACGGATCTCAGAGCTTCCCCAGGGTGAGCCCGTCGCGGTGATCGTGCGACGGTTGTCGGAGCATGCTCAGGCAGACATCGAGCTGATCGGCGCACTACGCGAAGCGGGTGTCGTCCCGAATGCACGGGTGAGCGTCACCGTGAACCCGACCTCGATCGTGATCAGCACCCCGGGACACCAAGGGCTTTCACTGTCCGAGGAGATGGCGCACTCCGTTCAGGTCGAGAAGGTCTGACCGAACTCTTCATGAAACTCCTGGTCACCGGCGGCGCCGGGTACGTGGGCAGTGTGTGCGCCCGAGTCATGGTGGAGCACGGTCATGACGTCACGATCGTCGACAACCTGAGTACCGGAAACGTCGAGGCGCTGCCTGAGGGTGTTCCCTTCATCGAGGGCAATGTCCGAGACGTCGCCGCCGACGTACTCGGTTCGGACGCCTTCGACGGGGTGCTGCATTTCGCCGCCCAGTCGCTGGTAGGTGAATCGGTCCAACACCCCGAGTTGTACTGGTACGGCAACGTCGTCGAATCGCTTGCCCTCCTCGAGGCCGTACGCACCACCAATACTCCGCGTCTGGTGTTCTCGTCGACGGCCGCCACCTACGGCGAGCCCGAATCGGTGCCCATCCTCGAGTCCGCGCCCACGCGTCCGACGAATCCCTATGGCGCGACGAAGCTCGCCATCGATCACGCGATCACGTCGTACGCGGCGGCCCATGGCCTCGCCGCCGTGTCGCTGCGGTACTTCAACGTCGCGGGTGCCTACGCCGGTGCCGGTGAGAATCGGGTCATCGAGACCCACTTGATCCCGCTCGTCCTCCAAGTCGCCCTGCGTCATCGTGAGCACATCAAGATGTTCGGGACCGACTACCCCACCGACGACGGCACAGCCATTCGTGACTACATCCACGTCCTCGACCTCGCGCAGGCCCATGCCCTGGCCCTCGAGGCCGCGGTCGCCGGCCGTCATTCGATCTTCAACCTCGGCAGTGGCACCGGTTTTTCTGTGCGACAGGTCATTTCGGCCTGCGAAGAGGTCACCGGGCTGGAGATCCCGGTGGTCGACGCACCCCGACGCGCCGGCGACCCGGCTGTCCTGATCGCGTCAAGCGACAAGGCCATCGCAGAACTGGGCTGGTACCCCGAACACACCGATCTGTCGGTCATCGTCGCCGACGCGTGGGAGTACACCCGGGCTCTCGGCGACCGCGCTCACTCTGCGTCCCTCGCGACGCGCTGATCCCTTTCACGCCGCCGGCCGGAGAATCGGCGGCGGCAGCTCCACCCCGAGCGACCGGGCGAGGTGGTAACCGGTCTCCGCGCACTTATTGATCACGCCGGGCGGTATCCCGCGCGTCAGCGCGTCGTTGTAGAGGGTCGCCATCGAGTACCCCGGGCTGGCCGCGAGCGCCAAGTCGAAGGCCGTACCTGCCATCGCTCCGTTGCCGTGCACGTAATGGACGAACCCCAGAAGGGTCGCGGCAGCTGCCTGGCCTCGTCCGCGCAGCCGCCGGGCAGCCTGCGTGAACAGGTACTCGGCGTCAGACCACAGGTCGGTCACCGCGAGCGACACGAGCGCATCACGCACATAGAGTTCGCGGAGAGCCTTGTCGAGGCGCTGGAGGTCGCCGCAATCGAGATCGCCGCAGCCGCGCGCGACCAGGTCCAGGACGAACTCCAGGTCGGACCGCTCTTGGATTCGACGCACCTGCTCGACCAGCAGGTGCAGCGGAACACGCCCGGCACCCGTGCAGGCGTCGTGCAAGACTGCCGGATCGATCGTGCTCTGATCGACCGATCCCGACATCGAGGCCACCTCATCGTCGTCCACGATGTCCGACCACTCGTCCGCGGCGGCCCCGGTCGGTGTCGACTCGAGCAGTTCGGTGTATCGACGGTCGTCCGTCGCCGAGATCTCGTACGCATCACACTCGGTTGCCGCACAGTGAGGCAGTGGCGAGAGGTTCTCGACCATCTCTTCCCGGGTCATCAGGACACGCCGCCCGCCGGCCACCGCCCGCGCTATGGCCACCGGGCTGATCATCGGATCACCCACGACGCCGTCGGCAATCCGATCCGATTCGATCACCTCGGACCGGCGGTCCCACAGCGTGATCCACGGGCTACCGAGAGTGATCGCCGATGTCCAGAAGGCACCGTACAGCCCGCCCACGGCGAGTAGGTTGCGATCGATGATGGCCGCAAGGCGACGATAGGCCGGGCCGTGGGGGTCCATCCGATCATCGATGATCACGGCGACCACTCGCGCCGCTCTGTAGGACTCGCACACCCGAGCGAGGTGATCGATGACACCGAGCATCAGCTCGTTGGGTGTGCCGTCCGGTTCCAGTGTCAGGTCGTGACGCATCGTGGTGCCGATCTCGTCGCCGTTGCCTTCGAAGGTGATCAACACCAGGGAACGCGCCGGGATGAAGCCGAGCAGAGCAGGTATGGCGGTGATCAGTGCCGCGGGGCCCGATACCGAGGTTTCGAAGTTGTCAGATGTCATGCACCGATGTTCGGTCGCGCTTCAGCCGGCAGTCGGGGCCGGATGAGCCGAATCGGGGAGTTGTCCACCGTTTCGAGCTCTATCCACAGGCGGGCGCTCAGCCGCGGGACCGAGACAGTGCTGTGGTGTATAGCTGGTCGAGTGCCATGCCGTCGGGCGGCCGCTGCCCCGATGCGACATAGGTGACATAGACCCGGATGCCGTCGTTCTGACCGACCAGCGCAGTCATCGTCTGGGTCATCGAACCTGAGGACGTGACCCGCCGGAACGCCAGCGACTCCTCCGATTGCGCGGGCGAAGACGGCAGAACCGTCGTTGTCACAGTCGCTTTCGCGCCCTCGGTGTCGGTTGTGTAGGTGGGGCACCTCTCCAGGTCCGCCTGCAATTCCGCCAGCGGCGTGTCCACCAGAACCGTCACCGCGGACAGCGCGCCGGCGTTGGCACCGGCACCGGTGGCCACGAAAGCGATCGCGTCGCCGGAGTCAGATGAGAGTTGTCTCGGCGCGCAGGTCGGTGGGTCGACAGTCCCGCCCGCGGCCACGCCCGCGGTGTCGCCCAGCACAGCGCCCAGTTGTCCGCCGGTGACCTCCGTCGCGGAGTATCCGGCCGGGAAATCTGCGGGGGTGACCGAGCGCTCCCGGAGATCCCTCGACTGATCGGAGCTGTGAGGGCTCACCTCGGAGACGGGAGCGGCCGTCGGATCACCGTCGACCTCGGCTGTGCACCCACCGACGGCCAGCACAGCAGCAAACACCGCGACCGGTATCCACCGGCGCCCGGTTCGCTCGACAAAGACCCGACTCACGTGACCACTCTCCCATCGCGAGCAGGCGATGTCGCCGTGCGACACGGCGAGTGTCACTAGACTGGTCTCTGGCTGGATGCTTCACATCTGCCTTCTTCAGACACCGCGATCACGCGACGCCGCTAGGGAGAACACCGAACATGGGGATCATCGGCAAGATCAAGGGTGAACTCGTCGACATCATCGAATGGATCGACGATTCGCGCTCGACGTTGGCATGGCGTTTTCCGCGCTACAACAACGAGATCAAGAACGAGGCCGAACTCATCGTTCGTGAAGGTCAGCAGGCTGTTTTCGTCTATCGCGGGCAGCTCGCAGATCGCTTCGGACCCGGCCATTACACGCTGACGTCGGAGAACCTCCCGATCCTGAGCACCCTGCAGGGCTGGAAGCACGGATTCAACAGCCCGTTCCGGTCCGAGGTGTATTTCATCAACACCCGCCCGGTGACCGATCTACGCTGGGGCACCGCCAATCCCGTGACCGTCCGCGACCCGGATTTCACGATGGTGCAGGTTCGTGCCAACGGTTTGTGTGTCGTTCGGGTGGCTGATCCTGAGATATTTCTGCGAGAGGTCATCGGCACCGACAGCGCAGTCGACGTGGACGAGATCTCTGAACTCCTGCGACGGGTCATCACTCTCGCGTTCTCGGACATGATCATGGAGACTCGCCTGGGTGTCATCGACCTCCAGGGTCGCCAGGTGGAGTTGTCCGACAAGCTCCGTGCGTTCGTATCCGAGCGCGTCGACGACGAGTTCGGACTGGCGATCGATTCGATCACCATGAACATCTCACTCCCGGACGAGATCACGTCCGCGATGACCCGCGGCGTCGCCCGGGGTGTCGAGGAGGGAGGGTTTCTCAACAACGTCGGCGATCTGGGTCGCTATCAGCAGGGGAAGGCGGCCGACGCGATGCTCGCGGCCGCTCAGAATCCCGGCGGCGGCGCCATGGGCGACATGATGTCCGCCGGGATGGGCGTCGCCTTGGGCAGTCAGATGGCTGGGCAGTTCGGCCAAGCAGGACAAGGGCAGCCCGCCCCTGCTGCAGGTCCCCCGCCGCTGCCCGGAGCCGCGACGTTCCACATCGACAGCGGTGGCCGGCCTGCGGGTCCGTTCACCATCGCCCAACTGCAGGGGGCAGCGACCTCGGGGCAATTCACGGGCGCCACGCTGGTGTGGAGTCAAGGTATGCCCGGCTGGGTGCAGGCGTCGTCCGTGCCGGCCCTGGCGGGACTCTTCGCCACCCCTCCTCCGATTCCCACGACTCCCACCACCTAGGCCGATGAACGATTCGCACAACCCGCCGCCCCTGCCCGGGGATTCGGCCGGATCCCCACCACCCTTGCCTCCGATGCCGCCACCGCCCGCTGCGTCCGACCCGGAACGGGCACTGTTTCAGGTCACCGAGCAGACCCGCACCTACCCCTGTGACAGCTGCGGGGCACAGCTGGTGTTCGATCCGACGACGCAGAATCTGTTGTGTCCCAGCTGTGGTCGCTCGCACGCCATCATCCTCGATCCCACGCGCCGGGTCGTGGAGCACGATCTGGCCTCGACGATGACCCAATTGCGGGGCTTGCTCGCCGCGGCACCCCCGGCGACGGCACCGGATGCCGAGCGCGAAATCGTTTGCCAGAGTTGCGGGGGCAGAACGACATTCACCGGCACGCTGACGGCAACCCGATGCCCGTACTGCGCCACGCCCATTCAGCGCGACGACATCCACGCAGCCCCCACGAGGCTTCCGGTCGACGGGATACTGCCGTTCCAGGTCGATGACGCACGCGGTCGGGAGGTGATCGAGCACTGGATCAACAGCAGGTGGTTCGCTCCGACCGAATTCAAGAAGTACCGGGAACTCGGTTCGTTCTCCAGCCTCTACGCGGCCTACTTCACCTACGACGCGGACACGACCACCTCGTACACGGGGATGCGCGGGGACAACTACACGGTGACCACGGGCAGTGGAGACAACCGGCGCACCGAGACCCGCACCCGCTGGAGTCACCGGTCGGGTGTGGTGGGCAACAATTTCGATGACGTTGCGGTCCTGGCCAACACCGGATTCGACACCGACCGGGTCCACGAACTCGAACCGTGGCCCACCGGGCAGGCAACCCCGTTCAGTCCGGAGTTCGTTGCAGGCCATCTGTGCCGAACCTACGATCTGGACGCTGATCAGTGCTTCCCGGTGGCCCAGTCCAGAATCGATGCCGGTATCGACGCTGCCATCCGCCGCGACATCGGCGGTGACCATCAACGGATCAACAACAAGGACACCCGCTACAACTCGCTGACGTTCAAACACGTGTTGCTGCCCATCTGGTTGCTGACCGTCGTGTACGCGGGTACGCCGTTCCAGGTGTTCATCAACGGCGTCACGGGCGAGGTGCAAGGGCAACGGCCGTGGAGCAAGGTCAAGATCGCGTTCGCGGTACTGGCAGCGCTGATCGTGATCATCGCGATCGTGGCGGCGTGGGCAGCGTGGGCGTGACCACCGTCGTCGTCCTGCTGGTGATCGTGGCCGGCCTTGCCGCTGCCGGTGGTGTGTTCGTGATGACCAGACGTATCCGCGAGGGTGCGCGGCGTGCGAACGAACTCATCCCGGGTCAGCCGACCAACGCCCCCGAATCGTGGTCCGGTTCCCACGACCCGGAGGCGCGGCTGCACCGGCGCATGCGGGATGCGTTGTCGCTGTTGCGTTCGGACCCGAAAGCGGACTACGACGGCGGCAGGATCGACGCCAGGGTGCGTCTCGAGATCGCTGCGACCGAGTTGGACAACCGGCTGGTGACCGCGTCGAAGTCGCCTCAGCGAGTGCGGGACCCGATCATCGCGCAGGCAGGAGACGCAGTGACCGAACTCGAGAACCTCGCGGCCGAGATCTCCGGTGGTGCGGACCTGCAACTCCCGCGGGTCGACGCAGTCGTCGGCCTCCTGACGACGCGCCCACAGCTCGACGGATAGCCGCTCGCCCACCCGAATTCGCACCACCCACCAGCAATTGCGGGTGGGTGGTGCGAATTCGGGTGGGTGGACCGGCGGAGCGTCAGCTCCCGCGTTTGATCCATTCCTCCAGGTGCGGTGACTCCTCGCCGACTGCTGTCGAGTCGCCGTGCCCGGTGTTGACTTTCGTCTCGGCGGGCAGGTTGAAGATCTTGGTCTGGATGGATTCGATGATGGTCGGGAACGAGGAGAACGAACGCCCGGTCGCGCCGGGACCGCCGGAGAACAGGGTGTCGCCGCTGAACAGGACGCCGAGTTCGGGCGCGTAGATCGAGCACGATCCGGGCGAGTGTCCCGGGGTGTTGATGATGACGAGATCGGCGCCGCCGACGGTGATCTTCTGTCCGTCCTCGAGCTCGCTGGGGGCGATGTCGGGGTGGGTCTGGTCCCAGAGCATGCGGTCGCCCGGGTGCAGGAGCATCGGGGCGTCGAGGCGTTGCGACAGCTCCGGCGCGACGGTGACGTGGTCGTTGTGGCCGTGCGTCAGTAGGACAGCCTTCACGGTGCGGCCCGCGACGGCGTCGATGATCGGGGTCGCCGAGTGGGCGGCGTCGATGATCACGACCTCGGAGTCGTCGCCGATGAGCCAGATGTTGTTGTCGACGTCCCAGGTTCCGCCGTCGAGGCTGAATTGGCCGGAGGTGACGACGTTCTCGATGCGTATGGTCACAGGATCACCACCGAGCGGAGCACTTCGCCTGCCTCCATCTTGTGGAAGGCGGCTTCGACATCGTCGAGGCCGACCCGCTCGGAGACGAACTTCTCCAGCGGCAACCGGCCCTGCTGATAGAGGTCGACGAGCATCGGGAAATCGCGTTCGGGCAGGCAATCGCCGTACCAGGACGACTTGAGCGCGCCACCGCGGGAGAAGAAGTCGATCAGTGGGAGTTCGAGCTTCATGTCCGGCGTCGGCACGCCGACGAGGACGACAACCCCGGCCAGATCCCGCGCGTAGAACGCCGTCTTGTAGGTCTCGGGCCGCCCGACCGCGTCGATCACGACGTCGGCGCCGTTGCCGTCGGTGAGATCCTGGATCGCCGTGACGACATCATCGGTCTTCGAGCCGTCGATGGTGTGCGTGGCACCGAGGTCGGTGGCCCACTCGAGCTTGCGGGCATCACGATCGACCGCGATGATCTTCGTCGCGCCGGCCAGGCGGGCACCGGCGATGGCGGCGTCGCCGACACCGCCGCAGCCGATCACCGCGACACTGTCTCCGCGGACCACGCCGCCGGTGTTCATCGCGGCACCAAGCCCGGCCATGACGCCGCATCCGAGCAGTCCCACCACGGCCGGATCTGCATCCGGGGCGACCTTGGTGCATTGGCCCTCGTGAACCAGCGTCTTGTCGGCGAACGCGCCGATACCCAGCGCCGGGGTCAACGCGGTGCCATCGGCCAGCGTCATCGGCTTGCTCGCATTGTGGGTGTTGAAACAGTACTGCGGCCGGCCGCGTTTGCAGGCCCGGCATTCGCCGCACACCGCACGCCAGTTCAGGACCACGAAGTCGCCGGGCTCGACGAGGGTGACCTGGTCACCGACGGTCTCGACGATGCCGGCGGCCTCGTGACCGAGCAAGAACGGGTATTCGTCGTTGATCCCACCCTCGCGGTAGGCCAGATCTGTGTGGCATACGCCGCACGCCTGGATCTTCACCACCACATCGCGTGGGCCCGGATCGGGAATGGTGATCGTCTCGATGGTCGTCGGAGCACCCTTGCCTGCCGACACCACACCACGAACCTGCTCTGCCATGACTGCCTCTCGCCGCTGTCCATAGTTGTCGCTCGGCACCAACCCTAAGCGATATCCAGATGGCCATGCGTGCATGGATGGACGCCGGAGCGATCGGCGGCGACCGTTGTTCGCACTGAGCGAACGCACTGGTGGGAATCCTGCGCGGACGACCACTGTTGACACATAGAAGTCCATGGAACCGACGTCACCGCAGGGCCGGCCGAAGGCCGGAATTGGTGGGTAGGGGTGCTCATGGGAGACAATGGACGACACACCGCACGACTGGGCAGCGAGGAGGTTCGCCATGGACGAGAAGTCCACTCTCTACGAACTCGAATTCCCAGCACCACAACTGGCAGATGACGAGGGTGCCGGTCCGGTGCTGATCCACGCCCTCGAAGGATTCGCGGACGCCGGACACGCCATCAAGTTGGCATCCGACCATTTGCGGCAGAGTCTCGATTCGGAGCTGGTCGCCACGTTCTCCACCGACGAACTGATCGACTACCGCTCGCGCCGTCCGCTGATGACCTTCACCGGCGACGAGTTCACCGCAGCGGCCATGCCCGAGCTGACCCTGCACGCGATCCGCGACAACAACGGAACCCCGTTCCTGCTGTTGTCGGGTGCCGAACCCGACCTGCGCTGGGAACGCTTCGTCGCTGCGATCGGTGCTCTCTCGGATCAGTTCGGGGTGACCTCGGTGATCGGACTCAACGCCATACCGATGGGCATCCCGCACACGCGACCCTCGACGATCACCGCCCACGGGAACAGCAAGGACCTGATCGGTTCACTGCCCCGGTGGGGTTCGGAGCTCAAGGTCCCCGGCAGCGCGTCCATGCTGCTCGAACTCCGTCTCGGTGAGCGTGGTCTGGCGACCGCCGGACTGTCGGTGCACGTCCCGCACTACCTGTCGCAGGCCGAGTACCCCGCCGCATCCCACAAACTGCTGGAATCACTGGGCGAGGTGACGGGTCTCGATCTCCCGACCGCTGCCCTGGCCAACGCAGCAGAAAAGGTGCGCACCCAGGTCGATGCGGAGGTGTCGGGTAACCAGGAGGTCGAGTCCGTGGTTGCAGCTCTGGAGACCCAGTACGACACGTTCAACCAGGCGCAGCAGGAGAAGGCTTCTCTGCTGGCCGCCGAGGGTGATCTGCCCACCGGCGACGAGCTCGGAGCCGAGCTCGAACGGTTCCTGGCCGACCACGCCCAGAACGAAGCCACGACCGAGAACGACGCGGAATCACGCGACGGCGACGACAAGGGTGACGGCGCTGCGGGCTGACCGCGTTCGGTGCCATAACCTGCAGTGGTGACCCATTCGCCGCAGGTCCGGCCCCTCGAATTCCCAGCCGAGACCGAGCCTGATCTCGATGAGCTGTACAGCTCTTTCACGGCATGGTGGGGGGCGCGAGGGATTTCCCTGTATCCCCACCAAGACGAAGCGCTCATCGAGCTCGCGGCCGGATCCAACGTCATCATCTCGACCCCCACGGGTTCGGGAAAATCGTTGGTTGCCAGTGGTGCGCTGTATTTCGCTGCGGCGCAGGGTCGGCGGGCCTTCTACACCGCGCCGATCAAGGCCCTCGTCAGTGAAAAGTTCTTCGATCTGTGCTCGCAATTCGGCGCCGACAAGGTCGGCATGCTCACCGGCGACGCCTCGGTGAACCCCACCGCACCGATCATCTGTGCCACTGCCGAGGTCGTCGCCAACATCGCCCTCCGCGCGGGCGACGACGACTCGATCGGCGTAATCGTGATGGATGAGTTCCATTACTACGCCGAAGCCGACCGCGGCTGGGCCTGGCAGGTCCCGTTGATCGAACTGGCCGGCTGCCAGTTCGTGTTGATGTCGGCAACCCTCGGCGACGTGAGTTTTTTCGTCGACGATCTTCGGCGCCGGACCGGCCGCGACACTGCCGCGATCACCGGCACCACCCGGCCCGTTCCTCTGGACTACTCGTATTCGACCCGGCCCGTCCACGAGACCATCGAAGAATTGATCCACAAAGATCGGGCGCCGGTGTACGTAGTCCACTTCACCCAGCTCTCTGCGATGGAACGGGCACAGTCCCTGCTCAGTGCCAATATCTGCAGCCGCGCCGAACGTGACGCGATTGCCGAGGAAATCGGCGATTTCCGTTTCAGCACCGGGTTCGGGAAGACCCTGTCGAAAACCGTCCGAGCGGGCATCGGGGTTCACCACGCCGGGATGCTCCCCCGCTACCGACGCCTGGTGGAACGCCTGGCCCAACAAGGTCTGCTGCGGGTGGTATGCGGCACGGACACCCTCGGTGTCGGCATCAACGTGCCCATCCGCACGGTATTGCTGACCGGTCTGACCAAGTACGACGGCGTCCGGCAGCGTCATCTCAAAGCGCGCGAGTTCCACCAGATCGCGGGTCGTGCGGGGCGCGCCGGATTCGATGTGCGTGGGTTCGTGGTCGCCCAGGCACCCGACCACGACGTGGAGAACGCCCGACTGGTCGCCAAGGCCGGCGACGATCCGAAGAAACTGAAGAAGATCCAGCGCAAGAAGGCGCCCGAGGGCTTTGTCTCGTGGGGCGAGGCCACCTTCGAGAAGCTCATCGTCGCGCCGCCAGAACCTCTGCGCTCCCGATTCACCGTGACCACCTCGATGCTGCTGGAAGTCATTGCTCGCCCGGGCAATTGCTTCACCGCGATGCGACACCTGCTCGAAGACAACCACGAGACCCGCGCCCGGCAGCGTTGGCACATCCTGCGAGCGCTGCGGCTGTACCGATCGCTGATAGACAGCGGCGTGGTCCGGCGTCTGGACGAACCCGACGAATACGGCCGCCATGCCGTTCTGGCCGTCGACCTTCCGGCGAATTTCGCCCTCAACAACCCGCTGTCCCCTTTTGCGCTGGCTACGTTCGAACTGCTCGACACCGACTCGGAGAGCTACACCGTCGACTTGATCTCGATCGTCGAGGCGACCCTGGACGATCCACGACCGGTTCTCATGGCTCAGCAGAAGAGTGCCCGCGACGAGGCGATCGCGCGGATGAAGGCCGACGGCGTGGAGTACGAAGAGCGGATGGAGCTGCTGACCGAGGTCACCTGGCCTCGGCCGCTGCGTGAGTTCATCTTCGAGGCCTTCGGGATCTACCAACAGGGTCACCCATGGGTCGCCGACACACCTCCGCGCCCGAAGTCGGTGGTGCGCCAGATGATCGAGGAAGGGATGGACTGGGGCGATCTCATCTCCCGGTACTCCCTGGCCCGGAGCGAGGGTGTGGTCCTGCGCTACCTCACCGACGTCTATCGCACCCTGCGGCAGAGCATTCCGAACTCCGCCCGGACCGACGAAGTCGACGACGTGGTCGAGTGGCTGGGCGACCTGGTCCGCCGCGTCGACTCGAGCCTGCTCGACGAGTGGGAGCAACTCACCCATCCCGACGACGGGCCCATCGACCCGATCGCCGCCGGGTCACCCACACCCGGACGGGCCCCGAATGCCCGTGCCATTCGGGTCCAGCTGCGGAACACGATGTTCCGCTACGTCAACCTGTTGTCGCGGCGCGCCTGGTTCGACTTGCAGTCGGCCTATCCTGACCTCGACTGGGCCGAAGAGATGGCCGATTTCATCGACGAGTACGGCGACGTCGGCGCCGGCCCGGAGGCGCGAGGACCGGCGCTGTTCAGTGTCACTCGCGAAGACGATCAGTGGGTGGCCAGACAGGTACTCGACGACCCCGACGGGCATCGCGGGTGGTCGTTGCTCGCCCGGTTCAGCGCCCCCGAGACCGCCGACGATGAGCCCGAACTCCAGGACATGGAGATCATTCCGGGCTGACTGAGCCACATGAAGCTGAGCAGCATGGAATCTTGACAGCATTCTGTCAACAATGACAGAATGCTGTCATGTCCCCAGAAACATATCCACAGACCGTGCATCTCGCCGTCTACGACACCCTCGCCGACTGGGAGACCGGTCACGCAGTCGCGCACATCAACAATCCCGAGTATCAGGCTCACCCCGGTAGGTACCGGATTCGCACCGTCGGGCCGACGATGGAATCGATCACCACCGCGGGAGGCGTGCGCATCGCACCTGACATGGCGCTCGCCGATCTCGACCCGCGAGACAGCGCCATGCTCATCCTGCCCGGCGCGTCGGACTACCTGAACGGCGGACTGACCGGATTCGTGGATGCGGCAGCCGACTTCCTCGCAGCCGGAACACCCGTCGCGGGGATCTGCGGTGCCACGGTCGCCATGGCACAGCGCGGACTGCTCAATGGCCGCCGCCACACCAGCAACGCAGCGGAAGCCCTGTCGTGGACCGGCTACGCGGGCGCGGCAGATTACGTGGACGAGCCCGCGGTCACCGACAACAGCCGCGCCGGCCATCTGATCACCGCTGCAGCAATGCATCCGGTGCCTTTCGCGCGGGAGATCTTCGCGGAACTGGACCTGTACGCGCCCGAGACCCTCGCAGCATGGACCAAGCTCTACAGTGGCGACCCCGCCGGCTACTACGAGTTGATGGCAGCCACCTCGTGAGCGACCCCCAGCAGCTACTCAGCGACTCGGCTCTCACGGCTTTCCGCCTCAACGGCCAGTTCCTCGCCGTCGCCGAGGCTCTCGCCGCTCCCGCCGGCCTGACCGCGACCCGCTGGCAAGTTCTCGGCGCAGTACTCTCAGAACCACTTTCGGTGTCAGACATCGCCCGGGAGATGGGGATAACCCGGCAGAGTGTTCAGCGCACCGCCGATCTTCTCGCCGAGCAGGGCCTGGTGACCTTTCGCGACAATCCGGCGCACCGCCGGGCGAAACTCGTCGACATCACCGAGGCCGGGCTTTCCGCCGTCCGGCTGATCAACCCCGGGCACAGCGAGATGGCGCGTCGATTGAGTGAGATCATCGACGAAACCACCTGGGCTGCAGCGCTGTCCGGATTACAGGAACTCTCCGATGCCCTGCACAGGCTCGACCGCCTCTGACACGCCGGGAACTAAGCCGATTTCACGGCGCCCAGGCCCGCACCTGTGATCGTCCCGGCGATCAGCGCCGCCAACTGGCGGTACTCGTCCTCTCGTCCGCTGGTCGCGCGCATCACCAGTCCTATCCGGCGGCCCGGACGGGGCCGGCCGAACCTTGCGATCGCCAAGGCGCCCCTCGCGGTTTCGGTCTGGACCGCCGTCTGCGGGATCAGGGTGACGCCGAGACCACCCTCCACACACTGGACAGCGGTCGCCAGCGACGCGGCCCGCGTGGGACCGACGTCCGGCCGGACCCCTGCCAGCCTGCACACCTCCAGCGCCTGATCCCGCAGGCAATGACCTTCGTCGAGCAAGAGCAGAGGCAGGTCCGCGAGCGCGGCGGGGTCGACGCGACTTCGACCGGCCAGCACATGTCCCGGAGGCAAGGCCAGCACGAAGTCTTCGTCGTACATGGCGATCTCGATCATGCCGGGCGCATCGACGGGCAGGGCGACCATCGCGGCATCGATCGAGTTGTGCCGCAGCGCATCAAGCAGACGTGACGTCTGGTCCTCGACGACACGTACCGAGAGCTCGGGAAGCTGCGTGGCCAGATCACGCAGCACCGAGGGTAGAACGTACGGCGCGACCGTCGGGATGAGTCCCAGTCGCACAGTGCCCGACAACGGCTGAGCCACCCCCACCGCCGCCGCGGTGAACATATCGACAGCCTCGATGACCGCGGTGGCACGCGGCAGGAGTGCCTCGCCCTCGCTCGTCAAGAAGACACGCCGCGTCGACCGCTCGACCAACCGGAGCCCCAAACCTGTTTCGAGCGCCGCGAGCGCCTGAGACAACGAGGGCTGGCTCACACCCAAACCATCTGCCGCCGAACCGAAATGCCTCTTGTCTGCAATAGCCGCGAATGCCTTCAGCCCGGCGATCGTCGGCTGATAAGTTTGATCGGTCATACCTATCACTATAGTGCTACTCATCACGTTTTCTTTTCACCGGCTTACCGGCAAGATTGGGGGCACCGCGTAAGAAATCGTGACATCTAAGGAGCAACTTTGTCTTTGCTGACCATTGGCGACCAATTTCCCTCATACAATCTGACGGCCGTCATCGGTGGAGATCTCTCGAAGGTCAACGCCCAGCAGCCCGACGACTACTTCACGACCATCACGAGCGACGACTCCGCCGGCAAGTGGCGCATCGTCTTCTTCTGGCCCAAGGACTTCACGTTCGTGTGCCCCACCGAGATCGCAGCATTCGGCAAGCTGAACGATGAGTTCGCCGATCGCGACGCCCAGGTACTCGGCGCATCCGTCGACAACGAGTTCGTCCACTTCCAGTGGAGGGCACAGCACGAAGATCTCAAGACGCTCCCCTTCCCCATGCTGTCAGATCTCAAGCGCGAACTGGCCTCGGCTGCAGGAGTTCTCAACGCCGACGGTGTCGCCGACCGCGCAACCTTCATCGTCGACCCGAACAACGAGATCCAGTTCGTCTCCGTCACCGCCGGCTCCGTCGGCCGCAATGTCGACGAGGTTCTGCGAGTGCTCGACGCGCTGCAGTCGGACGAATTGTGCGCCTGCAACTGGAAAAAGGGTGATCCCACCATCGACGCAGGCGAACTGCTGACTGCGAGCGTCTGAGGATGAGTATCGACAACCTGAAGGAAGCGCTTCCGGAGTACGCGAAAGACCTCAAGCTCAACCTGGGGTCCATCTCGAGGACCACGGTCCTCAAGGACGAGCAACTCTGGGGAACCCTCCTCTCGACCGCGGCAGCCACCAAGAACGCCGTGGTACTCAAGGAGATCGCAGACGAAGCCGCGGACAACCTGTCGGCTGACGCATACAACGCCGCGTTGGGCGCCGCCTCGATCATGGGCATGAACAACGTGTTCTATCGCGGTCGCGGATTTCTCGACGGCAAGTACGACGACCTGCGTCCCGGGCTACGGATGAACATCATCGGTAACCCCGGTGTGGACAAGGCCGATTTCGAACTCTGGTCGTTCGCGGTGTCCTCGATCAACGGTTGCGGTCATTGTGTTGCAGCGCATGAGAACACACTGCGCGAAGCGGGCATCGACCGCGAAGCGATCTTCGAATCGCTCAAGGTCGCCTCCATCGTGGCGGGGGTGGCAGCCGCCCTCAGCACTGCCGAGGTGCTCGTCGGGTAACTCCTGGCGGTGACGTACGAAGAGCAGGGACTCCGCGCGGAGTCCCTGCTCTTTGTTGTCCACAGACGAATTACGTCAAAGCATCTGACATTCGCTCGGCGAGTTCGGCGACCTGAGCCGAGGTCATCACGAACGACGGTGAGATCTGCAGCGCGCCTTGGCCTGCGGCCCGACCACTGACACCGTGACGGCGTAGCGCTGCGATGACCGCAGGTGCCGTGCCCGGGTCCTCCAGCTGCACGGCGCTCACCGCGCCGAGTCCGCTGCGCACCTCACTCACCGCGGGCAGATCCGCGAGTGGAGCGAGCGCCACATGCAGGTCCGATTCCAGCCGTGCCGCCTCTTCGCGCAGCCCCTCGGACTCGATGATGTCCAGGTTCGCCATGGCCGCAGCGGCCGCACCTGCGTGCCCGCCGTAGGTGTAACCGTGCCGCCACCACACCCCGCCGGCGTAAAACGGCTCAGCGATGTGGGGCGCGATGAACAACGCGCCCATCGGCACGTATCCCGACGTCAAACCCTTCGCGGTGGCGATCATGTCCGGCTGGAGATCGAAACGTGTCGAGGCGAACCACGACCCACCGATGCGTCCGAACCCGGTCACCACTTCGTCGGCCACGAAGAGCACGTCGTTGTCGCGGCAGATCTGGCGCACCTCGGTCAGGTAGCCCTCTGGTGGCAGATAGATGCCGCCGGCCCCGATGATCGGCTCGCAGAAGAAGGCGGCGATGTTGTCGGCGCCGATCCGCTCGATCAAGCCGAGCAGGCTCTTCGCGTCATCCCACTCGACCGTCGCCGCGTCCGTCATCAGTTCGCCGTAGTTCTCGCGGTTGGGCGGTAGCCCTGACAATGCTGTTCCGCCGACGTGCATACCGTGGTACGCCTTGGTGCGGCCCACCACGATCTTCTTGTCGGGCTTTCCCAGTTCGTGCCAGTAGCGCCGTGCGAGTTTGACCGCCGAGTCGACCGAGTCGCTGCCGCCCGAGGTGAAGAACACCTTGCTACCGGGAATGGGCGCGAGGCCAGCGAGACGGTCCCCGAGCGCAGCGGTGACGTCCGAGGTGATGTCCCCGAAGCCCGAGTAATGGGCGAGCGTGCCCAGCTGGCGCGCGACCGCCTCGGCGATCTGGGTCCGGCCGTGACCGACGTTCGTGAACCAGAGTCCCGCTGTCGCGTCGAGGTACTTGTTACCCGAGGTGTCCCAGATGTGTACGCCCTCACCCTTGGCGACCACGAATGGCCCGGTGGCGCTCACCGCGCCCATGTCGGCGAAACCGTGCCAGAGACCGGCGGAAGTCGAAGCAGTCATGCGCTACATCATGCCCGCAGCGCTGCGGGCGACACCAGCCTGGGCCGGGGCACTCCCTCGCCGGACTATCATGGAGGAGATATGTCGACCGCGCCGAACGAGTCCAACAAGACAGCCGACCAGGCTCCCGGACGACGCAGGCGCCGCCCTGATCAGCGGCGAGGAAACCGGTCTCGGCTGTCCCCCGCCGAGACCGAGCGTCGGCGGGCCCTGGTGCCCACCATCAGCTATCCCCCCGAGTTGCCGGTCTCCGCTGCTCGCGAGGACATCGCGGCAGCGATCTTGCAGCACCAGGTGATCGTGGTGGCAGGTGAGACCGGATCCGGCAAGACGACGCAGTTGCCGAAGATCTGCCTAGAACTCGGCCGAGGTGTCTCCGGACGTATCGGGCACACTCAACCACGGCGCCTCGCCGCCCGCTCGGTGGCGGAGCGAATCGCAGAGGAGACCGGTACCGAACTCGGCGAATTGATCGGCTATTCGGTGCGATTCACCGACAGGGCCGGTGATGACACGCTCGTGAAGGTCATGACCGACGGCATCTTGCTGCGGGAGTTGTCGCGTGATCGACAGCTGCGCGAATACGACACGCTGATCATCGACGAGGCGCACGAGCGCAGCCTCAACATCGACTTCATACTCGGGTACCTCAAGCAGCTCCTGCCCCAACGGCCGGACCTGAAGGTGATCATCACCTCGGCCACCATCGAGCCCGGACGCTTCGCCGAACATTTCGCCACGGACGGCGCCCCGGTGCCGATCATCGAGGTGTCGGGCCGGACGTACCCGGTGGAGGTTCGCTACCGACCGCTGATCGTGGAGGACGAAGACGAAGCAGATCTCGACCAGCTGCAGGCGATCGGCGCGGCAGTTGACGAACTCTTCCGACAAGGCCCGGGTGACATCCTGGTCTTTCTTCCCACCGAGCGTGAGATCACGGACACCGCCGCCTCGTTGAAGCATCTGGAAGCCAAGGGCGTCGAGGTCATACCGCTGTTTGCACGCCTGTCGGCCGCCGACCAGCACCGCGTGTTCTCGCCGCACCGCGGGCGCCGAATCGTGCTGTCCACCAACGTCGCCGAGACGTCGCTGACGGTTCCCGGGATCCACTACGTGATCGACGCCGGCACCGCGCGCATCTCCCGGTATTCGACCCGCACAAAAGTGCAGCGACTGCCGATCGAACCGATCTCCCAGGCCAGCGCGCGACAGCGCGCCGGCCGCTGTGGCCGGGTGGCCGCGGGCGTGTGCATCCGCCTCTACAGCGAGGATGACTTCGAGTCACGTCCGGAATACACCGAACCGGAGATTCTGCGAACCAATCTCGCCGCAGTGATCTTGACGATGACCTCACTGGGCCTCGGCGATGTCGGTCGCTTTCCCTTCGTGCAACCACCCGACCCCAAGGCCATTCGCGACGGGCAGCAACTGCTCGAAGAACTCGGGGCACTCGCAGCGCCGACGGCGGACACACCGGTGCGGCGGTTGACTCCCATCGGGAAGTCGTTGTCCCGCATCCCCGTTGATCCGAGACTTGCGCGCATGCTGGTAGAGGCCGAGACGCAGGGCGCCCTCGGGCCCATGCTGGTGATCACCGCCGCGCTCTCTCTGCCCGACGTCCGCGAACGACCCGCAGACCATCGCCAGGCCGCCGACGAGTCGCACAAACGATTTGCCGTGCCGGGTTCAGAGTTCCTGACCCTGCTCAATCTCTGGGTGTACCTTGAAGATCTGCGAAAAGAACTTTCCTCCAACCAATTCCGCAAGCGTTGCAGTCGAGAGTTCCTCCATGGCCTCCGCATTCGGGAGTGGCGGGACCTGCACTCCCAACTCGTCCGGATCGCGCGCGACCTCGGCTGGACGGTGCCCGGTACCGTGGCAGCACCAGAGGCAGACACGCCTGCGGCGACCGCAATCCACCAGTCTGTGCTCTCTGGCCTGTTGAGTCAGATCGGCGTTCGCGAAGGCGACACCAAGGAATTCCTGGGATCACGCGGTACCAAGTTCATGATCTTCCCCGGGTCCTATCTGTCGAACAAGCCACCACGCTTCGTGATGGCCGCGGAGATCGTCGAGACGTCGCGCCTGTGGGCACGCACTGCCGCCCGCATCGAGCCCGAGTGGGCCGAACGCCTCGCCGGGGACCTCGTCAAACGGCAGTACAGCGAGCCGCACTGGTCGGGAAAACACTCTGCGGCAATGGCATACGAACGGGTGACTCTCTACTGCGTCCCGCTGGTCACGCAACGTCGCGTGAACTACGGCTCGATCGATCCCGAGGCCGCCAGGGAGTTGTTCATCCGGCACGCACTGGTCGAAGGTGACTGGCGCACGCAGCACCCGTTCTTCCATCGCAACCGCGCGTTGCTCGACGACGCCGAGGAGTCGGTACATCGGGTCCGTCGTACCGACGTCATCGTCGATGACGACACGCTCTTCGCCTTCTACGATCAGCACATCGGACCGGAGGTGGTGTCGGGCAGGCACTTCGACACCTGGTGGAAGACTGCCCGCAAACGCTCTCCCACGCTCCTCGACCTCGACCCTGCCGACCTGGTCGCAGCCGACGCCGCAAGTGATCCCACCGGATTCCCCGACCGGTGGCGCCAGGGCGACACCAGCTATGACCTGCGCTATCGCTTCGAGCCCGGTACGGCCGACGACGGTGTCACCGTACTGATACCGCTGTCGCTCCTCGTCCGGGCCCGTCCGTCCGGGTTCGACTGGCTGGTGCCGGGAATGCGACTGGAGCTGATCACCGAACTGCTGCGTACGCTCCCGAAAACCCTACGGCGTCAGGTGGGTCCGGCTCCCGACCTCGCGGCGGACATCCTGGCGTCGGTGACCCCGCGGGCCCGTCCGCTGACCGAGTCGGTGGCAGAACAAGTCCGCGACCGTACCGGCGTGGCCGTCGCCGCGGCCGACCTGCGCGTCGCCGCGCTACCGGCTCATCTGCGCATGACCTTCGCGGCCACCGATGCGGGCGGAAACGTACTCGCGACGTCGAAGTCCCTGCGCGAGTTGCAAGATGCACTCGCAGCACGGGCCCGTGCAGCGCTCGAGAGCGAGGCGGCCGCCGTTGCCGTCCCGGTGGCGAACACCTGGACTGCCGACACCTTCGGCGACATCGACCGCACCGTGAGCGCTGTGGTCGCCGGCCAGGAGATCACCAGCTACCCCGCTCTGGTCCGCCGTGGCAAGGGTTTCACCGTGGTCGCCGCCGCGACCGCGGCCGAGCAAGAGGCGAACATGTACCTTGCGGTCGTCGATCTGCTCATCGCCGGCCTGCCCGCCCTACGACAATCCGCCACGACCGCCCTGAGCACCGCCCACCGGCTGGCCCTCAGTCAGAGCCCGTACCCCACCACCACCGCGTTGCTCGCCGACTGCGTGCGCGGTGCAGTGGTCGATCTCGTTCCGCATCAACCGAATGTGTGGACGGCCGCCGAATTCGCAGCTCTCAGGACACATGTCGCCGGCCAGGTGAACCGCCGCGCCACCGAGAAGCTGAGCCAGGCGGCGGACATCCTCTCCCGGGTCGCCCCGCTTCGGCGCGCACTCGACTCCACCTCGGTGACGGCCGCCAAGGACGACGTCCTCGAACAACTGGACGAGCTGGTGTTCGATGGGTTCATCTCCGCGACCAGTGCGGTTGCGTTGCGCGAGATCCCACGATATCTAGACGCGGCGATCTCGCGACTCGAGCAACTACCGGCGAGTGCCACGAGGGATGCACAGGCCATGGACACCATCGATCGAGTGGTCGCGGCATGGGCCGCGCATGTGCGCACGGTCCCCCAACCGCGCCGCGATGCCGTCAACGAGCAAGCGGGCTGGATGGTCGAGGAGCTGCGGGTGGGGCTGTTCGCCCAGCACTTGGGGACCGCCTACCCCGTCTCGGAGAAGCGAGTCGTGAAGGCGATCAAAGCACTCCGATGATCGAAGCACTCCGATGATCAACGCGATCGACGGTCATGGCTTGGCAGCACGCAGATCGTCGATCTCCTTCTGAAAGTCGTCGACGGAATCGAACGAGCGATACACCGAGGCGAACCGCAAATAGGCGACCTCGTCCAGGTCGCGCAACGGTCCGAGAATGGCCAGGCCGACCTCGTTGCTCGGAACCTCGGCCGAACCGGTGGCGCGAACAGCTTCTTCCACCTGCTGCGCCAGCTGCTGGAGCTTCGCATCGTCCACGGCGCGTCCCTGGCACGCCCGGCGTACACCTCTCATCACCTTCTCGCGACTGAAGGGTTCGGTGACCCCCGTGCGCTTGACGACAGCGAGCACCGCACTCTCCACGGTGGTGAACCGGCGGCCGCACTGCGAACACGAGCGACGGCGCCTGATCGCCTGCCCCTCGTCCGCCACCCGAGAATCGACGACTCGGGTGTCCTCGTTCTTGCAAAACGGGCAATGCATGCAGGGTCCCTCGACTGTCGGCGGCCCAGGCATGGTGACCGGGCACTCTGACGTCGAGGATACCGCCCAGGCAATTGGCTGCGGCGGCACTGCGGCTACCGCGCGTACACCGGTGTGAGCAGCGACTGCCCGACGGACAACGCCGAGTTGTTCATGCCGTTGAGCTCCATGATCTCGTCGACGACCGCTGCGGTGGGCATCTCGGGTGCGAGCCGAGAGGCAATGTCACTCAGGGACTCTCCGGATTGCACGTGGACGATCGCCGTCCCGGTGGTCGCCGGGGTCGCGGACTGCTGCACCAGGCCGCCGAAGAACATCATGAAAACCACCAGTGCCATGAGGCCTACACCGGTTACCGCAGCAGCGGCCCACGCCCGGCGACGGACGTACACGCTCCTGGTTGTCGGCGTCGGCCGTTGCGTTGCGTTGTCCGATTCGCCGCACGAGACCGCGGAGCCTCGGCGGGCGACTCCATGGCGGCGATCCGCGGGACGGCTGGTATCGGCCGGCCGAACCGGACGAACGGTGCGCGTACCGGCGCCGGAATCGGCGAGCCGACGAACGGGCCGAGACGTTGCCGGCCGGTTGATGGTGGTGGCTGCAGTCATGGGTTCGATCCTCAGGTCACTCGGAGACCGAAACGCAGCGGACTCGACCGCGAGGTTTCGATCACTCGTTCGATTGAACGAATGTTCGAGTTGTATCACGGGGGTCCGACACGCGCCACGCCCGCTCGAACAAATGTTTGAGAGTTGTGACATTTTCCATTACCGTGAGGCCCATAAACCAAGGACGAACCTCGCACCGACCAGGCCACACACCACGAAATGGAGGCCCTGATGGCCGAAACAACTGATTCCCGAAGTCCGCAAGAGTCGGCGGCAACCACCGTGGTCAGCACCGAACCCCTGGCCGAGGGCTCGCTGACACCTCGCCAGAAGGCCGTTCTCGAGGTCATCAGGGCGTCGGTGCGCGAGCGCGGTTATCCGCCGAGCATCCGTGAGATCGGCGACGCCGTCGGACTCACCTCCACATCCTCGGTCGCCCACCAGCTCCGCACCCTCGAACGCAAGGGATTCCTGCAGCGGGAGAACAATCGACCGCGAGCGGTCAACGTGCAGGACACCGACCTGAATCCGGCGACGGCAGCTGGTCAGGTCCAGATCCCGGACGAATCCCTGCCAACGCCCACATTCGTACCCGTGCTCGGTCGAATTGCGGCCGGCGGCCCCATCCTCGCGGAGGAAGCTGTCGAAGACGTGTTCCCGCTACCCAAGGAACTCGTCGGGGAAGGTTCCCTGTTCCTGCTCAAGGTCGTTGGTGAGTCCATGATCGACGCCGCCATCTGTGATGGCGACTGGGTGGTGGTCCGCCAGCAGAACGTAGCGGACAACGGCGACATCGTGGCCGCCATGATCGAGGGCGAGGCCACCGTCAAGACGTTCAAGCGCACGAAGGACGCCGTCTGGCTGATGCCGCACAGCCCGGTGTTCGATCCCATCCCCGGCAACGATGCGGTGATCCTCGGCAAGGTCGTCACCGTGATGCGGCGCCTCTGAATCGACTGCCTGACAACACCGAGCGGGGTGCACCGGATTATCCGGTGCACCCCGCTCGGTTCGTCTGGAGGGATTCAGATCCCCAGGCTGCGACCGATCACTTCCTTCATGATCTCGGTCGTGCCACCGTAGATGGTCTGGACCCGCGAATCGACAAAGGCCTTCGCGACCGAGTACTCACGCATGTAGCCGTAGCCGCCGTGCAGCTGCAGGCAGCGATCGATGAGCTGAACCTGGTTCTCGGTGGCGTAGTACTTGGCCATCGCCGCGTCCGGAACCGTCAGTTTCTTCTCGTTGAGCAAGCCGATGCAGTGGTCGACGAATACGCGCGTCGTGGCGGTGGACGTCGCCAGTTCTGCGAGAAGGAAACGCGAGTTCTGGAAGTTGCCGATCGAACGGCCGAATGCCTTGCGGTCCTTCGCGTACTGCACGGTGGTCTCGAGGACGGCTTCCATGGCGGCGGCGGCGACAACTGCGATCGACAGGCGCTCACGGGGCAGGTTCTGCATCAGGTAGATGAAGCCGAGGCCCTCTTCACCGAGCAGATTCTCTGCAGGTACACGGACGTTGTCGAAGCTCAATTCCGCGGTGTCCTGCGCCTTCATCCCCAGCTTGTCCAGGTTCCGGCCCCGTTCGAAGCCGTCCATGTCACGCTCGACGACGAGCAGGCTGAAGCCTTTGGCGCCGGCTTCGGGGTCGGTGCGCGCGACCACGATCACGAGATCGGCGTTGATGCCGTTGGTGATGAAGGTCTTCGATCCGTTGAGGACCCAGTGATCGCCGTCTTTCTTGGCATTTGTCTTGATGCCCTGCAGATCGGAGCCGGTACCCGGCTCGGTCATGGCGATCGCGGTGATCAGCTCTCCGGAGGTGAAGCCGGGCAGCCAGCGTGCCTTCTGCTCATCGTTCGTCAATTCGAGCAGGTACGGCGCGATCACATCGTTGTGTAGCGGGAAACCGAGTCCGCTGTAGCCCCCACGGGCCGATTCCTCGGCGACGATGGCGTTGTAACGGAAGTCCTGGACTCCACCGCCCCCGAACTCCTCTGGAGCGTCGACGGCCAGGAAGCCGTTCTTTCCGGCTTCGATCCACACGTCACGATCGACGATGTTCTGCTCCTCCCAGCGATCGTGGTTCGGCGCCACGTGCTGGTCGAGGAAGCTGCGGTACGAATCACGGAAAAGTAGGTGCTCGGGCTCGAACAACGTGCGTTCCATCAGCAGATCTCCATTACTAAGGGGACAAAGCAGGCGAAGGGGGCGACGCCTCGGTTCCCATTAACTGTAACTGGATTCTACATCTCGCCCAAAACGTGGGCAGTGATCACTGCTCCGCGGTCTCCGGCACTGCCAAGCTTGCCAACTGCCGCGCCAGACCAGAGGGAACCGTTGCGGTGATCGCGGTTCCGTCTGCACCGTGCTGCTCGGACAGCACGTCGCCTTCGGCGTGGATCCGCGACACGAGATCGCCTCTGGAGTACGGCACTCGCACGCTGACGTGGACATCATGACGGGCGATGGCCTCGCGAATGGCGACGAACAACTCGTCGATGCCCTCCCCCGTCACCGTCGAGATGAACACCGCCTGGGGAAACAGACCCCGCAGTTGCGCCAGCACGAGTGGGTCCGCCACATCGATCTTGTTGATCACCAGGATCTCCGGCGGGGCCGTGGCCTTCTCTTCAGACACCACCTGTTCGATCACGGTCCGCACAGCGGAGATCTGGTCGGTCGGAATCGGATCGGACCCGTCGACGATGTGCAACAAGAGATCCGCGTCCGCAACCTCCTCCAGGGTGGAACGGAACGCCTCCACCAACTGGGTCGGCAGATGCCGGACGAAGCCGACTGTGTCGGTGATGACGAGTTCCCTGCCGTCTTCGAGAGTCATCCGACGCGTGGTCGGATCCAAGGTCGCGAACAGGGCATTGTGGACCAGGACCCCCGAGCCGGTCATCCGGTTGATGAGGCTCGACTTGCCCGCGTTCGTGTACCCGACAATGGTCACAGACTGGGCGACCGCCTGTTTACGCTTGCTGCGCTTGGTGTTTCGAGATGTCTTCATCTCCCGGATCTCGCGCCGCAGTTTGGCCGTGCGTTCCCGGATCCGGCGGCGGTCGGTCTCGATCTTCGTCTCACCGGGCCCGCGCAGGCCCACGCCGCCGTTGCTGCCCGCCCGGCCGCCGGCCTGCCGCGACATGGACTCACCCCAGCCGCGCAGTCGGGGCAACATGTACTCCATCTGCGCGAGGGCCACCTGCGCCTTGCCCTCACGCGACGTGGCGTGCTGGGCAAAGATGTCCAAGATCAAGGCCGTGCGGTCGATCACCTTGACCTTCACGACCTTCTCCAACGCGGTGAGCTGCGCCGGGGTGAGTTCACCGTCGCAGATCACGGTATCGGCCCCTGTGGCCAAGACGATCTCGCGGAGTTCGTGCGCCTTGCCCGAGCCGATATACGTTGCCGGGTCGGGCTTGTCGCGCCGCTGGATGAGTCCCTCGAGAACCTCGGAACCCGCGGTCTCCGCCAACGCGGCGAGTTCCGCCATGCTGGAGTCGGCCTGCGCCGTGGTGCTGCCCTGGGTCCAGACCCCGACCAGCACGACCCGCTCGAGGCGCAGCTGCCGATACTCCACCTCGGTGACATCGGTCAGCTCGGTCGACAGCCCTCCGACACGCTGCAGCGAACTTCGTTCGTCGAGTTGTAGTTCACCGGTCGTCGGGATGTGCTGCGTACGCTCGGCAGGCAACTCGTCAGTCCGGTCTGGGGTCCCGCTCTGCGGGTTGGTGTCTTCGGTCATGAGGTGACCATCGTGACATTGCGGTGTACTCGCTGCATACCGGTTTTAAAGCCATCCTTCGTTGAGTATGCCCGCGCCGACGAGAATGGACGGGCCTCGTAGTTCGCTGTCGTTGTCGCCGACCGTCACCGTGATCCGTCCGCCGGGGACATCGACGATGATCGTTCCCGTGGTCCGGCCGATCGAGCGCAGCGCGGCCGCAGCGGCAGCGACGGTTCCTGTGCCACAACTGCGCGTCTCCCCGACCCCGCGCTCGTGCACTCGCATCCGCACCTCGCCGGTGACGCCGTCCACGGTGGACGGCACCGGCGGCGTGATCAGCTCGATGTTCACACCCGCCGGAAAGTCTCCGCTGTCGAAGGTGATCGGCGCTGTGAGGTCGACGTCATCGAGATCCGCCGCGCTCAGACCTTCCACCACGCAGGCCAGATGCGGATTGCCCACGTCGACCGCCACCCCGGCAAATGGGCGGCCGTCGATGGTCGCCTTGCTGTCCGTACCGAAAACCACCTTGCCCATCGACACACTGACTTCCGCGTGTGTTCCGCTGCGCTCGTGCACCACCACCGGCCGCGCACCGGCACGTGATCCGACGACGAAAGCGCTGCCGGTGACCAGGTCGTGGGCTGCGAGGTAGTGGGCGAACACCCGAACCCCGTTGCCGCACATCTCCGCGATGGAACCGTCCCCGTTGCGGTAGTCCATGAACCAGTCGTTGTCAGAGATGCCGTCAGGCACGGTCGCGAGCACCCCGGCGTCGCGAAGCGCTCCTGCGGTCGCGACCCGCAACACCCCATCGGCACCGATCCCGCGGTGCCGATCACAGAGCGCTGACACGAACTCCGGGGTCAGGTCCAGCGCCACGCCCGGATCCGGCAGCAGCACGAAGTCGTTCTGGGTGCCATGGCCCTTCACGAAATCAACATGCGCAGCTCCGCTGCGCTCCGTCTCCGACCGACCAGGTCGAGCTCCGCTGCGCTCCGTCTCCAGCCCACCAGGTCGAGCTCCGCTCCGCTCCGTCTCCGACATCTCATCCACAATACGCGCTCTACCGGGCACTACCGCCGCCACGACCCGCGGCCAGCAATGCCTGACCGAGCACGTCGGGAGCCGATGCGTCGAGCCACTTCACCCTCGGATCGCGACGAAACCATGAGCGCTGCCTGCGGACGTATCTGCGGGTCCCGATGAAGGTCAATTCTTCCGCTCGTGCGAGGTCGTACTCCCCGTCGAGCGCTGCGATCGTCTGCGCATAGCCGATCGCCCGGGCAGCGGTCACTCCTTCGCGCAGTCCGACGTCGAGCAGCGCCCGGACCTCGTCCACCAGACCTCCGGAGAACATGGCAGACGTCCTGCGTGCAATCCGCTCGTCGAGATCGGCGGTGTCGCGGTCGAGCGCGATGATGGTTGTGTTCCAACGAGGTTCGCCGATCTGGGGAGCTGACGCGGAGAAGGGCCTGCCCGTGATCTCGACGACCTCGAGCGCTCGGACGATCCTGCGGCCGTCGGTGTCGAGGATGTGCTCTGCAGCCTCGCCGTCCACCTCGGCGAGGCGTCGGTGCAACGCTGCGGGACCGAGCTGCGCCAGTTGCTCCTCATACCGGGACCTGACCTCGGGATCGGTCGCCGGGAACTGCCAGTCGTCGAGCAACGCCTGGACGTACATCATCGATCCGCCGACGATCACCGGAGTCCGACCGGCGGCGAGGATGCTCTCGACATCGGCGCGTGCCGCCTGTTGATACCGCGCGACGGTCGCCGTCTCGGTCACCCCGAGCACATCGATCTGATGGTGCCGGACCCCACGCCGCTCGGCGATCGGCATCTTGGCCGTCCCGATGTCCATACCTCGGTACTGCTGCATCGCGTCCACGTTCACGATCTCGCCACCGAGATCGATGGCCAGCTCGAGCGCAAGGTCTGACTTACCGCTGGCCGTGGGTCCGATGACAGCGATCGGCGTCACCACCGCATGTCCCAGCGGGCGACCACATAGCCCACGCCGAACGGCGCCGCGGCGCTGAGCAACACCCCGTCCACCGCGGCACCGTCCACGCCGGCACCTACGAGCGCGCCGGCGACCAGCTGCCAGACCGCGCGTCCGGAGACCCCGAGGTGAGCGCACTTCTCTTCGGGGAGGGCACCGAGCGCGTCCAGATCAGCCGAACCCAACGCGGCGTCGATCACCGTCTGCAACGCCGCCGCCTCGGCCTGCTCGCCTCCCGGAGCTTTCGCCCCCAGTGTGGTCGCCCCGTCGGCGACCACCAACAACCCGATCGGTTCGTCCGTTGCCGCCAGCGCTCTACCCAGCACCCGGCCGAGCTCGGCACTGTCAGCGGCCGACGTCTCGGCGTCGACTAGAGTCACCGCCAATTCCGGCCGCGGTTCGACCGCAGCGGCCAGCCACCCGGCCAGCAGGACCGAGGTCGGCATCAACGCATCGGGGTCACCAGGCGTCCGCGGATCGATCTCGACCTCCACATCGGCGCCGAAACCCACAAAGGTGCCGCGCGCCGCAACCGGAACGGCCGGATCTCCGATCCCCACGACCATCCAGCGGCGCGCACGCTCGGCCAACTGATCACAAACCGCATGTGCAGCATCACGAATGGGAAGGATCTCCGGAACGCCGGGACCGGACAGCTCGGGCACCAAAACCGGTGCGGCGGGGACGAATGCAGCGGCGACCAACACCTGCGCCACGGTAGCCGACTCTCCGCGACGACACCGCGCCGCGCGATTCGAGCGAACCCATTGTCGATGAGTGTCCACACCTACGGCCTTGACCTGCTTCAATGAGAGAGGCGATGGGCGCCACACCGGCGTCAGCGCCGGCAGACGAACGCAACTGGCAGCCGTGTCGCGCGGCAGGACGAGGATGAACATGACCGAGCACACCCCTGAACCTGCCGCAGACGCCGCCCCGGTACCCGGCCCCCGACCGGGACCACGGCCCGGCCCCCGACCCGGACCACGTCCGGGTCAGCACGCGCCGCCCAAGGTGCATGCCCCCGCAGATGTCGTCAGGCCTGCCTCCGACCCGTCCGAGTTCGGCCGGATCGATGACGACGGCGCGGTGTGGCTCAAGAACTCCGGAGGCGAACACCAGATCGCGTCCTGGCAGGCAGGGACCGCCGCCGAAGGCCTCGCTCACTTCGGCCGCCGGTTCGACGATCTGGTCGTCGAGGTGGAATTGCTCGAGGAACGACTCGAGGCCGGCACCGGAGATCCGCGCAAGACGAAGATCGCAGCGGCGGCATTGGTGGAGTCTCTTCCGACCGCTGCCGTGATCGGCGACGTCGACGCGGTCGCGGCACGCCTGCAGACGATCATCGACGGCGCCGACGGTGCGGCCGAGAAGGTCAAACACGATCGCGACGAGGCACGGACCGCGGCCATCGCGAGGAAAGAGGAGCTCGCCGCCGAAGCCGAGGAGATCGGTTCTGAGTCGACCCAGTGGAAGGTCGCGGGCGATCGCATGCGGGAGATCCTCGACGAGTGGAAGACCATCAAGGGCGTCGACCGCAAGACCGACGATCAGCTCTGGAAGCGATACTCGAAAGCGCGGGACACCTTCAACCGTAGGCGTGGCGCGCACTTCGCCGAGATGGATCGCGAACGCGCCGGGGCACGTTCGCGCAAGGAAGAGCTCATCACCGAGGCCGAGTCGCTGTCGGCCTCCACCGAATGGGCCGACACCGCGGCCAAATTCCGAGACCTCCTCACCCAATGGAAGGCCGCAGGCCGCGCCCCCCGCGACCAGGACGACGCGCTGTGGGCCCGTTTCAAGGCAGCCCAGGACGTCTTCTTCGGAGCCCGCAACGCCGCTTCCTCCGAGCGAGACGCCGAGTTCGAGACAAACGCCAAGGCGAAGGTCGAGTTGCTCAACCGGGCCGAGAAATCGATCGATCCCGACGCCGATCTGGACGCCGCACGTCGCGAGTTCCGGCTGATCCGCGATCAATGGGACGAGATCGGCAAGGTCCCCCGCGAGCAGATGCATTCACTGGAGGCTCGCATCAAGGCCGTCGAGAAGCGGATCCGCGATGCCGAGTCAGCACAGTGGCAGCGCACCGATCCCGAGGTCAAGGCACGCGCGCAACAGTTCGCCGATCGGGTCTCGCAACTCGAGGATCAGGCCGCCAAGGCCGAGGCGAACGGAAAGGCCAAGGACGCGCGCAAACTACGCGAGCAGGCCGAGCAATGGCGGGAATGGGCCCGGGCCGCCGAGGGTGCGATCAGCGACTGAGCAGGTCACTCAGCTCTCGGTGTCGGGATCGACAGGCCGTGGAGCGCGACGTCGTTGCAGGGCGAGTGCCCGTTGTTCTTCCGCAGCTGCCTCCTCGCGGCGTTGGGCCTCGAGGGTGAGCTGGTAGCTGGTCCTGGTCCACACGACCCGCGACCAGTGGAAGACGATCACGAACATCGCGATCCAACCCACCACGAGTCCGACACCGACGCCGCTCGGCGGAGCGTATCCCGAGACCCCGGGGGTGTTGCGCGACCACCAAGCGAGCATCCCGGCAACGCAGGACACCGCGCTGCCGCACAGGGCAACCCAGGCGAAGAACCAGCGACGGGTGATCAAGGCCAGCGCAGAGAACCCGACACCGAACACCAACTGCAGCCACACGAAGATACGTGAGGTGATGGTGACGTTCTCGGCGGCGGCGTCCGCATTGAACGTCAGGACGTCGATACCGGTGACCGAACCGGTGTGCGGCAGTACGAACGAGAGCAAGACCGCGAGCACCGCCACAGCGACCACCACGGCACGGGCACCCGGGTCGATCTCGCCGGCCACTTTTCGTTCAGCCTTGCGGAGATCACCCTTGAAGTCTTCAAACGCCGGCAACTGTCCGCCCTCTGGTTCGGCCATCACATCTCACATCCTGAGCCGCATGCCGATTCGACCGGTGCGCTCGTCGGTTTTCCGATTGTCGGCAACCCCAGACCCACGCCGATCGGCGGAGTCTGCGGTGTGGTGCCTGCTGCGTGCGCATCGCCGGCCCGAGTGCGCCGATGTGCGGTGATGCCGTCGTCGGCCAGCAGGTAGTGCGGCGCGGCACCGGTGACCACCGCGTTCACGAGGTCTCCCGGCCGGACGCCCTCATCAGCAGTGGCGAAGTGCACGAGCCGACCGTCGCGTGCACGACCGGTCATCCGGCCCTGATCCTTGCGGCCGTCAGCCGTGACGAGAACCTCGACCGGCATCCCGATCAGGTTCTGGTTCTCCTCCAGGCAAATCCTGTCCTGGAGCTCGGTCAACCGCATATAACGTTCGGATACAACGGCTTTGGGGACCTGCTCGGCCATCTCCGCCGCCGGGGTGCCCGGCCGGGGCGAGTACTGGAAGGTGTAGGCGCTGGTGAATCTGGCCTTGGCGACGACGTCGAGGGTGTCCTGGAAATCTGCTTCGGTCTCGCCGGGGAACCCCACGATGATGTCGGTCGTGATGGACGCATGTGGCATTGCGGCGCGGACACGATCGATGATCCCGAGGAACTTGGTGCTGCGATAACTACGACGCATGGCCTTGAGGATCCGGTCCGAACCCGACTGCAACGGCATGTGCAATTGCGGGCAGACGTTCGGAGTCTGCGCCATCGCCTCGATCACGTCGTCGGTGAACTCTGCCGGATGGGGGGACGTGAACCTCACGCGCTCGAGCCCCTCGATCTCCCCACACGCCCGCAGCAGGGCCGCGAAGGCACCTCGGTCGCGACCGAGGTCGGGGTCTGAGAAGGACATCCCATACGCATTGACGTTCTGCCCGAGCAGCGTCACTTCACCGACACCCTCGTTCACCAGTGCCTGCACCTCGGCCAGCACGTCACCGGGGCGGCGGTCGACTTCTTTGCCCCGGAGGGCTGGGACGATGCAGAACGTGCAGGTGTTGTTGCAACCGACCGATATGGACACCCAACCCGAGTACGCCGACTCACGCTTGGCGGGGAGCGTCGAGGGAAAAGCCTCCAGGGCATCGAGGATCTCGACCTGCGCCTGCTCGTTGTGCCGGGCCCGTTCGAGCAGCACCGGCAACGAACCGAGGTTGTGGGTACCGAAGACGACGTCGACCCAGGGAGCTTTCTTCACCACCGTCGCGCGATCTTTCTGCGCGAGGCAACCGCCGACGGCAATCTGCATTCCGGGGCGCCGCTCCTTCACCGGAGCGAGATGCGAGAGGTTTCCGTACAGCTTGTTGTCCGCGTTCTCGCGCACCGCACACGTATTGAACACCACGAGGTCGGGCTCGGTACCTGCCTCGGCACGCACGTACCCTGCCTCTTCGAGCAGACCTGAGATGCGCTCGGAATCGTGGACATTCATCTGACAGCCGTAGGTGGTGACCTGGTAGGAACGCCCACTGGTCAGCGGACTGTCGGTCACCGGACTTGTCAACGAGATTGTCACCCGATCCAGGGTACTTGCCCGGCCCGACCAGGCGAAATGGACGCGACGACCTGCGATTTAAGCGGTCCGCCACACGAGTGGCGGTCCGCCGGATGTCGGGTGTTGCGCTCACGGCCCGATCGTCGACCCAATAAGGTCGTTATCCATGACAACATCTCGGGACTCCTCGGGCGCGCAGCATCCGGTCGACAAGGGACCGGCAGGCGGCGGCAGCCAGACGATGATCAGCATGACGAACGTACAGAAGCATTTCGGCGACCTGCACGTGCTCAAAGACGTCGACCTCGAGGTGCCGGCGGGACAGGTTGTGGTGATCCTGGGCCCCTCGGGTTCAGGAAAGTCCACGCTGTGTCGCACCATCAACCGGCTCGAACCGATCGACAGCGGTGAGATCCGCATCGACGGCAACATCCTCCCTGCAGAGGGCAAGACATTGGCGGCGTTGCGCGCCGACGTCGGCATGGTGTTCCAGTCCTTCAACCTCTTCGCCCACAAGACAATCCTGCAGAACGTCACCCTCGCTCCCATCAAGGTTCGCGGCAAGAGCAAGGCCGACGCGGAGAAGCGCGGTATGGAGTTGCTCGAACGCGTAGGAATCGCCAGTCAGCGCGACAAGTATCCAGCCCAGCTGTCAGGCGGCCAGCAGCAGCGGGTGGCGATCGCACGGTCGTTGGCGATGGAACCCAAGGTCATGCTGTTCGACGAACCCACCTCGGCACTCGACCCCGAGATGGTGAACGAAGTGCTCGACGTGATGGTCTCACTCGCCAAGGAGGGCATGACGATGCTCGTGGTCACCCACGAGATGGGCTTTGCCAGGAAGGCTGCCGACCGGGTCATCTTCATGGCCGACGGTGCGATCGTCGAGGACGACGAACCCGAGACCTTCTTCACCAGCCCGAAATCCGAACGCGCGCGTGACTTTCTCGGCAAGATCCTGGGCCACTGAGGACTGTGATGAACCGACTCGAACGCACGAAAGCATCTATGCCCGTCAACTCACCCAAGCCGCGGCGCCTGACCTCGATTCTCGGTCTCGCGATCGCCGCCGTGCTCATCGCGGGCGGGCTCGCCGCCTGCGGCAGCACCAGCCCGCGAAACCTGCTCGAATCCATCGAGGAGGGCTCGGTGATCGCAGGCACGAAGTTCGATCAGCCCGGTCTCGGTCTCCGTCACCCAGACAAGGACTTCACCGGATTCGACGTTGCGGTGTCGGAGTACGTGATCAACAACATCGCCGAGACCAACGGCTGGGACAAACCCGACATCACGTGGAGAGAAACCCCCTCGGCCCAGCGCGAAACCCTGATCGCCAACGGTGAGGTCGACATGATCGCGGCCACCTACTCCATCAATGCCGCTCGTTCGGAGAAGGTGGCATTCGCAGGGCCGTACCTCATCAACTACCAGGGTCTTCTCGTCCGAGAGGACGACGACAGCATCGCGGTGCTGACCGACCTCAACAACGGTAAGAAGCTGTGTTCGGTCACCGGCTCGACGTCTGCACAGAACGTCAAGAACCAGTTACCCAACATCCAGCTCCAGGAGTACGACTCGTACTCGTCGTGCGTCGAGGCGTTGCGCCGCGGGAAGGTCGATGCGCTGACCACCGACGAGGCAATTTTGGCCGGCTTCTCGGACTTCTACCCCGACGAGTTCAAGCTCGTCGACATGACCTATCCCGACGATGCCTGCGTGACGTCGAGCGGGAAGAAATCGCTGAAGAAGGCGGGGTCACCGTTCTCGACCGAGCGATACGGCATCGGTATGGCCAAGGAGTATCCAGAGGCTGTCGAGGCCGTCAACAAGGCACTCGTCTCCATGATGACGCCGCCGCCTGGTGGCGGCCCGTCCGCATGGGAGACCGCGTTGCGCGACAACATCGGCAGTGCCCAGGTCGACTCGATGATCGAGCGGTCGCAGGGGCCCGACTCCACATACACCTTCACCCCTGAGCCCGGGAATCTCGATTTCCTCACGTCCAAGTCCACCCCCTGCCCGGAGGGACTGTCATGAACGAACTCTGGACAGACATCGGCCCTGGCTTGTGGCCGGCCTACTGGGTCACGATCAAACTGACGTTCTTCTCCGCCATCGGATCGCTCCTCTGGGGCACGGTGCTGGCGGGAATGCGGGTGTCCCCTGTGCCCGTCATGCGGTTCTTCGGCACCTGGTACGTCAACATCGTGCGCAACACCCCGCTGACCCTGATCATCATCTTCTGCTCGGTGGGCCTGTATCAGAATCTCGGGTTGGCGCTGGCCCCCGAGAACGAGAACTTCATCGACAACAACAACTTCTGGCTGGCGGTGCTCGGCTTCACGTTCTACACCTCGACATTCGTGTGTGAGACGCTGCGGTCCGGGTTCAACACGGTTCCCCTCGGGCAAGCCGAAGCGGCCAGATCCCTCGGCCTGCCGTTCAGCAAGGTCTTCACTCTGATCGTGTTGCCGCAAGCGATTCGGTCGGTGATAGGGCCCATGGGCAGCGTGCTGATCGCCTTGACCAAGAACACCACCATCGCGTCGGCGATCGGTGTCGCCGAGGCGTCCCTGCTGATGAAGGAACAGATCGAGAATCACGCCGACCAGGTGATCTGGATCTTCGCCATCATCGCCGCTGGGTTCATGGTGTTGACCCTCACCGAGGGTTTCGTGTTCGGCTATCTCGCAAAGCGATTGGCGGTCAAACGATGAGCAGCTCAACTGTTCTGTACGACGCACCCGGACCGAAGGCGCGCAAGCGCAATGCCGTGATCGCAGTCGTCTTCGGCGCGATCGTGCTCGCCATCGCCGTCTATGTGCTGGTGGCATTGGGCAACAACGGTCAGCTGACCGCCGAGAAGTGGGACCCTTTCATTCAGCTGGACACGTGGACCACGTATCTGCTGCCCGGTCTCTGGGGAACGATCAAGGCGGCCGTACTGTCCATCGTCTTTGCCTTGGTACTGGGTGCGATCCTCGGCATCGGCCGGTTGTCGGACCATCGGGCGATCCGGATCCTCAGCGGAGGAACCGTGGAGTTCTTCCGCGCGATCCCCGTGCTGATCCTGATGATCTTTGCCTACTACCTGTTCGCCGAGTATGCGGTCTTCCCGGCCGAACAACTCGCGTTCGCGGCAGTGGTCACCGGACTCACCCTCTACAACGGGTCGGTGATCGCGGAGATCCTTCGTTCCGGCATCAACTCCTTGCCCTCAGGACAACTCGAAGCTGCCAATTCGCTGGGTATGCGAAAGTCGCAGACCATGCGGTTGGTCCTGCTACCGCAGTCGATCACGGCGATGCTCCCGGCGTTGATCTCGCAGATGGTCATCGCGCTCAAGGACAGTGCGCTCGGGTATGCCATCGGCTACATCGAGGTCGTGCGATCGGGCATCCAGTCCGCATCGTTCTACGGCAACTATCTGCCCGCACTGGTCGTGGTCGCTCTGATCATGATCGCGCTCAACTTCGGGCTGTCGTCCTTTGCAACGGTCGTCGAGCGTCGCGTTCGAGAAGGCAAACGCAAGGGCACGGTCGGTGACGTGACGATCACGGACGACGCGATCACAGCCGACCGCTGATCGGCACGGACCACGTCGTGCAACACATCGACCGGCTGCGCTATTCGCGCAGCCGGTCGATTTCTGTCTTGACCAGACCCAGCGCCAAGGAGGGCGAGTAACCGCGGCGCACCAGCATGGCGACCAGCCGTCGGGTGTGGCGGTCCCGATCTGCGCGCTCGGCCAGGTCGTCCGGGCCCAACCGCTGCGCCTTCCGGCGTAGCAGGTCAGCCGCTCGATCGTGCTCGGCTTCGTCATCGACCTGGCTCAGGGCATCCTCGATGATCGCCTGATCAACGCCCTTGTTCCTCAATTCGTGACGCAACGCCGTCCGGCCCTTGCCACTGTGCAGGTGTCGCGACCGGACCCACTGCTGGGCGAAATCATTGTCGTCGAGCAGGTGTTGCCGCTCCAGACGCTCCATCACCGAGTGGACTTCCTCGGCAGGAAAATCTTTGTCCTGCAGACGCTTCAACAACTCGGATCGGCTTCTGGCTCGCACCCCGAGCAGCCGAAGCGCTGCATCGTACGCAGACGCAGACGCCGAGGTCGAGCCGAATCCGGAGTCGGCGTCCGGTCCCCGCTTCGAAACGGTCTCTTCAGATATCGCACCCGAGACCTCAGATGCAGTGCGGGAGAGGATCTCCGCGGTCGCAGTCCGCAACTTCGCGGCGCTCACACGGGGATCCTCTCCCCCAAGGTCGTTCACGTTCTCGTGCGTCCTTCTAGAACTCGATACGTTGCTAGAACTCGACAGGGGCGGGTGCGACCTCGTCATCGGCGGTCAGCACAGCTCCGATACCGAGCTTTTCCTTGATCTTCTTCTCGACCTCGTCGCGGATCTCGGTGTTCTCCAGGAGGAACTTACGAGCATTCTCCTTGCCCTGACCGAGCTGCTCCCCCTCGTAGGTGAACCAGGAACCCGACTTGCGAATGAAGCCGTGCAGCACGCCCATGTCGATGAGCGAACCTTCCTTGCTGATGCCCTGGCCGTACAGGATGTCGAACTCTGCCTGCTTGAACGGCGGCGCAACCTTGTTCTTGACCACCTTGACGCGGGTGCGGTTGCCCACGGCTTCCGTGCCGTCCTTGAGGGTCTCGATCCGACGCACGTCGAGCCGCACCGAGGCGTAGAACTTGAGCGCTTTACCGCCGGTCGTCGTCTCGGGCGAACCGAACATCACACCGATCTTCTCGCGCAGCTGGTTGATGAAGATCGCCGTGGTGCCGGTGTTGCTCATGGCGCCGGTCATCTTGCGCAGCGCCTGGCTCATGAGACGGGCCTGCAGACCGACGTGGCTGTCGCCCATCTCGCCCTCGATCTCCGCACGAGGGACCAGCGCGGCCACCGAGTCGATGACCAGGATGTCCAGCGCGCCTGAGCGGATCAGCATGTCGGCGATCTCGAGGGCCTGCTCACCGGTGTCAGGCTGCGACACCAGTAGCGCGTCGGTGTCGACGCCCAGCTTCTGCGCGTAGTCCGGATCCAGCGCGTGCTCCGCGTCGATGAAGGCGGCGATACCGCCGGCTGCCTGGGCGTTGGCAACCGCGTGCAGCGCCACCGTGGTCTTACCCGAGGACTCCGGACCGTAGATCTCGACCACGCGGCCACGTGGGAGGCCACCGATTCCGAGCGCGACATCCAGCGCGATCGAACCGGTGGGGATGGTGGCGATCGGCTGGCGAGCGTTCTCGCCGAGACGCATCACCGACCCCTTGCCGTAGTTCTTGTCGATCTGGGCCAAGGCCAGATCGAGGGCCTTTTCGCGGTCTGGTTGAGCTGCCATGGTTACCCCTAGTGGTGGTTGGGCCGAGTTGTCGGCGGTGGTGCCGCCGGTCTGGCGGGATCGGGCTCGTTTTCGCGTATTCGGCGTCTCTTTGCGCACTGACGTCACGCTAGAGGAGCCCTCTGACAATTCACTTGTCCGGCGAATCCCCGGTCTCGACATTTCTCATCGCCGCTTCTATCTGCCACCCACTGTAGGCGAACGCGTGTTCGAGTCAAAGACATACGGCGATGACACGCCGACAGAGATGAGAGAACTACCAGCGGCTGCGGGGAACATCGAAGTCGCGACAGAGCGCGACCCATACATCCCTGGGATCGACCCCGGACTCGAGGGCTTGCGCTGCCGTCCGACCACCCAGATCGGTCAGCACGTGGTCGACGAGCAACGAATCCGAGGTGGTGGCGCCGAACTCAGAGCTGATGAGTTCGGCGAATTCGGTCAGTCGCACGCCACCGAGAGTAGCGAAGCCCCCGGGCCGCCCGCCGCGCGGGCACAGACCGCCACGGGATCGACGGTGTCGGCGGCACTGCTGCCCGCGCGCTGGGCCGACTCGGCAAAAGATGTGCTGTCCAACACCTTTCGGCACGAAGCACTCAACCCCTGCACGGTGGCGGGACGCACCACCTCGGCACACCCCCATCGCCGGGCTCGCTGGGCGAGTTCCCATTGGTCACCACCGCCGGGGACGAGTACCTGGGGTACCCCGGCGAGCAGGGACTTGGCCAGCATGCCGTGTCCGCCGCCGCAGATCACCAGCGCGGCCTCGGCCAACAACAGGTCCTGTCGGCCGTGCCCGGCAATCGCCCACGACGGCAGGTCACTCACCGCCGGCGCAAGGCCGGAGACCACAGCGCGCACCGGCCTGCCCAACAGATCCGGGGCAAGCGCCTGCAGAGCCGTCTCGGCGAGACCGGCCGTACCCGTGGTGGCGGTGGACGGTGCGATGACCACCAGCGGCGCATCGCCGGACGGTGGGGTGAACACCACGTCTGTGGGCTCCCACAACAACGGACCCACGATCTCGGCCTCGTCCGGCCAGTCCGGTCTCGGGACCTCCAGGGCCGGCAGGGTGGCGATCAGCCGCGCAGCAGGGACCTGTTCACCTGGGGGCAGGCCGATCTGGCGACGAGCCGATTGTCGTTGTCGTCGGCCGGTGGCGATGGACCTGTCGGTGGCGGCCCGCATCAAGGCGTCCCGCAGTCGACCTCCGACGCCGGCCCCTGGTGCCAGGCCGCTGCCGATGGGTGGCAACGCGCGCGACGGACTGTAAAGCGGATGGGGCGACAGTTCCACCCAGGGGATGCGCAGGGCTTCCGCAGCCCACCCGCCGCACACGGTGATGACATCGCACACCACGAGATCAGGAGGCTCGCGCCGAAGCAACGGGACGAGCAACTCGCACATTCGGGCGGCTCGGACGCCGAGCTTGGCGCCCGCATCCGAATCGTCGTCATCGCGATCGGCAACCAGGCCCGGGAGCTCTCTCACCTGCAGGCCGCGTACCGCCGCTGTCTCGATCCAACCCGCACCCGTGTAGACGACCGGATCGCTACCCCTGTCTCGCAACAGCTCCGCCAACGCCAGCACCGGCAGGGCGTGTCCCGCATCGGAGCCCGCCACCAGCGCGACCCGCAACGGGCCGGCATGAGTACGGGTCAACTACAGGCCGGAACGCGTGGATTGCTTGTCAGAACTCGCCCACTTGACCACGGACACGATGCCGAGGATGACGAGACCGATCACCAGGATGTACAGCAACCCCTTGACCAGCGCCATGATCAGGCCGAAGGCCAGCCACACGACCAGAACTGCGAGCAATACTTTCCACCACATGATGCTTCTCCTCATTCCGGTGTTCGTCTCCGGTGACCACAACGGTGCCAGGGGTATGACCCGGTGTCACGGAAAAGCAGCCAAGATGGGTGGAAGTTCAGGGACTACCCCGAGTGCCACCGATCGGTCGATCGACCACTCAGTTCGCTTGTGGCTTCTCGATGTTGGGCCCCAGAGCCGCGGCCGGATCGGCCGCCGGCGTGGCGCTGGACTCACCGGCAGGCAAGGACTCGCCTGCCATCGAGGCGCGGATCTGTTCGAGCCGGGAATGGCCTGCCATCTGCACGCTGGCCTGCTGGACCTCCATCATCCGGCCCTGAACCGAATTGCGGGACAGCTCAGCCGATCCGAGAGCATTGGCGTACCGGCGCTCGATCTTGTCGCGCACCTGCTCGAGGTTCGGGGTGTTGCCGGGCGCCGAGAGTTCACTCATCTGGTTGAGCGAGGCAGAGACCTGCTCTTGCATCTTCGCCTGTTCCAGTTGACTCAGCAGCTTGGTGCGCTCGGAGAGCTTCTGTTGCAGCTGCATCGAATTCTGCTCGACGGCACGCTTGGCCTGTTCTGCGGCCTGCAACGACTGGTCGTGCAGATTCTTCAAATCCTCGACACTTTGCTCTGCGGTCACCAACTGGGCGGCGAAGGCCTCGGCCGCGTTGGTGTACTCGGTCGCCTTCGCGGTGTCGCCGGCCGAGGCGGACTTGTCCGCGAGGGTCAGCGCCTGTCGGGTGTTCGCCTGCAGACGCTCGATGTCCTCGAGCTGCCGGTTGAGCTTCATCTCGAGCTGCCGCTGATTACCGATGACGGCTGCCGCCTGCTGCGACAGCGCCTGGTGCTGGCGCTGCGCATCCTCGATCGCCTGCTGGATCTGAATCTTGGGGTCGGCATTCTCGTCGATCTTGGCGTTGCCGAACGCCATCAAGTATCTCCACGCCTTCACGAATGGGTTAGCCATTGCCCTGCCTTGTCTTGAAGTCCGATTCCGAGCAGTTCGATGTCTAATCTATCGTCTGGCCCGAGCTGAAACAGCAGAGGCCGCGACACGGGGTGCACGAGACACCGATCAAGCGGCCGCGAGCGCAGATGCCGGGGCGGGGATGACCACCTTGGTCTCGGTGGCGATGTTCGCGTGCGCGCCCTGCGGCGTCACGTGTTCGGGATCGGTACGCAAGGTGTCCCGCACATCGAGTAACACGTCCGCGATCTCGACAGCCAGTGCGTCGCAGATGGCCGCGAGCAATTCGCTCGACGCTTCCTTCTGGCCGCGTTCGACCTCCGACAGGTACCCGAGACTGACCCGGGCGCTCGTCGAGACCTCGCGCAGCGTTCGACCCTGATCCATGCGGACCCGCCGCAGGCTGCCACCGAGCGCTTCCCGCAAAAGCAGTGCCATATGAGTCCTCCTCAACACATCAGTCTGTCCAACGCCACACGGCTCGATTCCGTTCCCGGAACTCGGTGAGTGCGCGTGACGCACGCACCCGGCCGGTCGACGGTTCAGCGATCGACCGTGTGAACGAGACTAGACGAATATCTTATCGATCGCCGGACGGTGACATGCGCTCCGACGCCGGTGAGTCGGCCGAAACGTCAGCGGTGACTGCGACCGTCGATCTGCCGGGCTGCGGCCGCATCCCGGCGTCGCTGCGCCCTCTTCGCGAAGGCCTGCCACACGTAGTCGACGCCGGTGACCACCGTTGCGACGAGCGCGGCGGCCATGAAGATCACCGCAAGCCAATGCAACAAGCCGGGCAACGGCAGGATGTACAGCCCGATCGCGACTGCCTGCAGAAGGGTCTTGAGCTTGCCGCCGCGACTGGCCGGGATCACCCCGTGACGCAGCACCCAGAACCGCAAGACGGTGATTCCGAGTTCGCGGGCGAGGATCACGCCCGTCACCCACCACGGGAGCTCACCGAGAACCGACAAGCCGATCAACGCCGACCCGATCAGCGCCTTGTCCGCGATCGGATCCGCCAGCTTGCCGAAATCGGTGATCAGTCCACGCTGGCGCGCTATCCGGCCGTCGTAGTGATCGGTGACCGCTGCGAGAGCGAATATGCCCCAGGCCAGGGTCCTCCACCACGGATTGTCACCATCGTCCACGAACAGGACCACCACGAAGACCGGCACCAGCGCGATGCGGAACATGGTCAGGATGTTCGCGAGATTGAGTACCGGGACATCGGTGCTGACCGGGTCCGAGATGGGATCGGCTTCGGGGTCGTTGACCTCGCGCCGCAAACGATCAGCCATGGGCAGCACCTGGTTCCGGTGATCTGCGTTGCCCAATACCCACACGCACAGGATAGGCGGCGGCCGTCGCGGTCACCGGCAGGGGTACGCGGCGCTCGTATTACTGTTCATCCATGGCATCTGACGAGCGCTCCACACACCAGGCTGCCGCCGCACCCGCGACCGCGGTGACAGTACGACGCGCCCGCACCTCCGACGTACCGCGCATCAAAGAACTCATCGACCAGTACGCCGGCCGCATCCTGTTGGAGAAGAACCTCGTCACCCTCTACGAAGCAGTTCAAGAGTTCTGGGTCGCAGAGGCCGACGGCACTGTGGTCGGATGTGGTGCACTGCACGTGCTGTGGGCCGACCTCGGCGAGGTGCGCACGGTGGCCGTGGACAAAGCGCACGCCGGACACGGCGTGGGACACCAGCTCGTCGCCCGGTTGATGGAGATGGCCCGGGAACTGCAGTTGAGCCGGGTCTTCGTCCTGACCTTCGAGACCAGCTTCTTTGCAAAACACGGTTTCACCGAGATCGCGGGCACCCCGGTCACCTCCGAGGTCTACGAGGAGATGTGCCGTTCTTACGACGCCGGTGTCGCCGAGTTCCTCGACCTCAGCTACGTCAAACCGAACACCCTGGGCAACACCAGGATGATCGCAAACCTGTAGATCACAACGAAAGTGGAACCTTGTCGACCTATCTCGTCACCTACACGTTCTCGGCCGGCACCGCATCGGTCCGCGACGAAACCCGCGCCACCCATCGAACCTGGCTGAAATCGCTACTCGACGACGGTGTGCTAAAGGCATCGGGACCGTACACCGACGGGTCGGGCGCGCTGTTGATCTTCAACGCGCCCGACGTCGATTCTCTGTCCACGATCCTCGCCGGTGATCCTTACGTGCCCGTCGCTGCGATCGATGCGACGACCATCACCGAGTGGACGCCGGTGTTCGGACCCATCACCGACTGAGTACTCCTTTACGGACTGAGCTCGGTCTTGTCCGCCTTACGGGCATCGGATCTCGACTTCAGCAGGCTCGCGACGGTGGTGATCACCAGCGTTCCGACGATCACGGACAGCGACAACGGAGTCGAGATCTCCGGCACCTTCACGTGTTCGCCTCCGTTGATGAAGCCCAGCGTGTTCTCGTGCAGGGCGTGCAGGACCAGCTTGATGCCGATGAACCCGAGGATGAACGACAAGCCGAAGGAGAGGTAGACCAGCTTGTCGAGCAGACCACCCAGCAGGAAGTACAGCTGCCGTAGACCCATCAGGGCGAACGCGTTGGCGGTGAACACGATGTAGGGCTCGGAGGTCAGTCCGTAGATCGCCGGGATCGAGTCGAGCGCGAACAGCACGTCGGTGAAGCCGATGACGATGAGGACCATCAGCATCGGGGTCGCCAGGCGCTTACCGTTTTCTTTCGTGAACAGCTTGTCGCGGTCGTAGTTGTCGGTGGTGCGCAGGACCCGCTTGACGAAAACCTGGATGCGGCTGTCGCGTTCCTCTTCCGCTTCCTCTTCGTGACCGGATTCGCGAACGAGTTTGATCGCGGTGTAGATCAGGAATGCACCGAACAGGTAGAAGACCCACGAGTATGCGTTGATGGCTGCCGCGCCCACGGCGATGAACGCTCCGCGCATGACGAGCGCCATCATGATCCCGAACAGCAGAACTTTCTGCTGATACTCGCGCGGCACCGCGAACTTGGCCATGATGATGACGAAGACGAACAGGTTGTCCACCGAGAGCGCTTTCTCGGTGACGAAGCCGGCGTAGTACTCGGTGCCCGACGTCGAACCCCACTTCCACCAGACGAACCCACCGAAGATGAGCGCAACTGTGATGTAAAAAGCGGACCAGAACCCCGATTCCTTGATCGAGGGGGCGTGCGGAACGCGCACGTGGGCGAAGAAGTCGAAGATGAACAAGCCCAGGATCACCAGGATGGTGATGATCCACACGGTCGATGACACGTGCACAGTCGCAGCCTCCAAGCAGCAGTTCCAGTCAAACAGTAAAGATGACTTTACCGAACGTTCGAGGAGATCTCGATGAGTGAGAGCAACACCTCCGCCTGGTTGCTCCTGCACGGAGTGCCGCTCACGCCTGCGGTTTGGGCGCCTCTAGTGCAGCTATTGCCCGCAGCGACCGCTGCAGACGCAGTCATGCCAACCCTGACGGCCACCGAGAGTTCACCTGATGTTCAGGCGGAACTGGCCGGTGACCTGATAGCACGACACTGTCAGGATGCGCGTCGACTGCACGTGGTCGGGCACTCGTTCGGTGGTCAGGTCGCGCTCGAGTTCGCTCTGCAGGCCCCCGCCTCCGTGGCATCGCTGACGCTCTTGTGTACCCGCGACACCCCGTTCCCGGCCTTTGCGCAACTGGCCGAGACGGTGCGGAATTCACCGATCGATCCTTCGCAATCGATTCAGCGCTGGTTCAGCGCCGCCGAGATCGATGCGAACGGGCCTGCGGTGCGGTACGCCCGGACCACGCTCGAGCGCGCCGATCGCACGCAGTGGGCGACTGCCCTGGCTGCCATCTCGCGTTTCGATTGCTCTGACCGCACCGGCCGGATCACCGCGCCGACCACGGTGATCGCAGCCGATCGCGACCCCGTCTCCAGTGTTGCCGCGATGGGTGAGATGGCGGACCGAATCGACGGGGCCCGGATGACGGTGCTGGCCGACGCCGGACACATGTCGCCTTTCAGTGACCCAGAACGTCTGGCAGACCTTCTCATCGCCTCGGCGCGGCGCGCATGACCCTCAGTCGTCCGGATCGCCGTCGGTATCGGAACCGCCACCGGTGATCGAAGCGATGACCCCGGCCAGGTCCTCGGGCTTCACGAGCACATCGCGCGCTTTCGATCCCTCCGACGGGCCCACCACTCCCCGGGTCTCCATCAGGTCCATCAGGCGACCTGCTTTGGCGAAACCGACCCTGAGCTTGCGCTGAAGCATCGAGGTCGAGCCGAACTGACTGGTCACCACGAGTTCGATCGCCTGCAGCAGATCGTCGAGGTCGTTGCCGATATCGGAGTCGATGTCCTTCTTGTCCGACACCTTCTTGGCGGTCACGCCTTCGGTGTAGTCGGGTTCGCTCTGGTCCTTGGCGAAGTCGACGACCGCCTGGATCTCCTCGTCGGTGATGAAGGCGCCCTGCATGCGCACCGGCTTGCTCGCGCCCATGGGCAGGAACAAACCATCACCCATACCGATCAGCTTTTCCGCGCCGGGCTGATCGAGGATGACCCTGGAGTCGGTGAGCGAGGACGTCGCGAACGCCAGGCGCGAGGGGACGTTCGTCTTGATCAACCCCGTAACCACATCCACCGAGGGACGCTGAGTTGCCAGCACGAGGTGGATACCCGCGGCACGGGCCTTCTGGGTGATTCGGACGATTGCGTCTTCGACGTCACGCGGAGCGGTCATCATCAGGTCGGCGAGCTCGTCGACGATCGCAAGGATGTACGGGTACGGCTTGTAGACCCGCTCGGAACCGAGCGGGGTCGAGATCTCGCCTGAACGCACCTTCGCGTTGAAGTCATCGATATGGCGGACCCGAGATGACTTCATGTCCTGGTAGCGCTGTTCCATCTCCTCGACCAGCCATGCCAGGGCAGCGGCAGCCTTCTTCGGTTGAGTGATGATCGGCGTGATGAGGTGCGGAATACCCTCGTACGGAGTCAGTTCCACCATCTTGGGGTCGATGAGGATCATCCTGACCTCATCAGGGGTGGCGCGGGTGAGCAGGGACACCAGCATCGAGTTGACGAAGCTGGACTTACCCGAACCGGTGGAACCGGCAACGAGCAAGTGGGGCATCTTGGCGAGGTTCGCGGTGACGAAGTCCCCCTCGATGTCCTTGCCGAGACCGATGACGAGCGGGTGCTTGTCCTTCCGGGTCGAACTCGCGGTCAGTACGTCCGCGAGGCGGACCATCTCTCGGTCGCTGTTCGGCACCTCGATGCCCACCGCGGACTTGCCCGGGATCGGGGCGAGCAATCGAACGTTGTCGGTGGCGGCGGCATAGGAGATGTTGCGCTGCAACGCGGTGATCTTCTCCACCTTCACACCGGGTCCGAGTTCCACCTCGTACCGGGTCACGGTCGGACCACGGGTGAAACCGGTGACGGCGGCATCGATCTTGAACTGCTCGAGGACGGCCGAGATCCGATCGATCATCTCGTCGTTGGCCGCGCTACCCAACTTAGGCGGATCGCCGTCGATCAGCAGACTCGCGGGGGGCAGTTTGTAGTCGCCTTCGACCGCGCGATCAACCACCAGTGCGTCGTGGTCGCCGCCGAGGTCATCGTCGTCCTCGTCTGGGGCGGGCTTCGGCGTCGGCTTGGGCACCGGCCGTTTGCGCACCGGTTTTGCTCCGACGGGTGGGGTGGTGATGGCGGCCGTCACCGCTGTCGGGCCGTCGTCGTCGATGATCGGTTCGGTCAAGGCTTCTGAAGCGGTCACCGCACTTGCCTGGCGGCGCCGTGGCGGTCTGCGCAACGCTTCCGATCCGGCAGCTGTCGGGTGGTCGTCAGGCGGGTAGTTGTCGTAGGGGTCGCCGAACGCGGTGTCTGCGTAACCACCGTCGACATCCTCGTCATCATCGGGTTCTTCGTCGTCCCATTCACGATCGACACCGATTCCGAGGTAGGAACCCACGACTGCCGTGAGTTCGCGGACCGTGAGACCCGACAGCAGCAACAACCCGAACGCCATGCACAGCAGCAGGATCGGGACGGACAGCCAGGCGGTGAGACCGTCGGTGAGAGGGCCGCCCACCGCGAAACCGATGAAGCCCCCCGCGCCCTGCCTGCCGTCGAGGTCGTTCGGCATGCCCGAGAAGATGTGAAACAGTCCCGGCAGCGGCAATCCGATGAGCAGCGCTGCGCCGATGAAACGGCCACGGCCGCGCGGATTCGGCGCATGGCGCATCAGCGCGAAGCCGATCACCATCAATACGACCGGAACCAGGGCCGCAACAGATCCGAGTACCGCGCGGGTGGCGGAGTCGACGAAGGCACCGACCGGACCGCCGGCGTCGAACCAGATCGCTGCGATCATCACGATCGCGGCCGCGATCAATACCAGGGCGATCCCATCTCTGCCCTGGGTGTGCTCGGGCCCGTGGTCGCCGTCGGATCGCGCGTCCCAGTCGCCGCCGACATCGCCGCCGGTCTCGTCCCAGCCGTCGCCGGTATCGTAGATCCGCTCGTCATAGTCCCGGTCGCCATCTCGCGAACCCACCCGGGCAACCGAACCGACACCTTTCGCAAGCATTCCCCAGCCTGCCCCGACCCCATTACCGACGGCCTTGGCGACCGATCGACGCTCACGCACCGGACGTGCCGGGGTCGCTGCGGTCTTCTTGGTCGCGGCCCGCGTCGAGGGAGACTTTTTCGCCGCCGCCTTCTTCACGCCGGACTTCTTTGCTGCCGTCTTCTTCGGTCCGGTGGCCGTTGTGGCCTTCTTCGGAGCCGCCTTGCGCGGCGCAGCCTTTTTGGCGCCGGCTTTGGTTGCCTGCGCAGAACTTCGAGCCGACGCGCCAGAACGACGGGCGGTGGACTTGGTTGCCATGGCTGACAGCCTAGTCGGCAACAGTCACACCTACCTCATCTACAACACGCGTATCGCGGGCCGTGTCAGATTCGTGACCGGAGACCGACCTGGTCCAACTTCGCTGACCTGGGATGTTCGATCAAAAGCCGCGCTTGGCGGCCTTCACCGCAGCGATCGCGTCCACGTCGCCGGAGAAGTCCAGCACGGTCTTCGACCGGCCGAAGGCGAACAACAGCAGTTCAAGGGGTTCGCCGGTGACTCGAACGATGGGTCCGCGACCCCCGACACCGATCTGTTCGCCCGCAGGAGTGACCAGTTCGACCGTCGCGGGCGACTTCGCAATTGCCCGCTTCCCCATGGCCTTCAAGGGACCGAGCACTGCCTTCGTGCTGGCAGCGTCGAGTGCGCGGGGCTCCCACTCGGCGCTACCGCGTCGAACGTCTTCGTGGTGCACGAACATCTCGGTGATGTTCACGAATCGATCGACGAGCTTCAGCGGCGAGAACAGCGGCGGCCCCGCGGCGAACTTGGTGACCATCGCATCCCAGTCCCCCGCCGCGACCTGGTTCTGGACCTTTTCGGTATGTCCGGCGAATGCCGAGATGAGAATGCCGGGCGAGGCGTCCAATCGGTATTCCCGCACGATCATGTGAGCGGTGAGGTCGCGCGCAGTCCAGCCTTCGCACAGAGTGGGCGCATCGGGGCCAACCGCTCGCAGGGTGGTTGCGAGCGCGGCGCGTTCATCTTGGGCAATGGTCATGTGAACACCCTAGTTGCCAGACTGCTAGTTGTCGGATCCCTCGCGGACCGTGAGCACGGTCGGGATGATCATCGGGCGACGACGGTACTTGTCGGCAACCCAGCGACCGACGATCCGGCGAATCGTCTGCGCGATGCGATGAGTGTCGGTCACCCGCTCGGTGGCCATCTGGGTCAAGGCCTGTTCCACCAGGTCTGCCGCTTCTTTCAGCGCCGTCGGATCGTCGGAGAACCCTCGACCCGACACCTCGGGAGGACTGATCGCCCTACCGGTGGCCGCATCGATGACGATCGCGATCGCAATGAAGCCGCCCTCACCGAGTACGAGCCTCTCGGACAGGGTCGACTCCCCCACATCACCGACCGACAGGCCGTCGACGTAGACATAGCCGACCGGGACCCGGCCGGTGATACGGGCCTTCCCGTCGACGAGGTCGACGACGACCCCGTCCTCGGCCAGCACAACCGCGTCGGCCGGCACACCGGTCGCCTCCGCCAGTGCGGCGTTCGCGCGCAGATGCCGCCATTCACCGTGCACGGGCATGACGTTCGAAGGACGCACCGCGTTGTAGAGATACAGCAATTCGCCCGCCGAGGCGTGGCCGGACACGTGGACCTTTGCGCTTTGCTGGGTGACGACGGTGGCCCCACGACGAGCCAGCCCGTTGACGACGGCAAAGACAGAGTTCTCGTTACCCGGGATGAGTGACGACGCCAGGACCACGAGATCGTCGGCACGGATGTTGATCTGGCGATGCTCGCCGCGCGCCATCCGAGAGAGGGCGGACAGCGGCTCGCCTTGCGATCCCGTCGAGATCAGGACGAGCTTGTGATCCGGCAGACTCGCCGCGGTGTCGAGGTCGACCACCACGCCGTCAGGAACTCGCAGGTAACCGAGTTCTTGCGCGATCTGCATGTTGCGGACCATCGACCGGCCGACGAAGGTGACCCGTCTGCCGTGGGTGTGCGCGACATCGACGACCTGCTGGATGCGGTGCACGTGGCTGGCGAAGGATGCGACGATGACGCGCTGTTTGGCCTTTCCGATGACCTGGTCGAGCACCCCACCGATCTGGCGTTCGGGCATGACGAACCCGGGGACCTCGGCGTTGGTCGAGTCGACGAGGAACAGGTCCACGCCCTCGTCACCGAGACGCGAGAAACCGGCGAGGTCGGTGAGCCTGCCGTCGAGCGGGAGCTGATCGAGCTTGATGTCACCGGTATGGAGCACCACGCCCGCGCCCGTGCGGATCGCAACTGCGAGCGCGTCGGGGATCGAATGGTTGACCGCGAAATACTCACAGTCGAATGGACCGTGCGTCGAATGCTCGCCCTCGGTGACCTCGATGAGCTTCGGACGCAGCCGATGCTCTTTGCACTTCGCCGCCAGCAGTGCCAGCGTGAACTTGGAGCCGATCACCGGTATCTGCTGACGCAGCCGCAGCAGGAACGGGACCGCTCCGATGTGGTCCTCGTGGCCGTGGGTCAGGACGATCGCCTCGACGTCATCGATGCGATCTTCGATGTAACGGAAATCGGGCAGGATCAGGTCGACGCCGGGTTGGGCATCTTCTGGGAACAGGACCCCGCAATCGACGATGAGCAGTCGGCCGTCGTACTCGAAAACAGTCATGTTCCGGCCGATTTCGCCGATTCCACCGAGTGCGACGATCCGCATCCCGCCCTTGGGCAGCTTCGGCGGGACTCCGAGTCGGTCGGTTCCTTCGACCACCTTCGGTTCGTTGCGTTTCTGCGGTCCGGACTTGCCGCCCTTGCGATCGCGCGACGTCCGTTTTGCAGCAGCAGGTTTAGCAGCCCGAGCGGCTTTCGCTGCCTGCGGTTCGACCACGGGATCAGCTGCAGGCGGGGCCACGGGTTCCACCGTCGCCGGCGGCGCAGCGTTCACCGGGGGCGGGTCCGACGGCGGTCCGGCCTGCCGGACGACCCTGCCGCGCCTACGTCCGCCACCCTCTGGCGTGGTCATGAAAGCACCTTGGCTGCACGCAGATCAGCGATCAGCGATTCGATCTGGGGGCCACTGGCCGGCACCTGCGGGAGCCGGGGATCACCAACGTCCATCCCGACGATGCGGAGCGCCGCCTTGACCATGGTGACGCCACCGAGGCGACCCATCGCGTTGACGAGCGGGATCATCGAAACATTCAGTTCGCGGGCGCGCACCAGATCTCCTTTGTTGACGGCTTCGAGCATGTCGCGCAACCGATCCGGAACCAGGTGTCCGATGACGCTGACAAATCCCGCAGCCCCGATCGACAGCCAGGGCAGGTTCAGTGCGTCTTCACCGGACAGATACTGCAGTCCGGTGTCCGTCATGAGTGACGCGGCCGAGTTCAGATCACCCTTGGCGTCTTTCACGCCGACGATGTTCGGGTGGCGCGACAACTCGAGCAATGTGCGATGTTCGATGGGGACCACCGAGCGCGGCGGGATGTCGTAGAGCAGGACCGGCAGGTCGGTGGCATCGGCGACTGCGGTGAAGTGGGCGAGCAGACCCGTCTGCGGCGGCCTGGAGTAATACGGCGTCACCACCAGCAACCCGTGCGCCCCGAGCGCCGCGGACTCCTTGGCGAACCAGACACTCTCGCGGGTGTCGTAGCTGCCCGCACCTTGCACGATTCGCGCTCTGTCACCGACCGTGTCGAGCACCACACGCAGCAGATCCAGCTTCTCGGCCGGTGTGGTCGTCGGGGACTCGCCGGTGGTTCCGGAGACGACGAGTCCGTCGCACCCACCGGTCACCAACTTGTCTGCGAGCTCGGCGGCTCGGTCGAGGTCAAGCTTTCCGTCAACGGTGAACGGCGTCACCATGGCAACACTGACTGTCCCGAAAGGGAAGCTCTGCGGTTGCGTCTCACCGGTGGTCATGGTCGGTAAGGTTACCGGAGCCACCGGGCACCGAGTGACGCCGCGGCGCCTCGCGCCTTCGGTGAACCGGTGACGCCCCGCTCAGCCCTCGAACACGAAGGGCGATGTGGCCACCTCGGTGCCGTCGGAAAGGGTCCCGATCTCGAAGTCGCCGAAGACCGTCGGTGCGACGTCGGTGAGTTGACGCAGACATTCGATGGCCAGCTGGCGGATCTCGACGTCGGCGTGCTCGGTGGCGCGCATGCCGATGAAATGCCGCCAAGCGCGATAATTGCCGGTGACGACGATTTTGGTCTCGGTGGCGTTCGGCAGCACCGAACGGGCCGCCTGACGCGCCTGCTTGCGGCGCAGGATGTTGTTGGGAACGTCGGAGAACTTCTCCTCCAGCGCGGTCAACAGTTCGGAGTAGGCCTGCCTGCTCGCGTCGGTCGCCGCCACGAACAGTGCTTCGAGTTCTTCGTCACCGCGGATCGCCGGCGGCGGCACCACATTCGAATCATGTTCCGGCACAAAACGTTGCGACAGCTGTGAATACGAGAAGTGCCGATGTCTGATGAGCTCATGGGTGCACGACCGTGAGATACCGGTGATGTAAAACGTCACCGTCGCGTGCTCGAGCAGCGACAGATGACCGACTTCGAGGATGTGCCTGAGGTATCCGGCATTGGTCGCCGTGCGCGGATTCGGCTTGTCCCAGCTCTGGTAGCAGGCACGGCCTGCGAACTCGACAAGCGCCTCACTGCCGTCGACGTCGGTGCTCCAAGGCACGTCGGTGGGCGCCTCGAAAGACGATTTCGCCACCAGTTGCACCTTCAACGGCACCATTTCCGACACTGCAGTTCCTCTTTTCTCGCCGCGGGTGTGAGTGCTGATTCTCCCCTACCCGAGAAGTTCGTCGACACGCGACCTCGCGGCGGCGCACCCCGAAGACGGGTTCAGCGGCGCCGAATCGACGTGCGGAGCGCCTGCGCGAGGTCGCCGCGATCACCCACGACGATCTGTTCGACGCCGAGCCAGCTCGCCATCGCCGACAGATCTGTCGCCAGCGAGTCCGCGACGAACGGCGCATCCGCGCCGGCTTCGGCGAATGCACCGAGTACCAGCAGCCGATTGCCGGATCGGTCGGTCTTCAGGTCGACCCTGGCCACCAGCCGATCTCCCATCAGATACGGCAGGACGTAGTAACCGTGGACCCGTTTGGCCTCCGGAACGTAGATCTCGATGCGGTAGTGGAAGTCGAACAAACGCTCCGTCCGGGGCCTGAAGAACACCAGTGGGTCGAACGGACTCAGCAAGGTCGACCTATTGATGGCTCGCGGGACCTTGGCGCCGGGGTCCAGGTAGGCGGGTTTGTCCCACCCCTCCACGCGGACCTGCCGGACCTCCCCCGCGGCCACCAGGTCGGCCAGTGCCTCGCGGGCGGGTCCGGGCTTCAATCGGTAATAGTCGCGGATGTCCGCCTCGGTGCCCACGCCGAGGGCCACGACCGACCCCGCCACCAACGACCTGACAGCCTCCTCGCGTGGGATCTCGAGGTTCGCGTACTCACCGACGACGTTTTCGGCGAGATCGTAGTAGCGAGTGAAGCCACTACGGCGAGTCGCCGACAGCTCCCCCGCGGCGAACATCACTTCGCACAGGTATTTGACCTGGCTGCGATCCCACCACGCACCTTTCTTCGGTCGTTTCTCGTGGCCCAGGTGATCTTCGAGCATGCCGCTGGTGCTGGGACCGACCTCCGAGACCGCCTCGCGAATGCGCGTCCGCAGATCGGCGGCTCTCTTGTCGCCGATCGCCTCGCGATATCGACCGTGCGCGTAGTCCTGCATGCGCCAACGGAACAGCGGCCAGTGCTCGATCGGGATGAGTGCAGCTTCGTGTGCCCAGTACTCCGCCAGCAGGGCCGGGCGCCGCGCGGTGGGCTCCCATGCGGCCTGCTCGAGCACGGTCCGGTCGTACGGTCCGAGCCGACTGAACATCGGCATGTAGTGGGCGCGGACCGCCACACTGACCGAGTCCATCTGGATGAGCCTGGTTCTCGACAGCATCCGCTGCAGGTGGCGGCGGTTGACTGCTGCCGCGGGCTGCCGATCCGCGAAACCCTGGGCAGCCAATGCCAATCGACGGGCCTGCGACGCCGAAAGGTCATCGGCCCCTGCAGGTTTGACAACGGAGCGGTTGGCGACCATCAGGCTTTCGCCGTGTACCGAAGGAAGCGGTGCCGCAGGCCTGAGGCCGATACGCGCCAGTCCTCGTCGGCATCCAGGGTCCAGCGGTCGGGGTCGAGTTCTGGTGCGAGCGTGTCCCCGCCGGAGATGCCGATCTCGATGTCGATCTCGGTGACGTAGGCGGTGTCGGCGACATCGGTTGCGGCACGGTAGATCTCACCACCACCCATGACGAAGACCGTGTCGTCGAGCTGTTCGGCCGCCGCCAGCGCCGACGCGACGTCAGGAAAACTCTGCGCGCCGTCGCCGAGCCAGTCACGCTGCCTGGTGATCACCAGGTTCTCCCGGTTCGGCAAGGGACGAAACCGCTCGGGCAACGAGTCCCAGGTACGCCTGCCCATCACCACGGGATGGTGGCCGGTGATCCTGCGAAAGTACCGTTGGTCTTCGGGAAGGTGCCAGGGTATGTCGCCGTCACGTCCGATCACGCCACTGGTCGACTGCGCCCAGATCAGTGCAATGGTCATCACGTGAACCCTAGACCGCCACCGGCGCCTTGATTCCCGGATGGTAGCGATAGTTCAGTACCTCGATGTCTTCGAACTCGTAGTCGAAGATGGAATCGCGTTCCGCCAAAGCCAGTTTCGGGTAGGGGTAGGGATCGCGAGCAAGTTGAGTGGTGACCTGTTCCACGTGGTTGTCATAGATATGGCAGTCGCCCCCGGTCCACACGAAATCGCCGACTTCCAGTCCCGCTTGAGCGGCCATCATGTGGGTCAAGAGCGCGTAGGAGGCGATGTTGAACGGCACCCCCAAGAACAGGTCCGCGCTGCGCTGGTACAGCTGGCACGAGAGCTTGCCGTCGGCAACGTAGAACTGGAAGAACGCGTGGCACGGTGGAAGCGCCATCTGCGGGATCTCTCCCACATTCCACGCGGAAACGATGTTCCGGCGTGAATCAGGATTGGTCTTGAGCAACTCGAGCGCAGCACTGATCTGGTCGATGTGCTCGCCTGACGGAGTCGGCCAGCTCCGCCATTGCACGCCGTAGACGGGACCGAGTTCTCCATCCGGATCGGCCCACTCGTCCCAGATGGTCACGCCTCTGTCCTGCAGCCAGCGCACGTTGGATTCCCCGCGCAGGAACCACAGCAGCTCGTAGACGATGGACTTCAGGTGCACCCGCTTGGTCGTGATCAGCGGAAACCCTTCGGACAGGTCGAATCGGAGTTGATGTCCGAACACGCTCCTCGTCCCGGTCCCGGTTCGGTCCGCTTTCGGAGTCCCCGTGTCCAGGACCAGCCGCAACAGGTCCTCGTAGGGGGTCGGAATCTTCGCCGCATCCGTCACGCGGTCGAGTCTAATCGCGGGTGAGGATCACCAACCGCTGGGTCGCGCGGGTCATGGCGACATAGCGGTCGACTGTTCCCGAGACCCCTTCGCCGAATGCGTCCGGATCGACCAGGACGACCAGGTCGAACTCGAGACCCTTTGTCAGTTCCGGTGCCAGCGACGTGACGCGTTCGGTGCCCGCAAACGTGGGATCACCGATCACGCAGGCAGTGCCGTCGGAGTTCGAGGCGGCCCATGTGTCGATCACCGATCGCAGATCGGACGTCAAACCGTATTCGACTGGTTGCCCGCTGCTGCGGACAGACGTGGGTACGTTGGCATCCGGGATCACCGCCCTGATGACGGGCTCGGCCTCGGCCATCACCTCTTCCGGGGTCCGGTAGTTGATCGTCAGGGACGTCACATCGACGCGGTCGAGGCCCACCCGCCCGAGCCGCTGTCGCCAGGTCTCGGTGAATCCGGCTCTGGCCTGGGCGCGGTCTCCGACGATGGTGAAGCTCCCCGACGGGCACCTGGCGAGCAGCATCTGCCATTGCGCGTCAGACAACTCCTGCGCCTCGTCCACGACGATGTGCGCGAACGGCCCGGCCAACAGATCTGGATCGGGTCGCTCCGCCGCGTCTGAATCGATCAGCGCCTGGCTCAAGTCATCGCCCCGCAGCATCGACATGACCATCAGCTCGGAATCGTCGGACGCGATCAGGTCGTCGACGACCGCTGAGCGCCGCTCATGTTCGGCAGCCACGGCAGCGGTGTCCCGGCGCCGGCGACCCGTCGCCTCCGGGTCGCCGAGGCGTCGACGCGCGGCGTCCAGGAAAGGCAGGTCGGATGCAGTCCAGGCGTAGGGGTCTCGGCGGTTCAACGCAGCGACCTCGTCAGCACTGAGCCACGGAGCGCACCGACGTAGATACGCCGGCACCGACCACAGATCTGCGACGAGGTCGGTGGCCTCGATCAGCGGCCACGCCCGATACAGCGTCTTGCGTAGATCCTCATTCTCCTGCAACGCCTTACGGAGCTGCCTGCCTGCGACACCGTCATGCCCGTCCGAGAGGATCGTGAGGAGTTCGGACCAGATCTCCTCACGCGCTTCGTTGTGCGGGATGCCCGGAAGCGCCGCACCGAAGGCCGCGGCCCAGTCATCCGGACTGACCCAGATGTCTGTCCAGTCGGTCTCGACGACCATGCCTTTCGCCGGAGGTTGTTCGTAGAACCCGACGGCAGGCTCGATTGCTCGTACGAGCTCGGCCGACGACTTCAGACGAGCCGCCTCCAGATCGGAATCCACCGCGGCGAAAGCTCCTTCTGCGACCAGATCACGGACGGTGCAGAGCTGTACACCCTCCTCGCCGAGACTGGGTAGGACGCCCGCGACATAGGCCAGGAAAGGCTGGTGCGGACCGACGAAGAGGACCCCGCCCTTGCGACGCCCGAGGCGAGGGTCCGCGTACAGGAGATATGCGGTGCGATGCAGCGCGACAACGGTCTTCCCTGTGCCGGGGCCACCGTCGACGACGAGCGCTCCCCGCGACCCCGCACGGATCACGGCGTCCTGATCTGCCGCGATCGTGCCCAGGACATCCCGCATCCGGGATGAGCGGTTCGTACCGAGGCTCGCGATGAACGCTGACTGATCGTCGAGCGCTGCCCTGTTCGTCAGGCCTTCGGCGGTGAACACCTCGTCCCAGTAGTCGGTGATCCGGCCGCCGGACCATCGGTAGCGGCGACGACTCGACAGCCCCATCGGGTCGGCGTGGGTCGCACCGAAGAACGGCTCGGCCGCCGGTGACCGCCAATCCAGCAGGAGTTGGCGCCCGTCGGTGTCGGTCAGGCCGAGCCGCCCGACATAGACGGTCGCGGCACCGTCGTCGTACCTCATGTGGCCGAGGCACAGGTCTACGCCGAAGCGATGTAGCGCGCGCAGTCGGGCACCCACCCGGTGGACTTCCATGTCTCGGTCCATCGCATCGCGGCCGGTGCCGCCCGGCGACTTTCGCGCTGCATCGAGGCGGGAGGTGAGATCTGCGATCGTGTCGTCGAGGCTCTGCGCGATGGCCTCCAAGTGCGTCTGATCGGCCGCGATCAGCGCAGGGTCGGCCTTGTCCGCGAGCCGGCGTGGGAGGTCGAACACACTGGGAAAGCGAAGATTGTTTGCCACGGCGAGAGATTCTGCGCGCTCCCCCTGGTCTTGCCGCAAGCCCCGGGGTGGGCTATAAGTTGAAAGTGGAAGGACTCGCTATGCGAGCGTTGCCGCGAGAACGGCACCCAATTCGTAACAGGCTTCCCGTGCTGCAGCGTTCAACTCGGTGATCTCCAGCGGCGCAGCAGCTGCCTCGAGCTCGAGCCCGGTGGCCAGCTTTCGAATCGACGAGATCGCGCCTGCGGTGTCGTTGTTTCCGTGTACCCACAGTCCGTACGGTTTCCCGGTCACCGACCCGAGGACCGGGTAATAGATCGTGTCGAAGAAGTGCTTCAAGGCTCCCGACATATAACCGAAGTTCGCGGGTGTGCCGAACAGGAAGCCATCTGCGGACAGCACATCGGGCACCGTCGCGGCCAGTGCTGCGACGGGTGTGACCCGGACTCCCGAGATCTCGGGATCGGCGGCTCCCTCCAAGACCTTCTCGAGCAGCTCACGCGTCGGCGGCGACGGGGTGTGGTGCACGACGAGCAGCGTCGGCAGCGATGCGTCCTCAGACACCTGAGTCGGCTTCCCGCTCCTGCGCCACAGCGCGTTTCATCATCTCGCGGGCGCGAGAGCGATCACCTGCGTAGTCGTAGGCGCGGGCGATCCGATAGGTCGCGCGCCAGTTCCCGGGGTCGGCTTCCCACTCTGCTTTGACCGTGGCGAACAGTTCGTCGGCGGCATCGCGCTCGATCCGGCCCGATGGTCTACGGGGCAGTTCCGAGACGTCGAGCTCTCGACCCTCCTCGACCATCCGCCGGGCCAGTCGCTGATGAGCCAGTCCGGCGCGCAGAGTTGCGACCACCATCCAGATCCCGAGCAACGGCAGGATCAGCACCCCGATCCCCAGGCCGATGCCGACCGGGTCGCCGCTGGTCAACAGATCGACCGCGCGGGAACCGAGCAGGACGAAGTAGAAACCCAGTACCAGCACGAGCACGCCGATCCCGATGACGATCGGTCGGGCATCCTTCGGTTTCTGGCTCACGTCGAGGACTCGCTCACAGGTCCATCAGCTCGTCGAGACCGACCGTGAGGCCCGGTCGGTCCGCGATGGCGCGCACGCCCAACAGCACACCGGGAACAAATGATGTCCGGTCGATCGAGTCATGACGAATGGTCAGGGTCTCCCCCTGGGTTCCGAACAGGACCTCCTGGTGGGCGACGAGTCCGGCCAGGCGCACCGAATGAACCCGGACCCCGTCGACCTCGGCGCCGCGGGCGCCATCCAGTTCGGTACTGGTCGCATCGGGACTGAGGGGGACGCCCGCAGCCGTCCTGGCCTCGCCGATCAGGCGGGCGGTGCGATATGCCGTACCCGATGGAGCATCGGCCTTGTGTGGGTGATGGAGCTCGATCACCTCGACAGAATCGAAGAACCTCGCGGCCTGCTGCGCGAACCTCATGCTCAGCACCGCACCGATCGCGAAGTTCGGCGCGATGAGGACTCCGACACCGGGATGGTCTGCCAGCCAGCCGCGGACGGTATCCAAGCGTTCGTCGTCGAATCCGGTGGTGCCGACGACGGCATGGATGCCGTTCTCCACCAAGAACTCCAGGTTGGCCATGACCGCGTCGGGATGGGTGAAATCGACAACCACTGCGGTCTTCGATTCGACGAACCGCGACAGCGGATCACCCTGGTCGACCCCGGCGCTGAAGTCGAGGTCGTCGGCGGCTTCCACCGCCGCGACGATGGCCTGCCCGACCTTGCCGCCGGAACCGAGTACGCCTACTTTGATCTGGTCGCTCACCCCGCCGAGTCTAGTCAGCCCGCGAACGCCACTCCTGGCAGGTCACCGACGGCGATCACCTGGATTCGGCTGCATGTGATTTCAGCACGCCGATGCTTCGGCTTCCGACGGTGAAGTACCAGAGGAACCCGACGCCGGCGATGATCCCGATGTAGATGAAGGCGCCCCAGGCGTTGTACCAGCCGACGCCGTAGACAGATTCTCGTGGCCACGCCAGGTTCAGGGCCATCAGGAATCCCCAGATCACGGCGAAGATGTTGACGACCAGCCCCCACCTGCCCATCGTGAAGAATCCGTCCTGCTTGAGATCGGGCGGTGGCCAGTTTCCCTTGAACCGCTGGATCAGCAGCGGGCCCGTGACCAACAGGTAGGCGATGTAGATCATGATGATCGCGATCGAGGTGAGCACCGTGAAGATCTGCGGCTGATTGATGTTGATGACAAGGATCAAGATCGCCAGCACGCCGATCGTCACCGCCGGCACGACGGGCGTCTGGTACTTGGGATGGACCTTCGCCAACGACTCACCGAATGGCAGTGCGTTGTCACGCGCCATCGCGAAACTCATCCGGATCGCGGCCGTGTGAACCGCCAGGGTGCAGACGAAGACCGCGATCACGATGCAGATCAGGAAGATCGTGCCGAGCGGGCTGACCATCACCTGTTCGACCAGATACTGCAGGCCACCGGACTTCTCGGCCAGCAGTGGGTCGTTCAGGTCGGGCGCGGCGAGGATTGCGAAGACGAGGATCGCGCCGCCGATCACGAACGAGGCGAGAATCGCTCGCAGGATCGCCTTGGGTGCGGTCTTCCTGGGTTCATTGGTCTCCTCACCCAGCGAACTGGCGGTGTCGAAGCCGTACATCACATAACCCGACGCCAGCGAAGCGATCAGGAATGCCCCCAGGTAGCCGCCGCTGACGCCATCGCCGTACCCGTTCGTCGAGAAGAACACGTCGGGTCCGCGTTCGATGTTGAACGCCAGAATGATCGCGATGAGCACTGCGGCAATCAGTTCGATGAACACCCCGGTGCTGTTGATGACCGACATCAACTTGACGCCGAAGGCGTTGATCACCGTGGTGCAGATGACCAGAATCGTCCCGAGGAGGACCGCGTTCTCCGGCGACGTGACGGACAGGTCGTCGCTGCCGATCACGCGGAAACCGGACCAGATCCGCGGCAGGGTCGAATCCAGTGCGAGCACCACCGCGGCAATCGTGACGATGGATGCGGTCAGCATCATCCACCCCGAGAACCAGCCGACGAACTTGCTGCCCAGAATCTTTGCCCAGTTGTAGACCGAGCCGGCAATCGGATACTTCGCCGCCAACTCCATGAAGCAGAGCGCGACAGCCAACTGACCGACGAAGACGATCGGCCACGACCACAGGTACGCCGCACCGGCCGTGCCGAAGCCGAAGTAGAACAGCTGGAAGGTGCCGGTGAGGATGGAGATATACGAGACACCTGCGGCGAAACTGGCGAACTTGCCGATGCTCCGGTTCAGGCTTGGTTTGTAGCCGAAGTGCTCCATACCGTCGTCGGAGCCTTCGGGTGCGGAATCTGGAGGAGGTGAGGGCACGCCCTCGGGTTGCGTAGTGGTCATTGCCGCACGTCCTTCCGGTCACCGAGCCAGTGCACGGTGACCGGTCAACTATGCGACGGGTCCGGCCATCGTGCGCACCCAATCGTGAAATTCGGCGATGTGGTGTTCGGCGGGCACGAGTACCCCACCACGTCGATAGGCGCGCGAAGCCATTCCCGGTTGCGTTCGCTCGCACGCCTCGAAGTCCTGCAGATTGACGCGGTGAAACAGTTCGACCGACTTGTCCAGATCCGCCCCCGACGCCAAAACCCCTGGGTGATAGAGCCAATCGCATTCGACGACTGTCTTGTCGACGGCCGTCGGATACATCCGGTGCACGATGACGTGGTCGGGAACCAGGTTGATGAACACCTGGGGGCGAACGGTGATCGCGTAGTACCTACGATCCTGAGATTCCGACAATTCAGGCAAAACGCCCAAACCTGTTGAGCCATCGATGGTGAAGCCCTCGACGTCGTCCCCGAACAGTGCTCCATGGCCGACGTAGTACTGGGCCGCGAGCCCATCGGCGAACTCGGGCAGTACCTCAGTCAGCTCCGGATGGATGGTGGCGCAGTGGTAGCACTCCATGAAGTTCTCGATGATCAGCTTCCAGTTCGACGCCACCTCATAACGCTCACGCCTGCCCAGCACCAGTCGGTCGACCTCGTACCGCTCGATGGACTCCGCGTCGCCGAGCCGTTCGGTCACCGCTCCCTGGACGGACTCGGCGAACGACGGAGGAGAGTCGGACAGGCACACCCACACATACCCGAGCCACTCCTGCGTCGCGACAGGGATCAGACCGTATGCGGTGCGGTCGATCTCCCCCAGGTCGGCGAGGTTGGGCGCTGCCACCAGTTTGCCGTCGAGCCCGTAGGTCCATGCGTGGTACGAGCATTGCAGATTACGGCGCACCTGCCCCTCCGGTTCCGTGCAGACAACCGCCCCACGATGACGGCAACTGTTGAGGAAGGCCCGCAAGCGACCATCGCGACCCCGGACGATCATCACGCTTTCCCGCCCGACGATCACCGTTTTGAAACTGCCGGTGTTCGGCACATCAGCGGCAAGGACAGCACAGAACCACATCTGCTCGAAGATGGACGCCTGCTCTGCGGCAAAGTAACCGGAGTCGGTGTACGCCTGCCCTCCCAGGGTCGCCAGCAACGCGGGCGCGCCGGGGACTGCCGCCGGCGGTGCCGGGTGTTGCTGGTGCCCTGAGGCTTCGGTGATGGTCATACGTCGGCCAGCCTGTTCGGATCGAAGAGGTCGATGGGGTGGGTGGTGCCGCCGTCGATGGCAAGATCCGCGAGGACCTCACCCACCACGGGAACGAACTTGAACCCGTGCCCGGAGAAACCGCAGGCGACAGTCACATTGCGGTGTCCGGGATGCCTTGCGATGACGAAGTTCTCGTCCGGGGTGGTCGAGTACATACACGTCGCGGTGTCGAGTACCGACCCGGTCAAGCCGGGCAGCAACCTGCCCACCCGTTCGACCATCGCCTCGATCTCGTGTGGGTACACCGTCCGGTCGATCGTCTCGGGCGTGCAATCCTCACCTTTGCGGAAGAAGGCGACCTTGGCGCCGCCGCCGGGCCCGTCGATGGGCGGGAATCCGTAGATCTGTTCGACCTCATCGGTCTCGTGGATGTAGATGGGGCCACCCTCCATCGGAGCGGATCCCGCAACGGGGTCGATCCAGTACATCACCTGACGCTCGATCCGGATGGGGACGCCGATGTCGGAGAGTATCTTCGGCGCCCAGGCCCCGGGACACACCACCAGATGCGCGGCGCGGTACGTGCCCGCCTCTGTGGTCACCAGGACACCGTCCCCGGAGTCCGACCAGGATGTGACCGGTTCGCCGAAGTGGAGGTCGGCGCCGGCCTTCTGCGCGAGGCCGATGTGCGCCTGCACCGTGGCCTCCGGGCGGGCGAATCCGGCCATGCTCTCGTACAGCGCCATCTGTCCTGCCGGCGGGTCGAACGCCGGAAAACGGCGATGCACCTCGCGGTCGGTCAACACCTCGTGCGCCAGATCCCATTGCTCAGAGGCCCGGCGGGAACCCGAGAACGTTGTGGATTCCTCGGGTCCCATGAAAAGCCCGCCGGTGATCGAATAGACATCTATCCCGCTGTCCTGCTTGAGCTTTTCCCACAATTCATACGAACGCAGGAGCAACGGGACGTAGGCGGGGTCCTCGAAGTACGACTGCCTGATGATCCGCGATCCGCCGTGACTCGAACCGTGGTCGTGCGCGGGGGTGAAGCGCTCGAGACCCAGGACCCGGCTGCCACGGGCCGCGAGGTGATACGCCGCCGCAGAGCCCATTCCTCCGAGTCCGAGGACGATGACGTCATATGGTGTGTCGCTCAACGCACGGCTCCCGTCAAACCCTTGATCCGATCGCCCGCGGGGTCGACGAGCACCGGTTCGCTGACGGTGAAATCGAAGCGGCGGTTGAAGTATTCGATCGTCACCTTGTCGCCGACCGCCACGTCGGGCGAGACCCTTACATAGGCGATGGTGCGTCCGACGTGAGGAGAGAACGCCGCCGAGGTGACATGGCCGATCACCGCGCCATCGGCGGCGACGGGTTCGCCTCCGAGCACGATCGCGTTCGGATCGACGGCGACCACGGTCTGGAGCACGCAGGTGGTCGGACGTTGTGCCAGTGCCTCCTTGCCGAGGAACTCGTGCTTCTTCCCGACCGCGAAGCCGATACCGGCCTCGTCAGGTGTCATCTCGGTCGTCATGTCGTGCCCCCATGAGCGATAACCTTTTTCGAGCCTGAGTACATCAAGGGCGCTCCGCCCTGCCAGAACCGCACCGACCGACTTCCCCGCCTCCGCAAGCCGATCCCACAATGTCGCACCGTCGGTGTTGTCGGCATAGATCTCCCAGCCCAATTCGCCGACGTAGGAGATCCTCAGCATCGTCACATCGACACCAGCGATCTTCGCCTTTGCGGCTTTGTAGTATCCGAGGGTCTCGTCTCGCAGATCGATCGAGCAGAGCGGCGCCACCAGGTCGCGGGCCCGCGGCCCCCAGACGCCGATGCAGCACGTCGAGGAGGTGATGTCGGTGATCGTCACGTCGTCTCCGCGGCAGTGTCTGCGCAACCAGTCGATGTCGAGTGGGCCGTTGATCCCGAGTTGAAAGTGATTGTCTCCCAGACGCGCAACGGTGACGTCGCTGCGGACTCCACCGCGCGCGTCGAGCAGCAGTGCGTAGACCACCGTTCCGACGGGCCGGTCGACGGTACGGGTCAGCAACCCGCTGAGGAAAGTGGCCGCATCCGGCCCCTTCACCTCGAGCCTCATCAGTGAGGTCATGTCGTACAACCCGGCCCGCTCCCGCGTTGCCATTGCCTCGGCGAGCACGATCGGGGACCAGTGGCGTTCGGCCCACGCGTCGACCGGATAGTGCTCATGCGCGTCCACCAGTGGCGCATTCGACTCGTACCAGGCCGGCCGTTCCCACTGTCGTCCCACATGGAAGACCGCGCCGGCGGCCATTTGGCGTTCGTGAAAGGGACTGGCGGCGATGTCGCGCTGCACCGACCGCGGCTCCCGCGGATGGATGATGTCGTACACCTCGACAAAACCCTGGGCGCTGGTGTCTGCGACGTAGTCGGGTTGCAGCTGAGCGTCGGCGAACCGCCCGAGGTCGCACCCGTGCAGGTCGATGTCGGGAGTCCCTTGGGTGATCCAGTGCGCCATGGCCTTCGCCACACCGGCCGAGTGCGTGACCCACACTGCCTCGGCGACCCAGAACCCATCCAGATTGGGGTGCTCGCCCATCATCGGGCCTCCGTCGGGGGTGAAGGAGAAAATGCCGTTGAATCCGTCGACCACCTGTGCGGAGGCGACATCCGGCAGCATCCGCATGGTCTCGGTCCAGGCCGGATCGAAATCTTCCGAGGTGAACGGCAACATGGACGGCATCGTCTCGGCGGCGGTGGCCGCGTAGAGCCGGTTCATGTCCACCGGCATCGGCCGGTGGCCGTAGTAGCCGATACCGATCTGGTCACCGTGCTGGCGGTAGTAGAGGTCGGCGTCCTGGTGCCGAAGGATCGGTAGCGCAGCATCCGCATGACCGCGACCTGCATCGCGGTGAGCCGAAAGCGCTTCTATTGCCGTTGTTTTCGCGTACTGGTGGCCCATCGGCACCAGAGGTACCACCAGATTGACGAGCTCACCGAGTTGCGCCCCCCAGAATCCCGCGCAGGAGATGACGACGTCGGCATGAAAGACCCGGTCAGCCGTTCGCACACCTACCACCGAATCCCCGCGCTGCAGCACCTCGACCACGACCTGGTCACCGACGAAGACGGCCCCACGGCTGATTGCACGATCCATCTGCGCGGTGATCGCCGCAGGCGCCCCGGCGAGTCCGTCGGTCGGCGTGTGCAGACCACCGAGCACGAGTCCGCGATCGAGCAGGGGGTGCAGGGCCACACACTCGGCGGGAGTGAGCAACTCGGCCGGGATCCCCGCAACCTTGGCCCATCCCTGCTTGCGGGAGAGCTCGGCCAGTCGCTGGGGCGTTGTCGCGACTTCGAGGCCACCCACGGCGTTGAACGCGAGGGTGCCTGGCTGATTGAGCGCCGCGAACTTCTGCGCGGTGTACTGCGCGAACCCGGACATCGTGCGAGAGGCATTGGTCTGGAACACCAAGCCGGGTGCGTGCGAACTCGAACCACCCGTCATCACGGTCGTTCCCGGCGTCAAGGGCCCGCGGTCGAGGACCGTCACATCCGTGCAGCCCAGTTCGGTCAGCTCATCGGCAAGAGATGACCCGACCACGCCGGCGCCGATGATGAGGTATCGCGGCTGTCCCACCAGAGGTCTCCAAACCGATCTGACAACGGAGCCATCCAGTTGTTGCGCTATCTGCAACACGTCGTGCTCTACGCAACAAATGGTGAGCCCGGGTGTGCCCCGGTGTCAAGCCGACCCGCGATCAGCCCGGAAAGCCGATCCGCCGACTGACCTCCAAGGCCGCATCGCGGATGCGTGGCGCCAGCGATTCCATGGTCTCCGGCGTCAGCCGAAAGCTGGGGCCTGAGATACTCAGTGCCGCAACGACATCGCTGGTGTGATCACGCACCGGAGCCGCGATCGCATTGAGGCCCTCCTCGAGTTCCTCCACCGCACCGGACCACCCCCGTGCCGCGATGAGGTGCAGTTCCTCGACCAGCGCACCCCGATCGACGATTGTGCGGTCGGTGAAGCGTTCGAGGGTCTCGTCGAGCGAGACCGAGAGTTCGCGATCGGTCAGGGCTGCCAGCAATGCCTTCCCACTGGAGGTGGCGTGGGCCGGTGAGCTCTGGCCGACCCAGGTGCGCAGAGCGATACCCGACGGGCCGCTGGACTCGGTGATGTTGATCGCGCGATCGCCCTCGAGGATCGCCAGGTTCACGGTCTCACCCACCTCTGCGGCCAGCGGCTCGCACACATCCCGGCTCTCCTTGCCCAGGTCCCTGGTGGCCATGGTCGCCCCGGCCAGTCGGACGAGCGTGAAGCCGAGCCGGTATTTGCCCCGGTCGGCGAGCTGCTCCACGAACCCCCGGGCCTCGAGGACCGAGACCAGACGCGACACGGTCGACTTGTGCACCCCCAACGTGTCCGCGATCTCGGACACCCCGCCTTGGCCCTCCCTGGCCAGGATCTCCAGGACCTGCAACGCCCGGTCGACTGATTGGATCGACGCGGGGCGGGTTTCGTTCTCGGCTTCAGTCATCGCTGATCACCCTAATCGGACGTCCACGACACGTTCCTCGAGACCCGTGACTCGCCGCGCCGAGCTCGCCCGACACACCCTGTCGAGGCTGTGCGCACGGGTAATGCAAAACACCCGTTGATCAGCTTGACGACACGACTCATGGCTGCCAATCTGTTGCGCATAACGATTCTTGTTGCAACGTACGCAACTGGCCGTCGCCATACACCCCCCGACTCCACGAGGCCGCCATGACAACCCTCCCCCATCAGGACATCGCGCACTACCTGGTCGCGAGCACCGACGCACTCCCCTCGGGTGAGGTCATGCGGGTGACGCCGCCGGGCCGGGCGCCCATCGCGGTCTTCCACACGGACGACGGGGTGTTCGCGATCGACGACACCTGCACCCACCAGGACACCTCCCTCGCCGACGGGTGGGTCGAGGATTGCGCCGTGGAGTGCCCTCTTCACGAGGCCTGTTTCGACCTACGAACCGGGATGCCGTCCGGCCCGCCCGCCAAACTCCCGGTCCGCACCCACCAGACCGTCGTCCACGACGACGGGAACATCTATCTGCGTCTGAGCGCGACCGACGCGGCATGAGTGGTGACGGCGCGGCATCAACGGCCTCGGTGGCGATCGTCGGGGCCTCGCTGGCAGGTTTGTCCACCGCACGTGAGCTCAGGACCCTCGGCCACACCGGGTCAATCACCTTGATCGGCGCCGAGGGCCACTACCCGTACGACCGTCCCCCACTGTCGAAAGGCATCCTGCACCAGGCCGACCCGCCGGAGTCGTTGACGCTCACCGATGCTGACGATTACGCCGGTTTCACCTGGCGGCTCGGAGTCGGAGCGACCGGACTGCGACACACCGACACCGGACACACGGTAGAGCTCGACGATGGGCGCGTCGTCGAAGCGCAGGCCGTGATCGCCGCCACCGGGTCCCGCGCACGCACTCTGATCGGGACGGAGCTCAGGGGGGTCCACACGCTCCGAACAATCGACGACGCCGCGGCGTTGGCCGAATCCCTGCGTGATGGCACGCATGTCGTCGTCATCGGCGGCGGATTCATCGGGTGCGAGGTGGCATCCAGCGCATCCTCTCTGGGCAAGAAGGTCACCATCGTGGAAGCGTCAGAGGCGCCCGGTGCCGCGATAGTGGGGCCAGAACTCGCGGCCCGCCTACATCGCCGGCACGCAGCGCACGGCGTTCGCCTGCTCACCGGTGCTGCGATCGACACCATCAACGGGTCCGATTGCGTCGAATCGGTGACCCTCGCCGATGGCAGCGAGCTGCCCGCAGACGTGGTGGTCATCGGTATCGGAGCTGTTCCGAACACCGAGTGGCTCAAAGCCTCCGGCGTCGCCCTGGACACCGGGGTCCTCACGGACGCCGACTGCGCCACCGCGGTTGGCGGGGTCTACGCGGTCGGCGACTGCGCGCGGGTCTACGACCCCAAGACCGGGCTACACCTGCGGCAAGAACACTGGTCGGGCGCGCTCGACCATTCGCGTCGAGCCGCCCGGCGACTGCTGGGCCTGGCGGCCCCCAAGACCGTCGCCCCGTACTTCTGGTCGGACCAGTACGGCACCAGGCTCCAGGTGTGCGGCGCAGTGCCCACCGGCACGGACCCCATCTATGTCGACGGTGGACCGGACACCGATTCCTTCGTCGCGACGTTCGGCGCGGCCGACCGTCCCTCGGCAGTGGTGGCCGTCGACGGCGGTCGATTGTTCACCCGATTACGCAAGGAACTCGACCGTTCAGAAGACCGGCGCCGATCCGCGCAGATGGTCGAACACCAGTGACGTCGTGGTTCCCGACACCTCGGGCCGAGAATTGAGCATCTCGACAAACTGACGCAGGCTCTCGGTGTCCGCGGTGGCGACATGCAACAGGTAGTCGTCAGCCCCTGCCAAGAAGAAGACATCGATCACATCGTCCTTCTGCCCGATCTCGGCGACGAAGCGCCGGATCTGCCCTCGAGCGTCCGATTGCAGACTCACCGCCACCATCGCTCGCAAAGGCCGGCCGACCGCTGCCGGGTCGATGTCGGCGAAGAACCCACGAACCACCCCGAGCTCGATGAGGCGGCGGATCCGGCCATGACACGTCGATGCGGCGATTCCCACCTCGGACGCCAACGCGCTGTTCGACGCCCGGGCATCAGCCTGGAGCAGGGTCAACAGGCGTCTGTCGATGTCGTCGAGACTCGCCGTTCGAGCCCGAATATTATTCGGTTCGAGTGCCATCGCAGCGCCCTTCTGTGAACATTTGATCAGAATACTACTCCGTTGAAGAATTATGTTCAGAAGTGTTGCTACTTTCCCGACGTTTGTTCACGCTGTTGAACACACCGATCCCATCCAGATCAAGGAGAGTCCAGCCATGCGCGTCGGCGTCCCACGCGAGATCAAGAACAACGAGTACCGCGTTGCCATCACCCCGGCTGGGGTCGCCGAACTCACGCGGCGCGGCCACGAGGTGATCATCGAGCATGAGGCCGGAAGCGGCTCGGCGATCGCCGACACCGACTTCAAGGAGGCCGGCGCGCAGATCCTGGGTACCGCCCGCGAGGTGTGGGAGCAGGCCGACCTGTTGCTGAAGGTCAAAGAACCGATCGCGCCCGAGTACGAGCTCATGCGGGAGGGTCAAACGCTGTTCACCTACCTGCACCTGGCCGCCAGCCGTGCGTGCACCGAGGCGCTGCTGAGCTCCGGCACCACGGCGGTCGCCTACGAGACAGTTCAGGCCGCTGACGGGTCGCTGCCGCTGCTCGCCCCGATGAGTGAGGTCGCCGGACGGCTCGCACCGCAGGTCGGCGCCTATCACCTCATGCGCTCGGCCGGTGGCCGCGGCGTGCTCATGGGCGGCGTGCCCGGCACCGTACCTGCCGAGGTCGTCGTGATCGGTGGCGGCGTCAGCGGCGTCAATGCCGCGACCATCGCAGTCGGCATGGGCGCCGACGTCACCGTCTTCGACCTCGACATCACCAAACTCCGCGCCATCGATGCTCGTTTCAACGGACGCGTGCACACCCGATACAGCACCACACTCGACCTCGACGAGGCGATCAAGAAGGCCGACCTGGTGATCGGCGCCGTGCTGGTGCCCGGCGCGAAGGCCCCCGTCTTGGTATCCAATTCTCTGGTGGCACAGATGAAGCCGGGGTCGGTTCTCGTCGACATCGCCATCGATCAGGGCGGCTGCTTCGAAGATTCTCGACCCACCACCCATGACGATCCGACCTTCATGGTCCACGACTCGGTCTTCTACTGTGTCGCGAACATGCCCGGATCCGTGGCGCGTACCTCGACGATGGCACTCACCGGGGCGACCCTTCCCTACGTGTTACGCCTTGCCGACCTCGGCTGGGTCGAAGCCCTGCGCCGCGACCCGGCTTTGGCCAAGGGGCTGAGCACGCACCAGGGTGAACTCCTCTGCCCTCACGTCTCCGACGCCCTCGACATCCCGCTGGGAAGCTCACCGCTCACTGTCTGATCCCGGAGTTGGTGGCTTCTGGCGAACGTTTCCCCAGGTCGGCGTCGCCACAACCCACCAAAATCGGGGTGGCCCGGGTCACGTGCCCGGTTCGGCCCACTCCTTGACGGACAGATAGTGCGACATGTTCTCCATTCGCCGCTGAACTGAAGAGACCTCCCGGACGGCTTGTCCGACCAGGCTGCGGTCCAGCGGCGAAAGGCGTTGCATGGTCAGTACATCCGTTGCCGTCTCGCCCCGGTCGACCTGCGCGACCTGGTAGGTGAGGCGGATCTTCTGCAGGACCTCGAACACCTCGATGAGCGTGTGGGCGTTGTCGTCGGTCAGCATCGGACTGCCCGCGGCGGCGGCCAGTCGCGCGCGGGTGCCCAATTCCGGGCTCTGCACACTCAGCGCAGCCCACCGGGCGATGTTGATGACGGGTATCAGTGCGTGACTCTTGATGTCGAACGTGCCACCGCGCCGCGAGAGGACATCGCGCATCGAGCGGACCTTCGCCCGATACGACAGGGATTCGGCGAGTAGCAGCCGCATCGTCCCCGGGTGTTTGCGCAATTCACCGAACACCTCGGACACGGCTGTCGCGCCCGGGTCGCCCCAGATCGGTCTGCCGTCGAGTAGTAGCGACGCCAAGATCATGCCCTTGTTGTCGAGCGGCGAGACCAGCCACTGCTGCGCTGCCTCGCGCCATTGCCCATGGGTCCGGGCGAACAGCGGCATCGCAGCGGTGGCGCCGTTGGTGTCACCGGCAAGTCCACATCCGCGCAGCACCTCACCCACCTCCGCGAACGCCGCCCGATAACGGGCCATCTCCTCCGGACTCGACACAGACTCGTCGAACGACACCGCGCTGTCGACGTCAGAGCTGAGCACCGGCTCTCGGCGCGCGTTGCTGCCGAGCGACAGCCACGTCAACGCGGCCGGATCGAGTTCGGGATGCTCGGCCAGCACCATTTCCAGGGCGCGGCGCACCAGGGCGTCGGTGACGACGGACAGCACCGCCGTCACCTCGAACGACGGCCGCCCGCGCCGGAGCAGGTCCGCCACCAGGTAGCGCATCCGGCGCCCCCGCTCCTGCAGGGTCTCGATCGAATCAGATCGGGTGATCTGTTCTCGCAGAGTGACACTCACACCGGCAGGCGCGTTGACGAAGTCGCCCGGCAGCACCACTCCCTTGAGGTGCCCGCCCGGATCCACGACCGGAACACACGTGAGGTCCTGTTCGAGGATGTCGACAAGCACATCCGAGGCCGGGGCGCTGGTGGCGGCGGTGATCGCCGGGAACGTCATCACCTGCGCAACCCGCTGTTGCAGATCACCGCCCGCGGCGACCACCCGCGCTCTGATGTCACGGTCGGTGAGCAGCCCGAAACGCCCGTCCTCGCAGGGGATCACGATGTAGCCGCTGTGGTGTTCGGAGATCTTCTGGGCGGCCTGCTGTACCGTCATGTCGCCGCTGCCGACGACCGGCGCAGTGCGGATCAGTTCGTCGACAGTGCCGTAATCGTTGATCGACAGCGAATCGGTGCGTTGCGCGACGGTCAATTTGCGCGCCAAGAACTCTGCGCCCGCCAGCGACGAGAACACCGGCCGAACGATCGGGCCCGGGATCCGGCAGGCCTGGACGGGCCCGGCAGCGATGGCGAGTGGGCCTATCGACGATCCGGTCAGCATTGCTGAATAACCGAAAACGCCTCCGGGCCCCAGGATCTCGTCGGGACCGTCGGGCTTGTGATCGGGCGAGTTCCACAACTCCACCTGGCCGGCGACCACCACGGCCAGCTCTTCGACCTGGTCGGTGAAGCCGTCCATGATCTGGCTGCCGGAGGCATGGTCTTCCAGCCGAGACGCTGCAGCGATCCGCACCAGTTCGTCTGCGGCGAGCGCATCGAAGGGCGGGTACCCGGCAAGGAACTCTGCGATCGACACCATGGGCTCATGGTGCCAGTTCATCGCCGCATGAGCGCGATCAAGACGTCAGTTCACCAATGAGGTGAGCGACTTCGGTAGTTGCCTGCGGCTGCGGTACGGTCCGACGACCGCTGCCCCGAAAGGTCGCGAGAGCAGCTCACGCGCTACCCGGTGGGTGTCGGCCACTGTGACCCGGTCGATCTTGCGCAACGTCTGATCGACGGACATCTGTTTGCCGTAGTTGATCTCGCCGCGTCCGTTGCGGTGCATCCGGGACTGCGAATCCTCGAGACCGAGCACCATCGCACCCCGCAGTGACCCTTTGGCCCGCGCGAGTTCTTCGTCGGTGATCCCATCTGCCGCCACCTGGGTCAAGATGTCGTCGATGACGGTCACAACCTCGGACAGGTGGTCGGGTGAGCAGCCGGCGTACACCGAGAAGGCCCCGATGTCGGCGAACGAGTCCACCGAGGAGTAGACCGAATACGCGAGTCCGCGGGATTCCCGGACCTCCTGGAACAGTCGCGAACTCAATCCCCCGCCCAGGGCGGTGTTCAGTACCGACAGCGCCCACCGGTCGGGATTGCCCCGCCCGGGCCCGCGGACGCCGAGCAGCAGGTGCGCCTGTTCGGTGTCCCGGTACGAGACCTCGAGGGCGGGCCTGCCACCGATCGCTTTGGCACCCACCCGGATCGGCGCAGGTGGCACCTTCCCCGAGAGATGTCCGGCGAAGGTCGATCGCACAGCTGCGAGCACCGATGCATGGTCGACGTTCCCCGCGACCGAGAGCACCATCTTGTCCGGGGTGTACCGGCGCTGGTGGAACGAGCGGATCTGGGCCCTGGACATGGCCGTGACCGACTCGACTGAACCGATCACGGGCCTGCCGATGGGGTGGTCGCCGTACATGGCGGTCATGAACAGGTCCGCCAGCAGATCTTCCGGGTCGTCGTCGCGCATCGAGATCTCTTCGAGCACCACTGCCCGCTCGATGTCCACGTCCTCCGAACGACATTGCCCGCGCAGCACCACGTCGCCCACGATGTCGACGGCAGTCGCGAGGTGCTCGTCGAGCACGTGCGCGTAGTAGCAGGTCTGTTCTTTCCCGGTGAACGCGTTCAGTTCACCGCCGATCGCGTCGATCTGTTCCGCTGTGCCGGCCGCCGACCGGGTGGGCGTCGACTTGAACAGCAGATGTTCGAGGAAGTGCGCGGCACCGGCCACCGAAGGCTTCTCGTCACGCGATCCGACTGCGACCCACAACCCGACGGACGCCGATCGCACGCCCGGGAGGTATTCGGTGACCACGCGCAGCCCACCGGGCAGTACGGATCTCCGTACTGCCCGGTGGGTGTCCGGCGTCGCAGAGCGCTGCGCAGCCGTCAGACCAGCTGTGTTACTCAGGCTTTCGCCTCGGTGGCGTCGACGTCGGCAGGCGCCGCGGCGTCCGCATCATCTTCGACGGGGACGAGGCTGATCTTGCCGCGATCATCGATGTCGGCGATCTCGACACGAAGCTTCTCGCCGACGTTGACCACGTCTTCGACCTTGCCGATCCGCTTTCCCTTGCCCAGCTTGGAGATGTGGACGAGTCCGTCGCGACCGGGGAGCAGCGAGACAAACGCACCGAAAGTGGTTGTCTTGACCACGGTTCCGAGGAACCGCTCGCCGACCTTCGGCAACTGGGGGTTGGCGATGGCGTTGATCATGTCGATCGCGGCCTGGGCAGACGGACCATCGGTGGCACCGACGAACACGGTGCCGTCGTCCTCGATGGAGATGTTCGCACCGGTCTGCTCGGTGATCGAGTTGATCATCTTGCCCTTGGGCCCGATGACCTCACCGATCTTGTCGACCGGGACCTTGACCGTGGTCACGCGCGGCGCGTACGGGCTCATCTCGTCGGGCTCGTCGATGGCCTCGGCCATGACCTCGAGGATCGTGATCCGGGCATCCTTGGCCTGTGAGAGCGCCGAGGCGAGCACCGGCGACGGGATTCCGTCGAGCTTGGTGTCGAGTTGCAGCGCGGTCACGAAGTCCTTGGTCCCCGCGACCTTGAAGTCCATGTCGCCGAAGGCATCCTCCGCACCGAGGATGTCGGTGAGTGCGACGTACCGGGTCTGGCCGTCGATCTCGTCCGAAACCAGGCCCATGGCGATACCGGCGACGGGAGCCTTGAGCGGCACACCGGCGTTCAGCAGCGACATCGTCGACGCGCAGACCGAACCCATCGAGGTCGAGCCGTTGGAGCTCAGTGCCTCGGACACCTGACGGATGGCGTACGGGAACTCTTCCACGCTCGGCAGCACCGGCATCAGAGCGCGCTCGGCAAGTGCGCCGTGCCCGATCTCGCGACGCTTCGGCGAACCGACGCGACCGGTCTCGCCGGTCGAATACGGCGGGAAGTTGTAGTGGTGCATGTAGCGCTTGCTGGTCTCGGGTCCGAGCGAGTCGATCTGCTGGGCCATCTTGACCATGTCGAGGGTGGTGACGCCCATGATCTGGGTCTCGCCACGCTCGAACAGCGAGCTGCCGTGGGCACGCGGGATCACCGCGACCTCGGCGGACAGCGAGCGGATGTCGGTGACACCGCGGCCGTCGATCCGGAAGTGATCGGTGAGGATCCGCTTGCGGACGAGCTTCTTGGTCAGCGAGCGATACGCCCCGCCGATCTCCTTCTCGCGACCCTCGAACTGGTCGCCGAGCTGTGCGAGGATCTCGGCCTTGAGCTCGTCGGTCTTGTCGTCGCGGTCTTTCTTGCCCGGGATGGTCAAGATCTCGGAGAGCTTGGCTGCCCCCGCGGTCTCGACCGCTGCGAAGACGTCGTCGCCGTACGGAGGGAACAGCGGGAAGTCGCCGGTCGGCTTCGAGGCCTCGGCGGCGAGCTTCTGCTGTGCCTCACAGAGGCGCGCGATGAACGGCTTGGCGGCCTCGAGGCCCTCGGCCACGATCGCCTCGGTCGGCGCCTGGGCGCCGCCCGCGATGAGCTCGATCACGTTGTCGGTGGCCTCGGCCTCGACCATCATGATCGCGACGTCGGCGGTGTCGCCTTCGCCGGAGACGATGCGCCCCGCGACGACCATGTCGAAGACGGCGCCTTCGAGCTGCTCAACGGTCGGGAACGCGACCCACTGGCCGGCCTTGTTCTCGTCGGTCGGGATGAGTGCGACGCGGACGCCACCGACCGGGCCGGAGAACGGGAGCCCGGCGATCTGGGTGGATGCCGAGGCGGCGTTGATGGCCACGACGTCGTACAGGTCCTTGGGATCGAGGCTCAGGATCGTGACGACGACCTGGATCTCGTTACGCAGACCGTCGACGAACGACGGGCGCAGCGGCCGGTCGATCAGCCGGCAGGTGAGGATCGCGTCGGTGGAAGGACGGCCCTCACGGCGGAAGAACGATCCGGGGATGCGGCCTGCGGCGTACATCCGCTCTTCGACGTCCACGGTCAGTGGGAAGAAGTCGAAATGGTCTTTCGGGTGCTTACCGGCGCTGGTGGCCGAGAGCAGCATGGTCTCTTCGTCGAGATAAGCGACGACCGCACCTGCGGCCTGCTGTGCGAGACGTCCGGTCTCGAAGCGGATGGTGCGGGTTCCGAAGCTGCCGTTGTCGATGATGGCGGTCGCTTCGGTGATCTCGTCGTCGTACTCCACAGCGTCTGTGGTGGTGGTGACGTCGGTCATGTGTTGGGGTTTCCTCTCGTCGTACGACAGGTCCGACCTGCGTACGGTCTGTGACTCGCGGGCAAACACACGCGAGTAGGCCCTGAGCGAGGAAGGAGATCAGTCGGCGCCGAGGGTGACGGCCATCGATCGAAGCTGCCGGACGCCGATCTGCGTTCCGGGAGCCACTACCGAAGACCGCTCACCAGAGCGGGCGCACGGACGAACATTCTTCCTTGCACAAAAGCCACGCCGAGGGTATCACTCGATACCCTCGGCGCTGTCAATCTTCACTTTTTAAGCCCGCCGCAGCGGGCCATGCTTCACTTTTTAAGCCCGCCGCAGCGGGCCATGCTTCACTTTTTCAGCCCGCCGCGGCGGGCCCGACTGCACCTATCGGCGCAGGCCGAGCCGCTCGATCAGCGTGCGGTAACGCTGCACGTCCACCTTGGCCACGTACTTGAGCAGCCGACGACGCTTGCCGACGAGCAGCAACAGTCCGCGACGGCTGTGGTGATCGTGCTTGTGCTTCTTGAGGTGCTCGGTGAGATCGACGATGCGCTTGGTCAGCATCGCAACCTGAGCTTCTGGAGATCCGGTGTCGGTCTCGTGCAGGCCGTATTCGGCCAGGATGGTCTTCTTCTCTTCAACGGTCAGTGCCACAGAAACTCCTGGTGATGATGATCGCGTACGTATGTGTGAGAGAACCGGGCGATATTTGCCCACCGCCACAGTTCTCCAGGTGAGGCCACCGCGAACCGCAGCGCACACCAACGGGCAACAATACAGCGGCACCGCCCATGCGGCCAAATCGTTCGGCCAGAGATAGCTCTGGCCACGAGATAGATTCTAGGGCAACAACTTTCGGATCTCCTCGACATCTGCCGCGATGTGATCGATGAGCACCTGAACCGAATCGTATTTTTCCTGCGCACGGATACGCGCGACGAAATCGACCGCCACATGCTGGCCGTAGAGGTCGGCCTTGGTGTCGAGTACGAACGCCTCGACTGTTCTCGTCCGCCCCGAGAATGTCGGATTCGTCCCGACGGACACCGCGGCGCGGTAGCTCTCCCCCGGCTCCACCTGGCCGACCACCGGCCCCGGTCCCAGCACGGTGAACCAGGCGGCGTAGACCCCATCGGCCGGGATTGCCGAATACATCGGCGGCGCGACGTTCGCGGTCGGGAATCCGAGTTCCCGGCCCCGACCGTCCCCGCGCACGACGACGCCCTCGACACGGTGCGGACGACCCAGCGCCTCGGTTGCCGCCGCGACGTCACCCGCGTCGACGCAGGATCGGATGTAGGTGGACGAAAACGTGACGGCGTGCTCGGCCAGCAGCGATACCGCCTGGACCCCGAACCCGAACTTCTCGCCGAGAGTCCTCAGGACCTCGACGTCTCCGGCGGCCTTCTTACCGAAGGTGAAGTTGTCGCCGACCACCACTTCTTGTGCGTGGAGTCGCTCCACGAGCACCTCGTGCGCGAAATCCTTCGGACTCTGTGCCGCCAGCACCGCGGTGAACGGCATGACACAGAAGACATCGATACCCAACTCTTCGGCCAGTTCGGCCCTCCGGGTCAAGGTGGAGAGCTGCGGTGGGTGGGTACCGGGACGGACCACTTCCGCAGGATGTGGATCGAACGTCATCAGGACGGCGGGGACGCCGCGCTCGGTCGCCGCCTTCGTGGCCGTCGTGATCAGTTGGGCGTGGCCCCGGTGGACGCCGTCGAAAACGCCGATCGTGACCACGCATCTGCCCCAGTCCGCGGGGATATCGTCAAGCCCTCGCCAACGCAACACATCGCTAAGCCTACGACCCCACCCTGGCGGCCGCGACACTGCCGCACCGGAGCATCAACTCCGGCCGCGCCCGTCCTTCGTCGCCGGCGTTTTCTCGCGCGCCCGATCCCCACTCGTGCACGCCTGAGCCCTAAGCTCGAAGAGTGCCGCCATCAGACGCTCCCACGGACGCCGGGAAGGGATCAGACGCTTCCTCGGTAACAGTCGACGCCGCCGACTTGAAGGCGTTGGCCGAACTCTCTTCGGTGACCCAGGACTACCTGAAGGTGATCTGGACCGGACAGGAATGGAAGCCGGAGAAGATCACCACCAAGATGCTCGCCGAAAGGCTCGGCGTGTCACCGTCGACTGCTTCGGAGGCGATTCGTAAGCTCGCCGATCAGGATCTCGTCGTTCACGAGCGTTACGGGTCCATCACGTTGACCGAGACGGGCCGGATGGCTGCTGTCCTCATGGTTCGCAGGCACCGTCTGCTCGAGACGTTTCTCGTCCGGGAACTCGGATACGGGTGGGACGAGGTGCACGACGAGGCGGAGGTGCTCGAACACGCCGTCTCCGACCGATTCCTGTCCCGGCTGGACGCGAAACTCGATCACCCGACCCGTGATCCGCACGGTGATCCCATTCCGGCTCTGGATGGTTCCGTGCCCTCCCCGCAGGCCAAGGTGCTCGCCGACCTCGACGCAGGCGTCAGCGGCACCGTCGCGCGGATCGCCGACTCGGACCCGGAGATGCTGCGCTACTTCGATTCGGTCGGCATCGCGCTCGACCGCACCATCGTCGTCCGTGAACGGCGACCGTTCGCGGGCACGATCGAGATCTGTATCGACGGCGGAACCCCGATCGACCTCGGCGACATCGCGGCTCAGGCGATCTGGCTGGTCCCGGCCTGAGCGCCGGTCACGATCACTGACGCAGCGTCGCCGGCCGCACCACCATCACCGAACTCGCCCGCCTGCCCTTCTCCTGCAGCAGAGCGATCGTGTGACCGTCCGGATCGATGGCGGCGTACGTCCCCGCGATCCCGATGGGTTCGAGCCAGCGCCCCTGGCTGATCGACTCCGCTTCGTCAGCGCTGATGTTGCGATGAGGGAACGCGAACTGCGCGGCGTCGTCGATCCCCAGGCTCACCGCGGGGTCTTCGGCCAGCTCGCTGAGATTCCGGGCCTCGGCCAGCGTGAACGGCCCGACCCTGGTGCGCCGCAACGCGATCAGATGCCCTCCGACGCCGAGCGCCGCACCCAGATCGCGGGCCAGAGACCGGATGTAGGTCCCCGCTGAGCAGTCCACCTCGACCTCCAGATCGGTGAAGACACCCTCGGCGCCGGCCTCCCATGGCGTCACCGTGGTCGTATGGACCTCGAACCGGGACACCGTGACCGGACGGGCCTTCAATTCGAACTCCGCGCCGTCCCGAGCGAGCGCGTGGGCCCGTTTGCCGTCGACTTTGATCGCACTGACCCGCGCGGGGATCTGACTGATGTTCCCGGTCAGAGCCTGGACCTCGGTCGCGACACGGGTCTGGTCCAGGTCTGCGGTGTCGGTACGGGTGAGGATGACTCCCTCGGCATCGTCGGTGTCGGTGTCCGCACCGAGTCGGATGGTTGCGGTGTAAGCCTTTGTCGTCAGGGACAACAACCCGAGCATCTTGGTGGCACGTTCGACCCCGAGGACCAGGACACCGGTCGCCATGGGGTCCAGGGTGCCGGCATGACCGACCTTCCTCGTCTTGAGCAGCTTTCGGCATGAGGCGACGACGTCGTGGCTGGTGACACCCTGCTCCTTGTCGATGATCAGCAGGCCCGCCCCGTCCAGACCCGACCGCGGCGCGCTCATAGAGCGATCACGGCGATGACCAGCCCTGAGTCGATCAGCCACCGGCCGTCGAAGCCGAGCAGCGGGTCTCCGCCGTCGACGGTGCTGCCGTCGACGAGTAGTTCGGTGCGGAATGTCCCTGCGCTGTCGTCGGTCCGATCGAAGGTGATGTGTGCGTCCTCGAATCCCAGCCAGCGTTTGGTCAGCGGGAACCACGCCTTGTAGGTCGCCTCCTTGGCGCAGAACAGCAACCTGTCCCAGTGCAGGTCGTCGCCACGGGTCGCAAGGACCTGTCGTTCGGGTTCGATGCTGACGTGCTCGAGCACCCCTTCCGGCAACGGGCCGTGTGGCTCCGCATCCATTCCCAGCGAACGCACCTGCATCGAGTAACCCGCTATGGCGGCGCGGTAGCCGTCGCAGTGGGTGAGGCTCCCGACCACCTGCCGTGGCCAGAGCGGCTCCCCCTTCTCGCCACGCATGATGGGCACCGGATCGATACCCAACTGCCCCAAGGCCTCTCGCGCACAATTCCGAGTGGTGACGAACTCCTTGCGGCGCTTGTCCACTGCTCTGGCGATGAGACCCGCCTCGGCGGCGAGCGGCGCCACGTCAGGCATCTCACCGAAGGATTCGGCCACTGCGACCCCAGTGGGCAACAGCTTCTCGATCATGGCGTCCCGTCTCGCTTCTGTTCCCGCTCCGCGCGGCGGGCTCTGGTGTCCTCGCGCTTCTTGGCCAATTTCTGGGCGAACTCCTCGGCGCGTTCTTTGTAGTCGGCCGGCAATTCGAACCGGGCACCGTGCTCCGGGAGATGTTCGGGACGAAGTCCGTCGTCCGGTGCGATCTTGCGGAGCAACGGGTCTGGTAGACCGCGACGGCTCCATTCGCGCGGGTAACCCACCGACACCTCCTCGAACCGGATGTCGTCGTACCAGGTGGTCCGCGGGATGTGCAGGTGCCCGTAGACGCAGCACGAGGCGTTGTAGCGCTGATGCCAGTCGTGGGTGAGTTCGCTGCCACACCACAGGGCGAACTCGGGATACATCAGCGTGTCCGTCGGTTCCCGGCGCAGTGGCCAGTGGTTGATCAGCACCTTCGGCTCGGCTGGGTCGAGCTGGTCCAGCCGTTTACGTGTCTGCTCGATCCGGGCGCGGCTCCACGCGTCGCGGGTCTGGAACGGCTCGGGCGACAACAGGAACTCGTCGGTCGCAACCACGTTGTTCTCCCGGGCAACTGCGAGGGCCTGCAGCTTGTTGGCAGTCCCCTTCGGCCGAAAGGTGTAGTCGTACAACAGGAACATGGGCACCACCCGGACCGGCGCAGAGCCGTCGCCGGCATCGAACAACGGGTAGATGTCCTCCGGCGTGACGACACCCAGGTCGCGGCACATCTGTACGAGATAGTCGTAGCGCGCCACGCCGAAGATCTGCATCGGATCTTTCGCGGTGGTGTAGAGCTCGTGGTTGCCCGGCGTCCAGATCACGGTGTCGAAGCGCGCCTTGAGGCGGCGCAGGGTGTCCGAGATGTCGTCGGTCCGCTCGCTCACGTCACCGGCGACGATCAGCCAGTCACCCTCGTCCGACGGGTGGATGCGATCGATGACCGACTCGTTGCCGCGGTGCGCGACGTGCAGGTCACTGACCGCCCACAATGTCGCCATGACGTCAGATCCTTCCGGTAGCCCCCTCCTGCATTTCTACCGGGGTGGTCAAATCGGCCGACTCACCCGCACCACAGACCAGGTCAGTCGACCTTCTCCACACGTACCGAGGGGTCCAGTCCGTGCTCGCCGAGCCATTGGATCCACCAGCTCACGTTGACGGCGCTGGGTTCGCCCATGTCTGCTGCCTCGGTCCAGCGCCGGTGGGCGCCTGAGGCGATCGCCACGCCCCAGTCCTCAGCACCCGACTCCAGCAACCGGCGATCACCACGGAACCTCCAGATCACCGCTTTGGGGAATCGCCTGAACTTCTGCTGGCCACGGCTGATCGCATTCATGAACCGGTACGCCACGGTGAGCGAATCGTGCACGATCAGGGGCGACGTCTTCTGTCCCTTGGCGAGCCGTCCGGAATCGACGACCAATCCGCACTGCTGTGCCTCCGCGACCATCCAGTTGAGCACGAGATCCGAGAGCGCACTCTCTTGATACCCGCCACCGACATCGGTGTGAACGCCCTCGAACCACACCTGCTTCACGTCGGTGAGCGCGTTCTCCGGGGTGCCGTCCTCCCCGCGTACCTGTTGCCAGATGCAGGGGGCGAAGGTTCGGCGTTGTTCATCGATGGCAAGCGCCTGTCGCGCACACTTGACCCGTGGGTTGAGGGTCACGTCGTGGAACTTGTACTTCTGGCGGGACAAGCCCGGGACCCCGAGCGCACCGACGGTGTCGAAGACACCGAGGAAACGGATCTCGACGTCCTCGTCGGAGTAACACGACGCGGCGAAGTCGCTCCTGGCACTGCGGAAGTCCTCTGACGGTTCTTCGTCAGGGCGCGGACGGCCACGGTAGAGCGAGATCGCGGACCGGAGCTTGTTGTCGGCGAGCCCGTCCGGCGTCAGCAATCCGATGGCTTTCGTCATGCCCACCAGCGACCGCGCGGTGTACGCACCACGGCTGAATCCGAAGACGAACACCGAGTCGCCCGGCTCGTAGTTGAGAGCGAGGAACCGGTAGGCGCTGACGATGGCCGAATCCAGTCCGATTCCGAATGCGCCGCCCAGGATACGTTCTGCCGCAGTGGCTCCCGTACCCACGCCGCTCGTGTAGAAGACGATTTGCATGGTGCCGCCGACCGGCGTCGTCTCGATGGCACGGGCAATCTTCTCGATGTTCGAGACGTACTGGTCGTCGGCGCGCTTCCACGTTCCGTCGCAGCAGATGATGAGATTCTTCATGCGTGGCCCCCCCCGCCCTCTCGGTGTCACCGACTCCGGCCCGACAGCAAGGTCGCCAGGTCCGCTCGGTCGGTGAGATCAAGCTTGGTGCAGGCCCGGTAGATGTGGCCCTCGACGGTGCGCACCGACACGGTGAGGCGCTCCGCGATGGACTTGTTCGACAGACCCGCCGCCACGAGGGTGGCGATCTCCCGTTCCCTGGCGGTCAGCGGCAACGGATTGGCGGCGGCGACCATCGCGGGCGTGCGAAGACCCCCACAGGCAGCCGACAACCGGTGTGCCCGTGCAGAAGAGGTGGCCAGCGCCGCCCGCTCCCCTGCACCGCTGTGCGCGGTTGCGGCCTGGGCCGAAGCATCGGCCGCCGACGCCATGGCCCCCAGATCCTCGAACTCGGCCGCACTGCCGTCGAGTTCGGAGCCGTTGCCGGTGGCGACGGCAGCGGCGTGCCGCGCGTACGCACCCACGAGGGCGCCGTCGATCAGCCCCGCCAGTTCGATCAGCCGACCCGCGGCTGTCTCGTCCCCGAAACGGGTAGCAGCGTGCAGCGCCTCGGCCTCCACGGCGAATTGGCCTGCTGCTGAAGCGCTTTTCGCCGCACGGCGAGCCAGTGACATTGCTTCTCCGGTGACGCCCTGGGAGGCGGCGACCCAGGCCGCCGCGGTGTCCAACTGCGGATCGAAGACGGCCACGTAGCGGCCCGCTCGCCCGCGGGCGTCGGCGAGCACCCTCGCTGCAGCATCGGCCTTACCGAGCGCGGCGTATGACTGGACGAGACCGATCTGGGCCGGAAATCCCCACGCCGCACCCGCAGTGGTGTCCAGGGCCGCAAGACTCTGCTCATATCGGGCGGCGGACTCGCGCAGCCTTCCACGGGCGAGGTCCACGGTGCCCATCACGATGTTCGCCAGCGCCCAGCCGAGGAACTGCCCGGCGGTGGAGAACGCAAGATAGCGTCCCGCGCGTTGTTCGGCGACATCGAAACCGCCGATCAGCGTCAGCCCCAGCACTTCTCCGAAACCTGCCGGGAAGCGGAGCAATCCGTCGGTCTTCGACTCGACGGCCTGGCCACGTTCGGCGAGTTCGGCGACTTCACCGCCCCGACCCGAGAGGGCACGCGCCAAGCCGCCCCCGAAGCACGCCCACTCCAGTGCCCACGGACTGGCACCGGGAGAGTCCAGGACCACCTGCGCGCGGCGCAGCGCCTCCTCCAGTCGGCCTTCGAACAGCGCACACGCAGACGACATGCCTTCGACCACCAACTCCAGGGCGGGGTGATCCACACGCGAGGACACGAGTTCGAGAACCTCGTCGGCGCGATCGCTGTCACCCATCGACCAGAAGAGGTTGCCGACGCGGGTCAGACCCCACTGCACCAACTGGAGCTGGTCCAGCCCCGCCGGATCGAATGCGGTCAGCACGGCGTCGGAGTCCTCCGCCCGGCCCTGCCACAACAACGCCCTGGCGAGAAGATCGGCTGCGGCCAGTCCCCCACCACCGGCGAGCGCCGCCTCCGCGAAGCGCTCGCCCAGAGGCAGGTTTGCCAGGGCGATCGCATCATGAGCCGCTTTGAGGAACAGCTCGACGTCCAGACTCTGATCACTGTCGAGTGACAGCTCCGCCAGCCGGATACGTTCGGACGCGGTGTCCACACCGTCCGCGAGCAGCGCGGTGACCAACCGACCGCGCAGGCGCCTCGCCGAGGCGATTCCGAGTCGCCTGCGGATCACATCCCCGAACAGTGGGTGCGTGTAGTGGACGTCGAAATGCTGCCCGTCCCTCGCGACCCGGATGAGGCCGCGAGCCTCGGCATCGTCGACCGCGGTCTCCCCGGCGAGTTCGCACAGCACATCGAGATCGAGCGGTTCGCAGAAGGTGAGCAGCTTGAGCACCGAGAGGGCGTCATCGTCGAGTTGCTCGATGCGACCCTCGAGGAGGGAGGCCAACTCGGAGGTCACCGCCGCACGGCCGCGCAGCTGCCATACCCCGCGCACCTGGCGCAGCGCACCGGATTCGAGCGCCCCCTCGACCAGATGGTGCAGGTACAGGGCGTTTCCGCCGGAGGCATCCCAGATGACGTCCGCGCTCAAACCCTCCAGCCGACCCCCGAGGACGGACTCGATGAGTTCGACGCTCTGGGTTTTGGTGAAGGGCGACAGCACGATCCGAACGAGGTGTCGATCCTTCCACAACGAGGTCACGGCGTCGGGCACGGTCTCACCACTGCGAACGGTGGCGATGATGCGCACGGCCCGGTCGATGGCCAGTTGATGGAGCAGGGTGGCGGAGAGTTCGTCGAGCAGATGCGCGTCGTCGACGCCGATCACCGTGTCTCCCCCGGAGAGAAGCGACTCGCGCGCCGCGGACATGAACGTCACCGGGTCGGTGGCGGTGGTCGGACCGACCAGGTGCGCAAACGCGCCCAACGGGATGCTGCGCGCCGACTCGGTCCCGGCGACCCATCGGACCTGCCCCGGCATCGAACCGGTCGCGTACCGGGCCAGGGTTGTCTTGCCCACGCCAGGGTCACCGGTGAGTACCACCCCGAGATCAGCCGTCTCGGAATCGAGAGCCGCCTGGATCGTCTTGTATTCCAGCTGGCGCTCGATCAACGGCCATGTGCGTGCCACGCGTTGATTCTAGGCTGCCCGCGCAAGCCGAGGGAGATGAATAACCTTAGTTATGCTCACGAAATCCGTTGTGTACCAGCGGCGAATCCTGCGTCGATTCCCGATTCGGTGTCAAAGATCTTGCGCCGCAGCCTCATTACGCACGGGGTTGGCGACCGTCGTCCATTTCTCGCTGCGGATCCGCCAGGCGACCGTCAACAGCCGCAACACCATGAACAGGATCAACCCGCTCCAGATTCCCGCCAGACCCCAGTCGAAGATGAGAGAGCACCAGATCATCGGCAGAAATCCGACAAGGGCGCTGACGAGGGTCGCAGTACGTAGGAACGCCGCGTCGGCGCTGCCGAGCAACACCCCGTCGAGCGCGAAGACGATGCCGGCGATGGGCAGCATGGCGACGAAAAACCACCACGGGGTACCGACCGCCCGCAGCACCTCGGCGTCACCGGTGAAGATCTTCGGGATCACCACATTGCCCGCGGCGAAGATCGCAGCCAACCCGAACGAGACACTCAACGACCACACCGTGACCCGCCTGGTCACCCGCCACGCCGCTGGAATGGCACCTGCACCCAGCGCGGCGCCGACCAGAGCCTGGGCCGCGATCGCGAACGAGTCCAGCAGCAGCGCCACGAAGTTCCAGAGCTGCAGCACCAGCTGGTGCGAGGCCACCGCTGCGACACCAAACCGGCTCGCAACCGCGGCCGCAGACAGGAAACAGATCTGAAATGAGAGGCTGCGCACGATGAGGTCGCGGCCCAGCACCAGCTGCACCCGGATGATCGGCCACTGCGGACGCGAGCCACCGGCAGCCGGATACTGCGCGCTTTCCCGCCACACCCTCACGGCGAAGAGAATTCCCGCGATGCTCTGGCCCACCACGTTCGAGATCGCGCTGCCTTCGAGTCCCAACGTCGGTGCACCGAGCAGGCCGTGCACCAGAACCGGACACAACACCGCCGAGACGCCCAGGCCGACGACGACGTAGATGATCGGCCGCCGGGTGTCCTGGACTCCACGCATCCAACCGTTGCCGGCCATCGAGAGCAGGATGAGCGGAACGCCCCACACGGCGATGCGCAACCACGTGGTGGCCTCTGTCGCCACCTCTCCACCGCCGGTGAGCGCGGCGAGGATCCACGGCGCGCACGCGCCCACCACCACCACGATCACTGCGCCCACACCGAGCGCGATCCAGCTCGCCTGGACACCCTCGGCGACAGCCCCCGCCCTGTCACCCCTTCCGAACTTCTGGGCCGACCGCGCGGTGGTCCCGTACGACAGGAAGGTCAGCTGCGTGCTCACCACCGACAGCACCAGCACTCCGACGCCGAGTGCCGCGAGATCGAGACCGCCGAGCCGACCGACCACCGCCAGATCGAGCATCAAATACAGTGGTTCGGCCACCAGCACCACAAGTGCTGACAGCGACAACCGCAAGATCCTGCGGCTGGTCGGGTTCAATTCGTCGCGGTCCTCGGCGTCTGTCGAGGCCGGGTTCGGCGAAGCGTTCACACCGAGCGCAGCAGCTGTCCGACCACCTCGTCGGCAGAGCCGGAGGCGCTGTACCCACACGCCAGCCGATGGCCGCCACCGCCGTGGGCGCGCGCGATCGGGACGAGATCGACATCGGATTTGGCTCGCATAGAGACGGTCCAATCCCCGGGACCGGCCTCCTTGAACACCACCGCGACCTCGGCCTCAGCGGTGGTCCGGACTATGTCGACCACGCTTTCGCTCTCTTCCCAGCCCAGCGCCTGGGTGGACGCGTGATCGACAACCGCATACACCAATCCCCGGCCACCGAACGCCTCCTCGACCAGAACTGCGGAGTCGAGTGCAGCGGACACCATGGACAACCAGGCGAAGCGATGGGTGTCAAGCAGGTGGCGGGTCCACGTCCGGCCATCGACCCCGAGTTCGAGGAGCCGGGCCGCGATCCGATGCGATTTCGGTTGCGCCCATTTGAACGAGCCGGTGTCGGTGACGACTCCGGCGTACAGGCATGTCGCGACCCCCACGTCGAGCGGCACGTCCAGCGCGTCGATGATGGCCAGCGCCAGTTCGGCCGTGCAGTCGGCACCGGGATCGACGAGGTTGACGGTACCGAAACCGGCATTCGACGCATGATGGTCGACGACGATGGATTCTGTCGCCGATTCGAGCACCCCGGCCAAGCCCTCGAGCCGGTGGATACTCGCACAGTCGACGGCGACAACGACGGGGTACCCGACGACGTCGTCGGGCTCGATGAGCAGGTCGGCACCAGGGAGTTCGGCCAGCGCCGCCGGCAGCCGGGTGGGACCGGGAAAACTGATCTCGACCACGGTTCCACGGCTTCGCAGCGCCCCCGCGATGGCGAGGCCGCTGCCGATCGTGTCGGCATCAGGACGGGTGTGACAGAGCACCGTGACGTGATCTGCCGAAGCCAGCACGTCTACGACAGAACGCAACGCCAGGGCTGCGGTGGCCTCTGTGGTGTTCACCGCTCGCCAGTGTCCTCTGCGGGGTCCTCGGCCTCATCGGCCGCCCGCGGTTCTCGATACGGATCCGGGTCACCGGCCGGCGCGGCGTCGCGTGCGAGCCGGGCGACTTCTTCGTCCTGCAACCGCGCACGTTCGAGAAGCTCTTCCATGTCGCGAGCGGTATCGGGCACCTTGTCGAGGACGAACGACAACGTCGGGGTGAACCGAACCCCGGTGCCGGCTCCCACCTTGGACCGCAGGATGCCGGTGGCCTTCGCGAGACCCGCAGCGGCGGAGGCGTAGTCGGGTTCGACGTTCAACGACGGGCCCATGACCGTGTAGAACACCGTCGCGTCGTGCAGGTCGCCGGTCACCTTGGCGTCGGTGACCGTGACATAGGCGAGTCGCGGATCCTTGATCTCCTTGGCGATGGCCGAGGCGACGATCGAAGAGATCCGCTTTGCCATCCGCTGTGCCCGGGCGGGATCTGCCATCTCCAGCTCACTCTCTTTGTTCGAGACGTCCGACCGTGTCGAGACGTCTCACCCTTGTTCGAGACGTGCCACCCACCGGCTCGACTCTCGATCCTGGACTGCTACCGCAACTCTAATCTTCTCGTGCGTCGGCAGATCTAATCATCATCGTCGTCGCCGCTGCGCACGCGACGGCGGACCGACAACACTTCGATTTCGGGGCGGCCGGCGACCAACGCCTCACTGGCGTCGAGGATCTCACCGAGATGCCTGGCGTCGGCCGCGACGGCCGCGACCCCGATCCGGGCGCGTCGGTGCAGATCGTGGTCGTCGACCTCCGCAACGGACACCCGCAGACGCGCCAGTGCTGCCACGATGGGTCGCACCACTGAGCGCTTCTGCTTGAGAGAGCGGACGTCGCCGAGTAGCAGATCGATTTCCAACGACCCGACGAACATCACGCCCTACCGACGGGGGTCAGTCCCGCGCCTTTTCCCGCAACTCGTACGTCTCGATGACGTCGTCGACCTCGATGTCCGTCGATGACGTCAGTCACGCGCCTTCTCTCGCAACTCGTACGTCTCGATGACGTCGTCGACCTTGATGTCGTTGTACGTGATCGTCAGACCGCATTCGTAACCGTCGCGAACCTCGGTGACATCGTCCTTCTCCCGCTTGAGCGAGGAGATGGTGAGGTTCTCGGCGACCACCACGTTGTCGCGGAGCAGCCGAGCCTTCGCGTTACGACGCATGATGCCCGAGGTGACAAGGCAACCGGCGATGTTACCGACCTTGGACGAGCGGAAGATCGCGCGAATGTCCGCCCGGCCCAGCTCGACCTCTTCGTAGACCGGCTTGAGCATGCCCTTGAGCGCACTCTGGATCTCGTCGATGGCCTGGTAGATGACCGAGTAGTACCGGATGTCGACACCCTCGCGGTTGGCGAGTTCGGTTGCCTTACCCTCGGCCCGCACGTTGAACCCGATGATGATCGCGTTCGATGCGGACGCCAGGTTGACGTTGGTCTCGGTGACTCCACCGACACCACGATCGATGACCCGCAACTGCACCTCGTCGTCGATCTCGATGCCGAGCAGAGCCTCTTCCAAGGCCTCCACGGTTCCCGAGTTGTCACCCTTGAGGATCAGGTTCAGCTGCGAAGTCTCCTTCAATGCCGAGTCCAGATCTTCCAGGCTGATCCGCTTGCGACTGCGCGCGGCCAGTGCGTTGCGCTTGCGCGCATTACGCCGGTCGGCGATCTGCCGGGCGATACGGTCTTCGTCGACGACCAGCAGGTTGTCGCCGGCACCGGGCACCGAGGTGAAACCGATGACCTGGACCGGACGCGACGGCAGCGCCGCGGTGACGTCTGCGCCGTGCTCGTCGACCATGCGGCGCACACGTCCGTACGCGTCGCCCGCCACGATCGAATCGCCGACCTTGAGGGTTCCGCGCTGGACGAGCACGGTCGCCACGGGTCCACGACCACGGTCGAGGTGCGCCTCGATGGCGACACCCTGGGCGTCCATGTCCGGGTTGGCGCGCAGATCGAGCGAGGCGTCCGCGGTCAACAGCACCGCTTCGAGCAGTGCGTCGATGTTGGTGCCCTGCTTGGCGGAGATGTCGACGAACATGGTCTCACCGCCGAAGTCCTCGGCAACCAGACCGTACTCGGTCAATTGAGCGCGGATCTTCTGCGGATCTGCGCCTTCCTTGTCGATCTTGTTGACCGCCACCACAATCGGCACGTCGGCCGCCTGCGCGTGGTTGATCGCCTCGACCGTCTGCGGCATCACACCGTCGTCGGCCGCGACCACGAGGATCGCGATGTCCGTCGCCTTGGCACCACGGGCACGCATGGCGGTGAACGCCTCGTGACCGGGGGTGTCGATGAAGGTGACGAGTCGCTCGTTGCCGTCCAGTTCGGTGAGGACCTGGTAGGCGCCGATGTGCTGGGTGATGCCACCGGCTTCACCCTCGCGGACCTTCTCGTTACGGATGGTGTCGAGCAGTCGGGTCTTACCGTGGTCGACGTGACCCATGACGGTCACCACCGGCGGACGCTGTTCGAGATCTTCCTCGCCGCCGGCGTCTTCGCCATAGGTGAGGTCGAACGAGTCGAGCAGCTCGCGATCTTCGTCTTCCGGGCTGACGACCTGGACGACGTAGTTCATCTCGCCGCCGAGCAGCTCCAACGTCTCGTCGTTGACCGACTCCGTCGCTGTGACCATCTCGCCGAGGTTGAACAACGCCTGGACCAGCGAGGCCGGGTTGGCGTCGATCTTGTCTGCGAAGTCCGACAACGAAGCACCACGGGCGAGGCGAATGGTCTCGCCGTTGCCGCGGGGCAGCCTTACACCACCGACTGCAGGCGCCTGCATGCTCTCGTACTCGGCGCGTTTTGCACGCTTCGACTTACGACCGCGGCGAATCGCTCCGCCAGGACGACCGAACGCACCCGCGGCGCCGCCGCGACCACGGTTACCGCCACCGGGACGACCGCGGAATCCACCGGGAGGACCACCGGGTGCACCGGTCGGCGCTCCTGCGCCGCCGCCACCACCGGGACCGCCGCGGTAGCCACCGCCACCGCCGCCGCCGGGTCCACCACGGGCTCCGCCGGGTCCACCACGTGCGCCGCCGGGACCGCCACGTGCGCCGCCGGGTCCACCGGGGCCGCTGGGACGAGCCGAACGAGCAGGCATCGCACCGGGATTCGGGCGAGGAGGCATGCTGCCGGGGCTGGGGCGCGGACCGCCCTGTCCCGGAGCGGGCCTGCCGCCGCCCGCAGTGCCACCGGGTGCCGGACGTGCGCCGCCGCCTGGACGGGGCCCACCGGTACCGGGTGCCGGACGAGACGCGGGACGCTCAACCGGAGCGGCCGTCGAGTAAGGATTGTTGCCGACCTTCGGCTTGCGAGGACCTGGCTTCGGGCCAGGACCGGCGCCCGGGGCCGGGCGACTGGCCGGAGCCTGAGCCGCGGAGGCCGCGGGGGCCTGCGGAGCAGCCGGCGCGGGTGCCTGCGGGGCCGGCGCTGACGGTGCCGGTGCCGACGGACGCGCCGCGGGCCCTGGAGCCGGTGCTGCCGGAGCAGGCGACGACTGTGCCGCGGGCGCTGCCGGGGCCGCCGGAGCGGGCTTCGGCGCGCCGGGTTTTGCACCCGGGGTCGGCGCATTCGGGGTAGGTGCGCCTGGAGTGGGCGCACCTGGGGTCTGCGCGCTGCCGTTCGAGGCCGGCGCGGGCTTTGCTGCCGGACGAGGACCGCCCGGTTTGGCTGATGGTTTCCCTGCGGGGGCGCTACCACCCGGGGACCCGCCGTCTGCGGCGGGAGCGTCCTTCCCGGGGAAGGACTGACGAAGTCGCCGGGCCACGGGGGCCTCTACGGTCGACGACGCGGATTTGACGAACTCACCCTGCTCACTGAGACGCGCGAGAACTTCTTTACTCGTCACACCTAGTTCTTTGGCCAATTCGTGCACGCGGGCCTTGCCTGCCACTGCTCTCCTCACTTGGAGGTCGAGCGGCATTGCCCGCTACGACCTCGGTTTACGTCCGAAACTCGCTCATCGCAAGAACTTCACGGTGTGCTCATGTCTTCTGCTACCTGTTCCTCAGTGGCCGGCTTGTGCCGGCCTCTCTGTGTGGCTACCGATTCGATCTCTCGCCTCAGTAGTTCGGAGTCGACGGTCAACCCGCCGATCCGAAATGCCCTGGCGAAGGCCTTCCGCTGCACCGCGGTTCCCAGGCATTCGGGATCCGGGTGGAGCCAAGCGCCACGCCCTGACATGGTCTTTCGGTGGTCGATCACGACCACCGGGGGGCGTGAGCCCGTGTCCGCCACCAGCCGAACGAGTTCGGCGGCCGGGCGGCACTGACGACATCCGACGCAGGTGCGCATCGGAGGTTTTTCGCGGTGGAGCGAAGGATCACTGTGGACCATCGACAAGTCTACCGTCCGGAGCACGTCAGATGCCAATGAGACCCGCCGATGACCATCCGGCTCAGCTCGCACCTGCGTCCGAGGTGGCACTGTCGGCGTCGCTCTGGGCGTCGCTGCGGATGTCGATCCGCCATCCGGTCAGTCGCGCCGCGAGTCGGGCGTTCTGCCCTTCCTTCCCGATGGCCAGCGACAACTGGTAGTCGGGCACGACCACGCGGGCAGCTTTCGCCGCCAGGTCCACCACGGTCACGGAGACGACCTTCGACGGGGACAGTGCGTTCCCGACGAACACGGCCGGATCGGTGTCGTAGTCGATGATGTCGATCTTCTCGTCGCCCAGCTCGCGCATCACATTGCGCACCCGCTGCCCCATCGGGCCGATGCAGGCACCCTTGGCATTGAGACCCGAGACACCGGTGTGGACGGCGATCTTCGAACGGTGACCGGCCTCGCGAGCCACGGCGACGATCTCGACGGAGCCGTCCTCGATCTCGGGGACCTCCAGGGAGAACAGTTTGCGAACGAGGTTCGGATGGGTGCGCGAGAGGGTGATCTGCAGGCCCCGCTGGCCCCGGGTCACGCCTACCACGTAGCACTTGATGCGTTCGCCGTGGACATACTTCTCGCCGGGTACCTGTTCGGCCGGGGGCAGCACACCCTCCTGGCCGGTCGCCTCGCTGCCGATGCGCACGACAACCAGGCCGCGTGCGTTCGCCCTGGCGTCCTGCTGGACGACACCGCCGACGATCTCGCCCTCGTGGGTCGAGAACTCGCCGAAGTTCTTGTCGTGCTCGGCATCCCGCAAGCGCTGCAGGATGACCTGTCGTGCTGTGGTGGCGGCGATCCGGCCGAACCCCTCAGGGGTGTCGTCCCACTCAGAGATCGTGTTCCCGTCTTCGTCGCGTTCTTGGGCCATCACCCGCACCGAGCCGGATTTGCGGTCGACGTCGATGTACGCGTGCTGGGCGAACCCGTCGGTGTGCCGATACGCCGTCAGGAGCGCCGACTGGATGGTCTCGATCACCGTGTCGATCGAGATACCCTTCTCCGCCTCGATCATCCGGAGAGCAGCAATGTCGATATTCATTTGTTCCCTTTCCGTCTTGCCTCGATCTGTTCGGCATCGAGGCCGCACATCTGTAATTCGGCTGCACCGGGTTCGCTGAAGTCGACCTGGACGTGGGCGACGCGCACCTTCTCGAGTGGCACCGACTGCGTGAGCAGTCCCTTACCGGACTTGGTGACCAGCGTGAGCGTGGTCTCGGTCTCGTCCAGCGGCCCGACCCGTCCCGAGAGCCGCTCAGCAGGTTCGGTGGCCAGGTCGATGACAACCTTGCGGCCCGCCGCCCGGCGCCAGTGCCGCGGAGCGGTCAGCGGTCGATCGACCCCGGGAGAGGTGACCTCGAGGGTGTATGTGGGGAGCGCGGAGACAACGTCGTGCCCGGAGGCGTCTTCATCGCCGGGTTCGCCGTCGAGCACCGAGGAGAGCGACCGGCTCAAGGCGGCCAGTTCGTCGAGCCCGGCGCCACCGTCACGATCGACCATCAGGGTGATCACATTTTCCTCACCAGAGGCGGTGACGGTCAGCTCCTCGACGTCGAATCCGTTGCCGGTCACGACCGGTTCGAGTAGCTCGCTGATGCGGTCGCGGTCGATTGCCCCAGGCATTCGGCGTTCCCTCCGTGTGCAGTTGTCGGTGTAGCGGGACCGGCGCGCCCGGTGTTCGTTTCCCGGCGCCCGCGGTCGCAGGTGCACTCAGCTTAACGCCCCCGCGAGGGTGCTCTCGCCCATCAGGCCGACGGGTCTCGCAGTCCGTGCCCGCGGGCGGTGGGTCCCACGCCCGCCGCGGACTGCTGGCACTATGTGTCCCTGTGACGGTCACCGGCCTCGTGGAGGCAGCAGAAAGTGGGTTTCGACCCTCGCGCCGCTCGTTCGTGCGTTCGGCCGCCGCCGTGTCGGTGGGAGCGATCGCGATCACGGCGGTCGGGGCGTGCGGTTCCGGCTCGGGCGTGAGTGCGCAGCAGCAGCTCGCCGACCGGTTGCTCCCCCAGGTCTCCGCGGCGCAGGCCGACGCGGTGGCCGCCGGCGCCGCCGTCGCCACCAATCCCGATCGCGCCGCGGCCCTCGGCGTCGTTGCCGCAGAGCGCACCGAACATGCCCGTGTTCTCACCGACGAGATCACCCGCCTCGACGCCGGCCGGGCCCGGACCGCGTCGAGTTCCGTGGCGCCCAGTTCGGTGACACCTGCACCGCCGAGCCTCGACCAGTTGCGCACCCAGCTGTCGGCATCGGCGAGGTCCGCCGGTGACCTCGCGGTCGAACTCGACGGTTACGTGGCGGGTCTGCTCGGGTCGATCAGTGCGGGCGTCACGACTGCGGTGGCGGTACAGCTCGCATGACCCGGACCACCGACGCGTTGACCGTGGCACTGACCGCCGAGAACGCCGCCATCTTCGCCTACGGGGTGGTGGCTGCCTACGCCGCCTCGTCGCGATCTCAGACCATTGCCGAGTACACAGCCGAACACCGTTCCCGGCGTGAGGAATTGGTGGCAGCCCTGACCGCTGCGCACTCGGAGGTGCCCGCGGCCGCGGCGGGGTACGACCTCAGCGCCCCGATCACGGACCCGGCATCGGCGCTGACCGTGGCACTGACCGCCGAAGAAGACTGCGCAGTCGCCTACCGGGCACTCATCGAACAAGCCGAGAACGTCGGTGCCCGCAGGCTCGGCCTCGGTGGTTTGACCGACTCCGCGGGCCGGGCAGCCAATTGGCGCCTCGTGCTACGTATTTCCCCCGTCACCGTCGCCCTGCCCGGTTCCGTCTGACCGACAAACCCACCGTGAGCAGGCAAACCCAGGTGTTACAACACCTGGGTTTGCCTGAAATCACTGGTTTTGCAAGAGGTTTCAGCGGTTCGCGACGATGGAGGCCACCGCGGCGTCGGAGGCGATCTCGGTCGCCTCGCCGGTGAAACGGTCGCGGATCTCGACGGTCCCGTTCGCCCAACCTCGGCCGACCACGACCACCACCGGCATACCGAGCAGTTCGGCGTCCTTGAATTTGACGCCGGGCGAGGCCTTCCGGTCGTCGATGAGCACCGAGAAGCCGGCGGCATCCAGGTCGGCGGCCAGTGATCGGGCACCGCTCCAGGCACCCTCGTCCTTGTTCGCGATCACGAGGTGGACGTCGAACGGCGCAACCTCTTTGGGCCAGCGCAGCCCCTTCTCGTCGTGATGCTGCTCGGCGATGACCGCCACCATCCGCGACACGCCCACACCGTACGAACCCTGGATGAGCCGGACCGGTTTGCCGTTCTCTCCCAGCACACCGACGTCGAACGCATCGGTGTACTTGGTGCCCAGTTGGAAGATGTGGCCGATCTCGATACCGCGGGCGGTCACCAGGGTCCCGATCCCGTCGGGCGACGGATCACCGTCGCGGACCTCGGCGGCCTCGATGGTGCCGTCCGGGGTGAAGTCGCGACCGGCCACCAGGTCCACGACGTGTTTGCCGGGCGCGTCGGCTCCGGTGATCCACGCGGTGCCGTCGACGATCCGCGGGTCGACCAGGTAGCGAACACCGTTGTTCTGCAACCCCTTCGGACCTATGTAACCTCGGACCAGAAAGCTGTTATCAGCGAAGTCGGCGTCGGTGATGAGCTCGACGGCGGCGGGTTCGACGGCCGCTTCGAGGCGCTTGAAGTCGACCTCTCGGTCCCCCGGGACGCCGATCGCCAGCAGCTCTTCCTTTCCGTCTGGACTGCGCAGCTTGACCACCACGTTCTTGAGGGTGTCGGCGGCGGTGAATCCACGGTCCGGAAAGGTCTCCTGAGCCCACGCGACGAGGGTGTCGATGGTCGGGGTGTCGCCCGTGTCGTACACGGCCGCCGCGGGGAGGCCCTCGATGGGCAGGGCGGGCGGTGCGGGTGTGATGACGGCCTCGACGTTGGCGGCATAGCCCGACTCCGGGCTACGCACGTAGGTGTCCTCCCCGACCTCGCTCTCGGCCAGGAACTCTTCGGACGCACTGCCACCCATGGCACCGGACGTTGCGGCGACGATCACATATTTGACCTGCAACCGGCGGAAGATCTCCTGGTACGCCTCGCGGTGGGCGTCGTAGGACGCCTTGGAGCCATCGATGTCGAGATCGAAGGAGTACGAGTCCTTCATGATGAACTCACGGCCGCGCAAGATGCCTGCCCGGGGCCGCTCCTCGTCTCGGTACTTCGTCTGGATCTGATAGAGGGTCACCGGGAGATCCTTGTACGAGGAGTACTCACCCTTGACCAACTGCGCGAACAGCTCTTCGTGGGTCGGCCCGAGCAACATGTCCGCGCCCTTGCGGTCCTTGAGCCGGAACAGGGCCTCGCCGTACTCCGTCCACCGGCCGGTGACCTCGTAAGGTTCGCGGGGCAGGAGTGCGGGCAGCGAGATCTCCTGGCCGCCGATGTTGTTCATCTCCTCGCGCACCACATCTTCGACGCGGCGCAGCACTTTCAGGCCCAGTGGCAGCCAGCTGTAGACACCTGGGGCGACACGACGCACGTATCCCGCCCGGACCAGCAGCTTGTGGCTGGGTACCTCGGCGTCCGCGGGGTCATCGCGCAGAGTGCGCAGGAACAGGGTCGACATGCGTGTGATCACGTGTGCCACCTTAACGGGGCCCGAGCAGCTGTCTCCGCGGCGGCGGGCGCAGAAGCCGATACCGTGGTCGCCCAGATAAAGTGCGACTGTGTTGATCGTGCTGCCTCCTTCGGAGACCAAGGCCACCGGCGGCCGTGGCGCCGCCCTCGACCTCGACCAGTTGTCACTGCCCTCCCTCACCCCGATCCGCCGCAAGCTGGCGGACGCTCTCGTCACGCTTGCCGGCGATCCGGCCGCGAGCCGGCAGGCGCTCGGTCTGGGGGTGTCCCAGTTCGCGGAGATCGAACGCAATGCGCAGCTGTGGTCGTCTCCGACCCGCCCGGCGATCGAGCGTTACACCGGGGTGCTGTTCGACGCCCTCGACCATCCGTCGCTGAGCAGGGCGTCGAAGACCAAGGCGGCCGAGCGACTGGCCGTGGGCTCGGCGTTGTTCGGGGTCGTACGCGCCACCGATCCGATCCCCGCCTATCGGTTGTCCTCCGGGTCGAAACTGCCGGGGATGGGCACGCTCGCGTCGGTGTGGAAACCGGCGCTCACCGAAGCTCTGACGGACCTCGGCGACGACGTTGTCGTCGACCTCCGCTCCGGCGGCTACCAGCAGCTCGGACCCCTACCCGGCGCCATCACCGTCACGGTGCTGACCGAGGGGCCTTCGGGGTCACGAACTGTGGTGAGCCATTTCAACAAGCATCACAAGGGTGTGCTCACACGTTCACTCGTCAGCTCACGTCGGCAGATCCGGGACGTGAATTCGCTTGCCGCCGTCGCGACGGCAGGCGGCCAGCGGGCCGAGGTCGCCTCCGATCGAGAGCTGATCATCCTGACCGACTGACCATCGCCGGAAGTGGGTTGTTCTGGCGAAGAAAACAGCAGGTCGGCACCGCCGAAACGACCCATCATCGGGGTCAGGCGGTCAGCTCATCCGGATCGATGGACGTGTGTGCCGTCTCCTGGGCTGCCTGCCCCTCGGCGACGTCCTCCGGAGTGAACCGCATGAACAGGACCACGATTCCGGCGGCGACCGCTATCAGCGCACAGCAGATGAAGGCGAGGCCGTAGCCGCTCGCCAAGGCGTCCAATTCCAGGTCGTTCATCTGGTCCACCGGACCGGTGACCCCACCCTCGGACAGGGTCCTGCTGGTCACCATCGCACCGACCGCCACGAGTGCGATGGCGCCACCGAGGTTCTGCGCGACCTGCGCCAGCGCCGTCAGCGGGCCGATCTCGGTCGGACCGACGCCGGCGACCACGGACAGCGTCAGAGGAATCACCGCCAGCCCCACACCCGCGCCGATCACGATCACGGGGAACAGGATGTGCGGAAAGTAGGCGGGAGCGTCTCGCGCGATGCTCGCCGCGTAGGCACAGCCGGCGACGACGATCAGGCCGCCCGCGAGAACCAGCCACCGCGGCTGGTACCGCAATGCGAGTTTGGAGGCGATCGCAGCCGCGGTACCCAGGCCGAACGCGAATGGGACGACGGCCAGACCGCTCTGGATCGGCGAGTACTTCAAGATGCCCTGCAGATACAGGGAGATGAAGACCGCCATACACATGATGATCGCGCCGGCGAGCAGGATGGCCACCAGCGCAGCGACCCGGCTCCCGTTCTTGAACAGGGAGAACGGCAAAATCGGGTTGTCAGCGTTCCGCTCGACCATCACGAAGGCGGCGAGCGAGAGCAATCCGACGATGAGCGGGATCACGACGACGGGCCGCAGCCAGCCGCCGGGCCCTTCGTTGACCGCCAGCACGACGAGGGTGCAGCCGAGAGTCGCCAGGACGGCACCACGGACGTCCAAGGGTAGGCGTTCACCCTGCGATTCCTTCAGGAACAACACGGCGCCGACGACGACGATGACGCCGATCGGCACGTTGATGAGGAACACCAGGCGCCACGAGAGTTCGGTGAGCACACCGCCGGCGATGAGCCCCGCGACCGAACCGATGCCCGTCATCGCGGCATAGACGGCGAAGGCCTGATTGCGGGGCTTACCCGGGGCAAACGTCGTGGCGACCAGCGCCATCGCCGTGGGTGCGGCGACAGCTGCCGCAGCTCCCTGCAGGGCTCTGCCCACGATCAGACTGATCGGATCCCAGGCCAGGCCGCAGATCAACGACGTCACGGTGAACGCTGCGACACCGGCGACGAACATCCGCTTGCGCCCGAAGGTGTCGCCGAGACGCCCGCCGAGCAGCATGAGGCCGCCGAAGGCGAGTACGTAGGCGGTGATCACCCAGGCACCCGCGCTGTCCGAGAGCCCGAGGGCGTTCTGGATGCGCGGCAGGGCGAGTGCGGCAACAGTGCCGTCGAGGACGACCAGCAGCTGCATCCCGCCCAGGACGACGATCTGAGGTCCCCAGACGCGGGTCTGGCCGACCTCAGCAGCCATGTGCGTCAGTGGGGTCATGGGCAACGACGCTACCGCCGCCCCACCGCCATTTCACAATCAGGCTTGTCATGGTCGCGGACGCACGCACGTCCGGACCGCCGGGCCGGCGGCCCGTGACGACGTCGAAGGCACTGGTCCCGGGGCTCACGGCCGCGCGGTCCCGGTGCTCCCTGCCTCTGCGTCGAAGCCTGCAACCGGACCGATGACCACGATCGCCGGCGGCCGCACGTTCTGGGTGCGGGCGTCGGCCCCCGCCTGCGACAGAGTGGACCGGACGAGTCGCTGACTGCCGAGCGTCGCGTTCTCGATGATCGCCACCGGGAGGTCGCGCGCCCTGCCACCGTCCATCAGCGCCGAGGTGAACACGTCGAGGCGTTCGACAGCCATCATGAGCACGATGGTGCCGCGCATCTGAGCCAGCGCCTGCCAGTTCACCAGGGAGTCGGGATGCCCCGGCGGGATGTGTCCGGACACCACGACGACCTCATGGGTGATGCCGCGGTGGGTGACCGGGATCCCGGCCGCCGACGGACCTGCGATGGCGCTGGTGATCCCCGGGACCACCGTCACCGGGACCCCCGCCGCCACGCAGGCTTCGAGTTCTTCGAACCCGCGACCGTAGACGTAGGGGTCACCGCCCTTGAACCGGACCACGAACTTGCCCGCCTTCGCCCGCTCGACCAGAACGTCGTTGATGGCCTCCTGCTTCATCGCGCGACCGTAGGGCACCTTGGCGGCATCGATGATCTCGACATGTGGTCCGAGCTCGGCCAGCAGCGCAGGTGGCGCGAGCCGGTCTGCGACGACCACGTCGGCAGCGGCGAGCAGCCTGCGGCCACGCACGGTGATCAGATCGGGGTCACCCGGACCGCCTCCGATCAATGCGACCCCGGGGGGATGAGGCTCCCGCGCCGCGGCCTCCAGCCCGGCTGCTCCCAGTTCTCCCCCGCTGAGCGCTTGCCCGATCGCAGTACGCACAGCCGCCGAACGACGATGATCGCCGGCGGCGATCACTCCGATCCGGAGTTGGTCGTGGCTCAGTGACGCGGGGGTCACCGCCGTTCCGTGTCTGGCGTCGTCGGCTCGGACGCAGAAGATCCGTCGGGATTCCGCCTCGGCCACCACGGCGGCATTGACCTCGGCGTCGTCGGTGCACGCCAGGGCATACCAGGCGCCGTTCAGATCACCGTCGCGATAGGGCCGGGTGTGCAGCGTGATGTGTGGGAACGACTCGACCGTGGGCGTGGCCACCGGCGCGATCACGTGGATGTCCGCGCCGCTGTCGGCCAGGGTGGGCAGCCGCCGCTGGACCACCGAACCCGCGCCTACGATGACCACCTTGCGACCGGTGAGTTCGAGACCCACCAGATAGTGGTGGTCCCCCGACCCCTCGCCGGAGTTCGGCTGCATTGGACCTGACTGCGCCTTCGACATGGGTAGACCGTACCCACGCCCATCGGTACCCTGCGCCGGCACTCTCGCCCCAGTTCACAAACACGAGGCAGTTCGCGAAAAAAGTGACCTACACCACCGCAACGAGGCTGCCTGCCAACCGGTCCCGTGTGGTGGCTGCGCTACGGGCTCACCAGGAGGAGACCCGGTCCACCGCTCTTCTGGCTGCCCGGACCAGCCGCGCGACACCTTCAGGATGAGCAGCGGGATGGGTGTGCAGATATGACGCATGGACGCGACCGGCCGTCCAACCCTCGGTCTGCGCCGTTCCCTCCCGGCGCCAGCCCCACGCCGACGGTGTCGACCCGTCGAGGGCGGTGACGGTGGTTCGGTGGAACTCGTGCCCCCGCATCCGGGTTCCGGCATCGAAGAGGATCGAATCGGTCAGCGCGACGGCGTCGCGATATCCGAGGGTCAGCGTTGTGCCGAACGTGCCACGCAGCGGCAGGATCCCGGCCATGGTGTGGTCGTCGAGACTCTGCGCGAGGTAGAGCAGACCGGCACACTCTGCGTGGATCGGGATACCCGCGCCGGCGGCGGCACGAAGCTGGGTGAGCAGGCGGCGGTTGGCCGCAAGCGCTGCGGCGTGCTCCTCAGGGAAGCCTCCACCGATCACCACGGCGCCGCAGTCGGCGGGCAGTAGATCGCACAGCGGGTCGAAAGGCACGACCTCGGCACCTGCCGCGGTGAGCAACTCGGTGTGCTCGGCGTATCCGAAGGTGAACGCGGCACCGGCGGCAACCGCTACCACCGGCGCAGGACCGGCGTACTCGTCGTGGTCCGCACCGACCTCCACGGCCGGCGACCATACCGGGCCGCTCCGACCCGCGCCGATGTCCGCGGCGGCGATGATCGCGGGCAGATCCACAGAGCCACCGATCAATTCGGTCATGGCGTTGATCGCGGCAAGGGCCTCCGGACCGCGTTCGGCCGCGGGGATGAGCCCGAGGTGCCGGGAGGGGACCGCCATACTCGCATTCCGCGGAACCGCTCCGAACACCTCGAGTCCGGCCCTGGCACATGCCTGCCGCAGGACGAACTCGTGTCTCGGAGAACCCACTCGGTTAAGGATCACCCCTCGGATGTCGATACCGGGGTCGAAGCTGACGAAACCGTGCAGGATCGCGGCCAGACTCTGACTGTGCCCGGAGGCGTCGACGACGAGGATCACGGGAGCGCCGAGCAATGCAGCCACCTGGGCTGTCGAACCAGGGGCCACCGCGGGCATGTGGTCTTCGGTGATGCGGCCGTCGAACAGCCCCATCACGCCCTCCACGACGGCGATGTCGCAGCCGGCGCTGCCCGAGCGGTAGAGCGGACCGATCAGTTCTTCGCCCACGAGCACGGGGTCGAGGTTGCGACCCGGTCTGCCCGCGGCGAGGCCGTGATATCCGGGGTCGATGTAGTCGGGCCCGACCTTGAACGGTGCAACCCGGTGCCCCGACCGCGCCAGCGCACCGATCAGACCGGTGGTCACCGTCGTCTTGCCGCTGCCTGACGCAGGTGCCGCGATGACCACTGCCGGGGGCGCGCCGCTCACCATTCGATTCCTCGCTGTCCCTTTCGACCGGCGTCCATCGGGTGGCGGGTTTTCACCATCTCGGTCACGAGGTCGGCTGCGTCGACCAGCGCCGCGGGCGCACGACGGCCGGTGATGACCACATGCTGTTTTCCCTCACGTGCACGCAGCACCTCGACCACGTCGTCGACGTCTATCCAGCCCCAGTTCAAGGGGTAGGTGAACTCGTCGAGCACATAGAACTGATGCGTTTGGTCGATGATCCGGCGGCGGATCTCGGCCCAGCCCTGCGCTGCTTGGTCAGCGTGTTCGGTCTCGCCGCCCGAATGCCGGATCCACGACCAGCCCTCGCCCATCTTGTGCCATTGCACCGGGCCGCCCTGGCCGGTCTCGGTGTGCAGTTGACCGAGAGCGGTGAGGGCCGACTCTTCTCCGACCTTCCACTTCGCGCTCTTGACGAACTGGAAGACCCCGATGTCGAGTCCCGCGTTCCATGCCCGCATGGCCATTCCGAACGCGGCTGTCGACTTACCCTTGCCGTCCCCGGTGTGCACGGCGAAGACAGGTTGGTTGCGCCTTGCCCTGGTGGTCAGACCGTCGTCGGGGATGACCGATGGAACTCCCTGCGGCACAACATGTCCCTTCTGATGTTCGAGCTCCGATCCGCGTCCGCGGATCCGTAGACCGATGCCTGCGTTCAGGCCGCGGACCGGACCACGCCGGCGACTCCCCCGGCGGTCAGGTCTGCGATCTGTACACATTCTCCACCGAGTTGGCCGGCCAGCACCCGGGCGAGGCCCAACCGCACCATCCCCTGCTCGCAATCTATGACGATCGCCGAGGTGCCCTCGCGCCGCACGCGGTCCGCCGCGGCACCGGCGCGCGCGAGCGCTGAGGGTCCAGCAGTCGCTCTGCCGTCGGTCAGCACCACCACGATCGGGCGACGATTCGGTTCCTTGTGGCGGTTACGCCGCACGACGTCCCGCGCGGTCAGCAGACCTTCGGCGAGTGGTGTACGACCACCGGTACGAAGGCCGGTCAACCGGCGCACCGCCGCGTCGACCGAACGCGTCGGCGGCACCGTGATCTCGGCGCCCGCTCCCCGCATCGTCACCACGGCGACGCGGTCACGGCGTTGGTAGGAATCCCGGAGCATCGACACCACGGCACCCGACACCGCGTCGAGTCGCTTGCGGGCTGTCATAGACCCGGACAGATCGAGGACGAACACGACCAGATTGCCCTCTTTGCCGCGACGCAGTGCACCGCGAATGTCCTGCGGTAACACCTGCAGCCTGGTGTTTCGCCGCTCGACGTGATTGTCCGCGGCAGCAAGCACCGTAGCGATCAGGTGTATCCCGTTGCCGCCCTCCCGCACTCCGCGCACCGCCTGACCACGAATGCTCTGTGACGCCGACCGTCGGCCGGGTTCACCGTTACCGACGCCGCGCGCCTTGAGTGCCTTGACCGCGGCGCCGCCTGCGGCCGGCGAGAATCCCGGGCCAGGAGGCGACATTCCTCCCCCACCGGGACCGCCGGGATCGGGGTCAGGATCCGGATCCGACTGCTGCGCCGACGATTCCGACGGACTGGGTTCTGCCGGCGATTCCTGATCGGCTGCCGAGTCCTCGTCGGAGTCCGGAGGCCCACTCGGGGCGGTCTGTTCATCCGCCTTGTCCATCGCGTCATCGAGCTGCTGTTCGGTCAGACCTGGCTCGTCGAAAGGGTCGCGTCGGCGGCGGTGTGGCAAGGCCAATTCGACCGCGCGCCGCACATCGATGTCTTCGACGCGCTCGGCGCCCCGCCATGCTGCATGGGCCCGCGCAGTTCTCGCGACCACCAGATCGCCGCGCAGACCGTCGACCTCGAGTTCCATGCAGATCGCAGCGATCCTGCGAAGCTGTGCCGGCGGCAACTCGACGGAGTCGAGATCCGCTCGCGCGCGGACGATGGCGGCGGCCACCGCCGCGTCCTGGTCGGCGAAACCGGCCGCGAACCCGGCGGGATCGTGCTCGTAGGCCAGCCGGCGCTCGATGACAGATACCCTCGTGGCAATCTCCCGGGGCGCGCTGACGTCCACCGCCAGCCCGAACCGGTCCAGGAGTTGCGGTCGCAGCTCCCCTTCCTCGGGATTCATCGTGCCGACGAGGACGAAGCGGGCCGACTGGGTGTGCGACATCCCGTCTCGTTCGATGACGACCCTGCCGGTGGCGGCGGCGTCGAGCAACACGTCGACCAGGTGATCAGCGAGCAGATTGACCTCGTCGATGTAGAGGACACCACCATCGGCGCCGGCCAACAGGCCCGGCGTGAACGCCTTCTCACCTTCGGACAGGATCTTCTGGAGGTCGAGCGAGCCGATCACGCGGTCTTCGGTGGCACCGATGGGCAATTCCACCACCGCCGCCGACGAATCCGGCAACAGCGGCCCGAGCGCGCGGACCACCGTCGTCTTGGCCGTGCCTTTCTCTCCCCGCACGAGGACGCCGCCGATCTCCGGCGCGATGGCGGAAAGGATCAGGGCGAGTTTGAGTTGCTCCTGCCCGACGACCGCACTGAACGGAAAATGCGTGTCAGCGATGAGCGCCACCGCGAATCATGGGGACGTGCGGGACGCCGTCCAGAAGATGCTCCTCACCTTCCACCGTGAAGCCGTGCTTGGCGTACATCTCGACGAGGTACGTCTGCGCGTGGATCCGGCAGATGTCCGATCCGACGTCGGCCAGCGCGGTCTGCAGGAGCCGGGTGGTGTGACCCTGCCCGCGATGTGAGCGTTCGGTGCACAGTCGGCCGATCCGATACGACTTGCCGCCGTCGTGCTCCTCGAGCAGTCGCAGCGTGCTGATGATCTCGCCGTCTTCCTCGAGCCACAGATGACGCGTGTCCTGGTCGAGATCACGCCCGTCGAGTTCGGCGTAGGGGCACGACTGCTCGACGACGAACACCTCCACCCGCAGCTGCAAGATCTTGTACAGCGTCGACATGTCGATGTCCTGGGCCCAATAACGGTGCAGGCTTGCAGTTGCGGTCATATGCAAGTGCCTATCACACGGCGGTGGGCGTCGCCAGATGAGAATCTCCCTCATCCGCGACCGGAGCCGGGGTGTCCTGCAGCTCCAGCACCTTCGATGTCCAATCCCACACCTGCGCAAACAGATCGGGATTGTCGTTCAACTTCGAACCGAGCGACGGGATCATCTCTCCGAGCACAGGCTTCCAAGCCGTGAAATGCTTCGGGAAACAACGCTCGAGCACGTCGAGCATCGCGGGCACCGCCGTGGAGGCACCGGGAGATGCACCCAGCAGGCCGGCGATGCTGCCGTCCTCCGCCGCGACGACAGCGGTGCCGAACTCCAGAGCACCGCCGCGGCCCTTCTTGCGGATCACCTGGACACGCTGACCGGCGACGATCATCTCCCAGTCCTTGCCATCCGCGCGCGGCACGAATTCGGAGAGCGTTTCGACCCGGTCGGCCGGTCCGGCCGCCAACTCACTGATCAGATACTTGAGGAGGCCGAACTCCTTGGGCGCGATCGAGAGCATCGGCAAGACGTTGCCGGGCTTGACCGACGCGATGAGATCGGTGTTCTTGCCTTCCTTGAGGAACTTGGGTGACCAGCCGGCATAGGGCCCGAACAGCAGTCCGGGTTTGCCGCCGATGACACGAGTGTCCAAGTGCGGTACGGACATCGGGGGTGCGCCGACCGCGGCCTTGCCGTACACCTTCGCGGCGTGCTCATCGATGAGGGCCGGATCGGTGCAACGGAAGAAGGCACCGCTGACCGGGAACCCGCCGAACCCCTTTGCTTCCTTGATGCCCGACTTCTGCAGCAACTGCAGGGCCCCGCCGCCGGCACCGACGAAGACGAAACCGGCCTTGACGGTGGACTTTTCCTTTGTCCGCAGATTCTTGACCTTGATCCGCCAGCTGCCGTCCGACTCTTTGGTGATGTTGGTGACGGCGTGCCCGAAATTGACCGTCGCGCCGGAGTGCCCGAGGTAACCGATCAGCTGCTGGGTGAGGGCACCGAAGTCCACGTCGGTGCCACCGTCGAACCAGTTCAGCGCCACCGGATCGGAGAAGTCGCGACCCGCGGACATCAGCGGGAGCCGCTTGGTGAACTCGCCAGGATCAGTGATGTACTCCATACCCTTGAACAGGGTTTCGCCTGCCAAGTTGTCGTACCGCTTGCGTAGGTAGTCGACGTTGGACTCGCCGTGCACGAAGCTGACGTGCGGGATGGGATTGATGAACTCGCTCGGATCGCGGAGCACCCCGGACTCCACGGAGTTCGCCCAGAACTGACGCGACACCTGGAACTGCTCGTTGATCGCGAGTGCCTTGGTGATGTCGACATCCCCGTCGGCGGTCTGCGGGGTGTAGTTCAATTCACACAACGCCGAGTGTCCGGTTCCGGCGTTGTTCCACGGATCGCTGCTCTCAGCGGCGGCGGCATCGAGGCGCTCGAAGACGGTGATCGACCAGTCGGGCTGCAGACGATGCAGAAGCGCACCCAGGGTGGCACTCATGATTCCGGCGCCTACCAGCACGATGTCGGTTGTGGTGACTCCGCCGTCGCGCGGGGTTGCAGACTCAGACACTCCAGCTCAACTTCCTCATTCGGCGAACCTTCAGATGACATTCATTGTTCCTTATCGGCGACGGAAGGCTGTAATGCGGTCGGCCGAACCCCCGCATCATCTCCGGCGCCGCGGCCCGCGCGCCTACAGTGTGAAATCGTGGCCTCTTCCCGCTGGCAGCCCGACGTACTCGGCCCAGACTTCTCGGCATTGACGTTCGACCTCGGCAACGACCCCGACGGCGAGGGCCAGATCACTGCGACGCTGGTCCGGCACGAGCAGGGAGCCGCGGCCACCGCCGCCGTTCTCTACGTTCACGGCTTCACCGACTATTTCTTCCAGCGACCACTCGCGGAGTTCTTCGCGCAACGCGGTTACGCGTTCTATGCGCTGGATCTGCGCAAGTGCGGGCGCTCGCAACGCCCCGGACAGACGCCGCACCACATCACGGACCTGGCCATGTACGACGCGGAACTGGGCCTGGCGGCCGCAGAGATCAACGCCGCCACCGGTGGCCGGCCCCTGCTGGTCGCCGCGCATTCGACCGGCGGCCTGATCACCACCCTGTGGCTCGATCGACTCCGTCGTGGGCTCGATCGACTCCGTCGTGGGCTCGATCGACTCCATCGTGATCCGGGCGCGGCCGGCCCCACCGGGCTGGTCCTCAACTCCCCCTGGTTCGACCTGCAAGGTGCCCCGATCCTGCGAAGCGCGGGGACCACCGTGGTGAACTCGGTGGCGCGGGTGCGGCCCCTGGCGACGATCCCCCGCAAGATCGCAGGCGCCTACGGTGAGAGTCTGCACAACAGCGTGCACGGCGAGTGGGAGTACGACCTGAACTACAAACCGCTACATGGCTATCCGGTGACGTTCGGGTTCTTGAGTGCGGTGCGCCGGGGACACGCGACGCTGCACCGGGGGCTCGACATCGGTGTGCCGTCCCTGGTGCTGCATTCAGACGCGACAACACTGGAGGGTCCGGCTGCCGACGGCCGGACCCCACACATCGACACCGCCGACGGAGTCCTGGACACCCGCCAGATCGCCCGATGGACCGGCTGCCTGGGCAATCGGGTCAGTGCGGTCCCCGTCCCCGGCGCCCGCCACGACGTCTTCCTGTCCCGGCAGGGCGCCAGGGACACCGCATACACCGAGCTCGACAACTGGTTGCTGAGCAACGACGATCGGATACGAGGAGCCCTCCATGAGTGAGTCCACATCGGTTGACCTGGCCATCATCGGCTCGGGTACGGGAAACTCGATCCCCGACGAACGGTTCGCCGATCAGAAGGTCGCGATCTTCGAAGAGAGCATCTACGGCGGGACCTGCCTCAACGTGGGTTGCATCCCGACGAAAATGTTCGTCTACGCCGCCGAGGTCGCCGAGACCATTCGCGAAGGCGAGCGGCTGGGTGTCACCGGCTCCGTCGACAAGGTCGACTGGCCGGGCATCGTGAACCGGGTCTTCGGCCGAATCGATCCGATCTCCGCGGGCGGCAAACGCTACCGGGTCGAGGATTGCGACAACATCACCGTCTACACCAGTCACGTCACCTTCGACGGGGTCGACTCCGACGGCCGCTACCGTTTGCGGACCGGCGCAGGCGACCTGGTGCTGGCGGCGCGGGTCGTCATCGCCTCCGGCTCCAGGCCGGTCATCCCGGACATCATCGCCGACAGTGGGGTCAGATACCACACGAACGAAGACGTCATGCGACTACCGGAGCTGCCGGAACGACTGGTCATCGTCGGTAGCGGCTATATCGCCGCCGAGTTCGCACACGTCTTCGGAGCGCTCGGGTCCAAGGTCTCCGTCATCGCCCGCAGCGGCGCACTGCTCCGTGGCCAGGACCCGGCCATCTCGACACGCTTCACCGAGATCGCCTCGGCCGCATGGGATGTGCACTTCAATGCGGCGTTGGCCGCTGTCGAAACCGTCGATGGGGCGATCCGCATCACGTTCGTCGACGGCACCGTGCTCGAGGCGGACGCGCTTCTCGTCGCGGTGGGTCGGGTACCGAACTCCGACAAGCTCGGCCTCGAATCGATCGGCCTCGAGGTGGATGAAGACGGCCGCATCGAGCGGGACTCCTACGGCCGCACCGCGGCCCGCGGCGTATGGACGTTGGGAGACGTCAGCTCGCCGTACCAACTCAAGCACGTGGCCAATCACGAGGGCCGGGTCGTCCAGGCGAATCTGCTACGGGGCTGGGACAGCACCGATCTGCAGCCGTTCGATCTCCGCTTCGTGCCTGCGGCCGTCTTCACCCATCCGCAGATCGCTTCGGTCGGGATGACCGAGACCGAGGCGCGGGACGCCGGCCTCGACATCACCGTGAAGGTGCAGAACTACGGCGACGTCGCATACGGCTGGGCGATGGAGGACAAGACCGGCCTATGCAAGCTGATTGCAGAGAAGGGCACGGGCCGTCTCCTCGGCGCCCACCTCATCGGCCCGCAAGCGCCCTCGATCATCCAACCGGTGATCCAGGCGATGTCCTTCGGGCTCGACGCCGCGACGATGGCCCGCGGTCAGTACTGGATTCACCCAGGTATGCCCGAGGTCTTGGAGAACGCACTGCTGGGGCTCGAGATCTGAGGGACGTCAGTAAATCACCACACCGCTGACCGCAACGCGATCTCGCTCGCAAGAGCGGCGGGGGCGTTCTGCGGGATCCAGTGATCGACGCCCTCCAATGCCGCGAATCGGTAGTCGGAGTACACGAATCGGCTACTCCCCTCCGCCTGCTCACGGCCCAGCGCATCGTCTCCGTCACCCCACAGCACCGTCGTCGGTGCCTCGATCGGAGGACAGGCGAGGTTCGCCTTGATGTCGCCGGTGAAGTTGCCGCGATACCAGTTGAGTGCTGCGGTCAGCGCCGGACGCTTCGTGAGCGGCAGCACGCTGTCGTCGGGGACCAACTCTCGCAAGATCTTCGCGTCGTCGGCAAGCAGCGTGTCCTCGGCGTCTGGCTTCACGAAGTCGAGGATGTAGGACGATCGGCCACGCTGGTCACTGCTCGCCAGTGATGCTGCGATGGACGAGGGGTGTCCGACGCTGACGGCAACCAACCCGGTCACCCGGTGCGGGTGATGCCCTGCCAGATGCCAGGCGACGAGCGATCCGAAGTCGTGCCCCACGACCATCGTGTATCCGATACCGAGCGCGTCCAGGATGCCTACGGCGTCGGACGCGAGGTGTCGGAGCTGATATGCGTCGACCTCGTCGGGCCGGGCAGCCGGCGAGTATCCGCGCTGATCCGGGACGATCGTACGAAGTCCGGAGTCGTGCAGTCTTCCGACCACCGAATCGAAACAGGCTCCGGTATTGGGGAATCCGTGCAGCAGCAGCACTGACGGTCCGGTCTCGGGGCCCCCGATCCGGACGTCGAACTCAAGGTCACCGACGGCGATGGTGCGATGTTCGATGCTCACCCGGCCAGCCTACGTGTCGACCCGTCGGCGGCGGGTCAACTCAGCGAGGTGGTGATCACCGGCAGTCCGTGGGGTACCCCTGAGCTGAGGAGGTCTGTGACGAACCTCATGTCGAGTTCGGTCTCGACCAGGTCGGCGATGAGGTCGAGCTGGGCCATCCGGGCCTCCTCGAAGCTGACCCGGCCGACCTCGAAGCCGCCCAACCCCACCCACCGGGCGACCTCACGGAGGTAGTCGCGGCGGAAGTCGTCGTTCGCCAGCAACCCGTGCCAGTGGGTCCCGGCGACCGCGCCCGCGACACTTCCCTCTGGTCCGAGCTCGTCGTCGTGCAGCAACGGCGTGTCATCACCGCCGATCGCGCGACCGTGATGGATTTCATACCCGCGCACCGCATGTCCCGATGCGACCCCCACCGATTGCCGGAGGATCTTGCGGGCGGCGAACTGCACTGTCACCGTGAGGATTCCCAGTCCCGACACTGTTCCCGCACGCGCTTCGACATCGTCGACGATGGTGGTACCGAGCATCTGGTAACCGCCGCAGATGCCCAGGATCGGCCGGCCGAGGCGGGCCCGTTCGGTGAGCACGTCATCGATACCGCGGCTACGCAGCCAGGCAAGATCGGAGACGGTCGCCTTGCTTCCCGGCAACACGACGAGATCGGCAGCTGCGACACTCGCGGGGTCGTCGACCCATCGCACATCCACCCCCGGCTCGCATGCCAGGGCCTCGACGTCGGTCGAGTTCGAGATCCTCGGCAACCGGATGGCGACGACGGACAAGCGTGCCGAACCGACCGCGGGCGCGGCCCTTCCCACCGGTGTACCCACCACGCTGGCCAGAGAGTCCTCGGCGTCGAGCCACAACCCGTCGGCATAGGGCACGACGCCGATCGTGGGGCGGCCCGTCAGCTCGAGCAGTTGCCGTAGACCGGGTTCGAGGATCGAGCGATCGCCGCGGAACTTGTTGATCACGAAACCGGCGATCCGGGCTTGGTCCGCCGGCCCCAGACAGGCCAGGGTCCCCAGAAGGTGCGCGAGGACGCCTCCCCGATCGATGTCCCCGACCACGATCACCGGCAGGTCACCGAGTGCGGCCAAACCCATGTTCGCGATATCGCTGCGCCGCAGGTTGATCTCCGCGGGCGAACCGGCACCCTCACAGATCACCACATCGAAATCTGCACGCAGAGAGGCCAACTCGTCGGATACGACGTTTGCCAGTGCCGCCCTGCGGGCGTGATAGTCGGCCGCACCGACCGTTCCGTCGACCTGCCCGCGCACCACGACTTGCGACCGGCGGTCGCTGCCGGGCTTGAGGAGGACCGGGTTGAACCGGACCGAGGGCGCCAGCCCACACGCGGAGGCCTGCATCGCCTGCGCGCGACCTATCTCGCCGCCGTCGAGGGTCACGACGGAGTTGTTCGACATGTTCTGCGCCTTGAACGGGGCCACCGAGACCCCGGAACGATGCAGCGCACGACACAGCCCTGCGACGATCAGACTCTTACCCGCGTCAGAGCTCGTTCCCGCGACCAGCAACGCCCCCCGCGGTTGGGGAGACAAGTCAGGCGTCCGGCACGGTGAGGACCTCGGCCCCGGACTCGGTGACCACGAGGGTGTGCTCGAACTGGGCGGTCCACTTGCGGTCGGCGGTCGCGACCGTCCAGCCGTCGTCCCAGATCTCGTAGTCGAGGGCGCCCAGGTTGATCATCGGTTCGATGGTGAACACCATGCCGGGTTCGATCAGGGTGTCGATGTTCGGTTGGTCGTAATGCAGGATGACCAGGCCGTTGTGGAAGGTCTCACCGATGCCGTGGCCGGTGAAATCACGAACGACGTTGTAGCCGAAACGATTCGCGTACGACTCGATGACGCGGCCGATCACGTTGAGCTCACGGCCGGGGCGCACTGCCTTGATGGCACGGTTCGTCGCCTCCCGCGTGCGGTCGACGAGATCGACAACCTCAGGTGCGACATCGCCTGCGAGGAACGTTGCGTTGGTGTCCCCATGGACGCCGTTGATGTACGCCGTGACATCGATGTTGACGATGTCGCCGTCCTCGATCACCGTCGAATCCGGGATACCGTGGCAGATCACCTCGTTGAGAGACGTGCAGCACGACTTCGGGAATCCTTTGTAACCCAGCGTCGACGGATACGCGCCGTGATCGACCATGTACTCGTGCGCCACCCGGTCGAGGTGATCGGTGGTCACTCCCGGTGCGACAGCCTTTCCGGCCTCGGCGAGGGCGTTGGCGGCGATCTTGCTCGCCAATCGCATCTTCTCGATTGTCTCGGGGGTCTGCACCCAGGGCTCGTGACCTTCGGCGGCAGTGGACTTCCACACGTACTCGGGTCGCTCGATGGTGGCCGGCACCGGCAGTGTCGGCGAGATCTCGCCAGGGGCGAGTGGGGCACGAACAGGCATGTCTTCAGCCTATCTGTTCTCCGCTGGACTGATCCCGCCCGTCTCACCCACACGATCCGAACCCCGGGGTCGGTGACAAGTAAGGTGACACTCACAGCGCCGGCGGGATGGAGTGATGAATGATCGACACCAGGTTGCCCGGTCGCGGGCGGACCCGGATCATCGCCACGTTGCTCACCGCGTTCGCATTCGTGATCGCGGGATGCTCCACGGCCCCGATCAAAGACACCGCGACCAGCCCTCCCGCCTCCGACGGCGCCCTGCGAACCGGACCGCAGACCGCTCGACTCACCGGTTCCGCCGTCGACCCGGTGGCCCAGAACCCGATCCCGACGCTTCCCGCCACCGCGAAGTCCATCGGTGGAGATGTCACGGTCACCGACATCGGGCGCATCATCGCCATCGACCGCTCCAGCACCCTCGCAAACATCGTGTATTCACTGGGTCTCGGCGACAACGTCGTGGCCCGGGACCGGTCGACGGTGATCCCCGAAGCCGAAAATCTCCCGGTGATCACCGACAACGGGCACTCGGTCAACATCGAGGCCGTGCTCGCCGCCGATCCCAGCGTCGTCCTGATCGACGAGGCCACGAACCCGCCGGGGACCGTCGCACAGCTGCGAGCCGCCGGCCTGACCGTGGTCGTGTTCACGAAGGACCGCACGATCTCGGGTACCGGGCCACTCATCAAGGCCGTGGCGGGCGCACTCGGGGTACCTCGCGAGGGCGAGGCGCTGGCGGCGCGGACCACCCAGCAGATCGACGCGGCCCAGAACCAGGTCCCGGCCGACGCCCGCGGGGCCACGATGGCGTTCCTCTACCTACGCGGCCCGCGCCTGCAACTACTCGCCGGTCCGGGCTCCGGGGCCGACGAATTGATAGCTGCCCTCGGCGGTGTCGACGCGGGCACCGCCGCGGGTCTCACCTCCGCGTTCACCACGGTGAACACCGAGGCGATGATCAACGCCAACCCGGCTGTCATCCTCGTGATGACCCAGGGCGCCGATTCCGTGGGCGGTCTCGAGCAGGTTCTGAAGCTGCCCGGGCTCGCCCAGACCGACGCCGGCCGCAACAACCGTGTCGTCCAGATGGACCAGGCCGAGATCCTGACCTTCGGGCCCGACACCGGGCGTGTTCTGAACGCGTTGTCCGAAGCGATCTACGTGTGAGTTCCGTGCGCGAAGCAGTCCGCAAGGGCAGCGTTGGCGGCGACCGGCGTTCACTGCCGCGCAACGTCATGATCATCGTCGCCATGCTCGTGCTGCTGGTGGTGCTCGTCGGCTGGTCGGCCGCGGTGGGCCAGGTCTACATCGCCCCTGCCGAGGTCCTCGGCTCGGTGTTGCACCACCTCGGCCTCGACATCGGGCCCATGCCGAGCTCGCCCAACGGCGAGGAGACGCTCTGGACGGTCCGGTTCCCGCGGATCGTCATGGGGCTGATCGTCGGGGCCACCCTTGCCTGCGCCGGCTGTCTACTCCAAGGCGTGCTGGCCAATCCCCTGGCAGAGCCCGGCGTCATCGGGGTATCTGCAGGCGCGGCGGTGGGCGCCTGTATCGCGATCGTGTCCGGCGGGATCTGGGCGAGCGTCTGGGGCCTGGCCGGTGCCGCATTCATCAGCGCCCTGATCACCGTCGCGCTGGTCTACACCTTGTCCATGCGGGACGGGTCGTCGTCACCGATCATGCTGATACTGATCGGGATAGCGGTCAACGCCTTCGCCTCGGGGATCATCGCGTTCCTGACGTTCCTCGCGGACACCAACGACCGGGAACAGATCGTGTTCTGGCAGCTCGGATCACTCCAGGGCATCGGGTGGAAGCCGGTCTGGGTGGTGTTGCCCCTGGCCGCCGGCGCCATCGGGGTCAGCATGCTGTTGGTGCGCCGCCTGGATCTGCTGTCGCTCGGCGAGATTCAGGCTGCCGCTCTGGGTGTTCGCGTCGAGAGCGTCCGGCGGATCGTCATCTTGCTGGTTGCAGTGCTCACGGCGGCCGCGGTGGCGTTCACCGGCATCGTCATGTTCGTCGGTCTGGTCGTACCACATCTGATGCGACTGATCGTGGGGCCCAAGCACGCGATCCTGTTGCCGGCCAGTGTCATCGGAGGAGCAATTGTGGTCTGCGCAGCCGATCTCGGCGCCAGGACGTTGATGGACAATGCCGATCTGCCATTGGGGATGCTCACCTCGCTCATCGGCGGTCCGGTGTTCTTCCTGCTCCTGCGCAGTAGCAGACACAGCGGAGTCGGCTGGTGACGGCCACCGGGCCCGCCCTGTCCGCGACCGACGTACACGTGGCCATCGGTGGGCGCGACATCGTCACAGGTGTCGATCTCGTGGTCGACAGCGGGGAGGTCGTGGCGCTCGTCGGGCCGAACGGCTGCGGCAAGTCGACCCTGCTCGCAGGACTAGCGGGGGTACGTCCGGTCTCCGGTGGTGCCGTCCGCTTCTCCGGCCTCGATCTCTCGGACATCGCGCCCATCGAGCTTGCTCGACGCCGCGCCCTGGTCACCCAGCTCAACCGAGCGGACACGCCCTTCCTCGTCCACGAAGTGGTGGAGATGGGCAGGTTTCCCTGGACCCGGACCCATGAGGCAGCCCAGTCGGCCGATTTCGTCGAACAGGCGCTCACCCAGTGCGACCTGCAACAGGTGCGGAATCGGCCGTTCAGTCAACTGTCCGGTGGACAACAGGCCCGCGTCTCACTCGCACGGGCACTCGCCCAGCAGGCACCGGTCCTCATGCTCGACGAACCCACCGCGGCCCTCGACATCCACCATCAAGAACGGTTGTTGACGATTCTCGCCGAGCGTAAGCGCACAGGTGCAGCCATCCTGATCGTCGTCCACGATCTGTCGCTCGCCGCCGCCTACGCCGACCGGGTACTCGTCATGAAGGACGGCCGGCTGGTCGCTTCCGGGCCGACCACCAAGGTGATGACCGCCGAATTGCTCTCAGAGATCTACGACCACCCCGTGATGACCTGGATCCATCCCGACACCGGACAGTTCATCGTGCTCCCTGATCGAACACCCGGGTCGGCGGGGTACCCCCCTCCAGTGCCCCGCCGACCCGAGTAGTGATCTGACGTGGCAATTCGGTAATCGGTTCCCTCAGCTGACCGCAGAGTTCAGAAAAGTGGCACTCAGGCGGTCCACAGGCTCACTCGGGTAGCGCGGCCAGCATCTCGTGGGTGACCGCGACCGCATTGTCGGAGCTGCCGCCGAGAACGACGAGGGTCGCAAAGGCCAGATCACCGCGGTACCCGGCGAACCACGCATGCGAACCACCCTCGACCTCGGCCTCACCGGTCTTGCCGTACACCTCACCGAGGTCTTGCATGCGCAGCGCGGTCCCCGAGGCGATCACCTCGCGCATCATCGGTCGCATCTGGCTGAGCACTGCGGGATCCATCGCGGGGTGCGGACCTGCGATCGTGGTCTCGCGACCGACGATCAGCTGCGGCGTCGGGGTCGCGCCGTGTGCCACCGTCGCCGCGACCATGGCGAGCCCGAACGGGCTGGTCAGCACTTTGCCCTGGCCGAAGCCATCCTCGGTGCGCTGCACCAGTTCAGGCGCGATCGGGACCGAGCCGCTGTCGGTCGGCAACCCCACGACGTCGTATTCGGGTCCGATACCCAGCGATGCCGCTGCCCGGGTGAGATCCGAGGGGCCCATCTCGCTGGCCAACTTGGCGAAGGTCGTATTGCACGAACGGGCGAACGCCGTCTGCATCGGGACCGTGCCCAGCCCGAAGCCGTTGTAGTTCGGCACGCTGCGCTCACCGATGGTCACCTCGCTCGGGCAGCCCACCAACGTGGACGGCGTCGCCAGCCCCGTGCTCATCGCCGCCATCGACGTGACCATCTTGAAGGTCGAGCCGGGCGGGTACAGACCGATGGTCGCGATCTGACCGTCGGCGTCTGCGAGTTCGTTCTGCGCCACCGCGAGGATCCGCCCCGTCGACGGCTGGATCACCACCATCGCGACCTGAAAGTCCTTGCGCTGGTCGACAGCTCGTTGCGCGGCATCCTGCACCTGTCGCGACAGTGAGATCTCCACCGACGGCGCCGGATCCGGCTGGGTCTCTGCGAGAACGTCGGCGTCCACGCCGTTCGGGTTCACCGACACCACGCGCCAGCCGGCTTTCCCGACCAGATCCGCCGACACCTCTTTCTTGACCTGGGTGAGCAACGTGGGCGCGAAGTCCGGATTCGGCGCAACCAGATCCGCCTGTTCGACAGTGCTGACCCCCGGCAGTCCGGCCAGCTGATCTCGGACCAGGTCGAAGTCTCGCTGCGACAACGTGATCACCGCATACTGACCGCCGAGCCCGGTCGCCTGCTCGGCGATGGCCTGGGCGGTCAGGGACGGATCGAACCGCCCGAGCGCGCGGGAGAGATCCCCCGCGGTCGACACCACCGCACCGGACTGTGCGGCGAGGGCGGCATCGAACCGCACCTCATGGACAGTCCCGGGCACCAGCACGTTGGATCCGTCGTTCTCACGGACCGCGGCGCGCTGAGCGTCGACCGTGCGCAGGGTCATGGTCTGGTTGCCGCCGAGCTTGGGATGGATCACCGCCGGAGTCCAGCGGACCTGCCAGCCCGAGTCGGTGCGCGACATCGCGATCGTGGCGCGGTACTTCCAGGCTTGATCTCCGGGAAGCGTCCAGGTGTATTCGGCGGCGACGGTGGCGGTGTCGCCCGTCACCTTCACTCCGGCGGTCTTCGCCGACATGTCCGTGGCAGACAACCCATCCCAGGTGGCGGTGACCGCAGTCGCAGCGGCATCAGGTCGATCCGTCGACTCCCCGGCCTGTTGCGGATCGTTGTCGGCGAAGGCGGACAAGAAGCGTCCTGCGGCGGCGCCGGGGCCATTGTCGTCGGCCGAACACGCCAACATCGAGGCGCCGAGCACCAGGGTGATGGCGACAACCAGCAGACGGGCAGGCCGGCGGCGCACGATACGGATCATCACCACTCATGGTATTTGCGGCGACGCCCCTAACCGGGTTGCCACGCAGAGGCAGGCAGACGGGGAGCTTCTGAGGACTCTGCTCAGTCGACCAGCACGGTCGCGAATGTCCCGACCTCTTTCATGCCCACCCGCCGGTAGGCCTCGCGGGCGGGAGTGTTGAACGAGTTGACATACAAGCTTGCGGTCCGGCCGCCGGCGACGATGGCCTCGACGACCGAGGCGGTACCGGATGCCCCGAGACCCAGGCCACGACGATCCGGCGCAACCCACACACCTTGGATCTGTCCCACCTGCCGCGAGAGCGCGCCGACCTCGGCCTTGAACACGACTTCTCCGCGTTCGAACTTCGCATAGGCGCGGCCCGCGTTGATGAGGCCGGCGATACGTCGTCGATACGAGCGGCCACCGTCGCCGGCGCAGGGATCCACCCCGACCTCACCGATGAACATCTCGACGGCAGCGGGCAGATAGGCGTCGATCTCATCGAGCCGTACGCGCCGCACGAACGGGTCGCCCGGGATCGCCGGGGCGCCGGCCAGCGCCAGAAGTGGTTGATCCATTCGGATTTCACGCGCAGGACCCCAGTACTCCTGTGTGAGATCCCACAGCGGCATGACGAGATCGGCAGGGCCCACGATCGATGAGCAGGCCCTGGGATTGCGGACAGCGCGTTCTGCGAAAGTGCGTACGTCGTCACCGGTACCGATCAGTGGCACGAGGTTGGCACCCGAGAAGCACAGCGACGAACCGGGCTGATTGTTGCTCCAGAGCTCGCCGCCAAGCGATCTGGGGTTGATGCCGTGGTCTTCGACACGCGCGGCGACCATACAGGCCGATACCGGGTCCTGCGCCAGGGCACGGGCAACCGCGTCGAAGTCCCGCTCTCCGAGCGGGCGGTCACCCAACAGCTTCAGCACTGCGGCTCCCAGGTTCGTAGCAGGCGTACGGGACGTACCCGCTCATTCTGCCAGGCCGGTCTGCCTGCGGTCAGCTCACCGTGACAATCGGTGCGCCCGCCGACTCACCGTCCCCGGATTCACCGGACTCCTCGGCGATCCGCATTGCTTCTTCGATGAGGGTCTCGACGATCTGGGCTTCGGGAACGGTCTTGATGACCTCGCCCTTGACGAAAATCTGACCGCGGCCGTTACCTGACGCGACGCCGAGGTCGGCTTCCCGGGCCTCACCGGGACCGTTGACGACGCACCCCATCACCGCGACGCGAAGTGGGATCTCCATACCCTCGAGCCCCGCGCTCACCTCATCGGCGAGTTTGTAGACGTCGACCTGCGCGCGACCGCACGACGGGCACGACACGATCTCGAGTTTGCGCGGCCGCAGGTTCAGTGACTGCAGGATCTGATTGCCGACCTTGATCTCCTCGACCGGCGGCGCCGACAACGACACGCGGATGGTGTCGCCGATACCCTCTGCCAGCAAGGCTCCGAACGCAACAGCCGACTTGATCGTCCCCTGGAAGGCCGGCCCGGCCTCGGTCACCCCGAGGTGCAACGGATAATCGCACTGGGCCGCGAGCTGGCGGTACGCCTCGACCATGATCACCGGATCGTTGTGCTTGACCGAGATCTTGATGTCGCCGAACCCGTGCTCTTCGAACAGGCTCGCCTCCCACAACGCGGATTCCACCAGAGCCTCTGGAGTGGCCTTGCCGTATTTCTGCAGTAGCCGGGGATCGAGCGAACCCGCGTTGACGCCGATGCGGATCGGGATACCCGCGTCGCCGGCGGCCTTCGCGACCTCTTTGACCCGGCCGTCGAACTCCTTGATGTTGCCCGGGTTCACGCGTACAGCCGCACAGCCGGCGTCGATCGCCGCGAAGATGTACTTCGGCTGGAAGTGGATGTCGGCGATCACCGGCAACTGGGACTTCTTGGCGATCGCGGGCAGGGCTTCGGCATCCTCCGGGCGTGGGCACGCCACCCGCACGATGTCGCAACCGGCCGCCGTGAGTTCGGCGATCTGCTGCAACGTCGCATTGATGTCATGGGTCTTGGTGGTGGTCATCGACTGCACCGATACGGGATGATCGCTGCCGACAGCGACCGTCCCGACCTGGAGTTGACGGGTCTTGCGCCGGGGTGCGAGCACCGGCGGCGGTGCAGCGGGCATCCCCAGACCGATCGCGGTGGCGTCTGCACTCATCGTGTTCACTTCCTGCTCTTTGGCTGTAACTGGTTCATCGACTGTAAAAGCACCGGCTGGAGCACTAGAAGGCCTTGATGGGGTTCACGATGTCTGCGGTCAAGGTGAGGGCCATGTATCCGCCCATGATCACCAGCACCACGTATGTGATCGGCATCAGTTTCAGGTAGTCGACGGGCGCACCGACACCGAGTCCACGAGACCGGCGCAACATGTTGCGCACCTTCTCGTAGCCCACGATGGCCATGTGCCCACCATCCAAGGGTAATAGCGGCACCAAATTGAAGAGCGCCAGGAAGAAGTTGATGCTGGCCAGCAGGAAGACGAAGAACCACCACAGGCCGTGGTCGGCGGCGTCGCCACCGATCACCGAGGCGCCGTAGACGCTCACCGGGGTGTCGGCGGCGCGCTCACCGCCGGTCACGGAGGTCCAGAGCGCACCGATCTTGGACGGCAGTGACAGGAGCGAGTCCCACGTCCGAACGACCAGGTCACCGGTGAATCCGGCGGCAGCTGGGACGGCGCCTGCGGCAGATGGGTGTTGCCAGCCGTCGTCATAGCCGATGCCCACCATGCCGATCGTCTCGGTCGTGGGCGCACCCTTGTCGTCGACGCCGTTGACGGTCACCTCTTGCGGGGTGAGAGTTACCTCACGCGTCACTCCGTCGCGCTCCACGGCGAGGGTGACGGGATCGGTACCCGCCCGCAGGACCGTGCTCAATTCGGTGGTGCTGGTAATCTTTTCGCCGTTCGCCGCGACCACCGTGTCGCCGGGCTCCAGACCGGCCCGCTGCGCCGGACCTTCGCCCGAGCACGGGGCGAGCTGACCTTTGTTGATCGTGTCACCAACACAGGCCACCGACCCGACCTTGGCCGGGAGCGATTCCGACAGACTCGGGAGCCCCCAGGCCAACGCCATGATGACGATCAGCGCGAAGCCGAGGATCAGGTTCTGCGCGGGACCGGCGGCCAGGACGACGATCCGTTTCCAAGACTTCTGCTTGTACATCGCCCGGGATTCATCCTCGGGCGCCAGTTCATCGTGGGTGGTCATGCCGGCGATGTCGCAGAAACCGCCCAGCGGGAGGGCCTTCACTCCGTACTCGGTCTCCCCCCGTCGGGTGGACCACACCGTCGGTCCGAATCCGACGAAATAACGGCGCACCTTCATCCCGGTGCGCTGGGCAGCCCACATGTGGCCGCATTCGTGCCAGGCGATCGAGGCCAGCAGTCCCAGCGCAAAGAGCACCACGCCCAACGCAAACATCATCGGCCGCACTTACCCTTCTGGTGAACTTCTACGTGGGTGCACCGGCGACGAGTTGCCGGGCGCGCTCTCGCGCCCAGGCGTCGGCCGCCAGAACCTCATCCACCGTACCTGGATCGGCGGTCCACTGATCTGCGGCGGCGAGCACCTCCCCCACGATGTCGACGATCCGAGGAAACGGGATCGCCCCGTCGAAGAAGCCATCGGCGGCGGCCTCGTTGGCGGCGTTGAACACCGCGGTCAGAGAGCCGCCGCGGGCACCCGCCTCCCGAGCGAGGTCGATGGCGGGGAAGACCGCGTTGTCCACCGGTTCGAAGGTCCAGGTACTCGCCTGCGAGAAGTCGCACGCGGCCGATGCCCCGGGGATCCGGTCCGGCCACCCCAGCGCCAGTGCGATCGGGAGTTTCATCGACGGCGGGGACGCCTTCGCGATGGTCGCGCCGTCCACGAAGGTGACCATCGAGTGCACGATCGACTGCCGGTGCACCGTCACGTCGATGCGGTCGTAGGGGACGTCGAACAGCAGGTGCGCCTCGATGACCTCGAGCGCCTTGTTGACCAGGGTGGCGGAGTTCAAGGTGATCATCGGGCCCATCGACCATGTCGGGTGTTTGCCTGCCTGCTCAGGTGTCACATCCTTCAATTGGTCTGCTTCCCAGCCGAAGAAGGGTCCCCCGGACGCAGTCAGCACCAATCGGTCGACCTCGGAGGCGGTGCCGCCGCGCAGGCATTGTGCGATGGCCGAATGCTCTGAGTCCACGGCGACGATCTGGCCGGGCGCCGCTGCCGCGAGCACGAGCGCGCCACCTGCGACCAGGGACTCCTTGTTGGCCAGGGCGAGACGGGCACCGGTCGCCAGCGTGGCCAGTGTCGGCCGAAGGCCCAGCGACCCGACCACGGCGTTGAGGACCACATCGGCGCCGGACTTCTCGATCAGCTCGACCATCGCGTCGGGTCCCGAGGTGATGCCCTCGACTCCGGCTGCCGAGGCGACCTTGTCCGCCGCCGCGGGATCGGCGACCGCGACGGCCGATCCCGGCAGCTTCCATTCTGCGATCTGGCGGGCCAGCAGGTCCACGTTGCCGCCGCCTGCACCGAGGCCGACGACCGAGAAGCGATCACGGTTGGCGGCGATCACCTCGAGCGCCTGCGTACCGATCGATCCGGTGCTGCCGAGTATCAGAACACGAGTGGTCACCGGTCCAGTGTGGTCGATCAGCCTGCATCCGCGCCGGCCGACTCCGGATCCGGTGCGCTCGGCGCCGGACGGTGTTCGATCCAGTGCCGGGCGATGTCGATGCGACGGGTGATCCAGACCTTGTCGTGGGACTGCACATGGTCGAGGAATCGCTCGAGCGCCGCGGTCCGGCCAGGCCGCCCGGCGAGCCGGCAATGCAAGCCGATCGACAGCATCTTGGGCGCGCCTGCCGCTCCTTCGGCGTACAGGACGTCGAAGGCATCACGCAGGTGAGCGAAGAACTGGTCACCGGACGGAAACCCGGCAGGCGAGGAGTACTTCATGTCGTTCGTGTCGAGCGTGTACGGCACCACGAGGTGATCGACGACGTGTTCTGGAGAGGCATCGGGCACCGGCACCGAGGGACCGCCGACCGGTACCTTCACCCAGTACGGGAGGTCGTCGGCGTAACTGTCGGAGTCGTAGACGAAGCCACCGTGCTCGACGACGAGTCCTCGGGTGTTCGGTGAATCGCGACCGGTGTACCAACCCAGGGGCGCACTACCGGTGAGGTCGGTCAGGATCTCGATCGCCTCGGCCATGTGGGCCCGTTCTACCGCCGGGTTGATGAGTTGGTAGTTCAGCCAACGCAATCCGTGTGAGGCGATCTCGTCGCCCCGCTCGATGAAGGCCGCCACCGCCTCGGGGTTGCGGGCCATTGCCTGGGCCACGGCAAAGATCGTCAGCGGCAGTCCACGGCGGTCGAACACCCGGAGCAACCGCCACAGGCCCGCCCGGGATCCGTACTCGTACAACGACTCCATGCTCATGTGCCGATTCGGAAATGCAGCGACACCGGCCATCTCCGACAGGAACGTCTCGCTGCCGCGGTCGCCTTCGAGGACGTTGTTCTCCGAACCCTCTTCGTAATTGAGAACGAACTGGACCGCGATGTTCGCCCCGCCCGGCCACTGCGGATGAGGCGGGGTGCGGCCGTATCCGATCATGTCGCGGGGATACTCGGACGGCGCATATCTCTCGGTCGGCACGGCGTTCATTCTCACACCGTGGGCCTGACCTCGCAGAAGACGCAGTCCGGTTCCCTCACGCGACACTGCCGAACCCATCAGCGGCCACGGGTCACCCGCCGCGATATGCTCTGGACGAGAAAAGTCGGATCGCAACCAGCAGGAGTAGCCGTGGCCAGCACTGAGGTCGAGTACAAGCCCGAGCCCGCAGAAGCGCCTTCGGCCCGATTCGGCTGGCATGGCGAAGGCATGAAGACGTACAAGATCGCCGCATGGGTGTCGGTCGTCGCACTGCTGGGCATGGTCATCGGTAACCACGAGGGCCACGTCGAAGACTTGTACCTCGTCGGGTTTGCCGCGCTGATCGTCTTCCTCCTCGTCCGCGGCGAGGTTCTCAGCCGCGGTAAGTGGAAAAAGAAGAAGTAGCACCACCAACCTCTTCCGAACATGCGAACGGGGCGCACTCCGGCTGCCGTCGCAGCCCCACCGATCGCCTTCGCACTGATGGTGGCCACCGCGTGCGGCACCGGCGGAGTCGGCGCGCCGAGCACCGGCTCGTCGCCGTCGAGCATCACGATGTCCACGTCACCGTCGCCGGTACCGACGAGCGCGAGGGCGCCCGACCCCGCACTGGAGATCAGGGACGCCGATGGTCGCACGCCGCTCGTGGTCGCGACCAAGTCCCGTGACACCGACTCCGCACGAAGGTTGATCCTCGCGGGGGCGGACGTCAACGCGAAAGACAACCTGCAGGACTCGGCATTTCTCTACGCCGGGGCCGAGGGACTGGACGACATTCTCGTCCTGACCCTCGATCACGGTGCGGATGTGAACTCCACCAACCGCTTCGGCGGGACCGCGCTCATCCCCGCGGCCGAGAAGGGCCATCCGACCACGGTCCAGATCCTGATCGACGCGGGTGTACCGCTGGACCACATCAACGACTCCGGATGGACGGCACTGCTAGAAGCTGTCGTCTACGGGGACGGTTCACCGGTCTACCAGGAGATCGTCTCCCGGTTGCTCGCGGCAGGTGCTGATCCCGGCATCCGGGACGCGCAGGGACGAACAGCCCTGCAGATCGCACAGCAACGAGGGCAGGCCGACGTCGCGCGCCTGCTCGGCTGAGGACTACTTCTCCTCCGCCGCCAACTGGCCGCAGGCAGCAGCGATCTCTTGCCCGCGGGTGTCGCGAACCGTGCACGAAACACCTTGGGCGATCACCCTTCTCACGAACTCGCGTTCCGCGGGCTTGGGGCTTGCGTCCCACTTGGATCCCGGGGTCGGGTTGAGCGGGATGAGGTTCACGTGTACCAGCGATCCGAGCGCCTTGCGGAGCTTCTCCCCCAGCAGATCTGCCCGCCACGGCTGATCGTTGATGTCGCGGATCAGCGCGTATTCGATCGACACCCGACGTCCGGTGCTGTCCGCGTAGTAGCGAGCAGCATCCAGCACCTCTTTGACCGACCAGCGGTTGTTGACCGGGACAAGGGTGTCGCGCAGTTCGTCGTCCGGGGTGTGCAGGGAAACTGCCAGGGTGACCGTGAGTCCTTCGTCGGCCATTCGGCGGATCGCGGGCGCCAGACCCACCGTCGACACCGTCACCGAACGCTGGGAGATGCCGAGTCCGTCGGGGGCGGGCGAGGTGATCTTGCGGACGGCGTCGATCACGCGCTTGTAGTTCGCCAACGGCTCGCCCATGCCCATGAACACGACGTTGGAGAGGCGGCCGGGCTCGCCCAGCTCACCATCACGCATCGCCCGCGCGGCAGAGCGCACCTGGTCGACGATCTCCGCCGTGGAGAGGTTCCGATCCAGCCCTCCCTGGCCGGTCGCGCAGAACGGGCACGCCATCCCGCATCCCGCCTGACTCGAGATGCACAGGGTCGCGCGGTCCGGGTAGCGCATGAGCACCGACTCCAGCAGCGTCCCGTCGTGCAGTCGCCACAGGGTCTTGCGGGTGGTGTTGTCGTCGCAGGCGATGTGGCGGATCACGGTCATCAGTTCGGGGAACAGAGCCTGGCCCACCGATTCCCGCATCGCGGCGGGCAGATCCGTCATCTCGGCCGGATCGGCGTTCAACCGGGAGTAGTACTGACGGGCCAATTGGTCGGCGCGAAACTTGGGCAGGCCGAGCTTCGTCACCGCGGCCACGCGGCCCGCGGCGTCCAGATCGGCGAGGTGCTGCGGCGGTTTGCCGCGTTTCGGCGCGTCGAATACCAGCGGCAACGGACCAGTCATCATCAAAGCGTGACGTAGATCGGCCGCAGATGCCAATTCGATCACTGTGATTGTCGTTTCGCCCTACTCGGGCGCACCATAGAGCAATGACGTATCAACCGCCCGAGGGCTACCAGCCGAGCCCCGATTACGACCCCACCAAGACTGATGCGGCATACCCCACAGAGGCGGCCGACTCCGCCCCGCCTGCCGCGGACCACCGCGAGGAGGTGCGCAGACAGGCTCTCGACGACGTCAAGCACACGCGCACGCGTGCAGCCTGGGTCGGTCTGATCGTCGGCGCGCTGGTCACGCTGATCCTGCTGATCTTCATCGTCCAGAATCTGGACAGCCAGAACATCGACCTGTTCTTCTGGACGGTCAACCTGCCGGTGGGCGTGAGTCTGCTGATCGCAGCCATCCTCGGCGCCGTGATCACGGCGATCGTGGGCAGCCTGCGGATGCTGCAGGTGCGACGGGCGGTGAAGAAGGCCCGGCCCTAGCCGCTCGTCAGAGAAGCGCCCCCAGGATCGCCCACACGACGAACGCGCACGGCAGGATGGAGTCGAGACGATCCATGATCCCGCCGTGCCCGGGCAGCAGGGTCCCCATGTCCTTGATCTTCAGGTCGCGCTTGACCTGTGATTCGACCAGATCCCCGAGGGTGGCGCAGATGACGAGGACAGGGCCGAGGACCAGCCCGATCCACCACTGCGCGTCGAGCAGGTACACGACGGTGAGGACTGCGCCGACGATGCCGAAGACCATGGACCCGGCCATGCCTTCCCACGACTTCTTCGGACTGATGGCCGGGACCATCGGGTGTTTGCCGAAGGTCACACCGGCCACGTAACCGCCGACGTCCGAGCAGACCACCACGATCATCAGGGTCAGTACCCGCGCCGATCCGTCGTCCTGCAGCACCATCGACGCCCCGAAGGCCCCCATCAGCGGCAACCAGGCGAGTACCAGGGTCGTCCCTGCAAGATCCTGCAGGTAGTTCTCTGGGGCGGCTTGTAGGCCCTGCGACAACAGCTTCCAGATCATCGACACCAGCACTGTCGCCGCGAGAGCGACCACCGAGCCGGAGACGCCCCATGGCCAGCTGGCCCACATGATGGCTTGGCCGCCGACGAGGATCGGGATCAGTGCGACCTTGATACCGCCGTCGCGGAGACGTTTGGTCACCTCCCAGCTGGCGACGGCGATCGCCACCGCCACCACGCCGAACCAGACCTCGGGGATGAAAACCAAGATGAGGATCAGCGAGACGCCGAGCGTGCCGCCGACCCCGATGGCAGCCGGCAGGTCGCGGCCGGCCCGCGAGGTGGAGCCCTTGGGAGCAGGCGCCGCTGCGCCCCCCGGCCGGTCTGTGTCGGTCACTGTCGTCTGCCTACCCCTTCGCCACTGCCCGGTCGGTCATCGAATGCGATGACCTAGACCTCGAGCAGTTCACCCTCTTTGTGTTTGACCAGTTCATCGATCTGTGTGACGTATGACGCCGTCGTCTTGTCGAGATCCTTCTCGGCGCGTGTCACCTCATCTTCACCGGCCTCGCCGTCTTTTTGGATGCGTTTGAGCTCATCCACCGCCTTACGCCGCACGTTGCGAATCGAGACCTTGGCGTCCTCGCCCTTGGCCTTGACCTGCTTGACCAGGTCGCGCCGACGGTCTTCGGTCAACTGCGGAATCGACACGCGGATGATGTTTCCGTCATTGGTCGGGTTCACGCCCAGGTCAGAGTTACGGATCGCGGTCTCGATCAACCCCAGCGATGACGGCTCGTAAGGCTTGATGACGATCATGCGGGCCTCTGGGGTGTTGATCGACGACACCTGCCCGATCGGCGTCGGGGACCCGTAGTAGTCGATAGTGACCCGGTTGAACATGGCGGGATTGGCACGCCCGGTGCGCACTGAGCCCATGTCGTCGCGCGCGACGACGACGGCCTTCTCCATTTTTTCCTCGGCGTCCAAGAGCGCGTCGTCGATCATGGTGTCCTCCGTTGACTTGTGCGGGTGCGGTCTGGTTGTGCTGGGCGAGATCCGGTCAGGTGCTGACCAGTGTTCCGATCTTCTCACCTGCAACCGCCCGAGCTATGTTGCCCTGCTCGAGGAGATTGAACACCAGCATCGGCATCTGGTTGTCCATGCACAGGCTGAAGGCGGTCGCATCCGCGACCTTGAGACCCTTTTCGAGAACCTCGCGGTGTGTGATCTCGCGATAGAGCGTGGCGTCGGGGTCTGTCCGGGGGTCGGCTGAGTAGACACCGTCGACACCCTTCGCCATCAACACGACCTCGGCCTTGATCTCGAGTGCGCGCTGCGCTGCGGTGGTGTCGGTGGAGAAGTAGGGCATACCTATGCCGGCGCCGAAGATGACGACGCGGCCCTTCTCCAGGTGACGCTGTGCGCGCAACGGAATGTACGGTTCGGCGACCTGCCCCATCGTGATGGCGGTCTGCACGCGGGTGACGATCCCCCGCTTCTCCAGGAAATCTTGGAGCGCAAGCGAGTTCATGACCGTTCCGAGCATGCCCATGTAATCGGACCGGGCCCGCTCCAGGCCACGTTGCTGCAGTTCGGCTCCCCGGAAGAAGTTTCCCCCGCCGTTCACCACCGCGATCTGGACACCCGTGTTGACCACCTCGGCGATCTGATCCGCGACCGTGGACACCACATCGGGGTCGAGGCCGACCTTGCCACCACCGAACATCTCTCCGCCGAGTTTGAGAACGACCCGCTTGAATCCGGTGCGTTCTTGTGCAACGTCGTCGGTCATGTGGCATCCCTTTCGAGGTACGGGCAGCGATCGCGTCAATGCTATCGAGATCAGAGACAGGCTATCGAGGGTCGAAGAGCAGGGGCTGTTCAGCGCAAAAGAACCCCGGCGAATCTGGCGATTCGCACGGGGTTCTTCTCACGAAATTCAGGCCTGTCCGACCTCGAAACGGGTGAACGACACAACTTGTGCCCCCGCCTCGTCGAGTACGGCCTTGACGGTCTTCTTCGATTCCTGGACCGACGCCTGGTCGATCAGGACCACGTCTTTGAAGAATCCGTTGAGACGGCCGTCCACGATCTTGGACAGCGCGGCTTCGGGCTTGCCCTCCTCGCGGGCGGTCTGCTCGGCGATGCGACGCTCGGAAGCGATCACGTCCTCGGGGACCTCGTCGCGGGTGGCGTACTTGGCGCGCAGCGCAGCGACCTGCATTGCGGCGCCACGAGCGGCCTCTGCTGCCTCCGGGGTGTCACCGGTGTACTCCACCAGCACGCCCACGGCGGGCGGCAGATCCGACGCCCGCTTGTGCAGGTACGACGCAACGTTGCCTTCGTGGTAGCTGACCCGGTTCAGGACCAGCTTCTCGCCGATCTTGGCCGAGAGTTCCTGGATCAGCTCGTCGACAGTCTTGTCGCCGACGGTGGCGGCCTTGAGGACGTCCACGTCGGACGTCTTCGCGGCAACCGCGGCGTCGAGGACCTTGGCGGCCAGCGCCTGGAACTCGTCGTTCTTCGCCACGAAGTCGGTCTCTGAGTTGATCTCGATCATCGCGCCGTCTTTGGCGGCGATCAGACCTTCGGCGGTGGACCGCTCGGCACGCTTGCCGACGTCCTTGGCGCCCTTGATCCGCAGCTCTTCGACAGCCTTGTCGAAGTCGCCGTCGTTGTCGGCGAGCGCGTTCTTGCAGTCGAGCATTCCGGAGCCGGTGAGGTCGCGGAGCCGCTTGACGTCAGCGGCGGTGTAGTTCGCCATGGGTGGGCGAGCCTCCTGTCGGATGTGTCTGGATCGGTGAACCAGAAGTGGATCAGGCCTGGGCGGGGGTTTCCGCGTCGGCTGCTGCGGGTGCCTCGGTAGCTGCCGGGGCGTCGGCTGCGGGAGCTTCTGCCGCAGGCGTGGTGGCCTGGGTCAACAGTTCCTGCTCCCACTCGGCGAGGGGCTCACCGGCGGCACCTTCGGGCTTGGTGTCGGCGCCCGTGTTCTGACCTGCCCGTGCCTGCACGCCCTCGGCGACCGCAGACGCGATCACGCGGGTGAGCAGCGCTGCGCTGCGGATGGCATCGTCGTTACCCGGAATCGGGTAGTCGACGACGTCGGGGTCGCAGTTGGTGTCGAGGATGGCGATCACCGGGATGTTCAGCTTGCGTGCCTCACCGACGGCGATGTGCTCTTTGTTGGTGTCGACGATCCACACGGCCGAGGGGACCTTGGACATGTCCCGGATACCACCGAGGGTCCGGTCCAGCTTGGTCATCTCACGCGTGAGCATGAGGATTTCCTTCTTGGTGCGACCTTCGAATCCACCGGTCTGCTCCATGGTCTCGAGTTCCTTGAGACGCTGCAGACGCTTGTGGACGGTGGAGAAGTTGGTGAGCATGCCACCGAGCCAGCGCTGGTTCACGTAGGGCATGCCGACGCGCAGAGCCTCGGAGGCGATGGATTCCTGCGCCTGCTTCTTGGTGCCGACGAAGAGGATGGTGCCACCGTGGGCGACCGTCTCCTTGACGAACTCGTACGCCTGGTCGATGTACGTCAGCGTCTGCTGCAGGTCGATGATGTAGATGCCGTTGCGATCGGTGAAGATGAATCGCTTCATCTTCGGATTCCAACGACGGGTCTGATGCCCGAAATGAGCGCCGCTGTCCAGCAGCTGCTTCATGGTTACGACAGCCATGTACTTCACTTTCATGTGCAGTTGGTCGTCGGCTCCCGGTTGGTCGCCGACCCTGGCACCTGACACGTGTGGAACCCGCAGCGGAGCATTGCCACTGCCCGGGACTGCCCACACGCTGTGTCGTCCGAGGTGAATCGGCAGACCGCAGGCGCGCGAAGTCACTCCCGCCGCAGCGAGAGCGCCACATGAGTCTACGCTCGCGGGCCCCTGAGACGAAATCGCATCCGATGGGCGATCACGACGTGTTGTCAAGGCCCCGGTGCGAACTGTGGACGGCCGCATCATCCATCCCCAATGGTGCACTTGACCTCGACGGATCGGTTCACATCGCCCATCGTCGACGGCATGCGATTCTGGTGGGCTCTCCTGCGCGCGACAGTGCTGTTGACGGTGCTCGCCACCGCGCCGCCCTTCTTGGCAGAGCTGTCCGCGTCGCCCGCACAAGCGGCGCCGCAGGGTTCGACCGACTTCGATTGGCCGTTGGTACCGATCCCGACCGTCGTGAAGGGTTTCGCGCCACCCTCCGAGCGATGGTTGCCCGGTCATCGTGGCGTCGATCTGGCGGCTCCCGCCGGCGCGGTCGTGCGTGCCGCAGGGCAGGGCGTGATCAATTTCGCGGGGACGGTCGGCGGCAAGCCTGTCGTGTCCATCCGACACTCCGACGGGCTGCTGACCACATACGAACCGGTGGCCGCGTCGGTCAGGTCGGGGCAGCCGGTCAGCAGAGGCTCGCCGATCGGGACCCTGGTGACCGGGCATGCGGGCTGCAGCAGCCCATGCCTGCACTGGGGTGCGCGCCGGGGTTCCGGGGCGTCTGCGGTGTACTTCGATCCACTCGCGCTACTCGGTCGGATTCAGGTTCGGCTCAAACCGGTGGCCCCGGAAGACGGGCGGTGAAGAGAAAGACTGAACGGGCGTCAGGCTCGTGGATGCGCCTGATCGTGAACCTTGCGTAGCCGTTCGACGCTGACGTGGGTGTACAGCTGCGTCGTCGCCAAGCTGGCATGCCCGAGCAGCTCCTGCACCACACGGAGATCGGCCCCACCCTCGAGCAGATGAGTGGCCGCGCTGTGCCGTAGTCCGTGCGGGCCGAGATCCGGGGTGCCGGGCAGTGCCCCCAGCACTCGATGGACCACGGTCCGGGCCATCCGCTGATCGAGTCGACCACCTTTCGCCCCCACCAGCAGAGCGTTGCCCGCGGCGGCCTGCGCAAGTGCGGGCCGGCCACTGCGCAACCAGGTATCCAGGGCCGCGGCAGCAGGTGCACCGTAGGGCACGGTCCGCTCCTTGTTGCCTTTACCGATGACACGCAACACATTTCGCGAGGGGTCTATGTCTCCGATGTCGAGACCGCAGAGCTCGCCCACCCGGATACCGGTGGCATACAGCACTTCGACGATCACCCGGTCTCGTTGCGAGAGAGGCGCATCGGGGTCGTGGTCCGGTTCGGACGGCTCCATCGCGGCAGCAGCTTGGCTCGTACTCAGGACACCGGGCAGCGTTCGGTGCGCACGCGGCGCCTGCAGCCGGGTACCGGGGTCGACGGCGAGAATGCCCTCGCGCGTCGCCCATGCCGTGAATCTCTTGGCGGACGAAACCTGCCTGGCGATGGTGGTGCGAGCGGCCCCCCGCTTGCTGTGTGAGGCCAACCATGCGCGCAAGACCGGCAGATCGATCGCGGCCGGTGACAATCCGCGCGCACCGGCAAAGCTCACCAGGGATCGAATGTCACCGAGGTAGGCGCGCACCGTGTGCTCGCTGTGACCACATTCGAGCCGGAGATGGCTCTCATAGTCGTCGATGATCGTTGCACTCACCTGCACAGCCAACCGATCGGGGTGACGGCCCGCAAGCCGCCACACCAGGTCGCGCCCATATTGTGTTGTTCTGGCGAAGCCGACCTGGGCCTTTGCTCGCCAAAACAACACATCATCGCCTCAGGCGGTGATCCCGGCCTTTTCGTCTCGACTGCGCTGACTGGCCTTCCATTCACGGAAGCCCTCTTCCGTGTGTCCACGACGCCAATACCCACTGATCGACGCGTTCGCGGCCCCGACCCCCCGTTCCTTGCGGATGTATCCGCGGAGGTTCTGCATCACCACTTCGGCCTCACCGTGGATGAAGACCTGCACCGAGCCCGGCAGCCATTCCGCGTTGCGGACGGCTGCGACAAGAGGTGCGTTGGCGCCGCCTTGGGCATCACTGACGGCGTCTGAACTGACGCCTCGGTGCAGCCACGTTATCTGCGCGGTGTCCGGCGCGGCGAGTTCGATCTCGTCCTCCGGTCCGGCGACCTCGATGAAGGCCTTCGCGACGGTACCTGCGGGCATCGACTCGAGTGCCGCGGCGAGGGCAGGTAGGCCCGCCTCGTCGGAGGCCAGCAGGTGCCAGTCGACATCGGTCTTGGGTCGGTAGCCACTACCCGGGCCGAAGAACTTGATCACCTCACCGGGCTGGGCATTGGCCGCCCAGGGCCCCGCCACTCCATCGTCGCCGTGTACGACGAAGTCGACGGCGATCTCGCGAGCTGTCCGGTCGACGCTACGCACGGTGTAGGTACGCAGAATCGTGGGTTCGTCCGCACTCAACGTGTCGCGGACTGTTCCCAGACCGGACTTCGCCGCTCGGTCCGCCGCATCGGCGGGAAAGATGAACTTGACGTACATGTCGGTGTCGTCCGACGCCTGGAAGTCGTCGAACCCGGCACCGCCGAGGTACACCCGCACGAGATGTGGGGAGATCTGTTCGGTCCGCTGCACCGTCATGGTGTTTTCTCGCTTGGCCACGCGAAAGTCCTCTCGTCGGCGGCACCTACGGTCGAGCTGCGATCTGCATCGGCTCTGGCCGCCCGGACCCACCGTACCTGAAAATAGGGCACCCTAAGTCGCCCGGAGAGACGCCGACCACCGCTAGCCTCGTGGGCATGCCGACAATCCTCATCACCGGCGCCGCACGCGGCATCGGTCTCGCCATCACCGAGCGCCTGGCGGCGTCGGGCTGGGACGTCATCGCAGGTGTCAGAGATGAACGGGCTGCCGACGAGTTGAGGGCGCCGAACGTCACGCCCGTCATTCTCGACATCACGAACCCCGATCAGGTCGCCGAACTGGATCAGGTGCTGCCGCAGCGACTCGATGCCGTGGTGAACAACGCCGGGATCGTTGTCGGCGGCCCGGTGGAGGCGCTGACCCGGATCAGCTCCGACACCAGCTCGATGTCAATGTGATCGGCCAACATGCGGTCACCCGAGCGGTGTTGCCACGGTTACGGACATCGCAGGGGCGCATCGTCTTCGTCTCGTCGATCAGTGGTCGCGTCGCCACCCCGATGACCGGTGCCTACAACGCCTCGAAGTTCGCTCTGGAAGGCATGGCCGACGCGTTACGGATGGAGTTGGCGCCGTGGAAGATCCGGGTGGTCCTCATCGAGCCCGGACAAACAGACACCGACATCTGGCGCGATGCCGAGACGACCCTCGAGAGCACGGTCGAGAGCATGACGACCGAGCACCGCACCCTGTATGCCAGACAGATCGCCGGCTATCGCAAGTCGATCCCGCTCTCCCAGAAGCTCGCCGTCCCCGCCGACTCGGTGGCGGCATCGGTCGAAACCGCGCTGCGCGCCAAACGACCCCGCGCGCGGTACGTGGTCGGCCGAGCAAACCAGGTACAGGCCGCGCTGGTCGGAGCCATGCCGACCGCTCTCTCCGACAAGGTGATTCGCATCGTGACCGGTGTCCCTCGACGTCCGTGAGGCTCACTGGCGCGGCGCCAGCATCCACCCCGATCCGCCCAATGTGACGAAACCCCGTGCTTCCAGCGCTGCCAGCCCCGAGCGGACAGCGTGCACGTCGAGTCCGGCAGAGAAGGCGACCTCGCCGATGGTCACAGCGCCCTTCGCAGGTATCGCCTCGTAGACCCGGAGCTGCTGGGGATCGAGTTCGTCGGTGCGTTTGCCGGACCCGCCGCGATGAGGAACACCTGCGGCCGCACCGGCCGCGCTTGCCCCATCGGGTTCTGCGAGCCGCACGATGTCGCTCGCGTCGGTGACGAGTTGAGCAAGACCGTCAGCAATCATCCGATGGCAGCCGACGGACGTCGCCGAGGTGACGGGTCCGGGCACCGCTCCCAACGGGGTGCCCAGCTTGCGCGCCCAGGCCGCAGTGTTGGCGGCGCCGCTGCGTCGGCCCGCCTCGACAACTGCAACGACCCGAGACAGGGCCGCCACCAGCCTATTTCGCGTCAAGAAACGATGTTTGGCGGCCGAGGTGCCAGGCGCGTACTCACTGACCACCAGACCCGTACGGCCGATTTCCGCGAGAAGGCGGGCATGTCCGGTGGGATAGTCGCGGTCGATGCCACAGGCGAGGACCGCCACCGTCGTGCCGCCGGCGGCGAGCGCGTTCCGATGTGCGACCCCGTCGATTCCGTACGCCCCGCCCGACAACACAGACCAGCCGTCGACCACCAGGTCCCCGGAGATCGATGCGGTGACATGCTCGCCGTATGCCGAGGCGGCCCGCGACCCGACCATGCCGACCGACCGCGCGACAGCCTCGTCGAGCCGCGCAGGACCACGTACCCACAGAGCGGTGGGTTCCCCGCCCTTCGCCGCCGTGTCCGCATTACCGAGACTCAGCAGTTGCCAACCCGGCCAGTCGTCGTCATCCGGCGTGATCAGCCGACCGCCGATCCGGTCGACAGCGTCGAGGTCCGCGGCGGCGGTGTTGGTCTGCCACCGTGCTTCGGTGGCCTGCAGGACGGCGGCATGCAAAGGAGGTACCGATCTCGTTGCCACCCCTGAGGCGGCCTCCTGCACTCCGACATCCGCGATCAGCGCCGCGATCGCGGCATTCGGTGGTTCGGCGACGGCGGCCAGATAGGCCCAGGCGCGCCGCTGTTGTTCGTCGATCACGTTCTTCCTCTCAGCTGTATCCGCGATCGCGGAACATCAGGGCTTGTGCCACATGGTCTTCGGTGGGTTGATCGGTGCCGGCGAGGTCGCACAGGGTCCAGGCCAGCCGAAGTGCGCGATCGGCACCACGTGCGGTGACCCGACCGTCCCGCAAGAACAGTTCGACAGGTCGCGTGACCGTGGGCGGGAGCCGAAAGTCGCCGCGGCGCAACGCCGAACCCGGTACCTCGGAGTTGGTCTGCCAACCGTGCGCCCTCCAGCGGTCCCGAGCGCGCGCACGGGCGGCGACCACGCGCTCGCGTACCTGTGCGCTCGACTCGGCGGCGCCACCGCTGAGTGCGGCATTTCCGGGAGGATCCATCCTGACTCGGATGTCCACCCGGTCCATGAGCGGTCCGGACAACTTTCCGAGGTAGCGCCGGCGCGCAGAGGGCGAACACACACAGTTGACGTCGTTTGCCGGTGCGCATGGGCATGGGTTCGCTGCCAAGATCAGCTGAAAGCGAGCCGGGAACAGCGCCATCCCGTCACGACGGGCCACCCGAACCTCGCCGTCCTCGAGCGGGGTCCGCAGTGTTTCGAGCACCTTCACCCCGAGCTCGGCGCACTCGTCGAGGAACAGGACGCCGCGGTGCGCCCGCGACACCGCCCCCGGCTTGGCCATCCCGGTACCGCCACCGATCATCGCCGTCACCGTCGTACTGTGATGCGGGGCGATGAACGGCGCCTCGACGATCAACGGATGATCAGCAGGCAAACCACCGGCAATCGAATGAATCGCCGTGACCTCCAACGCCTCCGACTCACTCAGCGGCGGCAGAATCCCCGGCAACCGCCGCGCCAACATCGTCTTCCCGATCCCCGGCGGACCCGTGAGCAACAAATGATGGGCACCCGCCGCCGCGATCTCCATCGCATACCGCGCCTCATCCTGACCCACCACATCACACAGATCAGGACCGGCGACCACCGGCGGACTCGACACCACCGGCCCGACCGTGTCCAGCACCCCCACACCCCGCAACCACTCCAACACCTCCCGCAGATGCGACGCCCCACCCACCTCGATCCCCGAGACCAGCGTCGCCTCCGCCACATTCGCCAACGGCACCACCACATGCGTGAAACCGGCCGCCCGCGCAGCCACCACCGCAGGCAACACACCCCGCACCGGCCGCACCCGACCATCGAGCGCCAATTCACCCACGAACACCGTCTTCTCGAGCAACCCCGACGCAAACCCGCTGTTCGCCGACAACACCGCCAACGCCAAACCCAGATCGAACGTCGACCCCGACTTCGGCAACGTCGCAGGCGACAACGCCAACGTGATCCGCCCCTCCGGCCACTTGTCCGGATCGCTCTCCTCCCCCGAACCCCCCTTGCGCGCCGCCGCGGTATTGGTAATCGCCGCCCGCACCCGATCCTTCGCCTCCTTGAGCGCCGCATCACCCAGACCCACCAGATGCACCCCCGGCAACCCCTGCCCGATCGAAGCCTCGATCTCCACGATCACCCCCTCCACCCCGGTGATCGCCACCGACCGCACCCTGCCCAACTTCATCTCAAAACACCCCACGCAGATGCGAGACCGTCGGCAAAGCACCCCAATTGAGCTGCACCGCAACAACATCAAACCTGATCACCGGCCAATGAACGTCCTGCTCCGACAACCACATCCCCGTCAACCGACGCATCCGCTGATACTTCGCCGGCGTCACAGCCTCGGCCACGTCACCGAACAGCGAACCCGACCGCGTCTTCACCTCCACCACGACCAGATCCCGCCCCTCGGCCGCAATCACATCCAATTCGCCGTACCGACACCGCCAGTTGCGGGCCAACACCACCCACCCCAGCCCATCCAGGAAATCGACAGCAAGATCCTCACCCAACTGCCCCACCTCACGACGCGAACGTCGCGCACCACCTACCCCCGACTGATCCATGAACCAACCATGACCACCCACACCCACACGGCACCCACCACAAACCGCCACCCGCCACCGACCTGTGCACAACCACCAGAACTGTGGACAAAGCCGCCTTGCGGACGCGGAACTCACGACGCGGTGTCAGTGAGCAATCAGCCACCGCGAGGGAGTGCTTTTTAAACGGTCTTTCGACCCGACACCACCCAGGCGAGGTGTACGCGGCGATCTTGATCGGCGTCATCGTGGTGAAAGTTCGCCACAGCCAGGTCGCGAGGACAATTTACGCCGCCGTTGGGCTGAGCTTAGATGCGCGTCGCGACGTGTCTGGTTTGTGGGCCGGCACGGCCGGTGAGGGTGCCACGCTCTGAATGAGTGTGCTCACTGACATCCGCAAGCCGCGGCACCAGGGACGTGCTGTCGGGCTCCATTCCGACAATCCAGCAGATCGGATGCTCTGTCGGACTGGCCTTGATCAGCATCGTGTTCTTCAATCAAGTTGCGGCCCAGTCGCAATCGGCTGTCGACGATGCGGGCGGCACCCTGTCCCGGTCGCTGGAAACGACGGCCGTGGCGCCGGCCCTGAGACCCGCGGTAGTAGGTGAGTTCACCCGTTGCGCGCAGTTGCAGCTGAGTTCACCGCATCCGGAGCAGACGCCACCCGGGTGTGCGGGCGGGGCCTCATCGGTGGCTGCGACCCCGGGAGACATCAGGAGTACCGTCGCCGTCCAGGCGGCGCCAGAGCTCGAGGACGCCGCGCGTCAGGCCGCAGCCCGATCATTCCTCGGAGCACTCACCATTGTGCTGTGGTCGATCGCCGGGGCGGCAGTGGTACTCGCGGGTGTCAGCCTCTTACTCAAGAAACCGGTGACCGCAGGTGCCGAAGCAACCGGTTAATCTCCCAGTACGCCGTCTTCGGGAAGCCGCAGATCCTGTTTTTCCAGCTCTTCGATGTTGACGTCCTTGAAGGTGATGACCCGGACCTGTTTCACGAACCGGGCCGGCCGGTACATGTCCCACACCCAGGCGTCACTCATGCGCACCTCGAAGTAGACCTCGCCGTCTGCGTTGCGAGGCACCATCTCGACGGCATTCGCCAGATAGAACCGGCGCTCGGTCTCGACTACATAGGTGAATTGACCGACGACGTCCTTGTACTCCCGGTACAGGGACAATTCCATCTCGGTTTCGTACTTCTCGAGATCTTCGGCGCTCATCCTCTAAGCCTAACTTGCGTACAGCCCGGTTCAGCGCACGCGCATGCGCACGTTGCGGTACGACATTCGGTGCTGCTCTGAAGGTCCGAGCGCATCGAGGCACCGCATGTGCATCTCCGTGCTGTAACCCTTGTGGATTGCGAACCCGTATCCGGGTAGCTCGTTGTCCATCGCGACCATGATCCGATCGCGGGTGACCTTTGCGACGATGCTCGCCGCCGCAATACAGGCGGCGGCCCCGTCGCCACCGATCACCGGCAGTGAAGGTGCGGTCAGGCCGGGGACGCGAAATCCATCGGACAATACGTAGCCGGGCTGGATTCCCAAACCTGCTACCGCTCTGCGCATTCCCTCGATGTTCGCGACGTGGATGCCGATCCGGTCCACCTCCGCCGCGTCGATGATCACCGCGCTCCACGCCGCTGCGTGACGCGTCACCGATTTGTACAGCTTGTCCCGGGTGGCGGCCGTGAGCTTCTTGGAATCGTTCAGATCGGCCAGGGACGTCAATTGGGTGGGCTTGAGAACGCAGGCGGCCACGACCAGCGGTCCCGCGCAGGCACCGCGACCCGCTTCGTCGACCCCGGCGACAGGTCCGAGCCCGCTGCGATACAGGGCGGCCTCGAAGGTGCGCAGGCCCGCCGCACGTCTGATCGCCACCCTCGGCGGCCAACGCGTTGCCACCAGGGTGCTACTTCTGCGGATTGACGGAGTCGACAGAACCCATCCGCGAGAACGGGTAGATGACGAACCGGACCTTGCCGCGGATGTCGTCGACGGGCACCATGCCGTGCAGTTCATCGTCTTGGTGGTAGCGCGAGTCCGCGGAGTTGCCGCGGTTGTCGCCCATCACCCAGACCTGCCCCGCGGGCACATCCAGCGGACCGAAATCCTCACCGAGACACGAGTTGAGCTCGCCGTTCGTGTCCAGCAGATCTCCGGGGCGCATCGCAGCATTCTGTTCCTGGAGCTTCATGTCGATGTACGGCTCCACCAGCGGCTTACCGTCGACCTTGACCCCGGTGCGGTCGGCGTTGTGGCACTCCACGCGCTGCCCTCCGGTCGCGATGACGCGCTTGACCAGGTTGTTCTCGTCTGGTGGGGCAAACCCGAACCAGGACATCGCGTTCTGGGCACCGCGCACCACGGTGTTGTCCGAACGAGGTGACCGCCACCCGAGATCCCACGATGACGTAGGGGCTTTGAACACCACCACGTCACCGGCCTTGGGCTCGCCGAACCGGTAGACCAACTTGTCGATGACGATGCGATCGTTGGTGCACCCGGCGCATCCGGTCAGCGTCGGTTCCATCGACTCCGACGGGATCACGTACTGCCGACCGACAAAGGTCTGCAGCACCCAGGTCAACAAGAGCACGCAGACGATGATGATTGCCGTCTCGCGGAGTATCGAGCCCTTTTTCTTGGGCTTGCTCTCGTCCTTGTCGCTCAGGCTGCGCCACGGACGGGCGCCCTCGGAATCGGGGTCTCCGTAGGTGTCGTCGCCCGAAGGGCTGGAACTCTCGGGACCGCGGGGGGTGTCTACCACGCCGCAAGCTTAGTGCGTCAGCGCTTTTCTTTGATCTTGGCAGCCTTGCCGCGCAGGTCGCGGAGGTAGTACAGCTTCGCGCGACGCACGTCGCCGCGGGTGACGACCTCGATCTTCGCAAGGTTGGGGCTGTGCACGGGGAACGTACGCTCCACGCCTACACCGAACGACACCTTGCGGACGGTGAACGTCTCACGCACGCCACCACCCTGACGACGGATCACAACGCCCTTGAACACCTGGACGCGTTCTTTCGAACCCTCGATCACCTTCACGTGAACGTTCAGGGTGTCGCCCGCACGGAAGTCGGGGATGTCGTCGCGCAGGGACTTGTTGTCCAAGAAGTCCAGAGTGTTCATGTTGCAGGTTCCAATCTTGCAGTTGGCGTGAGTAGAGGAACCTAGCGGCTTTCGACGTGGCCTCGTGTGCTCACGCGCTACGGCTCGACTGGTTCGTGCTCCGATTCGTGTGGTCTCCGCGACGTCTCAGCCTCCGCGGGCGCGCCGGGCTGCTGACCGTCAAACGGCAACTGGTCAATTGTGCCAGAAGCACCCCCGCCAGGCGAAATCGCCTCGGTCAGCACGAGCCCAGCGGACTCGCCCTTGGCGGGGGCGGGATGGACCTTGGCGTTCAATTCCTCTTCGGCGCCCGACTTGGCGTGCGCGACGTCGGGTTTACCGGCCATGAGGTCTTGCATGAAGATCTTGGCCCGGATGAGTGGCCTGCGCACCCGGCGTTCCCGTCTGACGGCGGCATTCATCTTCTTCGGCCGTTTCGTGTAACGCCAGCGAGCCCATGGTGAGGTCGGACGGGCGAGACGGATGGCCGCGACCACGAGCAGCGGGAAGATGAACAAACCGATGAGACCTGTCCAGATCTTTCCTTTGAGCAGCACGAGCCCGGCCAGCGCCAGGACCACTCCCGAGTAGATCACCGCGGCGGCCGTTGCAGCGACGTCGTTGGTGTCGGCACCCCACCAGTCGAGCGGGTGGTAACCGAGGAGGATCAATCCCATGACCGCCATTGCCACGAACACGGCATCGAGGGAGGCGCGCCCCTCTTCTGCCCAGTAGACATCGCGTAGATAGAAGATCAGCGCGAACTCGTCCAGGACCAGCGCAGCACCGACGCCGAAGAGTGCGGCGAAGATCGACAGCGTCGTCTGAGAGCCGTTGATGGCCAGAGCGATCAGCCCGAGGCCGGACAACATCGTCAGCACGGTGCCGAAGACGACGTGATGGATGTGCAGCCCGCCGGGGGTGACGTTGTTGAACCACCAGCTGACCTCGGCTCGGATCAGCCGCACGCTGATGCGGATCCCCAGGAATCCCAGGATGAAGCCGATGTAGGCCATGAACAGAGGTAGTCGGCCGTTGTCGATGATGTTCTCGGTGAACCAGTGGCCCATGGGGTCAGATTAGTCGCCGCCATGGTCGCGCAAGAGGTTTGCGACCAAAGACGCCGATCCTGTGGCGGCGCACGCCTCGCACGCGACTTCGCGCAACCCCTCTCGGCCGCCACCGCCGACCCCGAACTCGAGGGCGGCGACAGCACGCGCACGAGCGAACACAGCCCGATACTCGGCGTCGCGGCCGGCGTGGGACGCGGCGAGGGCGGCGGTGTCGAGGCGGCCCCGGAGCGCCGCGATCTCCAGACGCTGGTGCGCCGCGGCAGGTCGCCCGGAACGCCAGGTCTTGAGCGCTTCGGCGACCGGCCCGTCGGCCGGGACGGCTGCGGTGTCGAGGGCGGCCACGGCGATCAGCAGACCCACGCGGTCCAGCTGCCTGGAATCGACCCGGTCTACCAGTCCCGCGACCCCTGCGCCCAGGACATCGATGCGATGAGGGCTCATTGCGCCGACCCCGCTGAGTCTTCGTGGCCGGCGGGGTCGAGCGCGTGCGCCCCTGAGTCGTTGACCGCCGCGGCCACCTCGGGTGGCGGTGGTGACGCTGCGCAGACGGCCAGGGGAACGAGCTCGGCGTCCCGGAAGTATCCGAGGATGGCGAGTTCGGGTGCGCGCCCGTCGCCCACCACCACCTCGTGCGGCTCAGGAGCCACGCCCGGTCTCAGATAACCGGCAGGCTCACTTGTCCCGACGACAACGGTGCGGCGACCGTTCGGGTCGACGCCCAGACCGACAGCCACCCGGATCCACGGCGCGACCTCAGGAGGCTGGGTTGCGGACAGAACGGCGGCCCGGGCGCGCAACATGATCAGGTCCGCGTCGGACGGCTGTGAGTCCCCCGCTGCGGCGACAGCACGACCTGCGGCGATCCCGGCAAGGGCGGCGCCCATCGGGGCCATCATCGCGCCCGGCGTCATCGGCATACCGCCGGACTGCTGACCATGCTCAGCGCTGGTCTCCTCCACCGCCCCCTGCGAGATCTGGGCTGCGTGCCGGTCCAGCTCTGCCGCGGTGGCCGCCATCGTGCGCGCCGCGAAGTGCTCCGCGCCTGCCAGCGGCGTGGTGTCGCCGGTGGCCGCCGCGAGCAATGTCCCGGCGAGCAACTCCCGATCCGCGATCGCCGCGACAACGGCCAGTCGCTGCCTCGTCTGCTCGACCGCATCGGCGTAGGCCCGGACCACCTCGGCGATGCTGCTCACCTTCTCGGCGCTCGCGTGCAGGGCGCGAACCGTCGACGCACCCACGGCGTCTGCGGCCACCGCCGTCTGTCCGTCGATCGCTCCGGACACTGCGCGGGTCCCCTTGTCGATCGCCCAGGTGCACTCCGAGATCCGCTGCTGCACTGACTCATAACGCTCGGCGAGAAGGTACAGGGCGGCCGCGTCGATCTCGGGGGCAAGTTCACGTAACAACGACCCGACCGGTTCGCCGTAGCCGGTCGGCATCAGTGCCCCGCCCCGGGCGACCCGGATGCGGCATCATCTGCGTCCTGGTTCACCAATACCTCGGCAGCTCGGGTCAGGCCGCCGGCATAGCCCGCGGCAGCTGCGCGCGCCTCGTCGAGAGCGGCAACGGCCTCGGCACTGAGTCGGCTGTGGGCGCGGGCGAAGACGTGCCCGCTCGCATGGGCCCGACACGTCGACGCGATCTGCCCGGCGAGTTCATCCAGTTCCGACGAGATCGCCGCGAGCTCGGTGAGAACCGGTTCGAGTTCTCTCACCGCCGCGTGAACTGCGGCCGCATCGATCCGAAGTTCCGACCCCGGTAGTGCTGCCGGCATTCGCGCCTCCCCGATCTGTCGACTCAGTCCAGATCCCGAAGATGGGGACCCTGGTCTTGGACGATCCCGGCCACCAGTTGGTTCCGGCGAGCGGTCAGTTCACTGTCCGCCCGCTCGACCAGATCGCGGATGAGCATCGACAGCTGATCGGCGCGGTGTCGCCGCAGCGCGAGCGGAGCGATGTCGAGGTCGGTCAGCATGCCTCTGGCGTTGATCACCACCCTGACCAGACGGTCGGCGGACATGGCCTCCACGGTGACGGAACCGAGTTCCTGCGCGACCGCCCGCAACTGTTCCCGTTGCTCGTCCACCTCCCCCAACAGCGCATCCCAGGCCCGGTTCATCTCACCGGACCTCGTCGATTCTGCGACCATCGTGACCCCCCACTCGCTGCGGAGATCTTAGCCCGCGGGGGCGCCACCGGTGGGGTCTGCGGAGTCTGTGGACTCGCGAGGCAACAGATCTGGACGCCGCGCCCGGGTACGGGCGATCGACTGCTCGGTGCGCCAGCGATCTTGTTTCGCGTGGTCACCGCTCAGGAGTACCGGCGGCACGTCGAGTCCACGCCACGTCGGTGGACGCGTGTAGCTCGGACCTTCGAGCAGACCATCGGAGAAAGAATCCTGCTGGTGCGAGTTCTTGTTGCCCAAGACCCCGTCGATCAGGCGAACGGTGGCCTCGACCATGGCCATCACGGCCACCTCACCGCCGATCAAGACGAAGTCGCCCAGTGAGACCTCCTGCACGCGAACACGTTTGGCGGCATCGTCGAAGACCCTCTGGTCGATGCCCTCGTACCGTCCGCAGGCGAACACGATGTGGCTCTCGCGACTCCACTCCTGCGCGGTGGCCTGGGTGAACGGAACGCCCGCAGGGGTCGGTACGACCAGGAGCGCGTCGTCGGGGCAGACCTCGTCCAGGCACGGCCCCCACACTGTGGGTTTCATGACCATGCCCGGACCACCGCCGTACGGGGAATCGTCCACTGCGCGGTGGACGTCGTGGGTCCAGTCCCGCAGGTCATAGGTGTCGAGCGCGAGGATTCCACGGTCGATGGCCTTGCCCAGCAGTGCCATTCGCATCGGTTCGAGATATTCAGGAAAGATCGAGACCACGCCGATCCGGATGGCCGGGTCGCTCCCCTGGCTCATTCGGGATCCAGCAGGCCGTCGGGCGGATCGATCTCGATGAGTTCTCGACTCACGGTCGGCACGATCGCGGTGACGAACGGGATCAGTACCTCACGGCCGTCGGTCATGTTCACCGACAGCAGATCCCCGGCAGGCAGGTGGACGACATCGGTGACGGACCCCACGTCTTCGCCGTCGACCATGCGCACGGGGACCCCTTGCAACTCGTGGTCGTAGAACTCGTCCGGGTCATCCCCGGAGCTGACGTCCTCGGCATCGATCAGGAAGAGCACACCGCGCAGCGCGGCAGCGGATTCCCGGTCGTTGATCTCGGCAAGAGACAGCAACAGCCGCCCGGAGTGATTCCGGGCGGCTGTCACCGTATAGCTGTTCTCGACGAAGGTGTTCTTACCGGTCGACTTCCGGCCGCGCAGCACGTTCCCGACTGCGAAGCGCACGTCCGGCTCGTCCGTACGGACGTCGACCATCACCTCGCCACGCACGCCGTGCGATTTGGCAACGCGGCCGACAACCAGATCCACCTGTGAGCGCCTTGTTCCGCGGTGCGATCAGCGGTCGGTGTCGACGATGTCGACCCGGACCCCGCGACCACCGATTCCGGTGACGAGGGTGCGCAGCGCGGTGGCCGTACGGCCGTTGCGGCCGATGACCTTTCCGAGGTCCTCCGGGTTGACATGCACCTCGACGAAGCGGCCACGTCGGCCGGTCACCAGCTCGACGCGGACGTCATCTGGGTTCGCGACGATACCTCGTACGAGGTGCTCGACGGCGTCAGCGACGACGACGCTCACTTGTCGGCGACCTCAGCTGCGGGAGCCTCGGCAGCAGGCTCGTCGGCCTTCGGTGCATCTTCTGACTTCTTGGCAGCCTTCTTCTTCGGGGTGACGGCTTCGCCCGCGGGAGCGTTGTCGGCAGCGGCGAGAGCAGCGTTGAAGAGGTCCTGCTTCGACGGCTTCGGCTCCGCGACCCGCAAGGTGCCCTCGGCACCCGGCAGGCCCTTGTGCTTCTGCCAGTCACCGGTGATCTTCAGCAGGGCCGCGACGGGCTCGGTCGGCTGTGCGCCGACACCGAGCCAGTACTGCGCGCGATCGGAGTCGATCTCGATCAGGCTGGGCTCTTCTTTGGGGTGGTAACGACCGATGGTCTCGATTGCCCGGCCGTTGCGACGGGTGCGGGCGTCAGCGACGACGATCCGGTACTGGGGATTACGGATCTTGCCGAGGCGGGTGAGCTTGATCTTGACAGACACGAGTTACTTCCTTCTATGGTCACAGTGCAATTCGGCGACGTTCCACGGTCGGAACGCCCGGTTTTGCTGTTGAGGTGGTGTGACCGCCGGTCGGCACGTGGCCGGGTCCGGCGAACCAGGGAGCCATTGTGCCAGAGAAAGGCCTCCCCACAGAAATCACGACACTGACGAGGACAGTTCAGCGACTGCGGCACGGGTCTCCGCGGCGATCAGATCCCCGTTGATGTGGGCGCCGGCCATCGCGCCGGCTGCAGCTGCCGCACCGACCTGGGCCATCAGATTGCTGACGTTGCCTGCGGCCCACACACCCGGTATCGCGGTCACGCCGGACTCGTCGGCGGGAATGTAGTCGCCGACGCCCATCGGATGCGGGACCGACTGCAGCCCCAGGTCCTCGAGGAATGCCGCACGTGCGACGAATCGGGGCGTGACCGTCAGCGCTTGGCGCGCAACGAACGTGCCGTCGGCGAGCACGACCCCGGCGATGGCATCGCTGTCGGACCTGACTGCCGCGACCTTCCCCTCGACGAGGCGTATCCCGCGGGCGGTCAGCTGCGTGCGCTCGTCGTCCGTGGGCCGCAGCTCGTCGTTGAGGAACACTACGATGTCCGCGCTGAGCTGCCGGAACATCTGCGCCTGGTGCAGGGACATGGCATTCACGCCAAGGATGCCGATGGCCTGATCCCGGACTTCCCAGCCGTGGCAGTAAGGACAGTGCAGCAAGTCTTTACCCCATCGTTCGGCAAGGCCCGGGATGTCCGGCAGCTCATCGACCAATCCGGTCGTCACCAGCAGTCGTCGTGCTTCGGCACGGACCCCGCCCACGGTCGTCACGACGAATCCGCTGTCGACGTCGCCGCCGACACCGATGACCTCGTCGTCGAGGATCCGGGCGCCGTACCGCTGGGCTTCGTCGCGCCCGATCGCGACCAGCTCGGCCGGTGGCAGTCCGTCGCGGGTCAGGAATCCGTGCACGCCTGCCGCGGGTGCGTTCCGCGGCCTGCCACCGTCGATCACGAGTACCGAACGCCGTGAACGACCCAACATCACCGCCCCGCTCAGGCCGGCGGACCCGCCGCCGATCACGATCACGTCATAGTTTGCTTGCGGTTTCTCAGTCATGCGTTCCGGTTTCTCAGTCATGCGTTCACAGTGCGTCATCAGCTCAAGATCGGCAAGTATGCTTGCCGTTTCAGCAATTTCTGGCACCATGGCCGCATGGACGACGAGCTGAACGAGACCCTGAGCGCGGTCGGGCCGCGGCTTCGTGCCCTGCGCCGCGAACGGGAGATCACCCTCGCAGAGCTGTCGGAGAGCACAGCCATCTCCGAGAGCACGCTGTCGAGACTCGAATCAGGGGGCCGCAAACCCACGTTGGAGTTGCTGCTGCCGCTCGCAAAGGCCTACGGGATCCCACTCGACGAACTCGTGGGCGCACCGGCCACCGGAGATCCACGGATCCATATGCGCCCCATCCGGCGCCACGGCCGCGTGTTCATCCCGTTGACGCGGCGGCCCGGAGGGATCCAGGCCTTCAAGCAGATCATGCCGCCGCAGACACCGATCGAACCCGAATTGAAGGTGCATGAGGGCTATGAGTGGCTGTACGTGCTCTCCGGCCGGGTACGCCTGCTACTCGGTGAACAGGACCTGACGTTGCTGCCCGGTGAGGTGGTCGAGTTCGACACCCATGTCCCGCACTGGATTGCCGCCGTCGGCCCCGAACCGGCAGAAGTTCTGTGTCTGTACGGAACCCAGGGCGAACGCGCACATATCCGGACCAACACCTGAGAGTTCGTCAGACGAGATGGCCACCGCACACGATCGCATCCGGCGATCGCAGTACAGACAGGTCTTGTGCCGGATCGCCGTGCAACACCAACACGTCCGCGCGGTCGCCGTCGCCGAGTCCACCGGCCCCCAGCCACTCCCTGGCGGAGGCGCAGGCCGCGTCGAGTGCCTGACCCGGACTCAGCCCGATCCCGGCGAGCGCGACGACCTCGTCGACGATGCGGCCGTGTTCGACGAAACCTCCTGCGTCCGTCCCGGCATAGATGTCCACTCCGGCCTCGATCGCGGCCGCGAACGTGCTCGGCGCATCGGCGTGCAATTTGCGCATGTGCTGCTGATAGGCGGGGAAGCGGTCGGCCCCGTCGGCGATCGACGGAAAGTTCTCGACCTGGATCAACGTCGGCACCAAACCGATTCGCTGGGCCGCCATGATCGCGATGAGTTCGTCGTTCAGGCCGGTGCCGTGCTCGATGCAGTCGATTCCGGCGTCGATCAACCCGTATAGGGCCTCGGTGCCGAACACGTGCGCAGTCACTTTGACGCCGAGCTGGTGGGCCACCGAGATCGCCTCGCGCAGAACGTTGTCCGGCCACAGCGGAGACAGGTCGCCGGTGTCCCGGTCGATCCAGTCCCCCACCAGCTTGACCCAGCCGTCACCCGCCTGGGCCTGCCGGGCGACCTCGGCGGGCAGATCCGTGACCTCGCCGAGGTCGACGCCGTAGTCGCGCAGGTAGCGCTTCGGACGGGCGATGTGCTTGCCCGCCCGGATGAAACGCGGTCCGGCGGGATCGTCGTCCAGCGGATGGGTGTCCACCGGTGAGCCGACCTCACGGATCAACGTCGCCCCGGCCTGCAGATCCTGCCGGGCGAACGCCCTCGCCTGCTCGATCGTGACTCCGAGCCCGGGTGCGATGCCGACGTGGTTGTGCGCGTCGACCAACCCCGGCATGATCCAGCCACCGTCGGTGACCGTATCTGCGCCCGGGATGGGCTCGCGGGTGATGACACCGTCATCGACCCAGAACTCGACGGGTTCACCCGACCCGACCGCAAATCCACGAAAGTGCAGCTGGGACAGAATCATCGACGCGACCGCCCCTACTTCTTCTTCGGCCGCTGGAACTGGCTGACGTCGATGCCCTCGAGCCCGGGCGGAAGCTGGTCGAGCCCGGCAGGCATGTTCGACAGGTCGGGGAAGCCTGCGGGCATACCACCTGGCATGCCCGGGAACCCGCCCCGCACCTTCGGAGGCGTGGGTCCGCGCCCACCCTTCTTGCCCTTCTTGCCGCCCTTTTTACGATTGTTCTTGCGGCCACCCGGCATGCCCATACGGCCGGCCATCTGCGACATCATCTTTCGCGCGTCGAAGAAGCGGTCGACGAGCTGATTGACGTCGCTCACCGTCACGCCAGAACCGTTCGCGATGCGAGCACGGCGCGACCCGTTGATGATCTTCGGATTCTCCCGCTCGGCCGGGGTCATACCGCGAATGATCGCCTGCACCTTGTCGAGCTGCTTGTCGTCGACCTGGGAGAGAGCATCTTTCATGCCCGCCGCGCCCGGCAACATCCCGAGCAGGTTCCCGATCGGACCCATCTTGCGGATCATGAGCATCTGCTCGAGGAAATCCTCGAGGGTCAGCTCACCCTGGCTGATCTTGTTCGCAGCCGCCTCGGCCTGCTGGACGTCCCAATGCGTCTCCGCCTGCTCGATCAGGCTCAGCACGTCGCCCATTCCGAGAATGCGACTCGACATCCGGTCGGGGTGGAAGACGTCGAAGTCCTCGAGCTTCTCGCCGGTGGACGCGAACATGATGGGACGGCCGGTGATCTCACGCACCGAGAGCGCGGCACCACCACGGGCATCGCCGTCGAGCTTGGTCAGGACCACGCCGGTGAAATCGACACCCTGGGCGAACGCTTCCGCCGTCGCCACGGCGTCCTGACCGATCATCGCGTCCAGGACGAAGAGCACTTCGTCCGGCTCGACCGCATCGCGGATGCCCTTGGCCTGCGCCATCAATTCTTCGTCGATACCGAGGCGACCGGCGGTGTCCACGATCACGACGTCGTGGTGCTTCGACCTCGCCTCGGCCACACCGGATCTCGCCACCTCGATCGGCTCGGCCAGACTGCCCGCGCCCTCCGAGCCCGAGACACCGAGCTCCCCGGTGCCGCCGACGCTCGTGCCCGGGTTGGGCGCGAAGACCGGGACACCGGCCCGCTCACCGACGATCTGGAGCTGACTGACCGCGCCCGGTCGCTGCAGGTCGCAGGCCACCAGGATCGGGGTGTGACCCTGCTTCTTCAGCCACGCCGCGAGCTTGCCCGCGAGGGTGGTCTTGCCGGCACCCTGCAGACCGGCGAGCATGATGACCGTCGGTGGTGTCTTCGCGAACTGGATGCGCCGGGTCTCGCCGCCGAGGATCCCGACGAGCTCCTCGTTGACGATCTTGACGACCTGCTGTGCGGGGTTGAGTGCACCCGACACCTCAGCGCCTTTGGCACGTTCCTTGATCCTGGCGATGAAACCGCGGACGACGGTCAGCGAGACGTCGGCCTCGAGTAGGGCGAGACGGATCTCGCGGCAGGTGCGGTCGATGTCTGCATCGGACAGCTTGCCCTTGCCGCGCAGATCGGTCAGGACACCGGCCAACCGGCCTGAGAGGGAGTCGAACATTCCCCTAGCCTATCGGGACGCCGGATTTACCGGTGTCCTCCTCTGGTTCCCGGGGTGGCGCAGGTGGCGGGACGACCGCCAGGATCGCCTCTTCGAGCTGGTCGCGCGTCTGCGGACCATCTCCGGGCAGCCTGATGCAGAAGGAATCGACCACCGATCCGCCCAGCGTGGAGACCTTTGCCCACGTGATGAAGACCCGATGTTGCTCGAGCACCGCACTCACCCGTGCCAGCAGGCCGACACGGTCGCCGGCGCGCAGTTCCAGGATCACGCTGTTGTCGTCGTATCCGTCGAACCACAGGACCCGCGGCGGGGCTTGCGCGAACAACGCCGGCACGGCCGGGCCATGGGAGTTCTCTCCGCCCGGCCCCGGCGCCACCGGGAGCTGCGACTCCCGCTCACGGGCGTCGAGCCGGGCGATCACGTCGATGTTGCCCTCGAGCGCCTGGATCAACTGCTGCCGCAGGAGGCCGGATTCCGACGGCTCACCGAACAACGGGGAGACCAGGAACGTATTGACCGCGCTCCCCGCGTGTGACTGGACCGAAGCGCTCAGCAACCGCAGGCCCCGCAACGAGAGCACACCCGCCATCTGCGAGAGCAGACCCGGCTGTTCGGGCGCGATCATGGTCACTGCGAAGGTGTGCGGGTTGTCCGTCGTCACGAGGTCGACGCTGACGCCGCCCGCCTCCGCCAGTGCGGTCAGTTCAGGAGTCAGCGGCCCCGGATCGGCGAGCTCGCCGCCGTCCATCAGTCGCAGGCACCGACGCACCAGTTCGCCGATCAGCGAGGACTTCCAATCGCCCCAGACCCCGGGACCGGTCGCCTTCGAATCGGCTTCGGCAAGCGCGGCAAGCAATTCCAGCAGGACACGGGAACCGCCGAGGGTGTCCACGACACCCTGCACCGTGGCCGGATCGTCGAGATCGCGCCTGGTCGCCACGTCGGGCAGGAGCAGGTGATAGCGGACCATCTTCGACAAGATCTGCACGTCTTCTGGCCACAGGCCGATGCGGTTACCCACCTGATTGGCGAGCTCGGCACCGACGACGCTGTGGTCGGCACCGCGTCCCTTCCCGAGGTCATGGACCAGCGCGCCCAGGACCAGCAGGTCCGGACGCGACACCCTCGTCGTCATCGAACCCGCGTTGGCCGCGGTCTCCACGAGATGGCGGTCCACGGTCCACGTGTGAATCGGATCGCGTGGGGGTAGGTCGCGAATCGCGCCCCATTCAGGGATCAGCCTGCCCCACAGGCCCGTCCGGTCGAGGGCCTCGATCGGCGCGATCATGTGTTCACCCGTACCGAGAAGCACCAGCAGGTCGCTGAGCGCATCGATCGGCCAGGGCTCCCGCAGCTCCGGTGCATAATCGGCCAGCCTGGCCAGGGTGGAGGCCGCCATGGGCAGGCCGGTCCGCGCCGATGCAGCGGCCACCCGCAGGATCAGACCCGGATCCTTGCTGGGCAGCGCGTTACGCGCGAGGACGACCTCGCCGAAGTGCTCGACAACCCCTTCGTCGAGAGGACGCCGGATGGGCGAGCGGCGGAGCTTCGAAAGCCCCTTGCGCGGAAGCGAATTGGACGAGGTCCGCAGTCCGACGTCCACCGCGTAGCTGATCGTGCGCGCGCTGTCACTGATGGTCCGGGCCAAATCGAATCGATCACCGATCCGCAGCGCCGCACCGATCTCGTCGGCATCCTGCGCACGCAGTTGCTCGCGGGGTCGGCCGGTGATCCGGTGTAGTTCGGTGCGCACGTCGAGCAGGCGGGTGTAGGCCTGCCGGAGCCCACCACCGGGAGAATCCGGACGGAGCGCAGCCATGCCGTCGGTCAGCTGTGCCACGGCGAGGGCATCGAGCATGTGCACGTCGCGCAACCCTCCGCGCCCGTACTTGAGATCGGGTTCGGCGCGGTGGGCGATGTCTCCACTGCGCCGCCAGCGATCGCGAGCCTGGTCGACGAGTCCGCCGAACCGCGAACGGATGTCGGTGCGCCACTGCTGACGGATCCCACCGATGAGCAGCTTGGACAGATCCTCGTCCCCCGCGATGTGGCGCGCCTCGAGCAATCCCAGCGCCGCGGTCATGTCGGTGGCGGCCACCTGAAGGGCCTGTGACACGGTCCGCACACTGTGGTCGAGTTTGATGTGCGCGTCCCACAGCGGATACCAGATCTGGTCGGCGATCTCCGCGACGACCGCCGGGTCCATCTCGTCGTGCAGCAGGATCAGGTCGAGATCTGAATGGGGCAGCAATTCCTGCCTGCCCAGCCCACCGACGGCGACGATGGCGAAACCGCTACCGGGTTTGATCCCGATCTCGGCGGCCTTGGTGGTGAGCCAGAAGTCGTGCAGGTCGACGAGAACCCTGCGCAGCGCGGGCGCATCGACCCGTTTGTTGCCGTCGGTCCGGCGTAGGAGTTGTTTGCGTGCTGTGACCAGATCCGTCGCGGCAGCCGGTGTCAGGTGAGACGGCTGCGGTCCTGCTCCCGAGGGCTCCTCGGATGCAGGACCGCGACCGCCACGTACGAATGGCACCGTCGTTACAGCGCGTCGCCGCCGCGCTCTCCGGTGCGTACCCGGATGACCGCTTCCACTGGCGAGACCCACACCTTGCCGTCACCGATCTTGCCGGTGCGTGCGGCCTCGACGATCACGTCGACCACCTTGTCCACCGCGGCGTCGTCGACGACGACCTCCACGCGGACCTTGGGGACGAAGTCCACCGAGTACTCCGCACCGCGGTACACCTCGGTGTGCCCCTTCTGACGGCCGTACCCCTGAACTTCGCTGACGGTCATACCGACGACGCCGGCCTGCTCGAGTCCCGCCTTCACATCTTCAAGCGTGAATGGCTTCACGATTGCTGTAATGAGCTTCATTTGTTGCATCCCTCCATGAGGATCACAGTTCGAGTATTGAGTTTCCAGGACTTAAACGAGGTCGTACGCGCTTTCGCGGTGATCCGTCTCATCAATACCAGTGTCCTCATCCTCTGCGGTGATCCGCCAGCCGAGTGGCTTGAGAGCGAACGCGATGATGGCGGTCATGACCGCGGTGAACGCGACTGCGACCAGTGCGATCACGACCTGGATGACGAGCTGCTTGCCGCCGCCGCCGTAGAACAGGCCGGTCTCCGACGCCAGGAAGCCGATGCCGATGGTGCCCCAGAGGCCCGCGACCAGGTGGACACCGACGACGTCGAGCGAATCGTCGAAGCCGAACTTGGACTTGAAGCCGACTGCGATTGCGGCGATCACGCCGGCCACAGCGCCGAGGATCAGCGAGCCGATCGGGGTCAGCGCGCCACAGGCGGGGGTGATGGCGACCAGACCGGCCACGATTCCCGAGGCCGCGCCGACGCCGGTGGCGGATTTGTCGCGGATCTTCTCCACCACGAGCCAGCCGATCAGACCTGCGGCGGTTGCAGCGGTGGTGTTGATCCAGACCAGGCCGGCGAGTGCGTCTGCGGTGCCTTCGGAACCGACGTTGAAGCCGAACCATCCGAACCACAGGATCGCGGCACCGAGCATCACGAACGGTACGTTGTGCGGGCGGTAAGCGGTCCTGCCGTATCCGACACGCTTACCGATGATGAGCACGAGGACGAGCGCAGCCATACCGGCGTTGATGTGGACCACGGTGCCACCGGCGAAGTCGATGGGTGCGACCTTCGCGACCATCGTGCCGTCGACGTCCTCGGTGCCGAAGATCCACGAGGCGAAGCTGGTCTCGTTGTTCGACAGCAGACCGCCGCCCCACACCATGTGGGCGAGTGGGAAGTAGACCAGGGTCGCCCAGATGCCGGTGAAGACCAGCCAGGTCGAGTACTTGACGCGTTCGGCGAGCGCACCGGAGATGAGGGCCACGGTGATCACTGCGAATGTCAACTGGAAGCCGGCCCATACGATGGCCGGGACATCACCGAAGCCGCCGATGACGTTGAGGACCTCGTCAGGGTTCTCGGGATCCGGGATCGTTTCCATCAGCTGGTTCAAGCCGAACAGCGAGAACGGGTTGTCGAAGATGCCCGCGATGTCGCTTTCTCCGGTGTGAGCCGACGAGAACGACATCGAGTAACCCCACAACACATAGATGATGCTGACGACTCCGAGTGAGCCGAACGACATCATCAACATGTTGAGGACGGACTTCTGTCGCGAGAGGCCACCGTAGAAGAAGGCCAGTCCCGGAGTCATGAAGAGCACGAGTGCGGCGCTCGTCAGGACCCAGGCGGTTGCCCCGACGTCGTAGGGCGCGAACGCATCGTCTGGCAGTGCCAAAACCACTGTAAGAAACCTCCTAGAGTGCGCCGACGGCTCGGCGCCTTCAAAGAGATTGGCGGGCAAGGATTTCGTTCGTGGTGCTGTGGTGTTTCATGCATGTGAACCAGCGGGCAGTTCATGTTTCATCTGTGTATACCGCCAGGAGCGGTGTTGATCAGATGGGGCGAGGGGCAGCCATTTGTTGTTCTCAGGCTGGTACGGCGCGGTGGGATCAGCCGAGCAGCGCGTCGACGAACGCCTCTGGTTCGAAGGGTGCGAGGTCGTCGGCGCCCTCGCCGAGACCGACCAATTTGACCGGTACGCCGAGCTCTCGTTGGACGTGGAAGACGATGCCGCCTTTGGCGGTGCCGTCGAGTTTGGTCAGCACCACACCGGTGATCGAGACGACGTCGGCGAAAACCTTCGCCTGGGCGAGACCGTTCTGCCCGGTCGTCGCGTCGAGCACGAGCAGGACCTCGTCGACGACGGCCTTCTTCTCGACCACCCGCTTGACCTTCCCCAGTTCGTCCATGAGGCCGGTCTTGGTGTGCAGACGCCCGGCTGTGTCGATCATGACCACGTCGACGCCCTCGTCGATGCCGCGCGCGACGGCGTCGAAGGCCACCGCGGCCGGATCGGCCCCTTCCTTGCCGCGGACGACCTCGGCACCGACCCGCTCGGCCCACGTCTGCAACTGATCGGCCGCGGCTGCGCGGAAGGTGTCGGCAGCACCGAGCAACACCCTGCGCCCGTCGGCGACGAGCACGCGGGCCAGCTTGCCGGTGGTCGTGGTCTTCCCCGTGCCGTTGACCCCGACGACCAACAGCACCGACGGCTTGCCCGCGTGCGGCAGCGCCTTGATCGAGCGGTCGAGATCAGGACCGACCTCGGCGACGAGAACCTTGCGCAACAGGGCCCGGACCTCGTCCGCGGTCCGCACGGGCGAGGCGGCCAGTTCGGTACGCAAGCGGTCGACGACGGCAGTCGTCACCGCCGTCCCGAGGTCTGCCATCAGCAGGGTGTCCTCGATCTCTTCCCAGCCGTCCTCGTCGAGGTCGCCCGCACCCAACAGCCCCAACACACTCTTGCCGAGCGCATTCTGCGACCGGGACAGGCGACCACGGAGCAACCCCAGGCGCCCGGCTGTCGGCGCGATGTCGTCGAGCACCGGGGTCGCGGGGACCGGTTCGGCGACCGGTTCGGGCTCCACGACCGGCTCGGGCTCGATCACCGGTTCCGGCGCCACGACCTCTGGTTCGGCGGGCGGGGCCTCGACCTCGGGGGTTGTCGCCTCGGGTGCCGGGGCGGCGGGTTCCGGTTCTGCTGCCTTCGGTTCTGTCTCGTCTGTCTTCGGTTCGGGCAGAGGAACATTGCGCAGGCCGCGTTTGGGTGCGTCGCGAGGGATCGCCGCATCGTCACCCACGCCCGGCTGCCCGTCGGTGTCTGTCCGCTCGATCGTGGGCGTGTCCCTGGCCGGAGGCTCGGCGGTGGCCGCGCCCGCGCCACCCTGGGTGAACGAGAACCCACTACCGGCCTTGTAGCCACCCGACTTGTCGACCTGCCTGGTGCCATCGGACGGTGTCCGATCTGCGCTGTCGCTCAGAGAGATTCGCCTGCGACGGGACAGGACCAGGCCGGTCGCCACCAGGGCGACGAGCAGGAGGACGACGACTACGACGATCGCGACGATGGCACCGGTGTTCACGGCCTCAGTCTGCCAGAGGCGGCTCCGCCCTCGGTGCCAGAGGCGGACACGACCTAGCTGCGGGTACCGTGAGTGTCAGACGCCTCATCCATACTGCTGTCCCGCCGGTCATCTTCCAGGAGACGAGCATGAGCATCACAGTCGAGCAGTCCACTCTCACCACCAGGTTCCGTGACGTCCGTGCGCTCACCGACGAGCTCACCGCGCGACTGTCACCCGAGGACCAGGTTCCGCAGTCGATGACCGATGCCAGTCCGACCAAATGGCACCGCGCCCATGTCACCTGGTTCTTCGAAGAGTTCATCCTGCGGAATCTGCCGGGATACACGGTGTACGACGAGAGCTTCCGGTACCTCTTCAACAGCTATTACGAGGCGGTGGGCGCCCGCCACCCCCGTCCTCATCGAGGCCTCGTCACCCGACCCGGTGTCGACGAGGTCACCCGCTACCGCGAATACGTCGATCAGGCCATGACCTCGGCACTCGAGCAGGATCGGCTCGACGAGTACGCCCGCACCCTGGTCGAACTGGGCTGCAATCATGAGCAACAGCACCAAGAACTGTTGCTCATGGACGTCAAGCATCTTCTCTCGACGCACCCGTTCGCGCCGGTCTACGTCGAGCGAGGGCCGGATGCCACGGCGGAGGCGGCACCCCTGCGCTGGCAGTCGTTCGACGGAGGGCTCGTCACGATCGGGGCAGATCCGAACGGTTTCAGCTACGACAACGAGGGGCCCGGCCATTCGGTCTACCTGCAGGACTTCCAACTCACCAACCGGCAGGTGACCAATGGTGAATGGCTCGAGTTCATGGCAGACGACGGCTATCGCCGTAGTGAACTCTGGTTGTCCGACGGCTGGAACAAGATCGGCGAGACCGGCTGGTCGGCCCCCGGTTACTGGAGCCTCGACGACGGCACCTGGACGTCGTTCACGCTGTCCGGTCGGCGTCCGATCATCGAGAGCGAACCGGTCGTACACGTGTCCTTCTACGAAGCCGACGCCTATGCGCGGTGGGCCGGCGCGCGGCTACCCACCGAGTTCGAATGGGAGACCGCGGCGATGCGCACCGGAGCGTCTCGCGGTCAACTCCTCGACCCTGCGCGATGTCATCCCGGCGTCGCCGGCGAGACCATGATCGGCGACGTCTGGGAATGGACCGCAAGCGCCTACCTCCCCTACCCCGGGTTCGTACCGGCCCACGGCGCCGTGGGCGAGTACAACGGCAAGTTCATGAGTGATCAGCATGTGCTCCGTGGTGCCAGCGCATTGACTCCCACCGGCCACGAACGGCCCACCTATCGCAACTTCTTCCCGGCCGGGTCCCGGTGGGTCTTCAGCGGACTCCGGTTGGCCCGATGACGATGTCACAGTCGTCTGTGGACCCGCTGCTGGTCGCCGACGCCGTAGCAGGGCTGTGGCAGAGCCCACCCGTCCTGCCTGCGAAGTGGCTCTACGACAAGCGCGGCAGTGAGCTGTTCGACGAGATCACCCGGCTGCCCGAGTATTACCCGACACGGCGAGAGACCGAGATCCTGCGACGGAGCGCAGCAGAGATCGTCTCCATCACGGACGCTCGGACCATGATCGAGCTCGGTTCGGGCACGTCGGAGAAGACGCGGCTCCTGCTGTCGGCGTTCGCAGCCCGCGGGACCGACTTCACCTACGTACCGCTCGACGTCAGCGTCGAGATGCTCACGTATGCGGCGAACCAGGTGTCAGCTGAGTTCCCGGAGATCTCGGTCCAACCCCTGCACGCCGACTTCGGTGAACCCGACCTAGATCTCGCGGACCACGACGGTCCGCGTATGGCGATTTTCCTCGGCGGGACGATCGGGAACCTCGACCCCACCGAACGGTCCGATTTCTACCGCCACATCGCGGGGGCGTTGCGATCCGGCGACTACTTCCTACTCGGAGCCGATCTGATCAAGGACACCGGCCGGCTGATCGCCGCCTACAACGACCGCGCCGGGGTCACCGCCGACTTCAACCGGAACGTCATCGAGGTACTGCGAAAAGGGCTCGACGCGACCGGCCTCTACACCGACGACTTCGATCACATCGCACGGTGGAATCCGCCGGAGCACCGAATCGAGATGTGGCTGCGCGCCCGGCGCGACGTGCACGCCCGGTTCGGCGCGATCGAGCGGACGTGGGAATTACCTCGAGGAGCCGAGATCCTCACCGAGATCAGCACCAAGTTCAACCTCAGCTCGCTGCATGACGAACTGGCCGCCGCGGGTCTGCGGCAGCTGGAGAGTTGGACCGACCACGCCGACGACTTCGCAGTTGTGCTCGGTCAGGTCAGCTGAGCAATAGACTCACTTCCCGTGGTCGCCAACCGGACGAGATACGCGCGCAAACGCCGCCGCCGGATGGCCCGCGTCGAGCACGACCTGAGTGACGAACAGTGGTCGCAACTCAAGGCGGCCTGGGAAGGTTGCGCGTACTGCGGCGCGGATGACCGCCCGCTGCAACGAGATTGCGTGCTCCCCATCTCACGTGGGGGCCGGTACACCCTGGACAACATCGCGCCCGCCTGCGGTTCCTGCAACGCCAGCAAATGCAACGACGAGGTGACCGCGTGGATGCGCCGTAAGAAACTGGACGAGCGCGCGTTCCTCGAACGGTACGTCGCCATCAGGTACGCGATGGCCGCGAAGTTCCCCGTTGGACAGGACAACGAGCAAGACAGCTAGCCTGTGGTCGGCGCCGGCAGGTCCTGTCCGCGCATGCGCTGCGAGATGACGGTGGTGATGCCGTCGCCCTGCATGCTCACACCGTAGAGAGCATCCGCAACTTCCATGGTGGGCTTCTGGTGAGTGATCACGATGAGCTGCGATTTTTCGCGTAGTTGCTCGAACAGCGTGATAAGACGACGGAGGTTGGTGTCGTCGAGGGCGGCCTCCACCTCGTCCATCACGTAGAACGGCGACGGGCGGGCGCGGAAGATCGCCACCAGCATGGCCACCGCGGTCAGTGACTTCTCGCCGCCGGACAGCAGGGAGAGGCGCTTCACCTTCTTCCCGGGCGGTCGCGCTTCCACGTCGATACCCGTGGTCAGCATGTCGGATGGGTTGGTCAGGATGAGACGGCCGTCGCCGCCCGGGAAGAGTGTCTTGAACACCTCGACGAACTCGCGTTCGACGTCGGCGTAGGCCTCGGTGAAGACCTGCAGGATCCGGCTGTCGACGTCCTGCACCACATCGAGAAGGTCCTGTCGCGCCTTTTTCACGTCCTCGAGCTGAGTCGACAGAAAGTTGTACCTCTCCTCGAGCGCGGCAAACTCTTCCAACGCAAGCGGATTGACCTTTCCCAGTGTGTTGAGGTCGCGCTGTGCCTTCTTCGCGCGGGCCTGCTGGGTCGCCCGGTCGTACGGTATCGGGGTGGGCGCGACGACCATCTCGCCGCGTTCTTTCGCCTGCTCGTACTCCGCCATCTCGAGTTCTGACGGCGGCATCGTGACATCGGGGCCGTACTCCGCCACCAGATCATCCGGACTGATCGAGAAGTCCCCCATGATCTGCTCTTCGAGTTGTTCGATCCGAAGTGCCACCTGCGCCTTGGCCACCTCGTCGCGGTGCACAGCGTCACGCAATGCGCTCAGCTGCGCCCCGACCTCCGCAGCGGCCTTCTTGGCCACGTCCAGTTGTTCCGTGCGGACCCGACGCTCCCGCTCGAGATCGTCACGGTGCGTCTGTGCCCCGGCCACTGCGGTTTCGAGCCTTTGAGCGATCAGACCACCGCACTCGAATACGACTTCGGCCACACTCGCCGCGTGCCGACGGGCGCGGTTCTGGCGTTCGGCCCGCTCGCGTGCTTCTCGCTCTGCGCGTGCCGCACGCCGGAGGGAATCCGACTTGCCCCGCACAGAGGCCAACCGCTCCTCAGCGCTGCGCAGGGCGAGACGTGCCTCCATCTCCACCGAACGTGCCTCGGTCACGGCGGCGGCCGTCCGGTCACGATCGCTGTCGGGCAGATCCCCTTCCGAGGGGGTCTCTTCGCTGTCGTCGCGGGCCAGGCGCAATCGTTCCTCGAACTCCGCCAGCTTCGCCAGAGCCTCGGTGCGGCCGTCTTCCGCCTTAGCCCGCTGATTGATGAGCCGGGTCGACTCTTCCTGCGCCGCACGGGCAGTCTGACCGAGCCGCGCCAATTGCTCGTACACCGCACCCAACTCGGCGTCCGACTCGTGCAGCGCAGCCAGCGCCTGCTCAGCGGTCTCTCGGCGTTCGGTCTGCTGCGCGAGGGCCCCGGCGAGCGCGGCGACCAGTTCTTCACTGCGTCGCCGCGATTGCTCGAGTTCGGCACGTGCGGAATCGATCGCCGACTGCACCTCGATGGTCGACGGGCGCGCGCCGGTTCCGCCGCTGCGCCAGCCCGCTCCGATCAGATCGCCGTCGAGTGTCACGACCCGAAGTGAACCCAGGTATGGGACTGCACCGACGGCCTCGTCGAGCACTGCTTCCGCGATCGACACATCGTCCGCGACGACGGTGTAGCCCAGCAGCAGTTCCAGGGCTCCCTGGAGAGTGTCCGGACCGTCGACGACGTCGAGCGCCCAGACCGCGCCCGCCGGAAGGCCGGCTGAGCCGCGGCCGGTCGGGTCGACGCCGCCGATCAAGACCGCAGCGCGCCCACCCTCGTTCTCTCGCAGAGACGACAGGGCGGAACGGGCGGCCGGTAGGTCCGCCGTCGCCACCGCATCAGCTGCCGGCCCCATGGCAGCAGCGATCGCCGCCTCGTAACCGCCGCGCACGCGCAGCAGCGACGACATCGGCCCCAGCAGTTCACCGGCCCTGTTCTCCAGCAACCAGGCGCCACCGTCCTTGCGCTCGAGACCGACTGCGAGCGCGTCGATCCGGGCGCCGAGCGAGGTGACCCGCTGTTCCGCGGCGCGCTCGGCGGCCTGCAGTTCCGCGACCCGTTCATTCGCCTGGTTCAACGCCGCGACGCTGCGCTCGTGGTGCTCGTCCAACCCCAGCTCGGAGGCATCGAGGCCGGCGACGGTGGCCTGGACCGCGTCGAACTCGTCGGCGGCCTCGGTCGCCCTGGCGACTGCGTTGTCGATCGCCGCACCCAGACGGGTCGCCTCGGCGTCGATCGATTCGACCTTGGTGCGGAGATTGTTCACCTGACCCTCGAGCCGCGCCAGCCCCTCGCGGCGATCGGCAACCGCGCGCACCGCGGCCAGGTGCTGCTGCTGCGCCGCCGCGGCTTCCTGTTCACGTTCGCTCAGCGCAACTTTCGCGTCGTCGAGGGCCTCAGCGGTCGCTTCGACGGTCTCGGTGAGGATGAACTCCTCCTCCGCTGCGACCTCTGCCTGGCGGTCGAGCTCATCGGGATCGCGCCCGGAGTCGTTGCGCACCGGTTCCGCGAGGTACCGGCTGCGCTCGCCGGCGATTCGGCAGGTTGCCCCCACGCGCTCGGTCAGCGCCGACAACGCGAACCAGGCCTGGCCGGCGTCGTTGGCAGCCGGGACGATCTGCGCCAGATACTTCTCGTTCTCATCGACCTGGCCACCGAGTTCGTCGAGGCGGTGCGCCAGCTCGTCTTGCTGCCTGCGGAGTTCCGCCTCGGTGGTACGTTGCTCCGCCAGTTCGTCACGACGGATCACCAGATCATCTGCAGCCAAACGCAATCGGGCATCGCGCAGGTCGGCCTGGACGGTTTGGGCCCGGCGGGCGACCTCAGCCTGCCTACCAAGTGGTTTGAGCTGACGACGTAGTTCGGCTGTGAGGTCGCCCAGACGCGCCAGATTCGACTGCATGGCGTCGAGCTTGCGAACCGCTTTTTCTTTGCGCTTGCGATGTTTGAGGACACCGGCGGCTTCTTCGATGAAGGCCCGACGCTCCTCCGGTCGCGACTCCAGGATCGCCGCCAGCCGTCCCTGGCCGACGATGACATGCATCTCCCGGCCTATCCCGGAGTCGCTGAGCAGTTCTTGCACGTCCATCAGCCGGCACGAGCTGCCGTTGATCTCGTACTCTCCGGCACCGTCGCGGAACATCCGCCTCGTCACCGACACCTCGGAGTAGTCGATGGGTAGAGCGCCGTCGGAGTTGTCGATGGTCAGCGTCACCTCCGCACGCCCCAGGGGGGCGCGGCCAGATGTGCCCGCGAAGATGACGTCCTCCATCTTCCCTCCGCGCAGCGCTTTCGCGCCCTGCTCGCCCATCACCCAGGTCAGAGCGTCGACGACGTTCGATTTGCCCGAACCGTTGGGGCCCACCACACAGGTGATCCCCGGTTCGAACCGCAGGGTGGTTGCTGACGCAAAGGACTTGAAGCCCTTGAGGGTCAGACTTTTCAGGTGCACAGCGCTTGAGCGTACCCATCACCTTCGTCGGTGTGGGCGGGCGGTGTGATCGGGCGGGGCCGGGCGGGGAGGGATCAGCGCTCGACAAAGCCTGTCAAGCCACCGCGGGCGGGTCCCCAATCCGTCACCACCGTGTCCACCTGACCCGGGCTCCGCCCCTGGTCGAGCAGGCCCAACAAGTTGTCGCAGTCCGCCCTGCGACCTTCTGCCACGATCAGGACACGGCCATCGGCCTGGTTCGTCGCGGACCCCACGAGCCCCAGTTCGAGTGCCCGGGCACGCGTCCACCACCGGAATCCGACGCCCTGCACGTGCCCGTGCACCCAGGCGGTCAGCCGAACTCGGTCCGAATCAGGTCCTGGGTGCTCGGCCACGGTCCTACTCCGTGTCGATACGCAGGTCGACGGTGGTTCCCGCCTTGAGGGTCCGCCCCACCGTGCACACCGCGTCCACGGCCCGTTCGACCACGACCAGCAACCGTTTGGCCGCGTCCGGGTCCAGCTCGGACAGATCTACCTCGAGCACCTCACTCAACGCCGGATAGAACTCGTTCTCCCGGTCTGCGTCCCCGCGCACGCGCACGATCGCGTCGTAGTCGTCTCCGAGCCTGCGCGAGAGTGGTTTGTCCGAACTCATCCCGGTACAGGCGGCGAGCGCGATCTTCAGCAACTCTCCTGGCGTGAAGGCTCCCTCGACGTCCTGCGAACCGATGAGGACCTCGGCGCCGCGGCTGCTGCGCCCGGTGTATCGCCTGCTGCCGGTTCGCTGAACCCACAGTTCTGTCGCATGCTGCTCACTGGTCACTGGTTCGGTTGCGCTCATGTCCATATTGAACACGCTGCCGTACCCCGCAATTCCGCGGGACTCAGCCGGAGCGTCGACGCCACAGGGGTCACCAACGGTCGATGTGGAGCAGGTTGTCGAGAGGTTCGCGCGGCGCCGGCTTGAACGTGTCGCCCGTGTAGAACGCCGTCGGGATCAATGCCGCCTGGTGAAAGCCGGCGGGGATCCCGAGGAGTTCAGCGATTTCCGCCTCTCGCTGCAGATGCAGCGTGGTCCACGCGGTGCCGAGCCCGCGGGCACGTGCAGCGAGGGCAAAACTCCAGACCGCCGGCAGCAACGACCCCCAGAGTCCGGCCTGATTTCCCGACGGCAGGGTCTTGCCCGCCTTGATACACGGGATCACCAGGACCGGTACCTCCCCCATGTGCTCGCCGAGCCACGCGACGCTGCCGCCGACCCGCTGCTGGACGGGCGCGCGGTCCGGGTCGTCGGCGAACAGCTTCGCTGCCGACTGGTTCGAGGCGAGATACTCGTCGACGAGTTCGCCGTAGATCTTCCCGATCGCCGCGCGTACCTCTGGGTCGCTGACGACAATCCACTGCCAGCCTTGACGATTGGATCCCGACGGCGCCTGGAGTGCGATCTCGAGGCACTCTTTGACGAGTTCGATGGGCACGGGTTTCGTCAGGTCAAGCCGTTTACGCACGGTTCGAGTGGTGGTCAGCAGTTCGTCGGGCGTCAGGTTCACGGTCATATGACGATCATGCCCGACGCGCAGCGGCTAGAACCGCGGGCGAACCTGGCACCTGGGGCAGCTGAAGGAACTGCGATTCATGAAGTGCTCCCGTCGCATCGCTGCACCGCAGCGCCGGCAGGGCTTGCCCTCTCGCCCATAGGCGTTGAGCGAACGCTCGAAGTAGCCTGACTGGCCGTTGACGTTGACGTACAAGGCATCGAACGAGGTGCCGCCCTGGTCGAGTGCCTCGGACATGACGGCGGCGGCATTGTCGAGCACTGCGCGCAGCGACTTGACCGGCAGTTTGTCGGTGAGCCGCTGACCGTGGATCTGACTGCGCCACAGCGCTTCATCGGCGTAGATGTTCCCGACCCCGGATACCACCGTCTGATCGAGAAGAGCACGTTTGATCTCGGTGTGCTTGCCGCGCAGGACCTTGACGACGGCCGACTGGTCGTAACCGGGGTCGAAGGGGTCGGGTGCGATGTGCGCGATCGATGCGGGGACGGAGCCCACGATGTCGTCGACCATCCACGAGCCGAAAGTTCGCTGGTCGACGAACCGCAATTCGGTGCCGTCGTCAAGAGTGGCGCGGATGCGCAGGTGCTTTTCGTCGACTGCGCCCGCGGACTGGACGAGCATCTGTCCGCTCATGCCGAGGTGCACGAGTATGGCGATCGGGTCGGCGGCCGCTGCCGGATCCGCCTCGAGCCACAGATACTTACCTCGTCGCCGAGCCGCTGTCACCGTCGCCCCGGCCAGCAGACCGATGAGGTCTGCGGCGCCGCCGAGCTGTCGCCTCACCGCACGTGGATGTAGCACCTCCACGGCCACGATGCGTTTACCCACCACATGTCCGAGCAGGCCGCGGCGAACAACCTCCACCTCGGGCAGTTCAGGCATCGTCTCCGGTACCCGAGATCTCTTTCCACGCGGTGGAAGCCGCGATCTGTTCGGCTTCTTTCTTGGTTCGTCCGACGCCGGAACCCATCGAATCGCCTCCGACCATCACCGTCGCGGTGAACTCCTTGCAATGATCAGGGCCGGTCGAGGTGATCTGGTACGCCGGAACCCCCAGGCCCTTCTCGGCGGTCAGTTCCTGTAGTGACGTCTTCCAGTCGAGTCCGGCGCCCAGTGCCGCCGACCGATTCAGCGCCGGCTCGAACAGCGCGAGCACCGTGGTCCGCGCAGTTTCGAGGCCGTGTTCGAGGTGGATGGCGCCGATGAGCGCTTCCATACCGTCGGCGAGGATGCTCGCCTTGTCCCGGCCACCGGTCATTTCTTCGCCGCGACCGAGTCGCAGATGCGCACCGAGTCCACCCGGGCCGAGGCCTTTCGCAACTGCGGCGAGCGCGTGCATGTTCACGACGCTGGCTCGGATCTTGGCGAGCTCACCTTCCGGACGGTCAGGGTGCGTCCGGTAGAGCTGCTCGGTGATGACGACCCCGAGAACCGAGTCGCCCAGGAACTCCAGCCGCTCGTTGGTGGGCAACCTACCGTGCTCGTACGCGTACGAGCGGTGCGTCAGTGCCAGCGTCAGCATTTCGTCTGACAGAGAAATGCCGAGCGCCGCAAGCAGGTCTGAATGGTCGACGTCTGCGCCGGCCACCTCACGAACGCTGTCCGTCACTTTTTCGACTCAGGATCCTCGGCGAACTTCGATGCCAATCCAGCCCAGCGTGGGTCGATGACATCGTGCTGGTGACCGGCCTCGGCGAGGTCCAGCCGGATCCCGCACTCCGGGCACAATCCCGGACAGTCCGGTCGGCACAGCGGGGTGTGCGGCAGGTCGAGCGCGACGGCGTCGACAACCGCTTGCTCGAGATCGATCTTGTCGTCGACGATCCGATGAATGTCCTCGGCATCGGTCGTCTGTTCCGTCGCGCTGTTCGGGTACGCGTACAGCTCGGTCACGTACACGCTGGCAGTCCCCGCGATCGGCTCCAGACAGCGGACACACTGCCCTTCCGTCTCGCCGCTGACGCATCCGGTGACCAGGACGCCCTCCGAGACCGCTTCCAGACGTAGGTCGAGATCGACGTCACTGCCCGCCGGGATCGCGATCATGTCCAAACCGATCCGCGGGGCAGGGGTGATGGCACGATGCACCTCTCGCATCGAGCCGGCCCGTCTACCCAGACTGCGAATGTCCAGGGTGAAGGGGCCGTCGATGGTGCGATCGTGGCGTGATTGTTTGTTTTCGCGCTGCGACACAAGGAACCACGATACGCCTGTGATGGGCTGTGGCCGCAATCCATGACGCGCGGGGTCGGCCGCGCCACAAATCGCGGGTCAGACGGCCATTCCGGTACCGAAGTCGCCGCGTCGGACGTGCTCGGCGTAGTCGTGGACACCCGCCCCGGTACGCAGCTGCTGCCGCCCGCGGTTGACCGAACGAATCGTCCCGGTCAGCAGCTCCTCGAACTCCGCGAGTTTGTTGTCCACATAGATATCGCATTCGCCGCGCAGACGATCGGATTCGGCGTGTGCCGCGTCGATCACCCGCTCGGATTCCGCCCGCGCGGCCTGTACGACCTCCGTCTCGGAGACCAACCGCTGCTGCTCGGCAATCCCCTCGGCGACCGACCGTTCATAGTTGGCGTTGCCCGACTCGATCATCCGCTCGGCCTCGGCATGCGCGCGCCCGGTCACCGACTCGTACTCGCGATGCGCGGCCGAACCGATGCGCTCGGCCTCCGCGGTGGCGTCGGACAGCAACTGTCCCGAATGTGACTGCGCTTCGGCGACCATCCGATCGGCCGCGGACTTGGCCTCGGAAAGCACCCGGTCGGCCTCCGACCTGGCGTGAGCGAGCGTCGAATCAGCCTCGGCGGTGGCTTCACCGACCATGGTGTCGGCATGCATCCGGGCATCGCCGATCAGCTTGTCTCGCTGGTCGAGGACGTCCTGCGCGTCATCCAGGTCGCCAGGTATGGCGTCCTTGACGTCGTCCAGCAGCTCGAGAACGTCGCCTCGAGGAACGACGCAACCCGCTGTCATCGGAACACTGCGCGCTTCTTCGACGATGGCGCCCAGTTCGTCCAGTGCTTCGAAAACCCGGTACACAGCTACCTCACTCCTCGCCGCACATGCCGAACGAGCCCGGTCGACTCGTCCCCGTCACAGTGCGATCAGTGGTTGGTGTTAATTCTGTGACTATTGTGCCCAATGTTGCGCCTGTGACGCCGCAACCGGGCCGGTGTGTCGGCTCTACGGTAGGACGAACACCCAGGGCACACCAGGTGTGGAAAGAAATTTCCGGCGTCAGACCTGTCGTTCGTCGGACAGCTTCGCCAGCAACTGCTCGTGCACCAGAGGAGGAAGGAAGTCGCCGACCGCTCCCCCGAGGCGTGCGACCTCCTTGACGAGCGAGCTGGAAACGTGCGCCAGACGCGGATCGGTGAGCAGGAATACGGTCTCCACGCCCGTCAGATCACGATTCATCTGCGCCATCGGCATCTCGTACTCGAAATCGACAGCACCGCGGAGGCCCTTGACGATGGTGTCGAGGCCCTGCTGCCGCACATAGTCGACGAGAAGCCCTTGCCAACTGTCGACGCGCACGTTCGGCAGATGCGCAGTGGTTTCCCTGATCAGCTCGAGCCTCTCGTCTATACCGAAGAATCCATGCTTTTTCGGATTGACGGTCACCAGGATCACCAGTTCGTCGAAACGGGCGGCTGCGCGCTCGAACACATAGAGGTGACCGGAGGTCACGGGGTCGAACGATCCTGGACACACGGCTCCGGACATGGCTGCCAAGTTATCAGTCCGCCGCGCCGGCGCCGTCGACCGAGGACGCGAACTCGGCCAGTTCGATTCGGGTCTCGCCGTACTGCCGGACCTGCACGTCGGTGAACTCTTCTGGCCACTCTGTGGCCGCGCTACGCGCAGATCGCTCGACGACGACCATCCCGCCAGGCACAACGCGACCTGTGGCGAGCAAGCGTAGGAGCTCCGACAGTTGCTCATCCGGTAGGTCGTAGGGCGGATCGGCGAACACGATGTCGGCGACCTTCCCCTGCGTGCGAAGGTGATCGACCACCCGGCGCCGCGCGACCACCGCGCCGGTAAGGCCGGTGGAGCGGATGTTTGCCTCGATCACCTTGGCCGCCTTGCTTCCGGATTCGACCAGCACCACGGAGGCGGCACCGCGGGACAGCGCCTCGAGCCCCAGCGCCCCTGACCCCGCGAACAAATCGAGCACCGCCGCTCCATCGAAATCGACGCGGGCCGCAAGGATGTTGAAGACCGCTTCCCGGACGCGGTCGGTGGTCGGCCGGGTGCCCGCCTCGGGTACGGACAGCCGTCTGCCCCGGGCGGCGCCGGCGATGATGCGGGTCATGATGTCCATTGTCCAGCTTGATCCACCGCCGATTCGCACCGGCATGCGTCTGCATTGGTTGAACAGATCAAGTATTTGTGAGCCACCTCACAAAGCACCGCTGAGCAGGGGCTAAGGGGGTGCTTTCGGCACCAATTCCCGTAGGTGGGTGACATTGGTGTGATGCCTTGTTAACTTGAAAATCGATATGAGCCCAACTCAGATCAGCGCTACCCTAACCGCCGCGCCGGACGCGGTGGCATTTCGTAAGCCAAAGGTTTCCGACGGAGTCCGGCTCTGGGAAATCGCCCGTGACTCGAAAGTTCTCGATCTGAACTCGAGTTACGCCTACCTTCTGTGGTGTCAGGATTACGCCCAGACTTCAGTGGTCGCCGAGGTGGACGGCAAAGTGGTCGGTTTCGTGACCGGCTATCTGCGCCCGCAACTCCCGGACGCGGTCATGGTGTGGCAGGTAGCTGTCGACGCCGACCAGCGGGGACTCGGATTGGCCGGAAAGATGTTGAGCCAGCTGATGGATCGGCTCGAACCTCGCGGCATCACCACGCTGCACACCACCATCAGCCCGGACAACACCGCATCGCAGGCCTTGTTCGCCGGCCTCGCCGAACGTCGAGGGATGGACTTCCGCAGGGAAGACCTCTTCTCCCCCAACGACTTTCCGGATGATCACGAACCAGAAGATCTGTACATCGTCGCTCCGCGACGCTGACACCGACATCTGACGAACGGTCGACGCCACCCCGGATCGACCCCTATCGCGGCCTGTCACGGTCGCTGACGGCAGGCGCGGGGATTGACCCCCCGCCCGCCAGTACTTTGTTCATCAGTCGAATGATGGCTGCCCACCAGTCGCATGGTCGACTGAATTTTCGCACCCTTCGGAGGACGAAATGACTGCATCTGTGCAAGAGACCTTTTCCAGCAATATCTTCGAGACCCGCGAGTCCGAGGTCCGGAGCTACAGCCGAGGCTGGCCCGCCATCTTCACCAGCGCCAAGGGCGCGTGGTTGACCGATCGCGACGGCAAGCAGTACCTCGACTTCTTCGCCGGGGCCGGAGCGCTCAACTATGGGCACAACAATCCGGTCCTGAAGGCCGCACTCCTCGACTACATCGAGAGCGACGGGATCACCCACGGCCTCGACATGTCAACGGTCGCCAAAGGCGAGTTCCTGCAGACGTTCCAGGACAAGATCCTCGAGCCCCGTGGACTCGACTACAAGGTCCAGTTCCCCGGCCCGACCGGCACCAATGCGGTCGAAAGTGCGCTGAAGCTCGCCAGGAAGGTGACCGGTCGAACCTCGATCATCAACTTCACCAACGCATTTCACGGCATGACTCTGGGTGCCCTTTCGGTGACCGGAAACTCCATGAAGCGTGCGGGCGCCGGTATCCCGCTGGTACACGCCACCCCGATGCCGTTCGACAACTATTTCGGCGGCGTCATGGAGGACTTCAGCTGGTTCGAGCGCGTACTCGACGACTCCGGCAGTGGGCTGAACCGCCCGGCAGCAGTCATCGTCGAGACGGTTCAAGGTGAAGGCGGCGTCAACATCGCACGGCCGGAATGGCTTCAAGCTCTTGCCGAGCTCTGCAAGCGCCGCGAGATCCTGCTGATCGTCGACGATGTGCAGATGGGCTGCGGACGCACCGGCCCATTCTTTTCGTTCGAGATCGCCGGCATTACGCCGGACATCGTCACGATGTCGAAGTCGATCGGCGGCTACGGGATGCCGATGGCGCTGACCCTGTTCAAGCCCGAGCTGGACGTGTGGTCGCCGGGTGAGCACAACGGAACCTTCCGCGGGAACAATCCCGCTTTCGTGACCGCCAAAAAGGCGATCGAAGAGTACTGGTCGGACGACACCTTCGAAAAAGAGGTCATCGCCAAGGGTGAGCGCATCCGCGACTTCTTCATCTCACTGTGCAGCGCCCACCAGGGCATCAGCACCCGTGGACGCGGCATGGTCCAGGGTCTGGTGTTCGAGGACGCCGACGCGGCCGCCAAGGTGTGTGGGCTCGCGTACGACCGAGGCCTCCTGGCCGAGACGTCGGGTCCGTCCGACGAGGTCGTGAAGTTGCTGCCTCCGCTGACCATCACCAACGAGGAACTCGATCAGGGTCTGGCCATCCTCGGGCAGGCCACCGCAGAGGTCCTCAACTCCTGATTCGGCCGAAATCTGAGCTATCGAAAGGATTTCATACATGATCGTGCGCACCACCCAAGAAATCACCGGCACCGACCGTGACATCGAAGCGGAGAACGGTAATTGGCGTTCCAAGCGCATCGTGCTCGGCGGCGACAAGGTTGGATTCTCGTTTCACGAGACCACCATCAAGGCGGGCTCGGTCAACGAGTTCCACTACGCCAACCACGTCGAGGCGGTGTGGCTCGTCGAGGGCGAAGGCACTCTGACGGACCGGGAAACCGGCGAGGTCTACCCTCTCGGCCCGGGCTCGATGTACCTGCTCAACGGTCACGAGCGACATACCGTCAAGGCCGACACACAGATGGTCATGCTCTGCGTGTTCAACCCGCCTGTGGTCGGTAATGAAACGCACGACGAGAACGGGGTCTATCCCCTCGTGACCGTCGGCACCTGACGGGGTTCGGCCCACCGCGCGCGCAGTTCGCGGACGGGCCTTCGCCTGGGTAGCGCTGGCCGGGCGTTTACACGAAGACGCCAGGTTCGCCCGACCCCCGAACCGCCGCGGCGCACACCTACAACGCGGCCGGACCCATGAAGGCTCGGCACCCCTGATCAGGGTGCCGAGCCTTTTCCCGTTGCCGAGCCTTTTCCCGTTGCCGATGACGGGAGTCCCGGTACTGTGGTTGAAGTGCGTACTCGCCCCGTTCAGTGGGCACCAGCCCAGCCGACAACGCCCGATCCGGACCTGCCCGACCGCATGGACCGCCTCCGCGAACTGCTGTCCGGTGCACGGACCCTGGCCCTGACGGGCGCCGGCGTATCCACCGATTCGGGCATTCCCGACTACCGCAGCCCCGGCACACCTGCGCGCACCCCCATGACGATCGACATGTTCCTCAGCACCCCTGACTTCCGACGCCATTACTGGGCCCGCAACCACCTCGGGTGGCGGCACATGGACTCCGCGCTACCCAACGCAGGCCATCGCGCCCTCGCAACGCTCGAGCGCCGAGGCGCGGTCAGCGGGGTGATCACCCAGAACGTGGACATGCTGCACCTCAAGGCCGGCAACCGCGCCGTCCTCGAACTCCACGGTTCATACGGGCGGGTGAGATGTCTCAGCTGTGATCACAAGATCTCCCGGCATCACCTCGCCGACTTACTCGAGCCGGTGAACGCCGACTTCGTCAGTCGAATCCGTGGCCGCGGTGCGATCGAGTTCGCGCCCGACGCCGATGTCGTCGTCGCGGACACCACCGACTTCAGCATGGTCGACTGTCAGATGTGCGGCGGAATACTGAAACCCGACATCGTCTACTTCGGAGAAAGCGTGTCGAAGACTGTTGTCACGCAGGGGTTTTCCATGGTCGATGACGCAGATGCCCTCCTCGTCCTCGGGTCCTCGCTGACGGTCATGAGTGGACTGCGGTTCGTCCGGCACGCCAAGCGCACCGGCAAGCCTGTGTTCATCGTCAACCGGGGTCACACCCGTGGGGATGAGCTCGCCACGATGAAGATCGACGGTCCCTGCTCGCAGGTGCTGGAGTCGCTGGTCAGCTGATCTACAGCGCGACCAGGTCGTCGGCGTGCACGACGGGACGGCGCAGGTCTGCGGGGAGTGCACCGCTCGACTTACCGAGCATCTCGCTGACCTCGGACGCGTCGTAGGCGACCACCCCGCGGGCTCGGACCTGTCCGGATTGGTCGGCGAGGTCCACGACGTCTCCGCCGAAGAACCTACCGGCAGCCGCAACGATCCCCGCCGAGAGCAGTGAGCGCCTGGCCGTCGACACCGCGCGCACCGCGCCGTCGTCGAGCACGAGTCGACCCGTGGCCTCCGCCGCATGCCGAACCCAGAACTTGCGGGCCGAAAGTCGTTGGGCGCGAGGCGCAAATGCGGTGCCAACTGACGCATCCGTCAATGCGGCCGCGGCATCGGCGGCCGCGGCCAACAGGACGGGCAGACCGGCGTCTGCGGCCAGACGTGCGGCAGACAGCTTTGACGCCATCCCCCCCGTGCCCAGCGCGCCACCTGTGCCGGCGATGACCCCTTCGAGGTCGTCGGGGCCGTCCACCTCGCGGATCAAGGTCGCTCCGCCCTTACGCGGATCACCGTCATACAGACCATCCACATCCGAGAGCAGGATGAGCGCATCGGCTCCCGCCAGGTGAGCCACCAGTGCGGCGAGCCGATCGTTGTCGCCGAACCGGATCTCGTTGGTGGCCACCGTGTCGTTCTCGTTCACGATCGCGACGGCGCCGAGCGAGCGCAGCCTGTCCAGGGTCCGCTGGGCGTTCGCGTGGTGGGCACGCAGCGACACATCATGAGCGGTGAGCAGCACCTGTCCGACCGTCCTGCCGTACCGAGCGAAAGACGTGTTCCACGCGTGTGCCAACGCCAGCTGACCGACACTGGCCGCAGCCTGCTTGGTCGCCAGATCCTGCGGCCGCGACCTCAGTCCCAGCGGGGCTATGCCGGCGCCGATCGCACCGGACGAAACGACGATGACGTCTGAACCCGAACACATGCGAGCCTCGATGGCGTCCGCCAGCGCATCGAGTCGACCGGTGTCCAAACCTGTCGTCAACTCCGTCAGAGCAGACGAACCGATCTTGACCACAACACTGCGTGCACCCGAAATTCGTTGGCGAGTAACGCTATCCACGATCGTCGGGTTCCTCGAGTTCGGGGTCCAGGCCACGGCGAAGGCGACGAGCAATTTTTCGGTCGGTGGCACCGATACGTTCGGGACGATCGAGCCTGATGTCGGATCCGCGTCCGCTCATCGGGAAGTCCTCGGCCACGGGGGTCATGGGTTCCCATTCGAACGTCACCTCTCCGATGGTCACCGAACAGCCGGCTTCGGCACCGAGTTTGATCAGCTCGGCCTCGACCCCCAAGCGATTGAGCCGGTCGGCGAGGTATCCGACGGCCTCGTCATTGCCGAACTGGGTCTGCTTGATCCAGCGCTCCGGCCGGACGCCGCGCACGATGAACGCACCTGGCTCGGCGGGGTCGGAGATGATCGAGAAACCGTTGTCGTCGGTCGCGATGGGCCGGATCACCGGGCGTCGCGCAATCGGCTTGGGGTGATCGATGCGGTACTGGCGCACGAGATCTGCGAGGGCGTAGGTGAGTTCTTTCAGACCCTTGTGGGTCACCGCCGAGATGGCGAAGACCGGCCAGCCGCGTTCGGAGAGTTCCGCGGTGACCATCTCGGCCAGTTCCGCGGCCTCCGGCACGTCGATCTTGTTGAGGATCACCACCCGAGGCCGATTCGCCAGCTCGCCCAGCCCGGTATCGGACTGCAGCGCAGGCTGGTAGGCCGCGAGTTCACCTTCGAGTACGTCGATATCGGTGATCGGGTCGCGGCCGGGCTCCAGGGTGGCGCAATCGACCACGTGTGCCAGGACCGCGCATCGCTCCAGATGCCGGAGGAAGTCCAGACCCAGGCCCCGACCGGTGGACGCTCCCGGGATCAGTCCCGGTACGTCGGCGATGGTGAACACATCCGAGCCGCTGTTGACCACACCGAGGTTCGGTCGCAGAGTGGTGAACGGGTAGTCCGCGATCTTCGGCTTTGCCGCCGACAGCACGGACACGAGCGAGGACTTGCCCGCGGAAGGGAACCCGACCAGCCCGACGTCCGCGACGGACTTGAGTTCGAGTACGAGCTCGCGAATCTCGCCTTCTTCGCCGTTGAGGGCAAAGCCGGGCGCCTTGCGTGCGCGCGACGCCAGCGACGCATTGCCGAGCCCGCCGCGACCACCGGACGCGGCGGCGAAGGTGGTGCCCTCACCGACCAGGTCGGCCAGCAGGCGGCCTTCCGCGTCGAGCACCATCGTGCCGTCGGGTACGGGAAGAATCAGCGGTTCACCGTTGGCGCCGTCACGGTTCGCGCCCGCACCCGGACGACCGTTTCCGGCTTTGGCGTGGGGATGGAAATGGAAGTCGAGCAACGTGTGAACCTGCGGATCGACGACCAGGGTGACGTCGCCGCCGTTGCCCCCGTTGCCGCCGTCTGGTCCGCCGAGCGGCTTGAACTTCTCGCGGTGCACTGACGAGCAGCCATGTCCCCCGTTGCCCGCGGTCGCGTGAATCGTCACGCGGTCAACAAATCTCGACATTTTTTCACCTTGAGAGAGTTCGGAGAATTCCTAAGGGGCGGACCGGATCGAATGACCCTGCCCGCCCCTTGGGAGCTATGAAAAGCCGGCTACGCGGGTTCAGGCCTGCGCAGGTTCCGGCACGATGTTCACGGTCTTGCGGCCGCGCTTCGCACCGAACTCAACAGCACCTGCAGCGAGAGCGAACAGGGTATCGTCGCCGCCACGCCCGACATTCACGCCGGGGTGGAAGTGAGTGCCGCGCTGACGGACCAGGATCTCGCCCGCGCTGACCTGCTGGCCACCGAAGCGCTTCACACCGAGCCGCTGGGCATTCGAATCGCGCCCGTTGCGCGAGCTTGATGCACCCTTCTTATGTGCCATGACAGATCTCCTGAAAAGTGTGGTGGGCTGTTTACTTGATACCGGTGACCTTGAGAACCGTCAGCTTCTGACGATGCCCCTGGCGCTTGTGGTAGCCGGTCTTGTTCTTGAACTTGTGGATCTTGATCTTCGGTCCCTTGACATGCTCGACGACCTCGGTGGTCACCGAGATCTTCGCCAGCTTGTCGGCGTCTGTCGTCAGGTCCGCGCCATCGACGACAAGCGTCACGGGCAGCGCGACGGTGTCGCCCAGCTTGCTGTCAATCTTCTCGACCTTCACCAGATCGCCTTCAGCGACCTTGTACTGCTTACCGCCGGTCTTGACGATTGCGTACGTTGCCATCGGAGAGCTACCTCTTACTGTCTGTCGTGGTTCGTTCGGGCTCTTGCCCGTTGCCGATCCGGCCGGGCGCTGCAGGACACAGCGCTATCCGTCCGCCGAATGGCGACTGATCCAGGTTACGGGAGTATGGCCGACCGGGTCAAACCAGCGTCTGTCGCCGTGTCCCCGATCACTCCTCCACCGGCGGCCCTGCCGGCCTACCGGCTGCCCGCCGACGCGGCTTGCGTCGTACGGCGACCGCCGGCTCATCGGATGGTGTCGTCGAACCCGACGTCGTGATGGGCCCCGACGTCGTCACCGGCGGGGTCGTCACCGGCTCCGCAGTGATCACGTCGGTGATCACCGCCGTATCCGGCGACGTCACTGTCGGCGCCGCCGCCTTGCGACGGACTGCACGGCGCCGCTTCGGGGGTGCTGCTGTCTCTGCCGTCGGTTCGGGCTCCGGCGTGGTGGGCTGGGCCACGACAACCGGCTCGTCGCCGGCGGGCGGCTCAGCCTCAGGCGCAGCCACCGCCGTTTGCTCGGCCGAACCGGCCGGAGATGTGCTCTCCGTGGCCTCGACGACCGACGACGTGGCGTCCGGCGCAGCGGCTGGTTTGCTGCCGTTTCGCCCCGCCCCGCGCCTCGACCTGGACCTCGAAGAACCGTTGGTCCTCGGCTCGACCTCCGGGGCGGTCTTCTCGTCCGGTGTCTCGGAGGCGTCTGAAGCGGCCGGGTTCGACGCCGAGTCGGTGACCTCGAAATCCTTCAGCTCCTCGCCGGTGACCTCCGGCGTCTGCGCCTCCGGGTCAACGGCGTCGGGATCGGTCGTGTGGCTCGCCATCGCGCGGAACATCGGGTGCTCCGCCGGACTGTGGGCGGCCGGCTTGGTCTCCGCAGCGGCGGGCTGGTCGGGCTTGCCATTACGCCGATTACGCCTGGCACGCTTCGCGTTGTCGCCTCCACCACCCGCGCCGCGACCGGGGTCGTCGCCGCCGCCGGAGATCTCCACCGGGTTGGCATGTATGACGATTCCCCGGCCGTTACAGCACGTACAGGTGGTCGAGAAGGCCTCGAGCAGTCCGGTTCCGAGTCGTTTACGTGTCATCTGGACCAGGCCCAGCGAGGTCACCTCGGACACCTGATGGCGGGTGCGATCACGGCCAAGTGCCTCCGTGAGCCTGCGCAGCACCAGGTCCCGGTTCGATTCGAGGACCATGTCGATGAAGTCGACGATGATCATGCCGCCGATGTCGCGGAGCCGCATCTGCCGCACGATCTCTTCGGCGGCCTCGAGGTTGTTCCGCGTGACCGTCTCTTCCAGGTTGCCGCCGGAACCCGTGAACTTGCCGGTGTTCACGTCGACCACTGTCATCGCCTCGGTGTGCTCGATGATCAGCGTTCCACCGGAGGGCAACCAGACCTTGCGATCGAGCGCCTTCGCGAGCTGTTCGTCGATCCGATGAACGTCGAACACGTCGGGGGCATCGGCGTGGGCCTTGTCGAAACGCTCAGTGCGATCGAGCAGATCGGGCGCGACGCTGCGAACGTAGTTCTCGACCTGGTTCCAGGCGCCGTTTCCCTCGACGACGAGCTTCTTGAAGTCCTCGTTGAACAGGTCGCGGACGACCTTCACCAAGAGATCCGGCTCTTCGTACAGGGTCTGCGGAGCCGCCGATTTCGATTTGCCCGCCGCAGGATTGGCAGCGTTGATGGTCTCCCATTGCTGCTGGAGTCGTTCGATGTCGCGGGTCAGCTCGTCCGCAGCCACCCCTTCGGAGGCGGTACGGATGATCACACCGGCGTCGTCGGGGACGATCTTGCCGAGAATTGCCTTGAGCCGCTTGCGCTCGGTGTCGGGCAGCTTACGACTGATGCCGGTGGATCCACCCCCGGGGACGTACACGAGGTAACGTCCCGCCAGCGAGATCTGTGTGGTCAGCCGTGCACCCTTGTGCCCCACAGGATCCTTGCTCACCTGCACGAGAACCGGGTCTCCGGGGCGCAGAGCTTGCTCGATCTTGCGTGAGCCGCCGTCGAGTCCGGCCGCATCCCAGTTGACCTCACCGGCGTAGAGCACGCCGTTGCGTCCCCTGCCGATGTCGACGAACGCGGCTTCCATACCCGGCAGGACATTCTGTACCCGGCCGAGGTAGATGTTGCCGACCATCGACGAAGAGTTCGAGGTCGTCACGAAATGTTCGACCAGCACGCCGTCTTCGAGAACAGCGACCTGCGTGTAGTCGCGGGTGGCCTGCGGCGCCGCGTCACCACCGTTGTCACCGTGGGCGTCGTGGGTCACGGTCGCCGCGACTCCCGAGCGCTCGCGGACGACCATCACACGGTCGACGGCTTCGCGCCGGGCCAAGAATTCGGATTCGCTCAGGATCGGCGGCCGCCTGCGGCCCGCATCGCGTCCGTCCCGACGTCGCTGTCGTTTGGCCTCGAGCCTGGTGGACCCCGAGATGCCCTGGACTTCGTCGCGCCCTCGCGCCTTGTTGCGCGGTTCGCGCTCGTGAACGACCGTGTTGGGCGGATCATCAGAGGGTCCGGAGTCGTCGCCATCACCGCCCTTGCGACGACGGCGACGCCGACGCCGACGGTTGGCAGAGCCGCCATCGGCGGAGTCGTCCTGGTCATCCGACTCCGCCGAGTCGGCGTCGGGATCGGTCTCCGACTCCTTCGACTCCTCGGTATCCGGCTTGGCCGCGGCATCCGAGGTCGCTGCCTCGTCTCCGCCCTGCTCGCCCTGGTCGTCTTCGCTCTCGGTCCTGGGCTTCTTCGGCCGGCTCCGCTTGCGTTTGCTGCTCTTGATGTCCGGCTTGTCCGACGTGTCGGCGTCGTCCGAGGTGGGTTTGTGGTCGGAAGAGTCTGCTGATCCGGCCTCGTCATCCGAGGTGGCCGAGTCGGCACCGGTGTCCTCGTCGGAGCTGTCCTGATCATCCGCGGTGCTCTGGTCGTCGGTGCCGCCCTGGTCACCGCGACCGCGGCCGCGACCACGACGCCCCCGACGCCGCTTGCGGGACGCGGTGTCACCGTCGTCATCGGAGTCGTCCTGATCAGAGGTGTCATCGGTGTCGGCCGGTTGCTCCGTCGACCGGACCGATTGCTCCGCCGACAGGAACAGCGGCGAACCACCGGCGGCGGGTGCCGCCGGGGCGGAGCTGGTGCGCGGCAGCTCCTCTTCGATCGCCGAGAAAAGATGTGGGGTGGAGGTGACAGAAGGCAGCACCTCGACGGAGGCGGCGACCTCATCGGACGCCTCCGCCGTGCTCGCCTCGGTGACGACCGGCTCATCGGCCCCGGCCGGAACGTCGTCTGTGGTCTCTTTCTCCACCGGAGCAGGTGCGGGCTCGTCCACGGCCTGAGTGGCGGGCGGAGTTGCCTCTACGTTCTCGTCGCCCTGCGCGGTGGCCACGGGGCTCTCGCCGGTGACACCCGCGCTCGCAGGGTCGTCGCCTGCGGCGATCTTGTCGCGCACCGCGATGGCGGTGCTCCTGACGATGCTCGATTGTGGGCTGCGGGCCACGATCCCGAGGTCGGCGAGATGCACCAGCACCTCACGACTGCTCAGACCAAGAATTCTGGCCAGCGCATGCACGCGCATCTTGTGCGGAAACTCTTGCGCCGAATTCGTATTGACTTCGTCCGGCGACTGGTTGTCGGCCACGTATTCTCCTCGAGCCCCCGGGCGCGGATAAACGCGGCCACGCGAGGGCTGTGCTATTTACCCGGCCTGGGCCGGGATTGTAGGTCTCGCTTCGCCCGGTTTCCGCGAGAACTTCTCGCATTCACCGGCGACGCCTGGCGTGATGACTTGACTACTGCCCGAGTGCCGCGATGTCCACACCACGACAGGTGAAAAACCACCTGAGTGGGGACCGAGCACACGAGCTGATCATCTGGTCGTCGGCGCCCCTTGTCCATTAAACAGAGCAGTGGGCTCGACAACCGTTGTCAGTATCCCACACAACCGACCCGGCGCTGCCGAGTCCACCGACATCACCCGGATTCGGGCGTCAGGCCGACCTGTCAGCCGAGGTCAGGGAACCAGAGCGCGATCTCGCGCTCTGCCGAGTCCGGCGAGTCCGAGCCGTGTACGAGATTGAACTGAGTACTGAGGGCATAGTCGCCCCGGATGGTGCCCGGGACAGCTTTCTCCACCGGGTCGGTGCCGCCGGCTATCTGTCGGAATGCGGCCACTGCGCGCGGGCCCTCGAGGACAGCCGCGACCAGGGGGCCCGACGTGATGAATTCGAGCAGGGATGGATAGAAGGGCTTGCCCTCGTGCTCGGCATAATGGCCGGCCGCTATGTCATCGCTGACGGTCTTGAGTTCGAGGGCGACAAGGCTCAGGCCCTTGCGCTCGATCCGCTCGATGATGTCGCCGACGAGCCCACGCTCGACGCCGTCGGGCTTGATCAGTACCAGAGTCCGTTCAGTCACCCGACAAGACTAACCCGACGGCACTTCGAGACGTGGACCCGACTGTGCGTCGAACAGAGCTAGGGGCGTCGAACCGAGCCAGGGGCGTCGAACCGAGCCAGGGGCGTCGAACCGAGCCAGGGGCGTCGATCCGGGCTAGGGCTGGCAGTACTGTCCTTCGACGGCGAAGAATCCATAGCTGAAGACGCCTCCGGACGTGGGCGCGGGGTCGATGACGACCTGGACGCAACCACCGGGCGATGCGAGAGCTTCATCGACGACGATGTCGAAGCGGGCCGCGAGCGCGAGGTTCGCCGGCTTGTACTCCGCAGGCACCGGAATCGAGGCGACGAACTCCGGAAGGTTCATGTCAGCTGCGCGCTGAGTCAGCGCGTGAGTCGCGATGTAACCGAACTGACTGTCTCCCACCGGCATCGGCGAGCTCGCCTCAGCAGAAGCAGCCCCAGCTCCTGTCGCAGTTCCTGCGATGACACAGGCGGCACCCGCGGCGGCGAGTACGGCAGGAACGAACTTTGCGGAGCGTGACATATATATGTGTACCTTTCGAGTGCTTCACGGTGTGGTGTGCCTGCGATCTTGTCAGCACCCCGAGCCGGGCGAAACCCGATTTGCGACTTTTCAGGTCACGTTCCGGCAACATCGCCGCGCGACTCCTCCTGACCAGCCCACACCGGCGAGCGGTCAGTCGGCGATGCGTTCCTGCCCGTTCAGCAAGCCGCGTTCCATGCGCAGCCGGACATCCCGTTTGATGTAGGCGATGTAGAGCCACACGATCATGAAGACGATCCCGACGACTCCGATGGACCAGTGGACGATCCAACCGGCGATCGTGATCACTTGTAGCGCAAGGTCATACGGCAACGCCCACGATCGGCCCTGCAATCCCGAACCCAGGATCATCGCAAGCGTGAGCACACCGAGGTAGGTCCCCGAAGCAACGGTCAGACCGCCCCCGACCCGCACGACGATGGGAAATGCCAGCAACACCACGATCGCTTCGAGGATCAACGTCCCTGCCATCACCCCGCGCAGGCCGCGCCACGGATCGACGGTGGGCGGCGTGAACCTCGCTGGTAACTCGGAAGATTCGTCGCTCATGCCGGGTCCTTTCCGAACAGCGTGCGTGCCGCACCCGCGGTGACGACCGAGCCGGTGATCACCACGCCCGTCCCGGACATCCCCTCGGAGTCGTCGAGATTTTCCTCCGCGAGCTCGATCGCGGCCTCGACGGCGTCGGGCAGGAATCCGTGAACCTTCACCCTGTCCTCGCCGAAGATCGCGGTGGCCACCTCCGCCAAACTCTCGGGGTCCATCGCGCGGGGGGATCCGTTGTGCGTCAACACGATGACGTCGAACACCGGCTCGAACGCGGTGAGCAAACCCGCAGCGTCCTTGTCGGCGAGCACGCTGACCACCCCGATCAGTCGCCGGAAATCGAACTCGTCCTCCAACGCCGCCGCCAGCGCCGCCGCGCCGTGCGGGTTGTGGGCGGCGTCCAGGAATACCGTTGGCGCCGAACGCACTCGCTCGAGTCGGCCCGGACTCGTCGCCGCGGCGAAGCCGGCACGGACCAACTCCGAATCGAGCTGGCGATCCGCGCCGGCGCCGAAGAACGCCTCGACAGCTGCGAGAGCCAAAGCCGCGTTGGACGCCTGATGGGCGCCGTGTAGCGGCAGGAAGATCTCGGGGTATTCGCCGCCGAGTCCCTGCAGCGTCAGCAACTGTCCCCCGACAGCGACCCGCCGCTCGAGCACCGCGAACTCGGAGCCCTCACGGGCGACGAACGTGTCGGCTTCGACAGCTGCTCGCAAGAGGACGTCCGCAACTTCCTTCTCCTGCACCGCGAGGATCGTCACCGGATCGGTCGGTACCAACGAGTCCGGCGCCTTCTTGATGATCCCGGCCTTCTCCCCCGCGATCTCGGTGAGCGTGTCGCCGAGATAGTCGGCGTGGTCGAGGGCGATCGGGGTGATCACGGCGACCGTGGCGTCGATCACGTTGGTGGCGTCCCATCGTCCACCCATGCCCGTCTCGACGACGGCCACCTCGACCGGCGCCTCGGCAAACGCGGTGTACGCCATCGCGGTCAGTACCTCGAATTTACTCATCCGGGGCCCGTCGGCGGCCAAGGAGCGGTCGTCGATCATGTCGATGTACGGCTCGAGTTCGCGGTACGTGTCCACATAGGCCCGTGGCGTGACGGGGACCCCGTCTATGGAGATGCGTTCGGTGGCGAGTTGCAGATGGGGGCTGGTGATCCGGCCCGTCCGCCGGTGAAAGGCGGTGAGCAGAGAATCGATCATCCTCGTCACCGACGTCTTGCCGTTGGTCCCCGCAACATGGATCGCCGGATACCCCTTTTGGGGGGAACCCAGCAGGTCCATCAGCGCCGAGATGCGCGCCAAGGACGGATCGATCTTGGTCTCGGGCCAGCGGGTATCGAGGGAGGCCTCGACCTCGCCCAATTCGGCGAGATCATCCGCGGTCGGCTGCGTCGGATCCGGCTGGGTCACGATTGGCCTTCCAGCGCTGCCAGCGCCGCTGTGATTCGGGCGACCTCGTCACGCGCCACCTGCTGACGTCCGCGAATCTTGTCGACCACGGCATCGGGAGCCTTGGAAAGGAACTGCTCGTTGCCCAGTTTGGCCGTGGTCCCGGCGAGTTCCTTCTCGTTGGTCGCCAAGTCCTTGGTCAGCCGCCGCCTCTCCGCCTCGACGTCGATGGTCCCGGAGGTGTCGATGCGAACGACCACTGTCGTGTCCCGCAATCGGACCTCGATCGTGGCGGTGGCCGAGAAGTCCGCGTCGGCGGGGTCGAGCCGCGCCAACGAATCGAGGTAGTCGCGCTGGGCTGTCAGGCCCGCCTCGGCGAGCCCCTCCAGTTGAACGGCCACCCGCTGCGAGTCCTTGACACCTTGATCGCTACGGAACCGGCGGATCTCGGTGATCAGCCGCTGAGTGTCCTCCACCCGATGCCGGGCGGTCAGGTCCACGGCCTCGCCCGATCCTTCCGGCCAGTCGGCGATGACCACCGACTCGCCCCCGGTGAGGGTCTTCCAGAGCACCTCGGTGACAAAGGGCATGAACGGGTGCAGCATCCGCATCAGGGAGTCGAGGACGGTTCCGAGCACGAGTTTTGTTGCCGCCGTGACGGCTTCGTCACCTCGCGCGAACTGCACCTTGGCCAGCTCGAGGTACCAGTCACAGAACTCATCCCATGCGAAGTGGAACAGCGCCTCACACGCCTTGGAGAACTCATAGGCCTCGAAACCCGCGTCGACGTCGGCGCGGACCTCCTCGAGCCGATCGAGGATCCAGCGGTCGGTGTCCGTCAGCTGATCACGCGGTGGCAACTCACCCACGGCAGCACCGTTCATCAGCGCGAACTTGGTGGCGTTGAACAGCTTGGTGGCGAAATTGCGCGACGACTGCGCGTGACCTTCTCCCACCGAGAGATCGCCGCCCGGATTCGCGCCACGCGCCAGGGTGAACCGGAGGGCGTCGGCGCCGTATTGGTTCACCCAGTCCAGCGGGTCGATACCGTTGCCCTTGGACTTCGACATCTTGCTGCCGTGCTCGTCACGCACCAGCCCGTGCAAGAACACGTTCCGGAAGGGCACGGGTGTGTCGGTGCCGGTCTGCTCGCCCAGCGACTTCGCCACGTACGTGCCGAACATCATCATCCGGGCGACCCAGAAGAAGATGATGTCGTAACCGGTGACCAGTACCGATGTCGGATAGAACTTCTTCAGATCGTCGCCGACCTCCGGCCAGCCCATGGTCGAGAACGGCCACAGTCCCGACGAGAACCAGGTGTCGAGGACGTCGTTGTCCTGCACATAGCCCGCCGGCGCCTCCTCATCCGGTCCGACGCAGACCATGTCGTCGTCGGGGCCGTACCAGACCGGGATCCGGTGCCCCCACCACAACTGCCGGGAGATGCACCAGTCGTGCATGTCGTCGACCCAGGCGAACCACCGTGGTTCGAGAGACTTCGGGTGGATCACGGTGTCGCCGGAGCGCACCGCGTCACCGGCGGCCTTGGCGAGGCTCTCCACCCGAACCCACCACTGCATGCTCAAGCGGGGCTCGATCGGCTCACCGCTGCGCTCCGAGTGTCCGACGCTGTGCAGGTACGGCCGCACCTCTTTCACGATGCGGCCCTGCTCGGCGAGGACTTCCCGGATCTTCACGCGGGCCTCGTAGCGATCGAGGCCGTCGAACTGGGTTCCGGTGCCCGTGACGTGCGCGGTCTCGTCCATCATCGTCGGCATCGGCAGATTGTGCCGGGAGCCGAGGGCGAAGTCGTTGGGGTCGTGCGCCGGGGTGATCTTGACGGCACCGGTACCGAACTCCGGGTCCACGTAGTCGTCTGCGACCACGGGGATCCGGCGATCGACGAAAGGATGGTCCAGCTCTGTGCCCACCAGGTGCCGGTAGCGGTCGTCGTCGGGGTGCACCGCGATGGCGGTGTCGCCGAGCATCGTCTCGAGCCGGGTCGTGGCGACCACGATGTGCGGCTGCGTGTCGTCGAGGGAGCCGTACCGGAAGCTGACCAGCTCGCCTTCGACGTCGGAGTACTTCACCTCGATGTCGCTGATCGCGGTCTGCAGGACCGGCGACCAGTTGACCAGTCGCTCGGCCCGATAGATTAGACCTTCGTCGAACATTCGCTTGAACACCGTCTGCACCGCGCGCGAGAGCCCGTCGTCCATCGTGAACCGTTCGCGAGACCAGTCCACGCCGTCGCCGAGGCTGCGCATCTGCGCGCCGATGGTGCCGCCCGACTCGGCCTTCCACTTCCAGACGCGATCGATGAAGTCCCCGCGGCCGATGTCGCCACGGTTGATGCCCTCGGTGGCCAGCTGTCGCTCCACGAGCGACTGGGTGGCAATGCCCGCATGGTCCATGCCCGGGAGCCACAGGACCTCGAAGCCACGCATCCGGCGCTGCCTGCACATGGCGTCCATCAAGACGTGGTCGAGCGCGTGCCCCATGTGCAGCGAGCCCGTCACGTTGGGGGGCGGCAGCACGATCGAGAACGGCGGCTTGTCACTCGTCGCATCCGCGGTGAAGTACCCGGCATCTACCCAGGTCCGGTACAGCTCAGCCTCGTGTACCCCGGGATCCCAGGTCTTGGGCAGGGCGGCGGAACTGGTTTCGGCGTGCGGGGACGATTCGGTCACCGGCCAATTCTAGGCAGTCGCCTCGGGGGCGACGAAGCCGCAGGTGGTGTGCGGCTCAGGGCACCCGGAGGCGATGCAGGTCTTCCGGCGCGTTGACGTTGGTCAACCAGGTGGAATCGGTCAGTGTGACGCGGTTGGTGCGCAACGCGTCGACTGCTGCGAGCATGCGACGTTCACCGGAAGCGACGAGATCGGCGAGGGTCCCCGATGCCCTGGTGCGGTAGACGCCCGCCAGGGGGTGCGCCCGTTGCGAGTCCACCGCGATCGCGGCGTCGTCGGACTCAGAGAGCCCGCGCAGCAACTCGTCCACCATCTCCGCGCTCACCAGGGGCATGTCGGTGGCGCAGACGAACACCACCTCGCGCCCCGCAGCCGCCGCGGCGACCAGACCGGTGACGAGACCACCGAGGGGACCCGCCCCGGGCTTCTCGTCGGTGACCCAGTTGATCTGTCCCGTCCCCGACTGCCCCTCGCTCAGACCCCGGTAGGCCGGTGATCCCTCCCGAGCGACAACCAGCACCGGGTCGCACCGTTCGGCGACGATCCGGGTGATGCGCCCGAGCATCGATTCCCCGTTCCATTCCAATGCCGCTTTGTCGCTACCCATTCGTTTCGACGCGCCGCCTGCCAAGACCACTGCGCCAATCTGTGCAACATCCATAGGACACAGTTAACGCGAGCGCGAGAGCGCTGTGGGCGAAAACGGATGCAGAGGGTGATGATGGATGCCATGAACGTCGAATCCGTACCCGAACCGAAGGCGCACGACGTCGAACAGCATCCGCCCAAGGTCTGGGCGGCAGGGGTACCTGCGGTGGCTGTGGCGCTCGCACGTTCGGTGAGGCAGATGGGCGCGACCCGCACGGCACGCACTCTCACCGCGCTCAATCAGCGTGAGGGTTTCGACTGCCCCGGTTGCGCCTGGCCCGAGACGCCCGGCCACCGCAAGCACGCAGAGTTCTGCGAGAACGGCGCGAAAGCCGTCGCCGAAGAGGCGACCACACGCACCGTCGGGCCCGACTTCTTTGCTGCACACAGCATTTCCGATCTCCGCGAGAGGTCCGAGTACTGGCTGTCCCAGCAAGGCCGGATCACCCATCCCATGGTGCTCACCGAGGGGGACGACCACTACCGGCCGATCCGGTGGGACCAGGCATTCACCCTCATCGCCGACGAACTGACGGGGCTGGAGCACCCTGACCAGGCAGCGTTCTACACCTCCGGTCGAACGAGCAACGAGGCAGCATTTCTCTACCAGCTCTTCGCACGATCCTTCGGTACGAACAACCTGCCCGACTGCTCGAACATGTGCCACGAGTCATCTGGTAGCGCCCTCATCGAGAGCATCGGGATCGGCAAGGGGTCGGTGTCCGTACCTGATCTCGAGAACGCCGACCTGATCATCATCGCGGGACAGAATCCCGGCACCAATCATCCCCGGATGCTCTCGACGCTCGAGAAGGCCAAGGAGCGGGGCGCCACCATCGTTGCGGTCAATCCCCTGCCCGAGGCCGGGCTCCTGCGCTTCAAGGATCCACAGAAGGTCGGCGGTGTCATCGGTAAAGGCACATCGCTGGCCGACCAGTTCCTGCAGATCCGGATCGGTGGGGACATGGCCCTGTTCCGGGGCCTGGCCAAACTGTTGCTGGACGCCGAACAATCGAGTCCGGGAACGATTTTCGATCACGCCTTCCTCCAGCAGCACTGTCTCGGGGTCGAGGACTACCTCGCAGAGGTGGCCACCGTCGACCTCGAAGAGATCGCCGAAGCCACCGGCCTGACAGAAGCGCAACTGCGCGACACCGCCGACAAACTGATCAGCTCGCATCGCACGATCATCTGCTGGGCCATGGGTTTGACCCAGCAGGCGCATGGGGTCGCGACCATCGAAGAACTCACCAATGTGTTGCTGCTGCGCGGCATGATCGGCAAACCTGGTGCCGGAGTGTGTCCGGTCCGTGGTCACTCGAACGTCCAGGGTGACCGGACCATGGGGGTCTGGGAGAAGATGCCGGACCACTTCCTCGACGCTCTCGATCGCGAGTTCGGCCTCGAGGTGCCGCGGCAACACGGGTTCGACACCGTGGACACGATCCGCGCCATGGCCGCGGGCGACATCAAGGTGTTCATCGCCATGGGCGGCAACTTCGTCTCCGCCTCCCCCGACACCCACGCCACTGCCGCTGCCCTGGGAACCTGCCGCCTCACGGTGCAGGTGAGCACGAAAATCAATGCCTCACACTTACGTTCGGGTTCAATAGGCCTGATCCTTCCCACGCTGGGACGCACCGATCGGGATATCTGCGACGGCCGCAAGCAGGAGGTCACCGTCGAGGACTCGATGTCGGTGGTTCACCTGTCCAGAGGTTCGCTTCCACCCTCGGGTACCGAGCTGCGGAGTGAGGTCGCCATCATCAGTGGGCTCGCAGAGGCCACGCTCGGACCGGATCATCCGGTGCCCTGGGGCCGTTTCCCGGCGGACTACAACGCGATCCGCGACCACATCTCCCGGGTGATACCAGGATTCGAGGACTTCAACACCAAGGTGCGCCACCCAGACGGCTTCGTGTTGCCGCACCCGCCGCGGGACACGCGAACCTTTCCCACCACGACCGGGAAGGCCAACTTCGCGACCAATCCGCTTCAGTGGCTGCGCGTTCGGTCTGGGCGCGTCATCCTGCAGACCATGCGCAGCCACGACCAGTACAACACCACGATCTACGGTCATGATGATCGGTATCGCGGGATCAAGGGTGATCGCAACGTCGTGCTGCTCAATCCCGACGACATCACGGCCCTCGGCCTGGCCGACGGACAGACCGTCGATCTCATTTCCGAGTTCGATGGGCCGGGGGGCCTCGAAGAACGCCGGGTCCACGCGTTCCGCGTCGTCGCGTACCCGACCCCGCGCGGCAACGCTGCGGCGTACTACCCCGAAACCAATCCACTCGTCCCCCTCGAACACGTTGCGGCCAAATCGAACACACCCGTCTCCAAGGCGATCACCGTCCGTATCGAGGCCTGCTGATGGGCCGGGTCAGCAGCCGAACCCGAGTTCGGCGCATCCGTCCGGGGAGCACGGACTCACGGGCCGACACCCTCGCCGTCGAAGAGCCACTGGAGATCAGGATCGCCGGTGAATCCCTGGCGGTGACCATGCGCACCCCCGGCTCCGATATCGAGCTCACACACGGCTTCTTGCTGACCGAAGGCATCATTTCCGGCGCCGACGACATCAGCGTCATCCGCTACTGCGACGGTGTCGACGACCAGGGTCGAAACACCTACAACGTCCTCGACGTGGCGATGCGTGATCAACAATCGATCCCGGAGACCGCGACCCGAAACTTCTACGCGACCTCATCGTGTGGGGTCTGCGGCAAGGCCTCACTCGACGCGGTGCGCCTCAAGTCAGATCATCGGCCGGCAGACGACCGTTGCACCGTCGAGGTGGGGACGCTCACCGGCCTGCCTGAGCAACTTCGCAACGCCCAGAAGACTTTCGACCTCACCGGTGGTGTTCACGGCGCCGCCCTGTTCCGCACCGACGGAACCCTGCTCGTGGCACGGGAAGACGTGGGACGGCACAACGCGGTCGACAAGGTGATCGGCTGGGCGGTACAGGAACGACTGCTGCCACTACGTGAGACCATCCTGATGGTGTCTAGTCGCGCGTCCTTCGAACTCGCACAGAAGGCCGTGATGGCCGGTATTCCCATCCTGGCGGCTGTCTCCGCCCCATCCTCGCTTGCCGTCGACCTCGGAAACGAAACGGACCTGACGGTCATCGGTTTTCTGCGCGGCGAATCGATGAACGTCTACTCCGGCGGTCACCGGGTCCTGGAATGACAGAACGCCGGTGGGATCGCTCCCACCGGCGTTGTCTGGAGAATCGGGTCAGGCGCTCTTGTCGCGCCGTTCGTCGCGGCGCGGCTTGCGAGGCACGATGGTCGGAAGAACGTTGTCGCGCACCGTTTCCCCGGTGACGACGACCTTCGCAACATCGTCGCGGCTCGGGATGTCGTACATCACCGGCAGCAGGACCTCTTCCATGATCGCGCGAAGCCCACGTGCACCGGTGCCGCGGTGGATGGCTTGATCAGCGATCGCTTCCAGCGCATCGTCGGTGAACTCGAGTTCCACACCGTCCATGTCGAACAACCGCGCGTATTGCTTGACCAACGCGTTCTTCGGCTGCGACAGGATGTTGACGAGAGACTCTTTGTCGAGGTTCGTCACGGATGCGATGACCGGCAGACGTCCGATGAACTCGGGGATCAGGCCGAACTTGATCAGATCCTCGGGCATGACTTCGGCGAAATGATCGGCGCTGTCGTCGTCGTTCTTTGCAACTTCTGTCCCGAAACCGATGCCTCGCTTGCCAATTCGATCGGAGACGATCTTGTCGAGTCCGGCGAAGGCACCGGCGACGATGAAGAGGACGTTGGTGGTGTCGATCTGGATGAACTCCTGGTGCGGATGCTTCCGTCCGCCCTGCGGGGGAACAGAAGCCTGCGTACCTTCCAGGATCTTCAGCAGTGCCTGCTGGACACCTTCGCCCGAGACGTCGCGCGTGATCGACGGATTCTCGCTCTTGCGGGCGATCTTGTCGACCTCATCGATGTAGATGATGCCGGTCTCTGCGCGCTTGACGTCGTAGTCCGCGGCCTGGATCAACTTCAGCAGGATGTTCTCGACGTCCTCACCGACGTACCCGGCCTCGGTCAGTGCCGTCGCGTCGGCGATGGCGAACGGGACGTTCAGCATCTTCGCGAGGGTCTGGGCGAGATAGGTCTTTCCACAGCCTGTCGGGCCGAGCATCAGAATGTTCGACTTCGCCAATTCCACCGGCTCCACCCCACGGGAATCCTTACGATCGCCCGCCTGGATTCGCTTGTAGTGGTTGTACACCGCAACGGCCAGGGTCCGCTTCGCCGTGTCCTGCCCGATGACGTAGTTCTCGAGGAAATCCCGGATCTCCATGGGCTTCGGGAGCTCATCGAGTTTGACGTCGCTGGTCTCGGCGAGCTCTTCCTCGATGATCTCGTTGCACAGGTCGATGCATTCATCGCAGATGTACACACCGGGACCAGCGATCAGCTTCTTCACCTGCTTCTGACTCTTTCCGCAGAAAGAACACTTCAGCAGATCGCCACCATCTCCGATACGTGCCATCTGTCGCTGTACCTACTTCCCTTACCCTGCTGCCCAGAAAATTCAAAGAATTCGCGCGGTCCGCCCAGCTCACCCGGAGTTCGGTAACCACGACCGTACCCGTAGGTGACCCGAACTTCGACCGATAAAGCCAAATGTCGCGGGCCTCTTTCAAAGCCCGCGACCCTCGGGCCGCCCTTTGCGCATCGCGCAAAGGGCAACCCATCGATCTACTTCTTGCGTCCGGACTTCTTGCGGTACTCGAAGACCTCGTCGATGATGCCGTATTCCTTGGCCTGCTCGGCGGTCAGGATGTTGTCGCGGTCGGTGTCCTTGCGGATCTTGTCGGCCGGCTGGCCGGTGTGGCCGGCCAAGATGTCGTCGAGCTTGCGGCGGATGCGTTCGATCTCGGCGGCCTGGATCTCGAGGTCGGAGACCTGACCCTGGTAGGCACCGCCGGTGCGGGGCTGATGGATGAGGATGGTCGCGTTCGGCAGGGCCGCCCGCTTACCCGGGGTTCCACCGGCCAGCACGATCGCGGCGGCGGACGCTGCTTCGCCGAGGCAGACCGTGGCGATGTCGCAGTGCACGTACTGCATCGTGTCGTAGATGGCAAGCATCGCCGGCACACTGCCACCGGGTGAGTTCACGTACATGATGATGTCGCGGTCGGGATCCTGCGACTCGAGCACCAGCAGCTGAGCCATGATGTCGTTCGCGACGGTCTCGTCGATCGGGGTGCCGAGGAAGACGATTCGTTCTTCGAAAAGCTTTGCGTACGGGTTGTACTCGCGTGCACCGTTCGGGGTGTGCTCGATGAACGAGGGCAGGATGTACCGAGCTTGGGGTGAAAGGTTGTTCATGGTTCTCATTACTTTCCGATGAGGTTGCGACGGGCCGGAGACGAAGCGGAGCGGAGCTCGACCATGGAATTGATCAGGCGCGCGTGATCACGTGATCGACGAGGCCGTAGTCCTTGGCCTGCTCGGCGGTGAACCACTTGTCGCGATCGGCGTCCAATTCGATCTGTTCCAGCGTCTGACCCGAGAACTCGGCGTTCAGCCGGTTCATCTCTTTCTTCGTCTGCGCGAACTGCTCCGCCTGGATGGCGATGTCGGCAGCTGTTCCGCCGATGCCCGCCGACGGCTGGTGCATCATGATCCGCGCGTGCGGCAGGGCGTGGCGCTTGCCCTTGGTTCCTGCGGCGAGTAGGAACTGGCCCATCGAGGCGGCCATGCCCATCGCATAGGTGGCGACGTCGCACGGTGCGAGTTGCATCGTGTCGAAGATCGCCATGCCGGCGGTCACCGAACCGCCGGGCGAGTTGATGTAGAGGTTGATGTCCTTGGTCGGATCCTCGGCCGAGAGCAGCAGGATCTGCGCGCACAGACGGTTGGCGATCTCGTCGTCCACCTGGGTGCCCAGGAAGATGATTCGCTCACGGAGCAAACGCTCGAACACCGAGTCGGTCAAGTTCAGTCCGGCCACACCCGAACTCGCGGTTGCTCCGGAGAGCGCGGGGGTGTGGATCTTCGGCTCAGTCACGGTACCTACCTTCGACGTCCCGGAAATCGATCCGGGGTTTTCGTTCAACGGACTCACAGTCATTTGATTGCTCTCTCCGACACTAACGAATAGGGGCGACGCCGATGGCTCGGCGTCGCCCCTATTCGCTGACAGCAGAAATTGTGCTGGCGTTTTGCCTGTTAGGACTTGTCGTCTGCCGACTCGTCGGCATCGCCGGCGTCTTCGGCGGCTTCTGGACGCGGGTAGAACTCCGTCGTGTCGACGGTTTCGCCCGCGGTGTCCTTGACCGTCACATCAGGGACGATCTGCGACAGTGCCTTGCTCCGGCGCACCTCGGCATACACGGCGCCGACCTGGTTGGCCTGCTGCAGTTGCTGAGCGAACTCTGCCGGCTGCATGCCGTAGCGCTGGGCCTGAAACATGATCTGCTGCATGAGCTCGTCCTGGCCGACCTCGGTCTCCTGCTGATCGGCGATGGCGTCGAGCAGCAACTGGGTCCGCACGGACTTCTCGGCGACCTCGCGGGCATCGGCCTCGAACTTCTCGCGAGTCGTGCCCTGTGCCTCGAGGAGGCTCTCGAACGCAGCGTCGTCGTGGCCGAGGCTGTGGACGACCTGGTGGATCTGGCTGTCGACCTCGGCGGTGACGATAGCCTCGGGCAGCGGAACATCGACGGTCTCGAGAAGCTTGGCGACGAGACCTTCGCTGATGGCGTTGGCCTGTTCCATCCGCTTCGACCGGGCGACACGCTCGCTCAGATCAGCTTTCAGCTCGTCGACCGTGTCGAACTCGCTTGCCAGCTGGGCGAACTCGTCGTCGACCTCGGGCAGCTCGCGCTCTTTCACAGAGAGGACCTTGACCGTCACGTCGGCCTGGTCACCACTGTGGTCGCCGGCGACCAACGTGCTCGTGAAGGTCTTTTCCTCGCCGGACTTGAGTCCGATCAGGGCCTCGTCCAGCCCGTCGATGAGCTCACCGGAACCGACCTCATGGGAGAGTCCGCTGGTGGCGGCTTCCTCGACCTCTTTGCCGTCGATGGTGGCGGACAGGTCGATGGAGACGAAGTCGCCATCGGCAACCGGACGATCGACACCGGTGAGGGTGCCGAAGCGGGCACGCAGTGCCTGCAGTTGCTCGTCGACGGCCTCGTCGGCGACCTCCAAGGGCTCGACCTCGATCTCGAGAGTCGAGTAATCCGGCAGCTCGATGTCGGGGCGGACGTCGACCTCGGCCGTGAAGGTGATGCTCTTGCCGTACTCGAGCTCTGCGAGGTCGATCTCCGGCTGACCGATCGCCTTGATATCGGTCTCGTCGACGGCCTCGCTGTACTTCGCGGGAAGCGCTTCGTTGACGACCTGCGCCAGCACTGCGTCGCGGCCGACACGGGCCTCGATGAGCTTGGCCGGGGCCTTGCCGGGACGGAACCCGGGGATCCGGATGTCGCGGGCCAGCGTCTTGTAGGTGCGGGCGAATTCCGGCTCCAGTTCCTCGAACGGAACCTCGACGTTGAGTTTGACCCGCGTCGGGCTGATCTGCTCGACGGTGCTCTTCACTTGACTCCCTTTATTGCTGTTCTCGTGAGTCGGGATGACAGGATTCGAACCTGCGACCCTCCGCTCCCAAAGCGGATGCGCTACCAAGCTGCGCCACATCCCGTGTAGGTCGTTCTGCCGCGTCCGGCGGCGCCTGCAGAACCGAACGCAAATACTACGTGCCAGCTCGCCCCGCACCTAAACCGGTGACTCACATCGGCTCGAACACCCCCGTTTCCAGCCGATTTCTGATCGGCGGGCACGAGGCGGTACAGTCCTTTTCGCAGCGACAGCAATGGCGATCCCACTGATGTCGTATGCACGCGGGTGTAGCTCAATGGTAGAGCCCTAGTCTTCCAAACTAGCTACGCGGGTTCGATTCCCGTCACCCGCTCAATCCGCGAAAGCCCCGGTCAGAGCATTGCTCGCCGGGGCTTTCGTCGTCTGAACACCCGCCTGGCGGGGTGAGCCCGTCGGCAACATAACTCGACTTGTTGACAGCGTGAGCGGCGCCATGTTTCATTTCGGTCACGTCGACGGGGAGGCCGACGGAATCTGTCGATCCGATGCCCCGGAGGCGAAGTGTCCGTGAGAAGTGCCCCTGTGTCCGACCGTGTGCGACCGCGGCGCGCCGTCCACCGCGTTCGCTTGCTGACCACCACCTCGGCCATCGTGGCGATGGCGCTGGCGGTGCTGGCAGTCACGCCGGGCATCGCGAACGCCGACGAGGCGGCCCTGCCGACGCCGCTGGCGGATCCGTTCTACGCTGCGCCGGCGAACCTCGGCGACTACGCCAACGGCGCGATCGTCGCCGAGCGCAAGATGCCGAACCCGCCCGGATTAAGTGACCTCGACACCTGGCAGCTCAAGTTCCGCAGCACAGACATGTACGCGCGGCCCATCGCGGCGGTCACCACCCTCCTGCTGCCGAAAAACCGGCGGGTCGATGCACCGGTTCTGAGTTTTCAGGACATCGTCAACGCACTCGGTCTCGAGTGCGCCCCATCGCGCACTCTGTTCACGCAGACGAACAGCCTCACGGCACGCCAGGTCCCCGCATTGGGCGGACTGCTCGCGCAAGGCTGGGTGATCGCGGTCCCCGATCATCTCGGCCCCCGCAGTGCCTATGGCGCCGCCCAGCTCGGCGGGCGCATCACCCTCGACGGCATCAAAGCGGCGCAGAACCTGCGCACCGCGAACATCTCACGCAGCCCTGTGGGCCTCATCGGTTACTCCGGCGGCGGCATGGCGACCGCGTGGGCTGCAGCCCTGGCACCGACCTATGCGCCCGACCTCGACCTTGCAGGCAGCGCTTACGGCGGTGCGCCGATGAACCTCATCAAGATGGCCGAGGGACTCGGCTACAACAAGCCGCACCCGGCGTTCGGGCTCGCGTACGCGGCCGCCGTCGGCCTGTCTCGCGAGTACCCGAACGAGATCGAGATGTGGGACAACCTCACCCCGCTCGGCCGATCGATGTACCTGCAGATGCAGAATGCCTGTACCACCGAGATCCTGGAGATCGGTGAAGATCACAGCGCCGATGAGATGACTCCCGACGTGAAGGTGTTCGACGATCCGGTCGCACGCAGGGTGGTCGCGGCCAACGGTCTCGACGCCTACCCAGGCGTTCCCAACTCACCCGTGTTCGAATGGCACAGTCCCACAGACGAACTCATTCCAGTCGATTCGATTGTCGCGACCAACGACCGCTACTGCCGGGCCGGGGTCCGCGTGACCAGCTTGTCGACGCCCGCCCCCAACCACGTGGCCGCCTATCCCCTGGGCCTTCCCGGCGCTTTCCAGTGGCTCAGCGATCGATTCGCGGGCGCAGGGGCGCCCAGTACATGCTGAGACATCGGTCACGTTTGGGCGCATGTCCAAACCCATCCGTCACATCAGCAACTCCAGTCACAGATGCGCATTTTCCGTTTGGCACCTGGGGTCCCTCATGCAACTATTGAATCCGCGCTTTCGGGGAGCGTACCGAAGAACGTCGCCAACGTTAGGGTTCAACATAGTGTCGACCAACAAGCTCGCCCGCGGTAGCTCCTTCGGGCGCACCGTCACCCGCCTTGTGGCCGCCGTTCTCGGCGTCATCGTCGTGACGCTGGCCATTCCGGCCACCGCGTCCGCGCAACCCGCACCCACCATTCCCGGACTGCCCGGCGTACCGCTGCCGACCATCCCCGGAGTCTTCACCCCGGCCCCGGCACCGCCCGTGGCGCCATCCACCCCGGAGCCGGCGCCTGAGCCGCCGAAGCCGGTCGAGCCCGCACCCCCGGTCGCCACCACGACCGGCTGGGTCGCACTCGCCGACGACGCCACCCATCAGATGACCATCTGGCAGGACGGCAAGGTCGTACGCACGATGCCCATCTCGATGGGCTCGAACGACCACCCGACCCCGAACGGCACGTACTACACCAAGGAGAAGTACCGCGACATGTACATGGATTCGTCCACGTACGGCGTCCCGGTCGACTCGGCCGAGGGGTACCGCACCTACGTCGAGTACGCGGTCCGTATGTCGTGGGATGGCATCTTCGTCCATGGCGCACCGTGGTCGGTAGAACAGCAGGGCAACACCAACGTGAGCCACGGTTGCATCAACCTCAGCCCTGAGAACGCACAGTTCGTCTACGAGAACTTCCCCGAGGGCACCCCGATCGTGGTGCAGGGCACCATCGGCGGACAGTACGTTCCCGGAAGCTAGATTCACCCCGAGCAGAACAGAGAACGGCGCCGAGGATTTTCTCGGCGCCGTTCCTCGTTGCGGTCGGGGCTCTACTCCGCGCCGAGCTCGTAGCCGTTGCCGGCACCGGTGACCCGCGCGATGGCCCGCATCTTGTTCACGGCGTCGAGGGCGGCGACCTTGTATCCCTCCGCCAGCGTCGGATAGTTGAACACCGCGTCGACGAGGTAGTCGATGGTCCCGCCACATCCCATCACCGTCTGACCGATGTGCACGAGCTCGGCGGCGTTGGAGCCGAAGACATGCACGCCCAGGATGCTGCGATCCTGCGCATCGACCAACAACTTGAGCATCCCGTAGGCGTCGCCCATGATGGCTCCCCTGGCCAACTCGCGATATCGGGCGACCCCCACCTCGAACGGCACGTTCGCAGCGGTCAACTCATCCTCGGTCTTTCCGACAAAGCTGATCTCCGGGATCGAGTAGATACCGATCGGGTGCTTCGACGAGTCCGTCTCACCGACGGGTTCACCGAACGCGTCGTACGCGGCCCGGCGTCCCTGCTCCATCGCCGTCGAAGCGAGCGCTGGGAAGCCGATGACGTCACCGACGGCATAGATGTGCGGAACGGCGGTGCGGAAACAGTCGTTCACCTCCAGGCGGCCTCGGTTGTCGCCTTCCAGACCTGCCGCCGCGACCCCGAGTTCCTCGGTGACCCCTTGTCGACCTGCCGAATACAGCACGGTGTCGGCCGGGATCTTCTTTCCTGACTCGAGAATCGTCACCGTGCCCGATGTGTGTTTCTCGACCATCTTGACCGACTCCCCGAAACGGAACGTCACCCCGCGGTCACGCAGCTGATACTGCAAGGCCTCGACGATCTCACGGTCGACGAAGTCGAGCATGCTGACGCGACGCTCGACGACGGTCACCTTGGTCCCGAGCGCGGCGAACATCGAGGCGTATTCGATCCCGATCACCCCGGCGCCTACCACCACCATGGACTGCGGCACCCGGTTCATCCCGAGGATCTGGTCGGAGTCGACGATGGTCGCGCCGTCGAATTCGACACTCGCCGGCCGGGCGGGCTTGGTCCCGACCGCGATCACCGCATGGTCGAACGTGATGTTCTTGTGGTCGCCCCCTGTCGATTCGACCTCGATCTCGTGCGGACCGAGGAACCTCGCGTTGCCGATGAGCAGAGCAACCCGGTTGCGCGACAACTGGTTCTGGATGACGTCGATCTCTTTGCCGACGACGTGCGAGGTGCGTGCCGAGAGATCGCCGACGGTGATGTCGGTCTTGAGCCGGTACGACTGGCCGTAGAGTTCACGCTGGTTGAGACCCGTGAGATAGAGCACCGCCTCGCGCATGGTCTTCGACGGAATGGTGCCGGTGTTGATGCACACTCCACCGACCATGTCCCGACGCTCGATCACGGCGGCCTTCTTACCGAGCTTGGCGGCGGCGATTGCCGCCTTCTGTCCGGCAGGGCCCGAGCCGATGACAACTAGATCGTAGTGATCCACGATTATTTCTCCCAGGGGTTGATCGTTCTGCGAATCAGTGTCGCCCACCTGGGCCCGCCGCACATTTCAGACGGGTGAATTGTTACCGGCGCCGACGAGAACCGGCGGCTCATCAGTGATCAGGCGGCACCCAGATCCGCAGCGTGCACGGCCCTGAACGTCGCTTGTACCTGAAGCCACTGGACCAGGGTCTGACATCCGGTCAGCTCACTGCCGACCATCGGCTCCGCGGCATACGCGGTGTGTCGGCCCCCTCGACGGTTGACCACCTTCAGGCCGCCGAGCATCAGACGAGCCGGAAGGTAGCCCGCTATCTCCACCGCCACCACCCGCAGACGCTGTATGTCCTTGCGCCATTGCCTCGGGCGTATCGAGGTACGCGCCGCGTTCTGGAAACTGTTGCTGGTCAGCACCTGCCAGAGGCTACGCAGCCAGCCGCGCAGATCACGTACGGACAAAGCCGCGGTCAGATCTGCGACGTCGCGGAGAAACGAGTCGTCGCTGGCGTTGCAGATGACATCGTCAGGGTCGGCGATCCACAGTGCGGGCAGCTCGCGCGGCAGCGGTGCACCCGGTCCCGCCAGCCCGAAACCATCGCATCCGTCGACCGCGCCGGGAGGCTGATGAGGGTCGGCGACAAATCCCGCCGCCACCACGCCACTGTGAAGGAGTCCATCGCGAGCCAGTAGTTCCCTGATCACGACGCAACCCTGCGAGTAGCCGATCAGCATGATCGGGCCCGGGGTCTCGGCGATCGCGGTCGCCAGGTGGTCGACTCCCGTCTGCACGCTGTCGAGGTAACTCACGCCCCCTGCACTGGGGACTGGACCGTAGCTGGCCGGGTAACCGACCCAACGGCTCACGAATCGGTCATCGAGACGATCGGTGACGGCGGCCAGCAGGCCGGACACCTCCGACCGGGCATCCCCCGGATACGACTCGCCTGTTCCCCCGACCGTCAACACTGTCACCATGGCCATCCGTCCATTGTGACGGCGCAACCTGAGGTCGACCTGAGGTCACGCTGAGGTGGTGGCTCACATCGGCTGACAGGTCGGGCACCAATAGACCTTGCGCGCCACCATCTCACCCATCAACACCTCGGTGCCGCAGACGCGACAGGGTTCTCCGGCACGCCGATACACATAGGTACGCGGCCGGCCGGGGCCGTACGCCGGCGCACCGTGATCGTCCGCGGGCCGCACGACGTGCATCTTGCCGCGGCGAACCCCGATCGCCATGAGTGTCACCAGATCGTCCCAGAGGCCGTCCCACTCGCTGCGATCGACGGATATACCAGGACGATGCGGATTGATGTTGGCGCGAAACAACACCTCGGCCCGGTAGACGTTCCCGACGCCGGCCAGCACCTTCTGATCCATCACCAGCGCGCCGATCGCTTTGCGCGACTTGCTGATCGCCGACCAGGCGACCTCGGGTTCGGCGTCTGTGCGCAGGGGGTCCGGCCCCAGTCTGGCGGTGAGGGCGAGAAGATCCTCGGGCGTGTACAGCTCGCAGGCCGTCGGTCCCCGCAGGTCCGTGCCGTAGTCATCGGACTCTATCCGCATCCGCACCTGGCCCACCGGCGCGGGCAGCGGTGCCTTTCCGTCGGAGAACGACCCGTACAGACCGAGGTGCACGTGCACGAGGTCGCCGCTACGGTAGCGATGGATGAGGTGCTTGCCCCACGCCTCGGCACCTGCGAACACCTGACCGTCGAGACGCTCGGCCGTCGACGCGAATCGACCTTGCGGACTCGTCACCGACACCGGCCGGCCGGCAAGACGACGTTGATGCAGAAGCGCGAGCCGGTGGAGCGTATGTCCTTCGGGCACAACGTCGCCCGGGAATTCAGTCGCCGGGCAGCGCCGGCGGCGTCCCGGTGCGCTCGTACTCGGACAGGATGTCGATGCGCCGCTGGTGGCGCGGCTCTTCCGACCACGCCGTCGACACGAATGCGTCGACGATGGCCAGCGCCTCATCCTTGCTGTGCATCCGTCCGCCGATGCCGATGAGCTGGGCGTTGTTGTGCTGACGCGCGAGCTGCGCGGTCTCCACACTCCAGGCGAGGGCGCAACGGGCGCCCGGGACCTTGTTCGCGGCGATCTGCTCGCCGTTACCGCTGCCGCCGAGCACGATGCCGAGACTGCCTTCGTCGGCGACGGTCCGGCGCGCAGCCTCGACGCAGAACGCCGGGTAGTCGTCCAGGGCGTCGTATTCGTGAGCCCCGCAATCGATCACCTCATGTCCTGCAGAGGTCAGATGTTCGGCGATCTGCCCCTTCAGCTCGAAGCCGGCATGGTCTCCACCCAGATACACGCGCATGCCGCCCAGTCTGTCAGAGGTGACGGGTGCAGAGAAAGCCACCCATCACCCGGGGACCGCGCGGCACTAGATTGGTGCTCGTGAATCCACAGCAGCCGCCGGCGTTCGGACCACCGGTCACCAACTGGCTCGCACCCGCGCCCTACGCCGGGCAGCCGCGGCGCCATCCGTGGGAGATCCCGATGCTGGTCCTGGTGATCCTGGTGGGCGTCGGCGGATATCTCCTGGGGGTGGTGATGGTGTCGCTCGGCTACCTCGACACGTGGTTCATCCTGATCCTCGTCGCGCCGCTGCTGATCTACCTGATCCGTGGTCTGACCTACGCGATGCCGCGGGTCAACGGCGTCAAGATGAGCCCCACCCAGTTTCCCGAAGGCCATCAGATGGTGGTCGAGGCAGCCCGACGATTCGGGCTGGAACAAGTGCCCGACGCGTACGTGGTCCTGGGCAACGGCACCATCAACGCTTATGCCTCGGGCCACGGCTTTCGCCGGTTCGTGGTGGTGTATTCGGACCTCTTCGAGATCGGCGGTCAGGCCCGCAGCCCGGAAGCCCTCCGTTTCATCATCGGGCACGAAGTCGGGCACATCGCCGCCGGGCACGTGTCGTACTGGCGCCAACTCGGCTCGGTCGTCGGCATGAACATCCCGGTCCTCGGCCAGGCCCTGTCCCGGTCGATGGAGTACACGGCGGACAACCACGGTTACTATCACCAGCCGTCGGGATCACCCGGCGCCATCGGCGTCCTCGCAGCGGGTAAGTACATGCTGACCTCGGTGAGCTTCGACGAGTTCGCCGATCGCGCGACCCACGAAAAAGGGTTCTTCACCTGGGTGACCAACCTGCAGGCAAGCCATCCGGTTCTCACCTGGCGTGCGGCTGCACTCCGCGACCGGACCGGGGCGGGCCGGATGTTCTTCCGTCCCAAGAACATCGTGCGCGGCATCGGCAGCGGGCACGTCCAGAAGCTCGCGCCCATCGGGTCACCCCCACAGTTCGGCGGACTGGTGGCACCCGGCCACCCGCCGTACCACCCACCGCAGCAGGCCGCGCCCCGCACGCCACCCGGCCCACCGGTCGATCTCCGCAAGCCCGAGACCGACCGGGATGGCGACCAAGGAGTCTGAGCAGCGCTCAGTCGAACTGAGGGTCCTCGTTCCGGCTCCGCTTGAGTTCGTAGAAGTGCGGGTAGCTCGCCAGCGCGACCGACCCGTCCCAGACGCGGCCTGCATCCTCGCCACGCGGAATACGCGAGAGCACGGGGCCGAAGAACGCCACATCGTTGATGTGGATCGTCGGGGTTCCCACGTCGTCACCGACCTTGTCCATCCCGGCGTGATGACTCTCGCGGATCACGTCGTCGAAGGTGGTCTCGTCGGCCGCCTTCGCCCACTCCGCGGGGAGGCCGAGCTCGGCCAGGGCAGCGGGGATGACCTCGTCGAAGTCCTTCACGCCCTTGTTGTGGATGAGCGTGCCGAACGCCGTGTAGAGCGGCGACAGGATCTCGTCACCCCGCTCGGACTGTGCCTTGGCGATCACCCGTACCGGACGCCACGCGTGCTTGAGACCCTCCCGGTATTCCTGCGGGACGTCCTTGCCCTCGTTCAGCACGGCCAGGCTCATGATGTGGAAGTTGGTCTCGATGGTCCGGACCTTCTCCACCTCGAGGATCCAGCGTGAGGTGATCCAGCACCACGGGCAGAGCGGATCGAACCAGAAATCAACACGATCGATCGAGTCAGTCATGCGCAGAACACTCCTTGTTCAGGGTCGACGTCAGCGTCAACCGATGTGACCATTCACCAAGACCAACAACCGTCGGCCTCCAGCATTCCCGGTCCGGTACACGCGCGCCACCACTGCGAGAGGCCATACGGTAGTTGTGTACTGGTCAGCAGGACTTCCCACGAACCTCCACAATTTCACGAACATCCGCAATCCACCATCAACATCCGCAATCCAACATCTCTGCGAAGGCGAGGCAACCCACGTGGCGGCACCAAATTTGACCCGTGATCTCGCGGGCCGGCGGTCGGCGAACATCTCGGTCTCCAACTATGCGATCGATCTCGACCTCACCGACGGCGCAGGCAAACCCGGCGAGAAGACCTTCCGGTCGGCGGTCACAATCACCTTCAGCGCAACCGCGGGTTCGTCGTCGTTCGTCGATCTGATCGCCGAGACGGTCCACACAGCGAAGCTGAACGGGTCGGCATTGGACATCGCCGGGTACTCCGAGGAAGACGGGCTGGCACTGACGGACCTGGCCGCCGAGAACACTCTCGAGATCGTCGCCGATTGTGTGTACTCGCACACCGGTGAGGGCCTGCATCGCTTCGTCGACCCGACAGATGACGCGGTCTACCTCTATTCACAGTTCGAGACTGCCGACGCCAAGAGGATGTTCGCGTGTTTCGACCAGCCGGACATGAAGGCGACATTCGATGTCACCGTCACCGCGCCCACCGATTGGAAGGTGATCTCCAACGGCGCCGGTACCGAAACATCGCCGGGCACACACACGTTCGCGACGACTCCCCTGCTGAGCACCTATCTGGTCGCTCTCATCGCCGGCCCGTACACGCAGTGGACTGACGCGTATACCGACGAGCACGGCACGATCGACCTCGGCATCTTCTGCCGCTCGTCCTTGGCGGAGTTCATGGACGAAGAACGGCTGTTCACCGAGACCAAGCAGGGATTTGAGTTCTACCACAAGAACTTCGGCATCCCTTATGCGTTCGGCAAATACGATCAGCTGTTCGTTCCGGAGTTCAACGCCGGAGCGATGGAGAACGCCGGCGCGGTCACCTTCCTGGAGGACTACGTCTTCCGGTCCAAGGTGACGAAGTATCTCTACGAGCGGCGCGCCGAGACCGTTCTGCACGAGATGGCCCACATGTGGTTCGGCGACCTGGTCACGATGCAATGGTGGGATGACCTGTGGCTCAACGAGTCCTTCGCCACCTTCGCCTCTGTGCTCTGCCAGTCAGAGGCCACGGAATACAAGAACGCCTGGACCACCTTCGCCAACGTCGAGAAGTCCTGGGCCTACCGTCAGGACTAGTTGCCTTCCACTCACCCGGTGGCCGCGGACATCCCCGACATCGCTGCGGTGGAGGTGAACTTCGACGGGATCACCTATGCCAAAGGCGCATCCGTACTCAAACAGCTCGTCGCCTATGTGGGTCTCGACCACTTCCTGGCGGGCCTGCGGGACTACTTCCAGGCACACAAGTTCGGCAACGCCACCTTCAGTGATCTGCTCGGGGCCCTCGAGAAGTCGTCGGGACGCGACCTGTCGGACTGGGGCTCGCAATGGCTCAAGACGACCGGGATCAACGTCATCCGGCCGGATTTCGATCTCGACGAGTCGGGGGTGATCACCCGGTTCGACATCCTCCAGGACGGCGCGGCCCCCGGTGCCGGCGAGACCCGCACCCACCGCCTCGCGGTCGGCGTCTACGACGACGTGGACGGAAAGCTGGTGCGTACCAAACGAGTCGAACTCGACGTCGCCGGAGACCGCACCTCGGTGGACGAGCTTGTCGGAGTCCATCGCGGGCAACTCATCCTGCTCAACGACGACGATCTGACCTACTGCTCGGTGCGCTTGGACCCCGACTCGCTGGCGACGGTGACCAGCCGGATCGGCGACATCGGCGAATCGATGCCGCGGACACTGGCGTGGTCGGCCGCGTGGGAGATGACGCGGCAGGCCGAGATGCGCGCCCGTGACTTCGCGGCCCTGGTCGCCCACGGCATCGGATCCGAATCGGAGATCGGCGTGGTGCAGCGGGTGCTCTTGCAGGCCCAGACCGCCATCGACGCCTACGCCGATCCGGAGTGGGCCACCACGACCGGCTGGCCAGAGTTCAGCACCCGCCTCCTCGAACTCGCCCGAGCGGCCGAGGCCGGCTCGGATCATCAGCTGGCGTTCGTGAACTCGCTGCTGTCCGGGGTACTGGCACCGGAGCAGACCGACGTGGTCGCCGCGCTGCTGGACGGCGACCCCGCCGACCAGGGTCTGCAGGGACTGACCGTGGACACCGATCTGCGCTGGTCGATCGTCAACGCCTTGGCGACCGCAGGCGCCATCGACACCGATCCGGCGAGCACGCCGGTGATCGACGCAGAATTGGAACGGGACAACACCTCGGCGGGCAGCCGTCAGGCTGCCAGGGCGAGGGCCGCCCGGCCGCTGGCCGAAGCAAAAGCAGATGCCTGGTCACGTGCCGTCGAAGACGATTCGCTGTCCAACACCTTGGGCAGGTCGATCATCGCCGGATTCTCGCGTCCGGGGCAGGGTGAACTCCTCGCCCCCTACACCGCAAAGTACTTCGAGGCGGTGCCGCAGGTCTGGGCGCGCCGTTCGAGCGAGGTGGCGCAGACGGTCGTGGTCGGTCTGTACCCGAACTGGGCAGCCGACGAGCGCGGATTGGCACTGGCTGACGAACTCCTGGCCGGCGACCATCCCTCGGCATTGCGGCGGCTGATCTCCGAAGGCCGGGACACCGTGGCCCGCGCGTTACGGGCACGCGAGTTCGACAAGAGCTGAGCCGATAGAAAAAGGCGGGGTGACCGAAAGGTCACCCCGCCTTTTTTCTGGAGTTGAAGAGATCAGCGAATGGTCGCCGCTGCTGCGATGACGCGGATCGCAGAGATGATGCCGTCGACGAGATCGCCGGAACGGATTCCGGCGATGGCAGCAGTCACACCGAGTTGCGCCACCCGGTCGTTGAGGCGGGCAGCCACCTCTTTTCCGGAGACGACCACAACGTCTTTGGTGTTGGGAGCAATCGCGATCAGAACCGCATGTTCGGGCTCGGGCGCACTCGGCAGTATGGCGGAAGCGCCCGCGAAGGCGTCTTCGCCGAGATCACCGATGAACACCGAGAACCGGATGCCGGTCTCGTCGGTCGCGTCGGCGAGCGCTTCGTCCAGCGCCACCAATTCGTCGGTGTGGAACGGCGGGGTCGCCGGGACGTCACCCGGGAAGCGTGCGGCCGAGACGCGACCGCTCGGAGTCAGCACCGCACCCATCGGGAGCGAATCCGCATCGACATTGGACTTGATCAGGTCACCACTTGCCACTTGCCGAGCCTCCGATCAGATCGTCGTGGCCGTGCCCGTGGTAACCGGGAGCCACCGGATTCGCCTCCGTGGCGCTGAGCAGCAGCGGACCGTGCTCCCACTTCTGGTCGATCTTGTAGTACTGCACCTTGGGGTACTTGACCCCACTGGTGACCACCAGTGCCCCGATCACCATGACCACCGAGATGATGGTGATGATGATGACCGGCATGCCGATCGCCACTATCAGGCCTTCCATCGCATCCGCCCTTCAGACTGCTCAGTTGGTCGAGCTGCGCTTCGCTTCGTCTCCGCTCGACCTCTTGCCTCAAAACTTAGCCGACGACCCCGACGGATGCGCCGTCAGGTCGCCCGTGTTCCGGCCGGACCTTGTCGCCGCTCAGACCTAAGCTGCCCCGACATCCAGGTAGCGCATCCACGCCGGATCGAAGTCCTTCACGGTTGCCAGCAACCGCCAGTGCCTGCCCTTGGGCGCGGTCAGCGGCACCTTGAGCGTCCACCCGAGCTCACCGAGCAGCTTGTCGGCCTTCTTGTGGTTGCACGAGGCGCAGCAGGCCACGCAGTTGTCCCAGGTGTGGGTGCCACCGCGACTGCGCGGGACCACATGGTCGATGGTGTCCGCCTTGCCGCCGCAGTAGCCACATCTCGTCCGGTCGCGCTGCATGAGCGCAGCCCTCGTCATCGGGATGACCGCGCGATACGGGACCCGGACGTAGTTGCGCAGCCGGATCACCGACGGGATGGCGAGTGCGAGGTCCGCCGAGTGGATGAGTGGGCCGGCGCCGTCCTCGTGGATGACGTCGGCCCGCTCTCTAAGGACCAGGACTATCGCACGACGTATCGATATGGCTGCGAGCGGTTCGTAGGTCGCGTTGAGGAGCAGGACCCGGTGTTTTCCCCATCGGGACCCTGCACCTGTGGGTGGGGCCATGACCGCGTCGGTCGCCCCGGAACGGGGGTCGAGGGTGGACACGCTGGCCTCGCCGCGTGTCCTGACGCGCGCGTCAGCACGGGCCGCGACGCCTTCCTGCCCCGCGCGTGCCTTCTCGCGCTGCGTCTTCGTCCGCGACATCTAACCTCCCGGCCAAACAACCGACCTCGGTGGGAACGATTCAGTTCAACATGGAAATGCGATTAATGCACGACAATATGAAGCCTCGGCGGAGGTCGTTTCGGTGAACACTGCGTGTCGGCCCCGATCGCCCGGGAGACCCCAGCGCCCGGGTGCCCGATCGCAGGTGATGGAACAATGTGGTGGTGAGTACTTCTCCGCAGACGTTCTACGAGGCAGTGGGCGGCGAACAGACTTTTCACGATCTGACCGCGCGCTTCTACGAGGAGGTCGCCCGGGACGAGATCCTGCGGCCGCTCTATCCCGAGGAAGATCTGGGCCCTGCCGAACGCAGGATGCGCATGTTCCTCGAGCAGTACTGGGGTGGTCCACGAACCTACTCCGACGAGCGAGGACACCCTCGGTTGCGGATGCGACACAACCCCTTCCGGATCGGGCAGCTGGAAAAGGCGGCGTGGCTGCGGTGCATGCACATCGCGATCGCATCCATCGATTCGGAGCGCCTCGATGACGAGCATCGGCAGGCCCTCACCGAGTACATGGAGATGGCCGCCGAATCCATGGTGAACGCACCTATGTGAGCCGTGCGACGCACGCGGCGGTGTGATCACGTCCTCCACTGGTACGTGAGGCAAGATGAGTGGTGTGAGTGACACGCAGAAAGACGATCTATCCGCAGCCGAAACCGATGCGGCACAGGGTGTTCAGCCTGCAAGGACGGCTGAATACCCACTGTGGTGGCAAAACGCGATCTTCTACCAGATCTACCCACGGTCGTTCTCAGATCACAACGGTGACGGCGTCGGCGACATACCCGGGGTCATCGACAAACTCGGCTACCTCGAACTTCTCGGTATAGATGCCCTGTGGCTGAGCCCCGTGATGAAGTCCCCGATGGCCGACCACGGCTACGACGTGTCCGATCCCCGCGACATCGACCCCTTGTTCGGCGGCCTCGAGTCACTCGACACCCTCGTCGCCGAAGCACACAGTCGCGGCATCAAGGTGACCATGGATCTGGTCCCCAACCACACCAGCGATCAGCACGCATGGTTTCTCGAAGCCCTCGGAGCCGAACCCGGTAGCCAGGCTCGCGAACGCTACATCTTCCGAGACGGCAAGGGCCCCGACGGTGCCGAACCCCCTAACAACTGGCCCAGCGTGTTCGGTGGACCGGCATGGACCCGGATCACCGAGCCCGATGGAACGCCCGGGCAGTGGTACCTGCACATTTTCGCCGCCGAGCAGCCCGACCTGAACTGGGACAATCCCGAGGTCTTCGCCGACCTCGAGAAGACCCTTCGCTTCTGGCTGGACCGCGGCATCGACGGATTCCGGATCGACGTCGCCCACGGGATGGCCAAGCCTGCAGGCCTGCCCGACATGGACCATGAGGCGGCCGGTCTGCTCAGCAACGACGACGACGATCCCCGCTTCAACAATGCCGGCGTACACGACATCCATCGGAAGATCCGCGGCGTGCTCGACGACTATCCGGACGCCATGACAGTCGGCGAGATCTGGGTGAAGGACAACGTCCGTTTCGCCGAGTACGTGCGTCCTGACGAACTCCATCTCGGCTTCAACTTCCGCCTCGCGAAGGTTCAGTTCGACTCCGAGGAGATTCGCGGCGCAATCGAACACTCCCTGGAAGCGGTTGCCTCGGTGTCGGGCACCCCGACCTGGACGCTGTCGAACCACGATGTCGAGCGTGAGGTGACCCGCTACGCAGAGCACGACTCCCCCACGGCCGGCACCGACCGGGCGCGCGCAATGCTCCTCGTCGAGTTGGCGCTGCCGGGCGCGGCGTTCATCTACAACGGCGCCGAGTTGGGACTGCCCAACGCCGACCTGCCCGATGACGTGCTCCAGGATCCGGTCTGGGAACGCTCAGGTCACACAGAACGTGGCCGCGACGGCTGCCGTGTGCCGCTGCCCTGGGAAGGCACCTCGCCGCCGTTCGCGTTCTCCACCAACCCCGACACCTGGTTGCCGATTCCGGCGGAATGGACCGGGCTGACCGCCGAGGCCCAACTCGAGGACATCGATTCCACCCTGTCGCTCTACCGGCAGGCCATAGAGCTGCGGAAGAGTCGTCCGGAGTTCGCGGGTGAGGGTATCGAGTGGTACGGCGCACCCGAGGGCTGCCTGGCATTTCGGCGAACGATGGGCAAGTTGGTCTGCGCTCTCAACGCCGGCCCGACCCCCATCGGACTGCCGCCCGGTGACCTCTTGTTGAGCAGCACGCCGCTGATCGATGGCAAACTGGCGCCGAACTCCGCGGCCTGGTTGATCTGAGAGCCGGTTCTGGTGGGTTCCGGCGGGCATTCTCCCAGGTCGGCATCACCACAACCCACCACTTCCGGGCCCGGTCAGTTGACCGACAGCGAGAGTGACATCGTCCGGCGCTGATAGACGGACCCGAACCGGGCGTCGAGGCGGGCCCAGACAGCGGTGTACCGCACCCGCACGACCTCATCAGCATCGATCAGTTCGAGGGGTGAATCCTCGGTGACGTCGCGATTGTCGGATTGCCGGACGAAACCCATCGCTGTCAGCGCGAAGATCGAGCGCATCGATATCCCGACGACCTCGTCAGAAGCCTCAGCGGAAACGTCCAGCACCTGTTGATTCAGCAGCGAGGTCGGTGGGCCGTGTCCGCTGCCCTGGGTGCGGGCGACTTCGGCACCGCTGCGCGAGAGCTCCACCAGGACGCGAGCGGGTACATCGTCGAGATGCGAGAATCCGTCAACCGGCGGCAGCGCTCCGTGCCAGGCGCTGTCGAGAGCGAACCCGGTGTCGACAGTGACCCTGCCGGGATTCGATGCCGCGGCCTGCAATGCCGACCGCAGTTCCGCCGCGCCACAGACCACGTCGTCGCCCGAGATGGACCCCACCACGACTCGACTCGCCAGCACGTCGAATCCGGTGTTGACCCACACTCCGAGCAGTCCGTCAGGTCGGACTCGGATGCGGAGCACGGCCATGTCGTCACCCCGTAGCGCCCGCGCGGCAAACGTCGAGAGGTCGACGCGGTCGTGCGCGGCAAGCGTGAGCTCTGCCATCAGCGGATCGTACTTCGCAGTTGACGCGCCGCCACCGACAGCGTGGCCAGGTCCAGCTCGCCGGACTCCGCGATCTCCGACAGGGTCCCCCGGACACGGGACAGCCGCGAGGCGTTGCCGAGTTCCCAGTCGGCGATCTTCTCGTCGGCCGATTCTTCGGGTTCCCCCGAATCGAGGATCACCAGACACAACGCACGTAGCGCGCCGTGCAGATCGTCACGCAACGCCAACCGCGCGAGAGAATGCCACCGATCTTTGCGATCGAGGTCCGAAACCGCGTTGAGGAGCTGTTCCACGCCGAGGTGGTCCATCACCGCGAAGTACAGTTCGCCCACCTCCTCCGGGTCACGGTCGGCGATCTCGGCCGCATCGATGATGTCGAGGAGACAAAAGCGGTGCAGACTCACCGCGACGGCCTGGGCGGTCTTCTCCGGCACGCCGGCGTCGACGAGGTCACTCGCGCGTTCCCCCACTCCTCCCTCGGAGATGCCGCGGAGCCAGTTCGGCAGTCGCGGTGACAGTTCGGCCACGAGTTCCCCGTACCGGGTCACCTCTGCCGCCATGGCCAACGGCTGGGGCCGTCCGGCGATCATCCACCGCGAGGCCCGGAAGAGCAGCCGGCGCGTATAGACGACCATCGCATTGGTCGTCGGGATGTCGCACGGGGCGGCGGCGATGTCACGCCAGAGCGCATGCAACCCGAAGATGTCGGTGACCGCCTGATAGGAACGCACGACGTCGACGGGGTCGGATCCGCTGCCCTCGCACAGACGGAAGACGTGAGTGATACCGGCGTTGTCGACCAGATCGTTCACCACCGCGGTCGTGACGATCTCGCGGCGGAGTGGATGCGCGGCGATCCCATCCGCAAAGCGCTCCTGCAGCGGCTGCGGGAAGTAATCGATCAGACGCGGCGAGAAGACATCGTTGTCAGGCAGATCGCCGGCCAACATCTCCCCCTTCAGGCCCAGCTTCACATGCGCCATCACAGTCGCGAGTTCCGGCGAGGTCAGTCCGCTTCTGCCCGTCGAGTTTCCGCGCTTGATCAGGTCGGCCGGCCGAGGCAGCGCCTCGAGTCGAAGATCCACCCCGCGGGCCGCCAGGTCTTTGAGCAGCCGCGTGTAGACACCGGCGGTACCCGCCGCGCCGGCCCGGCTGGTCCCCAGTTCGGCGTTCTGCGAGACGTTGTCGGCGAGGACGAGATCACCCACCTCGGTGGTCATCGATTCGAGCAGCGGATTTCGCTGCGCTGCGGCGAGATTCCCGGCGGACACCTGAGAGTCGAGGAGGATCTTGATGTTGACCTCGTGATCGGAACAGTCGACTCCGGCTGAGTTGTCCATCGCGTCGGTGTTGATCCGACCACCACTCAGATCGAACTCGATGCGGCCGAGCTCGGTGACTCCGAGGTTGCCGCCCTCACCGATCACCCTGGCACGCAACTCGTTTCCGTCGACACGGATGGCGTCATTGGCCTTGTCGCCGACCTCTTCGTGCGATTGGGTGCTGGCCTTGACGTACGTGCCGATGCCGCCGTTCCAGAGCAGATCGACCGGAGACAGCAGGATTGCCCTGATCAGGTCCGGCGGTGAGAGGTGACCGATGTCCTCCGACAGCCCCAGCGCGGTGGCCACCTGTCGGCTCACCGGGATCGACTTCTGATCGCGTGGCCACACCCCGCCACCCGTGCTGATCAGATCGGTGTCGTAGTCAGCCCACGATGACCGCGGCAGGTCGTACAGCCGCTGCCGTTCGATGAACGATGCCGCCGCATCGGGATCGGGATCGATGAAGACGTGACGGTGATCGAAGGCGGCGACCAACCGGATGTGCTTCGAGAGCAGCATTCCGTTGCCGAAGACGTCACCACTCATGTCCCCGACGCCGACGACGGTGAAGTCCTCGGTCTGGGTGTCGATGCCCATCTCGCGGAAGTGACGTTTGACCGCTTCCCACGCGCCGCGGGCGGTGATCCCCATGGCCTTGTGGTCGTAGCCTGCCGAACCTCCCGACGCGAATGCGTCGCCGAGCCAGAAGTTGTATTGGCCCGCAACGTCGTTGGCGATGTCGGAGAAGGTGGCGGTTCCCTTGTCCGCGGCCACGACCAGGTACGGGTCGTCGTCGTCGCGGCGTACCACCTCGGCGGGCCCGACTGTCTCACCGGAGATCTGATCGATGTTGTCGGTCAGGTCCAGCAATCCGGCGATGAACCGGCGATAACATTCGATGCCTTCCGCGCGGAACGCATCTCGGTCTGCCGCGGGATCGCCGGTGGGAATCGGTGGCCGCCTCACCACGAACCCGCCCTTGGAACCGACCGGCACGATGACAGCGTTCTTCACGGCTTGCGCCTTGACCAGACCGAGGATCTCGGTTCGGAAGTCCTCCTGGCGATCCGACCAGCGCAAACCGCCGCGGGCGACGGACCCGAACCGCAGATGGACGCCCTCTACGCGAGGCGAGTACACATAGATCTCGAACAGTGGTCGCGGCTGCGGGGTCTGCGGGATGTCACGCGGGCGGAACTTGAAACTGAGCACCTTGTGCGGAAGTCCCTGATTGTCCGTGCCGTAGTAGTTGGTGCGCACGGTCGCCGAAAGCGCGGAGACATACGCGGTGACAATCCTGTCGACGTCCATGCTGATGATGGCGCCGATCGAGGCCGTCAGCTCATCGAGGACCTCCGTGCGCCTACCATCGTCGGCCGACTCCGGATCGAAGGACGCCCGGAACAGTTCGACCAGCGACTTGGTCACCGAAACGTTGGTTCCGAGCACCGCGGCGACGTGGGCGACGCTGTACGAGGAGCCGCACTGACGCAGATACCTCGCGTAGGCCCTGAGCATCGCGGCCTCGCGCCAGGAGAGTCCGCAGCGGAAGATCAGCTCGTTGAAGTTGTCGACTTCGGCATGCCCGCGCCACATCTGCGCGAACGCCTCGGTGAATCGATGCTCGACATCCGCGAGGCTGCCGGGGTCGACGATCATCCCACCCGCGAGCGTCAGACCGAACTCGTACACATAACACTGCTCGCCGTCCTGCCTGCGGATCTCGAACGGCTGCTCGTCGAGGACGTTCACCCCCAGACTGTGCAGAACCGGCAACACCTCGGTCAGCGTTGCCGGCCTGCCGCAGAGGTAGAAGGAGAACAACCAGTCGGCCTGTCCGGACGGACCGTCGTCATCGCCCGGCGCGCGGTGCAGCCGGACATGAAAATCGCCGGCGGCCAGCGACTGGACGATCTCGATGTCCTCGAACGCCTCCTGTGGATCGCGCACGTCCTTGTAGCTGTCCGGCAGGGTGGACGTGAAGAACGAGACCTCGTCGACGACGTCTGGGGTCGGCGCTGCCGCCGCGACCTCCCGCAACCTCTCGTCCCAGCCCCGGGCCGCCTCGATGAGTGTCCTCTGGATCTCGACCTGCCCTGCCGACCCGAGCGCCAGAGATCCCAACCGGTCACAGTCGGACGTCTTCACCCGCATCATGACGTGCAGGAGCGCGAGCGCAGATTCACTGACCCGCGCGGTGTATTCCAGTGCGTCACCACCGAGTTCGTCGAGCAAGAGGTTCTGGAGCGTTTCGCGAAGTCGGGTCGTGTAGCGATCTCTCGGTAGGTAGACCAGAGCCGAGACGATCTCACCGGCCGGGTCCGGGCGCAGGAACACCCGCACCTGCCGGTTGGGGACGGCCTCGAGGACCTCGGTGAGCGTTTTCGCCATCTCATCGGCGTCCACCGAGAACAGTTCGGACCGCGGGAACGTCTGCAGCAACTCCAGCATGGCCATACCGGTGTACGAATCGGGCTGGACGTCGGCGGCCGCCAGGATCGCTGCCACCTTGGCGTCGAGAACCGGGATCTCGAGAATGTTCTCGTGGAGGGCGGTGGGCGTGAAGGTACCGACGAACACGTGCTCGCCCACCCGCCTGCCCGCTCCGTCGTAGTCCGCGACCCCGATCAGACTCGGGAAGTTGGACCGCTGGATACGGGTGGGCAGGTACAGCTGGCGCACCGACACCGCGTCCGCGACACCGGTAGCCCGGTGCGCCACAGCGCCGCTGCGCCAGACCCCGAGACCGGAGTCCGGATCCGGGGTCGTACCGCCGGCAGCCGAGCCGGCGCAATACACGTATCCATACGGTGCGAAGTGGTACTCGGCAAGCCACGACAACATGCGGCCGTAATCGCCTGCCACCACCGGGTCCAGGCCGTCGGGCGCCGTCTCCCCGGTGTACGCGGTGAAGACACCGGCCAGATCGGTGATCACCGACAACATCGCGGTGCGGTCGCGGTGGACGTCCGCGATACGCCCCACGACGATGTCGAGCTCACGGGAGATCTCGTCGACGTCGACTGCAGAGACGGTGGGTGTCGCCTCGACGTGAATCCACGATTCGGCAGAGAACTGCGGGGCCTCGGCCTGCTGCTGCTCGCCGACCTCGAGCAGCACTCCGTCGGCGCCACGCCGGACGTCCATGATCGGGTGATCGATGCGCACCACCGTCAGACCCGCGGCTTCGAGCACCGCAACCACGGACTCCACGAGCAGCGGCATGTCGTCCGCGACGAGAACCAGCGACAGGATCCCGCGATCGATGATCATATCGATGGCCGCGCCATCGGTCCGCGCGTACGCGACGTCGAGATGGCGGACGAGCTGGGATCGTTGCGTGGGCTCCAGTTCGTCCCATCCCATGCCGCTGCGAGCGCCAGGCCTGTGAAAGTACCCCCTGATCGCTTGTGGCAGAAGGCCTTTCACAGGCGCCGACAAATTCTCGAGAACAGAATCCGTCAGATCAGACTGTGTCGATCCGGTCATCGCCGTCACTCCCGCAGTTGATCGGTCACCCACGGGATCTCCGTGGGGTCTGACTTCAAATGGTAGTGATGGCCACCGGCCCGGGATGCTTAATCCCGGGTCAGCTTCCGGTGTGTCACCGAATGAGGACGGGCCGCATCCGCACCGAGACGGTCGATCTTGTTCGCCTCGTACGCCTCGAAGTTGCCCTCGAACCAGAACCATTTGCCTTCTTCGACGTTGCCTTCCCACGCCAAGATGTGGGTACACGTCCGGTCGAGGAACCAGCGGTCGTGCGAGATGACCACGGCGCACCCGGGGAACAGCTCGAGGGCATTCTCCAGCGAGCCGAGGGTCTCGACGTCGAGGTCGTTGGTGGGCTCGTCGAGCAGGATCAGGTTTCCGCCCTCTTTGAGGGTCAGGGCGAGATTCAGGCGGTTCCGCTCGCCACCGGAGAGCACCTCGGCCTTCTTCTGCTGATCCGGGCCCTTGAAGCCGAACGCACTGACGTAGGCGCGCGAAGGCATCTCGTTCTGGCCGACCTCGATGAAGTCGAGTCCGTCGGAGACGACCTCCCAGACGTTCTTCTTGGGGTCGATGTTGGCGCGGTTCTGGTCGACATAGCTGAGCCGGACCGTCTCGCCGACCTTCACTTCGCCGGAATCCGGCTCTTCCAGACCCACGATGGTCTTGAAAAGCGTGGTCTTACCGACACCGTTCGGTCCGATGACGCCGACGATGCCGTTTCGGGGCAAAGTGAACGACAGGTCTTTGATGAGTACCCGGCCGTCGAATCCCTTGTCGAGGTTCTTGACGTTGACGACCACATCGCCGAGACGCGGCGGCGTCGGGATCTGGATCTCCTCGAAATCGAGCTTGCGCATCTTGTCGGCTTCGGCGGCCATCTCCTCGTACCGACCCAGGCGCGCCTTGTTCTTGGTCTGACGTGCCTTCGATCCCGAACGTACCCAGGCGAGCTCTTCCTTGAGGCGGCGCTGCAGCTTCTGGTCCTTCTTGCCCTGGACCTCGAGGCGCTCGGCCTTCTTCTCCAGGTATGTGGAGTAGTTGCCCTCGTACGGGTGCAGCTTGCCGCGATCGACCTCACAGATCCACTGCGCAACGTGATCGAGAAAGTAACGGTCGTGAGTGACGGCCAGCACCGCGCCGGGGTATGACGCCAGGTACTGCTCGAGCCACAGCACGCTCTCGGCGTCCAAGTGGTTGGTGGGCTCGTCGAGGAGCAGCAGGTCAGGCTTCTGCAGCAGCAGCTTGCACAGGGCGACACGGCGACGCTCACCACCGGACAGGTGGGTGACGGGCTCGTCTGCGGGCGGGCACCGCAGAGCGTCCATCGCCTGCTCCAGCTGGGAGTCGAGGTCCCAGGCGTCACCGTGGTCCAGCGCCTCCTGCAACTTGCCCATCTCTTCCATGAGCTCGTCCGAGTAGTCGGTGGCCATCAGTTCGGCGATCTCGTTGAACCGATCGAGCTGCTCCTTGATCAGGCCCATGCCCTCTTCGACGTTCTGCCGGACAGTTTTCTCTTCGTTGAGCTTGGGTTCCTGCATGAGGATGCCGACGCTCGCGCCGGGATCGAGGAACGCCTCACCATTGGACGGCTGGTCGATGCCGGCCATGATCTTCAGGATGGACGATTTACCGGCACCGTTGGGACCCACCACCCCGATCTTGGCGCCGGGATAGAACGACATGGTGACATCGTCGAGAATCACCTTGTCGCCGTGTGCTTTTCGCACCTTTTTCATTGTGTAAATGAACTCTGCCACGTTATGGCCTCTCTACCTGATCGCAAGTGTCACCGCGGTTTGGCGGGCCGATCGACTGCGCCTGCAGCAATCGGCAACTCCTCCAGCGTAGTGGGTCATCGCTGCCCCGCCGGCCCGGGCGAGCCTACTCGTCGGCCATGACAGATCGGTGGCGCCCGATCGTCACTGCCAGGGAGTGCGGGAGCAGGCGCGAACGGTCGGCTGGAAACACCAGATCCACTGCCACCTCGTCTGCGAACCGGTAGGGCTGCGCAGCGAGAACGCCGACCAGGTACTTCCTCAACCGCGACATCTCGGCGCGTACGGTGATCGCCCGGCCCCGGTCGCCGAAGATGTCCGCGGCGAGTTCGGCGGCCGAGGTCCCGCCAGGCGTCACCGCCAGCAGGAAGAGGATCTCCGCGTGCCGTGGCGACAGCTCGTGCGACCACGACCCCAGTTCCGTCTGGACGTGGACGCTGCTGTGGTGGGGATCGCGGAGATCCAGACGCACCCGGGAACGAGCGCCGATCGTCCCCGGATCGTCCTCGGTGGGCAGCACGAGCCAACCCCCGGGAAGTGGCTCCACATCACACACGCCGAGCTCCGGCAGCCACGCCGTACCGGCCTGCACGAGTGTCGGGAGCGCAATGCGACCACGATCGACGGTCCTACCCACCGCCGCGACCCACCCATGGTTGTCCACGGCCAGCGCCGGCCGGTGTGCCGAGGCGAGCAGCGGCGCAGCGACCGACCGCAGACCGTCCAGCTGACGACGGTGCTGTTCTCGAAGGCTCGACTCGGCGAGTCGGGCCACCGCGTCCACCAGGGCCAGCACGATCGGCGCCACCGTGTTCGCCGGCCCGCTCACGTCGATCGCACCCAGCAGCCGGCCATCGCGCGGATCCCGGATGGGTGCACCTGAGCAGGTCCAGGCATGATGACTTCGCAGAAAGTGTTCGGCAGAAAAGATCTGGACAGCTGTGCGGGACACCAGCGCCGTCCCGATCGCGTTGGTTCCCGCGGAGTCTTCGGCCCAATCGGCTCCTTCGACAAAGCCGAGCCGATCGGCCCGGTGCAGGACTGCCCGAGCACCACGACGCCACAGCACCTTTCCATGACTGTCGGTGACCACCACGATGTTGTCACCGCCCGCGGTCGCAGCGGCGAGGCCTCCGATCAGATCGGGCAGCAGCGGCGCCAACCCCGATTCGCGTCGTCGCAGCTCCAGGTCGGCGACGATCGGTCGCGGCCGCACCGCGTCGGGATCGACCCCTCCGCGCCGCAGCCGGAGCCAGGAGGCGCTGATCAGATCCCGCGGCCGTGCCGGCGACTTGCCGCCGGCCATCGTCGCGTCGTAGACCTCGGCGAGGACCTGCGCGTAACTGCGCGGGTCCTCGCCTGCGGGAACTGCCGGTTCGATGTCGGTACCCACCTAGCGGTAGACCAGTCCGCCGTCGATCATCACCGACTGTCCCGTCATGTAGTCCGCGTCGGCTCCGGCGAGATACGACACGAAAGACGCGACGTCCTCGGCGGTCTCCGCGCGCCCGAGTGCAATACCCTCGACGAACTTCTCGTAGGTGGCGCCGACCGGTGCACCGGTGAGATCAGCGAAGCGCTGATCGATGGTCACCCACATGTCCGTGCCCACCACGCCAGGGCAATAGGCGTTCACCGTGATCTTCTCCGAGGCATACTCTTTCGCTGCGGCCTGGGTCAGCGCTCGAACCGCGAACTTCGTCGCGCTGTAGACACCGAGCATCGCAAACCCGTCGTGGCCCGCGATCGACGACGCATTGATGATCTTGCCGCCATGGCCGAGTTGTCGGAACTTCGCCGCCGCAGCCTGGATACCCCACAGGACACCGTCGACATTGATCGCCCAGATCTTCGACAATTGCGCCGGTGTCACGTCGTCCAGCGGTGAGACCTGGGCGATGCCAGCGTTGTTCACCACGATGTCGAGACCGCCGAGCGCGACGGCAGCGGAATCGACCGCCGCGAACACCTGATCGCGGTCGGCCACATCCGCCTCGATCGTTTCCGCTTTCCTGCCGATTTCGCGGATTTCGGCGGCCACCGACATGATGCCTTCGGCATTCACGTCCACCAGAGCGATGTCGGCGCCATCGCGGGCGAGACGCAGGGCGATACCGCGACCAATCCCCTGGCCCCCGCCCGTGATCAGGGCGACCCTTCCGTCCAGGCTCATCGGAGCACCTGCGCAGACGGATCGATCAGAACCTTCATCTTGGTGCCGGCGTGGAGAGCTTCGAAGCCCTCGTCGAGCACGTCCTCCAGAGCGATCGTGCTGACCCATCCGGTGGTGTCGTAACGGCCCTGGGACATGAGGCCGATCACGGCCTCATAGTCGGCAGAGGTGTAACACAACGAACCCTGGATCCGGGACTCGTTCATCACCAGATTGAGAAGCGGTGTGGTCAGGGGCTTTTCGTAGATGGCGACACTCACCATCGGGGATCGGGCGCCGATGCAGGCGAGAGCCGTCTGCACGGCAGGCTCCACACCGGCGGCGTCGTAGGCGGCGTCCGCGCCACGGCCACCTGTGGTGTCTGCGATGAATCCGGGGACGTCCACCGCCGTGGGGTCGAGCGTCCGGGCTCCCAGCACCTCGATCGCCGCACGTCTGGTCGACGATGGCTCGACGACGTAGACGTCCTCCAGACCCATCCCGGTAAGCGCAAACCACAGACCGATGCCGATCGGGCCGGCCCCGAAGACCATCGCGGTCTCACCCGGATGCACATCGCCCAGCGACGCTGCGTGGTACGCCACCGACATCGGTTCGACGAGAGCGCCGAGTTCGAGCGAGACGTTGTCGGGGAGCTTGTGGAGCATCCGCTGGGGCACCACCGTGTATTCGGCCATGCCGCCGTCGGACATCAAACCGTGGAAGCCGATCTGCGCACAGATGTTGTAGTTGCCCGCACGGCACGAGTGACAGTTGTCGCAACGGTAAAGCGGCTCGACGGCGACCCGATCACCCGGCGAATGGCCGGTGACCCCCTCGCCCACCTCGGTGATCGTGCCCGAGAACTCGTGACCCATCACCAGCGGCAGTTGCTGACCCGTCAACGGATGGGGCTCGGTCGGGATGAAGATCGGGCCGGCGTAGTACTCGTGCAGGTCGGTTCCGCAGATCCCGTTGAATCCGACCTTGATCTTCACCTCACCTGGCCCTGGGTGCGGCTCCGGCACGTCGTTGACCTCGAGCTTGTTCGGCCCGTAGTAGACGGCTGCTTGCATCACTGCCTCCTTGCTCGGCGATGGCGGATGCCATCGATGGGCTGAAGGTATGTGAGCCAGCGCACAACCCAACAGGGTTGCAGGGCGTTGCATTCGACCGGTCCGGCACGACGTCGCCACTGCAACCCCTCGCAACCCTGCCGGCCCGGGTGTGATCCAGATCATGGTTACGGCGCTGATCTGACCAACCAAAGGAGATCGAGATGGCGACAAGAACACCACCGGCGGCGGGATCACCCGCACCCGCTGCGGACCCGACACCCGATCCGCCCGCGCCGGAAGGCAGCGCCGAGGTCCCTTCGCGCTGGGTCTTGTTCGGACTCGCAAATCTTGTGGTTGTGGTGGTGGTGTCGGTGGCGAGCTGGTACCTGCTGGCCGACCCCGAGCTCAGTCCGTGGAGTTTTTATCCCCTCCCGTTCAACGCCGCACTGTTCTGGGCAATCCTGTTCGTGGTGTTCATCGGCTTCAACGCCGAGTTCGCCGGCTTCGACCGCATTCGGCAGCCGTGGCGCGGCCTCGCGATCGCCGCAGCGACGGGGCTGTTCTCAGTCGGTATGACGCTGGTGCTCGCCCAGGGTCTGGGACACATCGATCCCGACTTCGCAGTCGGCCGTGACGGTGGACTCGGTTATTTCACGGGAGCACTGTTCGTGCTGTTCGGTTTCGGGACCTTCGTGATGGCCGTTCTGAACTGGCAGCACTGGCCCTGGCCCCAGCTCGGCCTGAAACAACCCGCAGTAGGCCTCGCCGAGATCGCGGCCGTCGCCGGACCGACCATGGTCTTGTATTTCGTCATCGGTTTACCGTCGGTGTCCCTGAGTAGCGGTGACCCCCTGATGTCGGTCGACACCGTGCTCGGCTGGTTCTACGCGATCATCGTCTCGGTCATCCTCACCGGACAGACCCTGGACAACTGGCCGTGGCGACTCGCGGGCAGTCCCGGTCGCGTTGCGCTGGCCGCGACCATCGGCAACGTCGCGTTCGGCACGCTCCTCTATTTCGCCGCCCTACCACTGGTCAGGGTGCTGCTCGGTTCTCTCACCGTGGACGGCCTCGGCGACACCCTCCACCAATATCCCGCCCAACTGGGCGTGTGCTGGGCTTTCTGGATGATCTTCTGGGCCAACGCTTTCGGTAACCGTCCCACCGGATTCGGCACGGCCACCAACCTCGCGATCCGGACCGGCGTCACGTTGGCGCTGGCCGTCGCGACCTTCGTCTTCTACTACCGATTCGCCGCCGAACACATCTTGCACGAACCGGCCGCAGCACCCGGTATCAGCGGAAACGCCCTGGGCTTCATCGACTGGCTGGTCTTGTGGACCCTGCTCTACGTGGTCGGGTTCGGATCACTCGGCCTGCGGCGACTGTCTCCGGAAGTACCGGTCGCTGCGGAGTGAGATCAGGCGGCGGCCGCGTCGGTGTGCCCGGCAGCGGGTTGCGTCACAGCCTCCGGCGGTCCGGTGACAGTCTGACCCGGACCGCCGCGGGTGGTGGCCCCGACGTAGGTCACCTCGCAGCGACTGAGGTCCAACCCCACGGTCGTCGCGGTCATCTCGAGATCGGCCCGCCGCTCGCCGTTGTCGGCCACGTACTCGTTGGTCTTGATCTGCCCATGGGCGATGACCGGTCTGCCCTTGGCCACCACCGACACCACCCCGTCGATGAGCTTCCTCCAGCAACTGATTGTCAGATACAGGGTGGGACCGTCTACCCACTCACCGTTGCGCTTGTCCAGCCTCCGTGAATTGCACGCCATCCGGAACGAGAAGACGTCCTCCCCCGCCGCCGTCTGACGACGACGCGGTTGCGAGATGACGGTGCCGATCACGGTCGTATATGTCTCGTACATGTTCTCCCCCTGGTGATTGTCCCGGCTTGCACCGGTCGACGAACTGACTCGCCTGATCAGCATGACCGCTCGCGGAGAGGTCAGAGGGCCCAACAAGGTCTGCTGTGGAAAGTCCGCACGACTGTGGACAACTCGGCAGATCGCGACGTCAGGTGCGGGTCCCCGAGGAGTCGACATCGGTCTCCGCGACCTCGTCGGCGGGATCGGTAGACCGGGGCTGACCGGGGGTTTGCGCTTCATCAGGGGCGCTGGTCTGCTCAGCGGTCTGAGACCGGCCGGAGAGTTGGGCGAGCATCGCGTTGTAGCTTGCCAGCTCGGCACCGTCGTCGCGTTCTTCGCGTCGGTCGAATCGCTTCGCCTGACGCTGATCCTGCCGGCTCCATTGCACCAACAGCGCGAGCATCACCAACACCAGCGGGATCTCACCCGCCGCCCAGGCGATGCCACCACCGAGGCGCTGGTCACTCATCAGGTCGGGGTTCCACGGCAGCATCAGGCTGTTGTAGTAGTTGCGCGCGATGATGTTGTCGGTGCTCATCAGAGCGACACCGAAGAACGCGTGGAACGGCAGTGAGCCGAACACCATCGCGAGCTTCGCCACCGGGGACAGCGTCCGCGGCGCCGGGTCGATCCCGATGACGACCCAGTAGAAGAGGTAGCCGCTGACCATGAAGTGCAAGTTCATGGCGACGTGCGCCGCGTGATAGTCCGCCAGCAGCTCGAACAAACCACCCAGGTAGAGCACGTAGTAGCTCCCGACGAACAGCACCGAAGCAACCAACGGGTGAGTCATGAATCTGGAGAACGGACTGTGCAGGAGGGTCAGGATCCACTCGCGAGGGCCCGGGGGTGCGTTCCGGCCGGCAGGCGACAGCGCCCGCAGCGCCAGGGTCACCGGACCTCCGAGCACGAGCAGCACCGGCACCAGCATCGACAAGACCATGTGCGCGATCATGTGCATGCTGAACAGCGCGGGTGCGTATTTCCCCAGCCCCGACGAGGTGGCGAACAACAACGCTGCGCAGCCGAGCATCCAGGTGATCGTGCGTCCGATCGGCCACGAGTCGCCGCGCCGACGCAGCCTGATCACGCCGCGCAGGTACACGACCGCCATGACGATCGCCAGGGTGCCGAACAGCAGATCGAAGCGCCAGTCGGTCAACAGGGCACCGAAGGTCGGCGCCTCGTTGATCCGGTAACCGAGCACCAGTTCGGCGGCCGGCATGTCGGCAGGGTTGACGTTGGCCGGCGGCGGGGTGCGTGAGAGACCGACAGCGATGCCGAAGGTCGCGGCGAACACGAGTAATTCGACGAAGGCGAATCTGACGAGCGGCTTGCGGTCGTCGGCTCCGGACAAGGCGGGGATCGTCGTGCGACGGTGCCACGCTCCGAATCCGCCCAGGACGATCAATGCAGCGAGTTTGGCGAGCACCAGTTGTCCATAGGTCTCGGTGAACAGCTGGTCGAGGTGCACGCGAACCAGAGCGTTGATCACACCACTGGCTCCGACGACGATGAAGCACCAGAAGGCGACCCGCGAGTACCGCCGTGCAGCCAGCGCGGTGAACTGTCCGCCTCCGCGGGCGTAGGCCAGCAGGGCGAACAGCCCACCCATCCAGAGGCAGGCGCCGGCGATGTGCAGGATCAGGCTGTTGGTGGCGACGTCGTGGCTTCCACCGGTCGACGAGTGTCCCGCGATGGCTATGGGCATCAGCGTCAGCAACGCCAAGGGCAATGTGATGAGGGTCCAGGTCCATCGCAACGCGATCCGGGCGACGATCGCGCAGATCAGCGCAAAGATCGCCGTCCACAACCACGATCGCGCGTCGGCCACCTGATCGAAGGCGGTGGTCATGCGATCGACGGTCAGGGTCTCCGACAACGGGAACCCGGACGCATCCGAGATCGTCAGCGGGATCATGAGCAGGGCCGCCACAGCCCAGACCAGCGCGCCCACCGATGCGAACCGGATTGCGCGGTACCCGCCGACGTCGAGAACCCCGTCGGGCTGCGGCGGAACGAAGAACGCTGCGAACAGCGCCCCGCCCACGGCCACCACGGCACCGATCTCGCCGATCGTCTGCACGGTGGGCAGTCCGTAGCGGGTCAGCGCGCCGGGGTCACCGACGCCGGCCAGATCCAGCGCCTTGCTCGCGGAGATGGCGGTGACAGCAATGGCAACGGCGGCCGCGACCCAGGCCAGCACCCAACCGATGCTCGCCGCGGCACTACGGCGGATGTCGATCGAATCGGCGCTCGGCGTACTCACTCTTTCAGGGTAGGCACCACGCCGGTGTGACTTGCGTCCGCCCGCTCGAGCGGGGGCCGATATACTCACTCGCGCCGGTTGTACCGGCATGCCTCCGTAGCTCAGGTGGATAGAGCAAGAGCCTTCTAATCTCTAGGTCGCAGGTTCGAGTCCTGCCGGGGGCACCGCGTTCGACGACTACCCGTCCACGGGTGGTCAACCTCGGCGAGATCTCACGAGTACGAACAACCGAACTGCGGTGATACCGTCGGATGTGACGTCCACCACACGGAGGTTGCCATGCAACTGTGGATACAAGGCCATTTCGTCGAGCGCCTGACGTTCGACGACAATCTGACCCTGTTCTTCAACGGTCATCACGAGCTGGTGTTGTGGGTGCCGTTCTCACTCACCTCACCACCGGTCGGCGGGCGCGGCATCGACCACGACGACATCGATCCCGCACAGGTGATCCCCGAGCAGCGCCCCATTTTCACCATGCTCGGCCACCACTGCGAGGTAGCCGAGTGCGACGATCATGGCGCACTACATCTCGAGTTCGGTGACGGCAGCTCGATCGACCTGCCCACCGACCCGAATCGTCCATCCTGGGAACTGTTCGCCAAGCGCCGCGGCTACGCCACGTGCGAGCGGACCGACGAGGTCCGTGTCATCGAGCACCATCACGCCATTTCCTGATGGCCGCCCCTCCCGGATAGCACGTGTTGTCAGACCACTGATCTAGGCTTCGAACAAAGATTCGATGTCGAGCATCAGGGGGCAACATGATCGATGTACGGGAGGTATCGCGGCTGCGAACGCTGTTGCAAGAGTTGGACTTCGACGTATCGCCGACGGAGTCGGTCGACCAGCTCACCGCCCCCGAAGAACTCAAGGCATCATGTGCGGCGGCGCAAGCCGGCGCGGTTATGAATCTGGATGTCAAACGCCGCGCAGAGCATCGCGCGCAGGGACTTCCGGAGAACAAGATCGGAATGGGTGTGGCCTCAGAGGTCGGACTCGCCGCGCGCGTCTCACCCAGCCGTGGGAGTCGGATGCTGGGCTTCGCCCGCGCCCTGGTCGACGAGATGCCCTACACGATGGCCGCACTCCGATCCGGCCTGCTCTCGGAATGGCGCGCCACCATTCTCGTCAGGGAAACCGCATACCTCGACCTCGCCGACCGACAGGCCATCGACGCGGAACTGTGCCGCGATCCAGCCGCCCTCCACGGGATCGGCGACAAGAAACTCGAGGCGCGAGCGAAAGCCCTGGCGTATGAGCTCGATCCACACGCAGTGGTCGCCCGCGTCGGCAAAGCCGAGAAAGACCGCAGGGTCACCTCACGCCCCGCACCTGATTGCATGGCCTCGGTCACCGCCTTGCTGCCAGTCACCAAAGGAGTCGGGGTGATCGCCGCGCTGCGCCGTGCCGCCGACCTCCACACCGCCGAGGGGGATGGACGCTCGCGAGATCAGATCATGGCCGACGTCCTGTTCGAGCGAGTCACCGGATGCGCCGCGGTCGACGGACCTCCCATCACGGTGAACCTGGTGTTGTCGGACTCTGCGCTGATGGGCAAGACGAACGGCGCAGCACATGTCCAGGACTACGGGCCCATCCCTGCCGAGATCGCGCGCCAACTCATAGCCACCGCCGCCGGGCGCGACACCGAACTCGCGTTGCGTCGCCTCTACGCCCGACCCTCGACAGGCGCCCTGGTCGCGATGGAATCAGTCGCGCGCACATTCCCCAAAGCCCTCGCCCTTCTGATCCAGCTTCGTGACCAAACCTGCCGAACACCATTCTGCGATGCTCCGATCCGGCATATCGACCACGTCGAACCGCACGCACGCGGCGGTCCGACCACTGGCAAAAACGGCCAGGGCCTCTGTGAACCATGCAATTACGCCAAACAGGCGCCGGGTTGGCATTCCGAGAGCACGTCGTCAGGGGGCAGCCGGCATTCGGTGATCGTCACCACCCCGACCGGCCATCGGCACACGTCGCTGGCCCCACCGATGAGCGTCAGATCTCTGACGCTGACCACGTCCTCGGCCAGCCAGGTCGAGACCCATCTGCGTGAGCTGGTCGCCGCGTAGAACCGACCGCGCTAACTATGCACCTCGGGCATATGAACACTGTTGCATAGTGCCCTGTTGCATTGGTATGGTGCTGCTGTGGCCCTCGAACACGCGATCATGACCTCGCTGGCTGAGCGACCCGGGACCGGTTACGAAATCGGTCAGCAGTTCACCCGGTCGATCGGCCACTTCTGGTCTGCCACCCATCAGCAGATCTACCGAACGCTCAAAAAGCTGCACGCCGATGGTTTGGTCAGCTACGAATCGGTCGCCCAAGACGGAAGGCCGGACAAGAAGGTCTACACGTTGTCCGCGGAAGGTCGTGTGGCCCTTAGGGAATGGGTCAGCTCCCCCACCGAACCCCGCCAGTTGCGCGACGAGCTGGGCGTGAAGATCCGCGCCGCCGAAGCCGCCGACCTCCCTGACCTCATCGCCGAACTACGGCGTCACCGCGCGCTCCATGAGGAGCGCCTGCGTCTGTACCAAGAATTCGAGAAAGACGACTATCCCGATCCCGATTCCCTGAACTTGCGCAAGCTCAAGCAGTACCTCGTGTTGCGCGGTGGCGTGCGCATCGAAGCCGGCTTCATCGAGTGGTGCGACGAAGTGATCAGCGCGCTCGAGAGTGTCGTCAGCCGAACGCCTCAAGTCTGAACATCGCGGCCAGCCCCCGCGGACGAAGAAAGGTCTCACATGACTAGTCCATACCCGAAGTTGTTCGAACCGTTGACGATCAACAAAGTCGAACTGAAGAACCGCGTCATCATGGGTTCGATGCACACCGGCCTCGAGGACCGGATCTGGGACGTCGACAAACTCGCCGCGTACTACGCCGAACGCGCCCGCGGCGGAGCCGGACTCATCATCACCGGCGGCATCGCCCCGACCCGCGCCGGCCTGCTCATGCCCTTCGGCGGCAAGCTGACCAACAAGATCGACGTGATCCGGCATCGCCGACTGACCAGCGCAGTGCACAAAGAAGACGGCAAGATCGCGATGCAGGTCCTCTATGCCGGCCGTTACGGCTACACACCGTTCAAGTTCGGTGTGAGCTGGGAGAAATCACCGGTTCACCCGTTCCAGCCGATCAAGATGACCAACGCGATCATCAAACACGCGATCTGGTCGTTCGGCCGGTGCGCAAAACTCGCCCAGGACGCAGGTTACGACGGCATCGAGATCATGGGCGGCGAAGGCTATCTACTGAACACCTTCCTGTGCACTCGCACCAACAATCGCACCGACAAATGGGGCGGCAGCACCGAGAATCGCCAGCGAATCGTCGTCGAGATCGTCAAAGAGATTCGCAAGCGAGTCGGGCCCGACTTCATGGTGATCATGCGCCAGTCCATCGCCGACCTGGTCAAGGATGGCCAGACCTGGGACGAAATCGCTTTGCTCGCGCGCAAACTCGAGCAGCACGGCGTCGACGCGATCAATACCGACATCGGCTGGCACGAGGCGCAGGTGCCGACCATCGTTACCTCTGTCCCCCGCGGCGCCTTCGTCAGCTACACCGAGCGGCTCCGTGAAGAGGTGTCGATCCCGCTGATCGCCTCCAACCGCATCAACACCCCCGAACTCGGCGAGCAGATCCTCGAAGGCGGGCGGGTGGACGCCATCTCGATGGCCCGGCCACTGCTGGCCGACCCTGAGTTCGCGAACAAGGCCAAGGAAGGGCGCGGCGACGAGATCAACACCTGCATCGCCTGCAATCAGGCCTGCCTCGACCATGCGTTCGTCGGGAAGAAGGTGTCGTGCCTGCTCAACCCGCGGGCAGGCCGCGAGACCACACTCACCCTCGGCCTCACCAAGCGTTCCAAGCGGGTCGCGGTCGTCGGTGCGGGCCCCGCCGGACTCGCCGCTGCAGTCTCCGCGGCCAAACGTGGGCACGAAGTGCATCTCTACGAAGCGGGTCCGAGCATCGGAGGTCAGTTCTCGATCGCCGCTCGCATCCCGGGTAAAGAAGAGTTCTCGGAGACGATTCGATATTTCACCACCGCGCTGACTGTCACCGGAGTGCAGGTTCACCTCAACACGTGGGCGAGCGCCGACGACCTCATCGCGCAGAAGTTCGATGACGTCGTCGTCGCCACCGGCGTGACGCCGCGCATGCCCGACATCCCGGGTATCGATCACCCCAAGGTGCTCTCCTACGCCGAAGCGGTTTTGGGGCACAAGGAAATCGGTAAGACCGTCGCCGTCATCGGCGCCGGGGGTATCGGCTTCGACGTCACGGAGTTCTTGACGGTCGACGACTCCCCCACCCTGAACATCAAGGAGTGGGAGCACGAATGGGGCATCACCGACGATCTGACCGTCCCCGGTTTCGTCGGTAGACCGCGACCCACCCCCGCCGTTCGCACGGTGTTCTTGGTGCAGCGCAAACCCGGCCGCCAGGGTAAAACACTCGGCAAGACGTCAGGTTGGGTGCACCGTGCGACCGTGAAGATGAAGGGCGTGGAACAGATCTCGGGCGCCAGCTACGACAAGATCGACGACGAGGGCCTGCACCTGAGCTTCGCGCCCAAGGAAGAGGGTGGTGAGCGCATCCACCGAGTGCTGGACGTCGAGACCGTGGTGGTCTGCGCAGGTCAGGAATCTGTACGCGATCTCGTCGATCCATTGACACTGGGCGGCGTCAACACCCACGTCATCGGCGGGGCCGATGTCGCTGCAGAGCTCGATGCGAAGCGCGCGATCCGGCAGGGCACAGAGGTAGCGGCAAGTATCGTCTGACCGGTCTTTCCAAGACTGGTGATGCCGGAGGCCTCCGGGGGCGGATAGACCCTCGGAGGCCTTTCGTACCGGTTTCCAGAGCGATTGCGATGACTTTGTGGGCGCGCCGCCGGTTACGATCTGCGACATGGGTATTCCAGCACCGTCATCGTCGGCCAGGGCCGTGGTCACCGGAGCGTCATCGGGAATCGGTGAAGCTCTGGCCACCGAATTGGCCCGCCGTGGTCATTCACTGATCCTCGTGGCCCGCCGGGAAGAGATCCTGCAGGACACGGCCGTCGATCTGACCAAACGATTCGGCGTCGAGGTCGAGGTGATGGCAACCGACCTGTCCGACCCGGACGCCACGACCGCTCTGTGCTCTGCGCTGGCCGGTCGTGAGATCTCCATCCTGTGCAACAACGCCGGCATTGCCACGTTCGGCCCCCTGGCCGAGCTCGACGCGGAATACGAGCGGGCGCAGGTCCGCCTCAACACCATTGCGGTGCACGATCTCACCCTCGCGGTGATCCCCCAGATGGTCAAGCGGGGTTCCGGTGGGATCCTGATGGTGGGTTCGGCCGCAGGCAACATGCCCATCCCCAACAACGCCACCTATGCGGCGTCCAAGGCGTTCGTGAACAGCTTGTCAGAATCTCTGCGCGGCGAGGTCGCCGCCCACGGTGTCCACGTCACACTGCTCGCACCCGGCCCTGTCCGGACCCAGACACCCACCCCCGAGGAAGCCAGCATCGTTGACCGTGTGGTCCCCGACTTCCTGTGGAACTCGAGCGAATACGTCGCGAAGTCGAGTCTCGATGCCCTGGAGCGCAACAAGATGCGCGTGGTCCCTGGCGCGCTGTCGAAGTCGATGTCCGTCGCCGGGGGCTACATTCCCAGAAACCTGACCGCCCCGATCGTCGGCCGCTTCTACCGCAAGTTCGGCGACTGATTCAGCGCTTGCGGCGAGCGGTGCCGAAGATCGACCTCGTGATCTCCCGGCCCGCCGCCGACGCTGCCGAGCGCAGAAAACTCTTCACCGCAGAGTTGCCCAGCACCTCTTGCACCATCCCGGGTTCTTCCTTCTCCTTCTTTGCCGTGGGAGCCGGAGCGTGCGGAGCCGGAACCGGAGCCTGCGGCACAGCCTGCTCGACGAGCACTTTCGCATTCAGCTTCTCGTAGGCTGATTCACGGTCGATCGTCTGCCCGTACTTGGCCTGCAGTGCACTCGACGTTGCGGCGGCACCGATCGCCTCGGGCCCGATGGTGTCCATCAACGATCGTGGTGCGCGCAACATCGTCCACGCCACCGGCGTCGGCGCCCCCTTCTCCGACAGGACGGTCACGATCGCCTCTCCTGTACCCAGAGACGTCAGGGCCTTTTCGAGGTCGTACGTCTTCGTGGTGGGGTACGTCCGGACCGTCTTCGACAGTGCCTTCTGGTCATCTGGAGTGAATGCGCGCAACGCGTGCTGGATCCGGGCACCGAGTTGTGAGAGCACATCGTTGGGGATGTCGGTGGGCTGCTGCGAGCAGAAGAAGACCCCCACTCCCTTGGAGCGGATCAGCTTGACGGTCTGCACCACCTGCTCTTCGAAGGCTTTCGAAGAGTCGGTGAAGAGCAGGTGGGATTCGTCGAAGATGAACACCAACTTGGGTTTGTCGATGTCACCCGCCTCGGGCAGGAACTCGAACAGGTCGGCCAGGATCCACATCAGGAACGTCGAGAACAGCACGGGCCGCGCGGCCTGCTGCCCCAGTTCGAACAGTGTGATCACCCCGGTCCCATCAGGGGTCACCCGCAGCAGATCAGCGGGGTCGATCTCCGGCTCACCGAAGAAAGTGTCACCGCCGTCTGCTTCCAGATTGGTCAACGCGCGCAGGATCACCCCCGCCGTCGCCGCGGACACCCCACCGATGCCTTTGAGTTCGGCCTTGCCCTCGTCGCTGAGCAAGTGGGCGATCACCGCCCGCAGATCCTTCAGATCGAGCAGCGCCAGGCCTCGCGAGTCCGCCCAGTGGAAGATCAGGCCCAGAACCGATTCTTGAGTCGCGTTGAGCCCCAGGACCTTGCTCAGCAGGATCGGACCGAAAGATGTGATCGTGGCTCGGATCGGTACACCGATGCCTTCGGTGCCCAGCGAGACGAACTCGACAGTAGACGCCGTCGGCGTCCAGTCGTCGCCGGTGTCGGCAGCTCTGGCAGCAACCTTGTCGTTGGTCGTGCCCGGCCGGCTCAACCCGGAGAGATCTCCCTTGATGTCGGCCATCACCACCGGAACCCCGGCGGCCGAGAGTTGTTCGGCGATCACTTGCAGCGTCTTGGTCTTGCCAGTACCCGTGGCCCCGGCGATCAGCCCGTGCCTGTTCATCATCGCCAGCGGGATCCGGACCTTCGCCGAGGCATCGGCCTTGCCCTCGACGACCACTGTCCCCAATTCGAGGGCGACACCGTCGGTGGCATACCCGGCTGCGATTTCTCGGGCAGGCGAAACTGGCTCGGTCACGGTGGGCCGTCCTCTCAGGTGACTGGTCTGCTGGCAAAGACTATCGCTGAACTAAGGTGCAAGGGTGCAAGACAAACTTGTGTGGATCGACTGCGAGATGACCGGGCTGCAATTGGGCAGCGACAAACTCATCGAGATCGCAGCCCTTGTCACCGACAGCGAACTGAACATCCTCGGGGACGGTGTCGACGTGGTCATCCACGCCGACGACGACGCCCTCGCTGCCATGCCCGCGGTGGTGAAGAAAATGCATGCGGCCTCGGGCCTCACCGAGGAGGTCCGCAAATCCACGGTGACGGTCGAAGAGGCCGAGAAGATGGTCCTCGACTACCTGCGCAAAGAGATCGGTAGCTCAGGCGCAGCCCCCTTGGCGGGCAACTCGATCGCCACCGATCGGGGCTTCATCACGCGAGATATGCCCAAGCTCGACGGGTACCTGCATTACCGCATGGTGGACGTCAGTTCGATCAAGGAGCTGTGCAGGCGCTGGTACCCGCGGATCTACTTCGGTCAGCCGGAGAAGGGCCTGTCCCATCGGGCGCTCGCCGACATTCGCGAGTCGATCCGGGAGCTCAAGTACTACCGGGCGACAGCCTTCGTGCCCCAGCCCGGACCCGAGTCGGCAGCGATCGAAGAGGTCACCAAAACGCTCGGTCCAGCATGATTTCGCCTGGCCAGATAACCGATTGGAATTCCGGCCCGGCATGCCGCTAGAGTAAGTCCCTGGTTCCGCTAGCGGTACCGATGGTGGGCGTAGTTCAGTTGGTAGAGCACCAGATTGTGATTCTGGCTGTCGCGGGTTCGAGTCCCGTCGTCCACCCCGACACAGAAGGCCCGTCCCGCATCGCGCGGGGCGGGCCTTCTTCTTTTCATCACGAAACATGCTCCACTTACAGCAATCCGCTCCGCTTCCAGGGCTCTGGAAGCGGAGCGGATTGACGTAAGTGGAGCAGATCCGGACCTGGTTAGGCGTTGCCCTTCTTCCAGGTCTCCCACGGGATGTTCCAGTCGCCGAGCCCATCGGTGCCCGACAGCTCGGGCCCCACGGTGTTCTTGACCGTCACGATGTCCCCCCGAAGCGAGTTCTGGACCCACCAGAGCGCGTTCTCCGGGCTGACGTTCAGACAGCCATGACTGGTGTTCTCGCTGCCTTGCGCATAGACCGACCACGGCGCGGAGTGGATGTAGATCCCGCTCCAGGACATCTGGGTCGCGTAATCGACGTCGAGCCGGTAGCCGGCCGAAGAGTTGACGGGCACACCATATGTCGATGAATCCATCACGATGGAGTCGAGACGGTCACCGATGATGTAGGTGCCGTTGTCGGTAGGCGTGGAGTCCTTGCCCATCGACGTCGGCATGGTCTTGATGACCTTGCCGTTCTCGGTGATCGTGATCGTCTTGGTGTTGTCATCGGCCGTCGCGATGAGCTCGCGGCCGATGGTGAAGTCGGTCTTCAGGTTCTCCTGGCCGAACAGCCCGTCGCCCAGATCGATGCCGTAGGTGTTCACAGCCACGTTCACCTTGGTGCCTGGCTTCCAGTAGTTCTCCGGTCGCCAGCGCAGCTCCGTGTCACTGAGCCAGTAGAAAGCACCCTCGGTGGGCGGGTCGGTCGTGATGGTGATCGCGTCCTGCGCTGCCTTGCGGTTCGGAATCGCCTCGTCGAAGCGAATCGAGACCGGCATGCCGACACCGACGGTCGAATTGTTCTCCGGCAGCAGGTAGGCCTGCGTCAGGTTGTTGGGCGAACTGGTGGTGAACGTGGTCGTCGACTGCGTGCTGCCACCGATGCCCTTGGCGTCGGCGACGAGTGTGTACTTCTTGTTGTAGCCGAAGGAGCCTGCCGGCACCGTCCAGGTCTTCTTGTCCTCCGAGAGGGTCCCCTGGATCGGGGTTCCCCCGGCATTGGTGATCGTGACGTCCGTCAGGCGTGCGTCTTTGGCGGTGACCTTGACCGGTGCACCGGGCGCGAACCCGACGTCGCCGTCCACCACCGGCTTGTCTGCGAACCCGGTGACCTCGACCGCGGGCTGCAAGAGATCATCGAACGGTGTCGTGCTGACCACCTGGTCGCTGTACTTCGGCGGAGTCGGATCCGACGAACACGCTGACATGACACCCGCGAGTGTCACGAGGAAAATCACCAGAACAGCGGGCTTGCCAACCCTGCTGCCCATGGAGGCCTGCCGGAACCCCATCTCACTCCAAACATCTGCCTAAGGCCCGACGACGCGGGCAAGAAACCATCTGCGCGAGAGTCTACGTGCAAAGCCGGACAACCGGGAACCGCGAACCACCGCAAAAGCCCTGGATTCACGGTGCGCGAACCACGCGATTTTCATTTCTCGGGTTCGGCCTGCTACCGTTCCAACTCGAAAGAACGAGCGCCATTAGCTCAATTGGCAGAGCAGCTGACTCTTAATCAGCGGGTTCGGGGTTCGAGTCCCTGATGGCGCACAACGAAAGAGAATCCCCGGAGCATGCTCCGGGGATTTTTCTGTGTGCCGAACATTTCATCCACTCGGATGACGACACAAGCTGCCACGCACGCGGATTCGCTCGGTCACAGAGCTGAAAATGGGGGCCGCGACATCGCGACCCCCATTCGACGAACTCGTCCGATCAGCTCGCGATCTTCTTGAACACCACGGCCAGCACGACGACACCGACCGCGATGAGCGATCCCGCCACCGCAGGCTTGCGCAGTGTTGTCAGCGCCGTGGACTTGGCGTCCTCGGCCAGCCGCGCTGGGCTGGCCCGGGTGGCCAGGGCATCGAGGGTGCCGGCGAGTTCGTCGCGGGCCCGCTCGATGTCGCGTTCGATTCCGTCGGTGTCGCGTCCCACAGGTCCTCCATCTAGTGCTGCGCCGCCTCGCCGGTGGCCAGGTGCGTGTTCGGCCGGTCAGTATCGGCTCTACGGTAGTTCACCGCGGCGATCGGCAGTGCTCCGCCACACGTTTGCCCACTCCGCTAGCCTGAAGTCGATGACTGAGAACACACGACTCGCGGTAGGCGACAACGCCCCAGGCTTTTCCCTCCCCGACGCCGACGGCAACACCGTTTCGCTGGACGATTTCCGCGGACGGCAGGTGATCGTCTATTTCTATCCCGCGGCCAGTACCCCGGGGTGCACGAAGCAGGCGTGCGATTTCCGCGACAACCTCGCCGAACTCGGCGGCGAGGGCATTGATGTCGTCGGGATCTCGCCGGACAAGCCGGCGAAGCTCGCCAAGTTCCGCGACGCGGAAGAGCTGACCTTCCCGCTGCTGTCCGACGTCGACAAGTCCGTGCTGACCGCGTGGGGTGCTTTCGGAGAGAAGAAGATGTACGGCAAGACCGTCACCGGGATCATCCGGTCGACGTTCTTGGTCGATGCCGACGGCAAGATCGCACTCGCCCAGTACAACGTGCGGGCCACAGGCCACGTGGCGAAACTCCGCCGCGACCTCTCCGTCTGATCGGAAGCGTGCGACCCCCATGGCACAGGTGCACTCCGAACCCGACAGCGGGACTCGCGATGCCCTGAAGCCGGGGGCGTCGCGGTTGCTCAGTTCAGAGCCGCTGGTACCCCGGAAACGGCCGACCCAGCAGCGCAGCCAACTACGTTTCGACGCGATGCTGGCGGCGGCGCGAGATCTCCTGATCGAAGTCGGATTCGAGTCGCTCACCTGCGAGCACATCGCACAGCGCGCCGATGTCCCCATCGGCACGCTCTACCAGTACTTCGCCAACAAATACGTGGTGGTCTGCGAACTCGATCGTCAGGACGCCACCGGCGTGCAGAGCGAGCTGGCGACCTTCGCGGCGGAGGTTCCGTCGCTCGACTGGCCGCGCCTGCTCGAGAAGTTCATCGACCACCTGGCCCAGCTGTGGCACGACGATCCGTCCAGGCGCGCGGTATGGCTCGCTGTGCAGTCGACCCCGGCGACGCGGGCGACCGCAATGGTGCACGAGAAGGCACTGGCCGCACTGGTCGCCCGGATCATCGCCCCGTTGACGCCAGAGCGCAGCCGTCGGGCCCTGATGTCCGAGCTGCTGGTCCACACGGCCTATTCACTGCTGAGCTTCTCGGTGCAGGAAGGTCAGAATCACACCGACACCGTCGCCGAACTCAAGCTCATGCTCGGTCGCTACATGATGCTCGAGGACCCCGAGAACAGCCGCTGACCTCTCAGCTTTCCGGCGGCGCATCCTCGATGATCGCGACCGCACCGGCCATGTCACCGTCGTGGGTCAGCGAGACATGGACGACCGTGCCCGCGAGCAGATCTCCGATCTCGCCGCCGAGCCTGATCGCAGGCCGTCCCCACGTATCCGTCACCACCTCGATGTCGCCGTGACGAATCAAGGGCAGCAACGGCTTACGCGCGAACCTGCTCACCGACCAGGCCTTGATGACCGCTTCCTTCGCCGCCCAGCGGGCCGCCAGATGCCTCGCCTCGCTGCCGGTACCGGAGGCAGCGTCGCGCCGCTCCCCCACCGTGAACCGGTCCGCGAACGTGGTGCCCGGTTGCTTCAACTGCTCGGCGAAGCCGGGGATCGACACGAGGTCGATCCCCACTCCGATTACCGTCATACGTCAGACGTTCTCATATATGCGTGGCACGCGCTCATTCGCCGGCGCCGTAATGGCCCGTCGCCGACAACCGTGCGTCACCGTCGAGCAGCATGGCCGCTTCCTGATCACCCTCGTAGGCGCTGTCGTCGAACCGACGGTTCGGCGGACGCTGGTAGGCTGGCTTGCCACCGAACATGGCCTCGAGAAGACGTTGCTGTCCGAGTCGTGACCGTTCGGCCGCAGCCGCCCGGTACTGCTCGCGCTGCGCCGGATCCAGGGCTGCGACAAAGGCTTCCGGATGGACCACCGCGATGAGGCCTGATACGTGCCCGAATCCGAGGCTGGTCAGCAGACCGGCCTTGAGCGCGAACCGCTTTCCGAAACGCAACGGGGCGGTCGGCCACACGAGGTGCTTGTACTCCTCCATCGCCTCGTCGACACAGTCCAGGCTGCGGTTCGGCGGGATGACCCCGTCGCGCAGCACCTGGCACAGCCCGATGAGCTGGAAGGCCGCGGCGCCGCCCTTGGCGTGGCCGGTGAGCGACTTCTGCGACACCACGAACAGCGGTGCACCCTCGCTACGACCGAGTGCCTCGGCGAGGCGCTCGTGCAAGTTCGCCTCATTGGGATCGTTCGCCTTGGTGGAGGTGTCGTGCTTGGACACCAGCGCCACATCGTCAGGGCTCACACCCAGTTGACGCAACGACTTGGCGAAGCCGGAATCCTTTTGTCCACGAGCCGCTCCCAAGGCACCGATACCGGGCGCCGGGATGGAGGTGTGGACGCCGTCACCGAAGCTCTGCGCCCAGCCGACCACACCGAGGACGGGCAGACCCATCTCGGCCGCGACATCACCGCGGGCCAGCAAGATCGTGCCGCCACCCTGCGATTCGACAAAGCCGCCGCGGCGGCGATCGTTGGCGCGGGAGAACCGGCGGGCGTCGATGCCCTGTGCTTCCATCTTCGCCGACTCCGCGGTGGCGGACATGTCGCCGAAGCCCACGATGCCCTCGATGCCGAGATCGTCGAACCCGCCGGCGACCGCGAACAATGCCTTGCCCAGCTTGATCTTGTCGACACCTTCTTCCACCGACACTGCGGCGGTGGCGCACGCGGCGACCGGGTGGATCATCGCGCCGTAGCTACCGATGTACGACTGGACGACATGTGCGGCAACGACGTTCGGCAGTGCCTCCTGCAGGATGTCGTTCGCCTTGGCCTCGCCGGTGAAGGTGTCGAGGTAGAGCGATCGCATGGACGTCATGCCGCCCATACCGGTGCCCTGAGTGTTGGCGACCAGTCCGGGATGCACCCAGCGCATCAGTTCCGACGGTTCGAAGCCCGAGGCCAGGAACGCGTCCACGGTGGCGATCAGGTTCCACAGCGCAACCCGGTCCACGGACTCGGCCATGTCGGCCGAGACGCCCCAGCGGGTGGGATCGAAGCCGGTCGGAATCTGACCACCCACGGTGCGCGTCAGGTTGAATCGGCGCGGAACGCGGATCTCGGTGCCCGCCAGGCGGGTCACCTGCCATTCACCGCTCTCGGCGTCGACCTTGATCTTGGTCTTGTCGGGGCTCGACGACTGGAACGCGCGGGCCTCGGTCTCCGACGACACCGTGAAGGTGAGGTCGTCGTCGAGGAACACCGACGTGAGCAACGGTGAGGTGTTGTCGATCATGTCGCCGTCGTCCGCGTACCTCCGGATGCCGCAGCGTTCGACGACCGCATCGTGATAGCGGTCGGCGATGTCCGCCTCCGCCACCGGGTCCGACGTCTCGGCGTCATACCAGCCCGGCTTCGGCGTGGACTCCCAGACGATGAGCCCGGTGCTCCACGCCAATTCGAGGACACCGGCGGCCGACAGTTCGTCTTCGACCTCCATCTCGAAACGGGTACGCGAGCTGCCGTACGGGCCGAGTTCGCCGGCACCGACGATGACGACCAGGTCTTCCGGTCGAGCATCGATCTCGCCCCAGTTCGGGGTGGTCGCCTCCGGCGCGCGGGCCGGTGCGGGCAGAGCTGCCAGCGTCGGCTCGTCGTCGGTGTCGTCGTCCTCCGTGCGTGCGACCGCATCGGCCTGAGCCTGCGCCAGCGCCTTCATGTCGAGCGTCGCGTCGGCGAGCCCACCGGTCAGATCCAGCTGGATCGGCTCGGTGCGCGCCTGCGTGCGGCTGTCGGGGGTGACAGCCTTGAGCAACTCCGTCGCCATCTCGTTCGTCGACCAGGTCTTCACGCCTGCGGCCTCGACCGCCTCGACCAGACCGTCGTTGTGTCCCATGAGGCCGGTTCCCGTGACCCAGCCGATGAGAGCGTGCGCCAGGGTGACCTTCGAGTTCCAGGAATCCTCTGCCGCCCAACGCTTCACCAGTGCATCGAGGGCTGCCTTGGACTCGCCGTACGCACCGTCGCCACCGAACATCCCGCGGTTGGGTGAACCCGGGAGCACGACATGGAGGCGAGCGGCGAGGTGATGATTGGCCGCGATGTCGCCGAGTCCGGCGATCAGCCGCTCGACCGACCAGAGCAGGACCTTCATCTCCAGTTCGGCGCGAGCACCGGCGTCGGTGAGGTCACCGGCGACCCGCGGTGCCGCGAACGGGAAGAGCAGGGTCGGCTTGAGGGCAGGCTTGACGACTCCGGTCTTGCCACCGAGGTTCTCGGTCTGCTCACTGCCGATCCACTCGACCAGCTCGTCGACATCGGTATACGACGACAGGTTCGCCGGGGCGACCCAGAGCGCCGCATCGCCGCGAGCACTTCGCCGGTACAGCGCCTTGAAGAACGCCAGTCGGTTGTCGTCGAGACGCGAGGTGGTTGCCACCACTGTCGCGCCACCCGCCAGCAACTGCTCGACCACCGCGGCGGCGATCGAACCCTTGCTGGCGCCGGTCACGACAGCAACGTCCTTGGCATAGGTCTCGGGCTGCGGATCCTGTGCGGCGTGAGCGATCTGGGCGTAGACCCGGGCATGCACCCGGTGTCCGTTCGCCAGCGCTTTGCCCTGCCACCAGGAAGCCTGGTGGCACACCGTCTCGCCGGCGCCGATGAAGCGGGCGCTGATGTCGTAGAAATCGTTGTCGACGACGTGTTCGTCCTCGAGCCAGATCCGGGCGAGATCCTCGCGGGCACTGGCCCACCGGTCGTCGATCAGCACCGCGCGGCGCTCGTCGAATGCCGGTGCCACGACCCGGAGCCAATCCGAACCGAGTTCGGCACTGACGCGTTCGAGGACTGCGGTGTTGTCTTCAGCCGGAGCGCCGACCTCCTGCTCTTCGGCCAGACCCAATTTGGTCAGGATCGTCTGTGCAGCGGATGCCAGAGCGCCCGAGCGACCGATGAACTGCTCGGTCAACTCACCCAGGGCTGCAGCGTCGACCGTGCCACCACCGGCGCCTCCGCCGACTGCCGGCTTCGACACCGAGATGCCCTTGTTTGAACCGACCTTCGAGACCGCAGCGTCGATCAACGCATCGATCGCGTCGGCGTTGGCCGGGGCCGCGGAGATCAGGTCGCCGAGGTCACCGCCGCGAACACTTACACCGTCGCGGCTGCCGAGAGCGACCGCGAGGCTCGTGTGCAGCGCCCAGCCGGGTCCGAGCTGCCAGACCGAGGTGACCCGGTCCTCGATGTACGACGCGCGCTTGTTGACCGGTCCGAAGACCTTGCGAATCTGGTCGCCGATCGCATCGGTGAGCACCGAACCGAACGGCTTGTAGCCGCGGGCAAGTGCATTCACGGTCGACGCGAGCGCAGGCATCTCGGCCTCCGCGGCGCCGTCGATGGCACCGAGACCCAATTCGCCGCCGATGTCGAGCAGCAGCTGGTTACGCCGCGAGGACACGCCGTCACACAGCGCTTCGATCGTGTCGGCCGCGCCGATCTGATCGATGCGGATCTTGGTCCACAATGCGATCACCGCGTCCACGGCGTCGGCCGGGGTGAAGGAGATGTCGTCGGGACGTGGGCCCGAATCCACCGGCGCAGCGACCGGAGCCGGTGCCGCGGTGGCGGTTTCGGCAGCCGGGGAAGCTGCCTCTGCTGCGGGCGCTTCTTCGGTCGCCTCGTCCTCGTCCACGTCGGGCGCGGTGTCCTTGGCCAGGATGACGTCGGAATCACGCTCGATGTTGAGAACCTGCACAGCGGACTGCGCGTAGTCGTCGAGCTTGAGGGTGTTGCCTGCCAGACCGCTGAGCGTCGGAGCCGACTTGACACCGACCTCCACGAATCGCTCGACGCCCGCGCCGCCACGTTCGGCGGGTGTGAACAGCAGATCCTGGGTCTCGATCCAGCGGACCGGGCTGGCGAACTGCCAGGCCAGCAACTCGACGAGGATGACCCTCGTCAGCTCACCGGGCTTGGCACTCCAGGTATCCCAGTCAGCCAGAACCTCGTTCAGCGGATCGGACGGCACCAGGTCGGCGATCTCCTGGACGAAGTCACGGCCGAGGTTGAACATCCGGGGCACCAGGTTGGGGACATAGCGCCCGACCAGGATCTCGGGGTCGATGTGCTCGGGCAACAGGTCCTGCAGACGGAGCCGGAAGTCCGGCACGCCGGCCCGCAGCACGGTGGAGTGGAAAGGCACGTCGATGCCCGGAATGACGATGAACGACCGCTTGCCACCGGTCTTCGCGCGCAAGATCTCGATCTCGGCCTCGAGTGCCTCCAGGCCCTTGACCGTGCCGGCAATCGCATACTGCGAGCCCAGCAGGTTGAGGTTGACGACCTCGACGAACTCGCCCGTGCGCTCACCGATCTCGGAAACGAAATCGATGACATCGTCGTCAGCCAGACCGAACTGGCTGGGACGAATGGCAGCCATCTGGTAGTCGCTGCGTCCCTTGGCATCTCGAGGAACCAGGTGATGCATGGCCTCGCCGCGCTGGAACACGACCTCGAGGACTGCCTCCAATGGGAGAACGCCCGCGCATGCAGCCAGTGCGTTGTATTCACCGACCGAGTGACCACAGGTGATGGCGTTCTCGACGAATGCGCCGGACTCCTTGAGCTCGGCGATCTGCGCGACGCCGAGTGTTGCCATCGCTACCTGGGTGAACTGGGTCAGGAACAGCACGCCGTCAGGGTGCTGGTAGGTGGTACCACCGGCCGACAGCGTGGTCGGGTTGTCGCGGACGACGGCCAGGATCGAGAAGCCCAAGGCGTCGCGGGTGTGCTTGTCTGCGCGGTCCCAGATCTTGCGGGCGGCCTTGGACCGCGAGCGGGCGTCGAGCCCCATGCCCTTGCTCTGGATGCCCTGACCCGGGAATGCGTAGACGGTCTTGGCCGGGGCCAGCAGACCGGTGGCGTTCATCACGAGTTGGTCGCCGACCTTGGCGCTCACCTCGATGACGTCGCGGCCGGCGTCCATGCCGACGCGGTCGACGCGGACGGTGATCTCGTCGCCCGGACGGACCATCCCGAGGAAGCGGGCGGTCCAGCCGATCAGTGCGCGCGGCACCGGGATGGCGTTCTTCGCATCGGTGGCGGTGGCGACGTGCTGGGCGGCGGCCGAGAGCCACATGCCATGGGCGATGGGACTGCCCAGGCCGGCCATCTTCGCAGCCGACAGGTCGGTGTGAATGGGGTTGTGGTCACCGGACACCAGCGCGAACCCGTTCATCCGCGACGGCGCCGTGATGGTCGCCTGACGGATCTTCTTGCGGGTGGCTTCGCCGGTGCGGGCACTCAGTGCGCCGCCCGCACGCTTCGGGTCGCCGAGTTCGCCACTGCCGGTGCGTCCGCGAACCGCGAAGCGCTCGGTCATGGTGGCGACCTGACGATCACCCTCGGCGAGGGTGACATCGACGGTCACGACCCGACCGAGGTCGGTGTCGGTCACGTCGGACAGCGCCGCGGTGACGGTGAACTCGGCCTTCGTGCGGGGCAGCTCACCGACCGTGGTCGCCACGTGATCGAGGTGGACCAGGTCGAGCAGACCCTCCACGACCGGTGCGCCATCAGTGCTGGTCGCCGCGCCGATCACGCTGAACACAGCGGGCCAGCAGAGGCCGACCAGCGTGTCCGGGTTGGCGAAACCGGTGACGCCCTGGGGAATCGATGCGCTCAGGTGCTCGGGCAGGGTGTAGGCGGTGACGGCCGCATGGTCGGCGACCAGGTCGGGATCCCAGGTGGCGGTGCGTGTTGCGCTGCCATCGGTCACCTCCGCCAGCGATCCGCCTGCCGCAACGGCCAGGAGCTGACGCATGGCGCCGGCCGCGGCATCGACGGTCACCGTCGGTGCTCCGCCGTCGAAGATGGAGTTGTCGACGATCATCGGAATCGAGACCGTGGCCTTACCGATCGGCACGCTCAGCAGCACGCCGTCGTCGGTGCGCTCCAGAACGGCACCGGTCGGTTCGTGTTCGCCACGCTCGGTGGACGGGAACTCCCACGCATCGCGATCACCCAGCTGCGCAATCGGGTTCGGCACGAGCCGGCCCGACCACTGCACGCTGAGTGCCTCGATCGCGCTGCCCAGGACACCGTCTACATCGACCAGCCCGGCCCGCAGCCGTGCACTTATTGCGAACGGTTCAGAACCGATCCCGTGCAGGTCGGTGACGACCTGCGCCTCGAAGCGGTCGAGCAGTTCGCCCACCGGCTCGTCGACGCGGGTGATGCCCGCAACGGCAACCGGGCCGGGAATGATGCAGACCTCGTCGGCGCCATAGCGGGCATCGTGTGCCTGCCACAGCGAGTCGCTGCGCCACCAACGCCGCACATCCTTGTCGATGACGGGCACGAAGTTGACGGGCTTGCCGGGCGTACGGCAGAGCTCGAGGAAGAAGAGCAAGTCGGCCGGGTGCAGCACATCGGTGTCCGCAGCCGGGTAGACCGCCACAAGCGCGTCGATGGCGGCGCCGGCGTTGTCGGTGGCCGCGGTGTGCCCGAACAGCGTCGGGATGTGGCCGCGATCGGCGTCGTTCAGACGGGCTTCGGCGCGCTGCAGCATCTCGATGAAGCGCTGACGCCAGGTGATGTCGACCCAGGTGTCGGGTCCGGTGGCCTCCCCGACGGCGAGCTCGACGTAACGGTCGAGCCACTCGCGGTAGGTCATCTGCGCCACGTCGCCGAAGTACGGCTTCGCGGTTCCGGTCAAGGCCTCGATGATCTCGTCGCGGCGCTCGGCCACTGCGTCCTCATCGCCGGCCACCTCGTCGAGCAGGCGGCCACAACGTGACGCGGCGTTGTCGACCTCGTGGATGTCTGCACCGAGTTGGCTTCGACCCGAGGCCATTCCGGCGCTGGCGTAGCCCGCGCCGATCCACTCGTCGCAACCCGGGGTGTTGACGAGCAATTCCTTGACCGCCGGTGAGGTGGTCGCTTCTTTGGTCGCCATCGCCGCGGTCCCGATGAGGATGCCGTCGAGGGGCATCAGCGGGTAGTCGTGTGCGGCAGACCAGACACCGGTCAGGTACTCGCTGGCGCGCTCGGCCGTGCCGATACCGCCGCCGACGCAGATCACGACGTTGGGCCGCGCACGCAGCTCGGCGTAGGTCGCGAGCAACAGCGAATCGAGGTCTTCCCAGGAATGGTGCCCGCCCGCGCGGCCGCCCTCGATCTGAACGATCACCGGGTAGTGCGGGACCTCGGCGGCGATCCGGATCACCGATCGAATCTGACCGATGGTGCCGGGTTTGAACGAGACGTACGGGATCTGGGCCTCGGCGAGCTCCGAGACCAGGGCCACCGCCTCGTCGAGCTCAGGGATGCCGGCCGAGACGATGACGCCGTCGATGGGCGCGCCGTTCGCACGCGCCTTCTGCACCAGACGCTTGCCGCCGATCTGCAGTTTCCACAGGTACGGGTCGAGGAACAGCGTGTTGAACTGCGCCTGGCGACCGGGCTCGAGCAGCTCGGTCAGCTTGGCGATGTTGTCTGCGAAGATCGCTTCGGTCACCTGACCGCCGCCGGCGAGCTCGGCCCAGTGGCCTGCGTTGGCGGCAGCAGCGACGATCGCGGGATCGACAGTGGTCGGCGTCATGCCTGCGAGCAGCATCGGGGACCGGCCGGTCAACCGGGTGAACGAGGTCTCGACGACCTGGCGTCCGTCCGGCAGTTCGACGATGCGGGGGCTGTAGCTGCTCCACGGCCGCTGGACGTCGGGGATACCGCCGGGGGCGAACAGGTTGCGCTGTCCGCCTCGCTGGCTCACCGAGATGAGTCCGACACCCTGGCCGCGAACCACGGGAACGCTGAGACGAGTGGCCACATCGCCGGGACCCAGATCGAGGATCCACTTGGCGCCGGCGCTGACGACGTCGTCGAGTGCATCCACCCAGTCGACGCGGTCGACGAGCACGGCTGCCGCCAGGCGACGCGCGGCCACCGGATCGATGTCGCAGGCCTGCGCCCATTCGGCGACCAGGTCGGCCGCGGCGTCGAGCGCCGGATGGTGGAACGCGATCGACACCGCGAGGGGGTCGAAGACCGGCGCGAAGGCGGACCCGCCGGTGGTCTTCTTCTTGCGCTCGGCTGCCTCGGCGTCGGCGATGGTCTCGCACTGGGCGACGAACGCGGCGAGGTGCCGGGGAGCGCCCGACAGAACCACGGAGCGGCGACCGTTGAGGATGGAGAGCACGGGGGCCGACTCGCGGTCGCCTTCGCGCAGCGTCTGGGCATAGTCGTGCACCAGTGCCTGGATCCGGGCCGGGTCGACATTCGCGATCGACAGCATCGGGCTTCCGGCGGCCTCGGCGGTCAATCCGCGACGACGAGCCACCAGTGCGCCCGCGGCACCGATCAGATGCGCGACCGCGAGCAGGGCTCCGTCACCCAGCCCACTCTCGATGGTGGCCGCCTTGATCGCTTCGGTGGCGAGAACCCCCTGAGAGTGTCCGATGGCGGCGACGGGAGGCATTGCGGCGAGGTCGAGACCCTGCTTGCGCGTCGCGCTCACAGCGGCCAACTGGGCGAGCAGGATGCCCGGCACGGAGACGGGGGCGGCAGCCAGCGCGGAGTCGCCCGGAGTGGCTTCTTCGGCGTTGTAGGCGCGCACCCAGCTCAGCGGATGGAAGCCGTCGGGGCGCACTGCGGACAAGCGGTCGGCCACCGGCTCGATGAGCCGCTCGGCAGCTTCGACGATCTTGGCAGTGCTGCGATCGAGATCGGCGTCGATGACCAACTCGGCGAGGACGGGCAACCAGGGGCCACCTTGTCCACCGAAGCTCACTGCGTACGACTCACCATCCCGCAGTCGGTCGATCAGGGATCCATCGGGCCGGGTGGCCCAAGCAGAGTTTTCTTCGGATCCGGTGCGGAACTGGTGAATGGTCACGAGGCTCCCTCATGTAGCTGGTTGCGTGTGTTTCTGCGGATGTGAGGACCGCGCTGTCTGTGGACGGCGCAGCCCGGAGATTCCCATCCGCTGGTGGGCCTGACGAACTCGCATTGCGAATTCCCCTGCGGCCCACTACGTTTCATCTCGACAGACAGGCAACATTGCCCGCCCTCTCCAGATGCGCTCGAACACCATGTTGGCACACAAAAATGAGGTTTTCCTCATGTTTCAAAGTGACCCGTGGGTATACCCGTCAGTAACATCCGCCACAGGGGGTCCAGCAGTACGCGAAGTACCGCAAGCGATCGTTGAATAGGCAGATCACACCGACCGAACGAGCGCTCACCTGGGAAAACGACGGGCTGTCGCGACCGTTACCCAATCGTGACAAACAAATATGTCACTCCCGGTGCGCGGGCTCTCCGAAGAGGCGGCACTAGGGTGGCCTGTATGAGTGACTGCGTCTTTTGCGCGATCGTCGCCGGATCCTCTCCGGCCCACGTCGTCTACGAGGACGACGATGTTCTCGGCTTTCTCGACATCCGTCCGGTACGACCTGGCCACACCCTGCTGATCCCCAAACGCCACGCCGCCGATCTCGCCGAACTCAGTCCTGAACAGGGCGGCAAACTGTTCCAGGCCGGCCAACGCGTCGCCGCCGCCCAACGCAGCTCCGCGATCGCCGCGGATGGCGTCAACCTGCTCGTCAATGATGGCCGCGCAGCGTTCCAGACCGTCTTCCACTCACATCTGCATGTGGTGCCGCGACACAACGGGGACAAGCTGGTCCTCGCGAAGAGTTTGCTCACCCGGCGCGACAACGACCTGCCGGGTACGGCCGAGATCCTGCGTTCCGAACTGCAGGGATCCTGACGCCGATGGGCGCCACGCACCTCGATCCGGCCGTCGCTGCGTTGGTCCGCGAGGCGCACTGGGTGACCGTGTGCTCGGGCGCCGGCATGTCGGCCGAGAGCAAGATCCCCACCTTCCGCGACGCGGAGACCGGGCTGTGGGAGCGTTTCGACCCCACCGAGCTCGCGACGCCCGAGGCGTGGTCGGCCGACCCCGCCCTCGTCTGGGCCTGGTACCAGTGGCGCGCCCGCCTCGTTCGCGGCGCAGAACCCAACGCAGGCCACCGCGCGCTGGCGCAGTGGGCCGAGCGGCGCACTCTGATGGTGGTCACCCAGAATGTCGACGACCTACACGAACGCGCGGGCAGCGCCGTCACCGCTCATCTGCACGGAAGTCTCTTCGCGCCACGCTGTTCGAACTGCGAAACCCCTTACGAGGGCACTGATGCCGACCCGGACACGGCGACGGAGACCCTGCGCGTCGAACCGCCGGCCTGTCCGCGCTGCCTCTCCCCTGTCCGGCCGGGCGTGGTGTGGTTCGGCGAACCGCTACCGCAGGGTGCCTGGGACCGGGCCGCCGATGCCGCAGCCGGATGCGACCTGTTGATCGTCGTGGGGACATCGGGACTGGTGTACCCGGCCGCCTCGCTCCCGGAACGGGCTCTGGCCGCCGGCATCCCGGTGATCGAGATCAACCCGGACCCGACACCTCTGAGCTCATCCGTCACGCATTTCCTGCAGACCACTGCGGGCCGAGGTCTACCGGCCCTGCTCGAGCACGTCCCGCCCGCGGACTGACCGCCGATCGTGCCTTTCCAGGCGCCGATCGTGCCCTTCCAAGCGCCGACCGTGCCCTTCCAGACGCCGACCGTGCCCTTCTAGACGCCGACCGTGCCCTTCCGAAAACCTTTGCCGCACAAAGGCACGATCGGTGAGCCGAACGGCACGATCGACGCGAACAACGGCACGGTCGACGGCGATATGGGCGCGCTTGGCGGAGGTCTAGTCCCCGCCGCTCAATTCGAGAGGTTGCCAGGGCTCGACATCTGAGGAACCGGCCAGCTCTGGTGCCACCGAGTTCGGTGAGACGCCACGTCTTTCCAGTTCATCCCACAGTCCGCGCATCGCGAGTTCTGGGTCGAGCAGGTATTCCGACTCGCGCACTCGCCAGAAACGCCAGCCGCAGCGGCGCAGTTCGCGTTCGCGTTCCATGTCGGCTCGCGCCTGTTCGGGCGTGCTGGTGAACTCGTCACCGTCGCATTCGACGGCGAGCCTGGCGTCGCTGCCGGTGACGACGAGGTCGATGACGCGGTTGTTGACGACCACCTTTGGATTCACGTAGAAACCGCGCTCGGTGAGATCGACGAAGATCTGCTGCTCGAACAGCGAGTCGAACGGTTCGTTGCGCGAGGTGGTCGTGATGCCGACGGGCATCGGATCAACCAGTGCGCCTTCGGTTTTCTGCATGTACGTCAGCAGTGAGTACCGCAAGTCATTCGTTTTGAGGTCACCTGCCTCGACCGAATGGATCAGCCAAAGCTGTTCCATGGCCCGGGAGGCCGCCACGTTGATCCGGCGCTGGGATTCGCTGCGGGTCAGCGCGTTGACGTTCGTCTCCGGGCACACCACCATGGACAGGAAGATCACGTGTCTCTCGTCGCCCTGGAAGTCGGGCGGTGTTCCCACCCGAAGGGCCCGCTCGCGCCAGATCTCAGGAGTGAGCGCATCGCGCAGCGACTGGCTGACGAGGTCGACCTGGCGCTGCCCTTGCAGCACCACCACGCCGAAGGACATGCCCGCATATCGCGGATCGACGTCGGCCTCTTTCAACAACTGCACCAGTGCGGCAGCTTCGTCCGGATTCACGAGCGACGAGTTCGACCCAGAACTCCTCGCTCCTTCGATGTGCCGGGTCTGCAACGGCGGCAACCGATCTGCACCGAACTGCCGCACCGGGATCAGCGGGGAATCGGGATAGAACTGCCTGCTGGAGAACTCGATGATCTCGGGCATCGACCGGAAGTGCTCGCGGAGCCGCACCACGTGCCCGAATCGGGTGCGCAGCATCGAGAACAGGCTCGAACGCGGCGTGAGACTGTCCCGCATGTACTGCGGGATGTCGTACAGGTAGGTGTCGAGTTTGGTGAAGACCTCGTCCATGCCCGAACCCCCGAAACCGCCGGGAGCACACTGTCGGTCGTCGCCGACGACGATCACCCGGGGCGCGAGCCACAGCAGGAACAGACTGGAGATGTCGGCTTGGCTGGCCTCGTCCACGATCACCACATCGAATGAATTCTGTTGCGGTGCGACAGAACTGAGCACCTGCGAGATGGGCATGATCCATGCCGGCACGGCGGTCTGCGCCTGCGCCATCGCGGAACGGGCGGCGAGCCTGAAGCGCTCTGCGTGCTTACCCGAGCCCTTACCGATGTTCGTTATGTGATCTCTGTAAGACTGCAGCGCCTGAACCTGGCTGACGGTCATGTGCTCGAGGCATTCACGCCACGCGCAGGCAGCTGCCAACCGCGCAGTGAAGTGCGTGATGTCGGCTTCGACCTCATCGAGGTCGGCTTCGAGCCTCATCTCGCGTTCCGGGTCACTGCGGTCCTGCGCCCACTGATAGGCCCGCCGCCACGACCACGCGGCGTCCATGTCCGTGAGACGGTCATCCCAGATCGCCTCGGTGGAGGTCTCGTTCAGCAGTTTCACGAGGCCCGGGGCCTTGTGCTTCAGGCGCAGCTCGAGCAGGTCCAACGCTCCCTGGCTCTCGCGCTCGATACGAGCTGAGTTGAAGGCACGGCGGGCCTCGAGAACGGCGTCGGGGTCGGCGGCACGCACGGCCGCGAGCAGCGCATCGCCCTCGCTCGACGGGCCTTTCTCGATCTCCGCTGACAAGACACGGGCGATGTCGTCGAGTTCGCGGCGCGCCAGCGTGCCGTCGTTCGCAGCGGCGATGGCACCTGCCTGCCGCGCCACCTCCTCGACCTCATCGATGCTCTTCGGACGTGGACCGCCCGGACTGATCGAATTCAGCTCGCGAACCAATTGATCTCGGCCCGTGAGCAATTCGGACACCCAGGCGAGTTGTCCGTCGAGCCGCACGAGACGTCCGAGCTGAACCGAACGGGTTCCGCTGGTGTCCATCGGAACGTTGACCTCGGCGAGGATCGACTGCACCCGCGCCACCGCATCGAGCACTCCGAGGTGATCGGCGACGAGCCTCAGCGACGGGGCATCAGTCGGCACCCGGCCGTCGACCGTGTAGGACGCTCCCAGGTCTTCGACAGCTTTCTGCTGGGGGGCTTTCCGGAATCGACCGCGCCACACACCACCCGATTCCAGGTACTCCGCGGCGTGTTCGAACAGGACTGAATCGCCCGTGGCAGCACCGTCGACCTCCACGGTGTGTGTCCCGATGCGCTTGTCCCGCTCGGTCGCGTCATCGATGACCTCCGATAGCGCCGTCACGCGATTCCACAGATATGACGCCTCACCGGAGAGCAGTCGCTGCGCCATCTGCTGCAGGTGCGGCGGGAACGTCCGGACTTCGCGCACCGCGGCGCCGAGACGGTCACACCTGGTCTTGACCCGCAGCAGTCGCGCACTGTCCACATCGGCGAGAATTGCGAGAAGCGAACCGCTGCCGACCATGCCTTCGGTGGGACGTTCTTGCACCCGCCTGCAGATCTGCTCCAGTTCCACGGTGCCCGGCAGCACGTCGTCGAGCGGGGGCAGATGCTGAGCCAGTCGATCAGACCACCCGCTGCCCCGGGCACGCAGCAGTTCCAGTAGCCGTTCGAACTCGGCGGGCTCCAGTGGGGGCAGCGCACTGCTCAACGGGCCTGGTAGCCAATCGTGTTGGTGCGCAACCTCATTGCATTGGCGCACGATGTGGGCTGCGGTTCCGCTGTAGCCGGCCGCGACCCATTCGTGCTTCTCGGTTTCCGACTCCCGGAGCTGCCAGATCTCCCGCAAGATCTGCTCACGCTTGGCGCGCGCCTGATCACGCTTGGACCGCAGGTTCTTGATCTCACTGGTCGCCACTCGCGACTGGAAGCTGCCCTTACGGGTGGCGATCGCCTCGACGCTGTCGATCAGCGACTGGGAACCGTCCTTGGTGACGTCGGTGATCGAGACCGCCAGTTCCTGCAGTTCGGCGGGAAGCTTGTCTCGGAGTACGTGTAGGGCCTGGGCCTTCTCCGAGACGACCAGCACCCGCTGGCCCTTGGCCAGGAGCGCAGACATCAGGTTCGCGATCGTGTGGGTCTTACCTGTTCCTGGCGGGCCTTCGACGACGACTCCGCTGTCGAGACCGAGTTGCGCGAGGATGTCGCGCTGTTCGACGTTAGACGGCAGCGGATACAGCGCGTCTTCGACGAGCTCGGCCGCGGACATCGCGCCCGTCTCGCGTAGCCGGGCCACCCGCTCAGACGCCTCGACCGGCTCGACCAATTGCGCGAGGCCGATGGGGATGTCGTTGGATTCATCCCGAACCGTGGCCATCATGGCCTCGTAGTAGTCGAGCAGCGGCGCCGAACCGCGACGCCGCAGGACGAGAGCAGGTGCCAGGTCCACTGTCACGGAGGCGGGGTCATCGACGACCGCACGTCGCCATTTCGTGAAGAACTTCTCGACCGATTCGGCGATCGGCGAGCGCGTGGTGCCGAGAGTGTCCGAGAGCTCTGTCGACGCAGCGAGGTCGAACCCGTCGAGGCCGGTGAGGAGATGACCTGCGTGCAGCTCCGGTTGCGTCCCTCCGGCGAGCCTGACGCTGATGACCCCGGTCGCATGGTCATGGTCGGCGATGACCGGTTGGGTGAGAAGATGCTCGCGGATCGACGTAGGCCCGTGTGCCGTGAGCAGCCCCGACGCGACCACGAGTTCCAGCGATTCGGGGCGCTCGGCCAACTCGTCGATGGCCTGGGCCAGCAGGTCGTACGCGGTGTTCTGCAGTGCATTGCCGCGGGACAGTTCGGTGATCACCTGACCGACGGCTGCATCGCGGTCGATCGGGATGTCGTAGTCGGGCCCGAGCCAGACGACCCCGGCGTGCTCTGAGACGTCCCGGATGACCGAGGATTTGGCCCGGACCAGCTCATGCAGGAACTGCAACAGGCGCAGTACCCTGCCGCGCCGGTCGTCGCCGGGCACAGAATCGGTCATCATGTCCTCGAGTTAAGCCTCAGGTTGATAATTACTAACCCAGAACGCTACCCGTTGCAGCGACCGTCTTCACGAGATGGCTGCCGAATGTCGGACTCGACTTGGCTACGCCCGCGCCAAACCCCCCTCAGGCAGTTGTCGCGGAGCGTAAGGCGCGGAAACCGCCGTCGACATAGTGCACGTTGGTGTATCCCAACGCGGCGATCCGCTGGGCGATCTGTGGCGCCTGAGAACTCACCGACACAACCGCGATCTCGGTGTCCAGATCGTCGATCACAGGGATGCGACGGTGCGAAGAAGGGTCGAAGGCTGCAAGCAGCTCATGCGGTTCGACCACCACCGCTCCCGGCAGACTGCCCTGGTGCCGGACAACCTGGGGTCGCATGTCGACCACAATTGCATCTCCACGATCGCGATGCTCGGCACATTCTTGCGCCGAGATCGGATCAGCCATCACTACTGGACTCATCACCGTTCCTCTTACCTACAGCTTGTGTGCGCTCTGGTTATGTCGTTCACCACACCCGAATTGTTACGGGAGGATGACGCCGAATCTAATTTCGCAACACCAGATTCACGCCGACGGCGATACTACCGATCGCCGGGGAGGTATTCCACCCCGACGATCTCACAGCTCACAAGAGGTGATAAGGAGAAGTGATCTGCCCAGTTCGAGCCCTACGGACGGGCCCGGCCTGCAACTTTCTGTGACCCACGGCGCTCTCGCCCGTACGACTTCCCGCCGCCTGCGCCCTTGTTCCCATACGAGGATCGCGAGCGCGGAGCCCCGTCGTCCTTCTTGATGCCGATGGGAACGCCGCCGATGCGGGTACCGCGCAGGCGCGTCAGCGTCTCACGGTCCAGATTGCGAGGAAGCTCGACGAGGGAGTGGTCTGCACGGATGCTGATGTGGCCGAAATCGCCCCGCGAGAGGCCGCCCTCGTTGGCGATCGCGCCGACGATGGCGCCCGGGGTCACGTTGTTCTGGCGACCGACGGCGAGCCGGTAGGTCGCGAACTCGGTGTCGCCGCCGCGACCGGAGCGCTCGGCACGCTCCTTGCGGTCGCGATCCTTGCGTTCGCTCGCGGGCGGATCCGGCGACATGAGGAAGCCACCGTCGCGTGTTTCGAGTGCGAGGGCAGCCGCGATGTCGGCCATCGTGACGTCGTTCTCTTGGGCGTAGCCCTCGATCAGCTTGCGGAACATGTCGAGGTGTTCGGAGCCCAGATTCTGGGTGATCGACTCGGCGAACTTCGTCTTGCGCTGAGCATTGACGTCGTCGACGCTCGGCAGGCCGATCTCGTCGAGCGGTTGGCGAGTCGCCTTCTCGATGGCGCGCAACAGGTGGCGCTCGCGCGGTGACACGAACAGCAGCGCGGTACCGGACCGACCGGCGCGGCCGGTGCGGCCGATGCGGTGCACATAGGCCTCGGTGTCGTGCGGGATGTCGTAGTTCAGCACATGGGAGATGCGATCGACGTCGAGTCCACGCGCCGCCACGTCGGTGGCGACGAGGATGTCGACCTGGCCGTTCTTGAGCTGCGCGATGGTGCGCTCACGCTGAGCCTGCGCGATGTCACCGTTGATGGCAGCCGCCGAGAACCCGCGCGAACGCAGACGTTCTGCGAGATCCTCGGTGGCCTGCTTCGTACGGACGAACACGATCATCGCGTCGAACTGCTCGACCTCCAGCACGCGCGTCAGGGCGTCGAGCTTGCGCTGGTGCGAAACCTGCAGGTAGCGCTGCGTGATGTTCGACGCGGTGCCCGTCTTGGCCTTCATCGTGACCTCGACGGGGTCCTTCAGATACTTCTGCGACAACCGGCCGATGGTCTTCGGCATCGTCGCGGAGAACAGCGCGACCTGCTTGGTGTCGGGGGTGTCCTTGAGGATGCGTTCGACATCCTCGGCGAAACCCATGTTGAGCATCTCGTCGGCTTCGTCCAGCACGAGGTAATCGAGCTCGGAGATGTCGAGCGTGCCCTTGTCGAGGTGATCGATCACGCGACCGGGGGTACCGACGATGATCTGTGCCCCGCGCCGCAACCCCGACAACTGGACGGTGTAGCTCTGGCCGCCGTAGATCGGCAGCACCTTCACGCCGGGCAGGTGCGCCGAGTATCGGCCGAACGCTTCGGCGACCTGCAGCGCGAGCTCGCGGGTCGGCGCGAGGATCAGGGCCTTCGGTTTGCGGGCGGACGCATCGATCCCCGAGAGGATGGGAACGGCGAACGCCGCGGTCTTACCCGTTCCGGTCTGGGCAAGACCGACGACGTCCCGACCCTCGAGCAGCGGCGGAATCGTCGCTGCCTGGATCGGTGACGGGGTCTCGTAACCCACATCTGTGAGCGCTTGTAGTACCCGGGCATCCATCCCGAGGTCTGCAAACGTGATGGTTTCTTCACTCGCAGCGGCCACATCACTCGCGGCGGCCGCATCAATACTGTCGGTCATTACTGTCCACTGTAGCCGTGAACAGCCCAAATCCGTTATTCGCAGCGTAGGGTGCCGCAACCGGCGGTAGCGGCTTCGCAGGTCCCTTACTGACGAGTAATGACAAAAGGTAATCTATCGCACAGTTGCCGGTGTCCGATTTGGTCAGTCACCGGTTCTCCGCATTCCATGCCGCAGGAGGCCTACGTGCAAGAGATCACCGTCCCGTCCGACTTCGTAGTGCCGGACAAGGCATCCATCGTCGATTCGATGCTGCGGCACCGCGACGAATCACCGACCAAGGCGCTCTTCAAACGACGCACTGATGGCGGCGCGTGGGCCGACATCAGCACCAAAGAATTCGCGGACCTCGTCGACGCGGTGGCCAAGGGCTTCATCGCCTCCGGCGTCGGCCCCGGAGACCGGGTCTCGATCTTGAGCGCAACCCGTTACGAGTGGACCGTGATCGACTACGCCGTGTGGCGCGCCGGCGGCACCACGGTCGCCATCTACGAGACCTCGTCCTCGTCGCAGGTCCAGTACATCGTGGAGAACTCGGAAACCTCGCTACTCGTGGTCGAGACCGAGGGCCAGAAGTCGGAGCACTCGCCCGCTCTCCTAGAGGCGGCGAGCCTGAAAGAGACCCTCGTCATCGATTCGGGTGCGATCGACGAACTGAAGAAGCGCGGCGAGACGATCGACGATGCGGAACTGGACCAGCGACATGCGAACACGCTGTCGAGCGACATCGCGACCCTCGTCTACACCTCCGGCACCACCGGCAAGCCCAAGGGCGTTGCGCTGACCCACGCCAACTTCTTGCACGAGTGCCACGCCGTGCGGGTGACGCTCGGCGACCTGATGTCCGAGGGCAGCTCCACCCTGCTGTTCCTGCCCCTGGCCCACGTCTTCGCGCGCATCATCTCTGTCGCATCGATCGTGCACCTGGTCCAACTCGGCCACACGACTGTCGGCCCGACGCTCATGGATGATCTTGCCGCCTTCAAACCCAGCTACCTGCTGTCGGTGCCGCGCGTGTTCGAGAAGGTCTACAACAGCGCCAAGCAGAAGGCCGAAGACGGCGGTAAGGGCAAGATCTTCGGCAAGGCCACCGATACCGCGATCGAGTACTCCAAGGCTCTGGAGACCCCGTCCGGCCCAGGACTGGTACTCAAGGCGAAGCACAAGGTGTTCGACGCCCTCGTCTACTCCAAGCTGCGTGCTGCCCTCGGCGGCGAATGCACCAGTGCGGTGTCGGGCGGCGCGGCCCTCGGCGCGCGCCTCGGACACTTTTTCCGCGGCATCGGCATCCCGATCTACGAGGGCTATGGCCTCAGCGAGACCACGGCCGCGGTGACCGTCAACGCCGAAGGCGCACAACGGATCGGAACCGTCGGCCGCCCCATCTATGGCCAGTCGGTCGCTATCGCCGACGACGGCGAGGTCTTGCTCAAGGGGCCGGTCGTATTCGGTGGTTACTGGAAGAACGAGCAGGCGACCGCCGAAGCAATCAAGGACGGCTGGTTCCATACCGGCGACATCGGCAAGCTCGATGACGGATACCTATCGATCACCGGGCGCAAGAAGGAACTGATCGTCACCGCCGGCGGCAAGAATGTCTCACCGGCCCAGATGGAGGACGCCGTCCGCGCTCATCCCCTGGTCAGCCAGGCGTTGGTCGTCGGTGACAACAAGCCGTTCATCGCGGCCCTGATCACCCTGGACCCCGAAGCACTTCCGGGCTGGCTCGAGCGGCACGAACTTCCTGCGGACACAGCGATCGCGGACCTGCTCGAGAACAAGGACGTCCTCGCCGAGATCGATGGCGCCGTCAAGACCGCCAACACCTTGGTGTCCAAGGCTGAAGCGATCAAGAAGTTCCGGATCATCGAGACCGACTTCACCATCGAATCCGGAGAGCTGACGCCGACGCTCAAGCTCAAGCGCAACGTCATCCACGATTCACACGCCGACGAAATCGAAGGTCTCTACACGAAGTAGGCAAGAGCCGACAGCGACGGGAGGCAGGCCACCGCGGCCTGCCTCCCGTTTCGCATTTCGTTGCCGACCTGGTCGGTCAGAGTGAGTTGGCGGGAATGTTCGTCCCCAAGGTGGGTTGCCGAGGGATCATTCGGGCTGTTGCAATTTGAACGTAGTTTGCCGGTACGGCGTCGGCTTGTCTAGCCGGTTTGTGGTGGTTTGTGGGCGATAATATGTTGGTGGCCAAGGGTTATCGTCCAGTGGATCGTGATCAGTACTTTCTGTTGCCGCCGAGTATGCGGGACTGGTTGCCCGATTCGGATCCGGTGTGGTTGGTGATCGAGACCGTCGCCTCGCTCGATACCAGCGTGTTGCACGCCCAACGCAAGACCGGCGGGGTGGGGCGGGCCGGGTATGACCCGGACATGTTGCTGACCCTGCTGATCTGGGGCTGGGCCCACGGGCAACGTTCTTCACGCCAGCTCGAGCGGCTGTGCCACCGCGATATCGCTTATCGCATCATCTGTGCTGGTGATGCACCTGATCATGTGACGATCTCGAGGTTCCGCGCCGACTGCGCCACTGCAGTTGAAGACCTGTTTGCGCAGGTCCTGGTGTTGTGCGCACGGCTGGGGATGGTCAATATCGGGGTCGTTGCTCTCGACGGGGTCAAGATCGCCTCGAATGCCTCGATGAGCGCCAACCGCACCGAAGACGGTCTGCGGGCGGCGATGGCCGCGCAAGCGGCCCGCGCCGCATCCGAGCATGCCGATGTCGATGCCGCCGAAGACGAGATGTTCGGCGCCGATGATCGCGGTGATGAGGTGCCCGGCGATCTGGTCGATCCCCGGTCGAGGTCTGCGCGGATCGCCGCAGCGCTGGCTGATCTGCAGGACCACAACACCAAGCAGGCCGCCGAGAACAACGCCGCCGATGAGCGTGCTCAGGCGCGGGAGGCGGCGGCCGAGCAGGCCCGCCAGGCCCGCGCCGAGAAGGTCGCGCGGTGGCGTGAACAGCACCCACCGGGCTCTCGTTCAGCCCGGGTGCCCACTGAAATCCGGGTCGAGGTCCACACCGCGAATCTGGAGCGCATACGCGCTGCCCAACAGGCCAAGATCGACCGGTGGCGGCCTGGGCAGCCCGGCCCGCGACCGGTGCCGGTCGACGACCACTACGACGTCGTGCGCGCGCGAAACACGCTGGAGCGGGCCACTGCCGAGCGGGTCGCCCGCCAGGCCGCCGAGGGCACCCGAACCCGTGACGCCGCTGCACGTAAGGAGGCTGATCGGCGGGCCGCAGCCACGCACCCGCGCACGTTGACCGATCCCAAACGCAACATCACCGACCCCGAGTCGAGGCTGATGATGCTGCGCGGCGGGGGCTGGATTCAAGGGTTCAACTGCCAGGCCGTGACCAGCTCCGATGGACTGTTCTTGGCGACCGGCGTCGGCAACAACCCCGCCGATGTCGTCGCGTTCGCCGCGATGCTCGACAAAGCAGTGGCCGCCGCCGACGACATCGCCAACCACCGACCCACCTCAGCACCAGAGGGCGATGCCGCGGGAATTGGAGTGTTCCTCGCCGACGCCGGCTACCTCTCCAACGAGAACCTGACCAGTCAAGGGCCGGACCGGTTGATCGCCATCGGTAAAGCGCGGCGTATCAACAAAACCGCCCGCGAGCAGCCCACCACAGGACCTCCACCGCCTGGGGCCACCCCCATCGAGGCCATGAGACACCGCTTGGCCACACCCGAAGGCCACGCCCTCTATGCCCAACGCGGTCACATCGCTGAAACCCCGTTCGGACACGCCAAACACAACCTCGGGTTCCGGCGGTTCACCAGCCGTGGATTAGACAGAGCCACAGCCGAGTTCGCGTTTCACGCCCTCGTACACAACCTCTTCAAAGCCATCAGAGGCGGACACCTCACCCCAGGAACGGCCTGAAAGGCCGGGGCCAAAAGCCCCAGCCCGCCAACTCACCACCAACGGCAGCCCATCGCCACAGACCCACACCCAGAA
>NZ_MJEJ02000043.1:0-2044 GCF_002095435.2 Williamsia sp. 1138
CGTCCGGTACCGGAACCGCGCGTGTCAAGCGTGGGATGGCCGAGATGCTCAAGGGTGGGGTGATCATGGATGTCGTCACCGCGGAGCAGGCGACGATCGCCGAGGATGCGGGTGCTGTTGCGGTGATGGCTCTGGAGCGGGTTCCGGCCGATATTCGTGCCCAGGGTGGTGTGTCGCGGATGAGTGATCCGGACATGATCGATTCGATCATCTCTGCGGTGTCGATTCCGGTGATGGCCAAGGCGCGGATCGGGCATTTCGTCGAGGCGCAGATCTTGCAGAGCCTGGGTGTGGACTACGTCGATGAGTCCGAGGTGTTGACTCCGGCTGATTACGCCAACCATATTGACAAGTGGCAGTTCACGGTGCCGTTCGTGTGTGGTGCGACGAATCTGGGTGAGGCTTTGCGGCGTCTGACCGAGGGTGCGGGGATGATCCGTTCCAAGGGGGAGGCCGGTACCGGTGATGTGTCCAATGCCACGACCCATATGCGCAAGATCCGCGACGAGATCCGTCGGTTGACGTCGTTGCCGAAGGATGAGTTGTTCGTGGCCGCGAAGGAGTTGCAGGCGCCGTATGAGTTGGTGGTCGAGGTGGCCGAGAGCGGCAAGTTGCCGGTGACGTTGTTCACTGCCGGTGGTATCGCGACGCCGGCTGATGCGGCGATGATGATGCAGCTCGGTGCTGAGGGTGTGTTTGTCGGGTCGGGGATCTTCAAGTCCGGCAATCCCGCGGAGCGGGCGGTTGCGATCGTGCAGGCGACCACGTTCTATGACGATCCCGATGTGCTGGCCAAGGTCTCGCGTGGGTTGGGTGAGGCGATGGTCGGCATCAACGTCGACGACATCCCACAACCGCACCGGCTCGCCGAACGCGGCTGGTGACCTGACACGGATGCGGGGGTCCGAAAAATTCGATGACGAGCGCGTCCGCTGATTTCGAGGCGATCCCACTCGGTTGCGGCCGTTGTGGGACGCAGATCCCTTCTGCGCTCGCGCGGTGCCCGGAATGCGGGCAACAGATGTTTGTCAGTCCCGGTGCAGGAATGCCGGAGTCGCCGAGAGAGTTTCTCGGGGCCAACCGGGTCCCGGCGTCGATGGGGGCCCGGACGGCGGCCTATCTGATCGATACCGCGCTGGTGATCGGCTCTGTGGCCGGCGTGTTGTGCGTCGAGCTGGCCCTCGGGCTAGGGATGGCGGTTGTGTTCGCTCTCGCAGTGCCTCTGCTCGCCCTAACAGGGAGCGCGCTACTTCGTGCCGGTGGCCGGCGGACTCCCGGCCAGGTGCTGAGCAGGACCACCGTCAGGCGTCGCGTCTCAGGTGGCCCCGCCGGGTTCTGGCGGCAGCTGTCGCGGACCGCCGCACTGCATGTGAGCAACGTCCTGCTGTTTGCGGGCGCATGGTCTGTCCTCGCCGACGGTGGTCGGCCGCGCCGCGGCTGGCACGAAAAGATCTCCGGCACGACGACGACAGGCAGTCTCGGTACCGCGGGTTATGAGGTCGTCCCCGTGCCTCCACGTTTCGCAGGTGGCGACGAGGCCGATGAACTTCCCACAGACCTCATCGATCCCCGGCTGTCCGCACGGACGTTGCCCCTGCAGTCGGGCCACCGCCCGCTCCGCCTGCGGATGGACGATGGCAGTTTCACAGATTTGACCGGGTCAGGATTTCTCGGGGTACCGGCGGTCGCGTGGTCCGGTGGCCGCGCGGAGATAGTCGCGGTGTCCGCAGAATCTGCGCTGGTCGGCGACACGCATCTCCAGTTCAGCGTCTCAGGCGGCAAATTGTGGATGATCAGTACGGGTCCAGCGGTCGGATCCGTCCTCGACAACGGTGAATCGGTCACCACGATGCGCCCCGGACACCCCTACGAGGTGGGTCCGGGCACCGTGGTGCATTTCGGTCAGCGCAGTTTCGAGGTCGCCGGATGACGATCGGAGGCGGAGCTCGACCATGACGACTGGAGACGGAGCCGGAGGCGGAGCTCGACCATGACGACTGGAGACGGAGCCGGAGGCGGAGCTCGACCATGACGACTGGAGACG
>NZ_MJEJ02000043.1:2083-193170 GCF_002095435.2 Williamsia sp. 1138
AGCCGGAGGCGGAGCTCGACCATGACGACTGGAGACGAAGCCGGAGGCGGAGCTCGACCATGACAATGGAGACGACTGGGACAGTCCGGGATGAGATGCGCAGTGGGGTAGGCGAGTTCGGTCAAGTCGAGATCAGTTGGGCAGTGGTCAGTGATGTGGGTCTGCTGCGGGAGACCAACGAGGATGCGGCTTTGGTCGGGCCTGGCATGGTCCTCGTCGCGGACGGCATGGGCGGGCACGATTGCGGCGAGCTCGCGAGTGAGGCGGCGCTGTCGGCGTTGTCGGATACCGCGATCACGGGGATCAATCGCACTCGTGATTCGGTCATGGGCCTGCTGAGCGAGGCTCAGCGTCAGATCGAGGACATCGACACTGCGGACTCGGGTCGACGGGCGGGTACGACGATCACCGGGGCGATGCTGGTCGACAACGACGGTGTTCCACACTGGCTGGTCCTCAACATCGGGGATTCCCGGACGTATCGGATGTCTCACGGCCGTCTGGAGCAGGTGACGGTCGATCATTCGCAGGTTCAGGAGCTCGTGGACGCGGGTTTCCTGACCGCCGCACAGGCTCGGGTCGACCCGCGACGAAACGTGATCACCAGAGCTCTGGGTGCGGGTATGGAGCAGGAAGCCGATTTCTTCACGTTCCCGGTGGATGCGGGCGACCGGATCATGGTGTGTTCCGACGGGCTGACCGGTGAGCTCACGGACGATTCGATCGCCGCGATCCTCGGTGACCTGACAGACCCTGCCCAGGCCGCGCAGGCGCTGGTGGCGGCGGCGTTGGAAGCGGGCGGGCGGGACAACATCACGGTGGCGATTGCCGACGCGACGGCTGTTCCGAAGGCCGTGGAGTCCACTGAGCCGTGAGACGCGCATGACCGCAGCGGACACCCCCGATGAGTCACCGATTCTCGCGCAGCAGGCAGATCGTTCGATCCCCGAGACCTTTGTCGACTACTGCGGCGAGAGGTTTCCGGTCAGCCCTGATGAGCCGTTCCACATCGGCCGCGAGGCCGATCTCGACGTCGACGACAATCCGTACCTTCATCGCAAGTTCCTGATGCTCCACCATGAGGAGGGCTTGTGGTGGTTGTCGAACGTCGGCTCGCACTTGTCGGCCGGCGTGGTTGCCGGGGACGCAGGATTTCAGGCGACTCTGGCCCCCGGTGCCCGGGTGCCGCTGGTTTCCGGCGTGAGCGCCGTGGTCTTCTCCGCTGGGCCGACGACCTATGAGCTCGACATTCACTCGGGCACAACACCCTCGGTCACCCTTGAGCCGCCCGTCGAGCCGACGCTGAGTGGGGAGACCACGATCGGAGTGGTCTCGTTGACCGAGAGCCAGAAGCTGCTCATCGTGGTGCTGGCCGAGGAAGTGCTGCGCCGCAACGGCACAGGTGCGAGTTCGATCCCGTCCTCAGCGCAAGCCGCCAGACGCCTGGGATGGTCCATCACGAAGTTCAATCGCAAGCTCGACAACGTCTGCGACAAGTTCGATCAGATCGGCGTCTCGGGTATGCGCGGTGGCTCGGGCCGGTTGGCGAGCAACCGGCGGGTCAAGCTCGTCGAGTACGCGGTCGCGTCGCGGCTGGTGACGCGATCAGATCTCCCTCTGATCGACGCCGAGGCGAAGGTCAACGGCGTCTAGCACGCCTCGTCGTGCCCTGCTCTGCCCCAAGGTCTGCACCATTGGGCAGTCGGGTGGGTTCTCATCGCGAAAAATGCGCTCTAACCTGCGGATATGGGGTGGGTAGTTCTCCCCATCGACACCACTGGGAGGTCGTCTTAGTGTTTGTGTCACGTCCAGAAGAGCGCGGCGGAGCTAGCCGGCCAATACCTACAGGAGAACTTCGATGACCGTATTGCACAACACCTTTGGCGCGCCGGCTCGCACTCGGGTCGGGTATCGGCCGGCAACCCCGGCCAGGATGACGCGAGAGGAGGCTCTGGCGCGGCTGGCCCAGCGCACGATGCCGTTGCCGGGCCGACCGGGCCACGCCGCGTCGGGTAGCACCTGCGCGACTCCGGGTGCCCCCACGTCGAGCGGTCATCAGTCGCGGGCCATGCACGCTTCGATGCCAACTCAGCCGCCGGCCGTGGCGTATCCGAAACCGAAGTTGTCGCAGCGGGAGATCGAGGTGCTGCGGGCGTGGCTGAACCTCGATTCGAAGTCCGCGGTGGCCGAGTCCCTGTTCATCTCGCTGGGCACCGTGAACACGCATCTCGCCCGAATCCGGGTGAAGTACAACGAGGTCGGTCGCGGCGCGCCCACCAAGGCCGCGCTGGTCGCGCGCGCAATCCAGGACGGGATCGTGCACATCGACGACCTGTGAACCCGGCGCCATGGTGCGTGGTGATGATCACTGATGACGGTGGGCAATAATCGTTGTCGGAAAGGGGTCACATGGCCATGGCGATGATCGAGGAGATCCTGCAACTCGAGGCAATCGAGAAGGACATCTATCGAGGACGCGTACATCCGAGTTTTCTGCAGCGGACGTTCGGCGGCCAGGTGGCCGGCCAGTCGCTGGTGTCGGCGACCCGCACGGTCGAGGACAGGTTCCGGGTCCATTCGCTACACGGATACTTCCTGCGCGGGGGCAACCCGAAAGAACCGACGGTCTACCTCGTCGATCGGGTACGGGACGGCCGCTCCTTCTGCACTCGCCGTGTCACCGCGATCCAGGACGGACTGGCGATCTTCACGATGTCGGCCTCGTTCCACGTCGAGGATCAGGGCTACGAGCACCAGGACAACATGCCCAGGGTGCCCCGTCCCGAAGAACTCCCCGACATCCTCGATTCCGAGAACTCCGATCTCACGGCTCCGTATCGTGAGTGGGAGAACTTCGACGTCCGAATCGTCCCTCGTGACCAGCTGATCGGGAGCCGGGATCTGGCGTCCCAGCAGCAGGTGTGGTTCCGATACCGCAATCCACTTCCCGACGACCAGGTCTTTCACGTGTGCACACTCGCGTACATGAGCGACATGACGCTGCTCGGTTCGGCCAAGGTCGCGCACCCCGACGAGGACGCGCAGTTCGCGTCGCTCGACCACGCGATGTGGTTCATGCGCCCGTTCCGGGCCGACGAATGGCTCCTCTACGACCAGACGTCGCCGTCGGCCGGTGGCGGTCGCGCACTGACCCAGGGCAGGATCTACGACCACCGTGGAGTGATGGTGGCGGCGGTGACGCAGGAGGGATTGACCCGCACCGGACGCGCGGTCCCCAAGGATCAGCACGCCAAGCGGGAGAGTTGAGCGCCACACTGCGGATCGGTGTCCTCGCGCTGCAGGGCGACGTCCGCGAACACCACGCCGCGCTCTCCGCCATCGGGGTGGAATCTGTCTCTGTGCGCAGACCCGCCGAACTCGCATCGGTCGACGGGATCATCATCCCTGGCGGGGAGTCGACGACCATGAGCCGGTTGCTCGTCCTCCTCGATCTCCTGGACCCCCTGCGTGCAGCTCTCGCCGACGGCCTGCCCGCGTACGGATCATGCGCGGGAATGATCATGTTGGCGACGAACATCCTCGACACCCGCCCAGACGCGCATCACCTCGATGCTCTGGACATCACTGTGCGTCGCAACGCTTTCGGTCGGCAGGTCGCATCCTTCGAAACGGATCTCGAACTCGACGGCGTTGCCGGGGGCCCGATGCGTGCCGTCTTCATCAGAGCACCATGGGTCGAAGCGACAGGGGACGACGTGGAGGTCTTGGGAGTGGTGCCGGACGGGCCCGCGCAGGGCCGCATCGTCGCGGTTCGCCAAGGCGTCGTCATGGCCACGTCCTTCCACCCCGAGGTCACCGGTGATCGTCGCGTCCACGAGTATTTCGTCGAGATGGCACGCTCGGCACGGTGAACCCACCGAGCCTGCATCTACGCACAGAGGCGCGGGAGTAGGATCGGTCCGCAGTTCAAAGACCCGCCACCGACCACGAATCGACCTCATGCCTACGCCGGGCATCACGAAAGGGGCTTGCGCCAATGAGCGGCCACTCCAAATGGGCCACCACCAAGCACAAGAAGGCGGTGGTTGATGCCAAGCGCGGCAAGATGTTCGCCAAGCTCGTGAAGAACATCGAGGTTGCGGCGCGAACCGGCGGCGGTGACCCGAGTGGCAACCCGACGTTGTTCGACGCGATCCAGAAGGCCAAGAAGTCGTCGGTCCCCAACGACAACATCGAGCGGGCCCGCAAGCGCGGCGGCGGCGAAGAAGCCGGTGGCGCCGACTGGCAGAACATCACGTACGAGGGCTATGGCCCCAACGGCGTCGCGATCCTCATCGAATGCCTCACCGACAATCGCAACCGTGCTGCCACCGAGGTGCGCACCGCGATGAGCCGCAACGGGGGCAACATGGCAGACCCCGGTTCGGTCTCGTACCTGTTCCATCGCAAGGGTGTGGTGACCCTCGAGAAAGCAGGCCAGACCGAGGACGACGTGCTGACGGCCGTTCTCGAGGCAGGGGCCGAAGATGTCACAGACCTCGGCGACACCTTCGAGATCGTCAGCGAGCCAACCGATCTCGTTGCCGTACGGTCCGCGCTCCAAGACGCCGGGATGGACTACGAATCAGCTGAGGCGAGCTTCCGGGCGTCCGTCGAAGTACCTGTCGACGCCGACGGTGCTCGCAAGGTGTTCCGCCTGATCGACGCGCTCGAAGATTCCGACGACGTGCAAGACGTCTATTCGAACGTCCACATCAGTGACGAGGTCCTGGCCGAGTTGGAGGAAGACGACTAGGGGCTGCTGTCCCGGCCGGGTCGGACCGGGGGTGTGCGCTTGTGTCGCCACGGTGTTTTTTCGCTCCGCTTCGCTGCGCGGGGCGTGCGGCCCTTCATCGCGTGCTCTTCCTTCGTCGACTCAGTCGCTGCCCTCCCTCGCTCCTCCGTCCAGAGCACGCGGGGCCGCACGCGGGGCCGCACGCGGGCGGTGTCAGCGCGAGTCGTTCCGACCGCGGTCGGGACTCGGGTGTGTTGGTACCCCGGATTGTCTTGGCGTCCGGCTACGATATCGAACAACTGTTCGCGTTCGCTCGAGGTCTGGTGAGGTTGTCGTAGATGCGGGTGATGGGTGTCGACCCAGGTCTGACCAGATGCGGCATCGCACTGGTCGAATCGGGTGCGGGCCGCGCCGTGACCGCCCTGGACGTCGACGTGGTGCGTACGCCGCCGGAGATGGCCCTGGAGAACCGGTTGCTCGCGATCTACGCCGCCGCTGAGCACTGGATCGAGGTCCACAGTCCTGATGTGGTGGCGATCGAACGGGTCTTCGCTCAACACCAGGTCAGTACCGCGATGGGCACGGCGCAGGCCGGCGGAGTCGTAGCGCTGGCGGCCGCCAAACGCGACATCCCGGTTCGATTCCACACCCCCAGTGAGGTGAAGGCGGCAGTCACCGGCAGTGGCCGGGCGGACAAAGCCCAGGTCACCGCTATGGTGACCCGGATCCTGGGAATGCAGCAGGCACCCAAACCGGCGGATGCCGCGGATGCCTTGGCGCTGGCGATCTGCCATTGCTGGCGGGGTCCGGTGGCCGAGCGGATGGCACAGGCCCAGGCACAGGCTCTGGCACAGCAGAAGGCGTATCGAGAGCGTGTCGCCCAGGCGAAGAAGGCGGTTCAGCGGTGATCTCCTCGGTCCGTGGCCCCGTGGTGGACGTGGCCCTCGATCATGTCGTGATCGACTGCGCAGGAGTCGGTTACCGCGTTCTCGTCACTCCGACCACAGCCGGGTCTGTCCAGCGGGGCGCCGAGGCGACCCTGCTGACGACCATGATCGTCCGCGAGGACTCGATGACCTTGTACGGGTTCACCGAACCTGACGCACGTTCCCTCTTCACGCTGTTGCAGACCGTGACCGGCGTCGGTCCGCGACTGGCGATGGCCACCCTGGCGGTTCTCGAACCCGACGCTTTGCGGCACGCGCTGGCCGGGGAAAACACCAAGGCACTCATGAGCGTTCCCGGGATCGGGAAAAGAGTCGCCGAGCGTCTCGTCGTGGAACTGCGCGACAAAGTCGACCGTCCGCATTCCGCTGCCGGGACGGCAGCCGGGCCCGGGAGTTCCTCGGTCCGTGATCAGGTCATCGAGGCCCTCGTCGGGCTGGGCTTCGCCGCACCGATCGCAGAGAAAACCGTCATCGCCGTCCTGGCAGATCAGCCGGGCGCCGATTCGGCGACCGTGCTGCGTGCCGGCCTGGCGTCGCTGGGCAGATCCAAATGAGCGGCGACACCTTCGACCCCGACGGCGCGGTCGGCCGGGACGGGACGTTTGGTCCCGACGCGGCGTTCGATCCGGACCGGGCGACCGGTATCGATGGCGCCAACAGGACGGTCAACGCCGGTCGTATCGGTGGTGACGGCGATCTCGACAACAGCCTTCGCCCCAAATCGCTCGGCGAGTTCATCGGGCAGCCGCGGGTGTGCGAGCAGTTGGACCTCGTGCTCCAGGCCGCCCGTGGCCGTGGTGGGACACCCGATCACATCTTGCTGTCAGGCCCTCCCGGCCTCGGCAAGACCTCGCTGGCGATGATCATCGCGGGGGAGATGGGTGCCGCCCTTCGGGTCACGTCCGGTCCGGCGCTCGAACGCGCGGGGGATCTCGCCGCGATGTTGTCGAACCTCGTCGAAGGTGACGTGCTGTTCATCGACGAGATCCACCGCATCGCGCGCCCCGCCGAGGAGATGCTCTATCTGGCGATGGAGGATTTCCGCGTGGATGTGGTGGTCGGAAAAGGCCCGGGTGCCACCTCGATACCACTTGACGTCGCGCCGTTCACGCTGGTCGGCGCGACGACCAGATCGGGCGCGCTCACCGGACCTCTGCGTGACCGATTCGGCTTCACCGCGCACATGGAGTTCTACGACACGGGGGAGCTGGAGCGCGTCCTGACCCGCTCCGCCGGGATCCTCGGCATCACCATGCAACCCGACGCCGGTGCCGAGATCGCATCCCGGTCCCGCGGTACGCCGCGCATCGCCAACCGACTGCTGCGCCGCGTGCGCGACTACGCCGAGGTGCGGGCCGACGGCCTCGTCACCTTACCGATCGCCCGGGCGGCTCTCGCGGTCTACGACGTCGACGAGCTCGGATTCGACCGGCTGGACCGGGCCGTACTTGCCGCGCTCGTCCGGGGCTTCGGTGGCGGCCCCGTCGGCGTCTCCACGCTGGCGGTCGCGGTCGGCGAAGAGCCGGCCACGGTCGAAGAGGTCTGTGAACCATTCCTGGTACGTGCCGGGATGATCGCCCGCACCCCCCGTGGGCGGGTGGCCACCGCGGCCGCGTGGCATCACTTGGGTCTCACGCCCCCGGCAGGAGCTCTCAATGCGGCGTTCGGGGTCCGTGCGCGTGACGAGGGCGCCGGAATGATCTCGCTCTTCGACTCGGACGACCAGGACCTCTGAGAGCCGAATTCGGGCGCTGCGGCGCTGGGATGGCACACTGGTTGTGATTGCGGGCGCTGCTCGTGACCACGAACACACAATCGAGGATTGAACACACCATCATGGAATTGATATTCCCTATCCTGCTGGTCTTCCTGGTCGGCATCATGTTCCTGTCCGTGCGTCGCCAGAAGAAGGCAGCCGCGGAGGCCAAGGAGATGCAGGAGAACCTGCAGATCGGCGCACGTATCCAGACGACGTCCGGAATGTACGGCACCATCGCCGGCCTGGCAGACGGCACTGTCGACCTGGAAATCGCCGACGGGGTCGTCACCCGCTGGAACCGGCTCGCCATCCGTGAGGTCGTCCACGCCGATGACCTGGCCGACAGCTACCCCGGGTTCGGGTTGATCGACCCCGACTTCGAGGCGAACGGCATCCATGACGATGATGAGGACCTCGACGCCCTGACCGAGAATGATGAGCACATCAGTCTCGACAAGTCGCGCGGAGACCAAGACAAAGCGTAAGACCAACTCGTCACAGGGGCGCCACACGAGTGGTGCCGCGGCATGCTCGTCGCCGTGGCACGTACCGTGGCAGGCGCCCCTGCGGTGCGTACGGGGCTAGTTGAGCAAATGAGGAGACGTAGGCAGCGTGGCATCGTCGTCGAACCGTGAGGTACCGCCCTTACGGATGTTGATCGTCTTTTTCTTACTGATGATCGTTACGTACGGACTGGTTTTCTTCACCGGTAGCAAGGACCCGACCCCCAAACTCGGTATCGACCTGCAGGGCGGGACCCGGGTCACCCTGACCGCGCGCACGCCCGACGGGAACGCGCCGAGCCGGGATCAGCTCGACAAGGCAAAACAGATCATCGAGAACCGTGTCAACGGTCTCGGGGTCTCGGGGTCCGAGGTGATCATCGACGGCGACAACCTCGTGATCACTGTGCCCGGCGACGACGGCAAACAGGCCCGGACACTCGGTCAGACCGCACTCCTCTACGTACGCCCGGTCGCAACGGTGCAACCGGCGACTCCTCAACCCAACGCCCCACCCCCGCCTGCGGGCCAGACCGCGGAACAAGCCATTGCCGAGGCCAAATCGCTTCGCCAGGCTCCGAAGGATGCCAATCTCGATGCGTTGACCGCACAGATGGCGAAGATGAACTGCGACCCGGCGGCGCCGGATCCGTTGCAGGGCAACGATAACCCGGATGAATATCTGGTGACCTGTTCCGAGGACGGCACCCAGGTCTACCTTCTCGAGCCACAAATCCTGCGCGGTAGCGACATCGCGGAGGCCGAAGCCGGTACCACGCAGGGCGCAGGCGCGTGGATCGTCCGACTCGACTACAAGGGTGGTGCGAGCGAGCGCTGGTCCAGCTACACGGCCCAGAACATCGGCAAGGCAACCGCATTCACCCTCGACTCCAAGGTGGTGAGTGCGCCTCAGATCAACGGCGCCATCAACGGCACCACCGAGGTCAGTGGCGATTTCACCCAGACCGAGGCCAAGGACTTGGCCAACGTTCTCAAATACGGCTCGCTGCCGTTGTCGTTCGAGGCTTCTGACGCAGAGACGGTCTCGGCCACCTTGGGATGGGCGTCGCTACAGGCAGGTTTGATCGCGGGTCTGATCGGACTCATCGCGGTGTTCATCTATGCACTGGCGTACTACCGAATGCTGGGAATCCTCACGATCCTGTCGCTGGTGGCGTCCGGAATCATGGTCTACGGGATCATGGTGCTGCTCGGCCGCTACATCAACTTCACCCTCGACCTCGCCGGGATCGCCGGTCTTGTCATCGGTATCGGTATGACGGCCGACTCGTTCGTCGTCTATTTCGAACGAATCAAGGACGAGATGCGCGAGGGCCGGAGTTTCCGGTCGGCGGTGCCCCGTGGCTGGGCTCGTGCGAAACGAACCATCTGGTCGGGCAACATGGTCAGCTTGATCTCGGCCGCCGTCCTGTATTTCTTGGCGATCGGCGACGTGCGCGGGTTCGCGTTCACACTCGGCCTCACCACCATCCTGGACATCGCGGTGGTCTTCATGGTCACCCACCCTCTGGTGGTGTACGCCTCACGGTCGAAGTTCCTGTCCAAACCGAACGTCAACGGCCTCGGCGCGGTGACAGAGGTCGCACGCGAACGCCGGCAGGCCGCCGACGAGCGGACGTCTGTCACGGCCGGCCCGGGTTCGTCCACTGATCCGACCTCGGGAGGAGAGCCCAATGGCTGAAGCAGATCGCCTCGCACCAACCAGTGACGCGAACTTCGTGTCCGCCAAGAACCGCTCGATCCTCTCGCGGCTGTACACCGGCACCGGGGCGTTCGAGATCGTCGGCCGCCGCCGGATGTGGTTCATGATCACTGCCGCGATGGTGGTGATCTCGCTCGCGAGCATCGGATTCCGCGGTTTCACCCTCGGGATCGAGTTCGAGGGCGGCACGCAGATCTCGTTCCCGAAGACCGGCGAGGTGTCGACCAGCCAGGTCGAGGACACCTACTCGAACGCGCTCGGAGAAGATCCGCAGACGGTACAGACAGCGGGGTCGGGCGGAAGCCAGACCGTGCAGATCCGCACCGAGACCCTCAATGCCGCGCAACTGGTCACGATCACCAATGCGATCGCCGAGGAGTTCCAGATCGCCCCGAATGACGTCAGTTCGTCGGATGTCAGTTCCACCTGGGGCGGTGAGATCACCGAGAAGGCGCTCATCGCGCTGTTGGTGTTCCTCGTCATCGTGACGATCTATATTGCGATCCGCTTCGACAGGGAGATGGCGCTGTCGGCCATGGCGGCACTGTTCTTCGACATCGCCACCACGGCCGGGATCTATTCGCTGGTGGGATTCGAGGTGACCCCGGCCACCGTCATCGGCTTCCTCGCCATCCTGGGATTCTCGCTCTACGACACCGTGGTCGTCTTCGACAAGGTCGAAGAGAACGTCCGCGGCGTGCTGCACACGAGCAGACGAACCTACGCGGAGCAGGCGAACCTTGCCATCAACCAGACCCTCATGCGGTCGATCAACACGACGGTGATCTCCGTACTCCCGGTGCTCGCGTTGATGGTGATTGCGGTGTGGCTGCTCGGCGTCGGAACGCTCAAGGACCTCGGCCTGGTGCAGATGGTCGGTGTCATCACGGGTACGTATTCGTCGATCTTCTTTGCCACGCCGTTGCTGGTGACGCTCAAAGAACGTCGCCGGGACATCGGGTCGCACACCCGCAAGGTGTTGGCCAAGCGCGCCGAGCGGGACACACGGGGCACTGCTACAGCCGCGACCGAGACGGCAGGCACGGGCTCCACGACAACCCTCACCAAATCGGCGCCCGCGACCCGTCGCACGGCAGCCTCGCCGCAACCTGGGGCGCGCCCCTCCGGCAAACGCAGGCGCAAGCGCTAGCCTCACGGGTCATGGGCACCCGCGCGATCATCGGCGCCGCGCTGGCGGCGGTGTCGGTCGGGAGTCTGCTCGTTGCCTGTTCGGAGCCCGCCGAGCCGACGATCAACTACGTGATCGACGGGATCGTGCGCACCTACAACACCGAGACGTTGTCCGGCGCGACCGGCGGCGCGGGGATGGCGCTGTCGCGGGTGCTGCCCGGGTTCAGTTACCTCGGCCCGGACGGCCGGGTCATCGCCGACACCGACATCGGCACAACCGCCGTCGAACAGGTGCCTTCGGGTGCTCTCACGGTCCGATACGACATCAACCCGCGAGCTGTGTACTCAGACGGTGTCCCGCTGACCTGCGATGCGCTGGTGCTGGCGTGGGCGGCCCACAGCGGCCGATTCGATGGCTTCGACGTGGTCAGCACGGCCGGTTATCGCGACATCGAACGGGTGGATTGCCGGCCCGGTGCCAAGACGGCGACGGTGACGTTCAAGCGCGGGCGGGCATACCGCGACTGGCGAGCGCTGTTCGGGCCGGGAACGCTACTGCCACCGCAGGTGATCACCCGGGGCGCCGGTATCGCTGACGTCGTCCGTCCGATCAACCGGCCCGACCAGCGTGTGCTTGCTGACATCGCCAGGATCTGGAGCACGGGATGGACCATGGTCCCGGGGGAGTTCGACCCGGAGGGGTACCCGTCGCTCGGGCCGCTGCGGGTGGATGAGTACACCGGCAACGGCGGTCTAGTCCTCCGCGCGAACGATCGATGGTGGGGTCAGCCCGCCGGCGATCGCCGGATCATCCTGTGGCCGCGACATTCGGCGCTGGCCGACGATCTGGTCGAGGGAAAGGGTGCGGACAGCCTGGACGTCCTCGACATCGCGGCCGGTACCTATGGCGTCGACCCGGTGCCGCGTGGCGTCCAGAGTGCCCCGCCTGCGCCTGCGGCCGGGCTCGCCCCCCTGTCGTCACTCGGGGTCGAGCGCCTCGTGATGGCCGGGTCCGGTGTCCTGGCCGATCCTGCAGCGCGGCGGGCATTCGCGTCCTGCGTACCCCGTGACGGTCTGGCCCGGGAGTTCGGGCGGGGCGCGCCGATCAGCAACAACCACATCCTCGGACCCGACGAACTGTTGACCGGCACCATCAACGCAGAGTTCGGCCGCGACTATCTCCGGGCGGATCCGGTGCGCTCGGCAAACGAGGCGCGTCTCGCGCGTCGCGGCGGCGGAGCTCTGACGATCCGCGTCGGATATCTCGCCCCGGATGGCCGACGAGCACAGATGGTCGCGGCGATGGCAGCGAGCTGTCAGGGGGCCGGCATCACCGTCACCGACGTCGCGTCCGACTCGGTCGGACCGGCAAGCCTGGGTGGGGAAGCAGACGCGCTGATCACGGCGTCCGGCAACGGGTTCGCGGCGACGGGTGCGGCGGATCCGACGTGGGATGGTTACGCCTTCTATGACGGGAACCCCAGCAACATCGGTGGGTACCGGAATGCCAGGGTCTCGGCGTTGATCGACCAATTGGCGGTCACGGTGCCCGCCGCGGATCGGCTTCCGCTGGTACGCGAGATCGAGAGCCTGCTGTGGCGGGACATGCCGGCGCTACCGTTGTTCACCTCGCCCCGAACCCCGCGCGGGGGGGACAATGTCGAACACGTCGTGTCAGGACTGTCACGGTCGGGGACCGGCTGGAACATAGACCGCTGGATGGTGACCAAACCTTGACCGATAGGACATGGCGGACCGGCATGGCTTCGCAACACGACCGACCACAGCGTGAGGACAAGGCGATGAACGCCCAGACACAACCCGGCCGAGAGGCGCTGTCCGCCATCGAGCGTCTGACCCGGAAGGTGGCCGACTTTCCTGCTCCCGGAATCCAATTCAAGGACCTCTCACCGGTTCTCGCGGACGCTGCCGGTCTGCGCGCGGTGATCGCCGGTCTGGCCGGATTCGCCGAGGGCGACGTCGACCTCGTCGCGGGAATCGATGCCCGCGGATTCCTGTTGGGTTCCGGTGTGGCCCTGCACCTGGACACCGGGGTCCTGGCGGTTCGCAAGGCCGGAAAGTTGCCACCTCCGGTGTTCACCGAGGCGTACACCCTTGAATACGGAACGGCATGTCTGGAGATCCCCGCCGACGGGCTGGATCTCGCGGGCGTTCGGGTCCTGGTGGTCGACGATGTCCTGGCGACCGGAGGGACGGTCATCGCCGCGGTCAATCTCCTGCGTCAGGCGGGTGCGGTGCCGGTGGCGATCGCGGTCGTGATGGAACTGGACGGGCTCGGTGGGCGCGCGGCGATCGAGCAGGCCTGCGGCGACATCGAGGTCTCGGCGCTCGCGCCGGGATAGCGCCCAGCCGTCACGCGGACAATGTGATCGGACGACTAGGGTTGATCGGTATCGCCTGCAACGGCGAATCGCACAGCAGGAGGTGGTGAGATGGCAGAAGAGACTCCCGGAGCTCTCACGCAGACCTCTGGTGGCGAGACCGTCGACTCCGGTACGACATCGGCGCCGGCGGGTGAGCCCGGCAAGAGTACCGCCGGGTCGGTCCCCACGTCGGCCTCCCGCCGGGTGCGGGCCCGCCTGGCACGGCGGATGACCGCGACCAAGAGTTCGATCCGGCCGGTTCTGGAACCTCTCGTGGCCCTGCACCGCGACGGCTATCCGAAGGCGGACGTCACCGTTCTGCAGCGCGCCTACGACACCGCGGAGTCGAAGCACAACGGGCAGTTCCGCAAATCCGGTGATCCGTACATCACCCATCCGCTGGCCGTGGCGACGATCCTCGCCGATCTCGGCATGGACACCACCACGCTGGTCGCAGCATTGCTCCATGACACCGTGGAGGACACCGGGTACTCCCTCGAAGCGTTGTCCGAGGATTTCGGGCAAGAAGTCGCGCATCTGGTCGACGGTGTCACCAAACTCGACAAGGTCGCGCTCGGGAACGCGGCGGAAGCCGAGACCATCCGCAAGATGATCATCGCGATGGCGCGCGACCCGCGGGTGCTGGTGATCAAGGTCGCCGACCGGCTGCACAACATGCGGACCATGCGGTTCCTGCCGCCCGAGAAGCAGGCGCGCAAGGCGCGCGAGACCCTCGAGGTCATCGCACCGTTGGCGCACCGGCTGGGAATGGCGACGGTCAAATGGGAGCTGGAAGACCTCGCGTTCGCGATCCTGCATCCGAAACGGTACGAAGAGATAGTCCGTCTTGTCGCCGACCGGGCGCCCTCGCGCGACACGTACCTGGCTCGGGTGCGCGCCGATATCGTCAACGCGCTCACCGGTTCCCGGATCGATGCGACGGTGGAGGGCAGGCCGAAACACTACTGGTCGATCTACCAGAAGATGATCGTCAAGGGACGCGAGTTCGACGACATCCACGACCTCGTCGGCATGCGTATCCTCTGCGACGACCTGCGTGACTGCTATGCCGCTGTGGGCGTGGTGCATTCGCTCTGGCAGCCGATGGCGGGCCGGTTCAAGGACTACATCGCCCAGCCGCGGTTCGGTGTCTACCAGTCCCTGCACACCACGGTCATCGGACCCGAAGGCAAGCCGCTCGAGGTCCAGATCCGTACGCGCGACATGCACCGGACCGCTGAGTTCGGTATCGCTGCGCATTGGCGGTACAAGGAAACCCGAGGAAAGAACTCGGACAAGCATTCCTCCGATGCGGCCGAGATCGACGACATGGCATGGATGCGTCAACTGCTCGACTGGCAAAGGGAGGCAGCCGATCCCGGCGAGTTCTTGGAGTCTTTGCGCTACGACCTCGCGGTCAAGGAGATTTTCGTGTTCACCCCGAAGGGCGACGTGATCACGCTGCCGACGGGGTCGACGCCGGTGGACTTTGCCTACGCGGTGCACACCGAGGTCGGGCACAGATGCATCGGCGCTCGAGTCAACGGACGTCTCGTGGCCCTCGAGCGCACCCTCGAGAACGGCGAGGTCGTGGAGGTCTTCACGTCGAAGGCCGCAACGGCAGGACCTTCTCGAGACTGGGCGACCTTCGTGGTCAGTCCGCGCGCCAAGGCGAAGATAAGGCAGTGGTTCGCAAAGGAGCGTCGCGAGGAAGCCCTCGAGAGTGGCAAGGATGCGATCGCCAAAGAGGTTCGCAGGGGCGGGCTTCCGATCCAGCGGTTGCTGAACAGCGATTCGATGGGCGCCATCGCCAACGAACTGCGGTTCGTGGACGTTTCTGCGCTCTACACAGCAGTCGGCGAAGGCCACGTATCGGCGCGCCACGTCGTCAGCAGGCTGGTGGCCCAACTCGGTGGACTCGAGGACGCCGAGGAGGAACTCGCCGAGCGGTCGACGCCGTCGACGATGCCCTCTCCTGCACGGCAGACCGGTGATGCAGGCGTCGTGATTCCCGGCGCCGAGGGCGTGCTGGCGAAGCTGGCCAAGTGCTGCACACCTGTACCCGGCGACGAGATCATGGGTTTCGTCACCCGCGGGGGCGGCGTGAGTGTGCACCGCACCGACTGCACCAATGCCAGTGCGCTGCGAGAACAGTCCGAACGTCTCATCGAGGTGAAGTGGGCGCCATCTCCGTCCTCGGTGTTCCTGGTAGCCATCCAGGTCGAGGCGCTCGACCGCTCGCGCCTGCTCTCGGACGTGACCCGAGTGCTCGCCGACGAGCGCGTCAACATCCTGTCGGCGTCGGTCACCACCAGTCGCGACCGGGTGGCGATCAGCAAGTTCACCTTCGAGATGGGCGACCCCAAACACCTCGGTCACGTGCTGAACGTGGTGCGCAACGTGGAAGGCGTCTACGACGTCTACCGAGTCACCTCGGCCGCCTGATCTCCAGCCGGCCGAGGCACTCGGTCAATTCGTGATGGTGGCGGTGGTGATCTCCACCGGCAGAACTGGTTTGCCGTCGGTGGGGTTCTCGTCGAGTGATCCGGTCTGCTGGTTCGGACGCAGCCCCGGCGTGATGCCACCTGCGAGCACCTTGTCCAAGACCTGCAGTCCGGGCTCTTCGACCTTGCCGATGACGGTGTAGTCCGCCGGTAGGACGCCGTCCTGGATCACCATGAAGAACTGGCTTCCACCGGTGCCTGCTCCGGTTTCCTGGTTCTTGCCGCTGTTGGCGACCGCAATCGTGCCGCGTGGGTAGGTCACCGGCTGCGCGCCGGACGTCGGATCGGGTTCACCGGCGGGAGCGAATCCGGTCGGCGGCTCGTCGGGACTCTGCCAGCCGGGACCACCGCGGCCTGTTGCCGTCGGGTCGCCGCACTGCAGCACCTTGAGCTGATCGTTGGTCAGCCGGTGGCAGGAGGTGTCATTGAAGTAGTTCTCTTTGATGAGCCCTTCGAACGCACCGACGTTGCAGGGGGCGTCCTTCCGGTTCAGTTGCACGGGGATGTCGCCTTGGCTCGTGGCGAAGACGGCGTCGACCGTGCCTTCTTTGAGCTGCTTGTCCCCGGGGATGGGCGCTTTGCGCTGCTTGGGCGCACCGGCTTTGAGTTCGTCGAGGAACTGCTGAAACTTGGGCTGCTGATCTGCCGGCACCTCGGCCGGAACGGTGTCCGGCAGGCCCGCGAAAGGATCGGTCGGGTCGTCGACGAAGCTGCACGCCGTCCAGCGCGCCTTCTCGTTGTCGTCGGCGACCTTCTTGACGATGAGTGTCGTGGCCACCGCGGCGACTGCCACCACCAGTACGACCGAGGTGGAGATGATGATGATCTTGCGCTTGCGCGCAGCCTGCTGCTGCCGCTCCAACCGCTTCTCCAGCTTGCGTTTAGCCGCCTGCCGTCGTTGCTCGTTGCTCGACACTGCAGAGATCCTCCGTCGAAGTCGTCGTGTGATGCACAGCCCCGCCTGCCGGGACATCCGGTGCGAGTCTGCCAGCAGTTGCTGAGAGCACGTTATATGAGTGGGACGCTGGCGCGCCGTGGACCACTGTCCCGGCCGGGGCCCAGGCGGTTTGAGGTCGCTGGGATGATGGTCGTACACGTTCCCCGACCGAGGAGTACAGACCATGCTGATCACGGGCTTTCCCGCGGGCATGTTCGCCACCAACTGCTATGTGGTGGCGCAACACCCCGGTTCCGATGCGATCATCATCGATCCAGGTCAGGATGCGGCCCCCGGCGTTCGCAAGCTGCTCGCAGAACATGATCTGAACCCGGTGGCGGTTCTGCTCACCCACGGTCACCTCGACCACACCTGGAATGCCACCGAGTTGTGCGACGAATACGGGATACCGGCATTCATCCATCCGGCTGACAGGCACATGCTCGCCGATCCGGCTGCCGGCATCGGCCGGGCCCTCGGCGCGATGATCGGCGACACCGTGTTCCGGGAGCCCGACAAGGTGATCGACCTCGTCGACCGCGAAGACCTCGAGGTCGCAGGCCTGACATTCTCGGTGGATCTGGCTCCGGGCCACACACAGGGGTCGGTGTTGTTCGGAATCGCGGTCGACACCCCGGACGGACAGGTACCCGTTTGCTTCTCCGGCGACGTCTTGTTCGCGGGATCGATAGGTCGTACCGACCTGCCGGGAGGCGACCATCAGCAACTGCTCACCTCGATTGCCGAGCGGATGCTGCCATTGTCCGACGAGACCGTGGTACTACCCGGTCACGGTGAACAGACCAGCATCGGCCAGGAGCGGGCCTCCAACCCGTTTTTGGTCGATCTGCCCGGTGCCGGGCAGGATGGGACGACACATGATCGTCAGAAGGGACGTCACGGACTGTGAATGCCGGATTTCAGGCTCCGCGGGGGATTCCCGACTACCTCCCACCGCAGTCCGCGCAGTTCGTGGCCGTCAGGGACACATTGTCGCGGGCAGCACGGCTGGCCGGCTACTCCCACGTCGAATTGCCGATCTTCGAGGACACCGCGCTCTTCGCACGCGGGGTCGGGGAGTCCACCGACGTGGTGTCGAAAGAGATGTACACCTTCGCCGATCGCGGCGACCGGTCGGTCACCCTGCGTCCGGAGGGAACCGCCGGTGTGATGCGGGCGGTCATCCAGCACGGTCTCGACCGCGGACAACTGCCGGTCAAACTGTCGTATGCCGGGCCGTTCTTCCGATACGAGAAGCCACAGACCGGCCGCTACCGACAATTGCAGCAGGTCGGTGTCGAGGCCATCGGTATCGACGACCCCGCCCTGGACGCCGAGGTGATCGCGATCGCCGACGAAGGATTTCGGGCGCTCGGCCTGACGGGTTACCGACTGGAGATCACTTCACTCGGCGACGACACATGCCGCCCGCAGTATCGAGAAGCGTTGCAGCAGTATCTTTTCGGGCTGGATCTCGATGAGGAGACCAGGCGTCGGGCGGAGATCAACCCGTTGCGCGTCCTCGATGACAAGCGTCCCCACATCCGGGAGGCGACATCAGGTGCACCACTGATGATCGACTACTTGTCCGATTCCGCGCGCGAGCATTACGACGCGGTGATCGTTCATCTTGATCGTCTCGGAGTTCCGTACGAGAAGAACCCGCGGCTGGTGCGCGGGCTCGACTACTACACGAAGACGACCTTCGAGTTCGTCCACGACGGGCTCGGCGCTCAGTCCGGAATCGGTGGCGGTGGCCGCTACGACGGACTGATGAAGCAACTCGGCGGAAAACTGGAGTTGTCGGGTATCGGTTATGGGCTCGGTGTGGATCGCACGGTGCTGGCATTGGAGGCCGAGGGCCTGGCCGCGGCGAGCGATGCGCGGTGCGAGGTCTTCGGCGTGCCGATGGGTGAAGCGGCGAAGAACGAGCTGGTCGCGGTGGCAGGACGATTGCGCGCCAGTGGCGTTCGCGTCGACATCGCCTACGGAGGCCGCGGTCTCAAGGGTGCGATGAAGGCCGCCGACCGATCCGGGGCGCGGTTCGCATTGGTGCTCGGCGACAACGAGATCGACGCAGGTGAGGTCGAGGTCAAAGATCTCGGCAACGGAGAGCAACAGCGAATCAGGCTCGAAGACGTGGTGGCGCACATCAGTTCGCGATTGGCGTCGGAAACGTGAACCGGCGGATCCGACTGTGGTGGTCCGCACTCGCGCTGAGTGTGGTGATCATGGCCGGATCCGTGGCCTGCACGTTCACCGTCAGCGGTGATCCCACTCCCGCTCCTGCGACCGGCCGGACGTGGGGGAGCCAGGCCCACACCCCGACGTTCCCGGTCGCCGAGAACCCGCCCGAATAACCGTCGATCCGACCGGCGGGGCGGGCAGCGTGAGGATCAGCCGAGCTCGGCTTTCAGGACATCGAGGCTGACGCCGCCGAGCGCCAGCGCTTTGCTGTGGAAGTCCTTGAGCGAGTGCGTCGGATTGGTGCGGGCGTACGAGTCGCGGGCCTGCTGCCACACCCGTTGGCCGAGCGCGTAGGACGGCGCCTGTCCGGGCCAGCCGAGATAGCGGTTGAGTTCGAACCTGAGCACGGTGCGGTCCATCGCCACCGCGGCGGTGAGGAAGGCCCAGGCTTTCTCGGCGTCCCAGATGCCGCCGCCCACCGATTCCGGTGCCCGTAGACCACAGTGCACTCCGATGTCGACCACGACTCGTGCGGCCCGAAGTCGTTGAGAATCAAGCATTCCCATACGGTCGCCGGGATCATCGAGCCAGCCGAGCTCGCCCATGAGCCGCTCGGCGTAGAGCGCCCAGCCCTCCCCGTGGCCGGAGGTGAACGAGGCGAGCTTGCGCCATCGGTTCAGTTCAGGACTGACCATCGCGGACCCGAGCTGCAGGTGATGGCCGGGGACACCCTCGTGGAAGACGGTGGTCGTCTCCTGCCACGTGTGGAAGACATTTTGCTGCGGAGGAACCGACCACCACATCCGCCCTGGCCGAGACAGGTTCTCGCTGGGCATCGTGTAGTAGATGATCCCCGTCGCAGCCGGCGCGAGCCGGCACTCGAGTGCGGTCAGTTCTGCCGGGATGTCGAAGTGGACCTTCCCGACTTCGGCGGTCGCACGGTCGGAGAGGTCTTGCATCCAGGCGACGAAGGCGTTGCGATCGGTCATCTGGTAGCGCGGATCGGCATTCAGGGTTGCCAGCGCACCGGCAACCCCTTCTCCGGGAGCGATCTGCTCGGCGAGCATCTCCTGCTCTGCCACAATCGAATCGAGGAGCGCCAGCCCCCATTCGTACGCATCGTCGACGTCGATGTCGGTCCCGACGAACTCGGCCGAATGCAGTAGATAACGATCTCGGCCGACGGCATCGGTGTCCGTGGTGCGGGGAAGCACCTCATCGCGCAACACTGCTGCGAGTGTTGTCATCGCAGCGCCCACCCGGCCGCGCAGGTCGTCGAGGAGCTCGACCTGATCGGTGGATTCGATAGACGTCGCATTGCTGAAGATCGACGCGGTCGCAGTGTCGGCCTGCTCCGCAACAAGTCCGACCTGGCGGCTGGTCAGTGGCGGACCGGAATCGAGGCGGTACCGCAGGCCCTCGATGATCGATTCGACGCTGCCGGGGATCTGGGCGAGCCTGGCGAGGAAGACGGCCTGTTCGGCGGCGGTGGCCGTCGGCATCAGATCGAAGACGTCCCGGACCGACTGCAGCGGCGATTCGATGACGTTCACCTCACCGATACGCAGACCCGCATCGTCGACGGCGAGCGACCGACGGAGCTGATCACTCATGGTGGCCACGGTCACACGATCGACGTCGTCTGCCAACGGTTCACCTGCCAACGCTGCGAGCGCATCACCCCGAGCGGTGGCCCGGTCGGCCTCTCCAGCAGGGGAGAAGTCGGTCAGCAGATGATCGTGGCCGGTCACGCCGAGGTGCGTGGCCTCGATGGGGTTCAGGGCGCAGGAACGTTCGAGATATCCGTCGGCGATGCGGTCGACCCCGCCGGTCCCGCGCGTCACAGGCTGCTCGCCGCGAACGTGTCGCAGGAGTTCGGGTCACCGGCGCTGTAGCCGACGTTGAACCAGCGAACCCGCTGATCGGACGAACCGTGAGTCCAGCCTTCGGGGTTGGAGCTGTCGCCCTGTATGGCGTCGTCACCGATCGCCTTGGCAGTCTGGATGACGTCGTTGATCTGTTGCTGGGTGAGCGGTTCGAGCATCGCATCCGGACCCTTGTCCGCGTGGTAGGCCCAGACACCGGCCAGGCAGTCCGCCTGCAGTTCTATACGCACCGATCCCGAGGTCGGACCCGCGGCGCCCATGCGCTGACCCTTCTGCAGCGCGCCGGTCAGGTATTCGATGTGGTGGCCGTACTCGTGCGCGACGACGTACTCCTGCGCCAGCGGTCCGTCGCCGCCGCCGAGGCGATCGGTGAGAACGTCGAAGAAGGACGGATCGAAGTACGCGGTCTGGTCTCCGGGGCAGTAGAACGGGCCGACGTCCGAGGTGGCCGGCCCACACGCCGTGTCCACGTTGCCCTCGAAGATCTTGGTCTGCGGTGGCTCGTACCCGGGCATGATCTCGGCCCACACGTCGTCGAGGCTGTTCGTGGTCGCCACGATCCGGCAGACCGTGTCCTCGTTGGCTTTCTCGATGGTGCAGCTCTGGATCTGCTCGTCGATGGCCGACTGATCCTGCGACGACGTCGACGAAGTCGTGCTGTCGCTGCCGAGACCAAGTACACCGGGATCGAAGCCGAAGAGCGCGGCGACGATGACGATGATGAGCCCGGCGCCACCGCCGACGGCGAGCTTGCCACGACCACCGCCGCCCCCGGATACGTTGCTCGTGTCGAGTGGTCCGCCACCTCGGAAAGTCATTCGACCAGCATCCCACGAGCAGGGGCGTTCTCGGCTGAATGTCGTCGCCGTAGGATGTTGCACGATACGACTTCAGTCAGCTTCGAGAGGAACACTGTGCTGCGCACCCATTTCGCCGGATCACTGCGAGCCGAGAACGCCGGGCAAACGGTGACGTTGACCGGCTGGGTGTCGCGCCGACGCGACCACGGCGGGGTCATCTTCATCGACCTGCGCGACAGCTCCGGGCTCGCGCAGGTGGTCTTCCGCGACGAGGCCGTCGCGACGCCGGCGCACCGGTTGCGGGCCGAATACTGCGTCCAGGTGACGGGATTGGTCGAACAGCGCCCGGCCGGTAGCGAGAACGCGAACCTCGAGTCGGGCGACATCGAGGTCAATGCCACCGAACTCGTCGTCCTCAACGAGTCGGCCCCGCTACCTTTCCAGCTCGACGAGAATCCGGGTGAAGAGGCCCGGCTCAAGTACCGCTACCTCGACCTGCGCCGCGAAGGGCCCGGCAACGCCCTGCGCCTGCGGTCGAAGGTCAATCAGGCCGCCCGCAACGTCTTGCTGGACCACGACTTCATCGAGATCGAGACACCGACGCTGACGCGTTCGACGCCGGAAGGCGCCCGCGACTTCCTGGTGCCGGCACGCCTGCAGCCCGGCACGTTCTACGCCCTGCCGCAGAGCCCTCAGCTGTTCAAGCAGTTGCTGATGGTGGCGGGTATGGAGAGGTACTTCCAGATCGCGCGCTGCTATCGCGACGAGGATTTCCGTGCCGATCGCCAGCCGGAGTTCACCCAGCTCGACGTCGAGATGAGCTTTGTCGAGCAGGACGACGTGATCAAGGTCGCGGAAGAGATCCTGACCGCATTGTGGAAGTTGATCGGCGTCGAGATCACCACTCCGATCCCGCGGATCACCTACGCCGACGCGATGCGCCGGTTCGGAAGCGACAAGCCGGATCTGCGCTTCGGGCTCGAACTCGTCGAGTGCGCCGAGTACTTCAAGGACACCCCTTTCCGGGTCTTCCAGGCGCCCTACGTAGGCGCCGTGGTGATGCCGGGTGGGGCCGGCCAGCCGCGCAGGCAGCTCGACGCCTGGCAGGAGTGGGCCAAGCAGCGCGGCGCCAAGGGTCTCGCGTATGTCCTTGTCCAGGAAGACGGTTCGCTGGGCGGACCGGTTGCCAAGAACCTGTCGGAAGACGAGCGTGCCGGTCTGGTCGCGCACGTCGGCGCCGAACCCGGGGACTGCGTGTTCTTCGCTGCGGGGCCGGCCAAGGCCCAGCGGGCCCTGCTCGGCGCCGCTCGTGGAGAGATCGCCCAACGGCTCGGCCTGATCAACGACGGCGACTGGGCTTTCACCTGGGTCGTCGATGCCCCGCTGTTCGAACCGGCGGACGACGCCACCGCCAGCGGCGATGTGGCGGTGGGGTCGGGAGCGTGGACCGCGGTGCACCACGCCTTCACGTCACCGAAACCGGAATCGCTCGACGTGCTCGAGTCGGATCCGGGCGCGGCACTGGCGTACGCGTACGACATCGTCTGCAACGGAAACGAGATCGGCGGCGGGTCGATCCGTATCCACAAGCGTGAGGTCCAGGAGCTGGTCTTCAAGATCATGGGCATCAGCCCAGAGGAAGCGCAGGAGAAGTTCGGGTTCCTGCTCGATGCCTTCGCCTTCGGCGCGCCCCCGCACGGCGGCATCGCGTTCGGCTGGGACCGGATCACCGCCCTGCTGGCAGGCCAGCCGTCGATTCGCGACGTGATCGCCTTCCCGAAGTCCGGTGGCGGTGTCGACCCGCTGACCGACGCTCCGGCGGCGATCACCCCGGCCCAGCGCAAGGAATCCGGGATCGACGCCAAGCCTGCAGCCGCGAAGGAAACGGCGCCGAGAGAAAGTGCGGCAAAGCCCGCAGAGGCGGCGACCACCGGTACATAATCAGGCGTGCTGCATCTGCGGATCATCAGTCCGGACAAGCGGTCTGACGACGTGGTAGCAGCATTGCGGGAGTGCCTCGGTGTCACGCATGTGACGCGGGTGCCCGGCGCGGCACTCGAGCCGCCCGGTGACCTGATAGAGGCGGACGTCACGCGGGAAGCCGCGAACGAGCTGCTCAAGCAGCTTCGTGCGCTGGAACTGCCCACCGATGGCGCGATCGTGGTCGAACTGTTGGACACCGTCCTGTCGAATGCGGCCGAACAGGCCGAACGCGATGCCCCAGGCGGCGCTTCTGACGCGATCGTCTGGGACGAATTGGTCGAGCACACCAACGAGGACGCGACCCTCAGTGTCACGTTCCTGGCGTTTCTCTGCCTCGCCTGCCTGCTCGCAGCGGTCGGGGTGGTGACCGATTCGCCGGTGACCGTCGTCGGCGGCATGGTGGTCGGACCCGAGTTCGGGCCGTTGGCCGGGATCGCGGTGGCGATCGTGCGGCGCAGATTCTCTCTGGCCCGCCGATCGGTCCTGGCCCTCGCGGTCGGTTTCCCGCTGGCGATGGTGGTGACGGGGGCGGGAGCCCTGGTCGCCGAACGTCTGGGGTGGATCGCGATGAAGGACGTCACCACCGCGGACCAGCTCGACTTCATCTACCAGGTCGGACCCTTCTCCCTCGTGGTCGCGCTGCTGGCGGGCGCAGCCGGGATGCTCTCGCTCGTGTCGTCGAAATCAGCTGCGCTGGTGGGGGTTTTCATCTCGGTCACCACGGTGCCGGCCGCCGGATACGCCGTCGTTGCGGCGACGCTCGGACAATGGCGGGTGGCCGCAGAATCAACCGCGCAGCTGGTGATCAACCTCGTCGGTATCGTCGCCGCCGGGATCGCGGTCCTGCTGATCCACCGGGCCCACAGCCGTCGCACGACCCGCAAGGTCGAGTTCAGCAGGCACTAGCGCCTGCCGGTGCCGATCAGTGAGCCCGGCGTCATCGCCGAACTTGTGATGAACTTGCAGCCAGGGTTTTACCGGCGCATGGAGGTATTGGTCGTTGACCATCAAGGTGGCACTCGAACACCGGACCACGTACAACTTCGACAGGTTGACGAAGGTCTATCCGCATGTGCTGCGGCTGCGTCCGGCACCGCATTCACGCACTCCCATAGAGGCCTATTCGCTGAAGGTCGAGCCTGCTGAACACTTCATCAACTGGCAGCAGGACGCGTTCAGCAACTATCTTGCGCGACTGGTGTTCCCGGAGCCGACAAGTGTCCTGAGCTTCACCGTCGGCCTGGTGGCCGATCTGACCTCGATCAACCCCTTCGACTTCTTCATCGAAGAGTTCGCCGAGCACGTCGGATTCGCCTACCCCGAGGAGCTGCGGCGGGACCTCGAGGTCTACCTGCGGCCCGTGGACTCGGCGGGCGACGATCCGCTCGTGACCAAATGGGTAGAAGACCATCGGGTGACCGGCAAGACCAGGATCATCGACTACCTCGTCGCGCTCAACAGTGCGGTACGCGACGACGTCCGCTACACGGTGCGACTCGAAGCCGGTGTCCAGGAACCAGAGTTCACCCTCGACAGTGGCATCGGTTCATGCCGGGACTCGGCCTGGTTACTCGTCGCGATCCTGCGCAGGCTGGGCTTGGCCGCCCGTTTCGTCTCCGGGTATCTGGTCCAGCTCACCTCGGACATCAAGTCGATCGACGGCCCGTCCGGGCCCGATGCCGACTTCACCGACCTGCACGCGTGGACCGAGGTGTACCTGCCCGGCGCCGGCTGGGTGGGCATGGATCCGACGTCGGGTCTGTTCGCCGGAGAAGGCCACATCCCGCTGGCCGCGACACCTCACCCCGGCGCGGCGGCGCCGATCACGGGAGCCACCGGCAAATGTCATGCGGTGATGGACTTCTCGAACGAGGTCACCCGATTCCACGAGGACCCGCGGGTGACGCTGCCGTACACCGCCGACCAATGGGGCAAGATCGTCGACCTCGGCGGCGACCTCGATGCCCGGATGGCCGCCAGCGATGTCCGGCTGACCGTGGGTGGAGAGCCGACCTTCGTCTCGCTCGACAACCAGGTCGATCCGGAATGGACCACCGCTGCGGACGGTCCCCACAAGCGCTCGCTGGCGTCCGACCTCACGGATCGACTCAAGAAGATCTACGCACCGTCGGGCCTGGTGCAGCGGGGGCAGGGCAAGTGGTATCCCGGCGAGCCGCTGCCGCGCTGGCAGATCGACCTGATCTGGCGCGCGGACGGCAAAGCCCTGTGGAGCAATCCGGACCTCTTGGACGATCCGTGGCCGACGAAGGCCGCCGCGCAGACGACCATCGATTGGCAGTCTCCGGGCGGACTGGGACCGTCGGATCCGGCGACGGCGAAGTCGCCCAAGGCATTCATCGAAGCCCTGGCACGACGATTGCGACTGCCTGATTCGCAGGTCGTGCCAGCTTACGAGGACCCGCTGCTGCGATTGGCCGAACTGGTCCGCCTACCGGTCGGGGTGCCGCCGGAGGCGGAGGCGGAGGCGACCGCGGCCGTCGAGAAGGACATCGATCCCGAGACAGACACCGACGATCGGCGTCGGCAGCTCCTGGCCGAACTCGATTCGTCGGTCAGTACACCCACGGCGTACCTGTTGCCGATCAGCCGTGCCCCGCGCGGGACCGGCTGGGTCAGCTCGCTGTGGCGTACCCGTCGTGGGCGACTCGTCCTGAGTCCGGGTAATTCCCCCGCCGGGCTTCGACTGCCGCTCAGTGCCCTCTTCTGGGAGGGGCAACCGCAGTTCTTCCAGGCCGACCCCACAGCCTTCGACATCGAGCCTTTGCCGGACCTGACAGTGTTGCCGGAGTTCCCTGCACCGCCGGAAGCGACCGACCCGGCGGCCCAGGAGTCGGACGAACCGGACGCCGCTGCTCCTAAGGCGCCGCCGACCGGGATGGCCGGCGAAATCCTGCCGCGCCCGCGTCCCGGGACATCGTCGACGCCCGAGGGCACACGCGGAGACGGCGAGCCCCTGTGGATCACCCCGGAGATGCAGATCGAACGGGCCAGGGCTGCGGCGGTGCGGGCCGCGCAGGAGGCACAGGATGCTGCCGCTGCCGAAGAGGCCGCTCGTGAGCAGGAGTCGCAGGCCGGTACCGTGGATCGGTCCACCGAGACCGGGTCTCCGGCGGACCTCGTAGACCCCAGTGGGCGTGCGGTGACCGCGCTGGTCGCGGAAGAACGTGGCGGGGTGCTCTACGTGTTCTTGCCACCGACCGAGACCGGAGATGATTTCGCGGAGTTGCTGAACCTGGTCGAGCGCAGCGCGGCCGAGATCGGGAAACCTGTCGTCGTCGAGGGTTACGGCCCGCCCGCGGATCCACGTCTGACCTCCATGACAGTCACCCCTGACCCAGGGGTGATCGAGGTGAACATCCAGCCGACCTCGTCGTTTTCCGAACAATCACAGCTCCTCGAGACCCTGTACGACCAGGCCCGGCGGGTTCGGCTCGGCACCGAGTCGTTCGACCTCGACGGCAGCCACGGTGGGACCGGTGGCGGCAACCACATCACGCTCGGTGGTATCCGCCCGGCCGAGTCTCCGATGCTGCGGCGTCCGGATCTGCTCGTCTCCATGCTCACCTACTGGCAGTTGCATCCGTCGCTGTCGTACCTGTTCTCCGGGCGGTTCATCGGCACCACCTCACAGGCACCGCGCGCCGACGAGGGGCGCGAGAGTGCGCTCTACGAACTCGAGATCGCGTTCGCCGAGATCGACCGGATCTCCGAGGAGATCCAGGCGGGCGCCACCGGATACCACCTGCCGTGGGTGACCGACCGAGCGCTGCGCCACCTGCTCACGGACATCACGGGCAACACGCACCGGGCCGAGTTCTGCATCGACAAGCTGTACAGTCCCGACTCCACCCGCGGCAGGCTCGGGCTGCTGGAATTGCGCGGCTTCGAGATGCCGCCGCACCACCAGATGGCCATGGTGCAGTCGCTACTGGTCCGCAGTCTCGTCTCGTGGTTCTGGGACGACCCGTACCGGGCGCGGCTGCAACGTCACGGCGCCGACCTACACGGACGACACCTGTTGCCGCATTACGTGATCGACGACATCGCGAACGTGGCCGAGGATCTCCGTGAGGCCGGATACGACTTCGACACCGCCTGGCTCGCGCCGTTCACCGAGTTCCGCTTTCCGCGCCTGGGAACCGTCCACATCCGCGACGTCGAGATCGAGTTACGTGGCGCGATCGAGCCATGGAACGTCCTCGGCGAGGAGTCGACCGCCGGTGGTACCTCCCGCTACGTCGACTCTTCGATCGAGCGGGTGCAGGTGCGCGTGCTCGGCGGCGACAACAACCGGTTCATCCTCACCTGCAACGGGGTCCCCGTTCCGCTGACCGGTACCGGTCGGGCGGGGGAGTCGGTGGCCGGGATCAGGTTCCGGGCGTGGCAGCCTCCGAGTGCGCTCCACCCCACGATCACCATCGACACCCCGCTCGTGTTCGACCTCGTCGACACACACAACGGTCGCTCGGTCGGCGGTGCCAAGTACCACGTCGTCCATCCAGGGGGCCGGGCGTACGAGCGCCCGCCGGTCAACGCGGTGGAGGCCGAGTCACGTCGCAACGGCCGGTTCGAGGCCTCCGGTCACCGGGCCGACGCCGTGGACACGGCCAAGCTGCGCGAATTCGCTGCCCGACTCGCGACCGATTCCTGCGTACCGATGATTCTCGACCTACGGCGAGCACGTACAGTCCTTCGGTGACATCGCCCAGGGTTGAACCCACCGGAATTCTGGACCGATATCGGTCTGACCGGTTCGGATTGTTCGATCTGGCCGCCATGCCGCGCAACGCGGACGCGACGTCCGCGGGCACCGTGACCGCACCGCCGACCGGCACCTTCGACGAACTGCTCGACGGGGCCGGGGCGTTGCGTGGCCAATGGGCCGATCTGATCGAAGGTTACGAACGCCTCGGCGACGAGGGCTTGCGTCAGGCCGACCGCCGCGTGCGGACACTCGTCGACGACGACGGGATCACCTACAACGCTCCGGCCGGATCCGGGACTCAGCAGCGACGGTGGCAACTCGACTGCGTACCACTTCTCATCGACGGCGCGCAGTGGCAGGAACTGGAGAAGGCGATCGCGCAGCGCGCACGGGTCCTCGACGCGCTGCTCTCTGACATCTATTCGGATCAGCGAACCCTGACGGCGGGGATCTTGCCGCCCGAGATGGTCTACGGACATCCGGGCTACATCCGGAAAGCGGCCCGGTTTCCTCAGACGCAGAGGCACAGTCTGTTCCTGCACGCCTGCGACATCGGCCGTGCGTCCGATGGCGACTACCTCGCCTTCGCCGACCGGGCGCAGGCGCCGTCCGGTATCGGTTACGCGATCGCTGATCGCCGCCTGATGTCGCGCGCGTTCCCGCGCCTGTTCCAACGCTGCGTCCCGCGACCGACGGCCGCGTTCGCCGCCACGCTGCGACTGGCATTGTTCGAGTACGCACCGCAAGGTATCGAGGACCCCACCGTGGCCGTGCTCACCCCGGGCTCGTTGTCGGAGACGGCGTTCGATCAGGCGTACCTTGCGTCGATACTCGGGTTTCCCCTGGTGGAGGCGGCCGACCTGGTGGTCCGCGACGGGGCTGTCTACATGCGCTCGCTCGGCAAGTTCAAACGCCTCGACGTCATCCTGCGCCGCGTGGACTCGAGCTACTCCGATCCGCTCGATCTGCGGACCGACTCGAGGCTCGGCGTCACCGGACTGGTCGAAGCGATCTCACGGGGCGCGGTCACGGTCGTCAACACCCTGGGCAGCGCTGTGGTGGAGAATCCCGCCCTGAACACCGTCCTCGCGGCGGCGAGCCGGTTTCTGCTCGACGAGACCCTGCTGCTGAACTCGGTCGAAACCTATTGGGCCGGCGACAATCTGCAGCGCTCGAAGCTGGTGGCAGAGCTGTCGGACATGACGTTGACGAACTTCCGGACCGGCGAGGAGTCACTGGGGCCGGAGCTGTCCGGCGGAGACCGCTCAGCCCTCGTCGCCCGCATCGAGGCCGAGCCGTGGCAATGGGTCGGGCGGCGACTGACGCCGTTCTCGGTGGCCCCGTCGACGACTCCGGGACCGTATCGGCCTACCGCGCTCGGCTCGCCGCTGCGACCGGCACCGGTCGGTATCCGGACGTTCAGCGTCGCCCAGGGATCGGGCTACGCGGTGATGCCCGGTGGTCTCGGTCATGTCCTGGCCGACGGACCCGCCGGATCGGCGATGACGACCATTGCGGGCAAGGACGTCTGGGTGACGACGGTGGAGCCGTCGAGTACTCAGGCCCGGGTGCCCGAATCGCCGGACCGGCCCGTGCGGGACGCGGCGATCGAAGGGGGCGGCAATTCCTCTGCGGCGTATCGCGGTTCCGATGCGCCCGTGGTCAGTTCGCCCCGCGTGTTGTCGGATCTGTTCTGGTTCGGCCGTTACGGCGAACGCGCCGAGCTGACGACGCGGATGGTCAGGGTCGCGCGTGAGCGTTACGAGGATTACCGCTACCGGCCGTGGATGACCGGGACGGCGTCCATACCCCTGTTCCTTGCCGCGGTCGCGACGACCACCGGAACGGGCGGAATCGTCAGGGGTGCCAAGAACATCGGTGATGACTCCGGTGAGGGCGCTCCGGAGCCGGACGAGGTCCAGGCGGCGACGCTCCGCCTGCGCGCCATGACCAGTGCGCGCCGGTCCCCGGGGTCTGTGGCATTTGCGGTGGACCGCATGCAGCAACTCGCCAGGGCGGTGCGGGACCAGCTCTCGACGAGTACCTGGATGGTGCTGGGCGCGGTCGACCGCGCACTCACCGAGCTCGGACCGTACCCCGCACTCGAACCCGAAGCCGACGAACCGGATCTGGACGGATCAGGTCTGGGCCGGGCGCAAGACGACATCCTGCACGGATTGCTGGCATTGGCCGGGCTGCAGGCCGAATCGATGGTCCACGACGCCGGCTGGCTGTTCATGGACATCGGCCGCCGGATCGAGCGCGCTCAGGTGCTCGCCGCGCTCACTGCGGCCGTCTTGGTGACGCAGCGCGACGCGGACACCGAACAGGGACTGCTCGAGGCATATCTGGTGGCCAACGAATCAGCGATCATCTATCGGCGGCGCAACCGCGGGATCGTCCGGCTGGGATCGGTCGCGGCGCTCATGCTCTTCGACGAGGGAAATCCGCGAGCGATGATCTACCAGTTGGCCACCTTGCGCGACGATCTGATGTCGTTGCCTGCCGACGTCCGTTCTGCCGCTGCCGAACGTGTCGCCGAGGACCTGGTCTCCGAACTGCGTCGCGTCGACCCGGTCGACCTCGCAGCCATCGGTGCCGGCGGCAGGCGGGTCGAACTCGACGAACTGATGCGCACGCTGAACTCGGGTCTGCGGGAGATCTCGGACGTGTTGGGGCGCACCCGTTTCGCTTACCCCGTGGAGATGCAGCCGCTGTGGGGAGCGGGATCGGAGGTGCGACTGTGAACGAGGAGAACGGTCGGTCGCAGCAGCCTGCTACCCGCCGCTACCGGGTCACCCACCGCACGAGGTACGACTACGACAACGTGGTGTCGAGTTCGTACGGTCGCGCGTATCTGCAGCCCCGTGATCTGCCCGGGCAGCGGGTGCTGACCAGCGAGATCGAGATCGACCCGGAACCGTCCGACCGGTCGACCGGAGTGGACATCTACGGCAACTCCGACAGTTACTTCCACGTCCGCACACCCCACCGTCGCCTCGAGGTCACCGGCATGTCCACGGTGGAGGTCGATCCGGCAGACCGCGGGCTGCTGGACTCACCGGCCGCGCGCGGTCCGTGGGAAGACGCCCGGCCCCTCGGCCCGGCGTCGGCTCGGGCGGTCGAATTCCGGCTGGACCTGTTCCCTCCGGAGATCAGCCCCTCCGTACGCGACTACGCCGCGGCGATCTTCACCCCCGGCGCGCCTCTCATCGATGTGGTGATCGAACTGACCCGACGGATCTTTCGTGACTTCACCTATCGATCGGGCTCGACCCAGATCAGCACCCGGGTCGAGACCGTCCTGGACCGTCGGGAAGGGGTCTGCCAGGATTTCGCCCGGGTGGCGATCGCCTGTCTGCGGTCGCAGGGTCTCGCTGCCCGCTATGTGTCCGGATACCTCGCCACGGACCCACCGCCGGGAAAGGAACGGATCTTCGGTGCGGATGCGTCCCATGCCTGGGCGGCGGTGTGGCTGCCGGGGGACCGGTGGATCGCCTTCGACCCGACCAACGACACCCTGGTCGGCGAACGGCACGTCACCGTCGCGTGGGGACGCGACTACGAGGATGTACCGCCGCTGCGAGGTGTGATCTACACCGAATCCCGCAGGAGCAAAATCGATGTCTCGGTGGATGTCTCCCCGGTTCCCTGACACGAGTTGCCTTATCGACTATGGTTCGCGGCACAGTTGGGTACGTTGTAGGGGATGACTGTTCTAGCCGATAGCCACATCACCGGCGCGGTGCAGGCAGCCGAGCGGCTTCTGGCCGCTCGCGCCGGCTCCCCGGTGTCCTTAGCCGACCCCCAAGACCTCGGCGGGAGTGGGCGCACCGAAGTCGTGCGGGTGCGCGTTGCGCAGAACCCGTTCTCCGGCGATCGCACGCTGGTGATCAAGGTGCTCGGCGACGGCGACGCCATCTCGGGCGAGGCGTTCATCCGTGAGGTTGCATCGTATAAATACGCGACGGCGTTGCCGACGGAGTCGCGCCCGGGACCTGCCCTGATAGCGTTCGACCTGCGGGCCAGGGTGCTGGTGCTCAGCGACCTCGGCGACGGCAGGTCGATGACCGAGCTGCTCGGCAGCAACGATGTGGTGGCCACGTCCAACGCGGTCAGTGCATGGGGACAGGCGCTCGGCCGGATGCATGCCGCAACGGTGGGCGGCGAGAACGACTTCGCCGCGCTGTTGCGGCAGGGCGCCGAGGGCATCGCAGTGGATGCGCTCCGCGCGCAGTTCGATGCTGCGGTCCGCGCCGCTCCGCGGGTGATCGCCGATGTGTTCGGCCTCGCGATCGACCCTGAGGTGCTCGGCGCGCTGGAGAAGGCGGGTGAGCTGTTCCGGGAGGGTGAGCACCGTGCGTTCAGCCCCTCCGATGTCGGACCGGAGAACATCCTCATCAACGACGAGGGTGTGCAGTTCATGGACTACGAGTGGGGTGGCTTCCGGGACGCCTCGCTCGACATCGCTTACGCGCTGGTGACATTCACCCCGTGGCTGTCCGGCGACACCGGCGCCCGTCGGGTGGATCTCGAAACCGCGATGATCGATGCGTGGCGCTCCGAGGTCCAAGGAATCTGGCCGGCGTTGGGATCGGACCGCGAACTCGCCCGCAAGACCGTGCTTGCTCGGCTGGCCTGGGTGTGGTTGTCCACGATGTGGATGCTTCCGGTGGACGAGTCCGATGTGGGTCGCGCGGACGAGCCCCACGGCCTCGCGCTGAGTACCTCCGATCCTCGCGTGATCGTGGACCGCTGGGCCGGTCTTGCCGACGCTGCGCGCCGCGCGGACGCACCGCGATTGGGCGATTTCGCCGACACCGTGGGTCAGGCGCTCGACTCCTCGTGGCTGCACTGATCAACACCTGTGATGACTGACGATCAGGGTGGCCTGTTCGCCGCCCCCGAAGCGCCGCCCGCCACGATCACCGCCGGATTGCCACGACCTACCGCCGGCGCGCCGCTGGCCGTGCGCATGCGTCCGGCCACACTCGAAGAGATTGTCGGGCAAGAGCATCTGCTCGAGTCCGGATCGCCGCTGCGGCGGCTGATCGACGGTTCGGGCGCGGCGTCGGTCTTGTTGTTCGGTCCTCCCGGGACGGGTAAGACGACGATGGCGGCGTTGATCTCTGCGGCCGCCGGTGGCCGTTTCGAGGCGCTGTCGGCACTCTCATCGGGCGTCAAAGAGGTGCGGGCCGTGATCGATGCAGCCCGCCGACGGCTGATCTCGGGGACGCAGACGGTGCTGTTCATCGACGAGGTCCACCGCTTCTCCAAGACCCAGCAGGATGCGCTGCTGGACGCGGTGGAGAACCGGATCGTGCTGCTGGTGGCGGCGACGACGGAGAACCCTTCGTTCTCGGTGGTCGCGCCGCTGCTCTCGCGATCGCTGGTGTTGCAGTTGCGCTCGCTCGGTGGTCCGGACATCCGAAAGCTGTTGATACGGGCAGCGGCCGACCCACGCGGGCTCGCGGGCGCCGTCACGATCGACGAGGACGCGCTCGATCATCTGGAGAAGATCTCGGCGGGTGACGCCCGCCGCGGACTGACTGCGCTCGAGGCCGCCGCCGACACGGCTTTGTCCGACGCGGGCAGCGGCGACGATGAGGCCGTAGCGGTCACGCTCGCCCACGTGGAGTCCGCGGTCGACCGCGCAGCGGTGCGGTACGACCGCGACGGCGATCAGCACTACGACGTCATCAGTGCGTTCATCAAATCCATTCGCGGGTCGGATGTCGACGCGGCCCTGCACTATCTGGCCCGGATGATCAGCGCGGGGGAAGATCCTCGGTTCATCGCGCGCAGGCTTGTCGTCCACGCGAGCGAAGACATCGGGATGGCAGATCCGACCGCGTTGCAGACCGCAGCCGCTGCGGCACAGGCAGTACAGCTAATCGGTATGCCCGAAGCGCGCCTGGCGCTGGCTCAGGCCACCATTCACCTCGCGACCGCGCCGAAGTCGGCAGGCGTGGTCGCCGCGATCGGGGCCGCGGTCGCCGATGTGGAGGGGGGCAAGGCCGGAGCGGTACCCGCCCATCTCCGCGACGGTCACTACGCGGGCGCCGCCAAACTCGGCAACGCAGTCGGATACCGCTATCCGCACGACGATCCCGGCGGGGTCGTGACCCAGCAGTACCCGCCGGACGAACTCGTCGGAGTCGACTACTACATCCCGACAGACCACGGCCACGAGCGGGAGATCGGCCCCCGTCTCGGCCGGTTGCGCAACATCGTCCGCGGTCGGCGATGACGGGCGATGACGGACTGGACGCGGTGGTGCCAGTAGGGTGGATTCGGCTCGTTCGCGGGCGTGTGACAACTGCAGTCGAAACGTGAGGACCCCCAGTGCAGACGCATGAGATCAGGAAGCGGTTCCTGGATCACTTCATCAAGGCCGGGCACACAGAGGTACCCAGCGCGTCGTTGATCCTCGACGATCCGAACCTGCTGTTCGTCAACGCCGGCATGGTGCCCTTCAAACCGTATTTCCTGGGCGAGCAGACACCGTCGTACGACCGGGCGACGAGCATTCAGAAGTGCGTCCGCACCCTCGACATCGAGGAGGTGGGTATCACCACCCGCCACAACACCTTCTTTCAGATGGCGGGCAACTTCTCCTTCGGCGATTACTTCAAACGCGAGGCGATCACGTTCGCGTGGACCCTGTTGACCAACCCGGTCACGGAGGGCGGCTTCGGTATCGATCCGCTACGACTGTGGCCGACCGTCTATCTCGACGATGATGAGGCCGAAGCCATCTGGCGGGACGAGATCGGGGTGCCCGCCGAGCGGATCCAGCGCCGTGGCCTGAAGGACAACTATTGGTCCATGGGCGTACCGGGCCCGTGTGGACCCTGTTCGGAGATCTTCTACGACCGTGGCCCGGAGTACGGGGTCGACGGTGGTCCCGAGGCCGATGAGGACCGCTTCATCGAAATCTGGAATCTCGTCTTCATGGAGAACCAGCGTGGACCAGGTGGCGGCAAAGAAGGCTACGAGATCCTCGGACCGCTTCCCAAGAAGAACATCGACACCGGGCTCGGTATCGAACGCGTCGCGTGCATCCTGCAGGGCGTCGACAACGTGTACGAAACGGACCTGCTGGCCCCGGTCATCGCAGTCGCCGAACGCCTGACCGGCCGGACCTATACCGCCTCCAATGCTGCGGATGCGATCCGGTTCCGGGTCATCGCCGATCACTCGCGGACGGCAGTGATGCTCATCGCCGACGGCATCACCCCGGGCAACGACGGACGGGGCTATGTACTGCGCCGGCTGTTGCGTCGCATCGTCCGGTCCGCCCGACTCCTCGGCGCGAGCAGCACGACGATGGGTGAGTTCATCGAGGCCGTCATCGACACCATGGCGAGTTCGTATCCCGATCTGCCGGAACAACGTTCACGCATCGTCTCCATCGCGGTCGGCGAAGAGGACGCCTTTCTCAAGACCCTGTCGGCCGGTTCGAAGTTGTTCGACGACGCCGCGGCCGCGACGAAGGCGTCCGGCGCAACGCGGATCAGCGGCGGCGACGCATTCGCCCTGCACGACACCTACGGTTTCCCGATCGACCTCACGCTCGAGATGGCAGCAGAAGCCGGGCTCGCGGTGGACCGCGAGGGCTTCACCGCATTGATGGCCGAGCAGCGCAACCGCGCCAAGGCCGATGCCACAGCGAGAAAATCGGGTCATGCCGACCTGAGCGTCTACCGCGAGTTCCTGGACCGTGGCCCGACGTTGTTCACCGGATTCGATGAACTCGCCACCGAGGCACGGGTGTTGGGGCTCGTGGCCGACGGCGGCCGGGTGCGCAGCGCGTCGAAGGGGCAGACGGTCGAGGTGATCCTCGACCGGAGCCCCCTGTACGCCGAAGCGGGCGGGCAGATCGCCGACATCGGCACGATCACCACGTCGGCAGGCCTACGCGTCACCGTCAAAGATGTTCAGAAGCTCGGAAAGTCGGTCTGGCTGCACAAAGCCGTCGTCGACGACGGTGAGATCACCGAAGGTGACGACGTACTCGCCCAGGTCGACAACGCCTGGCGCCACGGCGCGACGCAGGGTCACTCGGGAACCCACCTGGTCGGCGCCGCACTCCGCCAGGTACTCGGTCCCTCGGCCACCCAGGCCGGATCGCTCAACCGGCCCGGATACCTGCGTTTCGACTTCAGCGCATCGGGACCGGTCACCGAGTCCCAGCGGGCAGAGATCGAAGAGATCACCAACTCGGCGGTAGAGGCCAACTATCCGGTCAACACCTTCGAGACCGGCCTGACCGAGGCCAAGGCGATGGGCGCGATGGCGCTGTTCGGTGAGAACTACGGAGACGTGGTGCGGGTGGTGGAGATGGGTGGCCCCTTCTCGATGGAACTGTGCGGCGGGACGCACGTCTCGACCTCGGCGCAGGTCGGGCCGGTCACCTTGCTCGGCGAATCGTCGGTGGGGTCGGGCGTGCGCCGGATCGAGGCCTACGTGGGACTCGACTCCTACCGATATCTCGCCAAGGAACGCTCCCTGCTCGCCGGATTGGCCTCGTCACTGAAGGTTCCGAGCGACCAGGTCCCCGCCCGGGTCGAGAACCTGGTGACCAAGCTCAAGGAAGCCGAGAAACAGATCGAGAAGATGCGGGCCGACGCCGCCCGCGCCTCGGTCGGATCGCTGATCGACGATGCTCACCGGGTCGGCGACGTCCTGGTGGTCGCCGGGTCGCTCGACGGGCTGGACGCGGGCGACTTGCGCACCTTGGCGGCTGACCTGCGCGGCCGGGTGGCGTCGGATGTCGCTGTGGTGGCACTGTTCTCGGCCTCCGGGGACAAGGTGCCGTTCGCCATCGCGACGACTGAATCCGCCCGCAGCGGAGGCATCAAGGCCGGTGACCTGGTACGCGAACTCGCTCCACTGGTGTCGGGTCGGGGTGGCGGCAAACCAGACCTGGCGCAGGGCTCGGGGTCGGACGCAGCGGGGATCGGCCCGGCGTTGGCGCGCCTGCGCGAACTGGTCGGCGAGATTCGATGACCTTGACGCCGCGCGGACGGCGGCTGGCCATCGATGTCGGAAGTGTCCGCATCGGGGTCGCCTCGTGCGATCCCGACGGCATACTCGCCACTCCGGTCGAGACAGTGGCGCGCACACCGAAAGCCGACGGTGACCTGCGTCGTATCGCCGCGATCGTAGACGAGTACGAGGCCGTCGAGGTGATCGTCGGGCTGCCCAAGACCCTGCGTGACGAGCACGGCCACGCGGCCGCCCTGGCCACAGAGTTCGGCACGGCGCTGGGAGAACGGATCTCCCCGGTACCGGTGCTGTACAGCGATGAGCGGCTCAGCACGATCACGGCCCAGCAGGCCCTGCGCTCGTCGGGAGTGCGCGCGAAGGCGCAAAAGAACGTGGTCGATCAGGCTGCCGCAGTCGCGATCCTGCAGGGATGGTTGGATTTACAGACACATCGCCACGATCTGGAGTCGGGCCGTCAGGAAGGTCTCGGGTGAACGACGATCGATCCGAGGGACCGCCTGACGATCCCGGCCACGGCGACCGCACAGAACAGCAGGAGCGGGCGGCCCACCGCCGACGGCGGTCCGGTGGACACCCGGACCCCGAGCGGCTGCGGTACTTCACCCATGGCGATGGCGCGCCTCGCTCCGGTGGTCGTCACGGTCCCCGGGTCATCCCGCTGCAAGATCCGGGTGCCTCTCGTCGTAACCCGCCCGGCCGGGGCAGCCCACCGGCGGCCGGCTCGCCGTGGTCTCCACCCGGGTCCGACGATGGCCGCCGCCCACCGCCGCCGGGGGCTTCTCCACCTTCTTCCGCGGCTCCGCCCGCCCGAGAGCGCGGCCCGGTCGATTCCGGGCCCCTCCGGCCACCTGCCACCGGCCACGAACCTCGGTTCGACCGTCAGGGTCCGCCCCCACACGCCTACGACCCTGCGCCGACGCACGACGCCCCGGGACCGTTCTCTGATCCCGGTCGAGACGAGTACGACCGCAGGCAGGCCGACGCCCGCGAGCGGAGTTCGCGGGCGCAGGCCGCTGTCGGCGCCTCCACCACCGAACGCGACGGGGGACCGTTGCCGGCCCACGACCGCTCGCCGAAACGAAGCGCCGCTGCAGAACGCAGACGCCGGCGGCGCCGAGTCGTCATCTCGATCGCTCTCGTTTTCATGGTGGTGCTGATCGGAGGCATCGGTTACGCGGGACTGCGCGTGGTCGGGTTCTTCGGCGCCGACGACAAGGACTTCACCAACACCGCAGGTACGGCCGATGTGATCGTGCAGATCCCGCAAGATGCGACGCTGACGAAGTTCGGTGAGATCCTCACGGAGAACGACGTGGTGGCCAGCGTCAACGCCTTCACCACGGCGGCCAATGGCGAACCGATATCGGCGGGATTCTACAAGCTCCGCACCGAGATCCCCGCCAGCACGGCGGTGGCGATGATGACGAACACCGAGAACAGGGTGGGCAGGGTCGTCATCCCCGAGGGCCTGCAGCTCGACACCAAGGAAGGTATCGACGGAAAGACGACGCCGGGTATCTTTGCCAGGGTCGCCGAGGCGACCACCGTCGACCTCAACGGTGAGGAAAGCGGCGTCACCGTCGAAGAACTCGCCCAGGCCGCCGCCACGGCGACACCACAGGAGCTGGGTGTGCCGTCCTGGGCGACGGATGCGGTGACCGCGCTGACCGGTGACCACCGGCGGATCGAAGGTTTGATCGCGCCGACGTCGTGGGAGGCCATCGACCCATCCCAGACGCCGGTGCAGATGCTCAATTACCTGATCTCCCGGAGCGCGTCCCTGTTCGCTCAGTGGGGGTTGCCGGAATCGGGAACCTCCACCAGCAATCTGACGCCCTACCAGACACTGGTGACCGCCTCGGTCGTCGAACGTGAGGTGAATCGGGCGGAGGACTACCCGAAGGTCGCCCGGGTGATCGTCAACCGGCTCGGTGACGACCAGGCGCTACAGATGGACTCGACGGTGAACTACACCTCGGCCATCCAGAACATCGACGTCGCGGGCGATGACTTCACCGCGGCAACCAAGTGGAACACCTACCAGCAGAAGGGACTGCCTCCGACGCCGATCGGAGCGGTGGGCCAACCTGCACTGCAGGCCTCGCTCGATCCACCTGCGGGTAACTGGCTGTACTTCGTCTCCGTCGACCAGCAGGGGACCACACTGTTCACCGAGGACTTCGAGCAACACAAGCGGAACCGTCAACAGGCGTGCGACAACGGTGTGCTGAAGACCAACTGTGGATGATTGACGTCGGGATGATTGACTTCGGGATGATTGACGTCGGGGATGAGTGACAACGGGATCAGCGTAATGAAGGGTCCACGCGCGGCAGCGATCTTGGGTTCGCCGGTGTCGCATTCGCGATCACCTGCATTGCACCTCGCGGCCTACGAGGCCCTCGGCCTCACCGGCTGGACGTACGAGCGTATGGAGTGCACGGCCGAGCAGCTACCCGCGCTCGTGTCGGGTCTCGATGAGAGATACGTGGGTCTGTCCGTCACGATGCCGGGCAAGCGCGCAGCCCTGGCGTTCGCGGATCATCGCACCGAGCGGGCGGCGGCCGTGGGTTCGGCCAACACGCTGGTCCGTCGCGAGGACGGCTGGCACGCGGACTGTACCGACGTGGACGGCGCCTCGGCCGCCCTTGTCGACCTCGGGATCACCGACGGAGCCGGCTCGCGAGCTGTCCTGGTGGGGGCAGGCGGCACCGCAGCGCCGGTGGTGGCCGCACTGGCCGCCGCAGGGTTCCGGGAGTTGAGCGTGGTCGCCCGCAGCGCTGGTCGCGCGAGCGAGGTGCTCGCTGTCGCCGACGCGTACGGTATCGCCGCCGAGGTGCTCGCATTCGAGCCGAATTTCACGCTGCGCGAGCGCACCCGCGACTGCGCTGTCCTGGTCAACACGGTCCCGGCCGCCGCAGCAGCTCCCTTGGTCTCGGCGCTGTCGTCCGCGCCGCGCCTTTTCGATGTGATCTACGACCCGTGGCCGACCCCGCTGGCGGCGGCGGTCGAAAGCGCCGGCGGCCTGGTTGTCGGCGGCCTGGTGATGTTGCTGAACCAGGCATACGGGCAGGTCGAGCAGTTCACCGGGATGCCGGCGCCACGGGTGGCGATGGCCGCAGCGCTCACCTGATCCGCGAGTTCTCCACAGATCTGACCGCCATCCCCAGAGTGGTGCTCTGTGGGAGTGTCCTGGCACGGCGATGGTCGATGGTGGACGGATGCAGCTGGTGCTCCCGATACTTGCGATCTGGTTGATCGCTCTGTCGATATCTGACCTGCGCGAGCGCAGACTCCCCAACACCCTGACCCTGCCCGCGCTCTTCGGGGCTGTTGTCGGGGCCGTCACTCATCCCGCCGCGATACCGGCGTTGCTGCTCGCCGCCGCGGCGTACGGCGTGATCCATGCACTGGGTGGCTGCGGGGGTGGCGATCTCAAACTCGTCCCGACGTTGGGCGCGATGTCTGGCTCGCTGCTGGCGGGGGCCGTACTGATCCTGCTCGCCCAGCTGTTCACCCTCGCCGGTGCTGCGGGGTCTGGCCGGAACCCACAGGCACACGGTCCGCCACTCTGTATCGCCGCGGCCCTGTCGTGTGGTGTCTGGTGAGTGTCGCGGCATCTGGTGACGGCGCACCAGTGCAGGCGTGGAACAATTGAGAACTGTGTTGCGCTGGAGTACTGCCGGAGAATCCCATGGTCCCGCTCTGGTCGCTGTCCTGGAAGGGATGGTGGCCGGTGTCGAGGTGACCTCGTCACAGATCGCCGACCAATTGGCTCGTCGCCGATTGGGCTACGGCCGCGGGGCGAGAATGAAGTTCGAGGCCGATCAGGTGACCGTGGTGGGCGGAGTACGCCACGGACTCACCATGGGTGGCCCGGTGGCCATCGAGGTCGGCAACACCGAGTGGCCGAAGTGGGAAACGGTGATGTCTGCGGACCCCGTTCCGCAGGAGGAGCTCGACGGGATCGCCCGCAACGCCCCGCTCACGCGGCCCCGTCCGGGCCACGCCGACTATTCCGGAATGCTCAAATACGGCTTCGACGACGCCCGGCCGGTCCTGGAGCGGGCCAGTGCCCGGGAGACCGCCGCCCGAGTCGCCGTGGGCACCGTCGCCAGGAACTTCCTGCGTCAGGTCCTCGGTATCGACGTGCTGTCGCATGTGATCTCCATCGGCGACTCCGCGCCCTACGTCGGCGCGGCGCCCACGTACCTGGATCTCGAACAGATCGATGCGAGCCCGGTGCGGGCCTACTCCGCCGACGTCGAAGCCGCCATGATCGCGGAGATCGAGGCCGCCAAGCGGGACGGGGACACACTCGGCGGCGTCGTCGAGGTCGTGGCGACGGGCGTACCGGTCGGACTCGGATCACATGTCAGCGGAGACCGGAGGCTCGATTCCCGGTTGGCGGGTGCACTGATGGGCATCCAGGCCATCAAAGGTGTCGAGGTGGGGGACGGCTTCGAGACGGCTCGCCGTCGCGGCAGCGCCGCCCACGACGAGATGGTCCCCGGGCCCGATGGTGCGGTCAGGTCCACAAACCGGGCCGGTGGGCTCGAAGGCGGGATGAGCAACGGTGAGTTCATCCGGGTACGCGCGGCGATGAAACCGATCTCGACGGTCCCACGTGCTCTGTCGACGATGGACATGACCACCGGCGAGCAGGCCACCGCAATTCATCAGCGGTCGGACGTGTGTGCGGTTCCGGCTGCCGGCGTGGTCGCCGAAAGCATGGTCGCCCTGGTGCTGGCGCAGGCGGCCCTCGAGAAGTTCGGTGGCGATTCCGCACTCGAGACCGGCGACAACGTCGCCGGCTATCTCAAACGCGTGGCCGCGCGGCTGCCGCAACCGTGACGGACCGCCAGGGGCCGCGCGCCGTCCTGGTCGGGTTCATGGGATCCGGCAAGACCACGGTGGGACAGCAACTCGCGCGGGCCCTCAAAGTCGCGTGGATCGACAGTGACAGTGAAATCGAACGCCGTGCGGGTCGCTCGATCCCGCAGATCTTCACAACGGACGGAGAGTCTGCGTTCCGCGACCTCGAGGAGCAGGTCGTGGCCGACCTCCTCGCCGAACACACCGGCGTCCTCTCGCTCGGGGGTGGGGCGGTGCTGAGCACGAGGACACGGGAACGCCTCGCAGGCCACCCGGTGGTCTATCTGAAAATGTCTGCCGAACAAGGCTTTTCGCGGGTGTCCAATTCGGACAGGCCGCTGTTGCGGGCCGAGGATCCGGCTGCTGTGTACCGCGATCTGCTGGCCGAGCGCGACCCCATCTACCACACGGTCGCGACGATCGTCGTCGACGCCCACCCCCACCAGCGGCGCGTCGCGGACGACATCATCGCCGCGCTCAGCACTCAGGAGGCGACACAGTGACAGACAACAGCGCACCGATCCGGGTACCGGTGAACAGTGAGAGTCCGTACGACGTCATCATCGGCCGGGGCCTGCTCACCGAATTGGTGGAGGCGGTCACGGGCGCAGACTCGGTCGCGATCCTGTACCAGCCGACGCTGGCCGAGACGGCCGAAGTGATCCGCAAGACGTTGGACGAGAACAACTTCAACGCACACAGGGTCGAGATCCCCGACGCGGAGTCCGGCAAGGAGCTCTCCGTGGCGGCGTTCTGCTGGGAGGTCTTCGGCCGGATCGGCATGAAACGTAACGACGTCGTGATCAGTCTCGGCGGGGGAGCGGCCACCGACCTCACCGGATTCGTGGCCGCGACGTGGATGCGCGGCATCCCGGTGGTGCACGTGCCGACGACACTGCTGGCAATGGTCGACGCCGCGGTCGGCGGTAAGACGGGGATCAACACCGAGGCAGGCAAGAACCTCGTCGGCTCGTTCCACGAACCGCGTGCAGTGCTCATCGACATCGCGACCCTGGAAACGGTGCCGCGCAACGAGATCATCGCCGGGATGGCTGAGGTCATCAAGACCGGCTTCATCGCCGACCCCGTCATCCTGGATCTGATCGAAGCCGATCCCGAGGCCGCACTCGACCCCACCGGTCCGGTGTTGCCCGAATTGATCGAACGTTCTGTGCGGGTCAAGGCAGGTGTTGTCGCCGCGGATCTGCGGGAGTCCTCGCTGCGCGAGATCCTCAACTACGGGCACACCCTCGGACACGCCATCGAACGTCGCGAGAAGTACCGCTGGCGTCATGGCGCGGCCGTCGCAGTGGGTCTGGTGTACGCGGCAGAGCTCGGGCGGCTCGCCGGTCGGCTCGACGACCAGACCGCCGATCGTCACAAGACGATCCTCGAAAGTGTCGGGCTGCCGGTGGGCTACGACCCCGACGCGTTCGGTGATCTGCTCAAGGGCATGGCGGGCGACAAGAAGAACCGCTCGGGGATGTTGCGATTCGTCATCCTCGACGGGCTGGGTACACCGGGCCGTCTGGAGGCCCCGGATCCCGCTCTCCTCGTCGCCGCATACTCGGCGGTGGCCAAGGAGCAACCGTCGGGCGGCGCAATCCTGCTCTGACGGCGCGAGGGCCATCGCCCACCCGAATTCGCGAGGCCCACCCGACGTTTCGGGTGGGCCTCGCAAATTCGGGTGGGTGGTCGACTACTTGGTGAGTCCGACCGGTTGCGTCTGCTGGTACGAGAAGTCGTCGTCGGCCTCGGCATCGCGGGCGGCCTGGTTCTTGCGGTGTTGGCGGCGGGTCAGGAACCGGCCCAGCGCAGCCCCCACCAGGGCGGGCACGAAGATCAGCAGCGTGGTGAACGAACCACCCGCGAAGATCTCGATCGCGAGCGAGTTCTGACCGATGCCCGCCATCACCCAGTTACCCAGGATCCAGCAGACGATCGCGCTGATGAGACCGGCGAAGAGACCGGCCTTGAGCCAGACCATGGTCAGGTCGCGGTAGTCGTCGGGATCCTCGTGTTCGCGACCGTCGACGAGTCCGTCGACACCGCCCCAGATCAGCGCAACGAGGACGACCGCCGCGATGGCGACCGTCTTCCACATCGTCGATTCCAGAGGCCAGGCGACGATGGCCAGACCCAACAGGACCCGGGCACCGATGTGCACCGCCGACATGACCAACCCACGCAACAACCACGCAACCATGCGAGCAGACTACCGATGCCCGGCCGCTTTGTGTGGCAGGGCCCACAAATGAACCCTGTGTCCGGCGTTATCGGGACGTTCCGGCGGGGGAAGGCCCAGTTCGGCTCCGGCCGAACAGCACGCCTTCGGGTACGCCGCGGTCCGCCCCGGCGGGCCCACTCCACTAGCCTTGACACATGAGTGCCACCTCACAGACCTCGCAACAGTCGGCCGGCGTCGCCCGCGTGGCGCCCGACCTGGGTCCGACCGCACAGAGCGCGAGGCGGGACCTGCTGCGCGCCCAGCTCGATACCGCGGGGGTGGACGCGGTGCTGATCACCGATCTGATCAACCTGCGGTATCTGACCGGGTTCACCGGGTCCAACGGCGCTCTCGTGGTGACCGCGACCGGGGCTGACACGATCAGCACCGACGGCCGCTACCTCACCCAGGTGTCCGAGCAGGCGCCGGATCTGAGCGCGATCATCGCCCGCGATTGTCCGAGGGCTCTGATCGAGGACCTGTCCGGCTCCGGGGCCAGGATCGGCTTCGAGAAGCACATCGTGACGGTGGCGACCCACCAACGACTGGTCCCTCTTCTGACCGGCGGGGAGACCCTCGTCGGGGTGGCGCCTCTCGTCGAGGAGCTTCGTATCGTCAAAGACGAGTACGAGGTGGAGCAGATCCGCACCGCGTGCCAGGCGGCAGACCTCGCGTTGGCCGACATCATCGCCGACGGATTGCTCGTCCCGGGACGTACCGAGCGGCAGGTGGCACGAGCGCTGGAATGGGCGATGTTCGAGCGGGGCGCCGAAGCGATCTCTTTCGAGACGATCGTCGCCACCGGGGCGAACTCGGCCATCCCGCATCACCGGCCGACGGACGCCGAGCTCAGCTCCGGCGACCTGTTGAAGATCGATTTCGGGGCGGTCGTCGAGGGCTATCACTCCGACATGACCCGCACGTACGTGCTCGAGACCGTGCAACCGTGGCAACGCGACATCTACGAGGTGGTCGCGGCCGCGCAACTGGCGGGACGCGAAGCGCTCGAACCCGGCGTCGAAGCGGTCGGGGTCGATGCCGCCGCTCGTTCGATCATCGATGATGCGGGGTTCGGCGAGTACTACGTCCACGGCCTGGGCCACGGCGTCGGCCTGCAGATCCATGAAGCGCCGTCGATCGGGGCTCTCAGCACGGGTACACTGCCATGCGGTGCAGCTGTAACCGTCGAGCCCGGCGTCTACCTGCCGGGTAGGGGCGGTGTCAGGATCGAGGACACCCTCGTGGTCCGTGACGGCGAACCCGAACTGCTCACCACCACCGACAAGACATTCACCGTCATCTGATCGCGCGCCCCGGCGCGAGCAGCAGATGGGCGCAGCAACAACATGCCCGGGGCGGGTGAGAGGAAGAACAGCAAAGTGGCAAACACCTCGGATTTCAAAAACGGCCTGGTGCTCAACATGGAGGGCAACCTCTGGCAGATCCTTGAGTTCCAGCACGTGAAGCCCGGCAAGGGGCCGGCCTTCGTCCGGACCAAGCTGAAGAACATCCTGTCGGGCAAGACCGTCGACAAGACCTTCAACGCGGGTGTCAAGGTCGAGACCGCAACGGTCGATCGGCGCGACATGACCTACCTGTACAACGATGGCACCGACTACGTCTTCATGGATGGCGAGACGTTCGAGCAGCTCAACGTCAGCCCGGAGATCGTCGGGGACAGCGCGAACTTCATGCTCGAGAACATCAAGGTCCAGGTCGCGACCCACGAAGGCGTGCCGTTGTACGTCGAGTTGCCCGTCACCGTGGAGTTGGTGGTCTCGCAGACCGATCCTGGCGTCCAGGGCGACCGTTCGACCGGTGGCACCAAGCCCGCGACCCTGGAGACCGGCGCCGAGATCGCCGTCCCGCTGTTCATCAACACCGGTGACAAGCTCAAGGTCGACTCGCGCGACGGTGGCTATCTCGGCCGCGTCAACTCCTGACGCTGGTGAAACAACCAGGTACCCGCCACAAGGCACGCAAGCGTGCCGTGGATCTGCTGTTCGAGGCCGAGGTCAAGAATTGCTCGCCGGTCGATCTGATCGTCCAGCGCCGCGAGTTGGCGATCGGCGACGACAGCGTCGGCAAGATCAACGACTACACCGCCCAGATCATCGAAGGCATCGCCGGCGACACCGCGGGCGTGGACGCGGTCATCTCCTCCCATCTCAAGGAGTGGACGCTGCCGCGGTTGCCCGCGGTCGACCGGGCGATCTTGCGGCTGGCGACATGGGAGCTGTTCAACACCGTCGACGTTCCGACCATGGTGGTCGTCGACGAGGCGGTCGAATTGGCCAAGGAGCTGTCCACGGATGACTCGCCCGCGTTCATCAACGGAGTCCTCGGCCGGATCGTGCTGCTCGCACCGCAGGTTCGGGCCGCACTCACCGCGGAACGGTCGAGCGGGTCGACGACAGACCATCGATCGCAGGGGTCGTAACCACGCCTGATAACGTATGGCGAAGAAATTGTGATGGCGACCGATACATCTACGGATGGGTGGCCATGACAGTGGCCGACATCCTTTAACGATCCGTCCAGAGAGGCGGAGAAGGAGGTCCCGATCACCGTGCCAGCACCCGAGGGCGACGGCACCGACACGGGTCGTGAACTACTCGACGACGCCGATGTCGGGCGGACCATAGCGCGGATAGCGCATCAGATCATCGAGAAGACCGCATTGGACAATTCCGATGCGCCTCGCGTGGTCATCATCGGAATTCCCACCCGCGGAATCTTTCTCGCCCGCAGACTCGCCCAGAACATCGCCGAGTTCGCCGGGGTCGACGTACCCGTGGGATACCTCGACATCACGTTGTATCGCGACGACCTGCGTGCGAAACCACACCGCGCCCTCGAACCCACGGTGGTGCCGGCGGGAGGCGTCGACGGTGCCCTGGTGGTGCTCGTCGACGACGTCCTCTACTCCGGTCGCACTGTTCGTGCGGCGCTCGACGCCCTGCGGGATCTCGGTAGGCCGGCGGCGGTGCAACTCGCGGTGCTGGTCGACCGTGGGCATCGGGAGCTACCGTTGCGCGCCGACTACGTGGGCAAGAACATCCCGACCTCGCGGAGCGAGGACGTGCAGGTCCATCTGCGTGAACACGACGGCGCCGACCGCGTGGTGCTGCGGGCGGGAGCGAGCTGATGCGACATCTGCTGTCCGTGGACGACTTGACCGTCGACACCGCCACCGAACTCCTCGACGAAGCGGAGCGATTCGAGCAAGCCCTGGTCGGGCGCGAGGTTCGTAAACTCCCGACCCTCCGGGGCCGCACGATCATGACGGTGTTCTACGAGAACTCAACACGCACAAGGGTTTCCTTCGAGGTTGCCGGTAAGTGGATGAGTGCCGACGTGATCAACGTCAGCGCGTCCAGCTCGTCGACCAGCAAGGGGGAGTCGCTACGCGACACCGCGAAGACCCTGCGAGCGGCAGGCGCCGATGCCCTGATCGTGCGCCACCCCGCGTCTGGCGCCGCGCACCAGATCGCCCAGTGGACGTGGGAGGACGGCACCGGTCCGTCGGTCATCAACGCCGGCGACGGCACCCACGAACATCCCACCCAGGCGCTGCTCGACGCCCTCACCCTCCGTCAGCGCCTCGGGTCGCTCGCCGGTCGCCGGATCGCCATCGTCGGGGACGTCTTGCATTCGCGGGTGGCCCGCTCGAATGCGCACCTGCTCGCGAAACTGGGTGCGCAGGTGGTGCTCGTCGCGCCACCCACACTGTTGCCCGTCGGGGTCGAGACGTGGCCTGTCGAGATCTCGCACAGTCTCGACGCCGAACTCGCCGCGGTGGACGCAGTCATGCTGCTGCGGGTGCAGGCCGAGCGCATGAACGGCGGATTCTTCCCGTCGGCTCGCGAGTACTCGATCCGCTACGGCTTGTCCGATCGGCGTTCGGCTCTGCTGGCCGATCATGCGGTGGTTCTTCATCCCGGTCCCATGCTGCGCGGCATGGAGATCGGATTCTCGGTCGCGGATTCGTCGAAGGCGACTGTGCTGCAACAGGTATCCAACGGAGTGCATATGCGGATGGCGGTGTTGTTCACCTTGCTGGTCGGAACCGAGAGCGAGGGTCCGGCGTGAGCGGTGAACTCCTGATCAAGAACGTCCGGCCGTACGCAGGCGATCTCGTCGACATCGTGGTCCGAGACGGCGAGATCGCCGAGATCGGCCCGGACCTCACCGCTGCCCCCGAGGTAGAGGTGCTCGACGGAGCCGGGGCGATCGCGTTGCCGGGCTTCGTCGACATGCACACCCACCTGCGCGAACCCGGTCGCGAAGACACCGAGACGATCGAAACCGGTTCGGCCGCGGCGGCTCTGGGCGGCTACACGGCAGTGTTCGCGATGGCGAACACCGATCCCGTCGCCGACACCGCGGTGATCACCGACTACGTGTGGCGCCGTGGACAAGAAGTAGGCCTCGTCGACGTGCACCCCGTCGGTGCGGTAACCGTCGGACTGGCCGGCAAACAACTGGCCGAGATGGGCGCGATGGCCGCCGGTGCGGGCAAGGTGCGCGTGTTCAGCGATGACGGCAAGTGTGTCGACGATCCGCTGCTGATGCGCCGTGCGCTCGAGTACGCCAAGGGTCTCGATGTGCTGATCGCCCAGCACGCCGAAGAGCCGCGGCTGACGGTCGGTGCCATTGCGCACGAAGGTTCGGTGGCCTCTCGACTCGGCCTCGCGGGCTGGCCACGTGCCGCCGAGGAGTCGATCGTCGCGCGGGACGCGCTGCTCGCCAGGGATGCCGGTGCCCGCGTGCACATCTGTCACGCCTCCACCGAGGGCACCGTCGAGCTGCTCGAGTGGGCGCGCGGACAGGGGATCTCGATCACCGCGGAGGTGACTCCCCACCACCTGCTGCTCGACGACACCCGACTGAACACCTACGACCCGGTCAACAAGGTCAATCCACCGCTGCGTGAGGACCGCGATCGCCTCGCCCTTCGCCGCGCCCTTGCCGACGGCATCGTCGACTGCGTCGCCACCGACCACGCGCCCCATGCCGCACAGGACAAGTGCTGCGAGTTCGCCAACGCCCGCCCAGGAATGCTCGGACTGCAGACCGCGCTCTCGATCGTGGTGGAGACGATGGTGCGGCCAGGGCTGATCGACTGGCGCGGCGTCGCCAAGGTGATGAGCGAACGCCCGGCCCAGATCACCGGTCTGCCCGATCAGGGACGGCCGATCGCGGTTGGTGAACCTGCCAATCTCGCCCTGATCGATCCGGACACCGAGTGGACCGTCGAGTCCGGAGCTCTGGCGAGCCTGTCCGAGAACTCACCGTTCGACGGGTTGACGCTGCCTGCGGTCGTGGTGGCCACGGTCTTGCGTGGTGAGGTGACCAACAACGGCGGAAAGGTCCGGTCGCCGCGATGACGGGCGTGGTGGTCGTGCTGATCGTGGTCGCGGCGTGGGGCGGCATCGTCGGTTTGATGCTGCTCGGCTGGCGCGGTCGGGGCAGGCGACAGGAGCAGCTGCTGGGCGCCTTTCCTGAGGTCCCGGCGGCGCTCGGCGCCCGTCGACTCGGTCCGCACTCCGGCCTGTACGTCGGGTCGACGATCGCGCCGAGCTGGCAGGACCGCGTCGCGGTCGGCGACTACGGCGACCGGGCGACTGCCGAGATCAGCCGGTTCGACACCGGCATCCTGATCGAACGCAACGGTGCGAACCCGATCTGGATCCCCGACGACCAGATCACCGCGATCCGCACCGAACGCGGCCTGGCAGGCAAGGTCATGACGGCCGACGGGGTCCTCGTGATCCGCTGGCTGCTCCCGTCGGGTACCGAGATCGACTCGGGTGTGCGCGCCGACGACAAAAGCATCTACCCACATTGGGTGAAACCTCTAGAGCAGGACGGAAAGAAATCGTGACATCAGGTAATCCGGGAAATCAGGCCGTGTTGGTCCTGGAGAACGGCGAGCGCTACGTCGGCACCAGCTTCGGAGCCCGGGGCGAAACGCTGGGTGAGGCGGTCTTCTGCACGGCGATGACCGGGTACCAGGAGACGCTGACAGATCCGAGTTATCACCGTCAGATCGTGGTCGCCACCGCACCGCAGATCGGCAACACGGGCTGGAACAAAGAGGACGGCGAGAGCCGTGCAGGGTCGGATGACTCGGGGAAGATCTGGGTTCGCGGCTACGCGGTCCGGAACCCGACCCGCCGGGTGTCCAGCTGGCGCGCCACCGGTTCGCTCGAAGACGAGCTGATCGAGCAGGGAATCGTCGGGATCGCGGGCATCGACACCCGCACCGTCGTACGTACCCTGCGTGATCACGGGTCCATGCGGGCGGGCATCTTTTCCGGAGATGCGCTCGCCGGGACCGACGAATTGTTGCGGCGCGTCGTCGAGGCGCCGCAGATGGCGGGTGCGAACCTCGCCGGCGAGGTCTCGACCACGGACGGATACGTCGTCGAACCGGATGGCGAGGTGAGGTTCACCGTCGCTGCGATCGACCTCGGGATCAAGACGAATACCCCGCGTATGTTCGCGCAGCGCGGGTTCCGGGTGCATGTGCTGCCGGCAGGCACCGCGTTCGACGCCATCGAGGATCTGAAGCCCGACGGCGTCTTCTTGTCGAACGGGCCCGGTGACCCGGCGACCGCGAACCAGGTCGTCGATTTCACCCGCGAAGTCCTCGGCGCCGACATCCCGCTCTTCGGCATCTGTTTCGGAAATCAGATCCTGGGCCGTGCACTGGGCCGCGACACCTTCAAGATGAAGTTCGGTCACCGCGGCATCAACATTCCCGTGATCGAGCACTCCACCGGTGCGGTCTCCATCACGGCTCAGAACCACGGGTTCGCACTCGAGGGAGAAGCGGGCGAGGAGTTCGCCTCGGATTTCGGAACCGCGCGCGTCAGCCACGTCTGCGCCAACGACGGCGTCGTCGAGGGCGTCGAATTGGCCAGCGGCAGAGCGTTCTCCGTGCAATACCACCCGGAGGCTGCGGCCGGCCCGCACGATGCGGCCTACCTGTTCGACAAGTTCACCACCCTGCTGCAAGGAGCACGTGCCTGATGCCCCGCCGTACCGACCTCTCGCATGTTCTGGTCATCGGCTCCGGTCCGATCGTCATCGGTCAGGCCTGCGAGTTCGACTATTCCGGAACCCAGGCGTGCCGAGTGCTCCGCGCCGAGGGCCTGCGCGTGAGCCTGGTGAACTCCAACCCGGCCACGATCATGACGGACCCCGAGTTCGCCGACGCCACCTACATCGAACCGATCACCGCCGCCTACGTGGAGAAGGTGATCATCGCCGAACGCGACGCCGGTCATCCGATCGACGCCGTGCTCGCCACGCTCGGCGGACAGACCGCCCTCAACTGCGCGGTCGCGCTCCATGAGGAGGGCATCCTCGAGCGGTACGACATCGAGCTGATCGGTGCCGACTTCGAGGCGATCCAGCGTGGCGAGGACCGCCAGAAGTTCAAGGACATCGTGGCCAAGGTCGGCGGGGAGAGCGCCAAGTCGGCCGTGTGTTACACGATGGAGGAGGTCCACGAGACCGTGGCCGAACTCGGCTACCCCGTCGTCGTCCGGCCGTCCTTCACCATGGGCGGGCTCGGGTCCGGCATGGCCTATGACGAGAACGACCTGAACAGGATCGCCGGCGGCGGCCTCGCCGCCTCACCGACCGCCAACGTGCTCATCGAGGAGTCGATCCTCGGCTGGAAAGAGTACGAACTCGAGTTGATGCGCGACAACCGCGACAACGTCGTGGTGGTCTGCTCGATCGAGAATGTCGACCCGGTCGGGGTGCACACCGGTGACTCGGTGACCGTCGCGCCGGCCATGACACTGACCGACCGCGAGTACCAGGACATGCGTGATCTCTCGATCGCGATCCTGCGCGAGGTCGGTGTCGACACCGGCGGTTGCAACATCCAGTTCGCGATGGACCCGGCCGACGGGCGCCTCGTCGTCATCGAGATGAACCCGCGGGTGTCCCGCTCGTCCGCGCTGGCATCGAAGGCAACCGGTTTCCCGATCGCCAAGATCGCCGCCAAGCTCGCTGTCGGCTACAGCCTCGACGAGATCGTCAACGACATCACGAAGGAGACGCCGGCCTGCTTCGAGCCGACGCTCGACTATGTGGTCGTCAAGGCCCCACGCTTCGCGTTCGAGAAGTTCCCCGGCGCCGACGACACCCTCACCACCACCATGAAGTCGGTGGGTGAGGCGATGTCTCTGGGTCGCTCCTTCGCCGAGGCGCTCGGCAAGGTCATGCGGTCCCTCGAAACCAAGGCTGCGGGCTTCTGGACCGAACCCGTCGATCCCGATGCCGTTCCCGAGTTGCTCCCCGAACTCCTCGAACGGCTTCAGACGCCCAAAGACGGCAGGCTGTACGGGATCATGCGGGCGTTCGCCCTCGGCGCGACAGTCGAGCAACTCTTCGATTCGACCAAGGTCGATCCGTGGTTCCTCGCCGAGATCGAGGGCATCCACGAACTCGGCAACCGCATCAGGTCCGCGGACACCATCGACGAGTCCTTGCTCCGCGAGGCCAAGAGTTCAGGTATCTCCGATCGCCAGATCGCAGCCCTGCGAGACGACCTCGCCGACGAGGCGGCAGTGCGCAGTCTGCGCCATACCCTCGGCGTGCGTCCGGTGTACAAGACGGTCGACACCTGCGCCGCGGAGTTCGAGGCCGCGACGCCGTACCACTACTCGACCTACGAGCTCGATCCCGCAGCCAAGACCGAGGTCGCACCGCAACGTGATCGTCCCAAGGTCTTGATCCTCGGGTCGGGCCCGAACCGCATCGGCCAGGGCATCGAGTTCGACTACTCGTGCGTGCACGCCGCGACGACGTTGTCGGAGGTGGGTTACGAGACCGTCATGGTCAATTGCAATCCCGAGACCGTGTCCACCGACTACGACACCGCCGACCGTCTGTACTTCGAGCCCCTGACGTTCGAGGACGTCCTCGAGGTGTTCCACTCCGAATCGGAGTCGGGCACCGTGGCCGGCGTGATCGTGCAGCTGGGCGGCCAGACACCTCTCGGCCTCGCGCATCGCCTGCAATCGGCCGGCGTCCCGATCGTCGGCACCAGCCCCGAGGCCATCGATCTCGCCGAGGATCGCGGCGAGTTCGGCAAGGTCCTGGCCACCGCGGGCCTGCCTGCCGCCAAGTACGGCATGGCCACGACTTTCGCGCAGGCCAAGACCATCGCAGGCGACATCGGATACCCGGTGCTCGTGCGCCCGTCCTACGTTCTGGGCGGCCGCGGGATGGAGATCGTCTACGACGAAACGTCGCTCGAGGGTTACATCTCCCGGGCCACCGAGATCACGCTCGAGCACCCCGTCCTGGTAGACCGCTTCCTCGAAGACGCCATCGAGATCGACGTCGACGCCCTCTACGACGGCACGGACTGCTACATCGGCGGCGTGATGGAGCACATCGAAGAGGCAGGTATCCACTCCGGTGACTCCGCGTGCGCGTTGCCGCCGATCACGCTCGGACGCTCCGACCTGGAGAACGTGCGTCGGTCCACCGAGGCTCTCGCGAAGGGGATCGGCGTCCGCGGACTGCTCAATGTCCAGTACGCCCTCAAGGACGACATTCTTTATGTCCTCGAGGCCAATCCGCGGGCGAGCCGAACGGTGCCTTTCGTATCCAAAGCGACCGCGGTGCCACTGGCCAAAGCCTGCGCCCGCGTGATGCTCGGGGCGACGATCGCGGAGTTGCGCGCCGACGGGATCTTGCCCGCGGAGGGAGACGGTTCGGCACTGTCGTCGTCGTCGCCGATCGCGGTCAAGGAAGCGGTGCTGCCGTTCAACCGCTTCCGAAGGGCCGACGGCAGCGGCGTCGATTCGCTGCTGAGCCCGGAGATGAAGTCGACGGGCGAGGTCATGGGTATCGACGCGGACTTCGGTCGCGCATTTGCCAAGTCGCAGACCGCCGCCTACGGTTCGCTGCCGACCACGGGGAAGATCTTCGTATCGGTCGCCAACAAGGACAAGCGTGCTCTGCTGTTCCCGGTCAAACGGCTCGCGGACCTCGGCTTCGAGATCCTCGCCACCGAGGGGACTGCGGACGTGCTGCGGCGCAACGGTATCGATGCCACCCAGGTGTTCAAGCACTCAGACACCGACCTGCCTGATGGTGAGGTGACGATCGTCGAACGGATCCGCTCGGGTGAGATCGCCATGGTCATCAACACGCCGTACGGCAATTCGGGTCCCCGCATCGACGGCTACGAGATCCGCAGCGCGGCGGTCTCGGTGAACATCCCCTGCATCACGACCGTGCAGGGGGCGAGCGCGGCGATCCAGGGTATCGAAGCTGCCATCAACGGAGCCATGGGTGTGCAATCGTTGCAGTCACGACATCTGTCGATGCTGGGTGGCTAGATGAGTGTGGATCTGAGTGTGGCGCGGACGTTCCGGTCTCGCTACCGCGAGGTGGTGGCGGACCGTGGCCGGTTGTGCGCCGGCGTCGACCCGCATCCAGAACTGCTGGAGCAATGGGGGCTTCCCGTCAGCGGGGCCGGCGTCCACGCGTTCGGAGAGATCTGCGTCGAGGCGCTCGGTCCGGTCGCCTCGGTGATCAAACCGCAGGTCGCCTTCTTCGAGACGTTCGGGTCGGCCGGTTTTGCGGCTCTCGAATCAGTGATCGCCGGCTGCCGCGCCGAGGGTGCGCTTGTGATCGCCGATGCCAAACGCGGCGACATCGGCTCGACGATGGCAGCGTACGGACGCGCCTGGCTCGATCCGGCGTCGCCGCTGTCCTCGGATGCTGTCACCGCGTCGCCCTACCTCGGATTCGGTTCGCTGGAACCGGCCATCGATCTGGCGCGCAAGACGGGGCGGTGTGTCTTCGCGCTGGCCCGCACCTCGAATCCCGAAGGCGCGCCGGTGCAACTCGCTCACCGTGACGGCGTCAGCGTGGCGCAGCGGATCATCGATGCCGCAGCGTCGGCCAACACCGATGGTTCGTCGACGCTCGGCGTGGTAGTCGGGGCGACCCGGGAGCACGGACTGGACCTCGGCGGCCTGAACGGCCCCGTCCTCGCGCCGGGCCTGGGGGCACAGGGGGCGAGCGCCGACGATCTGCGTGGTGTGTTCGGCGGTTCCGATCTGTCGTGGTTACTGCCTGCCAGCTCGCGCGCGGTCCTGCGGGCAGGACCCGACCCACAACAGTTGCGCACTGCCTATCAGCAGGCCCGCGACGAGGTCGAGACGGCCTTGGGGCGATCGATCAGCTGAGAGCCGCAACAGGCAACGCGTCGAGGAACCCGTCGATGCGCGGCCAGGTGTCGCGGGCCGCGTCCGGTCCTGCAATCAGGCCCAGGTGACTGGACTCGACAGTCGTGAAATGCACCTGTGGCGACGACCCGAACAGTTCCACCCCGTGGTGGGCCGCCTGCCATGGCACGATTGCATCGCGGTGACTCCCGAACAGCTGGATGGGCACGGCGATCGACGTCAGGTCGATGCTCCGATCTCCCAGCGTCACCACCCCGCGAGCGAGCTCGTCGTGATAGATCAACCGCTCCCACATCTGCTCGACCAGGAGCCCCGGGTAGCCGGGGAACTTCCGCTGGAAACGGTTCACGACCTCCATACGGGCGAGGGTCTCCGTCTCGCCGAGGTTGTTGAGGATGAACCATGGCTTCTTCAGTTCGCGCTCCCAGGCGGTCGCGCGGTAGGCGAGCTGAACCAGCGGCGCGGGGATCCCGCCGAGCGCCTTGAGCACAGCCGTGACGGCCCGGCCTCCGGTGGGGGCGGTCATGGCCCGGACGACGGGGTAGGGCGGCACCAGCGCGTAGTTGAGTGGGGTCCCGACGGCGGTGATCGATCGCACCGGCAACTCGGGATGCGCTGCCAGGCTCAGGAAGCTGACGGTTCCGCCCAGACTCCAGGCGATCACGTCGACCTCGGTTCCCGCGGGACCGTTGAAATCGGCGAGCACCCGATCGACGGCCTGCGGGACGATGTCGTCGATGAAGTCCTCGAAACCGATCTTCCGGTCTGCCCGGGTCATCTCGCCGTAGTCGACGACGTAGGGCACTCGTCCCGTGTCGAGGAGGTGTCCGACCAGCGAGTGTGCCGGTCCCAGGTCGTAGCACGTCGCGGGAGCCGCCAGCGGCGGTATCAGCAACACCGGACCGCGGCCGTCGCCGCGGGCGCGCTGGAGGCTGCTCAGGTCACCGTAGCGGCGGAGCTCTCGATGTGGCTCGGAGTGCAGGACGACGTGTTCGGTCCGGAACTCCGGGCGGATCCCGTCACCCACGGTCAGGGCGCGCAGGTTACCGAGCTGAGCTCGCAACCGATCGAGAAGGGGGCTCGAGTCGCCGTCGATCCCCGAATCGGCTGCTTCCTCCGCCTCGATCATCGTGCCTGTCATCGACTCCGCCCTCGTCGTGTGAATGTCTGCGTCGTCATCTAACACCACCCGCGTTCGTCACCGGTGTGCTGACCCGCCGGCCGGTATTCGCGGAGCTCGCGACGCCTCCGTGCAGGTCACACGCGCAGCCGACACGCGCGTGCGAGCAAAAATCTCAGAAAGATCCCGCCGCGGAACTCCCGTCACAGGCGTATCGGCGATGTGACCTACGTCATGTATGTTCACCTTTACCGGCGCCATCCCGAACGCTGTTGTACCGCAGCAGATTTGACGATATCGAAGCATCTGAACCCCGAAATTCCCGATCTGCATACTCAGCTCCACGCCAGCTCGTTCGAAAGGCTTACAACACCGGTTTTCGTGGGGGAATGCCGGGGTGGGGGTCGCAAATCCCTGCTCACGTGGGTACGGTCGCATTCGCTGCCCCCACACAAGGGCAGCCGCCCCGGCACCACCGGTGACGGGGCAAAGAACACACAGACGAAATCGGAGGAACCGTGGCCCTTCCCCAGTTGACGGATGAGCAGCGTGCAGCTGCCTTGGAGAAGGCAGCTGCCGCTCGCCGGGCCCGGGCGGAGCTCAAAGAGCGCCTGAAGCGAGGCGGCACCGATCTGCAGCAAGTGCTCAAGGATGCCGAGAACGATGAGATCCTTGGCAAGATGAAGGTGTCGGCCCTGCTCGAGGCTCTGCCCAAGGTCGGCAAGGTCAAGGCGCAGGAAATCATGACCGAACTCGAGATCGCCCCGACCCGCCGCTTGCGTGGCCTGGGTGATCGCCAGAAGAAAGCTCTCCTGGCCAAGTTCGACTTTGCCTGATCGCTCGCATACGTGAGCCGAGATCAATCACAGAGGGGCCGGCTGCTGGTTTTGGCCGGCCCTTCTGCTGTCGGCAAGTCGAGTGTTGTCCGACGGCTTCGTGAACTGTTACCCGACCTGATGTTCAGCGTGTCCGCGACGACCCGGGATCCACGGGCCGGAGAAGTCGATGGGCGTGACTATCTCTTCGTCGGACCTGACGAGTTCGATCGGCTGATCGAGGCCGGTGAATTGCTCGAGTGGGCGGAAATCCACGGTGGACTGCAGAGATCGGGCACTCCGGCGCGACCGGTTTTCGACGCAATGGAGCAGGGGAGACCCACTCTCGTGGAGGTCGATCTGGCCGGTGCCCGCAACATCCGGGACGCCGTCCCAGAGGCCGTGACGGTCTTTCTGGCGCCCCCGAGCTGGGACGTTCTGGTCTCGCGGCTGCGCGGTCGAGGCACCGAAAGCGACGAGATCATCGAGCGTCGACTGGAGACCGCACGCGCCGAACTGGACAGTGCGCACGAGTTCGATCACGTCGTGGTGAACGACGAAGTCGACTCGGTGGCCAAACAGTTGCTATCCTTGCTGGTTGAATCCCATTTGAATAATTCGTAGGAGAACTGTGAGCAGCTTGACCCAACAGGACGAGTTCATCGGCGAGGTCGACGCGACTGCGTACGACACACCGCTGGGCATCACGAACCCGCCGATCGATGAGCTGCTGGAACGGGCTTCTTCGAAGTACGCACTGGTCATCTTCGCGGCCAAGCGTGCGCGTCAGATCAATGATTACTACAACCAGCTCGGCGACGGGATCCTGGAGTACGTCGGACCTCTGGTCGAGCCCGGCCTGCAGGAAAAGCCGTTGTCGATCGCCATGCGCGAAATCCACTCCGACCTGCTCGAGCACACCGAAGGCGAGTAATTCCACCTCGGTTCCGAAAGGCGAGAGTTCGTGGGCGAGAACGTCGGCACTACGCGTAAGAACATCGTCATCGGAGTGGGTGGCGGGATAGCCGCGTACAAGGTGGCGTCGGTGATCAGGCATTTCACCGAGGCAGGCCACCATGTCCGGGTGATACCGACCGAGGCGGCGCTGAAGTTCGTCGGCGCCGCCACCTTCGAGGCCCTGAGCGGAAACCCCGTCAGCACAGCTGTGTTCGATGATGTGCCTCTCGTTCCGCATGTCCGCCTCGGACAAGAGGCGGACCTCGTCCTGATCGCGCCCGCGACAGCCGATCTGATGGCTCGCGCGGCCGGCGGTCGTGCCGACGACTTGTTGACCTCCACACTCCTGACCGCTCGGTGTCCAGTGGTGTACGTACCGGCGATGCACACCGAGATGTGGGAGCACCCCGCTACCCAGGCCAATGTGGCAGCTCTGCGCGAGCACGGCGCCACGGTGCTGACCCCGGCCTCGGGCCGGCTGACCGGTGCGGACACCGGAGCCGGCAGGCTTCCCGAACCGCAGGAGATAGCCCTACTCGGTGATCTGCTCCTCGAACGGCCGGAGGCACTCCCGTACGACCTGGCAGGCCTCAAATTCCTGATCAGTGCAGGCGGAACGCGCGAACCGCTCGATCCCGTTCGTTATCTGGGCAACCGCAGTTCCGGCAAGCAGGGTTACGCGCTCGCCCGCGCGGCGGCGCAGCGCGGTGCCCAGGTGACACTCGTGGCCGGTGCCACCGCCGATCTGGCCGACCCCGCCGGCGTCGAGGTGATCAAGATCGCCACCGCCGCGCAGCTGTCCGACGAGATCGGAAAGCGTGCACCCGAGACCGACGTGGTGATCATGGCCGCCGCAGTCGCGGACTTCCGCCCGGTGCACCTCTCCGGCGCAAAGATCAAGAAATCCGACAAGGGACCTGCCCCCATCGAGCTGACCACCAACCCGGATATCCTGGCCGGCCTGGTCGCGGCGCGCAGGGCCGGCGAGATACCCGACACGACCTCGATCGTCGGTTTTGCCGCCGAGACCGGCGACGAGCATCACGGCGTGCTCGACCACGGGCGGGCAAAACTTGCCCGCAAGGGCTGTGACCTGTTGGTCGTCAACGCCGTCGGCGAGGGTAAAGCCTTCGGGATGGACCACAACACCGGATGGATACTGGCTGCCGGCGGTGACGAGACGGCCCTGCCGCTCGGTTCCAAAACACTCATGGCGAGTCGAATACTTGACGCGGTGACTGTTCTGCGCCCAGATGGTGGGGGCACAGATGGTCGATGTAACTGACACCACCACCCCTGTGTAATTTGAGGTCCGCGGGTTTTCGCGCACCGTGCCGCCAGGACAACCGTTCCGAGAGGAAATCCATGACCGATTCCCGTTTGTTCACCAGCGAGTCCGTCACAGAAGGCCACCCCGACAAGATCTGTGATGCGATCAGCGACTCCATCCTGGACGCGCTGCTCACCGATGACCCCCGTGCCCGGGTCGCCGTGGAGACCCTGGTGACCACCGGTCAGGTCCACGTCGCAGGCGAGGTGAACACCACTGCCTGGGCCGACATCCCCAAGATCGTGCGGGACAAGGTTCTCGAGATCGGCTATGACTCGTCGGCCAAGGGTTTCGATGGCAACTCATGCGGTGTCAACATTGCGATCGGTGCCCAGTCGCCGGAGATCGCCCAGGGTGTCGACAATGCCTACGAGTCCCGCGTCGAGGGCATCACCGAGGACGAGATCGCCCGCCAGGGTGCCGGTGATCAGGGCTTGATGTTCGGTTATGCCACGAACGAGACCCCCGAGTACATGCCGGTGCCGATCGCTCTGGCCCACCGCCTCGCCCGGCGTCTGACCGAGGTGCGCAAGACCGGTGTGCTGCCGTACCTGCGGCCGGACGGCAAGACCCAGGTCACCATCGAGTACATCGATGACAAGCCCGTGCGCCTCGACACGGTCGTCGTGTCCACCCAGCATGCTGCCGACATCGATCTGGAGAATCTCCTCACCCCGGACATTCGCAACCAGGTCCTGGAGTCGGTGTTCAACGACCTGAACCTCCCCACACTCGACACCGATGACGTGCGACTGCTGGTCAACCCGACCGGCAAGTTCGTCCTCGGAGGTCCGATGGGTGATGCCGGGCTGACCGGCCGGAAGATCATCGTCGACACCTACGGCGGCATGGCTCGGCACGGCGGCGGCGCCTTCTCCGGCAAGGACCCGTCGAAGGTCGACCGCAGCGCCGCCTACGCGATGCGTTGGGTTGCCAAGAACGCGATCGCCGCAGGTCTGGCCGACCGCATCGAGGTGCAGGTTGCCTATGCCATCGGCAAGGCCGCTCCCGTCGGTCTGTTCGTCGAGACCTTCGGCACCGAGCATGTCGATCGCGCCAAGATCCAGTCGGCGATCACCGAGGTGTTCGACCTGCGTCCGGGCGCCATCATCCGTGACCTGGACCTGCTGCGGCCGATCTATGCTCCGACCGCGGCCTACGGCCACTTCGGGCGAACCGACATCGATCTCCCGTGGGAGCACACCGACCGCGCCGAGAAGCTGAAGGCCGCTGCCGGCGTGTGAGCGTCGCGGCGGGCTCGCCGCGGCATGAGCACAGTCACAAAGGGTCGGGAACTCGCGCCTGACCTGCCGATCGCCCGGGTACTACCTGCGCTCGGACTTGCCCATCTGGATCGTCCGTTCGACTACCAGGTGCAGACGGATCAGCACCTGGACGCCCAGCCGGGTGTCCGGGTGCGGGTGCGATTCTCGGGGCGACTCGTCGACGGGTTCATCCTCGAGCGCGTCGCTGCCAGTGAGCACCCGGGCAAACTCGGTTGGCTCGAGCGGGTGATCTCTGCCGAGCAGGTACTGACCCCCGAGCTGGCCGTACTCGCACGCGCAGTCGCCGATCGCTACGCGGGCACCATGACAGATGTGCTGCGGCTGGCGATACCCGCACGCCACGCCCGTACCGAGCAGGCGGTCGGCCCACCACCGGGCACACCGAAGCCTCCGACGGTCGACCTCGACGCCTGGGATGCGTACCAGCACTCTGACTCCTTTCTCACCGCGATCGCAGAGGGAAAGGCGGCGAGGGCGGCCTGGCAGGTGCTGCCGGGGGAGGACTGGCCGGCTCGCCTCGCCGAACTCGCGTGCCACACCGTCGTCCACGGGCGCTCCGCGATCATCGTCGTCCCGGACCAGCGAGATCTGGTCCGGTTGGAGACCGCGTGTGAACCGTTGCTCGGTGATCGGGTGGTGTCGCTGTCCGCGGGACTGGGTCCGTCGGCGCGGTATCGACGCTGGCTGCGGGCGTTGCGAGGCCAGGCGTCGGTGGTGATCGGTACGCGGAGCGCCGCGTTCGCACCGGTGCCGGATCTCGGTCTGATCGTCGTCTGGGATGACGGCGACGACAGCCTCTGCGAACCGCGTGCACCCTATCCGCACACGCGTGAGGTGGCGGTGTTACGTTCGCATTCAGAGACCTGCGCCCTCGTCCTGGGCGGTGCGGCGCGGACAGCCGAGACGCAGGCATTGGTCAACGCGGGTTGGGCACACGATCTCACCGGCGCACGCGCGACCGTCCGGCAGCGCACGCCCAGAGTTCATGCCCTGTCCGATGAGGACAATCGAATCACCCGCGACCCGCTCGCCCGCTCCGCCAGGATCCCGGCCGTGGCCTTCGATGCGGCGCGAGCAGCGATCGCCGCCGACGCCCCGGTGCTGTTCAGTGTTCCCCGGCGTGGTTACCTGCCGTCACTGGCGTGTGAGCGTTGTCGCGCCCAGGTCCGGTGCCGACGCTGTCACGGGCCGATGCAGGCAGACGGTCCGGGTGTGGGCGGTGCCCACGCGGGTTCCGTCGGCTCTCTGAGCTGCCGTTGGTGTGGGCACCCGGAGACCGATTTCCGTTGTGCCGAGTGTGGGTTCACCAAAGTGCGGGCGCTGACGACCGGGGCCCGGCGCACCGCGGAAGAGTTGGGGCGTGCTTTCCCCGGAGTCCCGGTGCTCACCTCTGGCGGCGACAAGATAGTCGCTTCGGTCGATGCCGGGGCGCGAGTTGTCGTCTCCACGCCAGGCGCAGAACCGGTCGCCGACGGCGGGTACGGCGCCGTGGTGTTGCTCGATACGTGGGCTCAACTCGACCGACCGGAACTCCGGGCCGGAGAAGAAGCCGTCCGCCGGTGGCTCTCGGCCGGTCTGCTGGTCCGTCCTCACGGTGAAGGCGGTGCGCTCGTCATCGTCGCCGATGCAGGTCTGGCGCCCGTGCAGGCGGTCATTCGCTGGGACCCGGTCGGATTCGCCGACCAGGAACTGTCTCAGCGCACCGAATTGGCCTTTCCGCCTGCGGTGACGATGGCGTCCATCGATGGCGAGGGTCCGGCGATCCTCGCGTTCGCAGAGACAGTCGAACTCCCGGCCGGCGGGGAGATGCTGGGTCCCGTCGAACTGCCACCCGGCGTCCGGCTTCCTTCCGGGCTGAACCGCGACGAGGTGTCCGACCCGCAGCGGATCTTGCTTCGATGCACACGCGCCCAGGGGCGTGAACTTGCCGCGGCCTTGCACGCTGCCCAGGTCGCGCGCAATGCCCAGCACGAATCCGCCCCGATCAGGGTCCAGATGGATCCGCCCACCATCGGATAGTCCGCCGAGCGTGCCTTTCTGGGCGCCGACCGTGCTTTTCTTGACGCCGATCGTGCCGTTCTGGACGTCGAGCGTGCCTTTCTTGACTTTGACCGCAGATTTTCGCACCCGACGATGCGCTTTCACCTGTGGACACCGGTTCGTCGGGGCCCTGGCGGTTTGCCGACGCTGGCCGGGTCAGGCACGGCACGTCGGTGGTCAAGGGCCCGGTCGGCGACCGAAAGGGCCCGGTCGGCGACTGAAAGGGCCCGGTCGGCGACTGAAAGGGCACGCTCGGGGTGGGGGTGAGGCAACAACGCGAATGGGTTCCCCGGGACCGGCCAACTACGCTGTTGGCTGGCCGGACGAGTGTTCGGCAGGCGCACACTTTGGAGGTTGCACATGCGGGTGGTGTTCGCGGGCACACCTGAGCCCGCAGTCGGTCCACTGCAAGCGTTGATCGACTCACCGCGACACGAGGTCGTCGGCGTCATCAGCAGGCCCGACGCCGCCGCAGGACGGGGACGCAAGGTGACCCGTTCACCGGTGGCGCAACTCGCCGACGACAACGGCATCCCGGTCATCACCCCGCGGAAGTTGGCTGATCCCGATTCGGTGGCGCAACTCCAGAAGTGGGCGCCCGAGTGCATTCCGGTCGTCGCCTACGGGGGACTGGTGCCGGCGTCACTCCTCGACCTGCCGACCCACGGATGGGTCAACCTGCATTTCTCTCTGCTGCCTGCCTGGCGCGGCGCTGCGCCCGTCCAGGCGGCGATCGCCGCAGGCGACGAGATGACCGGCGCGAGCACCTTCCGGATCGAGGCCGGCCTCGACACCGGACCGGTGTTCGGAGTGGTCACCGAGCGCATTCGTCCCGACGACACCGCAGGCTCTCTGCTCACCAGATTGTCCGAGTTCGGTGCCGGGCTGCTGACGGCGACCTTGGACGGGCTGGAAGACGGTGAGCTGGTCGCCGTTCCGCAGCAATCCGAAGGCGTCAGCACGGCGCCCAAGATCTCGATCGACCACGCCCGGATCCGGTGGGACCTGCCGGCGCACCTGATCGATCGGCACATCAGGGCGATGACTCCGGCCCCCGGCGCGTGGACCACCCTCGACGAGGTGCGGGTCAAGGTGCTGTCGACATCGGTGGTGCCTGCCGGCGAAGAGCAGGCGCCGGCGGCGGGCGAGCTGCAGGTCACCAAGAAGGCGCTGCTCGTCGGCACCAAGACCGATCCGATCCGGCTGGACACGGTACAACCACAAGGCAAAAAAGCGATGGCGGGCGCCGATTGGGCGCGAGGTGCCAGATTGACCGACGGACAGGCACTGACATGAACCAACCGACCGACCAGCGCGAGCACACACCGATCGACCCGGCTCGGGTTGCCGCCGTCGATGTACTGGCGGCCGTACGCGAACGTGATGCCTACGCCAACCTCGTGCTGCCGAAGATGTTGCGGGACAGGAAGATCACCGGTCGTGATGCTGCTCTCGCGACAGAGCTGACCTACGGGACATCGCGGGCGGTCGGGATGCTCGACGCCATCATCGCCGAGGTGGCGAAGCGTCCGGTCACCGAGATCGACGGCGCCGTGCTCGACGTCCTTCGGCTCGGCACCTATCAGTTGCTGCGCACCAGAATAGGAGCGCACGCCGCTGTCTCCACGTCCGTGGACCTCGTCCGTTCCCGTTCGGGCCACGGTCCGGTAGGTTTCGCAAACGCTGTGCTGCGCAAGATCTCCCAGCGTGACGAGGATCTGTGGGTGCAGGCGCTGGCGCCGTCCATCGCCGAGGACCTCATCGGGCATCTGGCCTTCCAATACGCACATCCCCGCTGGATCGCGGAGGTGTTCGACGAAGCTCTCGGCGGCTCGGCGGGGGCCTTGCAGGCTGCGCTCGCCGCCGACGACGAACGTCCACTGACCCATCTTGTTGCTCGACCGGGACTGATAACCGCCGAGGAATTGGCGCTGATCACCGGTGGCGAGGTCGGTCGGTACTCGCCCTATTGCGTCTATCTCGACGGGGGCGACCCCGGCGACCTCGAGCCGATCCGCGAGGGCCTGGCAGGGGTACAGGACGAGGGAAGTCAGTTGGTGGCCAGGGCCCTGGCGCAGGCGCCGCTCGAGGGCCCCGACTCCGGTCGCTGGCTCGATCTCTGTGCAGGTCCCGGTGGGAAGGCCGCGCTGCTCGGTGCACTGGCCGAAATCGAGGGCGCCAGAGTCGACGCCGTCGAGAAGGCGTCGCATCGTGCTGAGCTGATCAGCAAATCCACCCGCGACCTACCTGTTGACGTGCACGTCGCCGATGGTCGCGACCCCGGGCTCGAGCCGGGGTTCGACCGGGTACTCGTCGACGCGCCCTGCACGGGGTTGGGAGCGTTGCGGCGCAGGCCCGAGGCCCGCTGGCGGCGAAGCCCGAACGACGTCGCAGAACTCGTCACGCTGCAGCACCAATTGCTCACCTCGGCCGTCGAACTCGTGCGCCCCGGCGGCGTGGTGGTCTACTCGACCTGTTCCCCTCACCCGGCTGAGACCGCGGGAGTTGTCGACCGGATAGTCGCGGAACTCCCGGTGACCCCCCTCGACACCCGAGAACTCGTCCCCGGCGGCATCGAGGGACTCGGCAACGGGTCCTCCGTGCAGCTGTGGCCGCACCTGCACGGCACCGATGCCATGTTCTTCGCCGCCTTGCGCAAGGACTGACCTCGTGGCCGGCACCACCACGCCGCCGAAGGTGGCGACTCTTCACCAGGGGTGAGGGCACGGCGTTTTAACGGAGCTCAGGGGGAGGCGTCGGATCAACGCCGACGGGTCGGGCGGGCTGCGTACGGTGCGCCCTAGGATGACTCTCATGCAGACGCCTCCGATGATCGCGCCGTCCATTCTGTCCGCCGATTTCGCAAAGCTCGGTGCCGAAGCCGACGCGGTCGCGGGTGCGGATTGGTTGCATGTGGATGTGATGGACGGCCATTTCGTGCCCAACCTGACGTTGGGGTTGCCGGTCGTGCAGAGCCTGCTCAAGAGCACGGACATCCCGATCGACTGCCATCTGATGATCGAGGATCCGGGCCGCTGGGCGCCGGGGTACGCCGAGGCCGGGGCCTACAACGTCACGTTCCACGCAGAGGCCACCGACGATCCGATAGCGGTGGGCCGAGACATCCGGGCCGCGGGTGCAAAGGCCGGACTGAGCATCAAACCCGGTACCGACCTCGATCCGTACCTGGAGATCCTGAAGAGCTTCGACACGTTGCTCGTCATGAGTGTGGAACCCGGCTTCGGAGGCCAGTCGTTCATCCCCGAGGTCCTGGAGAAGGTACGTCGGGTGCGGTCGCTCGTGGACTCGGGCGAGTTACGGGTGCTCGTCGAGATAGACGGCGGGATCAACGCCGACACCATCGAGCAGGCCGCCGAGGCAGGCGTCGATTGCTTTGTCGCCGGGTCTGCGGTCTACAACACCGCCGATCCTGCTGTTGCGGTCGAGTCGCTGCGCGCCCAGGCGCTCGGCGCACGATGACACCATGACCGACGTCGATGGGGCGATGGGCCGGGCGATCACCGCGTCGCTCGGTGCGCGGGGGATCAGTTCGCCGAACCCACCGGTCGGAGCAGTGATCCTCGATGTCGACGGTGCCGTGGCCGGGATCGGTCACACCAGCGCGCCGGGCGGTGCCCACGCGGAGGTGAACGCACTGGCGCAGGCCGGCTCCCGGGCCGCCGGTGGCACTGCGGTGGTCACCCTCGAACCGTGCAATCACACCGGCCGGACCGGCCCCTGCACCGAGGCGTTGATCGCCGCAGGTGTTCGCGAGGTGGCGTACGCCGTCGCCGATCCCAATCCGCTCGCCTCCGGAGGTCATCGGCGGCTGGAAGATGCCGGTGTACTGGTGCAGGGTGGTGTCCGGGCCGGCGAGGTGAGTTCGGGCCCCCTCCGGGAGTGGCTGTTCCGGCAGAAACACGGGCGACCCATGGTCACCGCCAAGTTCGCGGCCTCGATCGACGGTCGGATCGCCGCACCTGACGGGACGAGTCAGTGGATCACCGGAGACGTTGCCCGTGGCCGCGTGCACGACGAACGCGCTCAGCTCGACGCGATCATCGTGGGCACCGGGACGGTGCTCACCGATGACCCGACGTTGACTGCGCGTAACCCCGACGGTTCCCTGCGTCGACACCAGCCGATGCGCGTCGTGGTCGGGTTGTCCGAGATCTCGCCGCAGGCACGCATCTTCAACGCCGACGCCCGCACGCTCCAGGTGCGCGACCGCGATCCGAACCGCGTTCTCGCGGCGCTGGGTGACCTGGCGAATGTGCAGATCGAGGGTGGCTCCCGCCTGCTCGGTGCGTTTTTCGCGGCAGGCCTGGTCGATCGTGTCCAGGCGTACATCGCGCCGCTGGTGATCGGCGGGGGAGCCTCCGCGGTGGTCGACGAGACCGTGCAGACCCTGACCCAGGGTCACCGGTTTGTGACCCAGAGTGCCGAAACCCTGGGTGACGACGTTCTGCTCACCCTGACCGCAACCCGCTGACCGGCGCTGTCACGGCGTTACGCCTGATCAGCTGCCCTGGTGGGTGTGCTAGCGTCGTTGGTGGAAGTTCTCGGGGCGGGGTGTGATTCCCCACCGGCGGTAAAGGTGAAGACCTGGTTTTTCTCCTAGCCCGCGAGCGCCTTCACCTCGGTGGAGGGTCCAGCAGATTCCGGTGAGATCCCGGAGCCGACGGTTACAGTCCGGACGTGAGAGAACACCACTGACAGGTCGCCCAGACCTGCCATGTGCCGCCCTGAGATCGCGCAGCGATTGAAGGAGAAGGCGATGTTCACCGGGATCGTCGAAGAACGCGGCAGCATTGTCGCGAGGGAAGACCTGACGGATGCGGCGCGGTTCACCGTCCGCGGCCCACTCGTCACCAGCGACGCCGGACATGGCGATTCGATCTCCGTCAACGGAGTCTGCCTCACGGTCGTCGACGTCCTTGCCGGCGGCGATTTCACCGTCGACGTGATGGGTGAGACCCTGCGCCGCAGCTCGCTGGAGGCCGTCGGACCGGGCAGCCCGGTGAACTTGGAGCGGGCGATGCCCGCGAGCGGACGGTTCGGCGGGCACATCGTCCAAGGTCACGTCGATGGTGTCGGCACCGTGGAATCGGTGGACGCGGGCGAGAACTGGACTGTCGTGCGCATCGCGATCACGGGGTCGCTGGCCCGCTACATCGTCGAGAAGGGTTCGATCACCGTCGACGGGGTGTCCCTCACCGTTTCGTCAGTCGGCCCGGACTGGTTTGAGATCTCACTCATCCCAACAACTCTCACCTTGACCACCTTGGGTGCTGCTGCACCGGGCGTGGTGGTTAACCTTGAAGTCGACGTGATCGCAAAGTACGTCGAACGGCTGGCTTCGATCGGAGTGGAGCGATGAACAACACCGCAGACAAGCCACAAGGGCTGTCCCAGGACACCAGGTTCGACACGGTCGAGCGGGCGATAGCCGATATTGCTGCAGGTAAGGCTGTTGTCGTCGTCGACGACGAAGACCGTGAGAACGAGGGCGACCTTATCTTCGCTGCGGAGAAGGCGACGCCGGAACTCGTTGCATTCATGGTCCGGTACACCTCGGGCTACCTCTGCGTGCCGCTGGACGGAGCCGATTGCGACCGGCTCGGACTGCCGCCGATGTATTCGATGAACCAGGACAAGCACGGGACGGCCTACACCGTCACGGTCGATGCCCGCGAAGGGATCGGCACCGGCATCAGCGCCTCGGACCGCGCGGCGACCATGCGACTACTCGCCAATCCAGAAAGCACGGCGGGCGATTTCACCCGTCCCGGGCATGTGGTGCCTCTTCGAGCCAAGGAAGGCGGCGTTCTCCGCCGCCCCGGCCACACCGAGGCCGCCGTCGACCTCGCCCGGATGGCGGGTCTGACACCGGCCGGTGTGATCTGCGAGATCGTGAGCCAGAAGGACGAGGGCGACATGGCCCAGACGCCCGAGCTGCGCGTGTTCGCCGACGAACACGACCTGGCGCTGATCTCCATAGCCGACCTGATCGCGTGGCGTCGTCGTCACGAGAAGCACGTCGTGCGGGTGGCCGATGCACGGATTCCCACTGCACACGGCACGTTCCGGGCAGTCGGCTACACCAGCATCTACGACGAGGTCGAACATGTGGCTCTCGTCCTGGGCGACATCCCCGGCGCGGACGGCGAGGGCAACGACGTTCTGGTCCGGGTCCATTCGGAGTGCCTGACCGGTGACGTCTTCGGCTCCTTGCGTTGCGACTGCGGCCCTCAACTCGATGCAGCGCTCGAGATGGTCGCGCAGGAGGGGCGCGGAATCGTGCTCTACATGCGTGGGCACGAAGGCAGGGGCATCGGGCTGCTGCACAAGTTGCAGGCCTACCAACTGCAGGATGCCGGTTCGGACACGGTGGATGCGAACCTCGAACTCGGTCTGCCCGCCGATTCGCGTGATTACGGTCTGGGTGCGCAGATCTTGGTCGATCTCGGTGTCGCCTCGATGCGGTTGCTCACCAACAACCCGGCGAAGCGTGTCGGGCTCGACGGCTATGGCCTGCACATCACCGAGCGCGTGGCGATGCCGGTGCGTCCGAACGCCGAGAATCTCCGGTATCTGCGGACCAAGCGGGACCGGATGGGCCACGACCTCACCGGGCTCGACGACCCGCACGGAACGGATACCGGCGGGGTGCAACCGATCAACATCACCGGAGGAAACCCCGCATGAGCGGCGCAGGCGAACCAGAGCTCGAACTCGGAGATGCCAGTAAGCTGCAGGTGGCAATCGTTGCCTCGCAATGGCATTCGACGATCTGTGAGTCCCTGCTCAGCGGCGCAACGACAGCGGCCGCCAAGGTCGGTGTCAATCAGCCGACGATCGTTCGGGTCGCGGGCGCCATCGAACTGCCGGTCATCGTGCAGGCCCTTGCCCGCAACCACGACGCGGTCGTCGCGTTGGGCGTGGTGATACGCGGTGAGACCCCCCACTTCGAGTACGTGTGCGACGCGGTCACCAGCGGACTGACCCGGGTATCCCTCGACGAGTCGACCCCGGTCGGCAACGGTGTGCTCACCACCAACAACGAACAGCAGGCACTGGACCGGGCGGGATTGCCGGATTCCTCGGAGGACAAGGGCGCTCAGGCGGCTACGGCGGCCATCGCTTCAGCGTTGACCCTGCGCGCGCTCTCCCGTGGCGAGTACCACGCCGGCGTCTGATGAGTGCACATGCCGACAGGACCACAGCGTCTGCGACGGGATCGCCTGTGAGTGCCAGTGGTGAGGCGATGGAGTCGAATGGTGAGCCACGCTGGTTGATGGTCTACCGGCCCCGCCGGTCACCGTTGTACGCGACCATTGCTGCGGTGGTGGTGGTCATCGTCCACGTCGTCGTCGGGTCGCTGTTGACGATCTCGGACACGGGCGCGAACTTCCAGACCTCGGACCAGATAGCCATGGGCTTGATCGGGGTGGTGATCGGCGGTTCGATGATGCTGCTGTGCCGGGCCCGGCTGCGGGTCGGCGCCGAAGGGGTCGGGATACGGAATCTGCTCGGCGAGCGGGTATTCGACTGGAGCATCGTCCGAGGTGTCTGGTATCCCGACAGCGGCAACTGGGCGCGTCTGGAATTGCCGGAGGACGAGTTCAGTCCGATTCTCGCGATCCAGGCGAACGACGGTGACCGTGCGGTGGCCGCGATGGCGGAGTTCCGCGATCTGCAGGAGCGGTTCGCTCCCCGCTGACGTCGGTATTTAACTCCTGTCGTTGCGGGGTACTAGCCTGGAAAATGTGGCTGACCCGTCGACGTACCGCCCGGCTCCGGGGAGCATTCCCACAGAGCCCGGTGTCTACAAGTTCAGGGACGTCCATCGGCGGGTGATCTACGTCGGGAAGGCGAAGAGTCTGCGCTCGCGGCTGACGTCCTACTTCGCCGATCTGACCTCGCTGCATCCGCGGACGCGGCAGATGGTGACGACGGCGGCGTCGGTCGAGTGGACTGTGGTCTCCACCGAGGTCGAGGCGTTACAGCTCGAGTACAACTGGATCAAGGAGTTCGATCCGCGTTTCAATGTCCGGTATCGCGATGACAAGAGTTATCCGATGCTCGCGGTCACGATGGCCGAGGAGTATCCACGGTTGTTCGTATATCGCGGTCCGCGGCGTAAGGGTGTTCGGTACTTCGGTCCGTACGCACATGCCTGGGCGATCAGGGAGACGCTCGATCTGCTGACCAGGGTATTCCCGGCCCGCACCTGTTCGAACGGTGTATTCAAGCGGCACAGGCAGATTGACCGGCCGTGTCTGCTCGGATACATCGACAAGTGTGCGGCACCGTGCATCGGTCGCGTCAGCGCGGAGGAGCACCGCGTCATCGTCGAGGATTTCTGTGATTTCCTCGCCGGGCGTACGGATCGGATGATCAACAATCTGCAGTCGCAGATGGAGAAGGCATCCACTGCCCTGGACTTCGAACGCGCAGCCCGTCTGCGTGACGACATCGGGGCGCTGCGCAGGGCGCTGGAGCGACAGTCGGTGGTCCTCGGTGACGGGACCGACGCCGACCTCGTCGCCATGGACGGGGACGATCTCGAGGTCTCGGTACAGGTCTTCCACGTGCGCGGAGGGCGTGTTCTGGGTCAGCGCGGCTGGATTGTCGAGAAATCGGGCGACGACGACATGGCCGATCAGGTGGGGCAGTTCCTGACTCAGTTCTACGGCGAGCAGGTGGAGCAGGCCGCGTCTGTCTCCGTGGAGGACGGTCACGCGTCTGCGGATCCGGTTCCTCGTGAGGTTCTGGTCCAGGCGTTACCCCCCAATGTCGGCGAAGTGCGCGAATGGCTTTCGGGTCTGCGCGGGAGCAACGTCGATCTACGGATCCCACAACGCGGCGACAAGAAGTCGCTGATGGAGACGGTCGCCCGGAACGCGTCGGGCGCGCTTGCGCAACACAAACTCAAACGGGCCGGAGATCTCACGACCCGGTCGGCGGCCTTGACCGAGATCCAGGACACCCTCGGCCTCGACACCGCACCGTTGCGTATCGAGTGCATCGACATCTCCCATGTACAGGGCACTGATGTCGTCGCTTCGCTGGTCGTGTTCGAGGACGGGTTGCCCCGCAAGTCCGACTACCGGCATTACGCGATCCGGGAGGCCGCCGGTGACGGCCATTCCGACGACGTCGCGTCCATCGCGGAGGTCACGCGACGCCGTTTCCTACGGCATCGCGCGGACCTGGCAGAAAGTTCGGCAGTGGCGATCCCACCGCCCCTCGCCGATGCGAGCGGGGGAGACCTCGCGCCCGAAGCGGCGATCGACCCGAAGACGGGCCGGCCACGTAAGTTCGCCTATCCGCCGAACCTGTTCGTGGTCGATGGCGGCGCCCCCCAGGTGCACGCCGCTGCAGCGGTCCTCGACGAACTGAACATCACCGATGTCGCGGTCGTCGGGCTGGCCAAGCGGCTCGAAGAAGTCTGGGTACCCGGCGACGATGATCCGGTCATCTTCCCGCGGACCAGCGAGGCGCTGTTCCTGCTGCAACGCGTACGAGACGAAGCGCACCGTTTCGCGATCAGTTTTCACCGCAGCAAGCGCAGTAAGCGGATGACCGCCTCGGCCCTCGATGGGGTCCCCGGCCTGGGCAGCACCCGCAGATCAGCGCTCGTCGCGCATTTCGGTTCGGTCGCGAACTTGCGGCAGGCGACCATCGAGCAGATCGCGGAGGTGCCGGGAATCGGGCAAATGACCGCAAAAGCGGTACAGGAGGCGCTTGTCGAACATAATCAGGACAGCGAGAAGACGGGACCCACCAGGTGAGCGAAACCCAGGCCGGCGCGGAGCGCGCGGTCACCGGACGGCCAGAGGTGTTGTTGGTCACCGGACTGTCCGGGGCGGGGAGCAGCACCGTGGCGAACCTGCTCGAGGACGCCGGGTGGTACGTGGCCGACAACGTCCCGCACACCCTCATCGGTTCGATGGTCGATGTGGCCCGCAAAGAGAATTCGACGATCTCCCGGTTGGCTCTGGTGATGCGTATCCAGGGCAACTCCTACGCCGCCGCCCTCGATGAGCTGCGGACAGAACTCGACGCGGCGGGCATTCACCCCAGGGTGGTGTTCATCGAGGCCTCGGAGCAGGTCCTGGTACAGCGGTTCGAGCAGGTGCGTCGGCGTCATCCGTTGCAGGGCAACGGGACTCTGATCTCGGCGATCGCTGCCGAGAGGACTATGCTCGCAACGGTCAAGGAGCGCGCCGACCTCGTTGTCGACACCTCCGGGCTCTCGGTTCAGCGGTTACGGGTGATCATCGAGGGTGCCTACGCCAATGCCTCCGTTGCCGACGTGTCGGTCGTGGTGGAGTCGTTCGGTTTCAAGTATGGACTCCCGATCGATGCGGACATGGTGGCCGACGTCCGGTTCCTGCCCAATCCGTACTGGATCGCGGAACTGCGGGACCACGACGGTCTCGAGGAACCGGTGCGGGACTATGTGCTCGGACAAGAGGGGGCGGGGGAGTTCCTCGACAAGTACGAGCAGATTCTCCGGCTGGTCGGTGCCGGGTACCGGCGGGAGGGCAAGCGCTACATGACAGTGGCCATCGGCTGTACCGGTGGCAAGCACCGCAGTGTCGCGATGAGTGAGGAGCTGGCGGCGAGGCTCTCGCGCACCGGTCCCGACTCGGACGCGTTCTCGGTGCGTGTGGCCCATCGTGATCTGGGGCGCGAATGAGTGGCACCGGTCCATCGATCGTTGCCCTCGGAGGTGGACACGGTCTCTACGCGACCCTGACCGCGATGCGTCTTCTGAGCGATGACGTCACAGCGGTCGTCACCGTCGCCGACGACGGCGGCTCGTCCGGGCGCCTGCGAGCGGAGTTGGGCATCCTTCCACCCGGTGATCTGCGGATGGCGGTGGCAGCGCTGCTGTCGGCCACCGATCCGGGTCCGGAGAGGTCGGCGACCGGTCCTGGTTCTCGACCTCCGCAAGAGTGGGCGACGTTGCTGCAGCACCGTTTCGGGGGCCAGGGTGCGCTCGCGGGGCATCCCGTGGGCAATCTGTTGTTGGCGGGGCTGACCGAGGTCACCGGCGATGCTGTCGAGGCACTCGAGATGATCACCGCGCTGTTCGGGGTGCGGGGACGCGTCCTGCCGATGTCCGCGACGGCGTTGACGATCGAGGCGGACGTCTCGGGGCTCGAAGCAGATCCGCGGATCAGCAGACCCATCCGTGGGCAGGTCGCGGTTGCGACGACCCCGGGAAAGGTGCGTCGCGTTCGCCTGTCACCGGATGATCCGCCCGCGTGCGCGCAGGCCGTCGACGCGATCGACAACGCCGACGTGGTGGTGCTCGGCCCGGGCTCGTGGTTCTCGAGTGTGATCCCGCACGTGCTCGTCCCGGAGCAACTCGCGGCCCTCAAACGCACCAGGGCCCGCAAGATCCTCATCGTCAATCTGGCTCCCGAACCTGGTGAGACAGCCGGGTTTTCGGTAGAGCGACATCTCCATGTGCTCTTCGCCCACGCTGACGATTTCCGGGTGGACCACGTCATCGTCGACTCGGGTTCGGTTCCCGTCGGACGTGAACGCGAGCACGTCGAACGGGCTGCTGCCCAGTTCGGGGCGACCCTGCACGACGGCGAGCTCGCAGTACCCGGGACGCACACCCACGACCCGGGAAGGGTCGCTGCCCTGATCGGGAGGCTGTGCGATAGTGAAGCCTCACGTTACCGATCGACAGTCGGGCAATCTGCATCTGAAACATCCAATGAAAGGGACGACGTCGAGTGGCGATGACATCCGCGGTCAAAGACGAACTGAGTCGTCTGGCGGTGACCCAGGTGAGCAGTCGCAAGGCAGAGGTGTCGGCGTTGCTCCGGTTCGCGGGTGGGCTGCACATCGTCGCCGGCCGGGTCGTGGTCGAAGCCGAGGTCGACCTCGGTAACGTCGCCCGCCGGCTGCGTCGGGAGATTTTCGAACTGTACGGCTACAACTCCGAGGTGCACGTGCTCAGTGCCGGCGGCATCCGCAAGAGCGCGCGGTACATCGTCCGTGTCACCAAGGACGGCGAAGCGCTGGCGCGGCAGACGGGTCTGCTCGACATGCGTGGTCGTCCCGTACGCGGCTTACCCGCGCAGGTCGTCGGCGGCAGCGTCGGTGACGCCGAGGCCGCCTGGCGGGGCGCGTTTCTTGCGCACGGGTCGCTGACAGAGCCCGGACGGTCCTCGGCGCTCGAGGTCAGCTGCCCCGGCCCGGAGGCTGCGTTGGCCCTGGTCGGCGCAGCCCGGCGGCTCGGGGTCACGGCAAAAGCTCGTGAGGTCCGCGGCGCGGACCGGGTGGTCATCCGCGACGGTGAGGCCATCGGCGCCTTGCTCACCCGGATGGGCGCCCAGGACACGAGGCTCACCTGGGAAGAGCGCCGCATGCGCCGCGAAGTCCGGGCCACGGCGAATCGGCTGGCGAACTTCGACGACGCCAACCTGCGCCGGTCTGCCCGAGCCGCGGTCGCAGCGGCCGCACGAGTCGAACGCGCGCTGGAGATCCTGGGCGACCAGGTCCCGGACCACCTGATCACGGCGGGCCAGTTGCGGATCACACACCGGCAGGCCTCTCTGGAGGAACTCGGCCAACTCGCCGATCCGCCGATGACCAAAGACGCTGTCGCCGGGCGAATCCGCCGGTTGCTCTCGATGGCCGACAAGAAGGCGCGAACCGACGGCATTCCTGACACGGAATCGGCGGTCACCGCCGACCTGCTCGACGACGACTGACGCCCTTGGGCGTTGCCGACCCCCGGCTCGGCTCCCCATCGACGGGTGACATCCAACCCACGGAGTCGGACCGGGCGTGCCTGGTCCGAGGCCGACGACTAGGCTGATCACTGCCGCAGACGGGCCACACGATGGCCCAGCACATCCACAGCTAAGGAGCTCATAGTGACCGTTCGTGTAGGCGTAAACGGATTCGGCCGGATCGGCCGTAACTTCTTCCGTGCCATCGAAGCGCAGAAGGCGCTCGGCACCACTGACATCGAGATCGTCGCGGTCAACGACCTCACGGACAACGCGAGCCTGGCACACCTGCTGAAGTACGACTCCATCCTCGGTCGGCTGCCGCAGGATGTCTCGCTCGAAGGTGACGACACGATCGTCGTCGGAGACCGCAAGATCAAGGCTCTCGCACATCGCGGCCCGCTCTCCGAGCTGCCCTGGGGCGACCTGGGAGTCGACATCGTCGTCGAGTCGACCGGCATCTTCACCGATGCCGCCAAGGCCAAGGGCCACCTCGACGCCGGCGCCAAGAAGGTCATCATCTCCGCGCCCGCCAAGGGTGAGGACATCACCATCGTGCTCGGTGTCAACGACGACAAGTACGACGGCAGCCAGAACATCATCTCCAACGCGTCGTGCACCACGAACTGCCTCGGCCCGGTCGCCAAGGTCCTCGATGACGAGTTCGGCATCGTCTCGGGTCTGATGACCACGATCCACGCCTACACCCAGGATCAGAACCTGCAGGACGGACCGCACAGTGACCTGCGTCGCGCCCGCGCCGCCGCCCTCAACGTGGTGCCCACCGGCACCGGTGCCGCGAAGGCCATCGGCCTGGTGCTCCCGCAGCTTCTCGGCAAGCTCGACGGTTACGCGCTGCGCGTGCCCATCCCGACCGGTTCGGTCACCGACCTCACCGCCATCCTGAAGAAGAAGGCGACCGTCGACGAGATCAACGACGCCATGAAGGCCGCAGCCGAGGGACCCCTCAAGGGCATCCTGAAGTACAGCACCGCACCGATCGTGTCCTCGGACATCGTCACCGACCCCCACTCCTCGATCTTCGATGCGCCACTGACGAAGGTCATCGACGAGCAGGTCAAGATCGTGTCCTGGTACGACAACGAGTGGGGCTACTCCAACCGCCTCGTCGACCTCACCGGTCTCGTTGGAAAGTCGCTGTAGCACAACCAGTTCGAGTAGACCCTGACCCTTCGAGCGCCGGGAGACGACGCGCCTGATGACCACCTCGGTACCCACCCTCGCTGATCTGCTCGCGACCGGAGTGGAAGGACGGACCGTCTTGGTTCGATCCGACCTCAACGTTCCGCTGGACGGCTCCACCATCACCGACGCCGGGCGCATCCTGGCCTCGGTGCCCACCATCAAGACGCTGTCCGATGCGGGCGCGAAGGTCATCGTGACCGCGCATCTGGGACGTCCGAAAGGCGCTCCGGATCCGGCGTTCTCGCTGGCCCCGGTCGCGGAGCGGCTCGGCGTCGAGCTGGGCCGCAACGTCCAGCTGGCCACCGACGTGGTGGGCGGTGATGCCCTTGCACGCTCGGAGGGCCTGACGGACGGCGACGTGATGATGGTGGAGAACGTGCGGTTCGATCCGCGCGAGACCTCCAAGGATGCGGCCGAGCGCGAGAAGCTCGCCAAGGCGCTGGTGGAACTGACCGGCGACGAAGGCGCGTTCGTCTCGGATGGGTTCGGGGTGGTCCACCGCGAGCAGGCGTCGGTGTACGACGTGGCAAAGCTGTTGCCGCACTACGCCGGTGGCCTGGTCGCGGCCGAGGTCGAGGTTCTCGCAAAGCTCACCACGGATACGGCCCGCCCGTACGCGGTGGTACTCGGTGGTTCCAAGGTCTCCGACAAGATCGGTGTCATCGAGGCGCTGGCGCCGAAGGTCGACACGCTGGTCATCGGCGGCGGGATGGCGTTCACGTTCCTGGCGGCCAACGGTCTGTCGGTGGGTTCGTCGCTGCTGCAGGAAGATCAGATCGAGACCTGCAAGTCTCTGCTGGAGCGGTTCGGCGACGTCATCCACCTCCCGATCGATGTGGTGGTGGCCGACAAGTTCGCCGCGGATGCCGAGGCGAAGGTCGTGTCGTCTGCCGAGATCCCCGACGGCTGGATGGGTCTCGACATCGGGCCCGAAGCGGTCAAGCGATTCGCGGCGGTGCTCGGCGAGGCGAAGACCGTGTTCTGGAACGGTCCGGCAGGCGTCTTCGAGTTCGAGAAGTTCGCTGCCGGTACGAAGGGCCTGGCCGAAGCGATCATCGGCGCCACCAAGGGTGGCGCGTTCTCGGTGGTCGGCGGCGGCGACAGTGCCGCGGCCGTACGCACACTGGGTCTTCCCGAGGATGGTTTCTCTCACATCTCCACCGGTGGCGGAGCCTCTCTCGAGTACCTCGAGGGCAAAGAACTTCCCGGACTGAAGGTATTGGAGAGCTGAGATGGCCACCCGTAAACCGCTGATCGCGGGCAACTGGAAGATGAACCTGAACCACCTCGAGGCCATCGGTCTGGTGCAGAAGATCGCATTTGCGTTGCCCACCAAGTACTTCGACAAGGTCGACGTCACGGTGATTCCACCGTTCACGGACATCCGCAGCGTGCAGACCGTCGTAGACGGTGACAAGCTGCTGCTCACCTATGGCGCACAGGACCTTTCGGCGCACGATTCCGGTGCGTACACCGGCGAGATCAGCGGGGCGTTCCTCGCGAAGCTCGGGTGCACGTTCGTCGTCGTAGGACATTCCGAGCGTCGCACCCTGCACGCCGAGACCGACGACGTGGTGTTGGCCAAGACCAAGGCCGCATTGAAGTACGAGTTGACGCCGATCGTATGTGTCGGTGAGGGGCTGGAGATCCGTGAGGCGGGCGATCACGTCGCCTACAACATCGCGCAACTCAAGGGGTCCCTCGCCGGGTTGAGCGCTGACGAGATCTCCAAGGTCGTCATCGCCTACGAGCCGGTGTGGGCCATCGGCACCGGCCGCGTTGCCAGCGCCGCCGATGCCCAAGAGGTGTGTGCGGCTCTGCGCACGACGCTCGCCGAACTAGCGGATCAGAAGATCGCCGATTCGGTGCGCGTCCTCTACGGAGGTTCGGTCAACGCCAAGAACGTGGGCGAGATCGTCGGCCAGACGGACGTCGACGGTGCACTCGTGGGCGGCGCTTCACTCAAGTCGGACGAGTTCGCCACCCTGTCGGCCATCGCCGCCGGCGGTCCTCTGCCCTGACCCCCGAATTGGGGCCTTTTGGCGAACGTGACCTGCGGGTTTGCTCGCCAAAAGGCCCCATTTCCGGGCGCGGGCGTCGGCCGGTACAGTGGTAGATCGGCCGTTCGAACAAAACTTCTGATAGGAAACGACACGTGAAGCTTGCCCTGGACATCGGACTCGTGGTCACCAGCGTGTTGCTGATCGTCCTGGTGCTGCTTCACCGCGGTAAGGGCGGCGGCTTGTCGTCGCTGTTCGGCGGCGGCGTGCAGTCCAGTCTGTCCGGTTCGAGTGTCGTCGAGCGCAACCTCGACCGGCTGACCGTCTTCGTCGGCGTGATCTGGACCATCTTCATCCTCGGTATCGGCCTGGACATCAAGCTCTCGTAACACCTTCGGTCAACGTCGATTGTCGAGATGCGCCGGCCCCGCGCTGGCGTAGATACTGAGCGGGTGACTGACAAGCGCCCCGCTGTGCCCCGCCCGGAAGCCGGTAGCACCGACAGACAACTGACCGAACCGCTACGCGAGGACATTCGCCTGTTGGGCGGCATTCTCGGACAGATAGTCCGCAAGCATGCCGGCGAGGACACCTTCGAACTCGTCGAGAAGGCCAGGGTCGAGTCCTTCCGGATCCGCCGTTCCGAGATCGATCGCACCGAACTCGAGACGCTGTTCCGCGACATCGACATCTCCGAGGCCATCTCGGTGATCCGGGCTTTCAGCCATTTCGCCTTGCTCGCCAACCTCGCCGAGGACATCCACCGAGAACGGCGACGGGCGATCCACGTCCGCGCAGGAGACCCGCCGCAGGACTCCACGCTCGCAGCGACATACTCGAAGCTCGCGGCCGCGGGCTTGCGTGACGACCAGGTCGGCGCCGCACTCTCCGACGCCACCGTCGTCCCGGTGATCACCGCACATCCCACCGAGACCCGGCGCCGAACGGTGTTCGAGGTGCAGCGCCGGATCACCGATCTGATGCGCTTCGCCGGGCGAACAGAGCTGACGCCAGCCGAGCGCGAGGAGGTCGACAGAGCCCTGAACAGGCAGGTGCTCACGCTGTGGGAAACCGCACTGATCCGTCTCGAGCGTCTCCAGATCCAGGACGAGATCGAGGTGGGACTCCGGTACTACGACGCGGGGTTCTTCGAGGTGATCCCACGCGTCAATGCCGAGCTCCGCGCCTGGCTTCAGGAGCACTACCCGGCTGCCGGCATCGCCGACGATCCCATGCTGCGGATGGGGTCATGGATCGGCGGAGACCGAGATGGCAACCCGTTTGTGACCGGTGAGATCGTCGGGATGGCAACTCGGCGAGCCGCGGAAACCGCGGTCTCGCATCACCTCGCCGAACTTGCGACATTGGCTCAAGAGCTCAGTTTGACGTCTCGACTCACCGAGGTCGGCGACGAGGTGTTCGCGCTCGGCGGTGTGAAGCGCGGCGAGACCGAGGCCGACGAACCGTACCGGCAAGCCCTACGCGCCATCCGGGCGCGGCTGGCGGCAACCGCCGGCGGATTGTTCGGGGATCGATTTGTCGCCGTCAACGACGGCGGTTACCCGAAAGACGGCGCGTCGACCTACGCCGACGCCACCGAGTTTCTCGCCGATCTCGATGTCATCGATGAGTCCTTGCGCTCGAACGGGGACGACGAACTCGCCGACGACCGGCTGCTGACCCTCCGGGAAGCGGTGCGGGCGTTCGGATTCCACCTCTCCGGCTTGGACATGCGACAGAACTCCGAGACCCACGAAGAGGTGGTCGCGGAGTTGCTCGCCTGGGCGGGCGTCCACTCGGACTATCTGTCCCTGCCGGAGGCCGAGCGAGTGGAGTTGCTCACCGCCGAATTGAGTAGCAGGCGTCCCCTGACCGGGCCGGGGGCCGACCTCTCCGACCTCGCGCACAAGGAGCTCGACATCGTCAGGGCGGCGGCGTCGGCGGTCGCAGCGTACGGGCCTCAGGCGGTCCCCAACTACATCATCAGCATGTGCACCTCCGTGAGCGATTTGTTCGAGGCCATGGTGCTGCTGAAGGAGGCAGGCCTGTTCGATCCGGGGTCGGCGGACATCGCACCGAGTTCGTCGGTGCGCGTGGTTCCTTTGTTCGAGACCATCGAGGATCTGCAGCAGGGCGCCGCCACGCTGCTCGCTGCACTCGACATTCCGCTGTACCGCTCGCTCATCGACGCCCAGGAGGGGATCCAGGAGATCATGCTCGGGTATTCCGACTCCAACAAGGACGGCGGATACCTGGCGGCGAACTGGGCGCTGTACAGGGCCGAGTTGGATCTCGTCGAAGCCGCGAAGAAGGCCGGCATCCGGCTGCGACTGTTCCACGGTCGCGGCGGAACGGTCGGCCGCGGCGGTGGCCCGAGTTACGACGCGATCCTGGCACAGCCTCCGGGCGCTGTTCAGGGTTCGCTGCGGATCACCGAGCAGGGCGAGGTGATCGCGGCGAAGTATGCCGAACCGGTGGTCGCACGGCGGAACCTGGAAACCCTCCTCGCGGCGACCATCGAGTCGTCGTTGCTCGACACGGAGGGGCTCGGTGCCGAGGCCGAGGCGGCCTATGCTGTGCTCGACGAACTGGCCGCACTCGCGCGTGCTGCCTACAGCGAACTGGTGCACGACACGCCGGGATTCGTCGAGTACTTCGTGAACTCGACCCCGTTGTCGGAGATCGGCTCACTCAACATCGGCAGCCGCCCCGCTTCTCGTAAACAGACAGAGAAGATCTCGGATCTGCGGGCGATACCGTGGGTCTTGTCCTGGTCGCAGGCCCGGGTCATGTTGCCCGGCTGGTACGGCACCGGTGCGGCCTTCGAGCAATGGGTCGGCGGCGACGACGACCGGCTCGCCACCTTGACCGACTATTACAACCGGTGGCCGTTCTTCCGCACGGTCATGTCCAACATGGCGCAGGTGATGGCGAAGTCCGACCTCGGCCTCGCCGAGCGGTATTCGCGTCTGGTTCCGGATGAGGCGTTGCGCGAGAAGGTTTTCGGGATGATCACCGCCGAGCACGATCGCACGACCTCGATGTACTTCAAGATCACGGGCACCGACGATCTCCTCGCCGACAATGCCGCGCTCAAGCGGTCGGTGTTCAACCGCTTCCCGTATCTCGAGCCGTTGAATCACCTGCAGGTCGAGTTGCTACGCCGCTACCGCGGTGGGGACGACTCGGATCTGGTGCGCCGCGGTATCCAGCTCACCATGAACGGACTCGCAACGGCACTTCGCAACAGCGGGTAGTCGTGCGGGGATGGCAACCGAGCCGTAATGGGGTATGTTCGAGTCGTGCGAGACGGTTCTCCGTTTTCGTCTCACTGGAACCGAACAGGAGTCTGGGTGTCCACACCAACGCCGATTCGACGGCAACTCGAACCACAGTTCCCCGAGGCCGTCCGGTACGCAGACGCGGTGAACAGCAGAGCGGTCGCGCGCGCACGTCGGGTGACGAAGCGACTGACGGGCAAGGACCTTTTTCCGGCGGAGGAGCACATCCGTACATTTGCCGCGGAGATGTTCACCACGGACCCGGTGGCAGAACGATTCGTGGATGAGGTCTACGGCGAACTCGGCGGCGAGGCGGCCCGCGCACTACTCGACAAGGCGTTGACCGAGGGGCTCGACTCGATCGAGGACCCGCCGCCCGCGATGGTGGCGCTCTTCGAAGAGTTCGAGACCGTTCCCGAGTGGGTCGATCCGGCACAGATAGCCGAAGGTGAGGCCATCTGGAGGCGCTGGGGGACATCGTTGTTCAGCGTGGCGGGCGGGATCACCCTCGAGATGTACACCGAGGCAGCGGTCGCCACCCCGCTGTCGCTCGCAGGTGGATACGCCGGAGACAACGCGCTGCGGCGGTTCTTGGAGACCGCCCGCTTCTGGATCGATGTGTCCGAGCCCGATGCTCTCCTGACACCGGGGTCAGCCGGTCGTGCCACCGCCATGCGGGTTCGGGTCATGCACGTCTGGGTCCGCCGCACGGTCGCCGAACATCCTGAATGGGACTCCGCACGTTGGGGTCTGCCAATCAGCCAGTCATACCAGCTGCTGACCCTGCTCGGCGGAAGCGTGGTGCCTGCGATGGCGCTGTGGATGGTCGGGGTCCAGACGTCGCCTCGCGAGATCCGGGTCTTGCTGCACTACCAGCGTTATCTCGGACATCTACTCGGGGTCCGAACGCAGTGGTATCCGGAGTCGATCGCCGATTCGTTGCGACTGCTGGCGTTGGTCAACACCACCCGCAGCTACGATTCGGGACCGCACGGCGCCGAGCTGATCGAGTCATTTCCTGCGGCCTTCGCCCCGCGGGACGGCCACACGGGTCTGCGCCGGATCCGTGAATTCTACAATTCGCGGATATACGCGGCGTATTCGGCGCTGTTCATGATGCCGTGGACGAGAAGCAAGTACGACATGCCCAGCCCTTTTCCGGCGATTGTGTGGATCGTGCTGCGGCTGCCGCTGATGACGATCGTCGAGACCGCACGTCGGGTGTGCCCACCGATCTCACGTGTGCACGAACGAGTCATGCGGCGGCATCGCGAGAACTGGCATGCCGCGCAGATGGAAGGCCGCGAGGCGACGTTCGACACTGGTCGCGGGCTACGCCGCTGACGCAGGGGTCAGGGCAGATTCGACGCGGCCGCCGGATCGACAAACCACACGGTGGCCTCGGTTCCGTGTGCGCCCGCACAGGGCCAGTCCATGAAGTCGGCACCGGCCACGCCTGCGGCGACGGCTTCGGCCTTTTCCGCACCCGACACCAAGAACCAGACCTCACGTGAACGTGCAATGGCAGGCAGGGTGAGGGTGATCCGCTTCGGCGGCGGTTTCGGCGAGTTCGTCACCGCCACCACCGAGGCCTGACTCTCACCGGTCGCGTCCGAATGCGGGAACAGCGAGTTGATGTGACCTTCGCCGCCCATACCGAGCAGGTGCAGGTCGAACTGGGGAACACTCTCGCCGTCGCCTGCCCGGGCAGCCAGGCGTTCGGCGTAATCGGCTGCGGCTGCGTCGATGTCGTCACCGAACTCACCGTCAGAGGATGCCATCGCGAAGACTCGATCGACGTTCACCGGCACGTGATCGAGTAGCGCGGCCTGTGCCTGACCGGCGTTGCGCTCGGAGTCATCCGCCGCGACAAAACGCTCGTCGCCCCAGAAGATGTCCACCGCAGACCAGTCGATGTCGCCGGAGTCCTTTGCCAGGGCCTCGAGCAGGGCGATGCCATTGCTTCCGCCGGTCAGCACCACCGACGCGGTGCCGCGGGCCGCCTGAGCTGCTGTGATCGTGGCGATGAACCGCTCGGTCACCGCGTCGACCAGCGAATCCTTGTCGGCAGACCTAAAAATTTCCGGTGTTGTCATGCGTGAACCCTGTCTTCGGCGCGAATGATGCCGGCCACCCCCTGCAGGGCGAGATGGTAGATCTCGTCGGGGTCGAGCCTGCGAAGTTCTTCTGCGAGAAGATTACTCAGCTCACGACCCGGAAGCGCAACCCGCCCGTCGGGTTTGCCCGGGATGGAGATGATGGCCTGGTTACTCATTCCGACGCACAGCACGAGCGGACCGGCCTCGCGCTCGACGGTCACCTTGAAGCTGCCGACAGATCGTGTCACCGGAACATCGAGGACCGAATGCAACCAGCCCGCGAGCAGGTCGACCGCGGGGGAGTCGGCCGGACCTTCGACCTCGGCTGCGGTGACCGGACTGTGCGGCGGTTGATCGAGCGCCGATGCCAACAGGGCACGCCATGCGGTGATTCGCGACCAGGCGATGTCGGAGTCGCCCGGGGCATACGTGGCCAGTCGTTGCTGCAATTCCGCGGGGACATCGGTTGCGCGGCGGGCGTCGGTGATCCTTCGGGTACCCAGTCGACCGATCGGGTCTGCGGCCGGATTGTCTGGGCCACGCCCTGGCCACCAGGTCACCACCGGCGTGTCGGGCAGCATGAACGGGATGACGACGCTCTCGCCGTGATCAGCCATGTCGCCGTACAGGTGCAGGACCACGACCTCGGAGGCGCCGGCGTCGCCGCCGACCCGGATCTGGGCGTCGAGTCGCGACTGTGCGTTGCGATCGCCGCGCGCGACGACGATCACCCGGCACGGATGCTCGCGGCTGGCCTCGTTGGCAGCTTCGATGGCACCCTCGGTCGGCTCGCCCTCGTCGGTGCAGACGAGAAGGGTCAACACACGACCGGAGGTGAACGCGCCACCCGAATCGCGAATTTTGATGAGCTGCTTGCTGATTGCGGTGGTACTCGTATCTGGAAGTTCGACGATCATTACCTGCTCCTTCGCCAAGCGGCGCGACTACCGGGAAATCAAGGACGACGCCAGGCCCGCCCGTTGCGGGTCATCATCTCGTCGGCGGACTCGGGACCCCAGGTGCCTGACTCGTAGCCGTCCGGAGTGCCCGTCGCAGCCCAGTGCTCGAGGACGGGATCGAGGATCTTCCATGACAACTCGACCTCGGCGTTGACCGGGAACAGTGACGGTTCGCCCAGCAGCACATCGAGGATCAGCCGCTCGTAGGCCTCGGGGGAGGACTCGGTGAACGCCTGGCCGTACGAGAAGTCCATGTTGACGTCACGCACTTCCATGGATGAGCCGGGGACCTTTGATCCGAAGCGCAGCGTGATGCCCTCATCGGGCTGCACGCGGATCACCAGCGCATTCTGGCTCAGCTCTTCGGTCATCGTCTGATCGAAGGGCAGATGTGGGGCCCGCTTGAACACGAGCGCGATCTCGGTGACCCGACGCCCCAAGCGCTTTCCGGTGCGCAGGTAGAACGGAACCCCGGCCCATCGGCGACTGTCGACCTCGACCGCGATCGCGGCGAATGTCTCGGTTGTCGAATCGGCGGCGAAACCCTTTTCGTCTTTGAGACCGGGGACCGGCTCGCTGCCCTGCCACCCGGCTTCGTACTGGCCCCGAGCGGTGTTCTCGTCGAGCGGCAAGATGTTGCGGGTGGCCGAGAGCACCTTGATCTTCTCGGTCTGCAACTCGTGTGGTTCGAACGAAATCGGCTCTTCCATGGCGATCAGGGCCATCAACTGGATCAGGTGGTTCTGGATCACATCCCGTGCGGCGCCTATGCCGTCGTAGTATCCGGCGCGACCACCCAAGCCGATGTCCTCGGCCATGGTGATCTGGACGTGATCGACGTAATGCGAACTCCACACCGGGTCGAACAACTGGTTCGCGAAGCGCAGCGCGAGGATGTTCTGGACGGTTTCCTTGCCGAGGTAGTGATCGATCCGGAAGACCGAATGCTCCGGGAACACCGTGTTGACAACGTTGTTGAGCTCTTTCGCGCTCTGCAGATCGTGGCCGAACGGCTTCTCGATGACCACTCGCCGCCACTTGTCCTCGGACTGGTCCGCGAGACCCGAGCGCGACAGCTGCTCACACACCACCGGGAACGCCGCCGGGGGAATGGACAGGTAGAACGCGTGGTTGCCGTCTGTACCGCGCTTCTCGTCCAACTCACCGAGCGTGTCACGAAGTTTGTCGAAGGCCTCGGGGTCGTCGAACGTGCCCTGTACGAACCGGAATCCTTCGCTCAGCCGCTCCCAGACATCTTCACGGAACGGCGTCCGGGCATTCGCCCGGACCGCGTCGTGCACGACCTGGCCGAAATCCTCGTGATCCCAGTCGCGGCGCGCGAAACCGACGAGGGCGAACCCGGGTGGCAGCAGCCCACGGTTCGCGAGATCGTAGACCGCGGGCATCAGTTTCCTGCGAGCCAGATCCCCGGTGACGCCGAAGATGACCAGACTGCACGGCCCGGCGATCCGGGGTAGCCGCTTGTCCCGTTCATCTCGGAGTGGGTTGACCCAATCTGAGTTGCGGTCGGGCAATGCCTTTCAGCCCTTCGACTTCTCGGCCAACTGCTCGGCTGTGGCGTCGAGCAGTTCCTTCCACGACGCCTCGAACTTCTCCACACCCTCGTTCTCGAGGACGAGGAAGACATCTGTCAGGTCGATGCCGATGGCGGAGAGCTTGTCGAAGACCTCCTGCGATGCCGGACCCTGACCGATGATCGACGAGGTATTGACCTCACCGTGGTCTGCGAAGGCGTCCATCGTCTTCTCGGGCATCGTGTTGACGGTGCCCGGGGCGACCAGCTCGCCGACGTAGAGGGTGTCCGGGTATGCCGGATCCTTCACGCCGGTCGACGCCCACAGTGGGCGCTGGGCATGGGCACCCTTGGCGGCCAGTGCCGTGAAACGGTCGTCCTTCTCGAACACCTGCTGGTAGGCGGCGTAGGCGAGGCGAGCGTTCGCGAGCGCAGCCTTGCCCTTGAGCGCCTTGGCCTCGTCCGAGCCGATCGCGTCGAGTCGCTTGTCGATCTCGGTGTCGACCCGCGAGACGAAGAACGATGCGACGGAATGGATCTTGGACACGTCATGACCCGCGGTCGCGGCCTGCTCGAGGCCGTCGAGGAAAGCGCCCATGACCAGTTCGTAGCGCTCCACCGAGAAGATCAGGGTCACGTTGACGCTGATGCCCTCCGCGATGGTCTTCGCGATCGCGGGGATGCCGGCCTCGGTGGCCGGGATCTTGATCAGGACATTGGGCCGGTCGACGATCTTCCACAGTTCGACCGCCTGGGCAGCGGTCTTGTCGGTGTCGTGCGCCAGTCGCGGATCGACCTCGATCGACACCCGGCCATCGACTCCACCCGAGGCCTCGTACTGCGGGGCGAGGATGTCGCACGCGTCGCGGACGTCGTCCGTGGTGACGGTGCGGATGGTCGCATCCACGTCGGCCCCGCGGGCGGCCAGCTCATTGACCTGATCGTCGTACGCGTCGCCCTTGGACAACGCGGCCTGGAAGATCGACGGGTTTGTGGTGACACCGACGACCGACTTCGTGGCGACGAGTTCGGCCAGGTTGCCCGATTTGATCCGGGTTCGGGACAGGTCGTCGAGCCAAACCGAAACTCCGGCCTGGGACAGTGCAGCAAGATTGGCGTTCTGTTCGCTCATGGTGCGCTCCAATTCTTGGTGATGGGGGAGTCGTGATGGACGAGTTCGCTCAGGACTGCTTCGCGATGGCGCGCTCGGCGGCTGCCGTGACCGCTTCCGCAGTGATGCCGAACTTCTCGAAGAGGATCTTGTAGTCGGCCGAAGCGCCGTAGTGCTCGATCGAGATGATCTCTCCGCCGTCGCCGACAAGGCGATACCACGGCATCGCGATGCCGGCTTCGACGCTGACCCTGGCCTTCAGTGCGGGCGGGATCACCGAGTCGCGATACGACTGGTCCTGCTCGTCGAACCATTCGACGCAGGGCATCGAGACGACCCGAGCCGCGATTCCCTTGTCCTTGAGCGCCTTCTGTGCGTCGACGGCGAGGTACACCTCCGAACCGGTGCCGATCAGGACGACCTGGGGGTCGCCGTCAGCTTCGGAGAGGATGTATCCGCCCTTGGCGACACCCTCGGCGGACGTGCCTTCGAGGATCGGCAGGTTCTGGCGGGTCAGGGCGAGGCCCGCCGGGTTGTGGCGACGCTGCAGGATCTGCTGCCAGGCGTACGCGGTCTCGTTGGCGTCACCGGGTCGAACCACGTCCAGATCCGGGATGGCGCGCAGCGCCGCGAGGTGTTCGATCGGCTGGTGGGTCGGTCCGTCCTCGCCGAGCCCGATGGAGTCGTGGGTCCAGACATAGATGGGGTCGGTCTTCATCAGGGACGCCAACCGCACCGCCGGGCGCATGTAGTCGGCGAACTGCAGGAAGGTACCGCCGTAGGCACGGGTCGGACCATGCCGCACGATACCCGAGAGGATTGCGCCCATCGCGTGCTCGCGGATACCGAAGTGCAGGGTGCGGCCGTACGGATTAGCGCTCCACTGTTTGGTGCTGATCGACGTGGGCCCGAAGGATGCGGCGCCGTCGATGGTGGTGTTGTTGCTGCCGGCGAGGTCGGCGGAGCCGCCCCACAGCTCGGGCAGGATCGGCCCGAGTGCGGACAGCACCTTGCCCGACGCGGAACGGGTCGCCACGTCCTTGTCGCCGACCTCCCACTTGGGCAGGGCGTCGGTCCAGCCGTCGGGCAGCCCGTTCACGTTGAGCCGATCGAGCAACGCCTTGCGGTCGGGATTGGCCTGAGCCCACTCGTCGAAGGACTTCTCCCACGCCTTACGCTGCTCGGCGCCGCGCTCGACCAGCGCACGGGTATGGCCGATGACCTCGTCGGAAACCTCGAAGGTCTTGTCCGGATCGAAACCGAGGAGCTTCTTCGTCGCCGCGACCTCCTCGTCACCGAGCGCAGAACCGTGTGCGCTGCCGGTGTTCTGCTTGTTCGGGGCGGGGAAGCCGATGATCGTGCGCAGGACGATGATCGACGGCTTGTCGATCACTGCCTTGGCCTTCTCGATGGCCTCTTCGATGGCGGTCACGTTCTCGCCGCCGTCGACGTGCTGCACATGCCAGCCGTACGCCGCGTAACGCGCCGCGACGTCCTCGGACAGCGCGATGTCGGTGTCGTCCTCAATGGAGATGTGGTTCTTGTCGTAGAAGACGATCAGATTTCCGAGCTGCTGGGTACCGGCCAGCGAGCTGGCTTCTGAGGTGACGCCCTCTTCGATGTCACCGTCCGAGGCGATGACATAGATGTAGTGGTCGAAGGCGCTGCCGCCGACCGGAGCATCCGGGTCGAACAGGCCGCGCTCGTAGCGGGCCGCCATCGCCATGCCGACGGAGGATGCGAGTCCTTGGCCGAGGGGACCGGTGGTCATCTCGACGCCCCGGGTGTGGCGGTATTCAGGGTGACCCGGCGTCTTCGAATCCCACGTGCGCAGCGCCTCGATGTCCTCGAGCTCGAGCCCGAAGCCGCCCAGGTAGAGCTGGATGTACAGCGTCAGGCTCGAATGCCCGCACGAGAGGATGAACCGGTCGCGGCCCATCCAGTCGGTGTCGGTGGGGTCGTGGCGCATCACACGCTGGAACAACGTGTATGCGAGTGGGGCCAGACTCATAGCCGTGCCCGGGTGTCCGCTACCGCATTTCTGAACGGCGTCGGCAGCCAGAACCCGTACTGTGTCAACCGCTTTCGTGTCCACCTCGCTCCAGTCAGCTGGATGGGAGGCCTGGGTTAGCGCGCGAATTTCGTCTGATGCTGACACGATCGTGTGAACTCCTACAAGCTCGACTCCGGTACAGGGCGGGGCTACGCAGAGCCCGACACCAGCCTAGTCGTCTCGGCTCGATGTCGTGGCATACGGGAGGCGAATTGTCGCCGCGGTGCCGACCGAGGTCAGTGACAGGCCGCTGTGGTGGGGTTTCGACCTCGATTCTGGTTCTGGAACCCCGGCCGTCTACCATTCTCTGTAGTAGATGGACGAGTCAGGAGATCTAGTGCGGATTGGGGAACGTGTGAGCGGACACGGTTTCGCCTCCTCCCCGGCGACAGATGGCGGTGAGGCGCCGCCGGTGTCGACGCCCACCTCTCTTCGCCGGCGGATTCAGAGTGCGGCGCTGGCTTATCTCGCGCTCACCAAGCCCCGGGTCATCGAGCTGCTGCTCGTCGCGACCATCCCGGTGATGCTGCTGGCAGATCGCGGCACCATCGATCTCGCCCTGATGGCCTGGACGCTGCTGGGCGGCTGGTTGGGCGCGGCGAGCGCGAACACCTTGAACATGGTGGTCGACGCGGACATCGACCAGAAGATGAAGCGCACCGAACGTCGGCCTCTGGCCCGGCACGCGGTGTCGACACGAAGCGCCCTGGTCTTCGGCATTCTGCTCGGAGCCGGGTCGTTCGCAGTTCTCTCCACGATGGCGAACCTCCTCAGCGCTCTGCTGGTGATGGCGACCATCGCGTTCTACGTCTTCGTGTACACGATGGTGCTCAAGCGCCGGACCTGGCAGAACGTCGTCTGGGGTGGAGCAGCGGGATGTATGCCCACGTTGGTCGGCTGGGCTGCGGTGACCGGGAGCCTGAGCTGGCAGCCACTGGTGCTGTTCATGGTGATCTTCTTCTGGACTCCTCCGCACACCTGGGCTCTCGCCATGCGTTACAAGGAGGACTACCGCGCGGCGGGGGTCCCGATGCTCCCGGTGATCGCCACCGAGATCCAGGTGACTCGGCAGATGGTCTTCTACACGTGGGCCACGGTGCTGAGCACGCTGATCCTGTGCCTGGCGACCAGCTGGATCTATGCGGCCGTCGCGCTGGCAGCGGGCGGATGGTTCATCTTCGTCGTGCACAGGCTCTACCGTTCGACTCTTCGCGGCGAAGAGGTCACACCATTGAAGGTGTTCCTGCAGTCGAATGAATATCTCGCGATCGTGTTCTGTGGTCTGGCAATCGATTCGGTGATCGGCTTTCCGACACTCGCCAGCTTGTTCTGACGTCATCCGTTCGGTACATCATCGGCTCATTTCCGTGGGTCGGTTTGGCGTGCCGGATGCGATGAGCGTTAACGTCTGTTGATTCGGGCTTCTCGCTGAGCCCTGTTGCCGAACATCATTGGGGGAATCGTGTCGTATTCACATGGACCTGGGTCCGGGCCCACCGGTGGTGGTCCCGAGTGGCAGCCGTACTCGGAACCGACGGTGGCCGGCCAGCCTCAGTTCGGTCAGCCGCAGCCGGGTAATCCGCAGTATGGGCAACCGGGACCGGGCGAGGCCTACCAGCCCTATCAGCCCTATCCGCCGCAGCCGGGCCAGTGGCCCGCGGGGCAGGGTGGCTTCGGACCGGGTGGCGGGCCACCCCCGCCCCGATCACGTAAGCCCCTGATCATCGGTGCGGTGGCCGGCGCTGCGCTCATCGTCGTGGCACTGGTCGTGACGCTCGTGGTCACCCTGGCCGGCGGCGGCACGGCAGGCAACCCCGACGCCGCGGTGAAGACCTACTTGCAGGCCTTGTCCGACGGGAATGCGCAAAAGGCACTGGATGTGATGAAGGCGCCGCCGTCGGATCTGCTACTCACCGATGACATCTTGAAGAAGCAGCAGGAGATCGCCAAGATCACCGACATCAAGATCGTCGACACCACGAAGGCCGGAGACATGGCCACTGTGCAGGCGACCTACAAATTCGGCGACCGCAATGCCGACGAGACGTTCATCCTCCACAAGACAGGTGATTCGTGGCGTTTGGACGACGGTGCGGTCGGCTTGGAGCTCTCGCCGTCCATGGACATACCTGAACTCACCGCGTTCGGTGTGGCCGTCGACAAGGAAGCCAAGATCTACTATTTCCCCGGCCCGATGGAATGGGGAAGCGCCGACAAGAACTTCAGCGTGGTGGACACCAAGGCCAAGGACTTCCCGATGTCGGCTCAGGCCTACTTCGGTGCGTCGCAGCTGACCACCGAGCTCAGCGGGACCGGCCGCAACGCCGTGCAGTCGGCGATCACGGCTTATCTCGACAACTGTGCCCTCTCCAAACAGGCGGATGCGTCGGCGGACAAACCGGGGTGCGGCCAGAATGTGTATGCCTACAACGCGGAGCCGGGGTCAGCCACCTGGACCGCACCGACCGACTTGTCGAAGCTCGAGTACCGCATCGGTTACGACAATCCCGAAGAAGTGTCGGTCAGTGGCCAGCTGCCCTGGTCCGTGACGTACCGAACCACGGCCACCAGCTATCGGCCTGCAGAGAACAAGACCGAACAGGACAACGAGTTTCTGTACGGCAAGGTCGACCTCTCGGCCGACCCGCCGACGTTCACCTCCGACTGAGCCGCGTCACCGGGCCGGTGGTGGTCAGTGCCGGCCCGGGAGCAGGACGAGCGAACCGGTGGTCGTGCGAGCGGCGAGGTCACGGTGGGCCTGTGCGGCATCGGCCAAAGGGTAGGTGTGGCCGACGAGCACTTTCACGGTGCCGTTCGCGATTCCGCTGATCACGTCACCGGCGCGCCAGGTGAATTCCTCATCGTCCGCGATGAAGTCTCCGAGCTTGGGACGAGTGACCGACAGCGAACCCGCCGCGTTGAGTCGCTGGAGGTCGAACGGCGGCACCGGGCCGCTTGCCGCTCCGAACAAGACGACGAAGCCGCGGACGGCGGTCGCGGCCAAACTCTGTTCGAAGGTGTCGGCGCCGACCCCGTCGTAGGAGACCGCGACTCCGCGTTCGTCCGTCAGAGCGCGCACCCTGTCGGCGAGATCATCTCCGTACCGCAGCACCTCGTCCGCGCCCGCCTCGCGCGACAGGGTCTCTTTGGCGTCTGAGGACACGGTGGTGATGACCCGCAGCCCTTTCGCCTTCGCCATCTGGGTGAGCACCAGCCCGACACCGCCCGCGCCTGCGTGTACGAGGATCGTCTCACCGGTTCGAGGATGGGCAGACCCATCCAGCAGATAGTGCGCTGTGAGCCCCTGGAGCAGGGCAGATGCAGCCACCTGGTCGTCCACGCCGTCCGGGACGGGGATAGCCCGCGCGGCGCGCACGACGACGAGATCGGCATAGCTGCCCGGCGCGTCACACCAGGCAACCCGCTGGCCCACGGTGAGCGTCGTGACCTCGGGTCCGACGGCGATCACCTCGCCGGCGCCCTCGCTGCCGGGGACGTAGGGCAGGTTCATCGCGTACGCACCCGAGCGTTGATAGGTGTCGATGAAATTGACCCCGGTGGCAGCGACCCGGACAAGGATCTCACCGGCGCCGGGTTCGGGATCGGGCACGCTCACGTACTGGAGCTCGTCGGGACCGCCGTGCTGACTGACCTTTATCGCATGCATGTTTCTGTTGTACGCGGGCCGGATGAACGGACCACTCACCGGCCCCGCCGCACTCCGGCTCTATGCTGTTTCCCATGAGTGAGCACCAGGGCGTCATCTCCGCGATCACCAAGTACGTGGCCCGTGAAGGCGGCTCGGCCACCGCTGTTCTCCAGCCCATCGGCGCTGCGGGCGTTCGGATCACGCTGGTCGGCGGTCAGGGCGGCATCCTGGGTGACCAGGTGGTCGCAGACCTGGAGACCGCGAAAGCGATCGTCGACAAGGTCGACGGCGTCGAGATCGGGGAATGGGACAGGGAGCTGACGTCCTCGGTGGACGTTCGGCCCGGTCACTACCGCAAGATGGCCGGCTGGGTCGCCAACACCTGAGCCTTTCGGCTCAGCCCAGCGCAGCGGCTGAGCGCTCCGGAACCGTATGGTCGGCACCGACCGGCGACAGGCGGGGCCGCATCGCGATCCACAGCGCGGCAGTTGCCGCGACACACGCCCCGGCGCCCGCCACGTGCACGACCACCAGAGCTGCCGGAATGTCGGTGATGTACTGGGTCACCCCCACAAGAGCCTGCGCGGCCACCACCGCGACGACGACATAAAGCCGTTTCTTGAGCCTGTGCGATGCACCGACCGCGAACAGTGCAAAGCCGATCGCGACGAGGACCGACAGATACGCGATCAGCAGATCGGCGTGGAGATGCACCAAGGTGGTGATCTCGACCGCGAGCCTGGGAACGGGCTTGTCGATGCTCTTGTCGCCCGCGTGGGGGCCTGCGCCGGTCACCATCGTTCCCGCGACGAGCACCGCACCCATCAGCGCGGCGGACAGTACGGTCAACCAACGCAACGCAGCAGGCACCTCGGGGATCGCCACGGCCTCGTCGGGTTCTCGAACCTTTTCCAGCAAGAGCACCGACAGCCAGACCATGACCATCGACAGCAGCAGGTGGATCGCCACGGTCCACCACAGCAGACCCGTCAGTACCGTGATGCCGCCCATCACGGCCTGTACGACGGTGGACACGGGCATCAGCCAGGCGTAGACCCGGACCTCGTACCTGCGCCGGGCGCGGGTCACGGCGATGACGATCAGTGCCGCGGTGAGCACGACGAGGAAGGTGAGCATCCGGTTGCCGAACTCGACCGCCTGGTGGATCGCCGCCACCTCTCCGTGCTGGACGGGGGTGAAGCTACCCGGGAAACACTGTGGCCAGGTCGGGCATCCCAATCCCGACGCCGTCACGCGGACGACGGCCCCGGTGACGGCGATACCCGCCTGCGACAGCACCACCGCGATGGCGATACCGATCTGTACGCGGAGCGAGGGGAGCGGGAGCCGGTCGACGAGCCGGACAAACAGGCGATACACGCTCTCGATCGTAGGCTGCGGCCCGACGTGCGCCCGCCTCAGGTGAACCTCATCGACTCGCGGCGGAGTGACCCGCCGGCGCTTCGTCAGGTGAACTTGAAATACCTCACAGCGGCGACACCGGACACGATGCCCCAGACGGCCAGGACTGCCAGTCCGAAGAGATCGATCGACCCGGCGGTGGCCTGGTGCAGCGCTTCACTCAACGCGCCGGATGGCGTACACCGGGCGACCCACTGCGCTGCATCGGGCACGCGGTCGCCGAGCACCACGATCGAACCGATGCCCAGGAATGCAAACCACAGGAGATTGGCCAAGGCGAGTACCACCTCGGCCTTCAAGGTGCCTCCGAGCAGCAATCCCATCGCCGAGAACGTCAGGGTGCCCACCGCGATGGCGATGATGCCCAGCAGGAGTCCGGCAACCGTTGGCCGCCAGCCCAGGGCTGCACCGATGCCGCCGAGGATGACCGCCTGGATGCTGACCACGACCGCAACGGCGATCGACTTGCCGGCGATGACACCCCACCGAGGCAGGGGAGTCGCCCCCAGCCGTTTGAGCGCACCGTAGCGGCGGTCGAACCCGACAGCGATCGCCTGACCCGTGAACGCGGTCGACATCACCGCGACGGTCATGATGGCCGGCACGAACAGATCGGTGCGGGACTCGTCGAAATCGCCGATCGGGAGTAGGCACAGGCCGATCAGAAGAGTGATCGGAATGAACATCGTGAGCAGTTGTTGCTCACCGTTGCGCAGCAGGAGCATCAACTCGATACGCGACTGCGCGGCGATCATCGTCCTGATGGGTGCGGGGCTCGGGCGGGGGGTGAAGGTGCCGGCGGCGAACCGGTTGGGATTGGTCATCCGCGCATACCTCGTCCGGTCAGTTCCAGGAACACGTCCTCGAGGCTGCGGGTCTCGACCCTCAGGTCGGTGGCGAGCACGTTGATCTTGGCGCACCAGCCTGTCACCGTGGCCAGCACCTGCGGTGTCACCTGACCACGAACCAAGTACCCACCCGGCGAGAACTCGCTGCACGAGTAACCCTCGGGAAGAACGGTTTCCAGCAGCGTGAGGTCGAGACCCCGAGGGGCGTGGAAACGCAACTCGTTCTCGGCCCCTCGACTGGTCAATTCGGCTGGGGTGCCCTTGGCGACCTCGACACCGTGATCGATGATGATCAACTGATCAGCCAGTTCCTCGGCCTCGTCCATGAGATGGGTGGTCAGCAGGACCGAGACCCCATCCGCCCGCAGACGTTCGATCAGTTCCCACACCATGATCCGGGCGTGGGCATCCATGCCGGCCGTCGGCTCGTCGAGGAACACGACCTCGGGTCGTCCCACCAGGGCGCATCCGAGGGCGAGGCGTTGTTGCTGCCCGCCGGACAGACGCCGGTACGAGGTACGTTCCGCGTCGACGAGACCGAGGTTCTGCAAGAGCCAGTCCGGATCGATCGGGTCGGCGGAGTACGACGCGCACAGGCGCAGCATCTCGCCTGCGCGGGCACCGGGGTAAGCCCCGCCGCCCTGCAACATGACGCCGATCCGGCTGCGTACCTTCTCGTTGTCCGCAATGGGGTCCAGACCCAGGAGGGTGACCTCACCCTCGTCGGGGGACTGGAATCCCTCGCAGATCTCGACCGTGGTGGTCTTTCCGGCGCCGTTGGGGCCGAGTATCGCGAGGATCTCCCCGGTCTGGAGTTCGAGATCGAGCCCACCGACCGCGGTGGTGTCGCCGTAGCGCTTCACGAGCCCCTTGACCGACAGGGCCGGACCGGCCGCCGCACCGCCGGTGACACGGGCTGCGGACGAGGGGCTACTCACAACGTCCAAGGGTAAGCGTCGTTTGATGCGCTGTGGAACACGGGTGACCGCCGCGCCTGGCGACGGTTCTCAGGAGGCTCACCCGACGGGCTCGGCGACGTCGGACTTTGCCCGGCGTCGGCGCTGCCAGGGCATTTCCTCGAAGAACAGCGCTGTGAGTATCGCCACAAGCAGAACCGCCGCAACGATCGCCTCGGCGAGCTGGAACCCACGTGTCCCTGCCCCGGTCGGCAGCACGACCACGGAGATGATCGCGGAGACGGTGATCGCGATGATCCGGAACCAGCGACCGGTCGCCCAGGCTGCGAGCGGGATGATCGCCCACAGGAGATACCACGGCTGAACGAAGGGGAACAGCAGGACGAAGGTGCCCATCGCGATCCCGAGCGCCCCAACCGGGTGCAGACGTCCTGCGAGCGCGGCGAGCAACCAGCGCACGACGAGGATCGCGGCAATCACCTGGGCGACCGGCCTGGCGACGTCGAGCATCGCCTGGGTGTGATCTCCGAGTCCCAGCTGCACACCGATCCGTCCGGTCGTCACGGACAAGAAGGTCGGCATCGACATCCAGGAGCGGACGACATCTCCGGTCGAGAGGGTGGTGGTCCAACCGAATCCGAGACCGGTTCCGAGCGAGATGACCGCGGTGACGCCGCCCAGGATCACTCCGAGCAGGCCCGCGGATTCGAGCAACGCGACGACGCTTCGTTTGGAACGCTGCCAGTATTCGCGAGGTGGTGCGTGCCGCAGGGCGGGCAGGGTGGCACCCCATCGTCTGGCCAGCGCGATGCCGACGAATCCGAACGCGAGCACCGACGCGATCTTGATCATCGCCGACGCGGCGAGCAGCACGGCGCCCCCCAGCAGCAGCCATCCTGCGGCGGAAGGCAGCCACGATCCGGGTCTTCGCAGCCGGTGTGGAGAATCGATACCCCGGAAGCAGATCTCGATGCCGGCCAGCATCATCCCGAGCATGAGGGCCTCGTTGTGGATGCCCCCGACCAGATGCAGGATGAGCAGCGGATTCATCGCGCCGAGCCACAGGGCGGCCACTGGTGAGACCCCGCATCTCTTGGCCAGGCGCGGCAGCGCCCAGACGATCAGCGCGACCCCGAAGAGGGCGAGAGCCCGGTGTGCGACGAGGGCAGCGGGGATGTATTCACCCGTGATGTGGGTGATGCCGTCGCCGAGCCAGAGGAAGAGCGGACCATAAGGAGCGGGGGTTTCGCGCCACAGGTTGGGCACCGAACGGGTGAACACATGGTCTATCCCGAGTCCTGCTGCAGGGCTGACCGTGTACGGGTCGAGCCCGCGGGCGGCGATCTCGCTCTGCGCGAGGTAGGAGTAGACGTCTTTGCTGAGCATGGGCGGTGCGACGACGAACGGCAACAACCACACCAGCAGGGTCCGGTCGGCCTGTCGCCGCGTCATCCGGCGTTCAGGAGCGTGCCCTTTCATCACGTCGACCCCGAGTCGGCCGACGGCGAAGCGCCCGAGCAACAGCCACGCCAGAACCAGGATCACGGTGCCCGCGAGGGAGAAGGTCAAGGCCGTCGGCCACATCCGCGAGGGCAGCGACAGGACGCGAGTGCCCGCGATGGGGTTCTGGAGCACGGGGAGCGCGCCGGTACCGAGCGCACCGACCAGCACCAATACCGCGCCGGTGGCACCGAATAACCGAATCTTCAGAAGTCGTCGTGACTCCTGGCGATTGAGTGGTCCCACTTCGCCCTCGTCGCCGTGGAGCTTGGCGACGGCCAGTCCGTAGTCTCCGGTGGAGTCGCGGCCCGGTCGGCTCGCCCCGACACGGCGAAGGCCCAGATAATCTGCCGAGCGACCGAGCGCCACCCGGACCGGGCTGCGCTGATCCGTTGCCGGAGCACTCGCGTTCGTTGCCGGAGCACTCGCGTTCGTCGCCGGAGCACTCGCGTCGAGATCGGTGTCTGTGGGTTCCGGCACAGGTGCGACTGTAATCGCACGGGATTCCTCTGCCGGTGAGGCCATCGCGGGGGCGCCGGCGCCCGGGGGGTGACGTAACCGACACTGGGAACCAAGGTGACCCTTGCTAGCAATCGATTCTTATTTCGGTAACACTTGTGTTGTGAAAACGGCACAGGAACACTCGCATGCCCTCGAGGTGGCATCGATCTCCGATGCGCCGGGCACACACGGAACCGACGAGCTGCACAGCCCGGTGACCGTCAGTCACGACGGTCACACGCGTGCGGCTGTTGTCACACTGATCTTGGAACAGGGGCCGGTGACCGCCGGCCACATCGGCGAGGAGCTCGGGATCACGCCCACCGCGGTCCGGCGCCATCTCGACGCGATGATCGCGTCGGGCGATGTGGTCTCCACTGCCGCGCCTCGCTACGCCCAGCGTGGCCGGGGCCGGCCTGCCAAACACTTTCAGCTCACTGCTGCCGGTCGTGGCCGTCTCAAACACGCGTACGACGACCTCGCAGGGGCCGTGATGCGGCGACTGCGCCGTATCGGTGGCGAAGAAGCCGTCCAGGAGTTCGCTCGGGACCGTGCTCAGGAAATCGTTTCCGACGTGCAGGTATCCGGCAGTTCGGCAGAAGATCTCGAACGTACGGCTGAAGAAATCGCCGAAGCACTGACCAGCGCGGGATTTTCTGCGACCACTCGACGCGTTGGTAATGGTGTGCAGATCTGCCAGCACCACTGCCCTGTCGCGCATGTGGCCTCGGAGTTCCCTGAACTGTGCGAGGCCGAGACGGCAGTGTTCACAGAGAAGCTGGGCACCCACGTGCAGCGCCTGGCAACGATCGCCAACGGCGACTGCGCATGTACCACCCACGTGCCACTTGCAAATCTGCAGGTGGCAAATCAGGTCGACGCCCAGCCCGCGTCGGCACCGGCAGCCTCCGGAAGGAGTCACACATGACGGTCACAGACCCGACACCCACACAGACAGCAGCTGCGGGCGTACTGACGCAGGAAGAGACGATCGACTCTTTTGGCGCCTATGGATACGGCTGGGCGGATTCAGACGTCGCGGGAGCAAGCGCTAAGCGCGGTATCTCGGAGGCGGTCGTCGCCGACATCTCCGCCAAGAAGAGCGAGCCCGAGTGGATGCTCGCCGCGCGCCTCAAGGCGCTCTCGATCTTCGAGCGCAAGCCGATGCCGAGCTGGGGTTCGAACCTCGACGGCATCGACTTCGAGAACATCAAGTACTTCGTGCGGTCCAGCGAGAAGCAGGCTGCAACCTGGGATGACCTGCCCGAGGACATCAAGAACACCTACGACAAACTCGGCATCCCCGAGGCGGAGAAGCAGCGGCTGGTCTCCGGTGTCGCCGCACAGTACGAGTCCGAGGTCGTCTACCACTCGATCCGTGAGGATCTCGAGGAGCAGGGCGTGCTGTTCCTCGACACCGACACCGCATTGCGCGAGCAGCCGGAGTTGTTCCAGGAGTACTTCGGCACCGTGATCCCGGCCGGAGACAACAAGTTCTCTGCGCTGAACACCGCGGTGTGGTCGGGTGGCTCGTTCATCTACGTGCCGCCGGGCGTGCACGTCGACATCCCGCTGCAGGCCTATTTCCGCATCAACACCGAGAACATGGGCCAGTTCGAGCGGACGCTGATCATCGTCGACGAGGGTGCCTACGTGCACTACGTCGAGGGTTGCACCGCGCCGATCTACAAGACCGACTCGCTGCACTCGGCTGTTGTCGAGATCATCGTCAAAAAGGGTGGCCGCTGCCGGTACACCACCATCCAGAACTGGTCGAACAACGTCTACAACCTGGTCACCAAGCGGGCCAAGGCCGAGGCCGGCGCCACCATGGAGTGGGTCGACGGCAACATCGGTTCCAAGGTCACCATGAAGTACCCGGCTGTGTGGATGACCGGAGAAGGCGCCAAGGGCGAGGTGCTCTCGGTGGCATTCGCCGGACCCGGACAGCACCAGGACACCGGCTCGAAGATGGTCCATCTCGCGCCGAACACGTCCTCGAACATCGTCAGCAAGTCGGTGGCGCGTGGTGGTGGCCGGGCGTCGTACCGCGGTTTGGTCCAGGTGAACAAGGGTGCACACGGCAGCCGTTCGACGGTCAAGTGTGATGCGCTGCTGGTCGATCAGATCAGCCGCAGCGACACCTACCCGTACGTGGACATCCGCGAAGACGACGTGACCATGGGTCACGAGGCCACGGTCTCCAAGGTCAGCGACGATCAGATCTTCTACCTGATGAGCCGCGGCCTGACCGAGGACGAAGCGATGGCCATGGTGGTTCGCGGCTTTGTCGAGCCGATCGCGAAGGAACTCCCGATGGAGTACGCACTCGAGCTCAACCGGCTGATCGAACTGCAGATGGAAGGGTCGGTGGGATGAGTTCTCCTTCCGGAGTCGTAGGACCGGCCGGTGTGGTCGGCGCAGTCCAGGGTGAGAACGTGCGCCCTGTCGCGAACAAGGGTGAGCAGTTCACGTCGTTCGACGTCGAAGCGTTCGAGATCCCGCGGTCCAAGGACGAGGCGTGGCGGTTCACCCCGTTCCGGCGCCTGCGTGGCCTTCACGACGGATCGGCGAAGGCCACCAAGCAAGCGGTGACCACGGTCGAGGGTCTTGTCGCGGGTACGAACGTCGAGACCGTCGGCCGCGACGACAAGCGTCTCGGACAGGGTGGAGTGCCCTTCGATCGTGTTGCGGCACAAGCTTACTCGTCGTTCACCGAGGCGACTGTCATCACCGTCGGCAAAGAGGTCACCCCCGCGGACCCGATCACGGTGGTCATCGAGGGTCCCGGCGAAGGCGAGTTCGCATTCGGGCATCTGCAGGTTCGTCTCGAGGCCTTCGCCAAAGCTGTTGTGGTCATCGACCAAAAGGGCAGTGGCACGTACGCCGAGAACATCGAGTTCATCGTCGGCGACAGCGCCCACCTGACAGTCGTCAACGTCCACGACTGGGCCGACGATGCTGTCCATGTAGCGGCGCATCACAATCGTCTCGGCCGCGATGCGGTACTGCGGCACTTCGCCATCAGCCTCGGCGGCGATCTCGTACGTATCTCTCCGATCGTGCATTACGACGGCCCCGGCGGCGATGCCGAATTGCTGGGGCTGTACTTTGCCGACGCCGGTCAGCACCTCGAGCAGCACCTGTTCGTGGATCACTCGCAGCCGCATTGCCGTTCCAACGTCGTCTACAAGGGCGCCCTGCAGGGCGTGGCGAACGATCGCACGCGTGAGGCCCACACGGTGTGGGTCGGTGATGTGCTGATCCGTGCCGAGGCCGAGGGCACCGATACCTTCGAGCTGAACCGAAATCTGATCCTGACCGATGGCGCCCGCGCCGACTCGGTGCCGAACCTGGAGATCGAGACCGGTGAGATCGTCGGCGCCGGACATGCCAGTGCCACCGGACGTTTCGACGACGAGCAGCTGTTCTACCTGCAGGCTCGCGGCATTCCCGAGGATCAGGCCCGCCGGTTGGTGGTGCGGGGCTTCTTCGGTGAGGTGATCGCCAAGATCGGCGTGCCGGAGTTGCGTGAGCGACTCGAGGCAGCGGTCGAAGCCGAACTAGAGGTCGCCGGCGCCTGAGGCGCGGCCGACTCCAACACATCTTTCAAGCACAGATACAGGCAAGGACTGAAATACAGTGGCTATTCTGGAAATCCGCGATCTGCACGTCAATGTGAGGCAGAGCGACACCGACGCCGAACCCATCCGGATCCTCAAGGGCGTCGACCTGACCATCGAGTCGGGCAAGACGCACGCGATCATGGGACCGAACGGCTCGGGCAAGTCCACGCTGTCATACGCCATCGCAGGTCACCCCAAGTACGAGGTGACGCAGGGGACCATCACCCTCGACGGTGAGAATGTTCTCGAGATGTCGGTCGACGAGCGCGCGCGGGCAGGTCTGTTCCTGGCGATGCAGTATCCCGTCGAGGTGCCGGGCGTCTCCATGTCGAACTTCCTGCGCACTGCCGCCACCGCCGTGCGTGGCGAGGCGCCGAAGTTGCGGCACTGGGTCAAAGAGACCAAAGAGGCGATGACCGAGCTGGACATCGATCCCTCGTTCAGCGAACGCAGTGTCAACGAGGGATTCTCCGGTGGCGAGAAGAAGCGCCACGAGATCCTCCAGCTCGGACTACTGAAGCCGAAGATCGCCATCCTCGACGAGACGGACTCCGGTCTCGACGTCGACGCGCTGCGCGTTGTGTCCGAGGGCGTCAACCGCTACAAGGACACCGAGAACGGTGGCGTGCTGCTGATCACGCACTACACCCGCATCCTTCGCTACATCAAGCCAGATTTCGTGCATGTCTTCGTCGCCGGCCGGATCGTCGAATCCGGTGGACCAGAACTCGCGGACGAGCTCGAAGACAACGGCTACATCCGATTCACCCAGGCCGCGGGCGTCTGAGGTCACAACACTCTGGAGGGCAGACGTGACGACCACCGATCAAGGCTCCTCGATCGAGGCCAGGGCGCTGGACGTGACCGCTGTCCGCGCCGACTTCCCGATTCTCGGGCGGACCGTCCGCGACGACAAGCCTCTGGTGTATCTCGATTCCGGGGCCACCAGCCAACGGCCGCTGCAGGTGCTGGACGCAGAACGTGACTTCCTGCTCAGCTGCAACGCCGCCGTCCACCGCGGTGCGCATCAGCTGGCCGAGGAGGCCACCGACGCCTACGAGGACGCGCGGGCGATCATCGCGGAGTTCGTCGGGGTCGACTTCGACGAACTCGCCTTCACCAAGAACGCGACCGAATCGCTGAACCTGGTGACGTACACCCTCGGCGACGACCGAAGTGCCGGCGTGCTCGGCGGTGAGCGTCTGGGCGCCGGAGACACCGTCGTGATCACCGAACTGGAGCATCACGCGAATCTGGTTCCCTGGCAAGAACTGTGCCGTCGGACCGGAGCGTCTCTGAAGTGGTACGGCGTCACCGATGACGGGCGGATCGATCTCGATTCGCTGGTGCTCGATGACACGGTGAAGGTGGTCGCCTTCACGCACCAGTCCAACGTGACCGGGGCGATCGCGGACGTGCCGGAAATGGTTCGCCGGGCCCGGGAGGTTGGCGCACTGGTCGTGCTCGACGCATGTCAGTCGGTTCCACACATGCCCGTCGACTTCCACGATCTGGACGTCGACTTCGCGGCCTTCTCCGGTCACAAGATGTTCGGCCCCTCGGGCGTCGGTGTGCTCTACGGCAAACGCGACCTGCTGGCCCAGCTGCCGCCCTTCATCACCGGTGGTTCGATGATCGAGACCGTCTCGATGGACGTGTCCACGTATGCGCCTGCGCCGCAGCGCTTCGAGGCGGGCGTCCCGATGACATCGCAGGTGATCGGATTGGGTGCCGCCGTGCGGTATCTGCAAGTACTGGGCATGGACGCCATTGCGGCGCACGAGCACTCGCTGGTCGCCGCCACGCTTGCTGCACTCGAGAAGATCGACGGCGTCCGAATCATCGGACCGGCGACCATGGATCGTCGTGGCGGTGCGGTGTCGTTCGTGGTCGACGGTGTGCACGCGCATGACCTCGGCCAGATCCTGGACGACGAAGGTGTTGCGATCCGCGTCGGCCACCACTGCGCGTGGCCTCTGCACAAGCGTTTCGGCGTCGCGGCGACCGCGCGGGCATCGTTTGCGGCGTACAACACCCTCGACGAGGTCGACGCGCTTGCGAAGGCAATCGTCACAGCGCAGAAGTTCTTCGGTGTGACCGGTGCGAACGACGACAATGCGCACAGCGGGGTGGTTGCCTGATGCGTATGGAGCAGATGTATCAGGAAGTGATCCTCGATCACTACAAGCATCCGCAGGGTCGCGGTCTGCGCGACCCCTTCGGTGCCGAAGTCCACCACGTGAACCCGACCTGTGGTGACGAGGTCACGTTGCGGGTCCAGTTGTCGGAGGACGGCACCACGGTGACCGACGTGTCCTACGACGGCCAGGGTTGTTCGATCTCGCAGGCCTCCACATCGGTGATGTTCGAGCAGTTGGTGGGCCACTCGGTCGACGAGGCGCTTGCCACGGTCGACTCGTTCAATTCGATGATGACTTCCCGCGGCAAGGTCGACGGTGATGAAGATGTCATCGGAGACGGCGTTGCTTTCGCCGGGGTCAGCAAGTACCCGGCACGGGTGAAGTGCGCACTGCTGGGATGGATGGCATTCAAAGACGCGTTGGCTCAGACCGTGGTCAACAAAGAGAACTCTGCCAAGGAGTCAGCATGACAGAAGAAGTTCAGACCTCGTTGCCGAAGATCGAGGACATCGAGGAAGCGATGCGCGATGTCGTCGACCCCGAGCTCGGCATCAACGTCGTAGATCTCGGACTGGTTTACGGTCTCGACGTCAACAGCGACGCGGTCGCCAAGATCGACATGACCCTCACATCGGCGGCGTGCCCACTGACCGATGTCATCGAAGACCAGATCCGGTCGGTGTTGATCACCTCATCGGGTCTGTGCACCGACATCGAATTGAACTGGGTGTGGCTGCCGCCGTGGGGCCCGGACAAGATCACCGACGACGGTCGCGACCAATTGCGCGCGCTCGGCTTCACCGTCTGACGAAGCTGGGCCGTGGCCGAGACGTTTGAAACCCGGATCGATCGGTTGATCAGGGAGGCCCAGGAACGGGGCGAGTTCGACAATCTACGCGGAGCCGGGAAACCTCTCGATCTCAGTGACGCCGACGACCCCGAGTGGTGGGCCAAGCGCAAGATCAAAGAAGAGAACCTCGACGCGTCCGCCTTGCTGCCGCCGACGCTTCAATTGCGGCGAGAGGCCGCGAGTTATCCCGAGTCGTTGAGGGACCTGCGTGACGAGTCTGCCGTTCGTGCCGTTCTGGAGGACTTCAACCGTCGGGTCCGTCGCGATCGGCTGGCACCGAGTCTGGGGCCCGCATCGTATGTCATCGCCCGAACCGTGGACGTCGACGAGATGATCGAGCGCTGGCGCAGCTTTCGTCGCTGACGCGCAATCACCGCGCAGGCGACTCGAGGTCGGTCCAACGGATCTCGACGGCCGTCTGGGCGCTGGACTGGGCGCCGAGCAGGCGGGCGAGGCCGGCTCGCGCAGTATCGCGGACCCGATCTCCGAGCACCCCGAGGTCGTCGTCGTAGCGGCCGATCAGATCGATTCGGACACGTTCGACGGCCTTCCCGTCGGTGTCGATGTGCAGCGCGGCGATCTCTCGTTCACACACATCGTGGACGATGCGCGCGAGCGAGTACCGCAGCGCCCGCGTGTTGACCTCGATTCCGGTGCTGTCGGTGGCGACCGGGACGCCACGACGCACTGCGGCGCGCAATTTGGGCTGAAGCCTGTTGTAGACGTCGGTGTCGTCGGTGTGGTCGCCGAGTTCGGCAGCGGCGTCAGCAATCCACAAATCGTCGTCGTTTGCGGGCTGTGCCATCACAGATCATCCCTTCCGTCACTCGATCGATCCCTGCTTCGCTGCGTCTCGCTTCGATCGTGACTGTCCGGATTCCACGGCGCAAGTTGTTGCGCCAGATGCGCCCTGGCTCGCTGGAGATGCCCACGTACGGAACCGCGCGTGATTGCCAGGGCCGTCGCGATCTCATCATGGGACAAACCCTCGACCTCCCGTAGCCACCAGCAGGCTCTCGCGTGGTAACTCAGTCGCTCCAGCTCGACCTGTAACGCCTGGAGGAGGGTCTGGCCGACGTATTGGTCATACGGGTCGGAGTTCCGGCGGTCGGGGCCGTCGAGTCGGTCGTCCTCTGTCGGTATCGCCGAGCGGCGTCGACGCAGGTCGATCGCCTTGCGGGACGCGATCGTGAACAACCAGGTGCGGAACGAGGAGCGCTGCTCGTAGTCCGGGAGATTGCGCCACGCCGCAATGAAGGTCTCCTGTGTGACGTCCTCTGCTGTCGTCGGGTCCGACACCAGGCGGGTGGCGTAACTCAGCAGTGGTCGGAGGTGCCGCCGAACGAGTTCGTCGAAGGCAAGTCTGTCTCCGATGGCTGCGGCACGAATCAGCGAATCTTCGCCCTCTTCGTTCACTTGTTAAGCATGCCACAGGCGGTAGTGGTGGAGGTCACTTGTGGCGACGCGTGCACTTTGCATGCGGGCCATCGTCTAAGTAGGTGGATCGGAAAGTTCGGGTCCACCGAGATCGTGAACCATCTAACTCAAGGAGCCATTCATGACAACCGCAGCAACAAAGACTGTCGGCGCAACGGGTTCGGCGTCGGATCGAGACATCGTCGCATCGTCCATCGGTGGGGACGTGGTCGCGGGCGATCACGGCAAGACGTCGATCGCCGACGTGGTCATCGCCAAGATCGCCGGCATCGCGACGCGAGAGGTCGACGGTGTCTACGATCTCGGCGGCGGGGCCGCACGCGCAGTCGGAAAGCTCCGCGAGACGATCCCTGGCGCGTCAGCGAACGTCACTCAAGGCGTGTCGGTCGAGGTCGGTGAGCGGCAGGCCGCCGTCGACATCGGGTTGGTCGCCGACTACGGCGTCGCCATCCATCAACTCTCCCAGTCGGTACGGTCGAACGTGATCGATGCGATCGAGAAGATGACCGGTCTCGAAGTAGCCGAGGTCAACGTGACCGTGCACGACGTGCATCTGGACGGCGACGAGATCGGGTCCGAGGGTCAGTCCACCCCGCGAGTCCAGTGAGCGGTGCACCCGCAGGTGGTGTGACACCCGCCCAGCAGGTCGCGACCGCTGTGACGGACCTGGACGGCGTCGCGGAGCTCCACGGCGGCGTCCTCGGGGAGGTGGCGACCTACCTTCCCGGCGGTCGGGTCAGCGGTGTCCGGCTGGACAAATCCGGTGTCGAGGTCCACGTCGTCCTCTTCCTCGACGACGACATCAGGGCGGTGGCCGCGGAAGTCCAGCGGGTGGCGTCCGATGTTGTCGGGGTACCGGCAACCGTGGTGGTCGAGGATGTCGTCGCCAGGGTCTGACCCCGCCCGCTCGTCGGATCCGGATTACCGATTGCGGCGCAGACAGATCATCCGCGAGAACCATCCGGACCACGGCGGTCGGTCCGAGACCATGAATGCGGCGCTGGCCCGTCTCGACGCCGAATTCGGGACGGCCGCAAGGCGGGACCAGCCGACCGCGTTCGTGCGGACTCGGTCCAGGCGACGGCGCTGGCGCCGGTTCCTACCCCGGTGGGTTCCGGGAAGTGTTCGTTACATCGATATCTGAGTGAGTGATTCGAGAAATGAGTTTTCCATGAGCAATACCGTCTTAGGGCTGATCGTGGGCCTGATGTTGGCGCTGGCGGTCACCACCGGCGGGTTCTTCGGCCTGCTGATCGCGCTCGTCTTCGGCGCTGTCGGCCTCGCGGTCGGGGCGCACCGTGATGGCCGTATCGATCTCGGTGTGCTGCTGCGGAGCAAGGGCCGTGGCTGACACCGCGGTGGCCCAGAGGTCGGTACCGCACGACCTGGAGGTACGGCCCCCGGCGCCGCCTGCCGATAGGGGAGACCTTCACGTCGAGGCCCGGGTGTACTCCCAGATTGCACGTCAGGCCGCACTGGAGGTGCCGGGTGTCGTAGCCCATTCGGTGACCTTCGGATCGCTGACGGGCCGCAATCTGCCGAGGGCGCTGGCTGATTCCGATTCGCGACATCCCGCCATCGCGGTCGAGATCGCCATCGGCTGGCCCTCGTCGGCCGCCGAGGTGTCGGCCGGCGTGCAGCATCACGTCGCAGAGGTGTTGACGCGATTGACCGGTCGCCGTCCCTCGCGGGTCGATGTGGACGTCGCAGCAGTGAGTCAATCAGAGCTGTTGCTCACCGAAGAGGTGGCTGAGATCGCCACTGCGCAGCAGGATTCGCCTGACGCCGTACTGACTCAGCACGACCGGATTCCGCGCAGCTATCCGGCCGCAGGACTTCTTGCCGCTGTGATCGGCCTGCTCATGGTGCTCTCCGCAGTGGTCTCCGGCCGCGAATACGCGGTGGCGCAAGGTCATTACGATTCCGAGCCCTGGCTGGCAGACGCCGCAGGTTGGTTGTCGAGCACCGCATGGCAGACCTGGATGGTCGCCGCGGCAATCGGCGCCATGGTGGTGGGAGTGTGGCTGCTCTACAACGCCATCAGGCCTCGCGCGCGCACACATCGGGCCATCACGGCCGCACCCGGCGTGTGGACCCGCGACACCGACATCGCCCGGCGACTCAGTGCGATCGCGCTCGACGATGACACCACGGTCTCCGCGGGCACGACAGTTGTGCGAGGACGGGCGAAGGTGACTGTTCTGGGGCAACCCGGCTCTGACGGCGGAGCGCTACAGAAGCAGCTCGAGGACGCGGTGAGCTGGCTCGACTCGCCACCGAAGGTTGTGCTGGATCACAGTGCACCTCCGCTCTCACCCGGCATCGAGGAAGGACCTTCCACATGAGGCGCGCCGTACACACGATTGATCGACTGGTGGTCGCTGTGACCGCGCTGGCGCTGATCGCCGGCGGGGTGGTGGCATTGCTGTGGTGGCAGGGTGTCGCGGTGGTCGTGGACGCGTTCGCTCGGGTGGACAACACCAAGATCGACACGGCTGCAGACCAGACGTGGTGGCCGTGGGCTCTGCTCGCCGCGACCGTCATCCTTGCGCTGCTGGGTGTGTGGTTGCTGGTCGGCAACCTTCGCCCGAACCGCGTACGCACGGCGTCGGTCGGAGCTGGTTCCGACGTTGTCGGTGGAACCTGCGCGGTCTCGGTCACTGATGTGGGTAAGGCGGCGGCGAAATCGCTGGAGCGACATCGCCGGATCCAGTCGACACGAACCCGCAGCTACGTCGAGGGCACCACACCGATTCTCGAACTCACGGTCACCGCCGATCCGACCGCCGACGGCCGCGACCTCATCGAAGTGCTCCGGGCAGTCCGGCATCAACTACAGCTGTCGTTCGCAGGCTCGGACGTCGAGGTCCAGATGTTGCTCCATCGCGGCGCCAACAACTGACCGTCACCCGATCGTCGAGCGTGTCGCCGACCGGATTATGTTGCCGGCCAGCTTCGTATCCGCATGCAGGGCGGTCCCGGCCATGGCGCAGAGAGTTCCACCTATCCGATCGCGGCCGCTGAGGTAAGCGCGTCGGTGACGTGCCGGTGCAGCGAAGAACGCCTCGAAGAATCCCACGAGGTCTTCCTGGGGCAGATTGAGCAGAGCCGTCAGTCCGCGGACACGCAGGCGATACACCGCCCGCGCCTGCCAGGGCCACAACGCGCGGACCGGATCGTCGCCGGTCGCCACGGCGGCGATCAGGTCATCGGCTGCGCTCAGCGATTCGGCGACGCTGTAACCCGTTGCCGGGTGCAACATCCCACCCCCGGCGCCGAACCTCAGTGGCCTGCCGGGTTCCCAGGGATGGCGCGCGGTGTCCAGGAGCGCGAAGTGCACCTTCTCCGTGCCCAGGACGTCGAGGTCGTTGACATCTAGTCCGAGGTGTCCGAGTCGCGCGGTGAGACGTCCGCGCAGTTCTCCGATGGACATCGGCGGCGCGGCCGCGAGGCAGGTTTCCTCCAGCAGCACGCGCTGCTCGTCCAGCGGGATCACGTACAGGAACGTCGGAGTCGAATCATTGCGCGTGCCACGCCAATCCATGAGTATGGCCGCGGCGCCGTCGAGTATCGGCTCGGCGACCGAGCGCTGCACGACGATCCCGTACGCGGTCTGTGCGGGCGCGCCGCGATCGCGTAGTCCGCGTGCGTCGACCACGTTTCGCGCCCGCACCACGGTGCCGTCGTCGAGCTGCACCGATCTCTCTCCGAGGACGGCCGCGCGATGTGGGTGAACGGTGACGCCGTCGAGCCCCAGCGATTGCTGCAGTTCCGCCGTTCCCAGGGTGACGTATGCCCGGTCGAGCACCGTGCGCGCCGGTGTGTAGACCGCGATCTGCTGACTCCTGGCGACGATCGCCGATGGGTCCAGCCAGTCCGGGAGGTCGTCGGCCCACGCCGCGTAGGTGGGCTTCCACCGGGCGTCCACGTCGGGGTCGATCAGTGCGATCTGCAGTCCCACGCCCGCGCCGCGGTGGGCGAGTGCGCGGCCTGCGGGCCCGGCTCCGACCACCGCGAGGTCGACGAGATGGTTCGTCATACGGGAACCGTATCGTTTTGGCGTACACTGGCGCGTCGTGATTACGGCAACTGACCTCGAAGTACGCGCAGGCGTACGCACCCTGCTGAGCGCCCCTGGTCCGGCGCTACGGGTGCAGCCCGGCGATCGCATCGGGTTGGTCGGCCGCAATGGTGCCGGCAAGACCACCACGATGCGCATTCTGGCCGGTGAAGGCGAACCTTACGCCGGGTTGATCACCAACAGTGGTGAGATCGGCTATTTGCCCCAGGATCCGCGTGAGGGCGATCTGGAGGTCCTTGCGAAGGACCGGGTGCTCTCGGCCCGGGGCCTTGACACCCTCTTGCGCGATCTGGAGAAGCAACAGGCGTTGATGGCCGAGGTGGTCGACGAGAAAGCCCGCGACAAGGCTGTCGACCGCTACGGAGTACTCGAGGACCGGTTCTCGTCACTCGGTGGGTACGTCGCCGAATCCGAGGCCGCTCGGATCTGCAACAGTCTCGGTCTGCCCGACCGAGTGCTCGCGCAGCCGCTGCGGACACTCTCGGGCGGACAGCGCCGACGCATCGAACTCGCCCGGATCCTGTTCGCGGCCTCGGACGGCAGCGGCGGTAAGTCGGGTACCACCTTGTTGCTCGATGAGCCCACCAACCACCTCGACGCCGACTCGATCACGTGGCTGCGATCATTCCTGCTCAACCACGACGGCGGCTTGGTGGTCATCAGTCACGACGTCGAGTTGCTCGGCGACGTGGTCAACCGCGTGTGGTTCCTCGACGCCGTCCGCGGCGAGGCCGACATCTACAACATGAGCTGGCAGAAGTACCTGGACGCGCGCGCGACCGACGAGCAGCGGCGTAAACGTGAACGCGCCAACGCCGAGAAGAAGGCGGGCGCGCTCCGCGTGCAGGCGGCCAAGATGGGGGCGAAGGCCACCAAAGCCGTTGCTGCTCAGAACATGCTGAAACGTGCCGAGCGGATGATCGAGAACCTCGACGACGAGCGGGTGGCCGATCGGACGGCCAAGATCAGGTTCCCGGATCCGGCGTCATGCGGCAAGACCCCGCTGATGGCGTCGGGGCTGACGAAGATGTACGGATCGCTCGAGATCTTCGCCGGCGTCGACCTCGCCATCGACCGGGGGAGCCGCGTCGTCGTCCTCGGTCTCAACGGCGCGGGTAAGACCACGCTGTTGCGGCTGCTGGCAGGCGTCGAGACCGCGGAGCGCGGCACGCTGGAACCCGGATACGGTTTGAAGATCGGCTATTTCGCGCAGGAGCACGAAACGCTCGACGATCAGGCCAGCGTCTGGGACAACATCCGCCACGCCGCGCCCGACGCTGGTGAGCAAGACCTGCGAGGGCTTCTCGGGGCGTTCATGTTCACCGGCCCGCAGCTCGATCAGCCCGCAGGAACGCTGTCGGGCGGTGAGAAGACCCGTCTGGCGCTGGCGGGGTTGGTCTCGTCGGCGGCCAATGTGTTGTTGCTCGACGAGCCCACGAACAACCTGGATCCGATCTCCCGTGAGCAGGTCCTCGACGCACTCCGCAGTTACAAGGGTGCCGTGGTCCTCGTGACCCACGATCCGGGTGCGGCGGCGGCGCTCGATCCGCAACGGGTGATCCTGCTACCCGACGGCACCGAGGATCACTGGTCCGCGGACTACCAGGAGATCATCGAACTGGCCTAGCCCGATCTTGGTGGGTCCTGGTGAGCGCGACCTGCGGAAACGCTCACCAGAACCCACCAAAACCGGAGTTCGGGTCAGACGTATCGCGCCTGGAGTTCTCGTTTGACCAGTTTGCCGGTGGGCGTGCGGGGCAGCGAGTCGACGAAGTCGATGCTCTTCGGGACCTTGTAATGCGCCAGACGTGACCGCGCGAGATCGATCAGTTCTGTCGCCAACTCATCGGATCCCACGATCCCCGGCTCGAGCTGCACGCACGCTTTGGCGACCTCCCCGAGATCGGGGTCGGGCACTCCGATGATGCCGATGTCGAATACGGCAGGGTGACCGATCAGGATGTTCTCGGCCTCTTGAGGGTAGATGTTGACGCCGCCGGAGATGATCATGAACGACTTGCGATCGGTCAGATAGAGGAAACCCTCCGCGTCCACGTACCCGACGTCCCCGCTCGTGGTCCAGGCTGGATGAGCGGGATGTTGTGCTTCTCTTGTCTTCTGGGGGTCGTTGTAATACTCGAACGGCAATTCATCACGTTCGAAGTAGACCGTGCCGATCTCGCCGGCGGGCAATTCGGTCCCGTCATCGGCGCAGATGCGGATCACCCCCAGCAGCGGCTGACCCACCGAGCCGGGGTGTGCGAGAGCCTGTTCGCTGTTGATGAAGGTGGCTCCGGAACCCTCCGTCGATGCGTAGTACTCGTGAATGACCGGGCCCCACCAGGCGATCATCGCCTGCTTCACCTCGGGCGGGCACGGAGCGGCTGCGTGGATGGCGATCTTGAGGCTGCTCACGTCGTACTTGGTACGAACCTCTTCCGGGAGCTTGAGCATCCGGATGAACATCGTCGGCACCCACTGGCTGTGCGTCACCTTGTATTCGTCGATCAACTGCAGCGCCGACTCGGCGTCGAAGCGGTCCATCATGACAACGGTGCCGCCGACGGAATTGACCATGCCGCAATAGCGCAGCGGCGCAGCGTGATACAGCGGAGCCGGGCACAGGTAGACGCACTCCTGGTCGAAGCCGTAGATGAGGGAGAAGACTGCGGTGTACGGATCGGAGATCTCGTTCACCTGGCCGTCCTGCAGCGGCACCTTGATGCCCTTGGGGCGTCCCGTCGTCCCGGATGAATACAGCATGTCCTGACCGCGCGGCTGATCTTCGAGCGGGGCATCCGACGCGGCGGCGAGGATGTCGTCGTACGAGGAGAAACCCGCGAGCTCGCCGGCCCAGGAGATGCGGTGCTCGACCGTCGGGACCTGGTCGACAGCGGAGACCGCATCGGCGACCTCGGCCGAGGCGAAGAGGGCTACGGCACCGCAGTCGCCGAGGATGTAGTTGGTCTCATCCGCAGTCAGATGATTGTTGATGGCAGTCACGTACATGCCTGAACGCACTGCAGCCCAATAGATGACGAGCATCCGGATGTCGTTGGTGGACACCATTGCAACACTGTCGCCACGGCCGAGCCCGAGATCGCGAAGGTAATGGGCCACCTTGGTCGAATCGCGATCGAGTTCTGCATACGTGATCGACTCACCTGTCGCAGGTCGCACGACTGCGACCTTGTCAGGTGTGGTTGCGACGAAATTGCCCGGGAACATTCATGACCTCCGGCTCTGGGAAGCGCGATCAACCTGACCGCATATGTTAACCAGAACTATCACATGGCCAGGTTCCCGCGAGGGCTTATCGAGGTCGGCGTACCGACGCTTCGACGAGGTCCAGTACCGCGTGCAGATCATCTGTCGCCGCGCCCGTGGCCAAACGAGTGGTCAGGCCGTCGAGGATCAGATCCAGATAGGCGACCAACACGGTCGTGGGGATGTCGTCGCGCAATCGACCCGCCGTGCGCTGGCGTTCCAGTCGCGCCAGCGTCGCCGACTCGAGCTCTGCCGACCGAGCCTTCCACTCAGTGCGAAAACCAGGGTCCGTCCGCAACTTTCGGGCAATCTCCAGCCGAGTACCCAACCAGTCGAAGTCTTCCGGCCGATTGAGCATGTCGCGCATGACCTGTACGAGACCTTGGTTGGCCGCGACATCGGCCATCCGCTCGGCATCCTCATGCGCCAGCGCGAGGAACAACGCCTCCTTGTCCCGGAAGTGATGGAATATCGCACCCCGGGACAGGGCGGTTGCCTCCTCGAGCCGGCGCACGGTGGCGCCGTCGTAGCCGAACTCGGCAAAACAACGGCGCGCACCGTCGAGGATCTGATGACGCCGGGCTTCCAGGTGGTCTTGACTTACCTTGGGCAATGCCCCTGGTCCTCGGTCAGCTCTTGAGCATGTTGCGCAGGACGTACTGCAGGATGCCGCCGTTGCGGTAGTACTCGGCCTCACCGGGGGTATCGATGCGGACCACGGCGTCGAACTCGATCTTCTCGCCGCTGTCCTTGGTCGCGGTGACCTTGACCGTCCTCGGGGTCGTGCCCTCGTTGAGTTCGGTGATACCCGCGATGTCGAACACCTCGGTGCCGTCGATGCCCAGCGACTTGTAGCTCTCGCCTTCGGGGAACTGCAGGGGCACCACGCCCATGCCGATCAGGTTGGACCGGTGGATGCGCTCGAAGGATTCGACGATGACCGCCCGCACGCCGAGGAGCATCGTTCCCTTGGCAGCCCAGTCACGTGAGGACCCGGAGCCGTACTCCTTGCCGCCGATGACGACGAGTGGGGTGCCCGCTTCCTGGTAGTTCCGTGACGCGTCGAAGATGAACGACTGCGGTCCACCCTCTTGCGTGAAGTCGCGGGTGTATCCGCCACTGACGTCGTCGAGCAGCTGATTCTTCAGACGGATGTTCGCGAAGGTTCCGCGGATCATCACCTCGTGGTTACCACGCCGCGACCCCAACGAGTTGTAGTCCTTGCGCTCGACACCGTGCTCGTCGAGATACTGGGCTGCGGGGGTGCCGGGCTTGATGGCGCCGGCGGGGGAGATGTGGTCGGTGGTGACCGAATCGCCCAGCGCGGCGAGCACACGAGCGCCGGTGATGTCGGTGACCGGCTCGGGATCCTTCGACATACCGTCGAAGTACGGCGCCTTGCGGACGTAGGTGGAGTTCTCGTCCCACTCGAAGATGTCACCCTCGGGTGTGGGCAGATTGCGCCAGCGCTCGTCACCCTTGAAGACGTCGGCGTAGGACTTGGTGAACATCTCCTGGCTGATCGCCTGGGCGATGGTGTCCTCGATCTCCTTGGTGGAGGGCCAGATGTCCTTGAGGAAGACGTCCTTGCCATCGGTGCTCGTGCCGAGGGAATCGTTCTCGAAGTCGAAGTCCATCGTGCCGGCGATGCCGTACGCGATCACCAGCGGCGGCGATGCGAGGTAGTTCATCTTCACGTCGGGGGAGATACGTCCCTCGAAGTTGCGGTTGCCCGACAGCACCGCGGTGGCGGTGAGGTCGTTGTCGTTGATCGCCTTGGACACCTCTTCCGGCAGCGGGCCGGTGTTGCCGATGCAGGTGGTGCAGCCGTAGCCGCCGAGGTAGTAACCGAGCTTCTCGAGATACGGCCACAGACCGGCCTTCTCGTAGTAGTCGGTGACGACCTGCGAACCCGGCGCCATGTTGGTCTTCACCCACGGCTTGGTGGTCAAGCCCAGGTCGACGGCCTTCTTGGCCAGCAGCGCAGCGCCGATCATGACGGTCGGGTTCGACGTATTCGTGCACGAGGTGATGCCTGCGACGACGACCGCGCCGTGATCGAGGACGAACTCGCCACGCTCGTCGGAGACACACTTGACGGGCTTGCTCGGACGACCCTCGGCTCCGTTGGCTGCCGACTGCACGTTGACCGCGCCGTCATCGGCGAACGAGAGTGTCGCCGGATCGCTGGCCGGGAACGACTCCTCGATGGCCTCGTCGAGCTGGGTGTGGTCGGTCGGGTGGTTCTCACCGACGTACTGGTGGATGTCCTTGCGGAAGGCGGTCTTCGCCTCCGACAGCAGGATTCGGTCCTGCGGGCGCTTGGGACCTGCGATGGACGGGACGACGGTGCCCAGGTCGAGTTCGAGGTACTCGGAGAACACCGGCTCCTTGGACGGGTCGTGCCACATGCCCTGCTCCTTGGCGTAGGCCTCGACGAGAGCGAGCTGCTCCTCGTTCCGACCCGTCAGGCGCAGGTAGTCGACGGTGACCTCGTCGATGGGGAACATCGCCGCGGTGGAGCCGAACTCGGGGCTCATGTTTCCGAGGGTCGCTCGGTTGGCGAGTGGGACCTCGGCGACACCGTCGCCGTAGAACTCCACGAATTTTCCGACCACTCCGTGATTACGCAGCATCTCGGTGACCGTCAGCACAACGTCGGTCGCTGTGACGCCCGGCTTGATCGCTCCGGAGAGCTTGAACCCGACGACGCGGGGGATCAGCATCGAGATCGGCTGTCCGAGCATGGCGGCCTCGGCCTCGATACCACCGACGCCCCAACCCAGAACGCCCAATCCGTTTTCCATGGTGGTGTGCGAGTCGGTGCCGACGCAGGTGTCCGGGTAGGCCTGACCATTACGCACCATGATCGACCGGGCGAGGTGCTCGATGTTGACCTGGTGGACGATGCCGGTGCCCGGGGGAACGACCTTGAAGTCGTCGAACGCGCCTTGGCCCCAGCGCAGGAACTGGTAACGCTCACCGTTGCGCTGGTATTCGAGGTCGACGTTGCGCTCGAAGGCGTCGGCGCGACCGAAGACGTCGATGATCACCGAGTGGTCGATCACCATCTCTGCGGGGGCCAGCGGGTTGACCTTGGTGGGATCTCCGCCCAGCGCTGTGACCGCCTCGCGCATGGTCGACAGGTCGACGATGCAGGGCACACCGGTGAAGTCCTGCATGAGGACGCGGGCGGGGGTGAACTGGATCTCGATGCTCGGATCTGCAGAGGGGTCCCACTGCGCGATCGCCTTGATGTGATCCTCGGTGATGTTCGCGCCGTCTTCGGTGCGCAGCAGGTTCTCTGCCAGCACCTTCAGGGAATAGGGGAGTTTTTCTGTTCCCTCGACCGCGTTGAGTCGGAAGATCTCATATGAGTTGTCTCCAACGGTCAACGTGCCGCGGGCGCCAAAAGAATCGATACTCATCGCTTGCGTCAGCTCCACTCTTCGTGTTGTCGGCCGGCGGGGCTGCGCCGGTCTGTGTTTGTCGGCGTTGTCATCGGTTGTGTCGCCGATGTCATCGCCTTGTCGCATCGACGGGCTGCCTCGATGCGTACTGCTCTCGATTCTAGCAGTACAAGCGTACTGGTAGAAACTCAGGCGTCCCCGGCATGTCCCGGTTGGGTGGACAGGCGAGGCGGTACGTCGAGCCATCTCGATTCTGTCGTATTGTGCTGCCATAGGTTGGCTACGCGATCAAAAAGTTCGAACGGAGATCTGACGGACCCATGGCACCGACGCCTCTCATGACGATCATTCCGCCGGACGTCAACATCGCCGACCTACAGGCCGGCCTCGCGGACGACGGCGTGGTGGCACCGCCGGAGATGACGCCGCAAATTCTGCAGGTCGTTGCCGAGGGTCGCGACAAAGGCTATGACCTGCACTTCGTGGTGACCGACAAGGTTTATCCGCGCATCACGTACTACCGGGATATCGCCACAGAGCTGCAGCAGGAAACGGGCGGCACCGTCATTGTCCTGGGTGGCAATTACATCGGGTCTGCGAGCGACGAGTTCAGTCGTGTCCAATTGGAACAGACGACCGACAACCTGGCCATCTCCAATCCGCCTCTGGCGGCGCACCAGATGCTCGACCGGATGACGGAGCAGACCCAGGTCCCGTGGACCGTGGTGACCCTCGTTCTCATCCTCGTGGTTGCAGTGGGAGCGGCCATCGCTCGCAAGCTGCAGCTGCGCAAGGGAACTGCCGCACGCCGAGCAGGTTCACCCGCTGCCGGCACTGCCGCGGAGGCCGCCGTACCGGAGCGCACAGAAGTCGATTCCTCGCAGGGCGACAATCGCGGTTGAATTACAAATGTGTAGTTCTTCTATAACCAATTTGTGACCTTCGCCATTTGTCGAGTTCACAGCGTTTCCGCAGGTAATGACCTCAATGTAATTTGTGACTCATGTTTCTTTCGGGGTTGCAGTGACGTACGGTTCGTATGTCATCGATGGTGCCAATGGGGAAGTTGATCACTGTCGTGGCGATGGCCGTAGGAGCGACCGGAAGGTTACCGTCGGCGCAATGCCAGATCTGCGAGGGAGTCATTTGTGAGTCGAGGAATGGCATTCATGCCGCGTCGACGTGGCGTTCGGTTGTCCTCCGCTGTTGCTCTGCTCGCCGCCCTTGCGGTGGCCGGCGCGCAACTCTCGGCGGGTATGGCAGTCGCCGAACCTCCGAGCAGTGCTGACAAGATCGCCACACTGATCAATCAGATCGCCGATACCAACCAGAACATGGCCAATCTCGACGGCGACGTGGCCGTGAAGCGCGAGGCCGTCAACCGCGCCCTCGTCGATCTCCAGAACGCCAGGGAATCGGAGCGGCTCGCCGCTGTCGCCGTCCGGGGCGCTCAGGAGTCGCTCAAGCTGGCGACCGGCGCGATTGCGCTTGCCGAGAAAGATTTCGACGCGTTCATCCGCAGTCTGTACACGCAGGGCAACAGCCAGGACTCGATGGGAAGCTATCTCTCGGGTGAGCCCGGGGCGGTACTGGACCGGGCTTCGGTCATCGATCAGCTCAGCAAAGATCAGCAGGCGACCATCACCCGTCTGCAGCAGGCCCGCAATGAGGAGGCCAACCGCGCCTCGACCACGCAGGCCACACAGCAGCAGGCCGCCTTCGCAACCGCGACCGCGGAAACGCGGCAGGCCGACGCGCAGACGGCCATAGCCGAGGCGACAGCGGCAGTCAAAGCGGAGCAGTCCCGCCGGGCGATGCTCGAAAAGGACCGCGCCGCCGCGCAAGAGGAGCTGAACAAGCTGCGTGGCCAGCCGGCCCCCGCGCCAGCCCCCGAAGCGGGTGGTCAGGTACCGATACTGCCGGAACAACAAGCTGCCATCGAACAGCAGGCGCACGAAGACGCGCTGCGCGCCGCCGGTGACGCGGCCGGAAAGCTCGCACTGAACACCGCGCAGCAGACTCTCGCAGCCATCGTCGGTTCACTGACTGCGCCGCATACCGACATCGACGGCAACACACCTCCGCCGACCACGACACCGACCGATCCGGCCACGCCGTCCGGCCCGACCGTTCCCGCCGAGCCGTTCGACCCCACCCTGCCCACCGAGCCCACCACGCCGGCGCCGGGGACCGTCGATCCAGGGCTCTCCGGGTCGGCTGCGGTGGAGGTCGTGGTCAATCGCGCACTCTCTCAACTCGGGGTCACCTATTCGTGGGGCGGTGGCGACGCCAACGGCCCGACGCTGGGTATCAGGGACGGCGGCGTCGCGGACTCGTACGGTGACTACAACAAGGTCGGTTTCGACTGCTCCGGCCTGATGATCTACGCCTTCGCCGGTATCGGTGTCTCGCTGCCGCACTACACCGGATATCAGTACACGTCCGGACCGCAGGTTCCGCTGTCCCAGATGCAGCGCGGCGACATGATCTTCTACGGCCCGAACGCCAGCGAGCACGTTGCGCTGTACCTCGGTGACAACACGATGGTGGAGGCACCGCAGTCCGGCGACGTCGTCAAGATCTCCCCGTTGCGTACCAGCGGTGCGATGCCGTACGTGGTTCGACTGACCTGACGTCGGGCCGGTACGACGCCGCGGAGATGTCGATCGATCGGCGGTTCACCGACGCGGCCGTCGCCGTCTCCCTCCAGGGGCCAGTACCCTCGGTGCAGTCAGTACAACGATCGAACAGACCCCGGAGGGTATCGGTGACCTCAGCGACCGACGACAGCAAGGCCTCAGCAGAGGAATTCAAGCTCACCCAGGCCGATGTCGCCTTGCTCGAGAAGGCAATGTTCGAGGTCAAGCGAGTGATCGTCGGACAGGATCGGCTCGTAGAGCGGATCCTGGTCGGCCTCCTCGCCCGGGGACACATACTCCTGGAGGGCGTGCCCGGTGTTGCGAAGACCCTCGCGGTGGAGACCTACGCGACCGTGATCGGCGGTAGCTTCTCGCGCGTCCAGTTCACACCGGACCTCGTGCCGACAGATCTCATCGGCACCCGGATCTACCGTCAGGGCCAAGAGGCATTCGACACCGAGCTCGGTCCTGTGGTCGCCAACTTCCTGCTCGCGGACGAGATCAACCGTGCGCCCGCGAAGGTGCAGTCGGCGCTGCTGGAGGTGATGGCCGAGCGGCAGGTGTCGATCGGCGGTACCACGTATCCGATGCCGGATCCGTTTCTGGTCATGGCCACGCAGAACCCCATCGAGAACGAGGGCGTCTATCCGCTGCCGGAAGCGCAGCGCGACCGCTTCCTGTTCAAGGTCCTCGTCGACTACCCCGCGGTCGAAGAGGAGCGGGAGATCGTTTACCGCATGGGCAACAAGCCGCCCAAGGCGTCGCCGATCCTCGACCCGGTGACGATGGTCCGTCTGCAGAACACCGCCGCGAACGTCTTCGTACATCACGCACTCGTCGACTACGTCGTCCGCGTGATCAACGCGACACGTCGTCCCGCCGAACTCGGTATGCACGACGTCGCGGGCTGGCTGTCCTACGGTGCATCGCCGCGTGCGACCCTCGGCATCATCGCGGCCTCGCGCGCGCTCGCCCTGGTCCGCGGCCGTGATTACGTGATCCCGCAGGACGTGGTGGAGATCATCCCCGACGTCCTGCGCCATCGTCTGGTCCTGAGTTATGACGCGTTGGCAGACGAGGTCGACGCCGACGCCGTCATCACCCGGGTCCTGCAGACGGTCGGACTGCCGCAGGTCAGCGCACAGCCGTTGCCGACCCCTCCTGCTCCGCAGTCGCAGGGCGGATATCCGCAGCAGCCGAACGGTTTGACCAAACCTCCTGCGCCGCAGCAGAACCCGGCTCAGCCGCAGGGGTATCAGGCTGCTTCGCAGGCCAATCCGGCGCAGGGCAACCAGTCGCACTATGGCGGATAACGGCGCACTGCCGTCGTTCGGCGCGGGCACCCTGGAAGACCCCAAGCTGACCGCGGCCCTCAAGACGCTCGAGATCGTGGTGCGGCGCAAGCTCGACGGTGTCCTGCAGGGTGATCACCTCGGTCTGATCCCCGGCCCCGGCAGCGAACCGGGGGAGGCCCGCGAGTATCAGCCGGGCGACGATGTACGGCGGATGGACTGGTCGGTGACCGCGCGGACCACGCATCCCCACGTGCGCCAGATGGTCGCCGATCGCGAACTGGAGACCTGGCTGGTCGTCGACATGTCCGCGAGTCTGGATTTCGGCACGGTCAACACGACCAAACGCGATCTCGCGGTCGCCGCCTGTGCCGCCATCGCGCATCTGACGCTCGGTGGCGGCAACCGGATGGGCGCCGTGGTCTGTACGGGAGATCAGGTGGTCCGCATACCCGCCCGCAGCGGGCGTGCGCATGCACTCAACACGCTGAAGACGATCGCCACCACCACCCGCGCCACCGACGGTGTCCGCGGCGATCTCTTCGCAGGGATCGACGCATTGCGCAGGCCGGAGCGTCGCCGCGGTCTTGCGGTCGTGGTCAGCGATTTCCTGGGTCCGATCGATTGGGACCGACCCTTGCGTGCGGTCGGGGGTCATCACGATGTGCTCGGTGTCGAGGTGCTCGACCCCCGCGACATGGAGTTGCCCGATGTCGGCGAGGTCATGCTGCGGGATGCGGAATCGGGCCAGGTTCGGGAGCTGACCATCACCGACAAGGTCCGGGCCGACTTCGCGCGCGCCGCGGAGGCTCACCGGATGGAGGTGCAGCGGACCCTGCGTAAGTGCGGCGCTCCGACCCTTGCATTGCGCACGGATCGAGACTGGATTGCCGACGTGGTCCGGTTCATCGCCCAGCGCCGTCGCGGCATGAATGCGGGGGCCACTCGATGAGCTTCTTCGACCTGGCCTCCCCGTGGTGGCTGCTGGTGCTGCTCGGCGTCGCCGGGCTGGTCGGCGGCTACATATACATGCAGCGTCGGCGCAAGGAGCGGGCGCTCAAGTTCGCCAATCTCGATCTGCTCAACACTGTCGCGCCCCAGACCCGGAATCGCAGCCAGCACGTTCCGATCGCGCTGATGATCATCGCGTTGATCGTGTTGACGGTGGCGATGGCGGGACCGCAGGCCGATCGCAAGGTGCCGCGCAACAAGGCAACGGTGATGCTGGTGATCGATGTGTCCCGATCGATGGATGCCACCGATGTGGCGCCCTCGCGCCTCAAAGCCGCGCAGGAAGCCGGCAAGAAGTTCGCCGATGAGTTGACCGAGGGAATCAACCTCGGGCTGATCTCGTACGCGGGCACCGCGACGACACTGGTCTCGCCCACCCCCGACCGGGCGGCCACCAAGGCGGCGATCGACAAACTCCAACTCGACGACAAGACCGCCACCGGCGAGGGGATCCTGGCGGCGGTGTCGCAGATCAAGACGCTCAATGCCGTGCTGGGTGGGGATGCCGGTGCCCCGCCCGCACAGGTAGTACTGCTCTCGGACGGCAAGGAAACGGTTCCCGACGACCCGGACGATCCACGTGGTGCGTTCACGTCCGCCCGTAAGGCGAAGGAAGAGCAGATCCCGGTCAACACGATCTCTTTCGGAACCCGCGGCGGCACCGTGGACCTGGAGGGCGATCGCATCCCGGTCCCGGTCGATGACGACTCCTTGCGCCGGATCGCGCAGTTGTCCGGGGGTAAGTTCTTCACGGCGTCGAGTCTGGACGAACTCAACCAGGTCTACGAGAACCTGCAGAATCAGATCGGCTACGAGACCAGGCGGGGGGACGCGTCTCGGCCCTGGTTGATCGCCGGAACCCTGCTGGTGCTGCTCGCCGTCGTCAGTGCCGTGGCCATCAACAGGCGCCTGCCCTGATGGGACCGGGTACACGTCCGCCGACCGGAAAGCGATAGGTTGTCCGTCATGGCTGACAGCATCCCTAAGGCATCTCGCTCGGTCCTGGTCACCGGTGGCAACCGCGGAATCGGGCTCGCAATCGCGCAGCGACTCGCCGCCGACGGACACAAGGTGGCCGTCACACACCGTGGGTCGGGAGTTCCTGAGGGGCTGTTCGGCGTCGTGTGCGACGTGACGGACAACGACTCGATCGTCCGGGCTTTCAAGGAGATCGAAGAGCACCAGGGTCCGGTCGAGGTGTTGGTCTCCAACGCGGGTATCACCGACGACACGCTGCTCATGCGGATGACCGAGGAGCAGTTCGAAAAGGTCATCGACGCCAACCTCACGGGGTCGTTCCGGGTGGCGAAAGCAGCGTGCCGGTCGATGCTGCGGAAGCGATTCGGGCGTTTCATCTTCCTGGGCTCGGCGGTGGCGATGATGGGCACCCCGGGCCAGATCAACTATGCGTCGTCGAAGGCCGGCGTGATCGGCATGGCCCGGTCGCTCACCCGCGAACTCGGTTCGCGCTCGATCACCGCGAACGTGGTCGCGCCCGGTCTCATCGAGACCGACATGACCGCCGAATTGCCCGAAGAGTACCGAGACCAAGCTGTCAAACTGATCCCCGCAGCCCGGGTCGGCAGGCCCGATGAGGTTGCCGCTGTGGTCAGTTGGCTTGCCTCTGACGATTCGTCCTACGTCTCGGGGGCCGTGATCCCCGTCGACGGCGGGCTCGGAATGGGGCACTGACATCGGCGTTCTCGCCGGCAATGCACGCACAACGATTCGATCGACTGCTAGGAGCAGACATTGAGCGGGATTCTCGACGGTAAGACGGTTCTGGTCACCGGGATCATCACCGATTCGTCCATCGCTTTCCACGCCGCCGCCATGGCGCAGGAGCAGGGCGCCCGGGTGATCATCACCGGCTTCGATCGGTTGCGGCTGATCGACCGGATCGCCCAGCGGCTGCCCAAGGAGGTGCCACCCGCGCTGGAACTCGACATCACCAACGAGGACCACCTGGGCACTCTCGCCGACCGCCTCAAAGAGGTTGCGCCCGAAGGCATCGACGGCGTCCTTCATTCCATCGCCTTCGCGCCCCGCACCCTGATGGGCCCCGACGCCAAGCCGTTCCTGGAAGGCCCGGGTCCGGATGCGGCGCAGTCGTTCCAGGTGTCGGCGTGGAGCTACGCCGCGCTCGCGCGCGCAGTGCTCCCCGCGATGAACGAGGGCGGATCGATAGTCGGTATGGACTTCGATCCCCGTACCTCCATGCCGTTCTACAACTGGATGGGTGTGGCAAAGGCCGCACTCGAATCCGTCAACCGTTACGTGGCCCGTGAGGTCGGCGCGGCGAAGGGTATTCGGTCGAACCTCGTTGCGGCAGGGCCGATCAAGACGCTGGCGGCCAAAGCGATCGCGGGGACCGCAACCGGTGACGCGCACAAGCTGAATCAGCTCAACGAATACTGGGATGGTGCCTCGCCGATCGGCTGGAACGTCGACGATCCCACCGTGGTCGCCAAGTCGATCTGCGCGTTGCTCTCAGACTGGCTGCCGGGCACCACGGGTTCGATCGTCTACGTCGACGGCGGCGCGAGCCACAACACCTGGTTCCCGGAAGAGTTCTGACCGCCGTGACGCCGGTGGTAGGCGGATTCGATGCCGTCATGGTGTTGTCCTTCGGAGGGCCGGACAAGCCCGCTGACGTCCGTCCATTCCTGGAAAACGTGACGCGTGGGCGCGGGGTGCCGGCCGAGCGTCTGGACGAGGTGGCCGAGCATTATCACCACTTCGGCGGAGTATCGCCCATCAATGCGCTCAACAAGCAGATGATCGCTTCCGTCGAGGCGGAGCTCGAACGGACCGGAATCGACTTGCCGGTCTACTTCGGCAACCGGAACTGGCACCCGATGATCGAGGAGACGTTGGAGCAGATCCACGCCGACGGTCACAGGCGAGTTCTGGTGTTCCCGACCTCGGCGTGGGGTGGTTACTCGGGGTGCAGACAGTACGACGAAGACATCCGCCGTGGGCTGCAAGCCATCGGCGACAAGGCTGATTCGATGGTGCTGCGCAAACTGCCCCAGTACTGGGAGCATCCGGCGATGACCGCGTCGTGGGCGGATTCGATCAAGGTGGCGCGGGCGGAACTTCCGCCGCAGCTACGCGACGATGCCCGACTGATCTTCACGGCACACTCGATCCCGGATTCTGCCGACAGGGCCGCCGGACCGCCGGACGAGGGTGGACGGCTCTACAGCCGTCAGGTGGCGGAAGCGTCCCGTCTGGCCGCGGAGGCGGCCGGCTTCTCGTCCTTCGATCAGGTGTGGCAGTCCCGCTCGGGGCCCGCCCGCATCCCCTGGCTCGACCCCGACATCTGCGATCACCTCGATGCGGTTGCAGCACAAGGTGTTCGGGCGGTGATCGTGTGCCCGATCGGGTTCGTCTCCGACCATCTCGAGGTGGTCTGGGATCTCGACAACGAAGGTCTGGAGAAGGCTCAGGAGCTGGGGCTGGGTTACGCACGGGCCAAGACCGTGGGGACCGACCCGCGGTTCATCGAGATGATCCGGGAGTTGATCGCCGAGCAGCTCGAGGGAGGCGTCCCGTTCCGGCAGGGCATGACCGACAACGGCGCACCCTGCGCGCTCGGATGCTGCGAACCGGTGCGCAGACCGGCCTGAGGGTTCACCGGCGGCCGTGTTCAGACCTTGTTGCCGTGCAACAGTTCTGAGATCACCGCGTTCGTTGCACTCATCCGCGCCACCCGCACGGTTCTGCCGAGTTCGCGTAACGCCCCGTCGCCGGTGTGTTGTCCGGCCGCGTTGATCCCGAAGTCCGGTGCGGCGGCGGCCGCAACCGCAAGGATGGCCGCGACGTGGGCCGCCTGTTCGAGGATGCGTTCGGCACGTGTGTTGACATTCGGGGGCAATTGCGTGGCGGCCAGGCCGGTGAGTTCGGCAACTTTCGCCCGGGGGTCAGGAAGAGGCGTCGACCGCGGCAGTCGGAGATCGGCGAGAATCTCTGCTGCCGAGCGAATACTTTCGCGCAGTTCGTATTCGACCTCCCCGAGGGGCAGTGTGATGGGGGCTGTGGGCGCTTCCATGGTGTGGGCACTCCACCCCACCGTGTACCGATCCAGTCGGCGGGGGACCAGTGCGTGATGGCCCGGTACGACGAGGAGCTCGCCGGCATCGAGCGCTGCGGTGGTCACGGGACTTCGCGGTGGGAGACCGAGCATGTCGCCCGGAGCCACGAGCAGGGTCGCCAGGCCACGAGGTGATCCCTCACGGATCAGCCGCAGCAGTGCGTCGCTCTCTTCGCCGTTCGCCTCGAGCGAGAGCTCCTGTGCAGCAGCTCTGTCCGCAGGAATCACGCGGTGCCTCGGACTCCACCGACTCAGTACGTCGAGGACGTCGTCCGGTGAGCAACGGCCCGACTGCCAGGCGGCACCCCACGCACCCAGGGCGCCACTGAGGCCCTGGGCGTCGCTCGGATACTCGAAGTCCGTGTCAGTCATCCGTTCCCTTTGTTCCGTTTCTCGGGCCACTCTAGCGCCGAAAACCGATCCACGGCGTGGCAAGTACCGGGCCGGGCGGCAGAGCCCTACCGTGGTTGCGGTGAACAGCAATGGCTCCGATCGCTATGGCCGAGACGTGCTTTCCGGTCCTCGTCGCAGCACCCGACCGGCGACGCCCGAGGTCGTCGCCGAACGAGACCTGGTCGTCGAGGACGCAGCCTCAGGTTTCTGCGGCGCGGTGGTCGGCTTCGAGCGCAGCTACGACGGTGAGTTCGTCCGTCTGGAAGACCGCCGCGGTCTGACCAGGATCTTCGCGCTACGCCCCGCGGCGTTCCTGATCGACGGTGCGCCGGTGACCCTGACCAAGCCGGTCTCGAGGCCCCCTGCAGCGCCCGCCCGAACCGCATCCGGATCGCGGGCCGTGGCAGGACAGCGCGCCCGCGTCGCGCGGGCCAGTCGGCTCTTCGTGGAGGGCGTGCACGACGCCTCGCTCATGGAGCGGATCTGGGGCGACGACCTTCGGGTCGAGGGCGTGGTGGTCGCCAGTCTCGACGGACTCGACAATCTCGATGAGGCCCTCGCCGAGTTCGAGCCGGGCCCCACCCGTCGCGCCGGGGTTCTGGTCGATCACCTGGTTGCCGGATCCAAGGAGTCCCGGCTCACCGAACGGGTCGGGGAGCACGTGCTCGTCTGCGGGCATCCGTACATCGATGTCTGGGAAGCGGTGAAGCCTGCCGCGGTGGGGATCAAGGCCTGGCCGAAGATCCCTCGTGGCACCGACTGGAAGACGGGCGTGTGTGCGGAGTTGGGCTGGGGGACACCGCGGGAGGGTTGGCGCAGGGTCAACAATTCGGTCTCCAGCTTCCGCGACATCGAGGTCCCACTGATCAGGGCAGTGGAAGAGCTCATCGACTTCGTCGCAGCTGTCGATTGAGCAGACGTGGCAGACTCGAAGTATGGGAGCACTGTTATGGCTCGTAGCCGGGTTGGTCCTGATCGGCGCTGAAGCACTCAGCGGCGATCTGATTCTTCTCATGCTGGCCGGTGGCGCCCTGTCGGCAGCCGGCGTCAGTGCCGTATTCGATCCACCACTGTGGGTCGATGGTGTCGTGTTCGCCGTCGTGTCGCTGCTGTTGTTGTTCACGGTTCGACCGGTCGCGAAACGCCACATGTTCAGTCGCCCGCGTCTTGCGACCAACACCGAGGCCCTGGTGGGTCAGCACGGAGTGGTGGTCTCGGCGATCACCGAAGACGGTGGGCAGGTGAAGTTCAGCGGTGGGATCTGGTCGGCCCGAGCCGCGCATCCCGGTGATCGATTCGACGAAGGTGAAGCAGTGACCGTATTGGAGATCGACGGCGCCACCGCCGTCGTGTGGAAAGGATGAGCAACGCAATGTTGGTCGGTCTGATTGTCATCATCGTGCTGGTTCTGCTGGTGGCGGTGATCCTGGCGAAGTCAGTGGCTCTGATCCCGCAGGCCGAGGCGGCGGTGATCGAAAGGCTCGGCCGGTACACCAAGACCGTGTCGGGTCAACTGACGTTGCTCGTTCCGTTCGTCGATCGCATCCGGGCGCGCATCGACCTACGAGAGCGGGTTGTCTCGTTCGCTCCGCAACCGGTGATCACCGAGGACAATCTCACCGTGCTCATCGACACCGTTGTGTACTTCCAGGTGACCACGCCACACTTCGCGGTGTATGAGATCAACGATTACATCGTCGGTGTCGAGCAGCTGGCCACGACCACACTGCGTAACGTCGTCGGCGGTATGACCCTCGAAGAGACGCTGACCTCGCGCGATTCGATCAACGCCCAGCTTCGCGGGGTGCTCGACGAGGCGACTGGTCGCTGGGGTCTGCGCGTTGCGCGGGTCGAGTTGAAGAGCATCCTGCCACCACCGTCGATCCAGGAATCGATGGAAAAGCAGATGAAGGCCGACCGAGAGAAGCGGGCCACCATCCTGACTGCGGAAGGGCAGCGCGAGTCCGCGATCAAGACCGCGGAGGGCAACAAGCAGAGCCAGATCCTCTACGCCGAAGGCGCCAAGCAAGCTGCCATCCTCAACGCAGAGGGCGATCGGCAGTCGCGCATCCTGCAGGCGCAGGGTGACCGCGCAGCACAGTACCTGCGAGCGCAGGGTGAGGCGAAGTCGATCCAGAAGGTCTTCGCTGCGATCAAGTCGGCCAAACCGACCCCGGAACTCCTTGCCTATCAGTACCTCCAGCAGTTGCCGGAGATGGCAAAGGGCGAGGCCAGCAAAGTGTGGGTCGTTCCGAGTGACTTCGGTTCGGCGCTGCAGGGTTTCGCGAAGTCGTTCGGCGTCCAGTCCGACGACGGTGTCTTCAGATATGAGGCCCCTGCCGACGACGGTACCACCGAGGTCGACGAATCCGACATCGCGGACTGGTTCGAGACAGCAGCGGATCCGAAGGTGGCCCAGGCGGTGGCGGATGCGGAAGCCGTTGCCCGGACGCCGGTGTCGGATCAACCTCCGTTGTCGTCACGGCGGGCCGATGCCGCATTGGAGAGCGAACCGTACAACTCGCCGGCGACCCCCGGCTGGCAGGCCCCGACCTCGGGCTAGTGCACCAGCCCGGTGGTGGCCTCAGTGCAGTAGTAGGTGGCCCACTCCGGCGACCGCTGCGGCCCAGACCACGGACGCCAGGGTGCCGATGATGAACTGTTCGGCCGCCCCCGGCTCTCTCAGCTCCGGGTATCGCCCGAGGCCTTTGACCGCCAACACGATTGCGATCGCCTCGGGCCAGTGCAGGCCGAGAGCTGCGACCACCACGAGTCGCTCGAGATAGCCGATGACCCGGCCGCCCCGCAGCGGGGTGGGGACCGGTTGTCCGGCTGCCGGGTCGGCAGGATCAGGTGCAGGCGCAGGGGTATCGAGCTGCCAGGGCTCGATACCTCCGATGAGGAGCGAGCCCCGGACCATGGCGGTGCCGCCGGTGATCGCCGCAGCGGCCACCAGCAGGTGGGTGAACACGACCGCGGTGCCTCTTGCCGGGGTGCTGAGCAGCGCCAATATGGCCACGACGCCGAGCAGTGTCAACACCACTCCCGCGGCCACGTATGTTCTCCATGCCTGATGGCCGTGCACGAATCGGGCCAGTGGTACCGGCGCTGCGGCGGCCGCGCCGAGCACTATGAGCGAGGCGACGATCATCGCGCCGCCGCCAGCAGTCGGGTGGCGAGCATCCGGGTGTCCTCCTCGAGATACCAGTTGGCTGCGCGAAGTCGTTGCGACATCGCCTGGGGTGTGACGCCGAGTGTGGCAGCCGCCTCCGACTGTGTTCGGTGTCGTCGCATCTCGCGCACCGCGGCGTGGCCTGCCTCGGAGCGTTCCCCGACCACGAGCGCGAGCAGCCGCTGTGCGGTCTGGGCCGCTGACACTGTGTCCGGGTCCGTTCCGACCACGGCGACAGGGTGGGGGATCCGTTTGGCTTCGGTGACCGCGGTACGGGCTCGCTCGAAGGCGGTGCCCCGCCCGGCCCGGGTCTGATCGGGCAGCGGTCGTTCGACATCGCCGATTCCTATCCCGATGCTCCAGTGGCCGAGTTCGGCAAGGATGATCACTGCGGCGGTGACCGCTTCTGCGGAGTCGAGGACGGCCTGGAACTCGTCGCCGGCGGTGCGGTCGAACGAGCGGATCGTCGGAACGTGGCTCAGGGCGTCGAAGGCCTCGGGCAGCCGGTCGATGTTTCGTCTGCTCTGTTGCTGATCGGTGGTCATCACGTACATCAGAACCCCCCTGGACGCTCAAGTTTTAAACCTTGATAAGAAGATATCAAGTCATAGGGCTTGAATTCAAGATATCTAGCTCATGGACTTGATGGAGATGACCAATCACAGTGCTTCCATCCCTGTTCGGCCTTCCCCGACGCACCTACGCTTGCACGGGCGGCAGTCGTACCTTCTCGTCGGTCACCGCCGGATGGCGACCTCTCCTCGGCCGCCGGGAAGGGACACGTGACAGACGACATCGGGATCAGGCGGTGGGGATCGGGCAATCGCGACGCGGTGCTGATCCACGGACTCGGCAACTCATCGGAGTCATGGTGGGAGGTCGGGCCGGCGCTGGCCGAGCGTGGTTACGCTGTGCACGCCGTCGACCTGCCAGGTCACGGCGACAGCATCGCGCTGCCGAGTTACTCGGTAGAGGAGATGGTCTCTGCCGTGGTGGCTGCCGTACCGGAGGCTCCCGCATGGACCCTGTCACTCGATCCTCGAGTGTTCGACTCCTTCCGGGCCCAGAAGCAGTGGGCGATCTCTGATCTCGAGCGCAACCATCCACGATGGAGCGACGGGAGCCGCGCTCGCAAGCTCGCAGCTCTGGCCCGGTGGGATACCGCGATCCTCGACGACCTGCCCGACTTCACACCCGCGCCGATCGGTGCCCCCGAAGTACCTTCGGCGGTGATCCTTGCCGATCCGAGCGCGCTGGTACCGGTTGAACGTGCGAAGCAGTTGCGCGAACTCGGATACACCGTGCAATCGGTGGAAGGCGCGGGTCACGTCGTACATTTCGACGACTTCTCCGGCTACCTCCGAGCCCTCGACGAGGTGATCGATCGATGACCTCCCGATGATCGGGTATCAGGTGGCGTGCGGAGAGAATTCATCAGTCGGTTCGTCGGTGTCGACCGCACCGTCATCGGCAGTTTTCGGAACACCCAGCCGGGCATCGAGGATCAGACCGATCACCCCGAGGCTGAACAGCGACGCCGACAGCGCGAGCGCCCCCACACTGCCCTCTCCGGCGAGGGCGTTTCCGAGGATGACGATCGCCGCGGTCCCGGGCATGACACCGATGACGGTGGCCAGCGCGTAGGGAACGAACTTGATCGACGACAGGGCGGCGACATAGTTGGTCACCGAGAACGGGAACGCCGCGATCAGACGCAGGGAGCCGACCGCGAGCCAGCCCCGGTGCTCCATGCGCAACTCGACCGCCCGCGCCGCCGGGTGCTTCAGATAGGGCCGTGCGATCTTCCTCCCGTAGCGGCGGACCAGCAGGAACGCCATCACGGCCGCGAAGGTGGTCGCCAGCATCGCGCCGATGAATCCGACAACGGGACCGAAGAGCACGCCGGAGGCGACCGTGAACGCGGACCGGGGGACCGGGAAGATCGCGATGACGGCGTAACCGATGAAGAAGACCCACACGAAGCCCGGCCCGAACGAGTCCGCCCAGTCCCTGAGCCGCGCAACTGACGGGACCGGGATCAGATAGGCGCACAACAGGACGGCCAGCACCACCACGAGTCCGACCAACGCCCGGATCACCGCCGTACGCCGGGTGAGTCGGCCGCCTCTTTTCACGGTCCCAACCTTACGGGCGATCAGGTCGTCCAGCGTGTGCCCGAGGTGTGCCCGATCCCACTCCGCGAACCACCGGCCTCCCCGTTTGGCCCGAGCGATTGATCGGCTACTGTCGATCCACGTCCAGATGCGACAGACATCACGACGTCACCAGCTGATCGAAGGGCTCACGACGAATGCCGGATACCGGACCAGACTTCCAAGACCTGGAGGCGAACTACGAACAGTGGTCCGCCGCCGCTGCGCAGGTACTCGCGAAGTCCAAGCGGGTCGACGTCGCGGATCTTCGCGACACCCCTGAGGCGTTGCTCTCGACGATCACGCCCGACGAGCTCGTCATCAAACCGCTGTACACGCGCCGAGACGAAATAGACGAGCCGGGACTGCCGGGTACGTATCCGTTCGTCCGCGGAAGCGATCCCACTCGCGATGTGAACATGGGTTGGCGGGTCACCGAGCGTTTCGGTGACCCGGGAGACGTAGCGAAGCGGAGCTCGACCAGTAGTCCAGGAGACGTGGCGAAGCGGAGCTCGACCGATGAGCCACTGAGCGAGCCGCAGGATCCGGCGGCGTTGAATGCGGCCATTCTGGACGCGTTGAACAACGGTGCCAGTGGCCTGTGGCTGACCGTCGGACCGGACGCGATCGGCGTCGATCAGCTGGCGGCAGTTCTCGACGGTGTCCTGTTGGACCTGATCCCGGTGACGATCGATGCGGGTGCTGCGGGCATCGAAGCCGCACGAGTCCTCGCGCCGCTGCTACCTGATACCGCGAGCGTCGGTACTGCCTCGTCCTTTGGATTGGCCCCGCTGACCGCTGCGTATTCCGGCCGTCCCGCCGTGGACCTCGACGCCGCTGTGCGCGTTGCCGCAGAAGCCGGTCCCGGGGTTCGTGCCATCCGCGTCGACGGCACCGACTTCGCACTGGGGGGCGCCACCGATGTGCAGGAACTGGCCTTGGTCACCGCAGCGGGTGTCGATTACCTGCGTGCCCTGACCGCAGCGGGTGTGGCTGTGGACAGCGCGCTGTCGCAGTTGACGTTTGCGCTGTCCGCCACCGACGACCAGTTCGGCACGATGGCGAAGTTCCGCGCCATTCGGCGGTTGTGGGGCCGCGTCGCCGAGGCCTCCGGGGCGCCCGAGGCGGGCGCGGCGGTGACCCATGGGGTCACGGCGCTGGGAATGATGAGCCAGCGCGATCCCTGGGTGAACATGCTGCGGGTCACCACGGCGACGTTCGGTGCCGGGGTGGGCGGTGCCGATCAGATCACCGTGCTGCCCTTCGATGCCGCATTGGCCCCCGCCGATCGCACGACCAACCCGAGCTTCTCGCGGCGCATGGCGCGCAACACACAGTTGCTGCTCCTCGAGGAGTCCAACGTCGCGAAGGTCGTCGATCCGGCAGGCGGCGCGTGGTTCGTCGAATCCCTCACCGACAACCTGGCGTCGGCCGCGTGGGCATTGTTCCAGGACATCGAATCGAAGGGCGGCTACCGGCAGGCGCTGGCCGACGGCTGGATCGGCGAACAGATCGCCACCGCGCTGACCGCCAGGGAGAAGGCCGTCGCGCACCGCACCACCGCGCTCACCGGGATCAACGAGTTCCCGAACCTCGGCGAGAAGCCGTTGCGCACACCGGAGTCGGCGGATTTTGCCGATCTGCCGTCGGCGGCGCCCGTCCTCGCTCGCATTGCTCGGCCATTCGAACGACTGCGGGATCGCTCCGATGCCCATCTGGCCGCGCACGGCCATCGGCCGACCGCGATCATGTTGCCGTTGGGTTCGGTCGCCGAGCACAACGGCCGGACCACGTTTGTCGCGAACCTACTGGCGGCCGGCGGAATCGAAACCGTCAACCCCGGTCCACTGGACGGTGCTTCTGTGGCCGGGGCCATCGAAGCCGCCGGGACCCCGACGGTCGCAGTGCTGTGCGCTGCCAACCCGCGGTATGCATCGGACGGCCCTCCGGCGCTCGCCGCAGCGCGGGCCGCAGGTGTGTCGACTGTGTTGCTCGCCGGACCACCCAAGGCATGGACCGATGAGTCGGACAAGCCGGATGGTTATCTGCAGATCGGGATCGATGCGATCTCGGTGTTGACCGAATTACTCGACACGATCGAGGCGAAGAGCTGATATGACCAGTACCCAGAACAAGTCCATTCCGGCGAGTTTCTCTGATGTTCCCCTCGAGAGCCCCGCGGTCGTCCCGGCGGCAGGGGAGAGCGACAAGCTGATCTCGGACATGGCCGGTGCGCACGGCTATTCGACCGAGCAGGTCACCTGGAACACCCCCGAACAGATCGACGTCAAGCCGCTGTACACCCGGGCCGATCGGGACGCGGTGACCACCGGCGGTGAGCATCCTTACCCGCTCGACACAATCCCCGGGTCGGTGCCGTATCTGCGTGGGCCGTATCCGACGATGTACGTGAATCAGCCGTGGACGATTCGTCAGTACGCCGGGTTCTCCACCGCGGCGGAGTCGAACGCCTTCTACCGCCGCAACCTCGCCGCCGGTCAGAAAGGGCTGTCGGTGGCGTTCGATCTCGCGACCCACCGCGGCTACGACTCCGATCACCCGCGTGTGGCGGGCGACGTCGGCATGGCCGGGGTGGCCATCGACTCGATCCTCGACATGCGTCAGCTGTTCGACGGCATCGATCTCGGGTCGGTATCGGTGTCGATGACGATGAACGGTGCCGTGCTCCCGATCCTCGCGTTGTACGTGGTGGCGGCTGAGGAGCAAGGGGTGCCGCCGGAGAAGCTTGCCGGGACCATTCAGAACGACATCCTCAAGGAGTTCATGGTCCGCAACACCTACATCTATCCGCCGAAGCCGTCGATGCGGATCATCTCGAACATCTTCGAGTACACCAGTCTCAAGATGCCCAAGTTCAACTCGATCTCGATTTCGGGCTACCACATCCAAGAGGCCGGGGCCACAGCCGATTTGGAGCTGGCTTACACCCTCGCCGACGGGATCGAATATCTGCGGGCAGGCGTGGACGTCGGCTTGGATGTCGACAAGTTCGCGCCGCGGTTGTCTTTCTTCTGGGCGATCGGGATGAACTTCTTCATGGAGGTCGCGAAATTGCGTGCGGCGCGGTTGATCTGGAGTGATCTCGTCGCCAAGTTCGAACCGAAGAACGTGAAATCCTTGTCGCTGCGGACCCACTCGCAGACGTCGGGGTGGTCGTTGACCGCGCAGGATCCGTTCAACAACGTCGCGCGCACGTGTATCGAGGCGATGGCCGCAACGCAGGGTCATACCCAGTCGTTGCACACCAACGCGCTCGACGAGGCGCTGGCGTTGCCGACGGACTTCTCTGCGCGTATCGCCCGCAACACTCAGTTGCTGCTGCAGCAGGAGTCGGGGACCACCCGCCCGATCGATCCGTGGGCGGGCTCGAACTACGTCGAATGGCTGACCCACGAGCTGGCCACCAAGGCGCGCGCACACATCGCCGAGGTCGAAGAGGCCGGCGGCATGGCTCAGGCCATCAACGAGGGCATTCCGAAGCTGCGCATCGAGGAGGCTGCAGCGCGGACACAGGCCCGCATCGACTCGGGGCAGCAGCCGGTCATCGGCATCAACAAGTATCAGGTCGACGAGGACCAGGAGATCGAGGTCCTCAAGGTCGAGAACTCCAAGGTGCGCGTCGAGCAGCTCGAAAAGCTCGAACGTTTGCGTGCCAACCGGGACACCGAAGCCGTCGAGGCGGCGCTGGCGAATCTGACCCGGGCGGCCGCGGCCACCGAGGGCGGACTGGAGAACAACCTGATGGCACTGGCGATCGAAGCGGCCCGTCACCAGGCCACCGTCGGTGAGATCTCTGAGGCCCTGGAGAAGGTCTACGGTCGCCATCAGGCAGAGATCCGCACGATCAGCGGGGTGTATCGACATGAGGCGGGTCAGGTGAAGAACATCGACGCAGCGATCGACATCGTGAACAAGTTCGCCGACGCCGAGGGTCGTCGGCCCCGCGTGTTGGTCGCCAAGATGGGCCAGGACGGGCACGACCGCGGCCAGAAGGTGATCGCGACCGCGTTCGCCGACCTCGGCTTCGACGTCGATGTGGGCCCGCTGTTCCAGACCCCTGACGAGGTGGCGTTGCAGGCGGCGGACAACGACGTACACGTGGTCGGTGTCTCCTCGCTGGCGGCAGGTCACCTCACCCTGGTCCCCGCGTTGCGAGACGCACTGGCCAAGGTCGGTCGTGGGGACATCATGATCGTGGTCGGCGGCGTGATCCCACCCGGCGACTTCGACGAACTGTACGAGGCCGGAGCCGCTGCGATCTTCCCGCCCGGCACCGTCATCGCTGATTCGGCCGTGGAGCTGATCAACAAGTTGGCAGCCGAACTGGGGCACGAGCTCGCGTCGTGACCGACTACGCACATGCCTAGGCCCCCACTGGATCTGGCGGCGATGGCCGATGCCGTCCGGGCCGACAAACGCGCTGATCTGGCGCGTGCGATCACCCTGGTCGAGTCGACGCGGGCCGATCATCGCGACCAGGCCCAGGAACTGCTCCTGTCGCTCGGTACCGACACCGGCAACTCATACCGGGTAGGGATCACCGGTGTCCCCGGGGTGGGCAAGTCGACGACCATCGAGGCCCTCGGCATGTACCTCATCGAACAGGGTCACAAGGTGGCCGTGCTGGCCGTCGACCCGTCCTCGACTCGCACCGGCGGCTCGATCCTCGGCGACAAGACCAGGATGGGGCAGCTCTCCGTACATCCTCGGGCCTACATCCGGCCCTCACCCACCTCGGGCACGCTGGGCGGGGTGGCCAAGGCCACCCGCGAGACCATGGTGCTGCTCGAGGCAGCCGGGTTCGACGTGGTCCTGGTGGAGACCGTCGGTGTGGGTCAGTCCGAGGTGACTGTCGCGAACATGGTCGACGTCTTCTGTTTCCTCACCCTTGCCCGCACCGGAGACTCGTTGCAGGGCATCAAGAAAGGCGTCCTCGAACTGGCCGACATCGTCGTGGTCAACAAGGCCGACGGTAAGTACCAGCGCGAAGCCCAGAACGCGGCTCGGGAACTCCAGGGAGCGCTCAAGCTGCTCACGCCACACGAAGCGATCTGGCGCCCGCCGGTGCTGACCATGAGCGCCCTGGAGAACACCGGCGTCGCGGAGTTCTGGCAGACAGTCCTCAAACACAAAGAGGTCTTGCGCGAGGCGGGCGAGTTCGAGGCCCGTCGCAACCGCCAACAGGTCAACTGGACCTGGGCCATGGTCACCGACCAACTGCTACGTCGTCTCGACGCGAATCCGGAAGTGCGCGCGATCAGAGACCGTGTCGAGGACGAGGTGCGCGCTGGCACCCTCACACCCGCCTTGGCCGCCGCCGAAATAGTCGAGGCATTCGACTCGTAACATTTGTTCGCTCCGTCGTGGGTGTTCTACAACTGAGGCCCACCCACCCGTTTTCGCCTCGCCCACCGGCAGTTGTGGGTGGGTGGCGCGATTTTGGGTGGGTGGTGGTGTGGGGGTGGCTCGCTCGCCCACCCGTTTTTGCGTCGCCCACCGGTAGTTGTGGGTGGGTGGCGCGATTTTGGGTGGGTGGTGGTGTGGGGGTGGCTCGCTCGCCCACCCGTTTTTGCGTCGCCCACCGGTAGTTGTGGGTGGGTGGCGCGAATTCAGGTGGGGGAGGGCGCGGCGACAACCATCGCGAAGGCGGCGACACGTTCGATCAGGTCGTCGAAGAACAGATCGGCGTCGGTCGTGGTCGCTATCTCGGCGTTGACCGGGCGCCCCCAGAATGCCCGCTCGTCGGCGACCGTCGTTCCGCGCGTGAGCGATCCGGTCGTCTCCACATCCACGCACGCTGAGCGTGTCTGCGTGATCGACGGGTCCAGCGCGACCGCGGCGGCAAAGGGATCATGCATGTGCGCGATGTAGCCCTCGGATTGCGCCTCGTGGAACTCGAAGTAGAAACGGACGGCGTCGACCAGATGCCGGATGAGCACATTGTCCGCGACCGAACGGGTTCCGGGTTCGTCGTCCGGACCGGGTTGCTCCACCGGACTCGATTCGGCGAGGGCCGCGAGCCGGCCCAGATGATCCGGGGTCATCCGGATGGTCTCCGTGAGATCGAGCGGACAGATGATGGGCCGCGGTGCGCCGTCGACGCCGAAGGCGGCGAACACCTCTTTGGCCGCTTCTGGATCCACCGCGATGTTCCATTCGCTCGTGGGGGTGGTGTTGCCACCGTGGTGGAACACTCCGCCCATGATGACGAGTCTGCGTAGCCGCGTCGGCAGCAATGGGTCCCTGCGGATGGCCAGCGCCAGATTGGTGAGCGGACCGGTCACCAAGCCCACCATCTCGCCCGGGTGGTCCGCGGTCAGGTCGATCCAGGCGTCCGCTGCGTCGCGGGACGATGTCGTCGAGGTGGGCACCGGCAGTTGGGCGTATCCGATACCGAGCGGGCCGTGGGTGTCCTCGGTGGTGATCAGCGGCGTCTCGAGTGGCGCCTCGGCACCCAGGCACACCTCGACGTCGTCGCGTCCGCACAGTTCCAGCCAGGCGAGGTTGTTGCCGCACACGACATCGGTCGGGACGTTGCCGCCGGTGGACAGGACCGCGCGCAGATCCGCAGCCGGATGGGCCAGCAGATAAACCAGCGCGAGAGAGTCGTCGATACCGGTGTCGCAATCGAAGATCAGGGGAACGGAAACCACCTGATGACCGTAGTTGAATCCGGGATCGAGGAGAACTCCACCCGAAACCCTGTCGTGGTGCGACGTCGACTGCTAATCTGAACACAACCGTTTCCTGATGAGAGGATCCACCATGACGATCACGGAACCGACACCCCGTCAGCGCACGTCCGCCCCGGGTGAGGGCGAAGATCGACTGATCAACAACAGCGACAGTGACATCGAGCTCGTACCGCCGGGTTCGATCACGGCCGAGCACACCGGTCGCTTCACATTTCTGCCCGTCAACGGGGCCGCGTTCGTCATGCAGGTGATGCACCCGGTGATCGGCGACGTCGTCGGCAAGTACTCGGTCTTCCGGACCGACCCGGGTGGGCGTGCGATCCGGTCGATCGACTCGGTGCTGCGCTGGGTGTACGGGGGCGAAGAGGCGCTGGCAGAGGGTAAGCGACTCCGGAAGATGCATCAGCCGTTGCAGATGAAGAACGCCCAGGGCAAGCACATCAGCGCGCTCAATCCCGAGGCCTACCAGTGGGTGATCGCGACGGCGTTCCCGACCACGCTGTCGGCGGGGCCGCTGCTCATCGGACGTGAGTTCAGCGACACGGAGAAACAAGAGATCTTCCGCGACAATCGACGCATCGCAAAGATCGTCCAGGTGCCGATGAAGGGGTACCCAGAGTCCATCGGGGAGTTCGATGAATACTTCGACGACTTCATCGAGAACAAACTGGTGGCTCACGAGGTCGCGCTGGAGCTGATCGCTCAGATGCGGCAGGCGCCGCCTCTTCCCGAGTCGGTGCCTGCGGCGCTTCGGCCCGCCGCGATCAAGGCGGCGAAGATCGCCACCTCACCGATCCAGAATCTGAACTACTTGACCACGGTGGGGGTGATGGATCCCCGGGTGCGTGAGATCCTCGGCCTGAGCTGGAGCGACCGTGAGCAGCGTGACCTCGAGCGGATGCACCGCGTCATCCGACGTTCCTACAAAGTGTTGCCGGATCGATTGACCTACTTCCCGCTGGCCTACCACGCCCGCCGCCACCATGCGGCGATCCTTGCGATGAAGAAGCGGGAGAACGCCGGCGCCGCCTACCACGTGCGCGAACGTCAGGCCTGAGTCAGGACATCCCGCGTCAGCTCCAGTTGGCCCAGGTGTTGGGCCAACTCGCGCTGGATGTGGAGCAGCACCCACTCCGGCGTCGCGGTCGCGGCGTTGCCGCGGGTGGACCCCTGTGCGGATCGGTCGCGGATCCCTTCGGACACAGCGATATCCACCCAGCTGGGCAGGCGCGACCGGACCTCGCCGACCCGGTGGATGAGCTCATCCACCGGTCCGGTGGCAATGAACTCCGCATCTCGGTCGCGTGGTATCCGCTCCCCACCGATCACTGATCCAGCCCAGTGCTCCAACATCCCCACACAGTGGAACACGATGGCGTACGGGCTGTTCGCGCCGTCGAGAGAAGGCCGGCGATTGGCCAGGTCGTCGCCGAGGTCGGCCAGGATCGACGTCATCGCCTCGAGCGATTCGCCGCCGATCTCGAGCATGGCCTCGGCCAGCGGCGACGAGACCTGATCCTTACCGTTCACCACGGGTAGGGCTCGAAGTCCTTGAGGAACACCCCGTACAGATCGACACCCGACTCGCCCTGGACGACGGGGTCGTATACGCGCGCCGCGCCATCGACGAGATCGAGAGGCGCCCGGAAGCCTTCCTCGGCCAGCCGCACCTTGCTGGTGTGCGGGCGCTCGTCGGTGATCCAGCCGGTATCCACCGCGGTGACCAGGATGCCGTCGTCGAAGAGGTCACCCGCGCTGGTACGCGTCAGCATGTTCAACGCGGCCTTGGCCATGTTCGTGTGCGGATGACCCGGCCCTTTGTACCCCCGAGAAAAGATGCCTTCCATCGCGGAGACGTTGACCACGTACTTCCGCCGTGCGGGTGATGCACGCAGCGCAGGGGTCAGCCTGGACAGCAGGATGAACGGGGCCACGCTGTTGCACAGCTGCACCTCGAGCAGTTCGAGCGGGTCGACCTGATCGACGGTCTCGACCCAGCTGTTGCTGTCGACGAGGTCCGGCAACAGTCCTCCGGCGTCGATGGCGGTGCCGTCTGCGATCCGTTCGACGGTCGCCGAACCCGCTGTCATGGCAAGGGCAGCGAGCGCCTTGGCAGCAGAATCGGAATCGCCGCCGGAAGCCAGGGCCTGTGGGTGTAACTCACTGCTGTCGCCCATCGTCAGCACCGGGACCGTCGCCGCGGCCCCGGTCAGTGGGGCGCGCTCGGCATCCGCGAGCGAACTGTACGCACCGGGGGACCGTCGCACCGTCTGCGCGGCGTTGTTGATGAGGATCTCCAACGGTCCCTTCGCCGCGATCGAATCGGCGAGATCGGTCACCTGGGCGGGATCGCGAAGATCGATACCGACGATGTGCAGCCGATGCAACCACTGGTCCGAGTCGGGCTGCCTGGCGAACCGGCGTGCGGCATCGCGTGGGAACCGGGTCGTGATGGTCAACTCGGCGCCATCACGCAGGAGCATCAAGGCGATGTACATCCCGATCTTCGCGCGGCCGCCGGTCAGCAGAGCGCGTCGTCCCGTGAGGTCGGCGTGCTGGGTTCGCTTCTCCCGGTTCTCGGCAGCGCACGCAGGGCAGAGTTGATGGTGGAATGCGTCGACCCGCGTGTACTCCTGCTTGCAGATGTAGCAGTTCTGCGGACGGATGAGGGTCCCGGCACTGGATCCGGGCGCGCCGGTCAGCGGCAACCCGGCTGTCTCGTCGTCGATGCGGTCGGGTGAACCGGTTGCCGTCGCGGCCAGCACTTTTCGGTCCGCGTCCAGGCGCACCTGGTGCTTTTGCTTCTTGCGGCGACGCTTGGCCTGTTTGAACATGTGCGCGACCGCGCGCTGGACCTGGATCGAATCCGGATGTCCGGCGTCGAGTTCCGCCGCCTGATCCAGGACCCGGCGGAACACCGCCATGTCGGCGACGTCGATGGAATCAGTGGGGGCTTCGTGCACGCATCGCATTGTAGTGACCGTTCGCGATCGTCAGATCCGCCTGCCCGGCGTTCACGTCGCGGGGGCCGGGGGCGGAACCGGTTGGGTTGCCTCGACAGCGCGGCGCGGCGTCATGGCCACGAACCACGCCTCCTGGACGCCGAGGATCACGATGATCGTCAGCAGCAGGCCCTCGACCTCTATGGGGGCCAGCGTGATATTCAGGGCGTCGACGAGAGCGGGCGAGAGTGCGACGACGAAAACCAGCACATACAGCGGTACTCCGAGACCGGCCAGGATCCACGGCATGACCTTGCTGTCGGTGTTGGCGCGGAACTGGATCGCCAGCATCACCACGCCGATGGCCCCGACGACACCTGCGAAGGCGAATCCGGTCCGCCAGATGGCGCCGATCTGCGGAGCGACTTGTGCGAAGAGGGAGACCGCTGCGGCGACGACGAACTGTAGGGAGACGAGGTAGGCCATCTGGCCGCCGTGGCCGTCCTTGCCGGTGAGATCGTCGCGATCCTTGATGGCCACCCACCACAGACCGAGCAAGGTGAAGTTCGTGGCTGCTACGACTCCGTAGAAAGCGGACTGGTCCATAGCGGAACCATAATCGCAGGTGAGAACACGCGGGTGGTGCTTACGCCGGGTAAAGAAAAACCGTGATCCGCATCTCTGCGAACCACGGTCTCCTTGGGTGTCCGAGGGGGGACTTGAACCCCCACGTCCGTTAATAGGACACTAGCACCTCAAGCTAGCGCGTCTGCCATTCCGCCACTCGGACCCGAGTCGCTGTCAGGACGTACCTGCCAGCGCCGGATAACATTAGCCGACTGGCCGCCTTCAACCCAAATCGCCAGCACAGCCCCGATATCGACGCCGTTTTGCTACCAATGATCCATGGATCGGTCGACGATGATCTGCCGCACGTGCGCGGTGGAACACAGCAAGGATCTGCCGGCGCGGTGCCGGATCTGCGAGGACGAGCGTCAGTACATGCCGCCGGAGGGTCAGCTGTGGGTGTCGCTGGCGCAGCTGGGCGCGGAGGGGCAGCGGATCGTCGTGGAGGAACTCGAACCGGGGCTTGTCGACATCCACACAATCCCGGGCGTCGGGATCGGCCAGCACAGCAAGTTGGTGTGCACGCCCTCCGGGAACCTGCTGTGGGACCCGCCCGGGTTCATCGATGACGCCGGCGTCGAGGCGGTGCGATCGTACGGCGCGGTGGTCGCGATCGTCGCCAGTCATCCGCATATGTTCGGCGTACAGGTGGAATGGAGTCGTGCGCTGGATGATGCACCCGTGCTGGTCGCCGAGCCGGATCTGGAGTGGGTGGCTCGCCGGGACCCGATCATCGAGACGTGGTCCGAAGATGTGGACGTGTTGCCGGGAGTGACCCTGACACAACCGGGCGGGCATTTCCCAGGGAGCGGGGTCGCCTTGTGGAGGGCGGGCGCGGGTGGGCGGGGAGTGCTCCTCACCGGCGACACCGTCCTTCCCAACCCGGATCGGTCCAGCCTCAGTTTCATGCGCAGCTATCCCAACCGGATACCGCTGTCAGCGGCAGTCGTCGAGCGGATTGCAACCCACCTCGACAGGTTCGACTACGACCGGATCTACGGAAACTTCGCCGACGTCATCGATTCGGATGCGCGGCGGATTCTCAGACGCTCGGCCGATCGCCACATGGGTTGGGTGCGGGGTGATTTCGACCACCTGACCTGACCGGACGCGCACGCTGCGAGCAGGATGCCCACCGCATTACCTGCCGTGGTGATAGGAATGTGCAGGTGAACGACAAAGCAAAGCGTGCCACCGACGAAGTCGTCGAGTTGGTCAGCAGGCTGATCCAATTCGACACCAGCAATACGGGCGAGCTCGCGACCACCAAAGGCGAGGCAGAGTGCGCCCGGTGGGTGCAACAGCGGCTCGACGAGGTCGGGTTCGAGACCGAGTACGTGGAGTCGGGTCAGCCCGGGCGCGGCAACGTGTTCGCTACGCTGCCCGGAGCCGATCGCGGTCGCGGCAAACTGCTGCTCCACACCCACCTCGACGTGGTTCCCGCGGAGCCCGCCGACTGGAGCGTGCACCCGTTCTCCGGCTCGGTGAAAGACGGATATATCTGGGGCCGTGGGGCCATCGACATGAAGGACATGGTCGGGATGGCGCTTGCGCTCGCCCGTCAATTCAAGCAACAGGGCACCGTGCCACCTCGCGACATCGTGTTCGCGTTCCTGGCGGACGAAGAGGCCGGCGGCAAGTGGGGCTCGCACTGGCTGGTCGCCAACCGCCCCGATCTCTTCGAGGGGGTCACCGAAGCCGTCGGAGAGGTGGGCGGGTTCTCGCTGACGGTCGACCGCCCCGACGGCACCCAGAAGCGGCTCTATCTCGTCGAGACGGCCGAGAAGGGCATCGCGTGGATGAAGCTGACCGCGACGGCCACCGCGGGCCACGGTTCGTTCCTGCACGAGGACAACGCCGTCACGATCCTCTCCGAAGCGGTTGCGAAGCTCGGCAGGCACCGTTTTCCGCTCGTGATGACCGAATCGGTGTCTCAGTTCCTTGCTGCGGTGTCCGAGGAAACCGGCCTGGACCTCGACCTTGACACCCCGGACCTGGAGACCGTGCTGTTCAAGATCGGCAGCATCGCGCGCATCATCGGGGCGACCTTGCGCGACACTGCCAACCCGACAATGCTGCAGGCCGGGTACAAGGCCAATGTCATCCCGCAGACCGCCACGGCTGTCGTCGACTGCCGAGTGCTGCCGGGCAGGCAGGCGGCGTTCGAAGCCGAGGTCGATGAACTCATCGGACCGGCTGTCACCCGGGAATGGGTGACAAAGCTGGACTCGTACGAGACGACGTTCGACGGCGACCTCGTCGACGCGATGAACAATGCAATTCTGGCCCACGATCCGCAAGGCCGGACCGTGCCGTACATGCTGTCGGGCGGCACCGACGCGAAAGCCTTTGCCCGACTGGGTATTCGATGCTTCGGTTTTGCGCCCCTGAAGTTGCCGACCGATCTCGACTTCGCCGCACTGTTTCACGGCGTCGACGAACGGGTACCGGTGGAATCGCTGCTGTTCGGGACCGAGGTGCTCGAACATTTCTTGTTGCACAGCTGAAACTGCGCACCTGTGTCGCCGCCTCACGCATGATGGAATGGCCACCTACGGAAAGGACGCGAACAACGATGTCGAGGTACAACCCGTACGACGCACTACCGAACTTGCCGGCTTTCACCCTGACCTCTGAGAGCATCACCGACGGATCGCCTCTGAGCACCCCTCAGGTATCGGGGATCATGGGCGCAGGCGGTGAGGACATCTCTCCTCAGCTGAGCTGGTCGGGATTTCCCTCGGACACCAAGAGCTTTGCGGTGACGGTCTACGACCCCGAGGCACCGACGGCATCAGGTTTCTGGCACTGGGCAGTCGCCGACATCCCCGCAGCCATCACCTCGTTGACCGCAGGCGCCGGTGATGGAGAGCCCGGGTCGTTGCCCGCAGGTGCGGTGGCCCTCAACAACGACGCATCCGTACCGCGTTTCATCGGGGCGGCGCCGCCTCCGGGTCATGGCGTGCACTACTACTACACGGTCGTCCACGCGGTCGACGTCGACAGCCTCGGTCTCCCGGACGGTGCGACACCGGCGTACCTGGGGTTCAACCTGTTCTCCCACGCGATCGCCCGGGCGATCATCACCAACACCTACGAGCGGCCTGACGGCGACTAGTAAAGACTGAACCCAAACCCCAGTCTGTTCCGGCATATCCACGTGTTGCAACACCTGGAAAGGCTTGGACAGGCTGGGTTTGTTCAAGCTGGGTGTGTGACTACCGTTTCGCTGCTGCGCTGCCCACGGCGTCGGCGATCGAACCGTAACCGGCTTCGCGTACCCGTTGGGCGAGCCCTCGATGAATCTGCTTGGTCCACAACGGACCTCCGTAGATGAAACCGGTGTAGCCCTGGATCAGCGAAGCGCCTGCGCAGATCCGCTCCCAGGCCTGCTCGGGTGTTTCGATGCCGCCGACGCTGACCAATGTCATGCGGGTACCGACGCGGGAGTACAAACGACGCAGCACCTCGAGTGAGCGATCGGCCAGTGGCGCACCGGACAATCCGCCTGCTCCGTATCGTTCGACGTCCGAGGGCGCCGTCGAGAGCCCGTCACGGCTGATGGTCGTGTTCGTGCAGACGATGCCGGCCAGACCCAACTCGACTGCGAGGTCGGCAATTTCGTCGATGTCCTCGTCAACGAGGTCCGGCGCGATCTTGACCAGTACAGGGATGTCGACGGCTTCCTGTACTGCTGCGAGCAACGGTCTCAACGATTCGACCGCCTGCAGGTCGCGAAGACCCGGGGTGTTGGGTGAGCTGACGTTCACCACGAGAAACTCGGCGAGGGGCGCCAGTAGACGTGCACTCACAAGGTAGTCGGCGACCGCGTCGCCCGCCGGGACGGCTTTTGTCTTTCCGATGTTGGCGCCGATCGGCACCATCGTGGTGGTCGCCTTGCGCTGCTTGAGCAGATTCGCCGCGGCGCCGGCGCCGTGGTTGTTGAACCCCATCCGGTTGATGAGAGCCCTGTCGTGCGGCAGTCGGAACAGACGCGGCGCCGGGTTCCCTGGCTGCGCCTCGCCCGTGACAGTGCCCACCTCGGCAAAACCGAAGCCAAGTGCGCCCCATGCGTCGACGGCCTCTGCGTTCTTGTCGAACCCGGCCGCGAGCCCGAGCGGGGCGGGGAAGTCGACACCGAAGACGCGGGTGCGCAGCACCGGATCGTCGACGACGAGCACGCGAGCCACGAGTGCTCGCAGCGGGTTGATGCGGCCCACCCAGGTGATCAGCCGCGCCATCGCCCGATGAATTCGTTCGGGTGGAATACGGAACATCAGCGCGAGTAGCGCGCCGTAGAGCCGCCGGTACAGCGGATCCATCATGCGCTCATCTCGGTATTCGGCTGGTCGGTCGACGCCAATCGCGGACGTCGCCGTCGGAGCAGTACTTTTCGGCTGCCATCGGCGTACAGGCGTACGCGGGACAGCTCCCAGCCGCCGAACTCCGCCTGGATCGAAAGCCGCATCGATGCCGAGACGCGGGTCACGTCCGGGGGTAGGCGCAGCGGGATGTACTCGTAGTCATCCGCTGACATATCCCATTCCCGTGGAAAACCCCGGGTTCGCTTATTCGTCACCATGACCACCCTTCACTGCCGCGACTGCCGCCTCACTGCTGATCAGGGGAGATGGCCTGCAGGCCCTCACCCCGGGCCGAGAGCAGATACACCGTCCCCTTGTCGGGATCCACCACCATGGAGTCGGCTTGACCGACCGTCGTGAACTGCCGCGTCTGGACCGGGGTCCCTGAGGCCAGCTCGTAGGCTGTCACCCTGTTGTCGCCGGTGGTCGCGACCCACGCCAGGTTGTGGGTGTCGTCATAGCCTACGGCGTAGGGGCCGAACGCCACCGGGTAGCGGAACTTGTTGACGAGCGGGTCGCCGCTGAACCCGAGGAACTCGCCGCCCTTGGTGTCCGTGCTCAGGAAACGCCCGTAGTGGTCGACTGTGAGGTTTGTCGCACCGTCGCCGGAACGCAGGGCGACACCCAGGTCGCCGTCGGCGACGTCGACCTGTGTCACCGACGACTGGGCCCGGTCGAGCGCGACGACCTGGCCGTCGTGTTCGGCGAGGGCGTCGACGCGAACGAGACCGGAGATGGTTCGCTGAACGCGCCCTTCCGCGTCGATGACGGCTATCTGGCCGAGGTCGTTGCCCACCAGGGTCTGCCCTTGGGAGGTGAGCACCGCCGACAGCGGTGTTCCCGGCAAATCGGTTCTGGCCACGTCGCCGGTGGCCGAGTCCACCGTGAGCAGCGCGTTGGGGATGAGAACCTGCAGCACGCCGTTCGCGAAGGTTCCGAACCCGGATGCCTTGTCGCTCAACCCGACAGAGCGGGTCGGCGTCGACAGTGCCGAGGTCTGGCGAAACTCCACCGACCGGCGGTCGGACGACAGGACGGCCAACTGCTCGGTACTGGGACAGTAGGCGAGCGCGGCGCCGGCCTCCGGCATGGGGACGACCTGTCCCGCGGGTACACCGGCCGCGACGGCAGGTGCTGCGATCGGTGTCTGCGGCGCGATCGTCGGGACGTCGGGAGTGTCTGCGGAATCGGAACATCCCGCCAGCAGAGTCACCACCGCAGCTGCCGCCGCCATCACCACGCCAGCTCTTCCGCGCACATTCATGGGACCCATCTTGCTGGTTCCCGTGCGCTGCGCCGAAATCCGGTGCGTCAGATGCGTCCGGCGGGGAGTGGACGGCCGACTCCAGTAGCATCTGCGCGGTGACCGACACGATGAGTTGGGCCCAGTCGATCGTCTTGGGGGCCGTTCAGGGACTGACCGAATTCTTGCCCGTATCGTCGTCCGGACATCTGCGGATCGTTTCCGAGATCTGGTTCGGGGAAGACGCCGGTGCATCGTTCACGGCGGTCACCCAGCTCGGAACCGAAGCAGCAGTCCTGGTGTTCTTCGCGAAAGACATCATCCGGATCGTCGCGGCGTGGTTCCGCGGCCTGTTCGACGCCTCCAGACGCGACCTCGATTATCGGATGGGGTGGTACGTGATCATCGCCACCATTCCGATCGGCGTCCTCGGATTCCTGTTCAAAGATCAGATCCGCACCGGTGCCAGGAATCTGTGGCTGGTCGCGGCCATGCTCATCTTCTTCTCGATTGTCATCGCCGCGGCCGAGCACTTCGGGCGCAAGAACCGGCCGATCGAGAAGCTGACCACACGGGACGGTCTTGTGATGGGCTTCGCGCAATGCCTGGCGCTGATCCCTGGTGTTTCTCGCTCGGGCGCCACTGCCAGCGCGGGTCTGTTCCTCGGCCTCGAACGCGAAGCAGCGGTCCGGTTCTCGTTCCTCCTGGCGATCCCAGCGGTGACCGCGTCCGGCTTGTTCAGCCTGCCCGATGCGTTCGATCCCAGCGGCGACGGCATGGAAGCGCCGGGACCTCAACTGCTCGTCGCCACGGCGATCGCGTTCGTGGTCGGTTATGCGGCCATCGCCTGGCTGCTGAAGTTCGTCGCAAACCACTCCCTGTACTGGTTTGTGGGGTATCGCGTGATTCTCGGCATCGTGGTCATGGGTCTGCTCGCGGGCGGAGTCATCAGCGCGACCTGACCGCACCGGCCGTCTGGCTCCCAGGGGCTGCCGGCGCCCTTCTGACCTGCGTCACCCCAGGCGGGTGCGCACTTCCGCATAAGGTGAAATACGTGACGGTCATATTGCTACGCCACGGTCGGTCGACAGCGAACACCTCGGGTGTGCTGGCCGGCCGGACTCCAGGGGTCGACCTCGACGAGCACGGTCGTGCCCAAGCAGCCGCGATCGTCGAGCGGATTGCCGCTGCGGGCACCCTGGCAGCCGTCGTCAGGTCGCCGCTACAACGCTGCGAGCAGACGGTGCTGCCGCTGGTCCAACACCTGGGTGTCGAGGAGATCGTCGAGGAGCGGCTCCTCGAGGTCGACTACGGGCAGTGGTCCGGCCGCCCCATCAAGGAATTGCTGTCCGAACCGCTCTGGCGGGTGGTGCAGCAGCAACCGTCCGCCGCGATCTTCCCCGGCGGTGAAGGCCTCGCGCAGGTGCAGGCACGAGCGGTTTCCGCGGTCCGTGAGCTCGACGCCCGGTTCTCGGGCGAAGACGGTGCAGGAGTCTGGGTGGCGTGCACGCATGGCGATGTCATCAAGGCGGTCCTCGCCGACGCGATGGGGATGCACCTCGACTCGTTCCAGCGGATCGTCGTGGAGCCCGCATCCATGAGTGTGGTCCGCTACAGCGTCGCGCGGCCCTATGTGCACGCGGTGAACTGCACGTCGACATTGCAGAAGTTGGGGTCGGCGCCGAAACACGAGGCCAAGACCGACGAGAAGCACGCCGACGAAGCCGTTGTCGGCGGTTCGACCGGGACCTGAACGACGATCAGGACCTGCGACGGCGCGCCGGTCGCCGAACGTCCATGGTGTGGGCGAACCCGCCCCGAATGGGGATAATCGATTTCGAAGAACGGAGGTGCCATGGCCAGAGCGATACACGTCTTCCGCAGTCCGGACCGTTTCATCGCCGGAACGGTCGGCCAGCCCGGTGACCGGACCTTCTACCTGCAGGCCGTCCACGAGACCCGCGTGATCAGCGTGATGCTCGAGAAGCAGCAGGTACAGATACTCGCCGATCGGATCGGAGCGCTGCTGGAGGAGGTGCACCGCCGGTTCGGTACGCCGCTGCCCGCGGAGCTGACGCGGGTGGAAGATCTCAACCCGCTGGTGATGCCCGTGGACGCCGAGTTCCGGGTCGGGACGATGGGCCTCGGGTGGGATTCGGAGTCCGAGGCCGTGGTGGTCGAACTGCTCGCCATCACCGAGGGCGAGTTCGACGAGAGCGTCGTCCTCGACGACACCGAGGACGGGCCAGATGCGGTCCGGGTGTTCTTGAGCACGGGTGCGGCTCGCGAGTTCGCGACGAGATCGTCCAGTGTCATCTCCGCCGGTCGTGAACCGTGCCCGCTGTGCGGTGACCCGCTTGATTCGGCCGGCCACATCTGCGTCCGCACGAACGGCTACCGGCGCGATGCCGAGTTCGGGCCGTCGCTCGAGTTCGTCGATCCCGACCTGTTCGATGACCCGGGCCTCGAAGGGGACGACGACACCGACGAGGGTCCGACCGCAGGGCCGGACAGGTAGCGACCACGTGAGTGCAACAGCGCCGGAGCGTGAACCGCTCGACGTGGCGCAGATTCTCGCCGAAGGCGACCTCGATCTGATCGGACAGATCCGTTCGGCCAGCAATGCCACCCTGGTGTGCGACGCCGTCCTCGGAGACGATCGAGTCAGATGCGTGTACAAACCCGTGCGGGGAGAGCAACCGTTGTGGGACTTCCCCGACGGAACCCTGGCCGGTCGTGAGGTTGCCTCTTTCCTGATTTCCGACGCACTCGGATGGTCGGTGGTGCCGGTGACGCTGCTGCGTGACGGGCAGTTCGGGCCCGGCATGGTGCAGCGGTGGATCGACACGCCCGAACCCACCGACGCGTTGCCTGCGCGACTGGATCTGGTCGACCTGTGTTCGCCGGACCTGATCCCCGAAGGATGGAAGCTGATCTTGTCCGCGATAGACGGTCGGGGTGAAGACGTGGCGCTGGTTCACGCGGACGATCCGCGGCTGCAGAGGATGGCGGTCCTGGACGTTCTCATCAACAATGCGGACCGCAAAGGCGGCCACGTCCTCGAGGGTCTCGACGGTCAGGTCTACGGCGTCGACCACGGCATCTGCCTGCATACCGAGGACAAGTTGCGAACCGTGCTGTGGGGCTGGGCGAACCAACCGATACCGGCACACCTCATCGACGATGTCGAAGGTTTGGTGCGCTCGCTGGAGCAGGCGTCGTCGCCGCTTCGCGAGCGATTGACGGACCTCATCACGCCCGCCGAGATCGACGCCCTGAGCGAGCGGGCGATGGTGATGGTGGCTGATCCGGTGATGCCCGACGCGAACCGGTCCCGGCCCATTCCCTGGCCCGCATTCTGATGGGTCCGAGATTCGGGCAGCCCTGACAGCGGTCGCTGCCGGCGTCGCCTTAAGGTGGTGTTCATGCAGTCGTGGTCTGACACCGTCGTTCCGCCCGTGCCCGGTCGGGGCCCGGCATTGAGGCTTTTCGACACCTCTGACAAGCAGGTCCGCCCCGTCGTTCCCGGCCCTACCGCAACCATGTATGTGTGCGGCATCACTCCCTACGACGCAACACATCTCGGCCACGCTGCGACGTATCTCGCGTTCGATCTCGTGAATCGGGTCTGGCGTGACCTGGGTCACGATGTCCATTACGTCCAGAACATCACCGACGTCGACGACCCGCTGTTCGAGCGTGCTGAACGGGACGGAATCGATTGGGTCGACCTGGGGCAGCGTGAGATACAACTGTTCCGCGAGGACATGGCCGCGTTGCGGGTGCTACCGCCACGCGACTACATCGGCGCGGTCGAATCGGTAGACGAGGTCGTGGAGGTGGTCGGGAAACTGGTTGCGTCCGGTGCCGCCTATATCGTCGACGACGCAGAGCACCCCGACATCTACTTCCGGACCGACGCAACCGAACAATTCGGCTACGAGTCGGGATATGACCTGCCGGAGATGCAGAAGTTCTTCGCCGAACGCGGCGGCGACCCGGACCGGCCGGGTAAGCGGGACCCGCTCGACGCCCTGGTCTGGCGAGCAGCTCGCGATGGTGAACCATCGTGGGACTCTCCGCATGGCCCCGGCCGGCCGGGCTGGCACATCGAATGCGCGGCAATAGCTTTGAATCGGATAGGTTCCGGTTTCGACGTGCAGGGCGGGGGCAGCGACCTGATCTTCCCGCACCACGAGTTCTCTGCAGCCCACGCCGAGGCGCTGACGGGTGACCGGCGGTTCGCCAAGCACTACGTGCACACGGGAATGATCGGACTCGATGGCGAGAAGATGTCGAAGTCTCGGGGAAATCTGGTGTTCGTCTCCGCACTGCGTGCGGCACAGGTCGACCCGGCCGCGATCCGGCTCGGGCTGTTCGCCGGGCACTACCGGCAGGACAGAGCGTGGACAGATGACGTCCTCGACGACGCCGTCAGCCGCCTCGACCGGTGGCGTCGTGCCGCGGCCCGGGACTCCGGACCTGCGTCCGCGGCGACGATCGAGCGTCTGCGTCAGCACCTGGCAGACGATCTCGACACTCCCAAAGCGATTGCCGCCATTGATGCCTGGGCCGGTGACGCGCTCGACGGATTGGGTTCGGACACCGATGCCCCCGGCGAGATCGCCGCGGCGGTCGACGCGTTGCTGGGCGTCCCGTTGACCGGGTCCCGGTAAGGTTTCCCAACGTGGCGAACGTTGAGGAGATCGACCCCGGTACGGCACAGGGCGTATGGACCGTGTTGACCCGCACGTCGACCTACCTGCTCGACTTCGGTGAGATGACGCTGCTGCGAGCCCCCGGAGTCGGTGGTACAGACGACGAGTCCTGGTCGGTGAGTCGACTCCGCCGAGACTCCGAGGACATCCCGCTGCTCGGCGTGAAGTCGTGCCGCGTAGGAGAGTCCGCCCAGTTCTGGGTGCGTGCCGCCGACGACCCTGATGTCCGGACGTGGCGAATCACCACCCCGGTGGTTTCGATCGAACGGATCTCCTGACCGTCGATCGGTTCGCATCAGGCCCAGACGTGGATCTCGCCATCGTGTACCTCGGCCTTGAAGACCGGTAACGGCTCGATGTCGCCGTTGGTACAGGCACCATCGGTGAACGAGAAGGTGTACTGGTGCAGCGGACACATCACCTTCGTCGCGTCGGTCTGTCCATCTGCGATGGGACCGCCCCGATGCGGGCACCGGGCACCGAGGGCTCGCAACGTCCCATCACCCAACAAGAAGACCGCGACCTGCTGACCGTCCACCACGTAGGTACGGCCCTCGCCCACCGTGAGGTCGGTGATCGACCCCACGACACTCGACGCCGGCGCGCTCATCGGACCGGCACCAATGGCAGCTTGATGAGGGGCAGAGACGGGCTGAACTGTGCCGGAGATTTCGGTTCGAGCCGTTCTTTCCAGGGGTCGGTGTAGGCGGCAGCCGAAGCGTTGATGCGCTCGGTCAAGCCGTCCACCAACCCGTCACGGTCGTCGATCAGAATCGCCTTCAGCTCGTCGATACCCACACGCGGAACCCACGCATAGGTGCGTTCGAGCCACTTCGCCTGCTCGCGGTAGTACTGGATGAACACGCCGCAGATCCGGATCACCTCCTCGGCGCCCTGGGCGGTTGCAAGCAGGTCGCCTTTGCGGATGTGGGCCCCGGCCGCGCCGCCGACGTAGATCTCCCACTTGCCATCGCCCACCGCGACCACCCCGAAGTCCTTGCACAGCGCTTCGGCGCAATTACGTGGACACCCGGTCACCGCGAGCTTCAGCTTCGCAGGCGACTCCAGGCCCTGGTATTTCTCCTCGATGGCGATACCGAGAGCAGTCGAGTCATCGAGGCCGAAACGGCAGAAGTCGAGTCCGACACAGGTCTTGACCGTGCGGAAGCTCTTCCCGTACGCATATCCCGACGGCATGTCGAGGTCGGCCCACACCTTCGGCAGATCTTCCTTCTTGATCCCGAGCAGGTCGATCCGCTGGCCGCCGGTGACCTTCACCATCGGAATGTCGTACTTCTCCGCGACATCGGCGATTCGTCGCAATTGGGCCGGGTTCGTCACGCCGCCCTTCATCTGCGGGACGACCGAGAACGTGCCGTCCCGCTGGATGTTCGCGTGTACCCGGTCGTTGATGAACAGAGCGCCGCGTTCGTCCTCCCAATCGGCGCCCCAGATGATGCGGAGCAGCGAGGCGATCGGCATCTTGGCCGTCACGTCGTCGCCCTCGGGCGCGAGTTCACCCAAGACCGCCGACACCGACCGCAGATTGCGGTCTCTGATCTGGGCCATCAGTTCCGGCTTGTCCATCGGGATCGCCGGGACATACCAGTCGGCCGAAGGATCGGCGGCGAGGTCGCCCCCGGCCGCGCACGCCACGATGTCACCGACGAGCCCTTTGCACGAGCCGCATCCCTTGCCGGCCCTGGTCGTGGCGACCACATCGCCGACCGTCTTCGCACCCGCGTGCACGCAGGCCACGATGTCGCCTTTCGTGACGCCGTTGCAGTTGCAAACCTGCACGTCGTCGGCCAGCTCTGCGGCGCCGGTTTCCGCGCTGGGCGTACCCATGTCGAACAACATGCTGATGCGTTCATCAGGGAGCGGCACCTTGTCATCGAATGCCTGGGTCAGGAAGTTGACCTTGCTGATGTCGCCGAGCAACATCGCACCGATCAGCTTGTTGTCGCGCACCACGACTGACTTGTATGTACCGCTGCGGGGCTCGTAGAACTGGACGAACTCATCGGTGTCGCGTTCTGGTCCCTTGACGCCCATCGCCGCGACGTCGACCCCGGCGACCTTCAGTTTCGTCGTCAAACGCGAACCGTGATACGCGGCGGTGGGATCGGCGCCGGTGAGCACGTCGGCGAGTACGACAGCCTGCTCCCACAACGGGGCGACGAGTCCGTAGACCTCGCCGCGATGCTGGCAGCATTCGCCGACCGCGTAGATGGAACCCTCGTCTTCGCAACGCATCTGGTCGTCGACGACGATGCCGCGTTCGATCACGAGTCCGCCGGCCCTGGCCAGTTCGACGTTGGGTCGGATTCCGGCGGTGACCACGATCATGTCCGCGGGCAGCGAGGTGTCGTCGTTGAAGCCGACACCGGCGACCTTGCCGTCGCTGTTCCGTAGCACCGTGGTGGTGCGTTTGGACGTGTACACCCCGACACCGAGTTCTTCGATCTTGTTACGCAACACCCGTCCGCCGCGTTCGTCGAGTTGCTGGTTCATCAGGTGTCCAGGGGAGTGGACCACGTCGACGTCGATGCCCTGGGTGCGCAGTCCGTAGGCCGCCTCCAGACCCAGCAGACCGCCGCCGATGACGACCGCGCGCATGTCGTCCCGCGACAACGCCATCTGGAGCATGCCGTTGGTGTCTTCGATGGTCCGGAAACCGAACACCCCGCGGGCCAATCGCCCGTCGGGCTCTCGGAGCCCGTCCATGTTGGGGAAGAACGTGTTGCTGCCGGTGGCGATGATCAAGGTGTCGTAGTCGATGACGCGGCCGCTCTCGCAGGTGACCGATTTTGCGAATCGGTCGATCTGCATCGCCCGATCACCCGAGAACAGCTTCACGTTGTTCTCGCGGTACCAGGCCATCGGATTGAGCATGAGGTCGTCGTCGTCGATCGAGTTCTCGCCCGCCAGGACGTGCGAGAGCATGATGCGGTTGTAGTTGCCGTATGGTTCGTCGCCGATCATCGTGATCTCGAACCGGGAGCCGCCGCCGCGCGACAGGATCTCTTCGACCGTGCGGGCACCGGCCATGCCGTTGCCGATCACGACGAGGCGGTCGAGTGGGGCCTGGTCCGCCATCAGAACTCCGTGAATCCGAAGTCGACGACTATTTCGCCGGTGCATCCCTCGGGCGCGGCGAAAACCAATTCGAGCAGGGTGTCGGGGTCGACGTCCTCGACGACGCGCAGCGGGACGTTCACCGAGGACTTCGCTCCCATGGGGAACCAGCGCATCGGCTGTTGATCGCGGAGCAGCGTCACGTACACCAACTCGTCGCTGCTGTTGCCGCCACGGAAGTACAGAGGCTGAACGGTCATGCCGGCCGGGACCTGGTAGGCCAGCGAGGGATCCAAGGGGGCCGCCTTGGTCAATCCGGTGCCGGTGAAGGAGAAGACACCCTGCAAGAACTTCGGGGTACTGGACATGGAAGTCAGTGAACGGCAGCCGGATGAACCGCTACTTGCAGCCGCGTTACGAACCGATTGTCAGGTACTCACTGCCGACTCGAACCCGGGGTGATCACGCCCCGAAGCTGCCTCCGGGGCCGCGTCGGCGCAGATAGCGTTCGAACTCTGCCGCCAAGGCGTCGCCGTCGATCTTCGACAGGGTCTCGTCCACGCTCACCTCGGCGTCGCCGCGTTCTTCGAGGCCACGAACGTAATCCGCGATTTCTTCGTCGTCTTCCGTCATCTCGGTCACGGCCCGTTCCCATTCCTCGGCCTGCTCCGGCAGTTCTCCGAGCGGCACCTCGACGTCAAGGACCTCTTCGAGATGACTGAGCAGCGCGGCAGACGCCTTGGGGTTCGGTGGGGTGGACACGTAGTGGGGGACCGCGGCCCAGAACGAGATCGCCGGGATCCCGGCTCTGACGCACTCGTCCTGCAGGACCCCGGTTATTCCGGTGGGGCCCTCGTACCGGCTCTCCTCTAATTTGAACTGTCTGGCCGAGTCGCCGCTGTAGGCGGCGCCGGTGACCGGGACCGGTCGGGTGTGCGGGGTGTCGGCCAGCAGCGCGGCGAGGATGACAACGGTCTCAACCTGCAGCTCACGGGCGATCTCGAGAATTTCGTTGCAAAATCCTCGCCACCGCATGTTGGGTTCGATTCCCCGGAGGAGGACGATGTCTCGGTCCGCACCGGGCGGCGTACAGTACGAGATCGAGGTGGTCGGCCAATCGATCCTTCGGGTGACGCCATCGATCTGCTTGATCATGGGCCTGTTCACCTGGAAGTCGTAGTAGTCGTCGGAATCGATTTCGGCAAGAGGTACTGCGTCCCAGACGAGCTCGAGATGTTCCACAGCTCCGCTGGCCGCATCGCCGGCATCGTTCCACCCCTCGAAGGCAGCAACAAGCGTGGGGCGGCGCAAGCGTGGAAGGTTTGCGCTCTGCTCAGCGTTCACTGATCCAGCCTACGACCGAACACCGAGTGAGAGCGAACTACCCTGATAACCATGTCGTCAGCCACTTCACCAGAATTCGATTCGGGATTGCTCACCGCCATGAGTAAACGCGTCTTGATCGGTGACGGGGCCATGGGCACCATGTTGCAGGCGGCAGACCTCACCCTTGATGATTTCATCGGGCTGGAGGGCTGCAACGAGATCCTCAACGACACCCGGCCAGATGTGCTCAAGGAGATCCACCGCGCCTACTTCGCGGCGGGTGCCGACGCGGTCGAGACCAATACGTTCGGCTGCAACCTGTCGAACCTCGGCGATTACGACATCGCCGATCGCATCCGGGAACTGGCGTACAAAGGCACCCACCTGGCGCGTGAGGTCGCCGACGAGTTCGGTCCCAGTGCAGACGGCACCCCACGATTCGTCCTCGGTTCGATCGGCCCGGGCACCAAACTCCCGACACTGGGGCATACGACATTCCGCGTGATCCGGGATGCGTACAAAGAATGCGCACTCGGAATGGTGGATGGCGGTGCCGACGCGATCCTGATCGAGACGTCGCAGGATCTGCTGCAGGTGAAGGCTGCGATCCTGGGCTCACAGCAGGCGTTCGAGGAATTGGGTCGCCGCATCCCGATCATCGCTCATGTGACGGTGGAGACCACCGGCACCATGCTCCTCGGCTCGGAGATCGGAGCCGCCCTGGCGGCGCTGGAGCCGCTCGGTATCGACATGATCGGCCTGAACTGCGCCACGGGCCCCGCGGAGATGAGCGAGCATCTGCGCTACCTCACCAAGCACGCCCGGATCCCGGTCTCGGTGATGCCGAACGCCGGCCTGCCGCAATTGGGGCCGAATGGTGCCGAGTACCCGCTGACACCGGAGGAACTGGCCACCGCCCTGAGCGGTTTCGTCTCCGAGTTCGGCCTGTCGTTCGTCGGAGGCTGCTGCGGCACGACCCCAGAGCACATCCGGCAGGTCGCCGAGGCGGTGCGTGATGCCACCAAGGCCGAGCGCACGCCGGAGCACGAAGCCGAGGTGTCGTCGCTATACAGTTCCGTCCCGTTCGCGCAGGACGCCAGCATCTTGATGATCGGTGAGCGCACCAACTCAAACGGTTCCAAGGCTTTCCGCGATGCCATGCTCGCCGAGGACTATCAGAAGTGCCTCGACATCGCGAAGGATCAGACTCGCGACGGCGCGCACATGCTCGACCTCAACATCGACTACGTGGGACGCGACGGTGCCGCGGACATGTCCGCACTGGCCAGCCGCCTCGCGACGTCGTCGACGTTGCCGATCATGCTCGACTCCACCGAACCCGAGGTCATCGAAGCCGGTCTCGAGCACCTCGGTGGTCGCTGCGCGGTGAACTCGGTGAACTACGAAGACGGTGACGGGCCCGATTCCCGCTTCACAAGAATCATGAAGCTGGCGAAGAAGCACGGCGCAGCTGTGGTGGCCCTGACCATCGACGAAGAAGGCCAGGCCCGGACTGCGGAATGGAAAGTCCGTGTCGCCGAGCGGCTCATCACCGACATCGTCGACAACTGGGGCATGGAAGAAGAGGACATCATCATCGATGCCCTCACCTTCCCGATCTCGACCGGTCAGGAAGAGGTCCGCCGGGACGCGATCGAGACGATCGAGGCGATCCGCACCCTCAAGGAACGGCACCCGAAACTGCACTTCACGCTGGGTATCTCCAACGTCTCCTTCGGACTGAACCCGGCCGCACGGCAGGTACTGAACTCGGTGTTCCTCAACGAGTGTGTGCAGGCCGGTCTCGACACCGCGATCGTGCACGCGTCCAAGATCTTGCCGATGGCCCGGATCCCTGACGAGCACCGCGAGATCGCGCTCGACCTCGTTTATGACCGCAGGCGTGAGGGTTACGATCCACTGCAGAAGCTGATGCAGCTGTTCGAGGGTGTCTCCGCCGCATCGGCGCGCGAGTCGCGCGCCCAAGAACTGGCCAAGCTGCCGCTGTTCGACCGGCTGGAACGGCGCATCGTCGACGGCGAGCGGGCGGGACTCGAGGACGACCTCGACGAAGCCATGACCGAGGTGCCACCGTTGGACATCATCAACAAGACATTGCTGTCCGGGATGAAGACCGTCGGTGAGTTGTTCGGGTCCGGTCAGATGCAGCTTCCCTTCGTGCTCCAGTCGGCCGAGGTCATGAAAACCGCAGTCGCACATCTCGAACCGCACATGGAGGCCACCGGCGAAGACGGCAAGGGCCGTATCGTGCTGGCGACCGTCAAGGGCGACGTCCACGACATCGGCAAGAACCTCGTCGACATCATCCTGTCGAACAACGGCTATGAGGTCGTCAACATCGGTATCAAGCAACCGATCGCGACCATCATCGAGGTGGCGCAGGACAAGAACGCTGACGTGATCGGCATGTCCGGGTTGCTCGTGAAGTCGACCGTGGTGATGAAGGACAACCTCAAAGAGCTCAACACGCGTGGACTCGCCGAGAACTTCCCGGTCCTACTCGGTGGTGCGGCACTGACCCGGTCGTACGTCGAGAACGACCTGAGCGAGACCTACGAGGGTGACGTGCACTACGCGCGCGACGCCTTCGAAGGTCTGCGCCTGATGGACGACATCATGCTGACCAAGCGGGGCGGCGGTCCGGATCCCGACAGCCCGGAGGCCATCGCAGCCGCCGAGAAGACCGCCGAGCGCAAGAAGCGTCACGAGCGGTCGAAGCGGATCGCGGAGAAGCGCAAGGCCGAAGCCGAACCGGTTGTGGTGCCGGAGCGTTCGGATGTCGCAGCGGGACTACCGGTTCCGACGCCCCCGTTCTGGGGCTCGCGGATCATCAAGGGTGTCCCGATCGCGGAGTACCTCACCCTGCTCGACGAACGCGCCTTGTTCCTGGGCCAGTGGGGACTTCGCGGAGCCCGGGCCGGCGAGGGACCGAGCTATGAAGACCTCGTGGAAACCGATGGCAAACCGCGGTTGCGGTATTGGATCGACCGGCTCACCTCCGAGAACATCCTGCAACACGCTGCTGTCGTCTACGGCTACTACCCGGCGGTCAGCGAAGGTGACACGGTCCACGTGCTCACCGAGCCGCGCCCGGACGCACCGATCAGGCACAGCTTCGAGTTCCCGCGGCAGCAGCGGAGCCGATTCCTGTGTATCGCTGACTTCATCAGACCGCGATCAGAGGCAATCGAGACCGGGACGGTCGACGTCCTGCCGTTCCAGCTGGTCACGATGGGGCAACCGATCGCCGACTTCGCGAACGTACTCTTCGCCGAAGACGCCTACCGCGATTACCTCGAGGTGCACGGCATCGGGGTTCAGCTCACCGAAGCGCTCGCCGAGTTCTGGCATCAGCGGGTTCGCGAGGAGCTGCGGTTCGGCGATACGGCGATGGCTGCCGAAGACCCCGACAACGCTCAGGACTTCTTCGACCTCAAGTATCGCGGCGCGCGGTTCTCGTTCGGCTACGGCGCCTGCCCGAATCTCGAGGACCGGGCCAAGATGATGGACCTGCTCGAGCCCGAGCGGATCGGCGTGGAGTTGTCGGAGGAGTTGCAGCTTCATCCGGAGCAGTCGACGGATGCCTTTGTGCTGCACCATCCCGAAGCCAAGTACTTCAACACCTGAAATCATCCATCCCTACCGGCTTTCCGCCGGTAGGGATGGATGTCAGCGCGGTTCGATTCACCGTGAACGGAACTGGTGCCTTCGACGTCAGCGTGGCCAACACTCATGCCATGACAATCTCAACTGCCTCCATCGGTTCGATCACTGACGCCGAACTCGATGCACGCTTCCGTCCGGTCTTCGACGCCATCGCCGGCGGTGCCACCGAACGGGAAGTCGACCGTCGGCTCGCTCACGACGAGGTACACAAACTCCGGGAAGCCGGCCTGGGAGCACTGCGGGTACCCGTGGAGTTCGGTGGGCTGGGAGCCTCGGTGCGTCAACAGTTCCGGTTGCTGATCGACCTCGCCGCCGCCGAATCGAACCTGCCGCAGGCCCTGCGCGTGCATTTCAGCTTCGCCGAGGACCAGCGGCTCGCCGAGCCGAGCGACGAGCGCGACACCTGGCTGCGAGCGGTGGCCGGGGGCGTTCTCGTCGGCAACGCCATCACCGAGCCCGGGGTCGGAGCCGTCGATCGCTACCGGACGCGTCTGACCCCGAAGGGCGACGGTTGGGTGCTGAGCGGGACCAAGTACTACAGCACCGGATCGCTGTACTCGAACTACATACTGGTCGCCGCAGACAAGGACGGGGAGCGGGTGTCCGTCCTCGTCGACGCAGACGCCGACGGCATCACGCAGCACGATGACTGGGATGGGTTCGGGCAACGGCTCACGGCCAGTGGCACAACAGAATTCAACGACGTCGCCGTCACCGCCGATCGGATCCTCGGCCCGGGGTACGGGGGAGCAGGCAAAACCTATGCCACCTCGTATCTCCAACTCGTCCAACTGGCCGTGCTCGCGGGTATCGCCCAGCGGGCGACCGACGACACGGCACAGTGGGTGCGCGACCGCACCCGCTCCTACACCCATGCGGCGGCCGACCTGCCCCGCGAGGACCCGCTGGTCCAGCAGGTGATTGGCAAACTGTCGGCCGCAGCGTTCACCGCGCGAACCGCTGTTCTGGCCGTCGCCGACGTCCTCGATGAGGTGCTGGTCGATGCGACCACCGCCGCCGACCCCGTGTTGCTCGACCGCGCGGAACTGGCCGCTGCCCAGGCCCAGCTCACCGTGATCGACCTGGTACTCCGTGCCACGAACGATCTCTTCGAGGTCGGTGGTGCATCGATCACCTCGGAGAGCCTGCGGCTCGACCGTCACTGGCGCAACGCGCGGACGATCTCTGTGCACAATCCGACGATATTCAAGAGTCAGGCCATCGGAGCCAATGTGCTCAACGGCACCGAGCTCCCGTTCGCCTGGAGCGCCGGCAACCGGTAGCGCGACGTCGGTGGACGACCGATTTCGGTTGGCGGTCCCCGGTCGGCAAGTATGTGGGGGTGACTGATTTACCGAAAGCCGCGCTGTTCGACATGGACGGAACCCTGCTGGACTCCGAAAAGCTCTGGGACATCGCAATGGGCGATCTCGCCGCCGACCTGGGCATCGAGATGACCCACGAACTCCGGGAATCCACACTCGGCAACTCGATGAACGACGCGCTGACGAAGGTGTTCATCGCGGCAGCGGTGCCTGCCGGCGACAGGGACTACCCGGGACGCGGGGCGTGGCTGCGCGAGCGGGTCTCGGTGTTGTTCGCAGCCGGGATCCCGTGGATGCCGGGTGCTCGAGATGCACTGGACATGATTGCCGCAAAGGGCATCCCACTCGCACTCGTGACCAATACCGAACGTGTGTTGACGGAGCAGGCGCTCGACACCATCGGACGAGACCGGTTCACCGCGACGGTCTGCGGCGACGAGGTGCCGGTGGGCAAACCCGCGCCGGATCCGTATCTGCGGGCAGCGGGTCTGCTGGGCGTCGATGCGGCCGACTGCTTGGCGTTCGAGGATTCACCGACGGGCACCCAGTCCGCGACCACAGCCGGCTGTGCCGCGATCGTCGTGCCCTCTGCGGCTCCGGTGCCGGCCGGCCCGCGACGCACGATTCGTCGGAGTCTCGTCGGGTTGACCCTCGCTGAGGTCGCGGCTGCCTTCAATGGGAGAATTGGGCACCGTGAAGACCTTCGATGAGCTGTTCGCCGAACTGACCGACAAGGCCGCTACCCGACCCGAGGGCAGTGGCACGGTCGCAGCCCTGGACAAGGGCGTGCACACCCTCGGCAAGAAGATCATCGAGGAAGCCGGCGAAGTGTGGCTGGCGGCCGAGCACGAGTCGTCCGAGGCGCTGGGTGAAGAGATATCTCAGTTGCTCTATTGGCTCCAGGTGATGATGATCAAACGCGGTCTGACGACCGACGATGTCTACAAGCATCTGTGACCACGATCCACCCCAGCATCTGACTCACCTCTGCCGATAGGACCCACACATGCTTCGCGTTGCCGTTCCCAACAAGGGGGCGCTCTCCGAGTCGGCCGCCGAAATCCTCAGCGAGGCCGGCTATCGTCGCCGCTCGGACTCCAAGGATCTGACCGTTCTGGATCCGGCCAACGAGGTCGAGTTCTTTTTCCTCCGCCCGAAAGACATTGCGATCTATGTCGGTTCCGGTGAGCTCGACCTCGGTTTGACCGGTCGCGACCTCGCCCTCGATTCCGGCGCCGACGTCGAGGAGTGCCTCGCCCTCGGAATCGGGACCTCGACGTTCCGGTACGCCGGACCGAACGAGCAGGAATGGACGGTCGCAGACCTCGCGGGCAAGCGCATCGCCACCTCCTACCCGAATTTGGTCCGTGCCGATCTCGCCGGACGCGGCATCGAGGCGACGATCATCCGGTTGGACGGCGCCGTGGAGATCTCCATCCAGCTCGGCGTCGCAGATGCCATCGCCGACGTCGTGGGTTCGGGCCGGACCCTGAAACAGCACCAGCTGACGGCCTTCGGTGAATCGCTCTGCGATTCGGAAGGCGTTCTGGTGCAGCGCGCCGGCGCTGATCGCACCAAGGCCGCCCAGCGCTTCATCGCGCGCGTCCAGGGTGTCGTCTACGGCCAGCGCTACGTCATGCTCGACTACGACTGCCCCAAGACTCTGCTCGAATCGGCGATGAAGATCACTCCCGGTCTCGAATCGCCCACCGTCGCGCCGATGGCGGACGACAACTGGGTCGCTGTGCGGTCGCTGGTACCGCGCAAGCAACACCAGAACCTGATGGACGAGCTGTCCGAGCTCGGCGCCAAGGCGATCCTGGCCTCCGACATCCGCTCCTGCCGCTTCTGACCCGGAGTTGGTGGGTTCCGGCGGACCTCTCCAGGGGAAACGGACACCACAACCCACCACAACCGGTCAGATCGGACGGATGAGCAAGGTCTGCGCCGAGCGCGCGACAGCACCCGACTCGTCGAACAGCTCGGCGCCGGTCATCCCGTAGCCGCCGGGTCCCACGGTCATGCGGGCATCGATGCCGGTCCACTCGCCCACGGGCTGCCGGTACAGGTGAACAGTGGTGTCGGTGTTCATGAACGACCACTTGCCGAACTCGAGCCGCGACCCCACCCCGTTGGCGACGTCGAGCACGGTGAAGAACTTCTCGGCGTCAGTGATCGGCTCACCTGCGACCAGCGGTAACAGTGGACGGACCCACACCTGGCGCCCGTCACCGCCATCGTCGGGCAGCATTCGGCTCTCGAGCGTCCCGACAAACCCCTTCGTGCCCCAGTCGCCGGTCAGCGGCCCGAGACCGGAAAAGCCGACGGTGCCCTCGAGATCCTGCGGACCCGGGGCCAGAGAACCACTCGGGTTGTGCGCGACCACCGAGGTGTCGTCCGTGGCCAGCCGCCAGCCCTGCGCCCGCGCCACCGGCCGGAACGATCCGTCGGACTGACGTACGGACAGCTCACTCTGCACCAAGCTGATCTGGCGGCCGGGCCGGAGCACAGTCGTCTCGACCCGGTTCTCTCCGAGACCGATCGCGCCCAGGATGTCGACGGTGATCCTCGAGAACTCATGGGCGCGGTCCGGGTTGTGCCGAAACAGGGCTCGGGCCAGCAACCCGATCGGGGGGCCACCGTGCTGTAGTTCGTCACCCCACACACTGACGGTGTTCTCGGTCGGTGTGAAGTGTTCGTGAACCCCCTCGCGGCCCAGCGGAAGGTAATAGGCGCGTTCGTCAGACATTCGCCCGACTCTAACGACCTACTCTGCGACCGCTTCCGCGTGGCTCGTCTCGCCGGGTGTGGTGGGCCAACCCGGATAGGGGAGCAGGGTGCCTCCGAACTCGGGGCAGTGGGCCTTGTGATCACACCACTGGCACATCCGGCTCTTCTTGGGCGGGAACTCGCCTGTGGCCCCGGCCTTCTGGATTGCCTTCCAGATCGCTTTCAGTGTTTTCGCGAAACGATTCAGTTCGGCCTCGTCCGGGGTGTAGACGAGTGACTGACCGTCGGCGAGGTACAGCAGTTGCAGCCGCGCCGGGACGACACCGCGTAGGCGGTAGATCGCCAGGGCGTAGAACTTCATCTGGAACAGGGCTCGGGACTCGAAGCTCTCGCCGGGTGAGCGACCGGTCTTGTAGTCGACCACGCGAACCCTGCCGTCGGGAGCCACATCGATGCGGTCGACGAACCCGCGGAGCAGGACCCCGTTGTCCGATTCGTCGTCCGCGAGGAGATCCACCTCGACCCGCAGTTCGCACGATTCCGGGGTGAACGCGGTGGGGTTCTCCAGCGTGTAATACGTCGAGATCAGCTTGTTGGCGTCGGACAAGAACTTGTCGACCTGATCATCGGGCACGAGATCACGTAGTTCCGGCGACTCCTCACACAAGGCACCCCAGGCTCCGTCGACCAGGAACTCCGCGGACTCGGGCACCCGCAGGCCCGCAGGCATGTCGAAGAGGTTCTCGAGGGCGGCGTGCACCACGGTGCCCTTCACCTGAGCCTGTGTGGGTACCTCGGGCAACCGGTCGATCGCCCGGTACCGGTAGAGCAGCGGACACTGCTTGTAGTCGCCTGCGCGGCTGGGTGACAGGGCGGGCACCCGCCGCGGGGAGTGCGCGGACGGGCGCGCAGGCGGGTCTGCGTCGGGGCGGGGTTCGGTACTCACACTCACACCTGGCAGGGTATGCCTGACCAAGGACATCACAGCTCATTTGCCGGCAATGTCAGATGACCCGGATGTTCGACCGTGAACCAGGAGAGGCCCGCCGCCGCAATGTCTACAACAGGTCCGTTTGCCGTCGGCGACCGTGTCCAGCTCTCCGATGCCAAGGGCCGCAAGTTCACCGTGCGGCTCGAGGCGGGCAAGAGTTTTCACACCCACAAGGGCGGGATCGCCCATGACGACCTCATCGGCGCCGACGAGGGAATCGTGGTGACGTCGACATCGAACACCCCCTACCTGGCGTTGCGGCCGTTGCTCATCGACTACGTCCTGTCCATGCCGCGTGGAGCGCAGGTCATCTATCCCAAGGACGCTGCCCAGATCGTGATGGAGGGCGACATCCATCCGGGTTGCACGGTGCTCGAGGCAGGCGCCGGCTCCGGCGCCCTCACCTGTTCGCTTCTGCGCGCGGTCGGGGATCACGGCAAAGTGCTCTCGTACGAGGTTCGTGACGACCACGCCGAGCACGCTGTCCGCAATGTCGAGGAGTTCTTCGGCGGTCCTCCGCCCAACTGGGATCTGACCGTCGCCGATCTCGCCGACTATCCCGGCACGGGGGACGTGGACAGGGTGGTCCTCGACATGCTGGCGCCCTGGGAACCGTTGGACACGATCAAGCGGGCACTGAAACCCGGCGGTGTCCTGACCATTTATGTGGCCACTGTCACCCAGTTGTCCCGGGTCGTCGAGGCGATCCGGGAGCAGCAGTGCTGGACGGAGCCGAGAGCCTGGGAATCGCTGGTCCGTGACTGGCACGTCGTCGGTCTTGCGGTGCGACCTGGCCACAAAATGCAAGGTCACACCGCCTTTTTGATCACCACCCGCAGGCTTGCGGAAGGTACGGCCCCGCCGCGCCCACACCGCCGACCCAGCAAGGGCGGACCCGCCGTGGTGTAGCGTCGGAAAACCTTGTGGCGACGCACAATTAACATGGCTACAACAACGTGGTCCGCGAGGTGCAGGGCGAGGCTGCCGATTCGCCGGTAACCTCGGGAGACGGGTTCGATCGTACGAACACCACAAGGTGGTGGCGACGAGTCGACTCGGGGAGAGGAGTCAGAAATGACGGAATCCAGCAGTGACGAGCCTCGGAACAGCGGCGGTCAAAAAGACACCGCAGCGGTATCCGAATGGGGCTCGGCCTCGACCCGGTCTGCCAAGGCGGGCCCCACCTCTGACACCGGCTCGCTCGGCAAGTCAGGGGACCCCGACCTCCAGGCCCGCCTGGACACATTGACCACGCGTAACGCGAAGTTGCTCGAGACGCTCAAAGAGGCTCGCCAGCAACTCATCGCTCTTCGCGAAGAGGTCGACCGTCTCGGTCAGCCGCCTAGTGGTTACGGAGTGTTGCTCGCGGTCTTCGAAGACCTCACGGTCGACGTGTTCACGTCCGGCCGCAAGATGCGGCTCACCGTGTCGCCGAACATCGATGTCGACACCCTCAAGAGAGGTCAGTCGGTCCGCCTCAACGAGGCCCTGACGATCGTCGAAGCCGGCGATTTCGACTCCGTAGGGGAGATCAGCACGCTCCGCGAGGTGCTCGATGACGGACATCGTGCGCTGGTGGTGGGGCATGCCGACGAAGAACGCGTCGTCTGGCTGGCCGAACCGCTGAGTGAGGCGTTTCTCGCCGAGATCGAGGGCAACCGCAAGCTTCGTCCCGGTGATTCGCTCCTCATCGACACCAAGGCAGGATTCGCCTTCGAGCGCGTGCCCAAGGCCGAGGTCGAGGATCTCGTGCTCGAAGAGGTCCCCGATGTCAACTACGAGGACATCGGTGGTCTCGGTCGCCAGATCGAGCAGATTCGCGACGCCGTGGAGTTGCCGTTCTTGCACAAGGATCTGTTCCGGGAGTACGACCTGCGGCCCCCCAAGGGTGTGCTGCTGTACGGCCCTCCCGGTTGCGGTAAGACACTGATCGCCAAGGCGGTGGCCAACTCGCTGGCCAAGAAGATCGCCGAGGTTCGCGGCGACGATGCCCGCGAGGCCAAGTCTTTCTTCTTGAACATCAAGGGGCCGGAGCTGCTCAACAAGTTCGTCGGTGAGACCGAGCGGCATATCCGATTGATCTTTCAGCGTGCCCGTGAAAAGGCCTCTGAAGGTACGCCGGTGATCGTCTTCTTCGACGAGATGGACTCGATCTTCCGTACGCGTGGGTCAGGTGTGTCCTCCGACGTGGAAACCACGGTGGTGCCACAGCTGCTCAGCGAGATCGATGGTGTCGAGGGTCTCGAGAACGTGATCGTGATCGGTGCCTCCAACCGCGAGGACATGATCGATCCGGCCATCCTCAGGCCGGGCCGTCTCGACGTCAAGATCAAGATCGAGCGACCGGATGCCGAGTCGGCGATGGACATCTTCTCCAAGTACCTCGTCCCGACGCTTCCGATCCATCCCGACGACATCGATGAGTTCGGCGGTGACCGTGGTGCGTGTGTCAAGGCGATGATCGAGCGCGTGGTGGAACGGATGTACGACGAGACCGACGACAACCGCTTCCTGGAGGTGACCTACGCCAACGGCGACAAAGAAATCATGTACTTCAAGGATTTCAACTCCGGTGCGATGATCCAGAACGTCGTCGACCGGTCCAAGAAGTACGCGATCAAGTCGCAGTTGGAAACCGGCCAGTCCGGCCTGCGGATTCAGCATCTCTTCGATTCGATCCTCGACGAGTTCGCGGAGAACGAGGATCTGCCGAACACCACCAACCCCGACGACTGGGCTCGCATCTCGGGCAAGAAGGGCGAGCGGATCGTGTACATCCGCACGCTCGTCACGGGCAAGAGCGCGGGCGCAAGCCGCGCAATCGACACCGAGACGAACACCGGCCAGTACCTGTAAGACGCATCGTCGGCGGCGGCGCCGGAGCACATCGCTCCGCCGCCGCCGCCGTCTGTGTCTTCCCGCCTGTGTCCTCCCCGTCCGATGCCCGGTTCCCGATGTCGTCCGACCGGTGGATCATGGCGCCTGCAATGGGGGTCGTCCGATCATGGGCAGACTAAAGTGATGCGTTAATGAATGCATCCCCAACGCCGCTGCGGATCTGGGTGGACGGCACCGAGCAGAGGTTGCGTCCGGCCGGACGGTTCACCATCGGCCGCACGCCGGACAACAACATCGTCATCGTCCATCCACTGGTGTCCCGACAGCATCTGGCGATCGAATGGCACGGATCGTTCTGGAGCGCTGTCGATCTGGGCAGCACAAACGGCTTCTATCTGGACGGCGCGCGTATGCGGGCTCTGGAGCTCCGCAGTAACCAGCGCATCCGGCTGGGAGACGCCGCCACCGGCCCGCTGATCGATATCGCGGTCACCGCACCGGTCGTGCACGGTGGTCGGCCGATGACCCCTGTCCCGTCGGCCCCGATGAACTTCTCGGGTCCGATGAGCGGACCCGCGCCGTCACCTCCGCCTTCCGCGCGGCAGCCGTATGCGGCGTTCAGTGGCGCAGCGGGGGCACCTCATCTCCAGGCGCTGCACCAGAACATGTCGGCGGTGTACCAGGTCAGCCCCGACGGGCAGATCCACCCGCAGGCCGTACCGCATCGGCAGGCGATCGAGATGGGTGGCGCGGCTCGTCTGAGTATCGGACGCACACCCGACAACGACATCGTCGTCAACGACGTGCTGGCGTCCCGGCGCCACGCCCGGTTGCTCTCCACCCCACAGGGTCTCGCGATCGAAGATCTGCAATCGGTGAACGGCACCTACGTCAACGGGCAGCGGATCAGCAGGCAAATGCTGGCCGAGGGCGCCGTGGTCACCATCGGCAACAGCGACTTCGTGGTCTCGGGAGGCACCCTCGTCCGCGGTCAGCCGAAGGCAGCGGTCGCCGACGGACTCCACGTCCACACGATCGGGCTGAACATCGACGGTAAGCAGCTGCTCCATGAGGTGGAGTTCGCGGCAGGCCCCGGAACACTGACGGCTGTGATCGGGCCGTCCGGAGCGGGGAAGTCGACCGTCTCGAAAATCGTGGCGGGCGCGGCCAATCCGTCGACCGGCAGCGTCACCTTCGAGGGTCGCAGCGTGCACGCCGAGTACGAGGCCTTGCGCACCCGCATCGGCATGGTGCCTCAGGACGACGTCTTGCACCGCCGGCTGACCCTGAGACAGGCACTGCGGTACGCGGCGGAACTGCGTCTGCCGCCGGATATGAGCAAGTCCGACCGCGACGATGTCATCACCGGGGTGCTGGCCGAACTCCAGCTCACCGAACACCTCGACACTCGCGTCGACAAACTCTCGGGCGGTCAACGCAAGCGTGCGTCGGTTGCCATGGAACTTCTGACCGGGCCGTCGTTGCTCATCCTCGACGAGCCCACCTCCGGTCTCGACCCCGCGTTGGACCGTCAGGTCATGTCGACGCTACGTCGCCTCGCCGATGCCGGTCGGGTGGTCATAGTGGTGACCCATTCGCTGACCTACCTCTCGATGTGCGACCAGGTGCTGTTGCTCGCGCCGGGCGGCAAGACAGCGTTCTGCGGACCACCGGCAGCGGTCGGTGCCGCGATGGGGACTGAGGACTGGGCGGAGATCTTTGCCTTCGTCGCCGACCAGCCCGATGCTGCGCACCACCGTTACCGCACGCTCAACCATCGTCCGCCGACCCGGCCGCCCAGCTTGCGCACCGGTTCACCCGTGCGGACGCCCCAGACGAGCTTCGGACGGCAGACCTCCACGGTGTCCCGGCGGCAGGTTCGGCTGATCCTCGCCGATACCGGCTATCTCGCGTTCCTGGTGCTGCTGCCGATCGTCCTGGGCGCCCTGTCGCTGGTGATCCCGGGCAAGGCCGGGTTCGGTCTCAACAATGCCGACAGCCTCGGCGAGACCGTCCAGATCCTTGTCGTGCTGGTGGTCGGGGCAAGTTTCATGGGCGCCGCGCTCACCGTGCGAGACCTGGTGGGCGAGCGGGCGATCTTTGTGCGTGAACGTGCCGTCGGCCTGCGCCCCGGGGCGTACCTGTGGGCGAAAATGGTCGTGTTCTTCGTCGTATCGATCCTGCAATGTGCGGTGATGATCGCCATCACCTACGCCGGTAAGGGGACACCGGGTCCCGGACTGGTGACCTCGGGCGCGATCGAACTGTTCGTTGCTGTGGCCTTCCTGGCCTGCGTCAGCACGTTGATCGGTCTGGCGATCTCAGCGGCGGTCAATTCGAGCGAACAGACGATGCCGCCCCTCGTGGTGGTGGTGATGGTGCAGCTCGTCTTCTGCGGAGGCCTGTTCCCGTTGGCGGGACGGCCCGGACTCGAACAGTTGTCCTGGATCTTCCCGGCTCGCTGGGGATACTCAGCGGCCGCGGCGGCAGTCGATCTACGCCAGGTGTCCCCGGGCTCACCGTCGACGCAGAAGGAAACCATCTGGGACCAGACCGCGGCAAACGTGGCCCTGGCCTATGGCGCGATGACCGTCATCGGTCTACTGCTGGTCTGGTTCACCTATCGCCGGTTGGTTCTCAAGAAGAAGACACTCTGAGCCCTGGCGCCGTTCGACGGGTCACTGATGGGCGAAGGCGACGACACCCAGTTCGGCGTTGCTGGTGAGGAATCGGTGTTGCGGCATGACCCGCACGGTGTATCCGATCGGTCCGGTCATCGGTAGCGGTATCGCGACCTCGAAGATGGGCTCGCCTGCCGGGCCGACCCGGCCGTCGACCAGAGGCATCGTCGTCGTTGCTATCTGCGTCAGATTTTCCTCGTCGTCGACCCGCCCGATCACGGCCTGTACCAGCACTTGGTCCGGCTGGAGCCCGGCCAGATCGACGTGTGCGGTGAGCGTCATCGTGGACCCGAGCAACGGGGTGTCCTCGAGGCCCGCACTGTCGACGTCGAGCACATTCACCCCGGGCCAGGATGTCTCTACTTGCCGGCGGAACTGCGCGAGTTCCCTTGCGCCGCCGTAGTTGTCGGCGGTGACCTGTCGTCCGGAGAACGCGGCAGGCGCGTAGTAATCCTCGGTGTAGTCACGCACCATCCGCGAGGCCAGCACTTGCGGCCCCAGGGTGTGCAAGGTGTGCCGCACCATCTCGACCCATCGGGTCGGGATGCCATCCGAATCGGCGTCATAGAACTTCGGCACCACGACGTTCTCGAGCAACTCGTACAGCGCAGCTGCCTCGAGGTCGTCGCGCCGGACATCGTCGGTCACACCGTCTGCGGTGGGAATCGCCCAGCCGTTCTCGCTGTCCGACATCTCATCCCACCAACCGTCGAGAATCGAGAGGTTCAGGCCGCCGTTGAGGGCCGATTTCATGCCGGACGTTCCGCAGGCTTCCATCGGCCGCAGGGGATTGTTCAGCCACACATCACAGCCGCCGTACAGGAAGCGCGCCATCGACATGTCGTAATCCGGCAGGAACACGATCCGGTGCCGGACGTCGTTGGCGTCGGCGAACCGGACGATCTTCTGGATGAGCGCCTTGCCGCCGTCGTCTGCCGGGTGCGCCTTGCCCGCGACGACGAGCTGCACAGGACGTTCTTTGTCGAGCAGTAGCGCCTTGAGTCGCTCCGTGTCGCGCAGCATCAAGGTCAGCCGTTTGTAGGTGGCCGCGCGGCGGGCGAACCCGATCGTCAGCACCCGTGAACTGAACACGCCGGCGGTCCACCCCAACTCGGCAGCCGAGAAACCGCGTTCGAGGCCGGACCGGCGCAGTCGGCGCCGGACCTCGGCGATCAACTCGGTACGAAGCAGATTGCGGGTGGCCCAGAGCTGCTGCGCTGGAACATTTTTCATCGCAGCCAGTGTGTCCGCCTCGTCGGGTGTCCCGGCGTGGCCCACGGCGGCCAGTTCGGTCCAGCGTCGTGACGACCACGTCGGCGCGTGCACCCCATTGGTCACGGAACCGATGGGTACCTGCGCGGCATCGAAACCCGGCCACAGCGGGCCGAACATCTCGCGGCTGACCGCGCCGTGCAGCTTGGAGACCCCATTGGTTCGCTGGCCGAGTCGAAGTCCCATGTGCGCCATGTTGAACACACCGGGATCGCTCTCGCTCCCCAGTTCCAGGATCCGGGACAACTCGAGCCCGGGCAGCAGCGTCGACTGACCCTGCTCGTCTCCGAAGTAGTGGCGCACCATGTCGAGCGGGAAGCGGTCGATACCCGCGGGTACGGGCGTGTGCGTCGTGAACACGGTCGAGGCGCGCACAGCGGCGAGCGCGGTGTCGAAGTCGAGCCCGGCGCCGGCAGTTGACACGAACTCACGGATACGTTCGGCACCCAGGAAGCCTGCGTGACCCTCGTTCATGTGGAAGACGTCGGGATCGGGTCGGCCGTGGATACGGGTGTATTCGCGCACCGCGCGCACGCCGCCGACCCCGGCCAGGATCTCCTGTTTGATGCGATGGTCCTGGTCGCCGCCGTAGAGGCGGTCGGTGACGCCGCGCAGATCGGTGTCGTTGTCCGGAATGTCGGAGTCGAGGAGCAGCAGGGGGATTCGGCCGACATCGGCCACCCACAGGCGGGCCCGCAAAACCCGGTTGTCGGGCATCGAGACCCGAACGGTGACCGGGTTGCCGTCCGCGTCGTTGACCGTACGGACCGACAAACCCTGCGGATCCAGGTTCGGGTACCGCTCGGTCTGCCAACCGTCGGCGGTGAGCGATTGGCGGAAATAACCACTGCGATAGAGCAGACCGACGCCGATCAGCGGCAAACCGAGGTCGGACGCGGCCTTGAGGTGGTCACCGGCGAGGATGCCGAGGCCACCGGAATAGATGGGCAACACCTCCGAGACGCCGAACTCCATCGAGAAGTACGCGATCCCGGTGGGGAAGCGGTGTCCCGAGGCCACCTGCTGCTGGAACCATCGGGGCTCCTCCAGATATGCGTCGAGGTCCGCGGCGAGCTCGTCGAGCCTGCCCAGGAAGCCTTCGTCCTCCGCGAGTTCTCTCAGGCGAGCCGGCCCGATGTCACCCAGCAGTCGCAGCGGATCCCGCGACCCGGCCCAGAGGTCCGGGTCGATGGACGCGAAGAGATCCTGGGTCGGCGGGTGCCAGGACCAACGCAGATTGGTCGACAGATCTGCCAATGCGTGGAGGGGCTCGGGGAGGTGGGCGCGGACGGTGAAGCGGCGCAGTGCTTTCACGGCGCAAACCATACCGACGAAGGGGCTACCGCGCGAGCGCGACGGCCAGATGTACATCTGGCCGTAATGCCCCGAGCCCGGCGGCGAGGAGCGCGCGGCATGGCCGTGCGGGCGCACAGCTAGGCTCGGGGCATGCAGCGCATAATCGGAACCGAAGTCGAGTACGGGATCTCGGCACCTAACGATCCAGGTGCCAACCCGATCATGACCTCGACCCAGGCTGTTCTCGCCTACGCGGCGGCCGCCGGGGTTCCCCGCGCGAAGCGGACACGCTGGGACTACGAGGTCGAGTCACCGTTGCGGGATGCCCGCGGGTTCGATCTGGGCCGCAGCTCCGGCCCTGCTCCCATCATCGATGCCGACGAGGTCGGCGCCGCCAACATGATCCTCACCAACGGTGCCCGGCTCTATGTCGACCACGCCCACCCGGAGTACTCCGCGCCGGAAGTGACCGATCCCCTCGACGCTGTCATCTGGGACAAGGCGGGCGAACGGGTCATGGAGGCGGCGGCACGGCACGTCGCAAGCGTGCCGGGCGCGCCGAAACTGCAGCTGTACAAGAACAACATCGACAACAAGGGCGCCTCGTACGGCACGCACGAGAACTATCTGATGGCGCGCTCGACCCCTTTCACGTCGGTGATCACCGGCCTCACCCCGTTTTTCGCCTCGCGTCAGGTGTTCACCGGATCGGGTCGCGTCGGCATCGGTCAGTCCGGCGACGAAACCGGTTTCCAACTGAGCCAGCGCGCGGATTACATCGAGGTCGAGGTCGGGCTGGAGACCACGCTCAAGCGCGGCATCATCAACACCCGCGATGAGCCGCATGCCGACCCCGAACGCTATCGCCGCCTCCATGTGATCATCGGCGACGCGAATCTGGCGGAGACCGCAACATATCTGAAGGTGGGCACGGCCTCCCTGGTGCTCGACCTCATCGAGGCGGGGGTGGAGCTCAGCGACCTCGAACTCGCCAGACCGGTGCACGCCGTCCATGTGATCAGCCATGATCCGACGCTGCAGGCGACGGTCGCGCTCGCCGATGGCCGGGAGATGACGGCGCTTGCGCTGCAACGGATCTACCACGAGCGCGTGTCCGCGTTCCACGATGCCAACCACAGTGACGATCTGCGGGCGAAGGACGTGATCGACACCTGGGCGGACGTACTCGACAAACTCGAACGCGACCCGATGGAGTGCGCCGACCTGCTCGACTGGCCTGCGAAGCTCCGATTGCTCGAGGGCTTTCGGCAGCGCGAGAATCTGGCCTGGTCGGCGCCTCGTCTGCACCTGGTGGATCTGCAGTACTCCGATGTCCGGCTCGACAAGGGGTTGTACAACCGTTTGGTGGCCCGCGGCTCGATGAAGCGTCTGACCACCGAGCAGCAGGTCATGGACGCGATCGGATCGCCTCCGGAGAACACCCGGGCCTACTTTCGCGGCGAATGTCTGCGCAGATTCGGCGCCGACATCGCGGCAGCGAGTTGGGATTCGGTGATCTTCGATCTCGGCGGTGAGTCGTTGGTCCGTATACCGACGCTCGAACCCCTCCGGGGGAGTCGGGCCCATGTCGGCGAACTGCTCGATTCGGTGAATTCGGCGGCGGAACTGGTCAATCAGCTGACCAATCCGTAGTGCGGCCCGCGTCCGCATATACCGGGCGAGATCCCCTTGGCCCGGTAGGGTGAACGGTACGAGCGGTCCCTGCGGGACCGTGGTCTGAAGGAGGCAGCGATGGCGCAGGAACAAACCAAGCGCACGGGCGGTAATGACGACGACAGCGATTCCGGTCCCGATTCGGGTGCCGGTCAGGAACGCCGTGAGAAGCTGGCCGACGACACCGACGACCTGCTCGACGAGATCGACGACGTGCTCGAAGAAAATGCCGAGGACTTCGTCCGCGCCTATGTCCAGAAGGGCGGCCAGTGACCGATCGAATCCGGTCTCTCGGCCAGGACATCTCATCGTTTTCCGACTACCTGCGTGATCACGCTCCAGACTTGTTGCCCAAGAACAGGTTTCCAGAGGGGGCTACCGCGAACATTCCGCACGGCACCACCATCGTCGCGATCACCTACCCCGGTGGGGTGGTGATCGCGGGTGATCGTCGTGCCACTGCAGGTCACCTGATCGCCAGCCGCGACATGCGGAAGGTGTTCATCACCGACGAGTACTCCGCTGCGGGCATCGCCGGCACAGCTGGCGTGGCCATCGAGATGATCCGGTTGTTCGCCGTGGAGCTCGAGCATTACGAGAAGATCGAAGGCGTATCGCTCACGCTCGATGGCAAGGTCAACCGCCTCGCGTCGATGGTCCGCTCGAACTTGGAGGCCGCAATGGCCGGATTGGCGGCGATTCCGCTGCTCGTCGGCTATGACTCAGATGCGATAGATCCGCAGCGTCCAGGCCGCATATTCTCCTTCGACGTCGCCGGTGATCGACACGAGGAACACGGCGGCTACCAGGCCATCGGATCGGGATCGGTGTTCGCGAAGTCTTCGATCAAGAAGCTGTACCGCCACGACCTGACGGCGGAGCAAGCACTCGAGATCGCTGTCGAGTCGCTGTACGACGCGGCCGACGACGACTCCGCGACAGGCGGGCCCGACATGGTGCGTGGTCTCTATCCGACCGCGGCAACAGTGGGTCCCGACGGTGCGACGGTCGTCCCGGCCGACGACATCGAACAAGCAGCGCGCTCCGTCATCTCCCGTCGTTCCGCAGCGGGAGACGAAGCAAATCGGAGCTCGACCCGGATCGCCGATGGTGGCGTCAGTGCAGGTGGTGAAGCGTGACTTTTCCGTATTACGCCAGCGCCGAACAGATCATGCGCGACCGTTCGGAACTGGCCCGCAAGGGCATCGCACGTGGACGCAGCGTCATAGCGCTCACGTACGCCGACGGAGTGCTGTTCGTTGCGGAGAACCCGTCGAACACGCTGCGCAAGGTCAGCGAGATCTACGACCGCATCGGGTTCGCGGCGGTCGGCAAGTACAACGAGTTCGAGAGTTTGCGTAAGGCGGGCATCCAGCATGCCGACATGCGCGGATATCAGTACGACAGGCTCGATGTCAGCGGTTTGTCGCTGGCGAATGCGTACGCCAGCACGCTGGGATCGGTGTTCACCGAGCAGCCGAAGCCCTACGAGGTCGAGTTGTGTGTTGCCGAGGTGAGCCGTCCCGGCAAACCCGGTCCGTCGCAGCTCTATCGGATCACCTACGACGGATCGATCGTCGACGAGACCAAGTTTCTCGTCATGGGTGGTACCACCGAGGCGATCTCGGCCTCGATGAAGGAGTCGTACGACTCCGAAGCCGATCTGCGAAGCGCCTTGGCGTCCGCGATCAAAGCGTTGCAGACCCCGGCCGCTCCGAACGGCTCCGGTTCCACCTCGTCGTCATCATCGTCGACCCCGGCACCCGCTCCGGAGCCGCGCAAACTCGAGCCGAGCGACCTCGAGGTCGCGATTCTCGATCATGGTCGGCCCCGGCGCGCATTCCGGCGTCTGACGGGTTCGACCTTGGTCAACCTTCTTCCGGAAGGCTCGACCGAAAGCTGAAGCACTACCCACCAGGACACTCGACGGTAGGTTGAAATCGTGGAACGACGAATAATGGGTATCGAAACCGAGTTCGGTGTGACGTGTACTTTTCACGGACATCGTCGGCTCAGTCCCGACGAAGTTGCGCGGTATCTCTTCCGCCGGGTGGTCTCGTGGGGGCGTTCGTCGAATGTGTTCCTGCAGAACGGGGCGCGGCTCTACCTCGACGTCGGCTCGCATCCCGAGTACGCAACTGCCGAATGCGACAACCTGCAGCAACTGATCGAGCACGATCGGGCCGGCGAGCTGGTGCTGGAAGATCTCCTGGTGGACGCCGAGCGGCGTCTTGCCGATGAGGGGATCGGCGGCGACATCTACCTGTTCAAGAACAACACCGACTCGGCAGGTAATTCGTACGGGTGCCACGAGAACTACCTGGTGGTCCGTGCCGGAGAGTTCTCCAGGATCTCCGATGTGCTGCTCCCGTTCCTGGTGACCCGCCAGCTGATCTGCGGCGCAGGCAAGGTTCTGCAGACGCCCAAGGCCGCGACCTTCTGTCTGTCCCAGCGTGCCGAGCACATCTGGGAGGGTGTCTCCTCGGCGACCACCCGCAGCCGGCCGATCATCAACACCCGAGATGAGCCGCACGCGGACGCCGAGAAGTACCGGCGACTGCATGTCATCGTCGGCGACTCCAACATGGCCGAGACCACGACGATGCTCAAGGTCGGATCGGCCGCACTGGTGCTCGAGATGATCGAATCGGGCGTCTCGTTCCGGGACTTCGCCCTCGACAACCCGATCCGGGCGATTCGGGAGGTCTCGCACGATCTCACCGGACGACGTCCGGTTCGGCTGGCAGGCGGTCGTCAGGCGAGTGCGCTCGACATCCAGCGCGAGTACCACGCGCGGGCCGTCGAGCACCTGCGCACCCGTAAGCCGGATCAGAACATGACCCAGGTCGTCGATCTCTGGGGCCGGATGCTCGATGCGGTCGAGCAACAGGACTACGCGAAGGTCGACACCGAGGTCGACTGGGTGATCAAGCGCAAGCTGTTCCAGCGCTACCAGGACCGCTACTCGATGGAGCTGTCCGATCCGAAGATCTCTCAACTCGACCTTGCCTACCACGACATCAAACGAGGTCGAGGAGTCTTCGACCTGCTACAGCGCAAAGGTCTTGCCGCCCGGGTCACCACAGATGAGGCGATCGCTGCCGCAGTCGACACACCGCCGCAGACCACGCGAGCGAAACTGCGAGGGGACTTCATCGCCGCGGCCCAGAAAGCAGGACGAGATTTCACGGTCGACTGGGTTCACCTCAAACTCAACGACCAGGCTCAGCGCACGGTCCTGTGCAAGGACCCTTTCCGTAATGTCGATGAGCGCGTCGAACGCCTGATCGCCTCCATGTAGACCCTGCGGCACTAGTCTGGGCGGGTGGCACAGTCAGGTAGCAGCCTTGCGGGAAGTGGGATCGGCGGAGCCCCAAAACCGAAGGCGAAGGTAGAGCGGCAGATGAATCTTGTCATCTGTCTCCTTTCGACGCGGCAGTTCTTGTCCGCCGAACAGATTCGCAAGATCGTGGGCGGTTACGAGACGTCGAAGACCGACGAAGCGTTCAATCGCATGTTCGAGCGGGACAAGAACGAACTCCGGGATCTGGGGATCCCGCTGGAGACCGGACGCAGCTCCGGCCTGTCACCGGTCGACGGTTATCGCATCGATCGTGACGCCTACGAACTCAGTGACGTCGACCTGACCGAGGAAGAGGCCGCGGCAGTCGCGTTGGCTGCGGCGTTGTGGGATTCGCCCGGGCTCGCGGCCAACACACACAGTGCGCTGATGAAGTTGCGCGCCGCGGGTGTGCAGGTCGACGCGGATGTCGTCTTCGAGGAGTCAGCTCCTTCCATCCACTCGTCAGCGCCTCGCGGCATCGGTTCCCAGGAGGTCCTGACGACCCTCCTGGCGGCGGTCGATGCCCGTCGGCAGGTCCGTTTCGAGCATCGGTCTGCCAAGAACCAGCCGTATCAGACGCGGACGATGAAGCCCTGGGGAGTAGTCACGCACCAGCGCCGTTGGTACCTGGTCGGCCACGACGTCGACCGCGGCGAGCCCCGGACCTTCCGGCTGTCCCGGATCGCCTCGGTGGAGCCATTCGGCAGATCGGGTGTTGTCGTGCAACCCGACGACGTGGACCTGCGGGCGATCGTCGCCGAGGCGGTGACCGTGTCGGGGCCACCTCGTATCGCCAGGATCTGGGTGGCGGACAATCGCGCTGCGGGTCTGCGGCGGATTGCGTCGGGGTCGTCGCCCGGTGTTTTCGCCGGCCGAGACGGAACGGTCCTGGACGTCGCGATGAACTCGATCGATGGACTGTCGCGGCAGGTGCTCGGCGCCGGAGCGGATGCGGTCGTCGTCGAACCCCCCGAACTCCGGGACCACGTCGTCAACGAACTGCGGACACTGACCGGGGGAGGGTCATGAGTTCCCCGTCAGCGACGACGTCTCACCTCACCCGGCTGCTGGTCATGGTTCCGTACCTGCAGGCACATCCCGGCGTCAGCGCTGCCACAGCGGCGCGCGATCTGGGTACCACCAGCAAACAGGTGATGAGTGACCTCAACCAACTGTGGATGTGCGGGTTACCGGGGTACTCACCTGGTGACCTGATCGATCTGTCGTTCACCGAGGAGAGCATCGAGGTCACCTTCTCTGCGGGCATCGATCATCCACTCCGCCTGACCGCGGCCGAGGCCGCGCCGCTGCTCATCGCGCTACGCGCGCTGATCGACACTGCAGGTGTGGTGGACACCGGTGCTGCGCGAACCGCCATCGCGAAGATCGAAGCGGCGATGGGTCCGTCGTCGGGTTCCGGTATTACCGCACCGACAGACGCCGGACCCGCCGAATCCGACGCGGTGGTGGCCGTCCGCAGGGCAGTTCGAGACAAGCGCGCCCTTCGTCTGCGGTACTACTCCGCGTCCCGCGACGCCGTCACGGACCGAATCGTGGATCCGGTGCGGCTACAGGCCGTGGAGGGCAACGGGTATCTCGAAGCCTGGTGCCGCGACAGCGACGGTATCCGGCTGTTCCGATTCGACCGCATCGACGACGCCGTGGTGCTCGATGAACCGGCCACCCCGCCTCCCGGTACCGACGACTCGGCCGCTCTGGGCTTGTTCGAATCCGACCCGGCGTTACCGTCGGCATTGATCGAGATCGATTCTGACGTGATCTGGGTGATGGAGTATTACCTGATCGAGCCCGCCGACCCAGACGCGGTCCCGGATTCGACGAAGCCACTGCTGGCGACCATGACGTACGGTTCCGAAGAGTGGCTGACCCGGTTCATCTCAAGTTTCGGTGGCAAGATCCGAGTCCTGGACAACCCCGCTGTCAGCGCGGCGATCACCGAGAGGGCCACCGCTGCGCTGGCAATGTACGAGCACAACACATCGGATTCGGTGTGAACGTTCGGCAAACCCGGTCCGGCACGCCAGACCGGGCCACCAACTCCGGTAGCATCGACCCATAGTCGATTTCGCCCATATCGATTTTGTCAGAAAGGTAGATCAATGACTGGAGCACTCAGCTGGTGGCACATCGTCATTGTCGTCGCCGTCTTCATACTTTTGTTCGGTTCGAAAAAGCTGCCTGACGCGGCGCGCGGCCTCGGCCGGTCCATGCGCATCTTCAAGAGCGAGATCAAAGAGATGCAGAACGATGGCAAATCCGACGGTGAGACGCCGTCCGCCGATGGCGCGCCTCAGATCACTTCCGGCCTGGATGGCTCGACGCCGTCGCAGACGAACCCCGACACCGAGCGTCGATCCGCGTAAGACATCACGGTCCCGTTGGCAGCCAAGGGCGGCAGTTCACCGTGCAGGAAGTTCAGTGACTGATCCGGCTGGGTGCCAATCCGCCAGCAACTGATCTGAAGACAGCCCACCAGTGCGCATTCCTCTCGACCCTCGGCGCCGCAAGCGCAAGGTCAATCCCGATGGCACCATGTCGTTGGTCGACCACCTTCGCGAGCTGCGGACCCGCCTGCTGATCTCGGCGGCCGCCATTGCGTTCACCACGATCCTCGGATTCGCGTGGTACTCCCACGGGGTGTTCGGCATGGACTCCCTGGGCGACCTGCTCCGCCAGCCTTACTGCGACCTGCCGGCGTCGTCACGGGCAAATCTCACCACCGATGACGCGTGTCGACTTCTCGCGACCGGTCCTTTCGACCAGTTCATGCTCCGCCTCAAAGTGGCCTTGACCGCAGGGTTCGTGATGGCCTGCCCGGTGTGGTTCTACCAACTCTGGTCGTTCATCACGCCCGGCATGCATTCGAAAGAGCGCAAGTACGCGGTCTCGTTCGTCACTGCCGCGGCCGTCTTGTTCATCGGTGGCGCCGTGCTCGCGTACATGGTGGTCAGCAAGGCTTTCGAGTTCCTGCTCACCGTCGGTGACAACGTCCAGATCACAGCGCTCGCCGGCGACCAGTACTTCAACTTCCTGCTGCACCTGTTGCTCATCTTCGGTGTGAGCTTCGAGATCCCGCTGCTGATCGTCTCGCTGAATCTGATCGGGGTGCTGCCCTACGCGAAACTGAAGGCCTGGCGGCGTGGCTTGAACTTCGGAATGTTCGTGTTCGCGGCTGTGGCGACCCCCGGCAACGACCCGTTCACGATGCTGGCGCTGGCGGTCGCCCTGTGCATACTGCTCGAGTTCGCAATCCAGATCGCGCGCATCCACGACAAGCGCAAGACCAAGCGGGAAGCGCAGGAGTGGGGCGCGGTCAGCGACGACGAGGCTTCTCCGATCGCCCCTGCGTCGCCTGCCGAACCGGCAACGGGGCCCGTCCGATCTGCGTCGCCGGTGTCGGCCACCTCCTCGGCGAGCGGAGTCGATCACTACGATGACACTCTCTGACACGCGCGTAGAACTGGAAAAGTTCTCCGCGCGCCAGGCGTTCGCGCTCGATCCGTTCCAGCTCGACGCGTGCACTGCTCTCGCCGACGGTCACGGTGTGCTGGTCTGCGCTCCGACAGGCGCAGGCAAGACGATTGTCGGCGAGTTCGCGGTGCATCTCGCCCTCGCTGCCGGCAGCAAGTGTTTTTACACCACGCCCATCAAGGCCTTGAGCAATCAGAAGTACGCCGACCTCGTCCGGGCGCACGGCGCGGACTCGATCGGACTGCTGACGGGCGATTCGTCGGTCAACTCGAACGCACCGGTCGTGGTCATGACGACCGAAGTCCTGCGGAACATGATCTACGCCAATTCTCCCGCCCTGGAGCATTTGTCGCACGTAGTGATGGACGAAGTGCACTTTCTCGCCGACCGCTTCCGCGGTGCGGTCTGGGAAGAAGTGATCCTGCACCTGGCCCCGTCTGTGCGAGTCGTCAGCTTGTCGGCGACCGTCAGCAACGCCGAGGAGTTCGGTTCCTGGATCCAAACGGTCCGCGGCGACACGACCGTGATCGTCGACGACCACCGGCCGATTCCTCTCAGCCAGCACATGATCGTCGGCAACCGACTCTTCGATCTGTTCGACCGCAAAGACCCGAGCGCGCCGAACAAGAAGCCGGCGGTCAACCCCGAACTGACCCGTTACATCCGGCACCGTGAGCTGGCCGCGCGTCGGGACGATGACTACTCGCCGCGTGGATCACGGGGACGCCGCGGCGGATCGCAGCGTGGCGATCCGCGGCGGGGCGGCACCCGTCCGATTTCTCGACCCGATCTGATCGCCAGGCTCGATCGCGACGGGTTGTTGCCTGCCATCGGATTCATCTTCTCGCGCGCCGGGTGTGAAGGCGCGCTGAGTCAATGTCTTCGGTCGGGGCTACGTCTGCTCGAGCCGCACCAGGCCGACGAGGTCAATCGCATCGTCGACAAGTACGTATCCGAACTCTCGGCGTCCGATCAAGACATCCTCGGGGTGCCCAGTTGGCGGGAAGGACTGACCCGAGGGTTCGCAGCGCATCACGCCGGATTGCTCCCTGCGTTCCGACATGCTGTCGAAGAGCTGTTCGTAAAAGGGCTGGTGAAGGCCGTATTCGCAACGGAAACACTGGCTCTGGGCATCAACATGCCGGCGCGGTCAGTGGTACTCGAGCGCCTGATCAAGTTCAACGGCGAGGCTCACGTCGACCTGACGCCGGGTGAGTACACGCAGCTGACCGGCCGCGCGGGCCGCCGCGGTATCGACGTCGAAGGACATGCGGTTGTCGTCTGGACCGATGACCTCGAGCCCACCAGGGTTGCGGGACTCGCCGGGGCCAGAACGTTCCCACTGCGGAGCTCGTTTGCCCCCGAATACAACATGGCGGTGAACCTCATCGGCAGGCTCGGACTCGCCGGCTCCCGCAATCTCCTCGACCGATCGTTCGCGCAGTTCCAGGCCGACAAGTCGGTGGTGGGTCAGGCGCGCCAGATCGACACTGCGCGGCGGCAGCTCCGCAAGATCGAGATCGAACTCGAGAACCGGGCCGAAGGCCGGGGACTCGATGGGGGAATCGACGGGTTCCTGGGCTACACCCGACTCCGCGAAGAGATCCGCTCACGCGAGCGTTCGTTGAAGTTCGAAAACCGCATGGCCACCCAGCAGAGCACGGTCGAGGATCTGTCCGCTCTCAAACGCGGGCAGGTGATCGGGTTGCACGGGGGCAGGCATCGAGGCTTGGCCGTGGTCCTCGAGGCCGCAACCGATCTTCGCGACCCGAAGCCGCTGGTGATCTGTGAGGACGCCTGGTGTGGCCGGGTCGGACCCCGAGATTTCCTCAATCCGCCGCAGGTCCTCGGAAACATGCGGCTGGCCAAGCAGATCGACCGGCGAACCGGCCGCGGCCGTCGAGATCTCGCGTCCGCATTGAGGTCTGCAGGGATAGACATGCCGAAGGGCAAGCAGAGCAAACGTACGCAGGCAGCCGACGACACCGGACTGGCGCGGCTACGTTCGGAGTTGCGCGAGCATCCGGCACACCAGATACCGCAACACGACGAGCTCTTTCGACTCGCGGAACGCCGCAATCGCGTCGCGCGGGAGATCGCGTCGCTGGAAGAGTCGGTCGCACAGCGCACGTCCACTCTGTCGATCAACTTCGACCGCATCGTCGGGGTGCTGAAAGAACTGGGCTACCTGGAACAGCACGCAGGTAAGTCCAACGGCGATCTGATGGTCACCAGAGCAGGGGACACCCTGAGCCGGGTGTACAGCGAAAGCGACCTGCTCATCTGCGAATGCATCCGGTCCGGGCTGTGGGACCAGCTCGGCGCCGCCGAACTCGCGGCCGTTGCGTCGTCGGTCGTGTACGAGTCACGCCGCGATTCCTATGGTGGCGCGGAGTTGGTCACCGGTGTCGCCAGCGTCCGTGAGGCACTGAGCCGCACCCACGCTGCATGGCAGGCGTTGACGCGGATCGAGATGAGCCATCTGATCGAACCCACCCGGGAGCCCGACGCCGGATTCGCCACCGCTATCTACCTCTGGGCCTCCGGCCGGAGCCTGACCGAAGTACTCGCCGCCGCAGGTGAACGCGGGACCTCACTGCCTGCCGGTGATTTCGTGCGGTGGAGCCGGCAGGTCATCGATTTGCTGGAACAGATACGCACTGCGGCGAGCCTGGAAACGTCCGGAGAATCCCGGTTGACGAAATCGGCAACGGCCGCGATCGCCGGTATCCGTCGTGGCGTGGTGGCCGTCGAGCTCGGATGAGCCTGATTGTTGTGCCGCAACATCGGCCCTGGCGCGAATTGTGCCTTCCGGAACACGCCCGACATGTGCGGTATGTTCGGGGTCGGTGATCCCCGTAACTTCGGTGCGGTGAGGACAAGCGGAGGGACAACATGAGCGGGCCACACGACCCCAATAATCCGGGCAGCACGGGGGCGCCTGATGCGTGGCGGCAGGGCGGTCAGCCTGATCAGTGGAGCCAGACGCAGTACCAGCCTCCCGGACCAGGCGAACAACAGCCTCAGGGACAGGCGCCACAAGGTCAACCGCCGCAACAGGGTTGGGGCGCACAGGGACCGCAACAGCATTCGGCGCCGCCTGCCGGGTACCAGCAGCAGCCTGCCGGCGCCGACTACGGCCAACCGGGTAACTACGGCCAGGCGGGTCAGCCCGGGCAATACGGTCAGCCGCCGGGACAGTACGGCCAGCCTGCGGGGCAACAATTCGGTGCACCGCAGAACGCACCGGGACAGTACGGGCAGCCCGGTCAGTACGGCCAGCCGGGTCAAGCCGGCCAGTATGGACAACCGGGCCAGTTCGGTCAGCCCGGCCAGTTCGGTCAGGGCGGTCCGGACCAGTTCGCCAACATGGCGCCGCCGAAGTCGAAGAAGAACCTGCCGCTGTTCGTCGGAGCGGGCGTGGTGGCTTTGATCGCGGTCGTACTCCTCGTCACTGCGTTCCTGGCGCCTGGGTTCGCGGTCACCAAGGTCTTGAGTCAGGATGCGGCACAAGAAGGTGTGAAGACGGTCCTCGAGACCGACTACCAGGCAAAAGACGTGCAGAACGTGCAGTGCCCGAAAGACAAGGAAATCAAGAAAGGCGACACCTTCACCTGCACCGCCACCGTTGCAGGGGCCAATCAGCAGGTGAAGATCACGTTCCTCGACGACGACGGCAAGTATGAGGTAGGGCAACCCACCGCAGCATGATCGAGCGGTGGGTCAGGTCGATCGCAGTACTCAGCCGACCTGCCAACCCAACGCCTTGCTGAGCCGGCCCACCGATGAGCCTATTCCCAGCTCTTCGATGAGGTCGGCAAGTGTGGCGGGATCGGCTGGTTCGGAAGGCAGGCGGTCATCGCCCAGTCCGACGATGTCGGCGTCGGTCCGCACGAAGACCACCGTGCGCGCCGCACGGAGATAGTCGGCCCCCTCGGCAAGAGACTTGCGTTGCCGGGTCGATACTCGTTTGTCGGCCGCTGCAGCAGCACTCTCGAGCTCATCGAGGTCGCCGAACTCGTGCAACAGTTTTGATGCGGTCTTCTCTCCGATACCGGTCACTCCGGGCAGTCCATCGGAGGGGTCGCCGCGCAGAATCGCCATCTCTGCGTACGCGGACCCAGGGTTGTCGGTGGGGAGGTCATATCGTTCGGCAACCTCTGCCGGGCCAAACATCTCGGCCTTCGCGAGTCCGCGTCCCACGTACAGCACTCGCACCGGTACAGGATCATCGGCGACCACCTGCAGCAGATCCCGATCTCCACTGACCACGATGACCGGGTCGGTGCCTTCGCTGTCGGCGAGCGTGCCAAGGACGTCGTCCGCCTCGCAACCCTCCGCTCCGGCGGTCGCAATGCCTGCGGCGGCAAGGACTCTCATGATCATGTCGACTTGAGGGGTCAGGGTGTCAGGAACTTCCTCTGACCCGTCCGTAGCCTCTTCGGCCACTCGATGCGCCTTGTAGGACGGAATGAGGTCGGTCCGGAACGCCGGCCGCCAATCGAGATCGAGGCACACGACGAGCCGGTGCGGATGTTCGCGGGTCACCAACGATGCGATCATGTCGATGAAGCCCCGCACCGCATTGACCGGCCGCCCGTCCGGCGCCGTCATCTTCTCGGGCAGGGCGTGAAAGGCGCGAAACCACAGACTTGCACCGTCGAGCAACATCACCGGAGAGCTCATGGGTCAACCATGCCAGATCGACCGATGCCCGACGGGACCCGAGTTACGTGGCGCTTCGCTCGTCGTTACCCAGCGCACCGAGTACCGCCAGCCGTGTTTCGCTGTCCCCGGTCAGCGGCTTCTCCGAAGGTCCTTGCCGGAGTGCGGCTTTCACGTCATTTCGGGAGATGACCGCGGGGTTGGTGGCGGCCACGAACGTAAAGAACAGTTCGAGGAATCTGTCCGGATCGTCGCGGAATGGGAAGTGTCCCGCGCCGTCGAAGACTTCGAGTTGAGATCCGGGCATCGCGCTGTGCAGCATGTGGGCGTGCGCCACCGGTATCACTTGATCGTCCGAACCCCACACGATCAAGGTCGGGATGCCCGCGCTGAGGTAGCAGCGGTCCAGCATGGTCACGACTTGCCCGCGCCAGTCCACCGCTGAGCGGAGTGTGCGTGCAAACACCTCGGCCGAGCCTTTCTCGGGCATGCGTTCGAGGACCCGCACTATCTCGTTGTTGTCGGTGAACAGGGCGGAAGGGATCAGGTTCTGCAATGACTTGGCCGCAGTGGAGAAGGTCGAGAAGACCGCGGGAATCGACATGAGTCCGAGAACATACTCAGAAAGGGGAAGTGACAGCGCGCGCAGTGCTGGGTTGACGTCCTTGGTGACGCCTCCGGTTCCCACGAGCACGAGCCGTTCGACGAGTTCGGGGTACTGGTAGGCGAACTGTCCGGCAACTCCTCCGCCCAGCGAGTGCCCGACGACGGTCACCCGCTCGATGTCGAGGTAGGTGAGGAGGTCGCGCATCCCGTTGGCGAAGGCAGACACCGAATAGTCGGCGCGCGGCCGATCCGAGAAACCGTGACCCAGAAAGTCTGGCGCGATCACGGTGAACTTCTCGCTGAGCTGATCGAACAACGGCTCCCATGCCAGTGAGTTGTCACCGATTCCGTGAAGGAGCAGAACGGCAGGCCCGTTGCCCGCCCTGCGATATGCGCGCTTGTACCCGTGCAGCGTGGCGAACTGCACCTGTATGGCGTCACTGGGAACCGCACGAAGACGGCGCGGTGTGCCTTTACGGTCCACGGTGACCTCCTCGTTGTGTGGTTCCGTCTATCTTGGGGCCAAGTGGCCGACTTCGCCTGTTCAGCGGCCAAGGAACGCTGTGGCCGCCGAGTACTGGGTGCGAACCTGCACTATTGCGCGTTGGATGCTTCATCGGTTCTTCACGATGCCACATTCCATTGAGCCGTTAGCCTTGGGTGCATGGTGGAGCAGAGATTTTCGGCATCGGTGTACAGATCACGGCTCGAACGGGCGCAGAAGCTGACCGCTGAGGCGGGGCTGACCGCGCTGTTCATCACACCGGGACCCGATCTCCGCTATCTGACGGGTTCCCGCGCGGCAACCTTCGAACGGCTGACGGTGCTCGTTCTCAGCCCGCACCGCGAGGCCCAGGTGATCGTGCCGCGACTGGAACTCGCTGCGCTGCGGGAATCAGCCGTCGGCGAACTCGGACTGCCGATTCACGATTGGGTCGACGGTCAGGATCCGTATGATCTGGCCACAGCCGCCCTCGGCGATGAGATCGGCCGGTATGCGGTGTCGGATGTTGCGCCTGCCCTGCACACGGTGCCCTTGGCGGCCCGAATCGGCTCAGGCCCGGAACTGGCCACCGCGGTGCTCCGAGACCTGCGGATGGTCAAGGACCAAGCCGAGATCGATTCGCTTCGGGAGGCCGGCGCGGCCATCGACCGGGTGCACGCCCGCGTGGGTGAATGGCTCAAGGCCGGCCGTACCGAGAGTGAGGTCGCCGCCGACATCAAGGCGGCGATCGTCGCCGAAGGCCATACCGGGGCCGAGTTCATCATCGTGGGTTCCGGTCCCAACGGCGCTGATCCCCACCACGAGGTGTCCGATCGTGTGATCGAGGACGGTGACGTGGTCGTGGTCGACATCGGCGGACCCGTCGAACCGGGCTACAACTCCGATTGCACTCGAACCTATTGTGTGGGAACCGCTTCGAGTGACGTTGCCGAGCAATACGCGATCCTGCAGCAAGCGCAGGCCGCCGCTGTCGCCGCAGTGAGGCCCGGGGTTCGTGCCGAGCAAATCGACGCTGCTGCTCGCGACATCCTCGTCGATGCAGGACTGGGGGAGCAGTTCGTGCACCGAACCGGTCACGGGATCGGACTGTCGGTGCACGAGGAGCCGTACATCGTCTCCGGCAATGACCTCCCACTTGCCCCGGGTATGGCGTTCAGCATCGAGCCAGGGATTTACTTTCCGGGGAGCTGGGGCGCTCGTATCGAAGACATCGTCATCGTGACCGAGGACGGGTGCGAACCGCTCAACCGGCAACCGCACGAGCTCAGGTACGTCTGACCCTGCTGCAGTCGGCCTTGCTCCACCCGTTTTTGTGGTGTCCACCGGAAGTACCCTCTCTGCCATCCTGGTCGTAAGACACAAGGTGTGGTAGGGGTGGTGGGGATGGAGTGTGACATGGATTTGTTGGATACCCCGATCGATATCCCGATTGGACGGTCAGCGAAGGGGCGGCGGTCGTTCCCGATCGCGTTCCGGGTTGCGTTTTTGCAGCGCTGGGACCTGGCGGTGCAACGCGGCGCCAAGACTCGGTTGATGCGTGAGTACAACCTGACTCGGGCGACCGTGCGAGAGTGGTTAGAGGCCCGCGAGTCTGGTGCGTTCAGTGACTCGATGGTCGCTGCCGCCGACAAAACGAGGGACCGCATGGACAGCCAAGACCGCGCTGAGCTGGCCCGGTTGCGCGCCAAAGTCGCCCGGTTGGAGAAGAAGAACGCCCAGTCCGAGGCGGCGTTGGAGATCATGGGAAAAGCCTTCGAGCTCTTGGACGGGATCACCAAGAGCTCGACCGAGGACGAGGGTCCGCAGATCCCACCGGCGTTGATGAGCGCCGAGCAGTACCAGGCCTGGCTCAAGCGACATCATCTTTCCTGACCGAGTTGGTCACCGCCTTGGCCACTCACACCTGGATCGGGGTCAAAGCCGCATGCGCATTGACCGGTCTGGCTCGCTCGACCTACTACCGGATCGAGCGCGGTTACCGTCATTACAAGCCGGTCCAGGATCCGGTGCCGCACACGCAGCGGTTCCAGCCGGCTGCGCTGACCGCCACCGAAGAAGAGGTCATTGTCGAGATATTGAACCGTGAAGAATACGCGGATCTGTCTGTGCAGCAAACATATTGGCGCGCTTTCGACAAGCGTGAGATCGGTTGCTCACCACGCACGTTCTACCGGATCGCTGCGCGCTACGGCACGGTCGGTGACCGCCGCCGCGGCCACCACAGCAGCCCCGGCAACCACAGTCGATCCAAACCAATCATTCATGCCAGCGGCCCGGGTCAGTTGTGGTCCTGGGACATCACCGACCTGCACGGCCCGACCAACGACGACCGCTACAAGCTCTACCTCGCGATCGACGTGTTCTCCCGCCACCCGGTCTGCTGGCGCATCGAGTACACCGAAAACAAGCCCGCCGCGATCGACATGTTCACCACCGCCATCGCCGAGCACGGCCC
>NZ_MJEJ02000027.1 GCF_002095435.2 Williamsia sp. 1138
CCGGCCGAACAGGCCGAATAATCAAAAAACCCACACCTGTCTCAGACAGGTTGACAACTTCCGTCAAACGTGTGCGGATGACTCGACGGTGTGCATCTGCGTTTGTCCACAGTGTGGGGCGTGATCCACAAGCACGGCGTCAACAGGGGTTTGCGGTCTGGTCGGTCCTATCGGGCCGATCAAGATCGGGTCCATGGACTTCACACCAGATCCCGAGGACGGTCTCGTCCGTCGAAAAGAGTTTGTCGAGAACGGTGGTGATGCCGCCGAACTTCGACGTGACCACCGTCAAGGAAGGTTGGTACGCGTCACCCGCGGTGTGTACCGGACGGTCGACCCGGACGAGGACACCGCAGAACCGGTCTACGACGAGGCCTACCGGCAGCTCGTGATCGCCATTGCCGGCCGATCCACGGAACGGGTGGTCAGCCATTCGTCAGCTGCGGTGATCCACGGGCTGAATCAGCTGGCTCCGGATCAGCGGCGGGTCCACTTCTATGTTCGGGCCGGCGGGCGCCGGGGCCGTGAGGTGCATCTCCACACTGGTTCTCTGACGAGGTCCGATGTGACCGTGGTCGACGGGGTGCTGTTGACAAAGCTGGGGATCACGGCGTGCGATGTGGCTCGACAGGGATCATTTGCGCAGGCAGTTGTGGTCCTCGACCACGCGCTGCGTTTGGGGGTCGACAAAGCAGAGCTGACGTCGATCGTGGGGCGATCAGCAAAGAGTTCCGGCATCGCTGTGTTGCGTCGGGCATTGGACGTTGCCGACCGAAACTCGGAGTCGGTGGGTGAGTCGTTGAGCCGAAGCCTGTTCATCGAATGGGCCGACATTCCACTGCCGACGCTGCAGACGGAGTTCCACGACGAGAAGGGAATCCTGATCGCACGAGTGGACTTCGACTGGGAAGGAAAGGTGGTGGGTGAGTTCGACGGCAAGGTGAAGTACGAGAAGCACCGGCGGCCAGGCGAATCTGTGTCCGATGCGGTGATCCGGGAGAAACGTCGAGAGGACCGGCTGCGCGAGGAAGGGATCATGGTCATCAGGTGGGTGTGGGACGACCTAAGGAATCCGCAGTTGTTGCGCAGTCGAATTCGGAAGGTGCTCCACGGCGCCGGGGTGCTTTTGTGGCATCGAGGTCAGGCGGAGTACTCGTAGCCGCTCTTGAGCGCTTTGCGCAGCGAGATGATGGACTCGACGCGGCTCGACGGGCGTAGATACGGCGAATCGCCCTGGGCGTTGATGTAGTACGTGTTCGACCCCGCGCAGCGTGGACTGGCGAAGACGGTGCTGCGCACCCGTTTGCGCATCTTCTCGACGAACTCGTCCGTCTGTTCGTCGGTGGCGCTCACGCGGTTCGACCCGGCGGCCACCGCCTTCGCCACCACCTGCACGGCGTGGGTGACACACAACTCGATGGTGTCGAACCAGGAGAAGCCGATGACGCCATACGGTCCCGGTGCCAGGAACAGATTGGGGAAGTTCGGCACCGTGATCCCCTCGTAGGCGTGCATCCGCTCCGAGTCCCACGTCTGCCCGAGATCTTGCCCGCCGACCCCTCGGATCTCGTACGGCAGGTCGAAGATCTTGAAACCGGTGGCCAAGATCAGCGCATCCAGTTCCAGCTCACGTCCATCGGCGAATTCGATGCCGGCGTCGGTGATCTGAGCGATCGGGGAGGTTTCCAGGTCGACGTTGTCGCGGTTGAACGTCGGGAAGTAGTCGTTGGAGAACGACGGACGCTTGCAGGCGTAGCCGTAGTGCGGTGTGAGCTTCTCCCGGGTCTCGGCGTCCTTGACCGAGGCGCGCAGGTGCCGCAGACACAGCTTCTCCATCCCGCGGGTGATCGCGGGGAGTTGCTTGTTGTAGACCACGCCGAGCGTCTCGGCGATCTCGAAGGTCGAGTCGATCAGGAAGCGTGGCAGCAGTTGCAGTTTCGGGATCCGGCGGTACACCGAACGGAGGAATCCGGGGACGACGGCGTTCGGTTTGGGTAGTACCCAGATCGCGGTGCGCTGGATGACGGTGAGCTGCTCGACGTCGGGCGCGATGGTGGGGATGATCTGGATACCGGTGGCGCCGGTACCGATGATGGCGACCTTCTTGCCGGTCAGGTCGTAGTCGTGGTCCCAGGACGCCGATCGCAACACCTTGCCGGAGAAGTTCTCCAGCCCGGGCAGATTCGGGGTTGCCGGTGTCGACAGCGCGCCGTGGCAGGAGATCAGGAAACGTGCCGTGACGGTGTCGCCGCCCTCGGTCGTGATGGTCCACAGGTTGGTGGCGTCGTCGAACGTCGCGGAGACGACCGCGAAGCCGAACCGGATGTGCTTGCGGATGCCGTACCGCTCGGCGATGTCGCGGGCGTACTGCAGCAGCTCCGAACCCGGTGCGAAGATCTGCGACCATTCGGGGTTCAGGGCGAACTTGTAGGAGTACGTGACCGAGGGGATGTCGACCTCGACGCCGGGGTACCGGTTTGCAAGCCACGTTCCGCCCACGTCGTCGTTACGGTCGAAGATGACGTAATCGTCGATTCCGCGTTCCTGCAGTTTGATTCCGGCGGCGAGACCGCCGAAACCCGCGCCGACGATGGCAACGGTGTGGTCGGGGGTGGTGGCGGTTGACGCCATGAGGTGCTCCTTGGGCTGAGGGCAGTGTGGGGTGAGAACGTGCTAGAGGTCGAGGTGAAGGTGGTCGCCCTCGGCCCGGGAGACGCAGGTGAGCATCACCCCGGCGTCACGTTCGGGTTCGGTCAAGATGTTGTCGCGGTGCTCGACAGCGCCCGCGAGGACGCGGACCTTGCAGGTGCCGCAGAATCCCTGCTGGCAGGAGTAGGGCACCGACGGGAGGTCGCGGCGGATCGCGGCGAGTGCTGATTCCGTTGCGCTGACCGGGACCTGCACGCCGGACGACGCGAGGGTGACCGTGAACGGCCGGCCGTCCTCGACCGGCGGCGGGCTGAATCGCTCGAAGTGCAATTCCACATCCGCGCGACCGACCAGCGCGATCCGAATGCCCCCGAGCATGGGGACCGGGCCACAACAGTAGACCGCGGTCCCGGAGGCGATGGGGCCCAGCAGGTCTGCAGGGGTGGGGAGTCCGTGTTCGTCGTCGGTACGGATGGTGATCTTGTCGCCGTAGCGGGCGAGCTCGTCGAGGAAGGGCAGAGAATCGGTACTCCGGCCGGTGTAGACCATCGACCAGTCCAGGCCCAGTCGCTCGGCAGCCGCGAGCATCGGCAGGATCGGGGTGATCCCGATGCCGCCGGCGATGAAGCGCAGGCTGCGGGCGGGCGATCCGTACCCGGGCAGGGCCAACGGGAACGCGTTGCGAGGACCCTTGATCCGCAGGACATCGCCCTCGTCGAGGTCGTCGTGGACCTCGATCGAACCGCCTCCGCCGCCGGGGATCCGACGGACCGCGATGCGGTAGTGGTGGCGGTCGGCGGGATCACCGCAGAGTGAGTACTCGCGCATCCGGCCCGACGGCAGCAGCAGGTCGAGATGGGCTCCGGCGTACCACGGCGTGAGCTCTCCGCCGTCGAGCGCACCGAGCGTGAGTGCCACCACGTTGTCGTCACTGGCGACGACATCGCGCCGGACGATCCTCACCGCGGTGACGCGGCTGACCTGATCAGGCAGATCGAGGTGGGTCAGTTTGCCCCACAACGGAAACCAGACCTTGCCGATCGCACTGGCCAGCCGCATCGCCGGATCGTGCCGATACCGGCCCCACAGGTGTGGGGGCGGCGCCGTCATCGTGGTGGTGTGCGGATGGTGACGGTGATCAGAGTGGGTCGGGGGATTCACTTGTGCGCGGCCCGTGCTGCCGGCGACGACGCGAGATACGCCACCGCCTGGGACGTCGACCCGACCTGACTGGGCCGGAATGTCGGCTTGAAGTACGTGAACGTCGCGAAGATGATGGACCGCATGGTGGGCAGCAGACCCTTGCGGGCGCCACGGAAGTAGCCGAACCACTGCCGCACGTATCCGGTCCGGCCGGCAGGATCGTTGAGTGCGATGAAGCGGGTTCCGCGGTTGATCACGAAGAGCAGGGCGGGAAGCACTGCGAGCATGGCCCGTCCGCGTTTGAGGTAGCTGTCGCCGAAGTAGCTGGCCACGTCGTGGGCGACTTCCCGGTGTTCCACTTCTTCGGCGCCGTGCCAGCGGAACAGGTCGGTCATCGCGGGGTCGGCATTGTGCTCGGACCACGTGTTGTTCAGTGCGAAATCACCGAGGACCGCGGTGTAGTGCTCGATGGCGGCGATCAGCCACAGCCGTTCGACGAGATGTTTGTGCCGCACGTTGGGATCTGGGTGATTCGACGGGCCGAGCACCTTGCGGAACACCCATTCCATCTGTCGCTGGAAGGGCGTCGGATCAACGCCGTTGTTCTTCAGGAACTCCCACAGCACGCGGTCATGGGTCTCCGCGTGCATCGCTTCCTGGCCGATGAATCCGCGCATGGCGGAAGCCAGTTCCTCGTCCTTCACCAGCGGCAGGGTCTCGTTGTACGTCTGCACAAACCAGCGCTCGCCTTCGGGCAGGAGCAGGTTGAGCATGCTGATCACGTTGGACGAGACCGGGTGGTTCGGGATCCAGTGCAGCGGTGTGTCTTCCCATTCGAACTCCACATTGCGGGCGTGGAGTTCGACCGGACCCGGGTCGAAGTCGTGCGATGGCTGGTGCGCGTAGGCGGCGTTGGACATCGTTGTCCTCCTCAGAAGAGTTTGGTGCGGGCCATCCGGCGGGACAGGCCGGGTGCGAAGCGGTAGATGCGGTAACCGACCTTTGCCTCCACGGTGACCGGGACGACCGGGGCATTGGACTCGATCGCGCCGACGATGGCGGCAGCGACGCGGTCGGGCGTGAAGTTCCGCTTGTGATACATGCCGCTCATCTTGTCCTGCAACTGTTTTTGGCCATCGGCAGACGCCCCGGCGAACTCCGTTGCCGCCACGATGTTGGTGTCGACGATGCCCGGGCAGATCGCGGAGACCCCGATGCGGTGCTCTGCCAGTTCGGCCCGCAGCGATTCGCTGAACATCAGGACGCCTGCCTTTGTCGCGGAGTATCCGCCGAGGCCTTGTTGGGGTGTGAAGGCAGCGGCAGACGCGAGATTCACGATCTGGCCACCCAATCCGCGCTCCACCATCTTGCGGCCGAACACTCGGCTCCCCGTCATCACGCCCATGAGGTTGATGTCCACGAGACGGCGGATCTGCTCATCGGTTGCGTCGAGGACGTGCCCGGCGAGTCCGATACCCGCGTTGTTGATGACGATGTCGGCGACCCCGTGCTTCTTCGTCACCTCCTCCGCGAATGCCCCGAAGCCATCGGTGTCGGCGACGTCGAGGCGGTAAGCATGTGCGATGCCTCCACCGGAAGTGATTGTTGCAGCGGTCTTCTCGGCGGCGTCGAGGTTGATGTCGGCGAGGATCACCTCTGCCCCCTGCTCGGAGAGGAGATAAGCGGTCTCGCGTCCGATGCCGCTTCCTGCCCCGGTGATCACGGCGAGTTTGCCCGACTGCGGCTGATGTGCACCGTGTCTCCGGGCCCGGTCGATGATCGGTGATGAATCGGCCCCGCGGATCGACTCGATGAACTGCGTCGCGATGTCGGCGAGGTAGCCCGGGTTCGTATAGGGCAGCCAGTGCCCGGTGGGGGTGTCGATACGCCAGAGGCTGTCGGTGTACTCGTGAGTGTTCGCGAAGATCGCCTTGCGCAGCGCGATATCGCGGGTGTTGACGATCTCGAACACGGGGACCCTGGTGCTGCGCGGATTCGGAGAACCGAGGCGCTCACGGATGTTGGCGCGGTAGTAGCGCAGCCCGGAGACCGCGTCGGCGCGGAAGGTGGGCGCGAACTCGAGGTTGTTCGGGTCGGTGCCCTCGAGGGTGGCGAGGAACTTGCGCCAGACCGCGGGCCGCATCCCGGCGGCGAACAGCACCTTCGGGACGATCGGGAGCTGGAATACCGCGGTGTATGCCGAGGACAGGGCTTGGGACAGCGCTTGCGCCAGAGCCTTGGGGGTCGGACGTCGCAACTGCTCGCGGGTCCAGGCGCCGAGGTGATCGAGATTGGGCCCGGAGACCGACACGAACGACGCGATGCGGTCTTCGGCACCGGGCGTGGTGACGGCCTCCCAGGTCTGGACCGACCCCCAGTCGTGCGCGACCACGTGGACGGGTTCGTCCGGACTGACCGCATCTGCGACCGCGAAGAGGTCTGCCGCCAGTTCGGGCAGCCGGTAGGCCGCATCGCCGTTCGGGGCGTCACTCTCACCGTAACCGCGGGTGTCATAGGCAACGAGGTGGTACCGGGATGCGATGGCGTCGGCAACCGGTGCCCACAGTGCGTGGGTGTCGGGCCAGCCGTGGACGAGCAGAACGGTCGGACGATCCGCGGAGGGCTCGCCGAGCTCGAAGACGGCGAGCCGGACGCCGTCGCGTTCTACCGTGCGCCGGCGCCACCCGATCTGTGGCTTGTGATCGATTGCGGTCATCAACTCCCCTTTGAGCTCGCGTGATGGACTAGACGTTACCAGCCGTCACACTTAAATCAAGGGGCGCTGAACTGCGAAAACCCACCCGGGGAAACCTCGCGGGTGGGTTTTCAGTGCTCAATCGCCGGTGCTACTGCTTATAACTGGACAAGAAATTGCCCATCCGTTCCACCGCGTCGGACAGATCCCGGGCCCACGGCAGCGTCACGACCCGGAAGTGATCGGGACTCGGCCAGTTGAAGCCCGTGCCCTGCACGACGAGGATCTTCTCGCGCAGGAGCAGATCGGTCACGAACTTCTCGTCGTTGTGGATCTCGTGGACCTCGGGGTCAAGCCGCGGGAAGGCGTACAGCGCGCCCATCGGCTTCACGCAGCTGACCCCGGGTATCTCGTTGAGCTTCTCCCACGTCACGTTGCGCTGTTCGAGCAACCTGCCGCCGGGCAGGACCAGCGCGTCGATGCTCTGATATCCACCGAGTGCGACCTGGATCGCGTGCTGACCGGGCACGTTCGAGCACAGCCGGGTGGAGGCCAGCATCTTCATGCCGTCGACGAAACCGCGGGCGTGGTCCTGGGGTCCGGTGATCGCGACCCAGCCGGCCCGGTAACCGCAGACCCGGTAAGCCTTCGACAGGCCGTTGAAGGTGAGACACAGCAGGTCCGGCGCGAGCGAGGCCAGGTTGATGTGCTTGGCGTCGTCGTAGAGGATCTTGTCGTAGATCTCGTCTGCGAGCAGCAACAGCGAGTGCTTGCGGGCCAGTTCGACGATCTGCGTGAGGATCTCGCGCGAGTAGACCGCGCCGGTGGGGTTGTTCGGATTGATCACGAGCAACGCCTTGGTGCGAGGTGTGATCTTGGATTCGATGTCGGCGATGTCGGGATTCCAGCCGTTCGCCTCGTCGCACATGTAGTGGATGGCCTTGCCGCCGGACAGGGCTGTCATCGCGGTCCACAGCGGGTAGTCCGGGGATGGGATGAGGACCTCGTCGCCGTCATCGAGCAATGCCTGCATCGTCATGGTGATCAGCTCGGAAACGCCGTTGCCGAGGATCACGTCATCGACGTCGAAGTAAGGGAAGTCGGGGAGCAGTTCGTACCGGGTGACGACCGCGCGGCGGGCCGGCAGCACACCCATCGATTCGCTGTATCCCTGTGAGTACGGCAGGGCGTGGATCATGTCGCGCATGATGACGTCCGGGGCTTCGAAGCCGAACTGGGCGGGATTGCCGATGTTCAGCTTGAGGATCCGATGGCCCTCGGCCTCGAGGCGCGCGGCCTGGGCGGTGACCGGCCCGCGGATCTCGTAGGCGACGTTGCGAAGCTTCGCCGATTGCTCGAGGGGTTTGAGGTCGCTGTGCACATGCGAAACGTGGGGTCTGCTCACGCCTCTTATGTTGCCAGCACAGGGCAAGTAGGTTTTGCTCCCTGGCGTTATTGGTAACAAATAGGGACCCGCAGGCCGTTTTCGTGCGAAGAATTGTCATTACTTCAAACCTGGGTCACTATAGGAAATCGGCAGATGAGCGGGTCGGGTCCCAGTTGTCATCAGCATTTATTTGACGTATCACGAGGTCCGATGCCGAACCGTTTTGACGATCTGCAGCGTGAGCAGCGGCATGTCCTCAATCAGATTCGGGTCCGCGAACGTCTGATTCGCTACAGCATTGCGATGTTCGTGCCGGTCTTCGGTGCCGTCGCGGTGCTGGCCACGTACGCCGACGACGGCGAGGCGTCGACGCTGCGGATGGTGATCGTGTACGTGACGGCGGTGTCGACCATCCCGATGGCCGTGGTCATGAGCCGCGTCGACCTGGGCCCGGTCTGGTGGTCGAAGCAGGCCACGATCCCCGGTATCAATACGGCTTTCCTCGCCTATGCCGACATCGGCGTCACCGTCGTTCTGATCACGTTCGTCAACCCCTCGGCGGCGTTGCACGGCACCGCCCTCTTCGCGATCATCGGCTGTTACGCGGCACACTTCGTTACGCACCGGGTGCGAATCGTCCACATGGTGTTCACCAGCGTCGTGGTGTGCGCACTCGGCCTCGACATGTGGTTGATCGGGGATGATCTCGGCGGAGCCTGCTATCGGGTGGCGGTGTCACTGTTGGCGATCAACGGAACCGTCTTCTTGCTGAGCATCTATACCGACGACTTTCAGCACGCTCTTCGCACCCAATTGAAGTTGGCGAACACGGACTCCTTGACCGGGCTGTTCAACCGCCGCGGCTTCGAGTACTGGGCCGGTTCCATGGTCACGCCCGCGACCCGCAACTTCGGCGTGGTGGTCGCAGACATCGACAACTACAAACTGCTCAACGATCGGTTCGGACACGACGTCGGCGACCAGATCCTCCGGCGGATAGCCGAGAGCCTGCGAGGCGTGACCGGAGAATATGCCGTGTTGGCGCGCGTGGGCGGCGACGAGTTCGCGTTCGCCACCGACCTCGACCGCGACGCGCTGGTGGCACTCGCCGAGCGCATGCGCTTGAGGTCCTCGAGTTTTTGGCACGGGCAGCCGGTCACCATCAGCGTCGGGGTTGCTTCCTGCCGGCTACGGGGTCCGGGTACCACCACGCGTACGGACGAGAGAAGGATCCTCGACGTCGCGATCAACGCCGCGGACGAGGCCCTCTACCTGGCAAAACAGGCCGGCCGCAACCATGTCCGGGTAGTGGACGTGGATGCGGCCGGAAATCCTGCCTGATCTCAGCGTTTACCGGGGCGCTTCTTACCCGCCGCGATACCGAAACCCTTCGCCTTGCTGGTCCCGGCCTCCGTGAGCGTCGCGGCGTCAGCCGGACCTGAGCCGTTGGTGGTCGGCTCCTCGGGTGCAGACTCGGGGGCTACTTCGGCTTCGGCCTCGGGCGTGGCCTCTGGCTCTGCAGGCGCCTCTGGCTCGGGCTCTGCGTCCGCCTCCGCCTCAGGCTCAGGATCCGGCTTCGATTCCGCCTTCGCCGCTGCCTTGGGAGCACCCGGACGCTTCGCCTTGCCACCCATCGCCAGGCCCTTGACCGGAGCCGCCGGTTCCGCCGGCGCCTCTGGCTCGGCAGCCGACTCGGCCTCGACCGGTTCCGGGGTGGCCTGGGCCGTCTCCGGCTCAGGCTCTGGCTCAGGTTCTGGCTCGGACTTGGCCTCGGGGGCCGGCGCCTTTGCCTTCGCGCCGGGCTTGGGAGCTCCCGGACGCTTCGCCTTGCCGCCGATGGCGAGTCCCTTGACCGGGACCGCAGGCTTGTCGTCGACCTGTGCTTCCTCCGTGGCCGGGGCCTCTTCGGTGACCGTGGCTTCTTCCGTGGCCGGGGCCTCGTCGGTCGCCGGTGCGGAATCGGCCTCCGGTGCAGCCTTCTTGGCTGCCGCACCTGGCTTCTTCGCCGCGCCGCCCGGTTTCGGGGCGCCAGGACGCTTCGCGCCGCCACCGATGGCGAGACCCTTCACCGGTGCAGCCGGCTTGTCGGCGGCTTCCTCGGTTGCGGTGTCGCTCGCCGTCGCGGTGGCCTCCGTGGTCTCGGTGTCCGCAGGCTTGGCTTCTGCGGCCGGCTTCGCGCCACCCGGCTTCTTTGCCGCACCACCGGGCTTCGGGGCTCCGGGACGCTTGGCGCCGCCGCCGATCGACAGTCCCTTCGCCGGTGCCGCTGCCTTCTCCTGCGCCGCGGGGGCTTCGGGTTCGGCTGCCTTCGCGGCACCCGGCTTGGGCGCTCCGCCTGGCTTCGGGGCTCCGCCGCCTGGCTTCTTCGCCGCGCCACCCGGTTTGGGGGCTCCGCCACCTGGCTTCTTGGCGCCGCCGCCGATACCGAGACCGCCGCCGACCTTGGGCTTCTCCTTGGTCTCGGTGGCAGCAGGCGCCGAGGCCTTCGCAGGCTCGGGCGCGGGCTTCTCGGTGACCTTCTCTTCCGGCTCGAGCGTCGGAGCCGACAGGCCGAGCGACGCCGCGCCGAGGAAGCGTCCGCCACGCTTGATCTCCGGGGCGCCGCGCTTGACGGCCTCCAGGATCAGTTGCGAGACATCGACGACCTCGACCTTGCCTTCCTTCTCGGTTCCCGAGGTCTGCGCGGTCACGCCGTCGGACAGCATCACCTTGCAGAACGGGCAGCCGGTGGCAACCTTCTGCGGCTTCTCCCCGCCACCCAAGGTGCCCAGCGCCTCATCGACCCGGTCGATGTTGATGCGCTTGCCGATGCTCTCTTCCATCCACATACGAGCACCGCCGGCGCCGCAGCACATCGACCGCTCGCCGTGCCTCGGCATCTCCTTGAGGGTTGCTCCGGACGCGGCCATCAGCTCGCGCGGCGCACCGTAGACCTTGTTGTGCCGGCCCAGGAAGCAGGGGTCGTGATAGGTGATGTCCTCGTTGACCTCGGCGACCGGGATCAGCCGCTTGTCGCGGATCAGCCGGTTCAGCAGCTGTGTGTGGTGTACGACCTCGTACTTGCCACCGACCTGCGGGTACTCGTTGCCCAGGGCGTTGAAGCAGTGGGCGCAGGTGACGACGATCTTCTTCTTCTGCTGTGGTGCCGTCGCGAACACCTCGCCGAGCATCTCGATGTTCTGTTGCGCGAGCATCTGGAACAGGAACTCGTTGCCCGCGCGGCGGGCCGAGTCGCCGGTGCAGGTCTCACCTTCGCCGAGAACGAGGAAGTCGACGGCCGCGATGTCGAGGAGTTCGGCGACAGCCTTGGTGGTCTTCTTGGCCCGATCCTCGTAGGCGCCGGCGCAGCCGACCCAGAACAGGTACTCGAAGCCTTCGAAGCTCTCGACATCCTGGCCGAAGACCGGGATCTCGATGTCCATCTCGTCGATCCACTTGGTGCGGTCCTTCGAGTTCTGGCCCCAGGGGTTGCCCTTGTTCTCGAGGTTCTTGAACAGGCCGGCGAGTTCGGACGGGAAGTCCGAATCGATCAGCACCTGATAGCGGCGCATGTCGATGATGTGATCGACGTGCTCGATGTCGACGGGGCACTGTTCCACGCAGGCGCCGCATGAGGTGCAGCTCCACAGCGTCTCGTTGTCGATGACGGCACCGGTGGCACCTTCGCTCTCGCCGACGAGCTTGCGCTCGGCCTCGAGACGGGCGGCCTCGGGGATGGCGTCCAGCTTGTTCTGCAAGACATTGCCTTCGGCGTCGACGAGGCCCACCTCGTCGCCACCGAGGTCTTTCTTGCCGCCGGCGAGAAGGTACGGCGCCTTGGCCTGACCGTGATCGCGCAACGACATGATGAGCAGCTTGGGAGAGAGCGGCTTACCGGTGTTCCAAGCCGGGCACTGGCTCTGGCAACGACCGCACTCGGTGCAGGTGGAGAAGTCGAGCCAGCCCTTCCACGAGAAGTCTTCGATCTTGCCGGCGCCGAATGCGTCGACGTCGGGGTCGGCGCTCTCCATGTCGAGCACCTTGCCCGCCGACATCATCGGCTTGGCGGCACCGAGGGCGACTCCGCCGTCGTCTTCGCGCTTGAAGTAGATGTTGAAGAACGCCGAGAAGCGGTGCCAGGCGACACCCCAGTTGATGTTCCGGCCGACGACAGCGAGCCAGATCATGCCGGACATCAGCTTGATCAGCGCGAAGATCGAGACCATGATCGCGCTCGCAGGCAGGAGCTTGGCGACCTGCATCGTGAAGAAGTCGGACCCGGCGTTCGCGTGTCCGTACGTGGCGATCTTGCCGGCCTTCACGAAGACCATGCCGAGACCTTCGAGCAGCACCACGATCTCGACGAAGTAGGCGGCGCCGAAGTTGGAGCCGCTGAAGCGGGACAGCCGCTCGGGCACCCGGGGGTGATTGAGCTGGCGGATCGCGATCAGGACCAGGACGCCGATGACGGTGCCGAGACCCAAGATCTCGTCCAGCAGGTGCCAGGCGAACGTATCGCCGAACAGCGGCCAGTGGAACTCGGGATCGAACACCTGGCCGTAGGCCTCGAACCACAGCAGTGCGCCGAGGAGGAAGCCGACCATCACCAGCCAGTGCGCCCAGCCGACCGTACGGAATTTGGCCATGCGCGTGTGAGCGATGAACTCGATCATCATCTGCTTGAAACGGGGCCAGATCGGGAAAATCCTGGTGGTGTCCTTCTGCCCCTGCGCGATGGTGCGGATCATTCTCCACACCCCGCCGAAGAACAGGGCCCAGCACACCAGGCTGGCCAGGGCGGCAATGGTGCCGATGGTGATCGTCGCGGTCGTCACGGCGTCACGGCCTTTCTCTATGGAACTTCACGACCAGTGGTACGGCTATTTCGCACAGTGGCCGTTCGTTCACCCGGGATGGCAGAACACGGCTCGCGCAGTGTTCTCCACTAGGTACGTTAAGGCTTGTCTTCGCAGCACTATTGCGCAGGTTGGCCTAAGTTACTAATCGGTAAGATAGTTTGTGATGTCCGCCATAACTCGCACAAGAATTCTACTGCTGATCGGCGTCTCGATGGGGACCGTCCAGTTCGTGATCGCAAGCGCGGCAACGTGGATCTACGTCATGGCATTCGATCGCGAGTTCGATGTCCCGGATGCCCCGTCGGCGCCGGTGGCGCTGGTGCTCGGCTCCAAGGTCTCCGATGGCGAACCGGGGTCGTACGTACGCGGCAGGCTGGATTCTGCGCTCGAGCTGTACCGCGACGGGCGGGTCCAGCGGATCTTGAACTCAGGTAACGGGGACCGGGCGGCGGGGGACGAACCGCAGGTCATGCGCAGTTATCTGGAGCAGCGTGGCGTTCCCGCCGCAGCCATCACCGACGACCCCGAGGGCTTTGACACGGCGGCGAGTTGTCGGCGTGCCCGCGATGTCTACGACGTCGAGGCGGTGTTGATCGTCACGCAGGACTTCCATCTCGGTCGGGCGATCGGATTGTGCCGCGACATCGGGATCGATGCGCAGGGTGTCTACGCCGGGTGCGAGTGTGCGCCGTGGACGTTCGCCCGCAACCACATTCGCGAGACCGTGCTGGCCGGACCGCGCGCGCTGCTCACCTCACTGACGAACTGAGCTGCGCTCTTCGACCTCGGTGACGACGTCGTCGTCCTGGGTCTCGGCAGCTGCGGGACGCTCACGCTTCTTCTTGAGCGGTAGCCGGGGGCGACCGGTCAGGTACGACGAGCCCGGGAGGCGGCGAAGGATCTCGACGAGGAGCAGCGAACAGGCGATCGTGCCGACGTACATCAGGATGGTCGCCCAGGGTGCACCGAGGGTGTTGATCCAGGGCTCACCGTTCTTCTGCGGGTACAGGATGAAGAAGATGAAGATGGCGTGACACAGGAAGACGCTGAAGGACCGATTGGATGCGTACTTGACCACGCGGTCGAAGAGCGGCGTGCTCTCCCGGTGGCTGTCGGCCCAGTGCTGACCGATCGCGTAGAGGCACCCGATCGCGACGAGGATGAACGGGATCAGGGTCGGCTGGAACGCTGCGCTCGCGTAGATGGCGCGCTCACCGCCGGCGACCCGCATCAGATACGTGACCTGCGCGAATGCGCCGGTGACGACGAGTGCCGCGAACAGCCACCAGCCTTTGCCCCGGAGCCAGAGCCGAATGGCCTCTCGATGCACCGCGACGACCGCGCCGAGGAAGATCAGGAACTGATATGGCACGAAGGTTGCGTAGTAGTGCCACCAGATGCCCGCGATGCTCGCCGGGGGCTGCCAGTAGGTGATGACCGACGTGACCGCGATCTGGACGCCCAGGCTGGCCGCGAGCAGTGCGACGTGGTGGTGACGCGTCTTGCGGACCAACCACAGCACCAGTGGGAACAGCAGGTAGACCTGCAGCATCACGAACAGGAAGTACATGTGGAAGCCCGACAGGCCCCACTTGAGCAGGTCCCAGAACTCATCGAGGCTGCCCGGGATGTCTTTCGTACGTCCGTGGGCCCACATGTCCTCGACGGCCCAGTAGACGAACGACCAGATCAGGTACGGGAAGATCACCAGTTTCATCCGGCGGCGCCAGAAGTCTATCGACCGGAAATCGACCTTGTCGAAGTTCTGGTGCATGAGCACAAAACCAGTCAGCGCAAAAAAGGTGTTGCGGGTGAAATGAAGCAGCAGAGTCGTCGAATTGACGGGGACGCTGTCCCACTCGTCTGTCGTCGCAGTCAGGCAGTGCACGAAGATGACCAGCGAAAACGTGGTGGCCCGGATCAGATCCACGTGGTGAAGATAAGTGCGCTTATCAGATTTTCGGGGGGGGTCGTGCGTCAGGTCCTGCGTCACAGGTGCGGGCGGAGGTCGAGGCAGTCATCGCGGTACAGCATGCCGTATAACCCTGAGTTTTCGCTGGGCGGGAGGGGTTCCTCACATCGGGTGGTTACCGTGATCGAGTGCTTTGTGACGGGTGTTGCCGATGATTCCCGACTGGGACGTCCTGGTTCTGCTGCTTGCCGCCGCGGGCGTCGCGGGGTGGATCGACGCGGTGATCGGGGGCGGTGGGCTGGTGCTCATCCCCGCGTTGTTGATCGCCTTTCCGGGAGCCCCGCCCGCGAGCGCGCTGGGAACCAACAAATTGGCCGCGATCTGGGGGACAGGCGCGGCGGCCATCACCTATTCACGTGTCACCGCCATCCCGCGCCGGCTGGCGCTGATCTCTGTGCCGATCGCATTCGTGTGTTCGGCGGCAGGCGCTCTGTCGGCGAAAGCGGTGTCGACCGAGATCATCCGCCCGGTCGTGATCGTGCTGATGCTCGCGGTGGGCATCTTCGTCGCTGTTCGCCCGTCATTCGGTAGCAACACCGGTGAGAGTCCGCCTCTCACGGCGAAACAGACCGTCGCGGGTTGTGTTGCCTTCGCCGTGATCGGTTACTACGACGGCATTTTCGGTCCCGGTACCGGGATGTTCCTCATCATCGCGTTGACGGCGCTGTTGTCGCGGAACTTCATCGAGAGCGCGGCGCTGGCCAAGATTGCCAACACTGCCACCAACCTCGGTGCTCTGGTCGTCTTCTCGATCGGCGGAAATGTCTGGTGGGCTCTGGGTTTCATGCTTGCTGTCGCCAACACCGGTGGCTCGCTCCTGGGATCGCGGACTGTGCTGAACCGCGGTACCGGCGTCATCCGGGCCGCGTTGCTGGTGGTGGTGGTCGTGATGTCCGCGAAACTTGCCTGGGATCAATGGGGCTGACCCGCCGACCGTGCCGTTGTTGACGCCGACCGTGCCCTTGTTGACGCCGACCGTGCCGTTGTTGACGCCGACCGTGCCGAAACTCGATCCGAATGTGCTCTTGTCGTGTTCCGGGGCGCTCGTGTGAGCGAGTGGACCGCGGCTACCCAGCTCCTCCGCGCTCCCACATGAGAGGGCAGTATTTCCACGCTCCTGCTTCGCGGACGAAGTTCCAACCAGAGTTGATACGTTCGGCGTCCGAAGCCGATTCGCCTGGCGCACTGTGGAAGGTCTGTGCGTCGACGCGTGCGTTGGCGCCCTCAATCGTGATCGCTCGAACGTCGACCACGGTGGTGGTCCCTGGTTCAGGCGGAAGCGAAGGTGCCAATTCGCAGGAGAGCGCCTCGATTGTCTGCGACTCCCCACTGTTCAGGGCGTCGATGAAGACCGTGAACGCGCGCCGTACCTCCTCGCTCCCCGGCGCCCACGAAACTCGGCTGTCGTCGGTGTTCACCCTTTCGCCAGGTGAGCACCCCACCAAGAAAGACGCGGCAACAATCGCGACACCCGTCATCGCTCCGAGTGGTGTACCCCTCATGACCTGAAGTCTCTCATCAGATCGCGATCAGCTGGTCGATTCTGGCGTCGCCTGATTGTCGGAGGGTGCTGATACAAATATTTCATGAGCACGGGCATGGCTGATCTGATCGACCGCATCGAGGGCATGGCTCTCGACGCGTCGGAGATCGTTGCTGTCCGCGAGGTGTTGTCGCGCAGATTGATCGACGCCCCATTGGCAATGATGTCGGACAAAGAAGCCGTGGAGTTGACGCAGGCCGTCGAGACGCAGACCCGCCGTGACGAGGCCGTCAAAATACGGCTGTCGGCCGAGCTGACGGAGCGCAGAGTTGCTGCCAAGCTAGGACACAAGCACAACAACTTCCTGCGACTGGTGCTACGCATTTCAGCTGCACAGGCGTCCGCCCGGTCGAAAAGAGCAGAGCGAACAGGGATCTGGCACAGCATCACCGGTGAAGTGACCGAACCGAGGTACCCCCACACCGCCAAAGCCCTGCGGGACGGAGCTATTGGCCTCGCGCACGAGAAGGTCATCTTCGAGACGATGACCGCGCTGCCGGCGAGCATTCGCAGCGATCTCGGGTTGTGGGCGAAGGGCGAGAAGTCGATGGCCGATGCTGCCCGGACCATGGACCCTGACGAGCTGAAAAAGGTCGGACTGCACCTCCACGCGTATCTGAATCCCGACGGAACGTTCGACGACATCGACCGCAAGCAGAAGCGAGAACTGAACACCTCCAAGCAGGGTGCCGATCACATGGCGGGGATCAAGGGCAACCTTGATCCGGCGACGAAGGCGTTGTGGGACATGGTCGCTGAGAAATGGGCGGCGAAAGGCATGAACAATCCGGAGGACCCGCAGTCGCCGAGGGGAAATGTCGACAAGGCCGACCCGCAAGCCATCAAGGAAGCTGCAGCGCGCGACAGTCGCAGTCAGGGGCAACGCAACCACGATGCGTTCCGCCGGTTGCTGGAAATGGTTGTCGGACAGGGCAAACTCGGTCAGCACCGCGGACTGCCGGCCCGGGTCATCGTGACCATGACCCTCGAGCAACTCGAATCCGAGGTCGGCTTGGCGACCACTGCGTCCGGCGGAGTGATTCCGGTCCGCGATGCGCTCGCTCTGGCTGGGGCGACGCGCAAGTTTCTGGCGTTGCTCGACAACAAGCATCGCCCGTTGTTCCTGGGCCGCCAAGCGCGGCTGGCATCAGCCGATCAGCGACTGGCGCTGATCGCCGCCGACCGTGGGTGCTGCCGCCCGGGATGCGACAAACCGGCCACCCGCACTGCGGTTCATCACCTCACCGAATGGTCCAAAGGCGGCCGCACCGACATCACGGCGTTGGCACTGGTCTGCGACGGCGACCACGGACAAGTTCACGACGGCGCGAACGGCTGGCTCACCGAGATCATCACCAACCGCACCGGACCACCGGGTTGGCAAGGCCGGATCGGATGGCGCCAACGCGGCACAGCTGATCCACCGCGTCCCAACAACACACACTTCTCGGAGCTGTTCTTCACGCATCCGGAGATGTGGAATCCCGACGGCGAAGACGACGTCGCATGGTTCAAAGAACGCGCGCGCGAGGCGTTCGGAGCACCACGGTCGGAACCACCCATTCGCACCGTCGATTACGGATGGCGAAGGCCGGTGGCTGCCTGAAAAAGGCGGTCGACGAGCAATAGACTCACCCCATGGCGATGAGCCCTGCGGAAGATCAAAACCGGCGGTTGCTCCGTGCCCGCGACACGATGGACCGCGACTACGCGCAGGAACTCGATGTCCCGAAACTGGCCGCCATCGCGTACATGTCACCGGCGCACTTCACGAGGACGTTCCGCGCCACCTTCGGGGAGACCCCCCATCGTCATCTGCAGCGGCGTCGGATCGAGCGTGCAATGGCGTTGCTGCGGGGGTCTCACACATCGGTCACCGACGTGGCGCGCCTGGTCGGCTTCGAGAGCCTCGGAACCTTCAGCCGCACATTTCGTGCGGTCACCGGTAGTTCACCCAGCGAGTTCCGGCGCGGGGCCGATGCCATGAACGTGCCGGTGTGCTTTGTGAAGAGCTGGTCGAAACCGAGCAGTTTCGGAGAAGCCGCAGCTGTTCATGGCGGCTAGCGTCATGCGCATGTTCAACAAGATCACCATTCACTCCATCCATGTACTCGATCAGGACGAAGCGCTGGACTTCTACGTGGGCAAACTCGGATTCGAGGTCGCAGACGACGTCGACATGGGCTTCATGCGCTGGCTCACCATCGTTTTGCCGTCCGATCCGGAACGACACATCCTCCTCGAGGTGCCGGGCCCGCCGGCGTTGACGGAAGAAGTGGCCGCCCAGGTCCGTGAGCTCCTCACCAAAGGCGCGCTGGGGCTCGCGGCAATCCTCACCACCGATGACTGCCGCAAGACCTACGAGGAACTGTCGGCACAGGGGGTCGAGTTCACCGAAGAGCCGGTCGAGCAGCCGTACGGGATCGACTGCGCACTGAGAGATCCCTTCGGCAACCACATTCGGATCACGCAGCCCGCGACAGGTCCGGTCGAGATCACCGACGCCGACAAGGCCAGGTGGGCGGGCGAGAACGCCTGACGCCGTCACCACCATTCGGACAACGCGTCACGCATGCTTTCGTCCAGCGCGGGCACGAGCGTGCGCATGAAGCTGGTCGTCAGGTGGTGGAAGTCGTGCCACACCAGCACGTTCCCGACGATTGCGGGGCAAGTTGTGTCGTCGCACATGGCGTCTGTGAAATCGAGGAAGGTCATGTTCGGGAAGTCGGCTGTCACTTCCGCTGTGGGGTCGGCCGGGGACAGCGCGTGCTCTCTGTCGACACCGCACTCGGCCGCGGACCGACCTTCCGCGAGGCACTCCGGCGGGGTGAGCGTCGGCCCGAGGGCCCACGGGGTGTCACGCACCGCGATGACCTGCTGGCCGCGGTCGCGGAACTCGGCGAAGATCTCGAGGTAGTCGCCGGGGATGTGGTCGCCGGACCCGTCTCCCTCGGTCGGTCGGGTGCTCGTGGTGAAGACGACGTCCGGCCGATTGATGGACAAGCGGTCCATCACGTCCCGCGACCACACGTTGCACTCCGGATACGGGGTACCGATGGGCGCCAGGATCGTGGTGGTGATCAGTGGGCAGCCGGCCTTCAGATAGGTGTTGACCTGGAAGTCGCGGTCGCGTCCGATCTCGTCGAGTGCGGTCAACCAATGCTCGGAATGCGATCCGCCGACCAGTGCGACGGTCCGCGCCGCTCCGGGAGTGCCGTAGACACCGACGCGCACCAGCGGATCGTCGAAACCCGATACATATCCCTGCTGCGACGAGATCGGCCAGTCATCCTTGACCGCAAGCGGATCGGGCTGAGGATCCACCAGCGGCACAGGTGCATCCGCCCAGAACGCCCGGGCGCCGGGGTAGAGCTCGGGGTCCAGCGCTGCGGCATCGACCCTGATCTGCTGACCTTGGGAGCGCCAGTCGCTGACGACCCAGCCCGCGCTGACAGAGGTCGCGAGGAGGAGGCACGTCATAACGGCTGCGTACGTCGGCACGAACCGGCGCGTCCGGTGCTCGGCCCGTCGACCGGACCGCAGCGGAATCTCGACGAATCGCGTTGTCAGGTACGCGAGTACTACCGACACCGCGATGATGGCCGCGCCTTCGAGGAAGGTCACGTCTCGCTGGTAACGCCAGGCGAGATAGAAGATCAGGAGCGGCCAGTGCCAGAGATAGAGCGCGTAAGCGATCGAGCCGAGCCAGACCGCCCATGGGTGTGCCAGCCAGGAACTCGCAATGGATGGGCCCACGTCTGAGGTCGCCGTACGCGTTGACCCGACCCAGATCAACACCAGGGCGGCGCCGACCGGCACCAGTGCCATCGCGGACGGAAACTGCTCCACTCCGGCGATCCACCACCCACTGGTCACGATGACGGCCAACGCCGCCACGCTCAACGCGGTCCGCAACCATTGCGCCATCGCGAACCGCGGCATCCACAGCGCGAGCAACCCGCCGGCCAGCGGTTCCCATGCGCGGGCAACTGTGTCGTAGTAGTTGAACGGCTGATCGACGCCGTGGCGGTGGACCGCCCAGGCGAATGACGTCACCGCGGCGGTGCCGAGTACCGCAGCGAGCACACCGCGGATCACCGCCGGATTGCGGAACGCCCTAGCTGTGGTGCCGAGCGCTTTCAAAAGTCCGCCGACCAGCAGCAGCGCGACGAGCGTTGCGACGAAGAACTGACCCTGCACTGACATCGACCACAGGTGCTGCATGGGACTGTTCGCAGAATCAGCTGCCGCGTAATCCTGAGATTCGAGCGCCAGATGCCAGTTCTGGTAGTACAGCGCGGACGCAATCATCTCGCCGCTCAACGATTCCCACCGAGCACGCGGCAGTATCAGCAACGTCAATGCGACGATGGCCGCCAGCACGACGAGCAACGCCGGCACCAGTCGTCGAGCAAGGCGCCACAGGCGGGCGAACGGATTGATCGCCGACATCCATGAGGCGTCAGGGCGGCTGGTCGCGATCACGTGCTTGCACAGTGATGCGACGAAAAAGTATCCGGACAACGTCAAGAAGACATCGACGCCGCCGGAGACGCGATCGAACCAGACGTGGAACACGACCACCAGGGTGATGGCCAGGCCGCGCAGGCCGTCCAGATCGGTCCGGTAGGTGTTGCCCGGAGCGGCGTGTGAGGCGATCACCACCAGCCGGGCAACGCCTTCTGCAGATCCACGGTCAGTGCCGGGATCAAGCTGCGGACGAACGTGGCGGTCAGGTGGTGAAAGTCGTGCCATAGCAGGATGTTGCCCACCACGGCGGGGCAATACGTGGCGTCGCACATGGCGTCGGTGTAGTCGAGGAAGGACATGTTCGGGAAGTCGGGAGCGATGGCGAGGGCCGGGTCGGTGGGCGCCATCACCAACGACCTCTCGACGCCGCACACCGAAGGCTTCTTACCCAGGGCCAAGCATTCCGGTGGGCTCTCTTGCCCCACCGACCACGGGTTGTCTCGCACTGCAACGACTTTCTGGCCGCGGTCACGGAACTCACTGAAGACGTCGATGTAGTCCTTGGGCACGAAGTCGCCGGTGATCTGGCCTTCGACCGGGCGAGTGCTGTTGGTGAACACCACATCCGGCTTGTCGACGGCGAGGCGTGCCATCACGTCGCGTGACCACTCGTTGCATTGGTAGTACTTCTGGCCGAACCAGGTGAAGACGTGCTCCGTCGTCAATGGGCATCCGACCTTCAGGTACGTCGTGACCTTGAATCCTTGGGCCTTGCCGATCGCGTCGAGCGCGGTGATCCAGTACTCGGCGTGCGATCCACCGACCAGCGCGACCGTTCGGGTGGCGGCCGGGTCGCCGTAGACCCCTACCTTGATCGAGCCGTCCTTCCAGCCGGAGATCACCGAGTCGTAGGACGTGATGGGCCAATCCTTGTCCACCACCTGCGGACTCGGTTCTGCTTCCACACGCGGAACCGGGGCGTTGTCGAGGAACGCGCGGGCCCCGGGGTACAGGCGCGGATCGAGGTTTTCGGTGTCGACGGTCAGGTTCTTGACATGGTCGTTCCAGCGCCAGATCCCGACGCCGGTGACCGCGGTCATGACCACCAGGATCGAGGTGAGCACCGTTGCGTAGCTGAGCCACCGGGGGCTTCGGCCCGTCTTCTCGGCTGCTGCGATGGACGTCGACCTACCCGCTCGCAGCGGCGACTCGATGTATTTGGCCGTCGCCCAGGCCAGCACCAGCGAGACGGCGATGATGCCGGCGCCCTCGATGACGTTGGCGCGATCCTTGTACTGCCAGGTCAGGTAGAAGATGAGCAGCGGCCAGTGCCACAGGTACAGCGCGTAGGCGATGGAGCCGAGCCAGACGATAGACGGATGTGCGAGCCAAGAACTCACGGCGCCGGGCGCTGCAGCATCTCCGGGCGCGGTCTGGCGCGATCCGCTCCAGATCAGCAGGAGCGTCGCACCGACCGGTACGAGCGCCATCGTCGACGGATACTGCTGCACGCCGACGATCCACCAACCACAGCTGATGATCAGCCCGAGGGCGATGAGGCCGAGTACGTTGCGCATCCATTGCGGCATCCGGACGCGCGGCATCCATACCGCGAGCAGACCGCCGACGATGGGTTCCCAGGTTCGGGCGATGGTGTCGTAGTAGTTGAAGGGCTGATTGATGCCGTGTCGGTAGTGCGCCCAGGCGAACGACACCGCAGCAACGGCGAGCAGCGCCGCGAAGACGATGCCGCGGATCACCGGCGGTTTGCGGAAGGCCGCGAACCGCATCGCCAGCAGTTTCAGGATCCCGCCGAGCGCGAAGGCGGCGAGCATGGTGACGACGAAGAACTGGCCCTGGACGGACATCGACCAGAGGTGCTGCATCGGGCTGTTCGCCGAGTCGGCGGCGGCGTAGTCCTGCGACGCCAGAGCGAGATGCCAGTTCTGGTAGTACAGCGCCGAAGCGATGGCCTCGTTGCCCAGCGGTGACCAACGCGTCCGCGGCATCAGGATCAGGCACATCACGACGATGAACAACAGGACGGTCAGCAGCGCGGGCAGCAGTCGCCGGGCCAGTCGCCACAGACGAGGCCCGGGGTTGAGGGCCTCCATCCAGTTCTCGGTGCTCGGATTGGTGGCCAACACGTGCTTGAGCAGCGACGCCACGAAGAAATAGCCCGACAGGGTCAGGAAGACATCGACACCGCCGGAAACCCTGCCGAACCAGATGTGGAAGACCGCCACCAGCGTGATCGCGATACCGCGCAAGCCGTCGAGGTCCAGGCGATATTCGCTACCCGAGGAGCGTTTGAGAGGGCTGGACTCGACGGAGGGGTCGATCACGGGCGCACTCACCGGTCAAATTGTTCCAGATGAAGCTGTGGATTCAGCAGTCGACGCACGCGTTTATGAGGCAGATCTCTGTGGTTCCGCCAGGGCGACGGCCAGCTGATCCATCGACAACGACAGTTCGTCGGCCAAGGCGGCGATGGTGAAGAAAGCCGGCGTCGGGATGCGTCCGGTCTCGATCTTGCGCAGGGTCTCGACCGAGATACCGGCTGCGACCGCCACCTGCCCCATGCTGCGATCGCCGCGCGCTGCGCGCAAGACTGCGCCGAGCCGGCGGCCCCGGTCGACTTCGCCGGGGGTGAGGGGTACGCGAACCATGGCCCGTATAGTAATACCGGTATTTTAATTGGCGCAAAGGACGGTGTGGGCGTGGTCGACCTCAGGACTCCCGGCGAGATCGAGATGATGCGTGAGGCGGGTGGTGTCGTCGCCCGGGCACTCGCCGCGGTGAAGGGTGCCGCCGTCGTCGGAACGACCCTCAAGGAACTCGACGAGGTCGCTGCTGCGGTCATCTCCGGTGCCGGTGCCGAGCCGGTGTTCTTGAACTACCACCCGAAGTGGGCGCCGACCCCGTTTGCCGGGGTCATCTGCGCCAGCGTCAATGACGCTGTGGTGCACGGGATACCTGACGGGCGGGTGATCGGAGACGGCGATCTGGTGAGCATCGACTGCGGTGCACTGCTCGACGGGTGGTGCGGCGACGCCGCGATCAGCTTTGTCGTCGGAGAGGCGGACCAAGCCGATCTCGACCTCATCGCCGCGACCGACGCCGCCTTGATGCGGGGTATCGAGGCCGCGCAGCCCGGCGCCAAGATGGGCGACATCGGGCACGCGATCGCCGGTCCCGCTCGGCTCGCGGGCTACGGACTCCTCGAGGATCATGGAGGACACGGCATCGGACGCACCATGCACGAGGCCCCACACGTTCCGAACGAGGGTCGCGCCGGGCGGGGGCTGAAGTTGAAGCCGGGACTCGTGATCGCCATCGAGCCGATGCTGATCGCCGATGGAACGGACCAGTACGTCCACGCCCCGGATGGCTGGGAGCTGCGCAGTGCCTCCGGCGCCCGCGCAGCCCATTCGGAACACACCGTTGCGATCACCGAATCCGGCCCACAGATCTTGACGACCCTCTGAGTCCGCTGCCGTCCACCGTCGCCTGACCGAGAGGACTCCAGTTGTGACCGTTCCGCTGCCGCTGCGAACGCGCGCTTTTGCCGCTCTGCTCAAGAAGGTCGTCAAGGAGCCGACCACCGCTGACGAAATGGTCGCGTTGCGCGCGAAACGAGAGAAGCTTTTGGCGACCGGCGTCGGCCGGTTCATCTTCGGGAACGATTCCGGGAACGTCGACATCGAGAATCTGGTCGTCGACATCGATGGACGTCCGACCCGGCTTCGGGTCCACCGGCCGGTCTCGGCAGTTGGGACACTGCCGGTGGTCGTGAACTATCACGGCGGCGGTTGGTGCCTCGGATCTCCGGAGCAGTCGCGGTGGATGACGACTCGGGTTGCCGAGCAGGCCGGTGCAATTGTGGTGTCGCCGGTCTATCGACTGGCACCGGAGCACCCGTTTCCGGCCGCCGTCGACGACGCCTGGGGAGCCCTGCAATGGATCGCCCGTCACGCGGGCGACATCGGTGGCGACCCCGATCGGATGGCAGTAATGGGCGACAGTGCCGGCGGCAACCTGGCCGCGGTCGTGGCGTTGGCGGCACGCGATGCAGGCGGCCCAGGGCTACGCGGCCAGGTTCTGGTCTATCCGGCGGTCGAGATGTACGAACGGTGGCCTTCGGAAGATGAGCATGCGGACGCCCCGGTCCTCACCTCGTCCGGCATGCGCAGGTTCACCGAGCTGTATCTGGCCGGTGACCACGGCACCGAGGACTGGCGCGCATCCCCGATTCGCGCTGCCTCGCATGAGGATCTACAGCCGGCGCTGATCCTCACGGCGGGTCACGACCCACTGCGCGATCATGGCCAGAAATATCGCGAGGTCCTCCAGGCGGCGGGAGTGCGGACCGAGCTCATCGACTACCCGGACACCGTCCACGGGTTCGCGGCGCTGCCCGGTGTCGCGCCTCCTGCTCGCGCCGCCCTCGGAGACATCGTCGAGTTCCTGAACGGGATCTTCTGACCCCGCTCCGACAGCAATCGCACGATTAGTCCTATGCCGAGGACGCCGGGCCTGTAACTTCTCTTACACTTCAGCAGAGAGGGATATCGCATGGCGCGAGCGGCGAAATCGGCAGGCAGGCACAAGAAGTCGAAGTCGGTTCGCCGACGACAACGCGCGGGGGTCGCAACCGCGGCTGTGATGACCGCAGCAATGGGTGCGAGCGTGACGCTCGGATCGGCGCCGGCGTCGGCGGTGAGCATCTGGCCGTTGGTTGAATGCGAGGCGGGTGAGGCTTCGGAATACTCTTCAGTCAACTGCGAGGGCGCGTCCCCTCCTCTGTTACTTGAAGTCCTCGATCAACTCGGTATTTCGCTACCAGTAACAAGCACTGCGGCAGCTAGGCAACCGCTCCTCTTCGATCCTGGAGCGACCGCCAAGATCTCCGGACCGGGAGTGGCGATAGCGAACTCCCAACTTGGCTTGGGGCATGCGGAAGCCAATGCTTGGGGCGTCGTCAGCGGCGCGGTCGCCATCAAGGTGCCTCAGAATCCCTTCAAGCCGGGCGGATCGGCGACGGCGACATCATTGCCCCTGGGTCTGACGATCGCGGTGTCGGGTGAAGGAACTGCTAAAGCAGTTGCGCTTGGTGGTGTCGCCACCGCCATCGGCGATCTCGGTGGGCTTGTCGAGAACGTCAGTTGTATGGCCCTGTTTGCGCAGGCATCGCATTCCGATGTCGGGTCCTGCACGGGCCTGCTCTTCATCTTTACCGTCTCGCAGGAAAGTGGCGTGCCAGGTTACGTCTTCGCCATCGCTGATCCGACGTCCCTCGAGTTCCTCGACAACCAGGGCTTGATCCCACTCCCCATCCCCAACTTCGCCCGCGACATATTGCGCGTGAAGTTCGGTGGACCGGGAGGTATCTCGTTCGAGAGCGACCTGGTGCCGCCTACCGCGACGTCCACCCTGGCGTCCGCCAGAGTCGCCGCTGCGCCGGAGCCGAGTGTCACGGCAGTCGCGGACGAGTCGGAGCCCGCTGCCGAAGCCGAGCAGACGTACGTCGGCAAGCATCGGGCGGCGGAGCCGGAAGCCGACGTGGAAGAGGAACCGGCCGAGGCGATCTGGACTGCGCCGGAGGACGTCAAGGACACAGCACCCGAGTTCGAGCCGGAAGCTGAACCTGCGGCAGCGGCCACCACGGAGGAGCCTGACACCGCCGAAAAGCCTGACACCACATCGTCGATGCCTACCTCGACCCCGCCGGCAGCAGAGGTCTCGGCTGACTGACATCGAACGGCGTTCGGCCGATGCTGTCGACTACTCCGGCCCGGCCGGGCCGTAACCGGCGGCTCGGAGCATGGAGAGCATCTCGGACCGCGATCCTGCTCCGATTCGGCGCCTGATCCGTGCCACATGGTGCTCGACGGTCTTCGCCGAGATGTACAGCGCCGCACCGATCTCGCGATAGGTGTGGCCGAGGAGCAGGTGTCGTGCGACCTCCGCTTCGCGTTCGGAAAGCTGACTGACGGTGGTCTGATCTGTCGGCCCCGACGCGGGCGCCGGGGCGCCTGGGCCGGAGGACCCCGACACCAGACGAGCGACCTGCAAGAGTGTCGTGGCCGACTGGGTGTCCTCGACCCGGAGGGCCGCCTCGCCCGCCAGACGGGCTGCGTCCCAGGACAATCCGGCGGTCTCGAGCTTGCGGGCGGCCGATTCGACCTCGGCGACGTCGGGGTTGCCCTGCATCACCCGCAGCCACGCCCGGCCGGCGTCGGCGAGCGCCGCGGCAAAAGCGTCATCGCCTGCTGCCTGACCGAGCATGCGGGCGTATGGAACCAGGGCAGCCGGATCGTCGGACAGGATCGCAGCCTGCACTCCGTACCAGCTCCACGATGTCGCCCACGCCGGCGGTGAACCCAGTTCGCCGAGTAGCCGATCGGCGTCGTCGACGAGATGAGTGAGCCGGGCGGTCTCGCCCAACCGCACCGCAGTGAGCCAGAGTTCCCCGACCGGTAAGAGATTGAAGAGGTCGACCTCCATCTCCGCGACAACGGGTGCAGCATCTCTCCAGGCGTTGAGCAGGCCGCCGGCGTCGCCGCGGCGCCGGGCGATGGCCACGGCGAGGGCACGCGCCACCACGAGGTCGCGGAACTGCTTCGGCTCGCAGGATCGGACGGCCTCGGCGGCGGCGTCGAGATCCCCACCGAGCATCAGCGTCCAGCCGAACAGCAGCTTTTCGCGGGTGACAGTCGAGGTGGCAGATCGGGCTAGCGCAGATCGGGTGTGCGCAGATCGGGCACCGACGAGGTCGCCGCCGTGCAGCGCGAGCAGGGCCGCGATCGCGGTGGCCGACTCCGGCTCCGCCCGGTCGTGTGGGCGGGACAGGGAAGCAGACCTGAGCACGCTGCCGATCGCGGCGGCGCGTGAGGTGGTCAACGAGGTCACCAGTCCGGTGGACAACAGCAGGGCCCGGGAGTTCTCGGTGGTCGGGGGCGCGCCGGCCGCCGCGGCAGTGAATTCTTCGGCCCCGGCCCGGTCGCCGGTGGCGATGAGGGCCAGAACCCCGAGTGGGGCGTCGCCGCCCGCGTGCTCGGGCCCGAGCCAGCGATACAGAGCCGCGCACCTGGAGTAGCTGCCGCGCCTCGCGGCCACCGACGCCGCGATACGCACGGCGTCACGTCGCGCGGCAGGGGAGCCGTCCGCGAGGACCGTGTCGACGAGAGCGGTTGCGGCGTCGAGGTCACCGGCCTGCACGGCGGCATCGGCGAGGGGGAGATGGGCGACGCCGGGGTCGGCGCCGGCGGCGAGCGCCGCAGTCCAGAGAGTGACGGCTCGAGGTGCGGGTGCGAGTGCCGCGGCGTCCGAGAGCATCTGCGCGAGGGCAGGTGTGGTGATACCCGAGTGCGCGGCGGTGATCGCGGTGTCTTCGCGCAGCACTCCGTGGGCGAGCAATACGTCCACCAGCGCCCGGTGGATCGAGGCCACGACGTGATCGCCCCGCACCACTCGCAGCGTCGTGGCCGCCGATGTGAGCAACACGTCTGTGGCACCGAGGAATCCGCTGCCACGCGCTCGATCCAAAGCGCTGCACGCGCTCTCGTCGTCGATCCCGAGGGTCTCGGCGATCGTGTTCGGGTCCGGCGTCGGGTGGAGACCGGCAATGGTGAGCACGTCCAAGGTGGTCGGATCCAGCTCCATCAACCGTCGCTGCTGCCACTGGGAGATGGCCTCGTGGGCCAACGCTTCGGGCTCTCGCGAACCGTCCGCGGCCGAGCGGGCGGCAACCAGGGCAGCATTCACCGCGGCACGGATGCCGCCGCTCTCGACCCGGATCGACTCGGCGACAACAGGGGAGATGATCCCGCCGGCGCGCGCGACGATCTCCGCACGAGACAAAGGGGTGAGGGTGAATGCGGAACCGAACGCGCCGATACTGCGGCGTAGGTCTTTCACCGCCGGGTCGTGGAAGCGTGGTTCGGAGGCGACGATCACGGTCGCTTGCGGAGACTCGGCGTATCGGGCTATCCGGCTCAGGGTCTCGGGGTCGTGGCTGTGTGCGTCATCGAGGATGATCGCGGCTTTGGACTTGTCGGGTGTCGACGACACCGTGGTCCCGGCTCGGTTCAAGACCGATCGACACGACTCGAGCAGCTCGGTTTTTCCGCTACCGGATACCCCGGTAACGAAGGCGACGGTCGGTTCACCGGCTTGCAGCCGCGCCAGCAACGCCTGCGGCGACGACGCGGAACGGAGCCCGGCCGATGACACAGGCATTCCTGCGGTCGTCACCCGAGGACGCCGCCGAGCAGTCCGCCGACACCGTTGCCGACTCCACCGACGACACCGCCGACACCGTCGCCGACTCCACCGACCACGCCACCGACGCCGTTGCCGACATCTGCGGGTGTCCCGCCGCCCCCACTGCCGCCGGTGTCGCCACCGGTGGACTCACCGCCGCCTGAAGTGTCCCCGCCGCCGGTGCCACCGCCCGACGTGTCCCCACCCGAGGTGCCACCACCTCCGGGTTGCGCGGGGGCAGGTGTGCCCGCAGCCGGTGCGTTCGGAGCAGGTGCGGCGCCCGTCTGACCCGCTACTGGTGGTGCTCCTCCTGCGGTGGTCGCCGTCGCACCCGATGTGCTCCGGGTGCCGGGTTGGCCGGGGGTCGAACTGGTACCGGCGGTGCCGTCGGGGTTACGCGCAGCAGATCCTGGAGCGCCGGCGGTGGTCGAGGGGGCCGACGAACTCTTTGCCGGGGCCGTGGACTCAGAGGAACCGGCCGTCGGCTTGTTGTCGTCGGTCAACGCGGTGCCGACCGAGAGGCCGCCCGCGGTCAAGAGAGCGATGGCGGCGGCAACTCCGACGACGACGGCGATCCGTTTGGGGCGCGACATGGTCTTTGGCTCGGCGACAAGGGTTCTCGGGGCCGGGGTGATCGCCCGGGACGCTGACGGGACAATCTCCGCCGACGCGGCGGCCGGTGCGGCGAGTGCGATCTCTGCTTGCGCGGCAACGATATTCGCCGCGGCGATGGTCGCCGCACCCGTGGCGGAGGTGATGGTGGGATCCGCGTTGACGGCCACCGGTAGCCGCAACGTCGAGGACACCAATTCGCTCACCAGCGGTGTGGCCGAACCGCCACCGATCAGCACGATGGTCGATACCCGGGCCAAGTCGGTCTCCGCCAGATGCAGGGCCTCGCCGATCAGCGACATCGAGGAGGTCAGTGGTCCGCGGAGCAATTCTTCGAGTTCCGAACGCACCAGGCGGGCCTCGGTGCGCAGCCCGGGCAGGTCGATCGAGATCACTGTCTCGGTGTCGACCGACAGTGCCTCTCGCGCAGCCGCGCAGCGGGCGCGGAGTTCGGTCAATGCGGTGACCGTCGCGGGATCGAATGGATCGATTGCGTCCGTGGCACCGACCGAGGCGAGCACGTGGCCCAGAACCAGATGGTCGAACTGTGCGCCGCTCACCTCCTCCGAACGCAGTGGCCGTCCCAGGATCCGCGAGTCCGGTCCACCGGTCACGACGGCGACGTCGAGAGCAGAACCGCCCAGGTCGTAGACCACCTGGACGCCGTCCACGGGGCCGCGCCGCGACTCGAGTGCGGCGACGGCCGCGACAGCTTCGGCTACCACGGTCACCGGGGGAAGGGCCTGGTCGTCGGCGGCCGACCGGAGCGCCTCGATGGCGTGCGCCTGCCAATCGTTGGGGATGGCCACCACGATCTGGTCGGCGTTCCAGCGATCGGCCTCCGCGGCCAGAGCGCTCATCGCTGCGGCGTAGAGGTCTTGACCGGTGTACTGCGTGCCGTCGTCGCCGAGGAGGGCGACCGGATCGCCGACCCGGTCGACGAAGCCGGTGATGCGGTGCGCGCCCGCGGTCTCGACGAGGCTGGGCTCTTGATCGGGCGTGAGGTCGAGATACGGCCCACTGACCACGACGCCACCCACAGGCCCGGCCTCGTCCGCCGGTACCGCGACACACGTGGTGCTTCCGATCTTCAACCCGAGCGCTGTCCCCATCTGCGATGCGGCCATGTCGACGACTCCCTCTGCTGCGAACGTTGCGTATGCGTCGGCGTGCTGTGATGCCGTCTTCCATTGTGTCGCCGCAGGTGAGACCGGTGTTACCCATTCGGGGAATCAGTTCGTCAGGTAGGGGGCAATGCACCGATCCCCGATCCCCCGGCCGCCCCGAATCCCCTAACGCCAAGGCCCCCGATCCCCTATAGGGGGTTCGAAAAGCATGGGGCTTCAACCCGTTGGGCACAGGGCCCGGAGTTCGTAGCGTTTGGGTCACTCACCGCGGATCCGATGCCTGGATCTGCCCGGATACAGGAGATCCCATGGCCAGCAACGCAGTACTCGATTTCATACTCGGGCTCCTCCGCGACGATCAGGCGGCCTCGGCCTACTGCCTCAATCCGCAGGGCGCCCTCGACGCGGCCGGCCTGCCGGACCTCCACCACGCCGACATCGTCGCCGCGGCTCCGTTGGTGGCCGACTCTGCTCTCTTCGACGGTGGCTCCCGGCTCACCCAGATCGTGAACGCCGGCGGCGGTGCGGGCGTGGTCAACGTCGTGAACATCGGCAACATCGGGGCGATCGGCGGCGGTATCGCGGCGGGTGGCCTCGAGTTCGGCAACGTCGATTTCGGCGACCTGGTCTTCGGTGGCATCGACTTCGGAAACCTCGAGTTCGGCAACCTGGGCGGCATCGATCTGGGCGGCATCGATCTGGGTGCCATCGATCTGGGAGCCATCGACCTCGGCTCGCTCGACCTGGGCGCCATCAACTTCGGTGATCTCGACTTCACCGCCCAGTTCGCGGCAATCCTCGCCGCCGGCCTGTCGGCCGCTCTGACCGTCGGCGGCGAGCTCGCGGCCGGCTTCGGTGCGGTACTCGGCGGCGTGATCGAGGCAGCCCTCGAACTCGGTGGTGACCTGACCGGCGTCCTCGACCTCGACGGCGTGCTCGACATCGGCGCCACGGTCGCCGCGATCATCGGCGGCGGACTGGGAGTCACGGCCGGCCTGACCGGACAGCTGGCCGCGACCATCAACGCGGCGCTCGCCGCGGCCGGTGGTCTGGACCTCGATGCGTTGCTCGCCGCCGGCGGCACGATCTCCGCTGCGCTCTCGGGTGCCTTGGTGCTCGGAGGTGACGTGGCTGCGGCGGTCGGGACCACCTTCGGTGCGGTGCTCGGCGCCGGGATCGGCGCGAGCGCCGACCTCGTGGGTGACCTCGCCGGCGCCCTGATCGCCGGAGTCGATGTCGGCGGCGCCATCGGTGCCGTCGTGGGCGGCGCGGTCGGGGTCGGTGCAGACCTCGCCGGCGACTTCGGTGGAACGCTCACCGGTCTCCTCGGCGCCACCGGCGCTCTCGAAGGAGCCCTGGCTGCAGTCCTCGACGCCGACGTCGTCGCAGGCCTGGTCGGCGGATTGACCACCACGCTGCAGACCACCCTCGCCGGTGTCCTGGCGGCAGGCGGTGAGGTCGGTGCCGACCTCGGTCTCGCGGTCGGTGCCCTCCTCGGAGGCGCCGTCGACCTCGATCTCCTTGACCTGGATGCGGTACTCGGTGCCGACGCGACGATCGCCGGGGTGCTCGCGGGCGCCCTTGAACTCGGTGGGGGCGTCACGGCCGGACTGACCGGTGCGCTGACCGCGCTCATCGGTGCCGGCGGCGGCATCGACGTCGACGCCGTCCTCGGTGCCGGCGGCGATCTGGGACTCGCGGTGGGCACGGTGCTCTCAGGGGCGCTCGCGGCCGGTGGCGATCTGGGCGGACTGTTCGGTGTCGCACTGGGCGGAGTCCTCGGCAGCGTTGTGACCGGCGACCTCGGTGCACAACTGACCGGCCTGTTGGCAGGGGACGTGGATCTCGGTCTCGCGCTGGCGACAGTGTTCGACGGCGCTCTCGATCTCGCGGGCGCAGCAGACCTCACCGCAGGCCTCACCGCTGCATTCGGCGGGGCGGTCGCCACCGCACTCGGCGCGGGCGGCCTGCTCGACGTCGATGTCGCCGGGCTGCTGGCCGGCGGGCTGAGTGCTCAGCTCGCCGCCGCTCTGGCCACCACTCTCGCGGCGGGCGGCGACCTCGCCGCAGATTTCGGCGCGTCGCTGAGCGCAGTTCTCGCGGCGACCACCGGACTTGCCGCCGCAACAGATCTTTCCGGGTTGCTGAACCCGGAACTCGGGCTGGGCCTGGCCACCGACCTGGTCGGCGCCCTAGGTGTCGGCGGGGTCCTGGATACCGATCTGGACCTCGCCGGCATCCTCTCCGCAGGCGGTGACGTGGCGGCAACCGTCGGCGCCACCGTGGGAACGACCCTGGGTGGAGTCCTCTCCGGGGAACTCGGCACGCAGCTCCTCGGTGTCCTCGATGGGGGCATCGATCTCGGGACCGGCCTCGGCGTCGTGCTCGAGAGCACGCTCGCACTCGACGGTGGTGTGGCCGCAGGGCTCGGCACGCAGATCGGCGCGGCGCTTGCTGCAGGCGGTGTGGTTGCAGCCGACGTCACCGGATTGCTCGAAACCGAACTCGAGACCGGTCTCGACACCTCGCTCCTCGCGGCCGGTGCGCTCGCCGGAGGCGCCGGCGCCGTGGTCGACGGTGGTCTGGCAGGAACACTCGGTGCGGCCGGCGCACTGGCGACCGGCCTGAACACCGCGGTCGACGGCGGAGTGGGCGGCGGTCTCGCAGCGGCGGGCACCGTCGCAGGCGGACTCGAAACAGGTCTCGGCGCAGCGATCTCCACCGGTGGTGGTGCGATCGCCGGCGGTGACGTGGTCGCAGGCGGATTACTGGACACCGCGCTCGATACCACCGCCGGCCTCGACACCGGCGTGGTCGGTTCGGTCACCGGCGGACTCGCGGGAACCGCGGGAGGTGGATTGGACCTCGGCGGTCTCGGCTCGGGTGGTCTGGACACGGGCCTCGGTGGCGGGGCCACGACCGAACTGCAGGGCGCTCTGGATGATCTCGCCCCTACCGCTGACGTCACCGGCGGACTGGCCGACCCGGCGGCACCTCTCACCGGCACCACCGACATCGCTGCGGACACCGCCGGCGGCCTGACCGGATCGCTGACCGAGACCACCACTGGTGTCGTCGGTGGGAACGCCTGGTCGGACATCGATGCCGACAACACCTTTGGCGCCGGAGGCGGCACCGACACAGGGCTCGACGCAGGTGGCCTGACCGGCAACCTCACCGGAGGTCTGCTCGGCGGCGCGGGAGTCGGCGACACCGACGCCGGCGCGACCGGGACGGTGGACGACGGTATCGACGACTAGTGCTGCGAGCACAGACACGAGGGGTGTAGTTGTCGATAGACTTCCGCGCCATCGGTCCCGATCACGGTGCCTCATCGAGATACTGTGAGCGGGACCGATTGGTGTGTGCCCCGAACCCGGCGGGTGCGGCCAGATCGGGGTTGCTCTCGTTGACGAACAGGTCGGATGCCGGATGAAAAGCGAAGTGGCCACAGCGCCCAAGACCACGGGCGAGCTCGGGGAGCTTCTCGGCCGGATGGGCGCGATCGCGGCCCGGTCGGGCAGGCAGGATCTGGTGGCGCGTCTGGACGGCGCCCGCACCAGGGTCACCGACCCCCGGCTCCGGATCGTCGTCGTCGGACCGCTCAAGCAGGGCAAGAGCCAATTCGTGAACTCGCTGCTCGGCATCGACGTCTGTTCCGTGGGCGATGACGAGACGACGGCCGTCCCGACCTTGGCCGCGCATGCCGCCGAGGCGTCGGCACAACTCGTGCTCGACCGGCCCGGCTCCGAGCCGGAGCGGGTGACGGTGCCGCTCGATCAGATCAACGCGATCACCCCGGACCATCCGCTTGCGGGCGGGTCGACGGTGTTGCGTCTCGAGGTGAACGTGCCGAGTCCGCTGCTCGCGGACGGTCTGGTCCTCGTCGACACGCCGGGCGTAGGAGGGCATGGGAATCCGCACGCGGCAAGCACTCTCGGCCTCCTCCCCGCAGCGGATGCGGTGTTCGTCGTCTCGGACGCCAGCCAGGAGTTCACCGAGCCCGAGGTGGCGTTCCTGAAACAGGTCGTCGGTTTGTGCCCGACCGTGGCGTGCCTGATCACCAAGACCGACCTGTACCCACACTGGCGGGCGATCGTGGAGGCCGATCAGGCGCACCTGCACCGTGAAGGTGTCGACGTTCCGCTGCTCCCTGTGTCCTCGCTGCTGCGCTCGCATGCGTTGCGACTGAAGGACGATGCGCTCAATGCCGAGGCCGGGTTCGTCGAGGTTTATCAGTTCTTGCGCGATCGGGTGGTCGCCAGAGCGGCCGAGTCGACGAAAGCTTCTGTGGCGCTCGATCTACGGTCTGTCTCCGAACATCTCGCGCTGACGTTGGGTAGCGAGCTCGCGGCGTTACGCGATCCGGAGAAGGCGGCCGCGGCGGTCGCCGAACTGCAGCGGGCCAAGGCGACGGCCGACGAGATGAAGAAGCGGACGGCACTGTGGCAGCAGACCCTGTCCGACGGCATCACCGATCTCGCCGCCGACATCGACCACGACCTGCGCGACCGACTGCGGGCCGTCACCCGGGAGGCCGAGGAAGCCGTCGACCAAGGCGACCCCGGGAAGGACTGGGCCCAACTCGGTGAATGGCTCGAAGACCAGATAGCGGTGGTGGTCGGCGACAACTTCGTCTGGGCACACGATCGCGCGATCTGGCTCGCGGAACGGATCGCCGAGCACTTCACCGACTCCGCCGAAGCGCATCTGCCCTCACTCGACATCACCGACATCGACGGTGTCTTCGATACCGTGACCGAACTGTCCGAACTCGAATCGGGGCGCGTCGGGATCACCCAGAAGGTGCTGATCGGGATGCGTGGCTCCTACGGTGGAGTCCTCATGTTCGGGCTCATCGGCACCTTCGCCGGTCTCGCCCTGATCAACCCGATCTCGGTCGGCGCCGGGCTGTTGCTGGGTACCAAGGCCTACAAGGACGACAAGGAAGCCCGGACGATCGATCGGCGGCAGAAGGCCAAGGCCGCGATCCGCAAATTCACCGACGACGTCAGCTTTCAGGTGGGTAAGGAATCCAAGGATCGGCTGCGCCACGTCCACCGCGCGCTGCGCGATCACTTCACCGAGATCGCCGAGCAGTCCGCGCGGTCGATCGGTGACTCGCTGCAGGCCGCACAGGAAGGCGCGGCACTTGCCACGTCCGAGCAGCGACAGCGGACCGCGCAGCTCGAAGGGGAACTCAAAGCGGTTGCAGCGCTACGGAAACTGGCATTGCAATTGCACCCCGCGTCGTCGCAGGGAGAGCAGTCGTGAACCCGAGCACCCTCGATCGTGCCCGGGAACTGATCGATGCCACCGAATCGGTGTGCGCGGGTGATCGCTGGGCTGCCGAGCGACTCGCCGAGTGTTCACACCGGCTCGAGGAGCCGCTGCGGATCGCCATCGCAGGGTCGCTCAAGGCCGGCAAGTCGACGTTGCTCAACGCAATGGTCGGTCAGGACATCGCGCCGACGGACGCAACCGAGTGCACCCGCGTGGTGACCTGGTACCGGCGTGGGATCAATCCCAAGGTCACCGCCCACTACGACGGCGATCGGTCGGCGGGCATCCCGGTACTGCGTCGCGACGGGCACCTCACCTTCGACTTCGGGGAGCTCACGGCCGAACGGGTGGATCGCCTCGACGTCGAATGGCCTGCCCGGGCCCTGCGGACGACCACGATCATCGACACCCCCGGCACGGCGTCGCTCTCGCGTGATGTCTCTGCGCTGACGGTCGACATGCTCACCCCGGACGATGCGGAGTCGGGGGCAGATGCGGTGGTCTACCTGTTGCGGACGCTGACCAACACGGACACCTCGTTCCTGGGCCGGCTCGGGGACTCGATCGGCGGAGAGTCCGGACCTCTCGGGGTGATCGGGGTGGTGTCGCGTGCCGATGAGATCGGAGCCGGGCGGATGGACGCGATGATGTCCGCGAAGCAGGTGGCGGCGCGGTTCGCCACCGAACTCGAGCGCACCGGTCTGTGCCAGGCCGTGGTACCGGTCGCCGGGTTGCTGGCCTTGGGCGCGCGGACGTTGCGTCAGGTGGAGTTCGTCGCCTTCGAGGCGCTCGCGGCCGTGCCGCCGGAGGATCTGCAACTCGCGATGTTGTCGGCAGACAGGTTCGTACGGGCCGAGACGGCGTTACCGGTGGAGCCGCAGTTGCGCGCCGAACTCCTCGATCGGTTCGGAATGTACGGGATTCGGCTGGCGGTCACCCTGATCAGGCTGGGAACCTCCGATTCGCCCACCCTCGCAACGGAACTCGTCGATCGCAGTGGACTGACTGAGCTGCGCCAGATCATCGACGTCCAGTTCGGACAGCGGGCCGATCAGCTGAAGTCGCACACGGCGCTGATCGCCCTCGACCGTATTCTGTCCCACTACGATTCGGCCGACGCCGCTGCGTTGCGACGCGCTACCGCGCACCTGCTCGCCGACACCCACGGGTTCGCCGAACTCCGGTTGCTCGGCAGACTGCGGGCCGAGGAAACCGCGTTGCCGCCCGCCGAACGAGATGATCTGCAGCGGATCATCGGTGGGCAGGGGACCCAACCGTGGGCCCGGCTCGGGATCGCCCCCGACGATCCACTCGAACTGCACCGCACCGCTGCGATGGACGAAGTCCGACGCTGGCGCACACGGGCAGCGCATCCGTTGTTCGACCGGCAGACCGCGGTGGCCTGCACCGTCGCTGCTCGGAGCGCCGAGGGCATTCTCGCGGAACTCGGTTCATGAGCAGGCTGCGTTTCGACGGCGACATCTCCGGTATCGGCACCTCCGGCGGCACCCGGATCGTCATCGGCCACTGGCCGCGCTCGCACCTCGGTGAGTTCGCCGACGCAATGGTCGAGTTCGCCGACGGCGAGCGGCTGTTGATCGCGCCGAGCGAGGACGTTCGCGATTTCGTCACGGCCACCTACAACTTCGACCGCACCGTCATCGCCGAGGTGACCTATCGCTCCGACGGATCCTGGACGCACGTGGTGGCGGGGGAGTTGGCGGTGTCTTTCGAGGTCGGGTCTGCGACCCTGCTCGGCCGGATGCTGTCGGTCATGCCGAGAGCGGTGGTCACCGCGCCGTGGTTCTGCGCGATCAGCGACCCCATCGCCCGCGTCTTCCTCCGTGGTGTCCGGACCCGGGGAACGGCAGGCGGCGGTAGACGCGAGTACTACGGTGCCCGTGGTCAGCGGCGCATCACCAGCGCGACGGCGACGTGGCAGGGGAAGGATCTCGGAGACCTGACGCCGGTGGACCCGCCCGTCCGGTTCGGCTTCGGCTCCACGCCGAAGGCCCCGTCGACGACCCTGATCACGACGACGATCGATCAAGATTCGGGTGCCTGATCAGCGCCGCGGTGGCGCGGCCTTGAGCCATGTCCCGACAGCGGGTGCGTAGAGCAGCGCCGTGCCGATCAGCGCCCCTGCGCTCAGCACCAGGGGAAGAACCGAGATCACCGGTCCGACGACATTTCTGGCGGGCTCGGCCACCAGCCAGAACTGGATGCCGACGGCCGCCGCGAGCACGCCGATCACGGTGAGCATCGTGCGACCCGAACTGATCCGGTCCCGGACCCGGATGACCCCGACCACCGCGACGGCCAGGATCACCAGTGCGGCGACGCCGTTGCCGACCATGATGATCGTGACCGTGTCGTCGATGTCGGATCGCTTGGTCGCGGGATGGTCCGCGGCGAGCGAGTCGCTGATCGCGGCGCGGACGGCAACATGGTTGAAGGCCTGCCAGATGGCCGCGATCGTCAGGGCCGCGAGCGCGACCAGCCAGACGACCGCGCCGGCGTCGACGATGCGCGGTCGTTCGTCGGCGACGGGCTCACGTAGGGGGGCGATCCGGATCTCCGGCCTGCCCGGACGCGGGCGCGAAGGTGGCCGTCCGGGTTCGGTCATAGCGCGATGTTACGCCGGGGAGCCCCCGCCACCCCCGATGATGTGTCGTTGTGGCGAGGTCGACCTGGGCGTTTGTTCGCCAGAAGGACACATCATCGGGAGTGCTGGAGGGTCGATGGCAGAGTTGAGTAGGAGCCACTCAAGTTTTTCCCGAAATCGGGAACACTTTCGGGACGGGGTCCGTTACACCTCTCGAGAGACCTGAGCGGCCAAGACTCAAGCCGGTTTGACGGAAGGTACCGTCGGTCGGTAGAAGTTGAGTCGATCGCGCTGAGGTCTCAAGCCAAAAGACTAGATCGTGAACACCCCGTGCTCCGCTTGCCGCGGATGCACTGCTTATAGGAGGCAACAAATGGCTCGTGCTGTTGGAATCGACCTGGGTACCACCAACTCGGTGGTCGCAGTGCTCGAAGGTGGAGAACCCACCGTCATCGCCAACGCCGAGGGCGCCCGCACCACCCCATCGGTGGTTGCTTTCGCCCGCAACGGCGAGGTTCTGGTCGGACAGCCGGCCAAGAACCAGGCGGTCACCAACGTCGATCGCACCATCCGTTCCGTCAAGCGCCACATGGGCGAAGAGTGGAACCAGTCGATCGACGACAAGAACTACACGCCGCAGGAAATCAGCGCTCGTACGCTGATGAAGCTCAAGCGCGACGCAGAGAGCTACCTCGGTGACGAGGTCGTGGACGCGGTCATCACCGTGCCGGCCTACTTCAACGACGCCCAGCGTCAGGCGACCAAGGAAGCCGGTCAGATCGCCGGCCTCAACGTGCTCCGCATCGTCAACGAGCCGACCGCTGCCGCACTGGCATACGGCCTGGACAAGGGCGAGAAGGAACAGACCATCCTGGTCTTCGACCTCGGTGGCGGCACGTTCGACGTGTCCCTGCTCGAGATCGGCGACGGCGTCGTCGAGGTCCGTGCGACCTCCGGCGACAACAACCTCGGTGGCGACGACTGGGATCAGCGCGTCGTCGACTGGCTGGTGGAGAAGTTCAAGGCGCAGAACGGCATCGACCTGACCAAGGACAAGATGGCCCTGCAGCGTCTGCGCGAGGCCGCGGAGAAGGCGAAGATCGAACTGTCCTCGGGACAGAGCACCTCGATCAACCTGCCGTACATCACGGTCGACGCCGAGAAGAACCCGCTGTTCCTCGATGAGCAGCTCAGCCGCAGCGAGTTCCAGAAGATCACGGGCGATCTGCTCGAGCGCACCCGTGCGCCGTTCCAGGCCGTGGTCAAGGACGCCGGCATCTCCGTCGGCGACATCGACCATGTCGTGCTCGTCGGTGGCTCCACCCGTATGCCCGCAGTGAGTGAACTGGTCAAGGAACTCACCGGTGGACAGGACCCCAACAAGGGTGTGAACCCGGATGAGGTCGTCGCCGTCGGTGCCGCACTGCAGGCCGGTGTGCTGCGCGGTGAGGTCAAGGACGTGCTGCTGCTGGACGTGACCCCGTTGAGCCTCGGTATCGAGACCAAGGGTGGCGTCATGCACAAGCTCATCGAACGCAACACCACCATCCCGACCAAGCGGTCCGAGACCTACACCACGGCCGAGGACAACCAGCCGTCGGTGCAGATCCAGGTCTATCAGGGTGAGCGTGAGATCGCCTCGCACAACAAGCTGCTCGGATCGTTCGAGCTGGCCGGCATCGCTCCTGCACCGCAGGGCGTCCCGCAGATCGAGGTGACCTTCGACATCGACGCCAACGGCATCGTGCACGTCACCGCGAAGGACAAGGGCACCGGCAAGGAGAACACCATCCGGATCCAGGACGGCTCGGGCCTGTCGAAGGACGAGATCGACCGCATGATCAAGGATGCCGAAGCACACGCCGACGAAGATCGTCAGCGCCGTGAAGAGGCCGAGACCCGCAACCAGGCGGAGTCGCTGGTGAACCAGACCGAGAAGTTCCTCAAGGACTCCGACGACAAGGTTCCCGCCGAACTCAAGACCAAGGTCGAGGGCTCGATCGAGGGTGTTCGCGAAGCGCTCAAGGGCACCGATCTCGGCGCCGTGAAGTCGGCGGTCGAGAAGCTGACCACCGACTCGCAGGAGCTCGGTCAGGCGATCTACGCCAACGCCGGTGCCGAAGAGGGTGCAGCGACGCCCGGTGGCGCCGACGACGTCGTCGACGCCGAGGTCGTCGATGAAGGTGCCGACAACGCCGAGGACAAGAAGTGACCGGTCCTGGATCCGAACCGGTCACAGAGACAGACACGGAAGCTGCGGACGTACCGGAAACGGAAGACGTCTTCGCACAGCCGGATTCGGAAGACACCGTGGACGCTGCCCTCGACGAGGCCGTATCGGACGCGTCAGGTTCGGATCGCGAGACCGAACTGATCGCGGACCTGCAACGCGTGCACGCCGAGTACGCCAACTACCGGCGTCGCGCCGAGCGCGACAAGGTCTCGGCACAGCAGTACGGCAAGGGCGATCTCATCAGGTCGCTGTTGCCGGTGCTCGACGACCTCGACCGGGCTCGCGCGCACGGCGACCTGGAAGCGGGTCCGTTGCGTGCGGTGGCCGATAAGATCACGGAAACGCTCAGCAGCGCAGGCCTGGCGGCCTTCGGTGCCGAGGGAGACCCGTTCGACCCGGCTCTGCATGAAGCCGTGCAGAACGAAGGTGACGGATCGAACCCGGTGATCGGGAACGTGTACCGCCAGGGCTTCCGCCTCGGTGACCGCGTCCTGCGGACCGCCATGGTGGTCGTCGTCGACGGCCCCGAACCCGACGCTCCGGCCTCACAGGAATGAGCTCCTCGGCCCAGGCGCATTGCGCCTGGGCCGGGATCTCTCCACCCACAGACACATGTATGGACGAGAATGACAAAGAGAAGGAGGTGACGCCTGGTGGCTCCACAACGTGAATGGCTCGAACAGGACTTCTACAAAGCGCTGGGCGTCGCACCCGATGCGTCCGCCGACGAGATCAAGAAGGCCTATCGCAAGCTGGCGCGGGAACTGCATCCCGATGCCAACCCCAACGACCCCGCCGCAGAAGAGCGCTTCAAGCTGGTCTCCGAGGCGCACAGCGTGCTGGCCGATCCGGCGAAACGCAAAGAGTACGACGACACCCGGCGCATGTTCGCAGGCGCCCGGGGCCGCGGAGGCGGCACCGGCTTCCCAGGTGGTTACGGCACCACCGCGGGCGGCCAGGAATTCAACATCAACGACCTGTTCGGCGACGGTGCAGGCACCGGCGGAGCAGGCGCGGGAGGCAACTTCAGCGACCTGTTCGGTGGTCTGTTCAACCGGGGATCGGCTCCCCGGGGCAACACCACCACCCGCAACAGGCGCGGAAATGATCTCGAGACCGAGACGACACTGAGCTTCAAGGAAGCCGCGCTCGGGACCTCGAAGACGATCACCGTCACGAGTTCCGCACCCTGCACCAACTGCCACGGCAGCGGTGCGAAACCCGGTACCAGCCCGCGCGTGTGCCCCACCTGCAACGGTGCCGGCGTGGTCAGCCGGAACCAGGGCGCGTTCGGTTTCAGCGAACCGTGCTCGGATTGCCGTGGCACGGGCTCGAAGATCGACGATCCGTGCCCGGTCTGTGACGGCGACGGCGCCACCGTGCGCACCCGCCCGATCACGGTCCGGATTCCGCCGGGCGTCTCGGACGGCGGCCGGATCCGGCTTGCCGGGCAGGGCGAGGCCGGACTGCGCGGAGCTCCCTCCGGGGATCTCTACGTGGTCGTGCACGTCTCACCCGACCGCACGTTCACGCGCAGCGGCGACGACGTCAAGGTCACGCTGCCGGTGAGCTTTGCCGAACTGGTCCTGGGCACCACGGTGTCCGTGCCGACCCTGGACGGATCCGTCGGGCTGAAGATCCCGGCGAACACCGTCGACGGCCGCACGCTGCGGGTCCGTGGACGTGGTGTTGCCAAACGGGCCGGCGGTGCGGGCGACCTCCTCGTCACGGTGAAGGTGGCCGTGCCATCGAAACTGGACGACGCCGCGGTCGAGGCACTCAGCAAGTACGCAGCCGCAGAGAAAGCGAGCGGCTTCGACCCACGGGCGAATTGGGGCAAGTCATGACCTCACCTCGCGATGACCGGGAATCCGCCGAGCAGACGGCCAGGATGTTCGTGATCTCGGTCGCGGCGGAACTTGCCGGGATGCACGCCCAGACGTTGCGGACCTACGACCGGCTCGGCCTGGTCACGCCGCAGCGTGCGGCAGGCGGGGGCCGCCGCTACTCCTCGCGCGACGTCGAATTGTTGCGCGAGGTGCAGCGGCTCTCCCAGGACGAGGGTGTGAACCTCGCGGGGATCAAGCGGGTGATCGAGCTGACGAATCAGGTGGATGCACTCCAGAGCCGGGTTCGCGAACTCGAGGCAGAACTCGCGAACGCCCGTGGCGGACGTCCGGGCGACCTCGTGCCGATGCCCCGTACCAGCGCTCTCGTGGTGTGGAAGCCCCGCCGCGATCGTCCGAATCGGTAACGAGCGACCAGTGCCGGGCGATACGCGGGTATGAGTCAGGTACTCGGGATCTCCGTCACAGACGTGGAGATCGCTTCGGTCGTGGCCGAATCCGGTACCGGTGACATCCTCGCCCGCAATTTCGTCGAGTTGCCCGGCACCGGACCGGACGTGGCCTTCGACGCCATCTACCAGCTGATCGAGTCAGCACCCACCGAGCCCGCGGCGATCACCATCGCGTGCTCCGACAGCGGTATGCAACTTGCCATCGCCGACATCATCGCGGCCGGGGTGGTGCCTGATTTCCTGGCACCGCCCGACCCGACGGGATCCACATCCGAACGAAAGCCCAGCTGGTTTGCCCGGACAACCGTCGTCGGGACGCCGGTCGCCTTCGCTGAGATCGCTGCCGGGCCGTTCGGGTCCCCGCAGTCCGAGGCCCGCGGCGTGGTCGCGGTGGCAGCGCTCGACACCAGCGGTGCGCTGTTCCCCGGACAGTCCGTGGCACTCGTCGACACCGCTACCCGGACCGTTGTCGGGGCGAGCGCGGTGTCTCCCCTTGGTGACCGGCTGGCGGTGACAGAACCGGATGGTGCGCAGACGCTGGCCGATGCCATCGGCGTGATCGGAAACCCCGCCGGCGGATTGTTCGGTCTGCTCGTGATCGGACCCGGGGCTCAGATCCCGGGTGTCGCACCATCTTTGGAATACGCACTACAGCTGCCGGTCCAGATCGCCGAGGACCCCCAATACACCGCGGCCCATGGCGCCGCTCTGGTCGCGGCCGCGGCGGCAGGCGGACGCGGCGACAACAGTCGCTGGGTGTTGCTCTCCGCAGCGGCCGGCGCTGCCCTCCTGCTCGCAGTCGGTGTGATCGTCGCGGTGGTGATGACCGGCGGCAACAACACCCCCGAGACCGCAGTGGACGAGAACCCGGTGTCCACGGTATCTGCGAGTTCGAGCACCACCACCGCGGTGTCCACGTCGAAGGGGCAGTCGCGCATCTCCTCGCCCACGGTGCTGCCCCCGCCGCCGACCACCACGACCACCCTCGCGCCGCCACCTCCGCCGCCGACCAGGACCATCACCCAGGTGCCGCCCCCGGTGACGGTGACGCAGGCGCCGCCTCCGGTCACGACGACCACTCCGCCGACGACCACCACGACAACGACTACGTCGCCCCCGGTGTCGCCCTCCGAAAGCGAAGACGCGGACGACACGGAGTAGCGACTCAGACCGGGTCGTGCTGCATCTTGCTCGCCGGAAGGCCTGCGATGAGTAGTCGACGCCGCGTGGTCGCGATCATCTCCGGAGACCCGGCGAGTAGTACCTGGTGCTGCGTCCAGTCCTTGCCGTATCCGAGCACTGCGTCGGCGAGTTGCCCCTGTACTCGCTCCAGGGTGATGCGGCCGGATTCCTCGCTCGCTGTGCTCCACCACGGATCGGTGTCGTCTTCGACCACCGTCGTGACCGTCAGCCACGGATTGGTGGCGACCATACGCCACAGCCGGGACAGGTCGTAGAGATCTGCCGGGTATCGCGCTCCGTAGAACAGGTGCACCGGTGGCGCATCGGCTCGGAACGAGAGTTCGATGAGCAGCGCCCGCAGCGGCGCCAGCCCGGTCCCACCGGCGATCATCAGAACCTCGCGGTCGGTGTCGACCCGGAGGGTGCCATGGCTCTGCGCCAGCTGCCAGACGTCGCCGACCTGGGTCTCGGTGACGATCGAATTGCTGATGGAACCGCCAGGAATCGCGCGTACGTGGAACTCGAGCTCGCCGTCGGGATTCGGCGGGATCGACGGCGAGAAGTGTCGCCAGATGCGCGGCCACTGGGGGATCTGGACCTCGAGGTACTGACCGGCTGCAAACGTCAACGGTTGCGATGCTTTCAGTCGCACCACGGCCAGATCCCTTGACAGCCGGTACTTCTCGGCCACAACGGCCTTCCAGGTCGCAGGTCCGGGTGCTGAGTGGGCGGCACCTCGCATGACGCCGGTGGTGAGCATGAAGGCCTGAGAGACGACATTCGCCATGTCTTGGTCCCAGCGGTCGCCCATCGTCACCGCGATCTCACGCACGAGCGCGGCAAAGAACTGGTGGTAGTTCTCTTCGGTGACCCCATATTTGCGGTGGTCCCGCCCGAGCTGACCGAGGAACTCGAGAAGTTGTGGGTGGTTGTCCCGGTCGGGGACGGTTTCCAGCACGTACTCGATGACCCGGAACAGCATCGCCCGCTGGTGGCCCATGTTGGCCGGGAAGAGCTCACGCAGCTCCGGATTCGTCGCGAACAGGCGTAGGTAGAAGTTCGACGTGAACCGATCGGGGTCTGCGTTCAGCACATCACGCACCTGCAAGAGGACGTGATGAGTATGCGTTCCCACTTCGAGCCCCGACCTTCCCGAGTGCGACCTCGTGCGGTCGCCGTGTTCGCTTTCCCGGACAGTTTATTGCCCAAGGCCTGTATATACGCCCAGGCTCCGGTGGATGGCTGGGTACAGTTGTCAGATGGCAGAGGAGCGTGCCAAGCACCAGGTGCGCCGGGGCGCACACGCCGGGTCGGGTGAGGATAGGTCCGGTGTACTGGCACGTGGACTGCAGACGGACCACAAGACCATGGGGGCGGGGGAGAAGCAGCGAGTGGGGGAGTCGCGGTCGTCGGTGTCGACGGGAGCGTTGGCGGGGGTGATCCCCGGGATCGTCGACACGCACGTGCATCAGTGGGACCCGCTGCGGTCTCCGCGGGAGGCGTCGAAACGGACACGGCTCTATCGGGCGGCCCCGGTGTTCGGCAAGGCGATATTCCGGTACGCGGTGACGCAGAAGGACCGCGAACTCGTCCTTGATCCGAAGTTCGTGACCAGGCCGTATCTGCCGAAGCACTACCAGCACGACGCCGCGGCGGTGCTGCTGACCGCGGGGGTGCCGGTCGAGTCCGTCGTCCACATGCAGGCGGATTGGCGGACGGACGAACCCATGGCGGCGGCGGCCGAGACCAGATGGGTCGCGGGCCTGCCGTTCGGTGTGAACGGAGCACCGGAGCTGGGAGCGATCGTTGCGCGCGGCGATCCCCGGAGCCCGTTCTTCTCACAACTGCTGGACGTGCACCTCGACATCTCCGACCGCGTCACCGGCATCCGCGCGATGGCGGCCAATCATCCGGACCCCAAGGTGCGAAGTTGGGCCGAGGTCGAAGGACTGCTGGCGGACCCCGACTTCCTCCATGGCTTCGCCGCGCTGGCCGATCGAGATTTGGTGTTCGATGCCTGGGTGTACTCGCATCAGTTGCGCGACGTCCGGACCCTGGCGCGCGAGTACCCCGAGACCACCATCGTGCTCAATCATTTCGGCACACCGGTCGGCCTGTTCGGGCCGATGGGGCAGAGCACCGGCCACACCGCCGCCCAGCGGCACGAGCTGATGCGGGCGTGGCGTGAGGACATCTCCGCGGTTGCCCAGTGTCAGAACGTGGTCGTGAAACTGTCCGGTCTGGCCTTTCCGCTCCTCGGCTACGGCCACCAGCGTTCCGGCAACATCGGCACCCAGCAGACCCTGACGAGCATGACCGGTCCGCTCCTCGAACACGTGGTGTCGGTGTTCGGCCCCGACCGCATGATGTTCGGGTCAAACTTTCCGGCCGACAAACCGAATGCCACGATGGCCACCATCGTCGGCACAGAGCTCGACGTGCTCGAACCGTATGGAGAAGAGCTGCTGCGGAAGGTGTTCCGCGACAACGCCCGCAGGGTCTACCGAATCGACTGATGGCCCGATAGCCCGCACCGCTAGTGCCGGGGTGTCAGATTCGCCAGCCGCACCCGCTGTAAGTGCTCGTGCACCAGGGGCACCGCCGAGGCGCCCTCGCCGCTTGCCGATGCGACCCGCTTCATCGATCCGCTCCGCACGTCGCCGACAGCGAAGATCCCCGGCACCGTTGTCTCGAGGAACGCCGGGGGAACGCCGTCCTGCCAGTACTCCTTCGGCATCGATCGGCCGGTGACGAGGAAGCTGTGTTCGTCGCGTTTGATCTCCTGCGGGATCCAGTCGCACGTCGGCGCGGCGCCGAGGAGCAGGAACAAGCCCGAGGCGTCGACCCGTTCGGAGGTACGGGTCTGGTTGTTGCACAATTCGAGCCACTCGAGATGCCCGTCGCCGCCACCGTCGACGACCTCGGTGTGACCCTTCACCGTGATGCACGGGCTCGCCTCGATCTCCCGGATGAGGTAGTCCGACATGGTCTCTGTCAGCGACTCTCGACGGATCGCGATGGTCACCGACTTGGCGAAGCGCGACAGGTGCATCGCGGCCTGCCCGGCGGAGTTTCCGCCGCCGACCACCACGACATAGCGGCCGGTCATCTCGCGGGCTGCGCTGGTAGCGGCCCCGTAGTAGACGCCCGACCCGACGAGGTCCTCGCATCCGCGGACGCCGAAACGCCGGTAGGCGACACCGGTGGCGATGACGATGGCGCGCGCGCAGATGCGGGCGTCGCCGACCCGGACGTGGTGGTGGTCGTACTCGTCGTTGACCTCGATCTCGGTGACGCCCTCACCGGAGAAGAACTGTGCCCCGAAGCGGCTGGCCTGGATCCGTGCCCGCTGGGCGAGGCGCATGCCGGAGATGCCGCGAGGGAATCCGAGGTAGTTGCGGATCATGGAGCTGGTGCCTGCCTGTCCGCCGATGGCGCCCTGCTCGATGACGGTGGTGGTGAGCCCCTCGGAGGCGCCGTAGACGGCCGCGGCCAACCCGGCGGGACCTGCACCGATCACCAGGAGGTCGGCGACCGTGCCTTCGGGAATCTTGTCCGGGGTGCCGTAGATGGTGGCCGCCACCTCACTGACCGTCGGGCGGGACAGCGGTGGCTTCCCTAGACGGCTCAGTACGGGGAGTTCGGAGTCGCCCTCGACCGAGGCGAGGATGTCGCGTCCCACGACGGAATCCGGGTGATGGATCTCCACCGGCATACCCATCCGGTCGAGGAAATCGCGGATCGCCGACAGCTCAGGGGATGGTCCGTCGGCGACGATCTGCAGGTAGGCGACCTCGGGGGCGGCCACCGACCAGCCCCAGTCCGACAGGTACTCGACGATCGCGGTGTGGAACTCCTCGTCGCGTTGTCCGCGCGGGATGCCGAGGTAGGTGTCATAGCGGCCCTCGGCGACGCCGGTACGCAGCTCGTCGAAGGAGTCGCCGAACCGGATCGAGGGAATCAGGGCCACGCGCCGCGCCGAGGGGACGACGAACCGCAGCTTCTGGAGCAGGGCGTCGCCGTTCCAGTCACCGAGATCGCCGAGTTCGATGAGGAACAGGGCGATCGGCACCTTCTTGGCGAGCAGGCTCTTCGTCAGTTCGAGGCATTCGCCGCCGGTCGCGGCGAACTTGATGTTGTAGTCGCGGCCGTAGCGGCTGCGGATCTCGTCGATGACGGTGTTGCGGGCGCTCTCGGTCGCCGAGAGGACGATCGCCGGCGTCAGTCGTTCGTTCGCATCGGGCAGATCGAAGAAAGATTCAGAAGTCACGCCGTCAAATCTAACCCCGGTTTCGGGTCACTGTGATCGCAAGTGTTTTCGGCACAGTCCGTGCACCGGAGGATCGGTCGGGTCCGGGTACGACAGCCCGGTGAGAGGCTGGCACCGATGTCCCGCACGATCCGGTTCAACGCGTTCGACATGAACTGCGTCGCCCACCAGTCCCCAGGGTTGTGGCGTCACCCCGAAGACCGGTCGTGGGACTACAACACCCTCGACTACTGGGTCGACCTCGCCAAGGCTCTGGAGGTCGGCGGGTTCGACGGCCTGTTCATCGCCGATGTCCTCGGCACCTACGACGTGTACGCGGGCACCGACGAGGCCGCGATCCGGCAGGGCGCGCAGATCCCCGTGGCCGATCCGCTGCTGCTGGTGTCGGCGATGGCCCACGCCACCGAGCACCTCGGCTTCGGGATCACCGCAGGCACCGGGTTCGAGCATCCGTATCCGTTCGCTCGCCGGCTCTCGACGCTCGATCATCTGACCCGCGGCCGCATCGGCTGGAACATCGTCACCGGCTATCTTCCTGCCGCAGCCCGCAACATGGGCGAGGTGGATCAACTCGAGCACGACGCCCGCTACGACCACGCCGACGAGTACCTGACCGTGCTCTACAAACTGTGGGAAGGCTCGTGGGAGCGCGACGCGGTGCGCCGCGACAAGGAGCACGGAGTCTTCGCCGACCCGGCCAAGGTCCACCACATCGGTCATCGCGGTGAGCACTTCAGCGTGCCGGGCATCCACCTGTCCGAGCCGTCGCCGCAGGGTTCGCCCGTGATCTACCAAGCGGGGGCGTCGCCGCGCGGGGTCAAGTTCGCGGCCGAGAACGCCGAGGCGATCTTCGTCGGAGCGCCGACAAAAGACATCCTGCGCACCCTGGTCACCAACATTCGCGCGCAGCTGGTGGCCGCTGGTCGCGGCGCCTACGACGCTCGTATCTACACGTTGCTCACGATCATCACCGCCGAGACCGACGATGCCGCCCAGGAGAAAGCGGAGGAGTACCAGCGCTACGCCAGCGCCGAAGGAGCGCTTGTGTTCATGTCGGGATGGATGGGCATCGACCTGTCCCGCTACGACCTCGACGAACCGATCGGCAACGTCGAGAGCAACGCCATCCAGTCGGCCGTCGCCGCGTTCCAACAAGCCTCCGACACCGGCAAGGAGTGGACGATCCGCGACATCGCAGCCTGGGGCGGCATCGGTGGGATGGGCCCGGTGCTCGTGGGATCGGGCGACAGCGTCGCCGAACAACTGCTGGAGTGGGCCGAGGAAACCGACGTCGACGGTTTCAACCTCGCCTACGCCGTGACTCCCGGAACGTTCACCGACGTCATCGAGCATGTGGTGCCCGCGTTGGAGGCGCGGGGTGCCTATGACCGCGACTATGTGCCCGGCACGCTTCGGCACAAACTCTTCGGCCGGGGCGATTTGTTGCCGGACCATCACCGTGGGGCGAGCTTCCGGGTGGGTGGGGCGAACTCGACCGTCGATGATTCCCTGCGGCACGGAGCCGGGGTGCAGGCCTAAAGTCCCTGAGATCGTCCGTTTCCTTACCCACCGAGGGCATATTGCCCTCTGATGCCCAGGAAATGGACGATCCCAGGGAGAAATCCGAGAACCACCCGCAGATGATCATGCCGATGACAGATGATCGGTCGGAGGCAACCGCCGCATTCTTGGATGAACGAGCACCGGAGTATCGACGACGATGACGCTTGATCTGTTCGACGTGAGTGGTAAGACCGCCCTGGTCACCGGCGGTACCAGCGGTATCGGGGCGATGATCGCCCACGGACTTCTCGAACGCGGTGCCCGCGTGGTGATTGCCGGTCGCAAGGCAGAAGCGCTGGAAGAGGCCCGGGCCGCGGGTCTGACCGCGTTTCAGGCGAATCTGTCCACGCCTGAAGGTTGTCGCGAACTGGCGGAACAGGTGGCCGCAGAGGTCGACGGTCTCGACATCCTGGTCAACAACGCCGGCGCGACCTGGGGCGCACCCCTGGACGAGTTCCCGGACGCTGCGTGGGACCGGGTGCTCAAGCTGAACGTGCAGGCACCGTTCGTTCTGACCCAGGCGCTGCTGCCCCTGCTGACCAAAGGTGCCACCGCCGAGAATCCGTCGCGGGTCATCAACATCGGCAGCATCGACGGGATCCGGGTGCCCCGCACGGCGTCGTATTCCTACTCGTCGAGCAAGGCGGCCATTCACCAGCTGACCCGACACCTCGCGCGCGATCTCGGGCCACGCAACGTCACGGTCAACGCCATCGCGCCAGGACCGTTCGAGTCGAAGATGATGGCCCCGATCCTCGCCGAACTGCGGGACGAGGTGGCTGCAGCATCACCGCTCGGCCGCATCGGACGGCCCGACGATGTGATCGGCGCCGTGGTGTACTTGTCCAGTCGCGCAGGTAGCTACCTCACGGGTGCAGTGATCCCAGTCGACGGTGGTATCGCGACAACGCTCTGAAGAACTGGATCTCGTTCGGTGGGTGTGTCCCGAATGAGGAACAGGAATGCGAGATGCCGGACGAGGTGCTGGTCGACACGGTCGATGACAGCGTATTGGTGATCACCATCAACAGACCGCAGGTCCGGAACGCGGTCGACGAAGCCGTCGCCGTCGGCATCGCCGAGGCGCTGAGCCGGTTGGATTCGGACGACACTTTGTCGGTGGGAATCATCACCGGCGCGGAAGGCAGCGGACGCCCACGAAGGCACTTTGGCCTTCGCCGAGAAACGGCCGCCGAAGTGGACGGCGTCCTGAGCAGGACCCTTCTGCTCGGCTACCCGGTGGCGCGGGTCTCCGGGGTCTTGAGCTGACGGTCTCGTCCCTTGGGTGAGCGGGGCACGGCTTCCTTGTCACCGAGCGTCGCCTGGTACCGGTGCATGAACTCGGCGGCGATCGCACTGCCCTCGGCGTCGCTGGTCACCGTGTCGCCCAGTTTCTCCTGCCATTCGTGGAGCCGGTTCTCGAGTGCGGTCTGTACTTCGGCGTAGGCCGGGTCACCGGCGAGGTTGTTCACCTCACCCGGGTCCGAGCGCAGATCGTAGAGTTCCTTGGCGCTGCGTGGACCCAGGTGGGATCCGCCGAGCGCCCGACCCGAGGGACTGTCGGCGATGTCGAGGGGTAGTTCCAAGGCGCTCCGGGACGCGAAGTTCTCGATGAAGCTGTAGTCGACCGTGCGGATCGCCCGGATCGGGTCGTAGCTGTCGTGGTAGTTCTTCTGCGTGAAGACCGCATCGCGGACCACGGTCTCGCGGTCGGCACCGGACAGGACGCGGGCGTGGGAAACACCTTCGACCTCACCCGGGACCTCGACGCCGAGGAGTTCGAGCAACGTCGGGACCAGGTCGACGCCGCTGAAGAGTCCCTCGTAGCGCACCGGTGCGATCGACCGCGAGCGCGGCGGACGCACTATGAAAGAGATGCCGGTGCCACGGTCGTACAACGTCGATTTGGCGCCGGGGAAGGCCTCGCCGTGGTCGGTGAAGAAGACCACCCAGGTGTCCTCTGCGAACCCGGACGCGTCGAGAGCGTCGAGAAGGCGCCCGGTCGCGATGTCGGCGACCTCGATGCTGCCGTGGAACGCCGCGAGGTCGCCGCGGACCTCTGCGGTATCGGGCAGGTAATCGGGCACGTCGAATCCGTTGGGGTCGGGCACGGGGTAGCGGTCGGGTGAGTACGGCCGGTGTACCTCGAAGAAGCCCGTGTTGAGCAGGAACGGGGTGTGGTCGCCGGAGTCGCGATTCTGCGCCGTGGCCTTGAGCCATTCCTCTGCGCGGTCGACGACGTAATCGCAGTCGGAATCGGTGACGTCGTAGTTGTCGTACCCCAGCCGTCCGGGGACCGCAGATTCGTGTTGCATGCCGAAAAGCGCACTTTGCCAACCGTTGTCACCGAGGATCTGGGGGAGCGTCCGGACTCCCTCGCGGTACTCCCAGCCATGATGCGCGAGCCCCACCACCCCGTTGCTGTGCGGATACCGGCCGGTCAGCAACGAGCCGCGCGAGGGTGAGCACAGCGGTGCGGTCGCGTGCGCCGCGGTGAGGAGGACACCCTCCGACGCCAGTTGTTCCAGATTCGGGCAATGGGCCCCGGATGCCCCGTAGAGCTCCAGGTGGCGACCCAGGTCGTGCCAGTGGACCAGGAGCACGTTCTCTTTCCCGGTGGCGGCGTCATAGCCGGTCATACATGTAACCCTTCAGCGATGTCTCCGACAGGCTAGCCCGTGCTCGGCCGAGCTGTCGGTGCCCGTGTTTCCAGCACCTGCAAGATCTGCGCCACCAGGGCATCGAGATCGGCGCCGGTGGTGTCGACCACGAGGTCGGGGTTCTCCGGCACCTCATAAGGCGCGTCGATGCCGGTGAGGCCCTTCAGTTCGCCCGCGCGGGCCCGCTTGTAGAGCCCCTTCGGGTCGCGACGTTCGCATTCGGCGAGTGGGGTCGCGACGTGGATCTCGACGAAGGGCAGCCCGGCCGCGTCGTTGAGGGTGCGCGCGATCTCGCGGTCTGATTCCAGCGGTGACACCAGAGACGCGATCGCGACCACGCCCGCGTCGGCGAACAGGCGAGTCAGGTGTCCCACCCGGCGGATGTTCTCGGCGCGATCGCCGGGCGAGAACCCCAGATCGTCGGACAGTCCGTGGCGGACGTTGTCGCCGTCGAGCAGGTAGGCGACTCTCCCGGACTCGACGAGCGCGCGTTCGAGAGCGACTGCGAGCGTCGACTTTCCGGAGGCAGGCAGGCCGGTGAGCCACACCGTCGCACCGCGCTGTCCGACCGTCGTCCAGCGATGGCCACGGTCGAGGGACGACGGATGCCACTTGACGTCGTTACGCGTGCGCTCACCCGGCTTGACCTCGCGGGCCTCCAGGATCGTGCCGGCGCCCACGGTGTCGTTCGAGTTCTCGTCGATCAGGATGAATGCGCCCGCATCCTGGTTCCCGGCGTATCGGTCGGCGACGACCACCGAGCTGGTGCGCAGCGTGACGGTCCCGATGTCGTTCAGCGACAACTCGATCGGGTTCTGGTCGATCTCGAGGGTCTCGGGATCGAGCCGGCTGTGCAGTTCCTGGACCGTGGCGCGCACCGTGCGGGTGGTGTGCTTGAGCGCTAACCGATCCCCTGCGCGTAGTGGGCTGTCCGCGAACCAGCAGAGGTTGACCTCGAGTTCCCGTGCCAGAACCGGTAGTTCGGTGGCGTCGGCGGACACGAGTACATCACCGCGGCCGACGTCGATGTCGTCGGCGAGTTCGACGGACACCGACAGTGGTGCCACCGCGATGTCGCGGGTGTCGTCGAGGGTGTCGAGCGCGGTCACGGTGCTCTGCGTGCCCGCTGGCAAGACGGCGACTCGATCACCGACGGACAGCGTTCCGGCAGACAATCGTCCGGTGTACCGCCGACGCTCCTGCGCGCTCGGCCGCGAGACCCACTGGATCGGCAGACGCAGCTCGTCGACGGCGGCGTGCGGAGCCTTGAGGTCGATCTCCTCGAGGTGGCCGAGCAGCGTCGGGCCGTCGTACCACGGCGTCCGCGTCGAACGGTGGACGACGTTGTCGCCGTCGCGGGCTGCCACCGGGACCACGGTGAGGTCGGAGACACCGAGTCGGTGTGCCAGAGCGTGCAATTCGGATTCGAGCTCCCGGAAGCGCGCCTCGTCGTAGTCGACGAGATCGATCTTGTTCACTGCGGCGACGAGGTGGGGAACCTCGAGTAGGGAGGCGATGCGCGCATGCCTGCGGGTCTGCCGCAGCACGCCGGCACGCGCGTCGACGAGCAGAACGGCGACGTGGGCGTTGGACGCGCCGGTGAACATGTTGCGGGTGTAGCGCTCATGGCCCGGGGTGTCGGCGAGGATGTAATTGCGCGAGGGGGTGGAGAAGAAGCGGTACGCGACGTCGATCGTGATGCCCTGCTCCCGCTCGGCCCGCAACCCGTCGGACAGCGCTGCGAGGTCCACCCCGCCACCGACGTCGGTCACCGACTCGAGATGGTCGAGCGGCAGGCTGTCGGTGTCCAGGAGGAGCCGTCCGATCAGCGTGCTCTTGCCGTCGTCGACCGATCCGGCGGTGGCCAGCCGGAGTAATTGCCGGGGTGGCTGCTCAGTGGGATCGGCGGTGATTGCCGGTGTTTCGCTCAGCTCGGTTGTCTCACTCATCAGAAGTATCCCTCACGTTTGCGGTCTTCCATGGCTGCCACGGAGGTACGGTCATCGGCCCGGGTCTCGCCGCGCTCGGACACCACCGCGGCGGAGATCTCGTCGATGACCTGGCTGATCTCGGTCGCGGTGGACCGGACGGCACCGGTGATGGTGAGATCGCCGACGGTGCGGTAACGAACCCACTCGGTCTTGGCTGCCTCGTGATCCTCCGGCTGGGTGAATTCGGATGTCGCCAAGAGGATTCCGTCGCGTTCGAAGACCTCGCGCTCGTGCGCGAAGTAGATCGACGGCAGCTCGAGTTCCTCGAGTTCGATGTACCGCCAGATGTCGAGTTCGGTCCAGTTGCTCAGGGGGAAGACCCTCACCTGCTCACCGCGGCGGATGCGACCGTTGTACAGCGACCACGGCTCGGGCCGCTGGGCTCGCGGATCCCACTGGCCGAACTCGTCGCGGAAGCTCAGGACCCGTTCCTTGGCGCGAGCACGTTCTTCGTCGCGGCGTGCGCCGCCGAACGCTGCGTCAAAACGTCCGGCGTCGAGCGCGTCGAGAAGTGTTCTGGTCTGCAATCGGTTTCGGGAACCACTGGAACCACCGATCTCGGTGCTGCGACCGCTGTCGATCGCCTCCTGCACCGATCCGACTATCAACCTGTGGCCACCTTCGGCGAGCCTGCGGTCTCGGAACTCGATGACCTCCGGGAAGTTGTGGCCGGTGTCGACGTGGAGGATGGGAAACGGTACGGGGCTCGGGCGAAAAGCTTTCTCCGCCAGCCGGAGCAAGACAATGGAGTCCTTACCGGCCGAGAACAGGAGTACAGGTCGCTCGAGTTCGGCGACCACCTCGCGGATGATGTGCACGGACTCGGCTTCGAGTGCGCGTAGTTCCTCGACCCTGCTGATGTGGGCGGGAAGAGTCTCGGTTGTGCTCACAGCGGCAGACCTCTCGTTGCGGCGTCGTGGCGATAGCGCTCCGCCCACTCGTTGGAGCGGGCGTCGCCCTGCTTTTCCAGATCAGGGGGTGGGGCCGCAGCCGGGTCCAGGCCCAGGGCCTCCAGGATGGTGGCGACCACCTTGGTGGTGTCTGCGGTCAGCTCCTCGTAGCCGACCTCGAACGGCGTGATGTCGTTGTCAGCGAACCAGGCTCGCCAGCCGGCCTCTTGATTCCGCAGTTCGGTCACCAGGTGCGCGATCCCGTCTGCGTTGTACTGCGCCCCCGCGTCGCGCTCGGGGTCGGCCTTGCCACGCCACACCCGGGTCTGTACCGCGCGCCAGAAGGACACGGCCTGATCGACGACGTTCTCGCGGGAGACTTTGACCAGCAACACATCTCCGAGGACGTCGTCGATGGCGGAACGGAGATCGGACCCCGAGCGCTCAGGTAGGCCCGCGGCCCGGTCGACGAGCAGCGGGGTCTGATTCCACATCAGTTTTCCACCCCAGACGCCGTTGTCGCTGCGTCCGGCCTGCAGTATCCGGTCTCGCCACTCCTGTGAGGTCTCCGTGGCCGGGGTGCCGGGATCCAGGGGATCGAGGAGCGCGAGCACGTCCGGATCGGTCACCTCGGCGAACCATTCGCGGGGTTGCGGGGCGGCACTCGTGGTCGGGAGGTACTGGAAGAACTCCTCGGGGTTGCCGGCGATACCGGTGGCGCGGAGGGACTCGACGAGGAGCGTGCTGCCGCTGCGCTGCGACGCCAGCACGAGGTACGAACGCGATGCCATGGATTCAGACCTTAGCGGCCAGGAAAAATCCGCGACTTCGATGAATCTGCGTGATCGGGACTATTGACCGGTCGGCGAACCTGGGTTACAAATCGAGCTTCTGGCGGTGCCGACCCCTGGCCGCCACCGCCAGGAGGTCAGTCGTTCTTCCAGGTCGCCACAGCCCAGATCACGACGAGATCAAGTGCAATGATCACGATGGACCACAGTGGGTACTGCGGTAGCCAGAGGAAGTTGATGACGATGGAGATGGCGGCCAGCACGATCGTGGTCGCGCGGGCCCAGACCGCACCGGTCATCAGACCGGCTGCGACCAGCACTCCGATGACGCCCAGGATGAGATGGATCCAGCCCCACGCGGTCAGATCGAACTCATAGGTGTATTTCGGTCCGACCACGAAGAGGTCGTCGTTCGCAATTGCCGCTATGCCCTGGAAGATCGCCAGAAATGACGCGACCAGCAACAGAATTGCGGCGGCGAACGTGGTGCCCCCGGCAATTCCCTGCTTGACCGGATGCCGCTCGATGTCAGGTGAAGTGCTCACAGTTCGGCCTTTCTGAAGTGGTGACGTTTTCACAAGTCTCGGCATCGGCCTTCTCCATGTCCTCACCCGTCTCGGATGAAGCCTTGACACCTGCGGTAGTTCATCCGAGAAGGGTGAAGAAAAACCACGCTCACGTGCGATGATCGATCTCGTCACCGATGTCCGGGGGCAGTTTCGAGCAAGGAGTGGTCGGAAAATGTGGGATTCTTTCTGGGATTTCATCTGGTACACGCTGGTGATCTTCGCGTTCATCGCGTATTTGATGATTCTTTTCAATGTGCTCGCGGATCTGTTCCGTGACCACAAGACCTCGGGTTTCGTCAAGGCGGTCTGGATCATCTTCCTGATCCTGGTGCCCTACATCACCGTGTTCGTCTACCTGATCGCGCGCGGTCGCGGAATGGCCGAGCGGGCACAGGCGTCGCAAGCGGAGGCTCGGCAGCAGGCCGACGCCTACATCAAGCAGGCTGCCGGTACCGCATCGCCGGCAGATCAGATCCACTCGGCGAAGGCCCTGCTGGACAACGGAACGATCACGCAAGAAGAGTTCGACAGCCTCAAGGCAAAAGCACTGGCCTGATCTCCACCCTCGAACACCCCTGACGTCGACCGCACCCCACACGGGTGCGGTCGACGTTTGTGGTCTGTGGGCTCGTCGGACCCGGGCAGGCTCGTCGGCCCGCAGTGATCGGGGCCACGATTGTTCCCTTACGCTGCGGGGTAAGTCCCAAAGGTCCGCTCACGAACGCAATGCGCGTGTGCTCTTGCGGTCACCGTGAACACCAGGCGCTGTGAGTTCGTCGGTGGTGACCGACCGAGGTACGTATAGAACCAGGTGGTGACATGCACGTACTTGTTCTCGGGGCCACCGGCTACATCGGCTCCCGACTGATCCCTGCCCTTCTCGACGCAGGCCACGAAGTGGTGGCCGCGTCCCGCAATCTCTCCTCGCTCGAGAGGTTCGGCTGGGTCGACGACGTCAAGACGATCGAGTTCAACGCCTCCGATCCCGAGTCGGTCCGGGCCGGCTTCGCCGCCGCGGGGCATGTCGACGTCGTGTACTACCTCGTCCACGGCATCGGTGAGAAGAACTTCCGCGACATCGACCGCCGCGCCGCTGAGAATGTCGCAGCCGGCGCCCGCAGTGGCAACGTCGGCCGCATCGTCTACCTCGGCGGGTTCGTGCCGGACGACGCGAAGCTGTCCGAACACCTCGAGAGCCGCGCCGAGGTCGGCGAAGCCCTCGACCTCGACGGCGGAGCCGAGCTGGTGTGGCTGAAGGCAGCCGTCGTGATCGGCGCCGGGTCGACGTCGTTCGAGATGGTCCGGTACATCTCGGACCGCCTTGCCGTGATCCCGCTGCCCACCTGGGTGGACAACCCGATGGACCCGATCTCCGTCCGCGATGCCGTCTACTACCTGGCCGCTGCGGCCACCGACGAGGTCCCGCCGGGCAGCTACGACATCACCAGCGCGGACACGGGGTCGTACAGCGCACTCCTCTTCGCTTACCTGCGCGCCATCAAGGCACCCCGTGTCGGTGTCGTGATGCCCTCGGTGGATGTGAGGTTGGCCGGGTTCGTCAGCGGATTGCTGGTGCCGGTTCCGAGTGGACTCGCCTCCGACCTGGTGAGGTCATTGGACTACCCGATGAAGGCGTCCGAGCATACGATTCGTGACCATGTACCCGATCCCCCGGGAGGACTGTTGACCGTCCGGCAGGCAGTGGAGCTCTCGGTGGCCAGCGGTCTGCCTCGACCGGTGAACGAACTCCCCGATATCCACCATCTCGCCGATACGGATCCGTCGTGGGCGGGCGGCGATCTGATGCGCGTCAAGCGTGAGGTTCGGGATCGGACCGTCCAGGCGGCCGGCGTGGTGGCGGGGTTGATCAACGCGGTGCGGGGTGCGACGTGATCACGGTTCCCGACAAGTTCCAGTTCCTGCTCGACACCGTCGTCGACGATTCGGACGAGCCGGTCGAGTCCAGGGCCTCGGTGCTGCGCAGGCGGATCGTCGTGGCCGTGGTGCTCATCGCGGGCAGCGTGACGCTGGGATTCTCGCTCTCGATCGAACCCGGTGATTCGTCCTTCTATCCGATGACCTTTGCCCTGGCCGCAATATGGCTGGTGGGTGCCTTCTTATCGGGTCCGATACGCATCGGCTGCTTTCCGCCTCCCCGCGGCGGTCACGTGCAGGCCGCTGGGATCGGCATCATCGTCGGGCTGATCCTCGGGGCGATCTTCGTTGTCGGTGGTCTCGTCATCCGGGAGATCCCGCCGCTGCGAGATTTTATCGCCGAGGTGCTGGACCACGCCGACACCGGCGGGCTCGCGCTGGTGCTGGCGACGGCGATCGTCAATGGCATCGCCGAAGAGCTGTTCTTCCGTGGCGCGGTGTACTCGGCCTTCAAAGGCCATGCACCCGTGATCTTCTCGACTCTGATCTACGTGATCGCGACCCTGGCAAGCGGTAACCCGATGCTCGGATTCGCGGCTATCTTGCTCGGCGTGGTGTGCGCGCTCGAACGCCGGGCCACTGCCGGAGTGCTCGCTCCGGCATTCACCCACATCGCGTGGACGCTGGTCATGGTCCTCGTGCTTCCGCTGCTCTTCTAGAAGACCGCAGCGCAAACATCTTCGGAGGTAATACCCGCATGGCTGGTGTGAACGTATCGGTGACAAGCGATCTGGAACCCGCGAAGGCGTGGCAGATGGCGTCCGATCTGAGTCGGTTCGACGAGTGGATGACCATCTTCGCCGGCTGGAAGAGTCCGGTGCCGGACACCATCGCAGAGGGCACCAAGGTGTCGTCCTTGATCAAGGTCAAGGGTTTTCGCAACACCATTCACTGGGAGGTCACGCGTTACGACGAACCGAGACTGCTCGAATTGTCGGGCAGCGGTCGCGGCGGCGTGAAGATCGCGATAGCGCTGAAGGTGACGCCGCAAGGCGACGGCTCGATCTTCGACCTCGACGCCACCCTGAGCGGCAGTGTCCTGAACGGACCGATCGGAGACCTGGTGGCCCGGGTGATCGACTCCGACGTCCGCAAGTCGGTGGCGAATCTGGTGGCCCTGCGCTGAGCGCGGCCGGGCCTGGTCACAGGCCACCGGTGTCACAGGTGACGGGACCGAGCATGTAGGAAGTCGGCACGTAGCCCGGACACGACGTCGGCGATGGGTTCACTCCGGTGGACCCCGGAGACGGTATGACCTGCTGCCCACACATCCGACCACCGCCCCGGCCCGTCGTGCCGAGCCCCTCCGTATGTGCCGTCGGCGGACGTCGGCGAAACGTCTTCGTCCAGAGCGGCAGGATCGAGACCCGCCGCGACGATGGACGGGCGCAGCATGTTGGTCGGCATACCGGTGAAGGCCTTGGTGAGGTGGATGTCGTCGGCGGACGAGTCGACGAGCATCTGTTTGTAGCCGACCGACGCCATGCTCTCGGTGGCTGCGATGGCCTTGGTGCCGAGGTAGACGAGATCGCAGCCGAGGACCTGTGCCGCGGCGATGGCGGTGCCGTCGGTGATCCCGCCGGCCAGGACGACGGTTCCCGAGAAGAACTCTCGGACTGCGCGAACGAACACGAACGGGTTGAGCCAGCCGGTGTTGCCGCCGGCGCCTGCGCTGAGGAGGACGAGGCCGTCCACTCCGCAGGCAACGGCCTTGCGTGCGTGCTCGACGCTCGCGACGTCGGCGAGGACGGAGATCCCGGCCTCGTGCAGTGGTCCGACCACCGGTGCGGGTGTCCCGACACTCGTGATGACGAAGTCCGGGCGGCCCGCGAGCAACACCTCGAGGTCGGCATCGCGGCGGGCGTGTTTGATGATCAGGTTGGCGCCCCACGGCAACCGGCGGTCATCGGAGGTCAGGTCGGCGGAGATGCGTCCGACCCATTCACCGAGTTCGGTGGTGCTGCGGCAGTTGGCAGTCGGGAAAGACCCGGCGATGCCCGCACGCGAGGCCGCGATCACCAGATCGGGCCCACAGACGCGGAACATGGGGGCGAGGACGACGGGCATGGTGAGCCGGCCGGTCCAGGTCATTGATGCTGCCACGCTGCGATGTTCGCCTTCTGTTGAAAGTCTTGCCGAAACCGGGACAACCGACCGAACGATCACCAGGCTAGCGGCACCGGGGGTTCGGGGGTTCCGGGGGTTCTGGGGGTTCGCGAGTCTGGGGGTTCGGGGCAAAGCGATGACAAAGTGAGACCCGCGCGGCATGGACGCGGGCGAGGTCGGTGGACGAGACTCGAGGTGCTGGCCGCTTTCGGGTCCGAGGTTTCATCGACCCCATCGGTGGGGATTCCAAGTGGGCAGCGTGGTCACGCATCCGTGACCAGCGAGCACCACCAACGTTAGGAAGCACTGTGAGTACCACTGCTCAAGCGGTCGAGGTCTTGGCCGAACGTTCCACCACCACGACTGCCGTCGGTTGGGTTGGCTACATCATCATCGGCGGTCTTGCCGGCTGGATCGCCAGCAAGTTCATGGGCACCGACAAGCAGATGGGAATTCTGCTGAACATCGTCGTCGGTGTCATCGGTGCTTTCCTGGGTGGATTCATCCTCAGCTTCTTCTTCGACACCGCGAGCGGTGGTTGGTGGTTCACCTTCTTCACCGCGCTCCTCGGCGCGTGCATCCTGCTGTTCATCGTGAAGCGGCTCAGACGCTGACGCGGTAGTGCATCCACGCACCAGGTGAGACAGAAACCGGCGCGGGCTCGTGGAGCCCGCGCCGGTTGTCGCGTTCTACAGGAAGTCCGATGAGCGAAAACATCGACGTCGCAAGCGGTTGGATCCCGGAAGCGACGACGCCGCGAGCGTCGAGGTGGCACCGACCCCAGCTGCCGATCGACGATCCGTTCTACCGCCCGCCCGCGGACTTCGAGAGACTGCCTGCGGGCACGTTGTTGCGCAGTCGTGAAGTGGAGATAGCGCTGCTCGGTCTTGTTCCCCAGCAGGTCTCCGCATGGCAATTGCTGTACTGCACGGCGGATCTGAACGGCACACCCGAGGCGTCGGTGACCACGGTGCTGCTGCCCGCGGATGCAGACGGGGTGCACTCGCGCCCGCTCTTGGCGTACCAGTGCGCCATCGATGCGATCTCGTCCCGGAGCTTCCCGTCCTATGCGTTGCAACGCGGTGCGACCTCTCTCGGCAACGTCGCACCATTCGAGCTACTGATCATCGCCAACGCGGTGTCGCGGGGCTGGGCGGTCACGATCGCCGATCATGAAGGACTCGGCGGCTACTTCGGTGCCCCGCGTGAGCCGGGGTACCGCGTCCTCGATGGGATCAGGGCCGCGACCGACTTTGCTCCGCTAGGGCTCACGCGGGCGACTCCCGTGGGTGTCTGGGGCTATTCCGGTGGCGGCATGGCGTCATCGTGGGTCGCCGAGATGGCGCCCGAGTACGCTCCTGAACTCAACATCGTCGGAGCCGTTCTCGGGGCGCCGGTCGGTGATCCGGGCCAGACGTACATACGTCTCAACGACACCTTCTTCGCAGGTCTGCCCGCGTTGGTGGTCGCCGGCCTGCGCCATCTGTACCCGGGACTGCGCCGGGTGATCGACTCGCACGTCAACGACGAGGGCAGGGCGCGCCTCGACGAGATCGAGTCGATGTCCACCGCCTGGGCAATCGCCCGGTTCGCCGGCGACGACTTCGACAACTACACCGATATCCCACTGGCCGATGTGCTCGCCTCGCCCGCGGTTCTCGAGCTGTTCGACGACATCCGGCTCGGTTCCCGGCGGCCCGACTGCCCACTACTCGTAGTGCAGCCGGTCCACGACCAGATCATCGCCGTCGAGGACGTGGACGCACAGGTGGACCGCTACAACGATTTCGGGGCCAACGTGACGTACATCCGAGACCGTGTCAGCGAACATCTGTCTCTGATGATTCTCGCGACACCCACCGTGCTCGAATGGCTCGGCGAACGATTCGACGGCGCGCCCGAACCGACCGGCTCGACCCGCACCGTGTGGTCGTCCGCGCTGTCGCCGACGTCGCTGCGCGGATTTCTGGGAATGGGTAGGGCCGCACTGCTCACGTTGGTGGGCGGCAAGTTGTGATCAGCCGACGACCTGCTCGCGCAAACCTTTCGTCGCCATCTCCAGGACTGTTTTCTGACCCCTTTTGACGAGTAGTCCCGGCACGGGGATCTTGAGATCGATGGTCATCTCGAACTCGACGTGGGTGCCGGTTTCGGTTTCGGTGAGGCGGTATTCGGCGCGCTGCATCTTCTGCTGCGAACTCTCGACCATCTCCCACACGACGGAGTTGTCGGCCCATGTGTACTCGACGACCTGATCGTCGGTGATGCCCATCAGCGATACGCTCATGCGTGCCTGCTTGGGTCTGCCGTCGTCGTGGCGGTCGATCACGGCGGCGCTCTTGTGAATCGACGACCAGGACGGCATGGCCTCCACGTCCGCGATGGCGTCGAGGACTGCCGCTGGTGGCGCTTCGATATCGATGCTCTTACTTCCGCTGACTGCCATGGTGTGAAGGTAACCCAGCTGCGCTGATCGCCAAACGAAATGGTGGTTCAGGTGTTTCTGCTGCGTGCGATCAGGGAACATTTGACCATGACCGGACCTGTGTTCCGCCCGCGCGCAGGTGCTGTGGCCGTCATCGTCACCGCACTTCTCCTGGCAGTATCGTGTTCGACGTCCTCCGACGAGGCTGCGCCACCTGATCAGGTGTGTGCTCTGCCCGAGTCGTCGAGTACCTCGGCAACCGCGCCTTCTGAGCCGGAGGGTGCGACCGAAGACATCTCGACCAACCCTGAGGTGGCGACGGGCTACCGGTCGGACATGACTGCGGTGCAAACGAAGTCCTTCGCCGCAGCAACCGCGAACCCCCTGGCTACGCAGGCCGCCTGTGAGGTCCTCGCGGGTGGAGGTGACGCTGCGGATGCCCTGGTGGCTGCCCAGATGGTGCTGGGGCTCGTCGAGCCGCAGAGTTCAGGCATCGGCGGCGGTGCATTTGCGCTGTACTACGACGCGGCCGAGAAATCGGTGCAGGCCTACGACGGCCGCGAGGTGGCACCGGCGGCGGCCACCGAGAACTACCTGCGCTGGGTCGACGACATCAACCGCACAGAACCGGTGCCCAGCGCGCGCGAGAGCGGTCGATCGATCGGGGTACCAGGAGTGTTGCGACTGCTGGAAGATGTCCAGTCAGAGCACGGGACCAACGCGTGGCGCAGTCTTTTCGAGCCCGCGACCGGTCTGGCCGACAGCGGTTTCGCGATCAGTCCCCGGATGGCCGCAGCAATCGACGAGTCCAGCGCCGAACTCGCCGTCGATCCCGCGGCCAAGTCATATTTCTTGCTACCGGACGGGTCGGGCAAGCCGGCGGGCGAGGTCCTGACCAACCCGGCATACTCGAAAACGTTGGGCGCCATCGCGTCCGAAGGAGCCGATGCGTTCTATTCCGGTGACATCGCCGAGGCCATCGTGGCGAAGGCGGGGTCCACCGCAGGCGGGATGACCCCGTCCGCGATGACAATTGCCGATCTGCAGAACTACGAGTCGAAGGTGCGGGAGCCGATCTGCGTGCCATACCGCGACGCCCAGGTGTGCGGGATGCCGAATCCGTCGTCGGGTGGGCTCGCCGTGGCGTCCACGCTCGGGATCCTCTCGAACTTCCCGATGGATCAGTACCCTCCGACGGCACCAGATCTCAACGGCGGCAAACCATCCGTCATGGGTGTCCACCTCGTCTCCGAGGCCGAGCGATTGGCCTACGCCGACCGGGACAAGTACATCGCCGACAGTGACTTCGTGCCACTGCCAGGCGGGAGTCCTGCCGCTCTCTTGGACCCTGCCTACTTGAAAGGTCGTGCAGCACTCATCGATCCGGACAGGTCGATGGGCACTGCAACAGCTGGCCAGTTCGATGCGGCTGCACCGGTCGGCTGGTACTCCGGAGTGGAGCACGGGACCAGTCACATCTCGGTCGTCGACAAAGAAGGCAACGCCGCGTCGATGACGACCACGGTGGAATCCTCGTTCGGATCCTTCCATATGGTCGACGGCTTCTTGCTCAACAATCAACTCACCGATTTCTCTGCTGAACCGACCGACCCGCAAGGTCTGCCTCTGGTGAACCGGGTGGAGCCGAACAAGCGGCCACGAAGCTCGATGGCACCGACGCTGGTCTTCGGTGGACCTGCAGCCGGCGGTGAGTACGGCGACCTGAAAATGGTCGTCGGGTCACCCGGTGGCTCGGTGATCATCCAGTTCGTGGTGAAAACACTCGTCGGACTGATGGATTGGGGTATGGATCCCCAGCAGGCGGTCTCGATGGTCGACTTCGGCGCTGCGAACACCCCGAGTACCAACGTCGGCGGCGAACACCCCAACATCGATACCGCAGACGACGGCAACAACGACCCGCTCGTCCAGGGGTTGCGGGCCAAAGGTCATGAGGTCGACCTCGACGACCAATCCAGTGGGCTGAGCGCCCTGCTGCGCACCGAACAGGGGTGGTCCGGTGGAGCAGATCCGCGCCGCGAAGGGATAGTCCTCGGCGACACCCCTTGACCGTGCCGATACTCGCGCCGATCGTGCCGAAACTCGCGCCGAACGTGCCCTTGTGGTCATCGAGCGTGCTCTTTTCACTCGTAACCGACGATGTCAGACCCCGTTGATATTCTGGATGCGAGTAGCTGTGCTTTCGACGAAAATCGTTGTTGGACAGTAAAATACGATCTATCGAACACTTGTGCTAACTCACTTCTCGCGGTAGATTCAACTCATGGACTTCCGTGGGCGTTTGAACCGATGCGCTTGCACGTCCGTCGCACCACGACCAACGAACCGATCGCCGCCTGACGGCCCATAGATTTACGAGAAACTACTTCGACGACGCAGTATTTAGTTACTACCGCAGTACCGGTGAACTCCTGTGCAGCTGGAACATTGACAATTCCATAGTGTGATATCGGTGTGCCGGGGTTGTCTCGTCAACGGTGCTTCGGCGGCCGGATCAGGTCGGTGACCTGTTGCCGATGTGGCTTGCCTTGCTCAGTTGACGGGATGCGGTCGACGATCACGATCGGCCACGGGTGCCTTCGACACGTGGTGCGCGGGAAGGCGGCGTCGGCGCTGATCCGGGACAGGAAGACCGAGAGTCGCTGCGGCGTTCCGGCGTCCGGGCAGAGAACAGTGGCACATTCCAGCCGGGTGGCCGCGTACCGAATTGCGATCGCTTCGATCGCAACGGAGGTGAGGATGGCAACGGTGTCGCCGCCACCGAGTCCGTGCGCCGCGAGGACATGGGTCAGGCGCGTGGTCAGATCGAAGAACTCGGAAGCGGCAAAACTCCTGTTCTCGTCGCTGATCACGTCCTCATCGGGACGCGACGACAGTGAATCCATCGCCTTGTCGGCGTGCGTGACGCCTTCGTGGGTGGAGTGTGTCGAGGACGCCATGGCAGCTCCTTGTCCCGACTGGAGGTGCTGGTCCATTGTGCGCGGCGGCAGGACGACGGACGAATCAATAGTGTGGTGGGCATGACTCGAATCGGCGACTCGACCCTTGACGTCTATCCACTCAATCTCGGCGGCAACACGTTCGGCTGGACCAGCGACGCCGATACCTCGTACACGGTGCTCGACGACTTCGTCGGAGCCGGTGGCAATTTCATCGACACCTCCGACAGCTACATGGCGTCGATTCCGGGCAATACGGGCGGCGAGTCCGAAACCATCCTCGGGCAGTGGTTCAGCAAGCAGGGGCGGCGCGACGACGTCGTACTCGCCACCAAGGTCAGCAGGCATCCTGAGTTCCTCGGTCTGGCGCCCGACAACATCGCCCGTGCGGCAGAGGCTTCTCTGCGACGGCTGCAGACCGACCGCATCGACCTCTACTACGCGCACTACGACGACCCGGACGTCCCGCTCGGCGAGACGCTCGGGGCGTTCGACGCGCTGGTCAAGGCCGGGAAGGTGAGGTACCTCGGTATCTCGAACTACTCGCCCGAACGGATCGCCGAGTGGATGGCGATCGCCGAGGCCAACGGTTTCGCGAAGCCTGTTGCACTGCAGCCCCACTACAGTCTGGTGGCCCGTGAGCCGTTCGAGGCGCAATTGCGTCCGCTCGCCGAGCAACACAGTCTCGGAGTGATTCCGTACTGGGCGCTGGCCAGCGGTTTTCTGACCGGCAAGTACCGCACGCAGGAGGACGTCGACGCCGCGGCCCGCAGCAAGATCGTCGATCGGTACTTCAGCCCCGAAGGACTCGCGGTGATCGACGTACTCGCCGATATCGCTGAGGTTCACGAGGTCGCCATCGCCACCGTTGCGATTGCCTGGACCCGGCAGCAGTCGACGATCGTCGCGCCGATCGTGAGTGCGCGGATCCCGGATCAGCTCGGTGCATTGCTGGCATCGGTGGATCTGAAGCTCTCCGCCGCCGAACTCGAACGACTGGACACCGTCTCGGCGCAGGTCACGGCGGTCGGCTGATGAAACACGTGGTCACCGGCGTCGGCGAGGACGGAAAGTCGTTCCTCGAGTCCGTCAGCATCTACGACGACCCGACAACCGGTCCCACCACGATCTCGCTTTTCGAGAACTCGGCTGTGCCCCTGCTGGCGCGCCCGGTGTCGGGGGACCTGCTCGAGATCGCACCCGAGCCCGGGACGGTGACGTGGAGGATCTTCGCCTTCCATCCGGGTCGCGCGACCCCGTTTCACCACACTGACAGCATCGACATCTCGACCGTCGTGGACGGGACGGTGGAGTTCGCCGTCGATACCGAATCGATCGCTCTCGAGGCCGGTGACGTGGTGGTGGTCAACGGCGCCGGCCACAGTTGGAACACCGAACTCGGTTGTCGGTTGCTGGTGGGGATGGTCGGCGGAAGCCGGCCGTCTGAGGTCTGAGCGGTCGTACGACGACAGAGCGGCGACCGACTTGGAGTCGGTCGCCGCTGTCAAGACGGGTGAGTTGCTGTCGATCAGTAGTCGTCGTCTCCGTAGATCACGACGCCACGCAGGTTCTTGCCGTCGGCCATGTCGCGGTAGCCCTGGTTGATGTCCTCGAGCTTGTAGGTGGTGGTCACCAGCTCGTCCAGCTTGAGGTCGCCGCTGCGGTAGAGGTTGAGCAGCTTCGGGATCTGGGTGCGGGGGCCGACGCCACCGAAGATCGCGCCCTGGACTCGCTTTTGCAGGAGCGTGAGCTCGAACAGATTGAGGTGGGCATCGACCTGGTCGTACGGACCCATGGCGGTGACGATCACCTGGCCGCCTTTGCCGGCCAGCGACAGGCCTTGCTGGACGTACTCACCCCTGACCACGCCCATGGTCAGGATGACCGTGTTGGCCATGGCGCCCCAGGTGAGATCCGGGAGCTCCGCGGCAGCCTCTTCGATCGTCGCGTAGGTGTGGGTCGCCCCGAAGTCGAGCGCGATCTTGCGCTTGTCCTCGACCGGATCGATTGCGATGACGAAGCGGGCACCGGCGTGTGCCGCGCCTTGAACCGAGTTGATCCCGACGCCGCCGATGCCCGCGATGACGACAGTGTCCCCGGGCCGGGTGTTGCCGATGTCCACCGCGGAACCCCAGCCGGTGGAGACGCCGCAGCCGAGCAGGGCCGCCTTGTCCAGGGGGATGTCCTTCTCGATCTTGACCACCGACGCCTGGTGGACGGTGACGTAGGGGGCGAAGGTGCCGAGCAGGCACATCTGGACGACGGGTGCACCGTCCTTGGTGACCCGGAACGTGCCATCGGAGATCGCCTGTCCGGTGAGCAGGCCTGCACCCAGATCGCAGATGTTCTGCAGCCCCTTGGCGCACGACGGGCAGGTACCGCAGGCGGGGATGAATGCGAGGACGACGTGGTCGCCTTCTTCGAGCCCGGAGACGCCGGGGCCGACCTTGGTGATGACGCCGGCACCTTCGTGGCCGCCGACGACGGGAAGGATCGGAATCGGGCTCGACCCGTCGACGACGTGTGCGTCCGAGTGGCAGAGGCCGGACGCGGCGAGCTTGACCTGCACCTCTCCGGCGACCGGGTCGCCGAGGTCGATCTCGTCGATCTTCCATTCGGTGTTCAGCTCGGTCAGGATTGCAGCCTTTGTTTTCATCGCGGTGACTCTCTGCTCGCGGCCGCGGCTGTGAGGCAGCACCCGACCATGCAACTACTGTGACTCATGCCACTGTACTCATGTGTCAAGCTGCCGGGCCGGGATTGACCGAAGACTGAGAACGTGGCGTCTCAGACCTACGGCCGAGGCTGCTGAGAGCACCATGAAACATCTTGTTAGTCCCTGCGTGACCATCCAGAAATAATTCGCACCTGTAATTGGTGTCAGGCCGAGAGCAGCACATCGAAGTGCCGAGTGCCCCCTTGGAAGCTGCTGAAAATGCCAAGTCCCGCACTGCCTTTGATCGTGCACCCACACACCGCACAGGAGTCCTGATGTCTGAGATCGACCAAGCCATTGCCGAGAATATCAAGAAGTCCCTCGCCG
>NZ_MJEJ02000021.1 GCF_002095435.2 Williamsia sp. 1138
GCTGCCGTTGAGCACCCAGGTGTCGCCGTCCTCCTTCGCGCGGGTCTTCATCGACGCCGCATCGGACCCGGCCTCGCGCTCAGAGAGGGCGTACGACGCCATCGCCTCACCCGAGGCGATCGAGGGAAGCACCTGCTGCTTGAGTTCTTCCGAACCCTTGAGGATCAGGCCCATCGTCCCCAGCTTGTTCACCGCCGGGATCAGCGACGCTGACGCGTCGACGCGCGCGACTTCCTCGATCACGATGCACGCCGCGACCGAGTCACCGCCCTGACCGTCGTACTCCTCGGGCACGTGGATCGCGTTGAACCCCGAGGTGGTCAGGGCCGCCAGGGCCTCCTCTGGAAACCGGGAGTTCTCGTCCACGTCGGCCGCGTACGGCTCGATCTCCTTCTCCGAGAGCGCCCGAATCGCAGCACGCAGTTCGTCGTGCTCCTCACCGAGCTTGAACAGATCGAAATCGGGATTGCCGGCCATGGTTTATATGTTCTTTCGTGTACTCGCTGGGACGGGAAGTTGCGCAGGGCTAAATGTTTCGGCCGGTGATGCAGAACGGCCGATCAGTCAGTTGGAACTTGGAGGGTGAACCTCGCGCCGGAGTATTTTGCCGGTCGGACCCTTGGGTAGGGAGTCGACGAGCCAGATTTCGCGCGGATACTTGTATGCGGCAATTCGATCTCGTACGAATGACTTGAGTTCATGAGATGCCGCTTGAACTCCGGGTTTCAGTGCAACGGCGGCACCAACTTCTTCGCCGAGTTCTCGGTGTTTGATGCCAACAACTGCTGCCTCGGCAACCGCGGGATGTTGGTAGAGAACCTCTTCGACTTCGCGTGGGTAAACGTTGTATCCACCGCGGATGATCAGGTCCTTCTTCCGGTCGACGATGGTGTAGTAGCCGTCGGTATCGCGCGTAGCGATGTCGCCCGTGCGGAACCAGCCGTCTGGTATTGCCTCAGCGGTCGCCTCGGGTCGGTTCCAGTACCCATTCATGACGTTTTCGCCTTGGATGGCGATCTCTCCCGCGGCGCCGTCAGGAACGTCAGTGCCGGCGTCGTCAACTATCCGTAGGTGACATCCGCGCACGGGCACTCCGATGGTGCCGGGTCGGCGTTCAAGGCCTGGCTGATTGAAGCAGGCGATGGGTGCTGTCTCGGACAGCCCGTACCCCTCGTAAATCTCGCAGGCAAACGTTCGCTCGAAATTTTTCAGGACCTCAACGGGCATGGCCGCGCCACCGGTGATGCACGTACGCAGTGAAGACATGTCCGCATTGTCGGCTTCAATGGAATGCAGCATCGCGGCATACATGGTGGGCACCCCCTCAAAGACCGTGACGTTGTCGCGAGCGACAACATTGAGCGCTTGGACTGCGTCGAAGCGGGGAATGAGCGTAAGCAGAGCGGCCGCCCTGACCGCCGCGTTGAGTCCGCAGGTGAGCCCGAAGACATGGAACAAAGGAAGGCACCCCATGATCACGTCCTCGGGGCCGATCTCGATCAAGGTATCTACAGTGGTCGCCGCGTTTGTTGACATATTGCGGTGAGTGAGTTCGGCCCCTTTCGGTTTGCCAGTGGTCCCCGAGGTGTACAGGATGACGGCAGTGTCATCGTCGGCTCGGTCTGTGGCGGCAAGCAGCGGTCTTCCGGACAGGCCCTCGGGTCCCAAGTGCGGAACGAGTACTGCTGGAATACCGACCGTTGATGCTGCTGACAAGACGGTGTCCTCGTCGCCGGACAGCCCGTAGATGAGCGCCATGCCGCAATCGGTGAGGTAGTACTCGACTTCGCGTGCCTTGAGTAAGGGATTCATAGGGACTGCGACCGCGCCGGCCAACAGTATTCCGTAAAAGAGCACCGGAAAAGCAGGAACGTTCGGTAGCACGAGACCCACCCGGTCACCGGGTTGAACCCCCCGCGCGCGCAAATCACCCGCTACCGCCCCTGCACGGTGAAGGAGTTGGTCATAACTGAGCACATATTCATCCAGCTGTACTGCTGGTCGATTGCCGTGCTTTTCCGCGGATGCGATCAAATTGTCGGCGAGACTGGACATAACCGGCTCCTGGTAATAATTGTTCGGCCAATTTCTCGTGGCGTGCGAGTGACATCGAGCGATGGTGAACGCCGTCTGTACCGACCTAGTCGGATCGCGCGACAGCACTGGTCCGGCGACGTGGTGGATGGCTATCTCCAAGATGGACTGTCTGTCCGCTATTGTCAACACAATGTTGAAACTGAGTCATGCGACGGTTCGGCCCTGGTTGAGCGAGATGCTGGGGGTCGGACCGACCTCCACGGATACTGCGTGTATCGACGCAGCAACAGGCCCTGGTCGAGCACCCATCACATCTGCTTTGTGTCACACGCTCCGCACGTGCTCGTGTCCTACCATGTACCCATGGTGCCTACATCCTTGAACGGCCTTGGCTCGTCGGAAGCGAAGGTTGGCCGGCGCAATTCCAAAGGAGATATGCGCGAGCAGGCGATCCTTGAGGGTGCCTACGAACTACTGCGTACGGTGTCGATGCGAAGCATCTCGATAGATGATCTGGCCAAACGGGCCGGGCTGTCCCGGTCGTCGTTCTACTTCTATTACGAGTCCAAATGGCAGGTACTGTCCGCCTTGCTGTCACGGGTGACGTCTGATGTCTACAGTGCCTCACAGCTGATTTTCGAGCGGCCGGCCGGAATGTCGCCCGAGGCTGCGATCGAGCACGCAGTATCGGAAGTAATTCAAGTGTGGGAACAGCATGGCCACGTTCTTCGTGAAGTGGGAGATGCCGCTGCGGGTGAAGCGGAATTGCAGGCGCAATGGGACACCATTCTTGGCCGCTTCATAGACGCCGCTGCGGCAGGAATCGACCGCGATAGGGCTACTGGTGTGGCTATCGATGGACCACCGGCAAGATCGCTGGCCGCTGCCTTGATGTGGATGGGCGAACGTAATCTGGCTTTGATGAGTGCACGCAGTGCCAACGCAATCCCTCTGGAAGACATGGTCGAAACCGTGACAACAGTCTGGTTGCGCACGGTTTACGGTCTGGAGTGGAAACCTCGCTGAGCAGCGTACGTCAGGGACCGAAAGGTGGTGTCATCGCTCGTAGTTCGAGCAATGACACCACCGTGCCCGAGGGCAGATGTCCTCGGGCACCCACCGAGGCCTGAAACCTCGGTTCTAGGGGTTGTCGGCAGCAACCTTGGTCATGTTCAGTCCCGGCATGAGCATGTGTCCGCCTTCGACCAGCATCTCCAGACCGGTTGTCCATTGAGATTCGTCGGATGCGAGCCACAGGACAGCCTCGCTCATGGCGCGTGGCGGCAACAGGCCCACGTCACGAAGGGCCGACCAGTACTTCGCTCCCTGCAAGTCCTCTTTGGTGCCCTGGCCTGGGCCCTTGCCGGCGCACAGGTCGTAGCCGCCCTGCCAATCCAAGGCGGGGGTATCGGTAGGCCCGGGAAGAAGGGAGTTGACCCGGATACCGTACTGGCCGAACTCCAGCGCGGCCCCCTTCGCCAGCCCGAGGACGCCGTGTTTCGATGCGACGTAGTGGACGTAGTGAGGAGATCCCTCGACGCCATTGCCGGACGAGGTGATGATCACCGACCCGCCACCACGCGCCTTCATCGCGGGAGTCACAGCCTTCAGGGTGCGCCATACGCCCATGATGTTGACGTTCAGCACGTCGGCGAACTCGTCTTCGGGAATGTCTGCGAACGGATGCACAGTCCAGATGCCGGCGTTGGCCACTGCAACGTCGACGCCGCCGAAAACGCGGACGCCCTCGGCAACCAAGTTGTCGAGTGGCGCTTGCTCGCGGACATCACCTTCGTGGGCGATGATCCGTCGGCCAAGAGCCTCAACCTCTTTCACCGTGATCTTCAGTTCGTCAGACGTGGCTACGGGATACGGCACCCTGCCATCGGCCGGGCAGTCGAACGCAAGTATGTCTGCGCCCTCTTCTGCGAGGCGGATGGCGTGCGCTCGTCCCTGCCCTCGTGCCGCGCCGGTGACCAGCGCGACCTTGCCTTCCATTCGTTGTCCCATGACTACTCCTCCTTGAGTGATTTACTTGGGGTATGGGTCTAGAGGCCCGCCAACTCGGCAGGAATTACTATTTTGTGAAGAATCCCGCGACCGCCGGATGAATGGATCTCTCCGCAGTGTGCGGGTGGCGGTGTGGGGCTGGGTGATCAGTGGGCCTGACGGCCCGCGACTTCAGACGCCGGGTCTGATCAGCTGGAGCAGAACATCGATTCCAGGGGGTTCAGTCCAGACATGTGCCGATTCACCGATAGTTATGGGCGCTGCGATGGGGTCACGGCGACCGGGACCCCGAATGCCGCATCCGACGAGTTCAGGTCCGTTTGCGCGGTGCAGTCGGAGGGCTATGTGATCGAGTTTTGATGTCGCGTCTCCGAGAGCTTCGTCGAGAGCAGACAGATCCTCAACGGTGTACAGCTCGATCTGTGCGCCGCCGGTGTTGAGGAATACCGAAACGATATTCATCGCGGGAGCACTGAAAGTCCTGGCGACCTTGACGTCAAACCTCTTGGTCCAGTGGGTGATAGCTGCGTCGAGATCGCGAACGAGTACCCCGATATGGTCGAGCCAGGGGAGGTCGTCAATGGCCTCTGCTGCTGGGTTCTGCGGGTCCATCGCTGATCCTTCTGTTCGGCTACTGGTTACCGGCAGCGACGAAGTGGGGAGCCAGGCCCTGAGTAGGTTCGATCCATCGCTGTGTGACGACCTTGGACCTGGTGTAGAAGCGGTATGCGTCGTAGTTGAGGCCGTCGTCTCCGAAACGGGAGTCTCCCCAGCCACCGAATCCAAACCACGAAATAGGCACGGGAATGGGGACATTGATTCCGACGCTGCCGGCCAAGACCCCCCGCGTGAACCGACGCGCAGCGGGCCCGCTGGTGGTGAAAATGGTCGCGCCGTTGCCGTATGGATTGTCGTTCACAATCCGTAGGGCCTCCTCGAGACTGGAGGCGCGGACAACTCCGAGGACTGGCCCGAACACTTCCTGGCGATAGAGGTCGCTTTTTACGCTCACGTTGTCGACCAGGCTCGGTCCGATGAAGTATCCGTCACCGGGTGCGGATCGTTCGCGTCCGTCTACGACCAGCTTTCCCCCGTCTTCGACGGAACGCTCGAGTGCTCCGCGAACGCGGTTGATCGCAACCTGTGAGATGAGAGGCCCCATGTCGATCTCCGTCTCGGCGCCGGGTCCGACTTTGAATGCGCGCGCGCGTTCGGCGGTTTTCTCGACGAGTGCTTCTGCGGCGTCGCCAACGGCCACCGCGATGGTCACAGCCATACACCGCTGCCCTGCAGCGCCATAGGCCGCCGACACCAGAGCATCAGCCGCTGCGTCGAGGTCAGCGTCCGGCATCACCACCAGATGATTCTTGGCACCTCCGAGAGCTTGAACCTTCTTGCCCGTTTGGGCTGATCGCCGGTAGATCTCCCGGGCCACGGGCGTGGAACCCACAAAAGACACGGCTGCTACGTCTGGATGATCCAGCAGTGCCTCGGCTGTCTCGGTACCGCCCTGGACGACGTTGAGGACACCGTCGGGTAGTCCAGCTTCACTCATCATCTGCGCCAGGCGAACTGCTGCCGATGGGACGCGGTCACTGGGCTTGAGTACGAATGCATTGCCGCAGGCAATGGCGGCCGCGAACATAGAAACCGGAACCATGATCGGAAAATTGAACGGCGTGATGCCAACGCACACACCGAGCGGCTGACGGAAGGAGTACGTGTCCACCCCGTTGGCCACCTGATCGGCGTACTCACCTTTGAGCTGCTGGACAGCCGACAGCGATACATCGATTGCTTCGACCGACCGTGCTACCTCGCCTCGCGCATCTGGCAGTGTCTTGCCCTGCTCTGATGTGATGATCGACGCGAGCTCTTCGGTGTGTTCGACTACCAGTGACCGAAATCGGTGGAGTACCGAAGCACGTGCGGGGACGGGGGTATCGGCCCAGGCGTCCGCAGCCCTTCTCGAGTCGTTCACAGCGTCGTTGACCGTTTCGGCACTCCCCTGGAGGACCGATCGCAACACACGTCCGGTGGCAGGGTCGTGGATGTCGGTTCGTGGGCCGTCTGAGGATTCAACGGCTGCGCCGCCGATCCAGTGCGGCACGGCGTCAAGATATACGTCGATAGTCACTACTGCTCCATGTCTGATGTACTCGACTTGATCGAATGCACTGGCACTCAGGCCTTCTGCTCGCGCGGGTGGGGCAGCTCGGGGAACATTTCGAGGCCATAGTTGACCTTGAGGTTTTCGACCTCTGCCTGGACCTGCTCGGGCGTGCGGAGCTCGCGATCCCGTGCCTCGTAGAAGTACTTGTCGATTCCGGTATTGGGTTCGAAACCCGCACGATCAGGTCCGGGCACAAACATCACGAGGATCCGAGCTTCCTCGCCGACGACCTCGTATGTATGCCTCTGGTCCTTGCGTCCCCAGACGAACTGGCCCTTCTTCGCGTTGTAGGAACCGGCTTCGGTGTGGATTTTGATCTCCCCATCCATGACGAAGAAACCTTCTTCCTCGCGGTGATGGATGTGCCAGACCGGTTCGGTGCCGCGGACCCAGTTGGTCTCGATGATGATGAGCTGGCCGTTGGTTGTCTCGCCGGTCGCGTGAATCCAGAAATCAACACCGGTCATGAAATCCCCGGTCATGTTGAAGTGGATCTGGTCGCGGTGTGAAACGTAGCTTTCGCCGTCGCGCGAGGTCGAGGGCTGAATCTGGTCTACATCCGAATTGATGGTCATGACAATCCTTTCGTGTCGAGGTGCCGTTCGCCGGACGGGAAGCGGCAACTGAAAGTGAGAGTAGACTCACAGTTGGTGATAGTCAACAGTGTGTCGACTTCGGTGATGAGACGTGAGCGTCCGCCAGGCCGCGGCGGGGCCGGGCCGCTGTTTGCTGAAACTGTTTGAAGGGAGGGAGGTTTCGTGGCAGAAGGCGCGGCCGGAAAAATCGACTTAGTGTTGACTATTGTCGACCGTTAGTTCATTCTCGGTGGTGGAAGCGCGCCACGCGCGTGTGTTGCCCGCATAAGACGGAGAAGGTTGGTCTATGAGACTCGAGCCTGAGTTCACTTGTACTGCTGAGCTTGCTGCACCCCAGGTTGTCGGGCCTGGGCCCTACGGGTCACGTCGGGTTCTCGCTGCCACTGAGGGCACTGTCTCTGGTGAGGTCCGAGTCGTTCGAGTCGTCCCATGACCGCGCTCGATCCTCAAGTGGCGCAGCTGTTGAACGACCTCGCGGCTAGACCGCGAGCCCAGCCGGGGGACGTGTCGATCGCGGACTATCGGCAAGCTGGTGAAAGTCTCGTCGCCTTGGCGGGGCCGCTCAACAAACATTGCGCGGTGGACGACATCATCATTCCGGTTCGCGAAGGGTCGGTCGCTGCACGGCGATATCGGCCGTCGGGCAGCACCACTCAACGGCTACCCGGGGTCATGTACACCCACGGAGGCGGATTCGTTCGCGGTAGCCTGGATTCTCACGACCGACTCTGCCGGGAACTGTGTGTTCAGGGTGGCCTCATTGTCGTCTCGGTCGCGTATCACCTGGCTCCGGAGAATCAGTTTCCGCGAGCGCACAATGACGCCCTCGACACCTTCGCATGGTTGACCGACCATGCCATCGAGCTAGGCATCGACGCAGACTCACTCGCCGTTGCAGGAGACTCCTCTGGGGCTTCGTTGGCTGTGGCTGTCGCGAATGCCCGTCGAAGCCAGGGTGTGCCCGTGAAGGCGCAGGGCCTTCTGTGTCCAGCGCTCGATGCCACCATGGGCAGTGACTCGATCGAGCGGTATGGCGAGGGCCCGTTCCTCACCCGCAAGGTTCTGCAGTGGTCGTACGACCTTTACGTGCCCAACGCGGGCGACCGCCAGTCGCCACTCGCGTCGCCGGTGCTGGCACGGAGTCTGGAAGGGTCGCCGCCGGCGGTCATCATCAGTGCGCAGGTTGATCCTGTGGCCGACGACGCCCGCCGTTACAGTGCGAAACTGACCGCGGCAGGAGTGAGTGTTCACAGCGAGGAGTATCCGGGGATGCCGCACAGTTTTGTTTTGCTCGCAGGCGTTCTGGACAAAGGTGAACACGCCATAGCATCTTTCGCCTCTGGGCTGGCCGGCCTACTCCGGTAGGAACGAGTGTGCGAGACCAGCTCGGTACCGCAACCGGCGGTAGCCGTCGGAGGATCTCCCGCACAGTTCTCATCGAATCGAACCGCCTAGACGACAGCGCCTAGACGGCCGATCGATGCGCGTTACAGGTCAGCGACTTTGACCACTACCTTGCCTTGAGTGTTGCCGGACAGCGCGCTGTTGAGCGTCTCGCGGGCATGCTCTAGACCATCGACGATGGTTTCGGCATACTGGAGCGCGCCGCCACCCAGTGCCTTGGCGAGTTCTCCGATGATTTCGCCATATCGATCGACATGGTCGGTGACGATGAACCCCCGGAGGGTCACTCGTTGCATGAGTAACTGGCTGACATTCTGCAGACCCGGACGGGCACCTTGGTCACTGTAATCGTTGTACTCAGATATTAAACCGCACAGGGTGATTCGTGCGCCTACATTCAACCTGTCGAGGACGTAGTCCATGATCGGCCCCCCGGCATTCTCGAAGTCGACATCAATGCCTTCAGGAGTTGCGTCGTCGAGTCGTTCGCGCCAGTCATCGGAATGACGATCGACGCACGCATCAAACCCGATCTCCTCAACCAGATACTCACACTTTGCGGCGCCGCCGGCGATACCAACGACTCGGGCACCGCGCTGTTTTGCCAACTGCCCGGCAATGGAACCTACTGCCCCCGCAGCGGCCGAGACAACGAAGGTCTCCCCGGGCTGGGGGTCGCCGAGCTCCACACCGAGGAAGGCTGAGATGCCGGTATGACCAAGCACTCCCAAGAACGCGGGAAGTGGTGCCGGCAGTGGTTGTGGAAGTATCGTGAAGGGAATTTCGAGAGTCGAGTCGTCCGCGATGCAGTATTCCTGCCATCCCGTGAAACCGACCACGAACGCGCCGACCGGAAGGTCTGCCCGCCGACTCGCAACGACTTGTCCGACGCCGAGCCCCCGCATGACGGACCCCAATTCGACCGGTGCGATATACGAGCGAATCTGGCTCATCCAGACCCTGTTGGTTGGATCCAGTGACAAATAGAGGGTCCGAACCAACGCCTGCCCCTCCTTGATGTCGGCAAGCGGCTCTTCGAGCCACTCCAAGTCATGCTCGGTGACCTCGCCTGTCGGTCGGCTACGCAGACGGAACTGACGATTGATGGATGTAGTCATGACAACTCCTGAGAGTCAGGGGGATAGAGGAAGGCGAGAGTCGCCACTAGCGATCCCGTACACGCTGTATGCGAGGGGACCGACAGAATCAGTCTAAACGTGGTGTTGATTATTGTCCACAGCATGTCGGCTATTTGTTGAACTCCGTGTTAGGTCTCTGCGTAGCAACCATTTTCATTATCGACAGGGTGTTGACTATTAACGACAGATGGTGCATGTTCGACTGACGGGTGGTTGTGTCACAGCCGCCGGAAGCGAACATTGGAGGCGCGAATGAATGCACAATCTGACAACCGCCGGGTGGTGGAACAGTTCTGGGGGGCCCTGGATGATGGACCGCCGAGCGGATCGGCTTTGGAGGCGTGGAAGAAGTTCTTTGCACATGACGCTGTCTGGGAAATGCCGTTCGCGCCCGAGCCCCTGGTGCAAGCAGTTCCGGGCGGCGAACTCATCGGTCACTTCATCGATTGGTTCTTTGAGTCGGTGCCGGACCTGCGCATCGATTCGCTGACGATCCACGACACAGCGGACCCCGAGCTGTTCATCCTGGAGCTGCATGGAACGGCGACTGTCTCCCAGACCGGCAAGATCTATGCCAACACCTACTGCACGCACATGCGGATTCACGATGGCCAAATCGTTCTTCTGCGTGAGTATTTCAATCCCGAGGTTGTAGTCGAGGCCTTCGGACGTGATGAGATAGCAAAGGGAATGTCGACAGTGATGGCTGCTGCCGGAGTGGGGGTTGGTCAGTGAAACTCGAACCTGAATTCACCTATACTGCGGAGCTTGCTGCACCTCAAATTGTCGGGCCGGGGCCCTACGGGTTGCGTCAGGTTCTCGCCGTCACCGGTGGCACTGTCACTGGTGACCGCATCAGCGGAAAAGCCGCGCCTGGTGGTGGTGATTGGCTGTTGGCCGGCGATGATGGTTTTGGTCGCCTGGATGTGCGGGCGCAGTTCTATACCGATGACGGAGCGGTCATCTACATGAACTACCTGGGTTTGGTGGAGGTCACCGAAGCTGCTGCCGGCGCGCTCGGTGGCGGGGATACCGGTACCGACTTCGGCGATCACTATTTCGTTACCACACCGCGTCTGGAGTGTGGCGACGCCAAGTACACCTGGGTCAATCAGAGCATTTTCGTCGGCCAAGGACGTGTCCGACCCGGGCCCGTCGTCGAATTCCAAGTGTTCCGGGTCGTCGCATAGATCGGTGTATTGCAAGGTGAGGAATCTGTAGTTCGGTCTGCAATTCGTGCAGTAGGCGTCATCTTGCAGTCTGGGCCGCCGACCAGGTAGTAGGTCGGCGGCCCAGCGACTCGTAACCCTCGCGAAGGAGTAACACCATCATCACCAGCAGCCTCCTGGCCGTGCCCGGTATGGGCTTGAGAGGTGTTCCGAGACAGTGGATTGGCACCCGTTCGCCCGCGAACACGACGAGACAAACGGTGAATAGAAGTGCGCACAGTTTCACGCTCGGGTTGCTACGGTCCACCTATGACCACCCGCGCCACGTCTGAACTCTCGGCTGATTTCGGACCGATAGATCCTCCTGTCCGCCTGTTGATGGGGCCCGGCCCGATCACGGCATATCCGCGGGTGCTGCAGGCGATGTCTGCTCAGCTGGTCGGTCAGTACGACCCGTTCATGACCACGACCATGAACGAAGTGCAGGCCCTGTACCGCGAGGTGTTTGTCACCTCCAACGATGCGACGCTGGTCGTCGACGGCACCGCACGGGCCGGCATCGAGGCCGCGCTGGTCTCGTTGATCACCCCTGGCGACCGGGTCCTGGTGCCGAGGTTCGGCCGCTTCGGCCAACTGCTGGTCGAGATCGCTGAACGCTGTGGGGCGCAGGTTCACGCCATCGATGTCGAGTGGGGCCGCGCCTTCGACGCCGAAACAATCGAGGCCGCAATCAAAGCCGTGCGCCCGAAGCTGCTCGCCATCGTCCACGGCGATACCTCGACGACGATCGCTCAGCCGCTCGACGAGCTCGGAGCGATTTGTCGCGAGTACGACGTGCTGTTCTATTGCGATGTCACCGCCAGCATTGCGGGCAACCGTCTGTTGACCGATGAGTGGGGCATCGACGCTGTGTCGGCCGGTTTGCAGAAGTGTCTCGGCGGCCCGTCGGGTAGCGCGCCAGTGACTCTGTCTCCCAGGGCTGTTGAGGTGATCGAGTCACGCAAGAGCATCGAGGCCGGTATTCGTGACCCTGACAGCGTGGTCCGCGAGAACCGGGTCCAATCCAACTACTTCGACCTGGGTCAGATTCTGGATTACTGGGGACCGAAGCGGCTGAACCATCACACCGAAGCGACGACCATGCTCTACGGTGCGCGCGAATGCGCACGCGTGCTACTCGACGAGGGGCTGGACAACTGCTTGTCGCGGCACCGCGTGCACGGCGAAGCGATGCTCGCCGGAGTTCAAGGACTGGAGTTGAGCGCGTTCGGCGACCTGCGGTACAAGATGACGAACGTTGTCGGAGTGCAGATTCCGGAAGGGGTGCACGGCGAGGCGGTACGCGCCGACCTGCTCACTGACTACGGCATCGAGATCGGTACGTCGTTCGGGCCTCTCCACGGACGGATCTGGCGGATCGGAACAATGGGTTACAACGCTCGTCGCGACGCGGTCCTGACCACGCTGACGTCCCTGGAGTCGGTGCTCCGCCGCCACGGGGTCAAGGTCCCCGTTGGTGGCGGCAGCGATGCAGCCATCCATCACTACATATCTGCGAAGCCTTGATCTGTATCCCTGGACATCTTGTATCCGGACGTCTACTTGCAGAAGCAGTCGGCGCCAACTCGATTTCGTTGTATCGGAAAAGGGCTCCCACCTGTATCCGATGACCCCGAAAATGGTGGGTTCTGGTGAGGCCCACCTGGGGTTTTCCTCGCCAAAACCCACCATTTTCGGTGTCGGGGGTCAGACGTTCTTGGTCACGGCGAACAGTAATCCGGCCAGGATGCCGCCGATCACCGGACCGACGACCGGGACCCACGAGTAGTTCCACTCGCGGCTGCCCTTGCCCTTGATCGGCATCAGGGCGTACGCGATGCGCGGTGCCAGATCGCGCGCCGGATTGATCGCGTACCCGGTGGGGCCACCGAGGCTGTTGCCGATGACGAGGACGACGAATGCCACACCGGCGTAACCGAGTCCGGAGTTGCCGAGGTCGAGTGTGTCACCACTTCCCGAGATCGCGGGTGATTGCAGGATCCAGAACACGAGGACGAAAGTTCCGATCACCTCGGTGACCACGTTCCAGAAGTAGTTCTTCACCTGCGGTCCGGTACAGAAGATCCCGCGGGTGTCCTCAGGATGCGGTTCGACGTCGAAGTTCTTCTTGAATGCCAGGTAGCACAACATCGCCCCGATGAAGGCGCCGATGAACTGCGCGCAGATGTAGATCGGAACCTGCGACCACTCGGTCTTGTCGGCGACCGCCAGCCCCAACGTGACCGCAGGGTTGAGGTGGGCGCCGGACTTCCAGGCAATCGAAGCACCGGCGAACACTGCGAAGCCCCAGCCGATGTTGATCATCAACGGGCCACCTTTGTGGACCGTCGATTTGAGCAACTGGTTACCGGCGACGACGCCTGCACCGAGCAGGATCAGGACCGCGGTACCGACGATCTCCCAGAGCCAGATCTGAGCATCGGTGGGAGTCATGCCGATACGTCCGCGACGTCCGCCGATCCACGAACGCCGGGTGCGCCCATGCGAGCCGCATCCGCAGTCTGGTCATCGGGCTGCCGCTGGGACTCGATCTCGGCATCGACACGGGCGCAGTAGTTCTCGATCTCGCGCTGCCGCTGCGCGTCGTCCCATCCGAGGGTTGCCGCAACGATGTCCGCGACCTCGACCGCGGCGCTCTTGCCCCGGTCGGCCGTCTCGATGGAGACGCGGGTGCGGCGCGCCAGGATGTCGACGAGGTGCAGGGCACCTTCATGGGTGACCGCATAAAGGATCTCGGCGCCGAGGTAGCGGTCGTCGGTGGTGGCCAGCGGCTTTCCCAGCTCCGGGTCGGAAGCGATGATCTCGAAGATCTCGTTGATCGCACTGCCGTAGCGGCGCAGGAGGTGCGCGATCGTCTTCACCGGCAGGCGGTGCTCGTTGGCCAAGCGCACCCGTGCCTCCCACAGGTCGTCGAAGCCATCTGCGCCGACGAGCGGGACGCTTGCCGTACGTGAGGGTTCCACGCCGCGCACACCGTCGACCGCGGCGTCGATGGCGTCTTCCGCCATCACCCGGTAGGTGGTGTACTTGCCACCGGCGATCACGGTCAGACCCGGCGCGGCCGAGACGACGGCGTGTTCGCGCGACAGCTTGCTGGTCTGATCTGACTCGCCGGCCAGGAGCGGGCGCAGCCCGGCATAGACGCCGACGATGTCATCGCGCACAAGGGGTTTCTCGAGCATGACGTTGACCTCGGCAAGGATGTAGTCGAGGTCGGCACTGCTCGCCGCAGGGTGGGCCAGGTCGAGATTCCATTCGGTGTCGGTGGTGCCGATGATCCAGAAGTCCTCGCTCCACGGGCACGGGATGACGAACAGCAGGCTCTTCTCGGTCTCCGTGATGAGCCCGACCGCGGAGTCGATGCGGTCGCGGGGGACGACGATGTGGACGCCCTTCGATGCCTTGACGCGCATCTTGCCCTTCTCGCCGAGGATCTCTTGCAGCTCGTCGGTCCACACACCTGCGGCGTTGACCACGTGCTTGGCGCGGACGTCCACGTGTTCACCGGATTCCAGGTCCTCTATGCGGGCACCGACGACGCGGTCGCCTTCGCGCAGGTAGCGGGACACCCGGGCACTCGAGGCGCACAGTGCTCCGTAGCTCGCCGCGGTCCGCGCGAGCATCATCGTGTGCCGGGCATCGTCGACCTGTCCCTCGTAGAACAGGACGCCGCCGCGGATCTTGCCACGCTTGGCGCCGGGGAAGATGTCGAAGGTCCGGCGCTTGCCGATGTGCCGAAGGTGGTGGGGAACACCGCGACCTGCGCCCAGCAGGTCGTAGAAACCGATACCTGCACCGGCGTAGGCGCGGTCGTAGGCAGGCGTGACGAGGGGGAAGATGAACTCCACCGGCCGCACCAGATGCGGGGCGATGGTGTTCAGCATCAACTTCCGCTCTCGCAGCGCCTCGAAGACGAGTGAGAAGTTCAATTGTTTGAGGTAGCGCAGTCCGCCGTGAAAGAGCTTCGACGACCGGCTCGATGTACCGGCCGCGTAGTCGATGGCTTCCACCATGCCGACGCGCAACCCGCGGGTGGCGGCGTCGAGGGCGGCTCCGGCGCCGACCACACCTGCGCCGATGACCAGCACGTCGAGCTCGCCTTCGGTCATGGATTCCAGTGCGGCGCGCCGCGATTCGGGGCTGATCGCGAGTGGTTGCAATGTCATGAGGTTCTCCTCGAGTTCGAAAGGGATGGAACGAGTTCGGGGCGGCCGGTCACACGTCGACCCAGTCGAGCGTGCGGGTGACGGCTTTCTGCCAGAGTCCGTACTTCTCGGCCCGCACTTCTTCGGACCACTCGGGCTCCCACCGGCGATCTTCCTTCCAGTGGGTTTCCAGCTCCTCGGTCGATTCCCAGAACCCGATGGAGAGCCCGGCCGCGTAGGCAGCGCCCAGCGCCGTGGTCTCGGCAACGACCGGCCTGCTGACCGGGATGCCCAGGACGTCGGACTGGATCTGCATGCACAGGGAGTTGGCGGTGACCCCACCGTCGACGCGTAAGACCTCCAGCTTCACTCCGGAGTCCTTCTCCATCGCATCGGCGACGTCGCGGCTCTGGTAACAGATCGACTCCAATGTCGCCCGCGCGATGTGAGCGTTGTTGTTGAAGCGGGACAAGCCGACGATCGCTCCGCGGGCGTCCGACCGCCAGTACGGGGCGAACAGGCCGGAGAACGCCGGGACGAAATAGACTCCGCCGTTGTCTGCGACCTCTTTCGCCAGTGACTCGCTCTGTGCCGCACCAGAGATGATGCCGAGCTGATCGCGCAACCACTGCACCGCCGAGCCGGTCACGGCGATCGATCCTTCCAGCGCGTAGACCGGTGCCTGCGAACCGAATTGGTAGCAGACGGTGGTGAGCAGGCCGTTGTCCGAGCGGACCAGCTTCTCGCCGGTGTTGAGCAGCAAGAAGTTTCCGGTGCCGTAGGTGTTCTTGGCCTGCCCGGCCGAGAAGCAGACCTGGCCGACCATCGCGGCCTGCTGGTCACCGAGCGCACTCGCGATCGGTACCTCCCCGGCGAGCGGGCCGGTCGTGGTGGTGTGACCGTAGGGTTCCGTGGGCGACGATGGCGCGATCGTGGGGAGCATCTGCCTGGGGATGCCGAAGAGTGCGATGAGCTCGTCGTCCCAGTCCAGGGTCTCGAGATCCATCAGCATGGTGCGGCTCGCGTTGGTGACGTCGGTGACGTGCACACCACCATTGACGCCGCCGGTCAGATTCCAGATCACCCAGGTGTCGATTGTGCCGAACAGGGCGTCACCGTTCTCGGCGTCGGCCCGCACGCCGTCGACGTTCTCCAGGATCCATTGCGCCTTGCCGGCTGCGAAGTAGGTGGCGGGCGGGATGCCTGCCTTGGTGCGGATGGTGTCGCCGGCGCCGGAGCGCTCGAGCGCTGACGCGATCTTGTCGGTGCGGGTGTCCTGCCAGACGATCGCGTTGTAGTACGGCCTACCGGTGTGCTTGTTCCAGACCACAGTGGTCTCACGCTGGTTGGTGATCCCGAGCGCTGCGAGGTCGCCGGCCTTCAGGTTCTTCTTGCGGAGACCGTTCTGCAGCACCGAGGATGTGCGCTCCCAGATCTCGATCGGATCGTGTTCCACCCAGCCTGCCTGCGGCATGATCTGCTCGTGTTCGAGCTGGTGGCGGGCGACCTCGTTGCCCGCGTGGTCGAAGATCATGAACCGGGTACTGGTGGTTCCCTGATCGATGGCACCGATGTATTTCGTCATGTATCCCTGCTTCGTCGAAGGGTCCTGAGGGTGATGCGTATCTCATCCGCAATCCACGTTATGCATGCAGCCAACCGCTGAGGAGGGCGTCCGTTCGACAATGTCGAACGCACCGATCGCAGTGGGAGTAGCGTCCGAAGAGTGCCAGGTCTGATCCAGTCGGTAGAGCGCGCGACCGCGGTGTTGCATCTGCTGGCGACTCGGTCCGAGCCCGTGGGTCTGGCAGAGATCGCATCGACACTCGGCCTGGCCAAGACGACGGCGCATGGACTGGTGCGCACCCTGGTCGCTGTCGGCGCCGTCGAGCAGACGCCGGATACCGCCGGATACTGGCTTGCCGACGACCCCTTCGGGGCGCGGAAGAACCGCTGGGATCTCAACGAGGTTCGCGCCCGGGCTATGAATTGGACCGACGCTCTCGCGGCCAGGACAGCGATGGCGACGCAGATCAGCGTGCTCCAAGGCAAGCAGGTGCGGATCGTGCACGACGTACTGTCGGCGAGCGGCGACGGACTCGCGTCGCTGCGAACCGGTCAGATCGTGCCCGCGCACGCGACGGCGCTGGGCCGAATCCACCTCGCGTTCGATGTGCGTCTCGCCCGGGAGCTCGTCGCGAGCGGACTCGATCGTCACACGCACCGCACGATCACCGACGGCGCCGAACTGGCTCACGAACTCGCCGAGGTCCGGGACAGGGGATGGGCGTGCGGCTGTGGTGATCTCGACCCGGAGGTGGCGACGATCGCTGCGCCCGTTCGCGATCAGGGCGGAGTCGTGATGGCTGCGGTGGGTGTCTCGGGTGCGATCGACGAGCTGTGTGGACGGGGCGGCGTACCGCGTGCACCCCTGTTGGACAACATCATCGGATCGGCGCGCTCGATCTCCCGTGCGATGGGTCACGGGCAGCTGTCATGACCACCAGGTACGTTGCGGCAATCGATCAGGGAACGAGTTCGACGCGGTGCATCATCTACGACCGCGGGGGCGTCATGGTGTCGATGGCCCAGCGCAAGCACACACAGCATTTTCCCGAGCCCGGCTGGGTCGAGCACGACGCGCTCGAGATCTGGAATCTGGTGGAGCGGTTGATCCCGGAGGCCCTGGCCTCGGGCGGTATCGACGCGAGCCAGCTGGTGGGGTTGGGTATCACCAATCAGCGTGAGACCACGGTGATCTGGGACCGAACGACCGGCATCCCGCTACATCGGGCGATCGTGTGGCAGGACACCCGGACCACCGAGATGGTCGAGTCGCTGCGGGCACAGGGGATCGGGGCCGACGTCGAGCACCGGACCGGGGCACCGCTCTCCAATTATTTCAGCGCGCCGCGCCTGAGCTGGCTACTCGACGCATGCCCCGGATCTCGCGCGGCGGCCGCCCAGGGCACTGTCCTGTTCGGGACGATGGACAGCTGGCTCGTGTGGAACCTCACCGGCGGGGTGGACGGAGGGCTCCACCTCACCGATCCCACCAACGCGAGCCGCACCATGCTGATGAACATCGAAACCGCGCAGTGGGATCCGCACCTGCTCGAGATGTTCGACATTCCCGCCGAGATCCTGCCCGAGATCAGGCCGTCGTTGAGCAAGGTGGGGGCAACGGTGTCCCCGGTCCCAGGAATTCCGATCAGCGCGATGATCGGAGACCAGCAGGCTGCCCTGGTGGGACAGACGGCGTTGAAGGCCGGTGAGTCCAAATACACGCTCGGCACCGGAGGGTTCCTGCTCTTCAACACCGGTACGACTCTGGTCCGATCCAGACACGGTCTGATCACCACCGTGGCCTTCCAGATGGACGGCCAACCGATCCGCTACGCACTGGAGGGATCGAATCCGACGGCCGGTGCACTGGTCGAGTGGATCAGGGAAAATCTCGGCATCATCGGCACCCCGGCCGAGATCGAGACCCTGGCGTCGACCGTCGATGACAACGGTGGCTGCTACATTGTCCCGGCATTCTCGGGATTGCATGCGCCGCACTGGGTGTCCGCGAGCCGAGGACTCATCGTGGGTCTGACGTCGTACATCACGCGGGGTCATCTGGCGCGGGCAGCGCTCGAAACCAACGCTTTTGCCGCCAGGTCGATGGTCGCGGCGCTCAATGACGACCTGGCTGCGGCAGGCGTAGAGATGTCGTTGACCGAAGTTGTGGTCGACGGCGGCATGACGGCCAACAACACCTTGATGCAGACCATCGCCGACATCTGCGATGTGACGGTCAAGCGTCCGCAGATGGCCGAGGCCGTCGCGCTCGGGGCCGCGTACGCCGCCGGTTTCAGTGTGGGTCTGTGGACCGATGAGCAACAGTTGCGTCGCAATTGGCACACCGGCGCGGTCTGGCAGCCGAGCATCGACCCTGCCGATCGCGAACGCCGGGTCGCGAACTGGTCCATGGCCGTCGAGCTGGCGTCGCAGTGGGACCCGGCCTGAGCGGGGACGAGCGTAAAGGGGTGGACGGATGACGAACGCAGTGGTCGTGGGTAGCGGTCCCAACGGGCTTTCGGCCGCGGTAACCCTGGCGGCCGCCGGCGTGCGGGTCCGGGTCCTCGAGGCGGCTCCGGTCATCGGTGGTGGCGCCCGCAGCGGCGACTACACCGACACCGGCGTGCTGCACGACGAGTGCTCGTTCGCGCACCCGCTTGCCCTCGACAATGCCTTCACGCGCAGCGTTGACCTCAGCCGTCACGGGTTGACGTGGAGATCGCCCGACATCGAGTATTCACATCCCCTCGACGGCGGACGTGGGGTCGGGGCGTATCGCTCGGCGTCGCGCACCGCCGATGAGCTGGGCGCCGCCGGGCCTGCGTGGAACCGGGTGTTCGGCGCGGTGTCGGATCGATTCGCGGACATCAGCACCGACTTCACCAAGCCGATCCTTCATGTTCCCGCGCATCCGATCAAACTGGCCCGGTTCGGTGCATTCGCCGCCATGCCTGCATCCCTGCTGGCCCGGCTGTTTCCCACCGAGGAAGCCCGAGCGCTCTTCGGCGGTGTTGCCGCCCATGCGTTTCGACCGTTCGGAACAGTGGGGTCTGCGGCCATCGGAGTGGCGCTCGGTTCCGCCGCGCACACCTATGGCTGGGCAGTGGCAGAGGGAGGATCGGGAGCCATCTCCACAGCGATGGCGGCAGCGCTGGTCGACCTGGGCGGAAGTATCGAGACCGGTGTGCAGGTGCGGTCGCTGGCGGACCTCGATTCGCCGGATATCGTCATGCTCGACACCGCACCCGGCGCTGCCGCCGAGATCGCGGGTGCTGCCATGCCGAGTCGAATCAGCCGGGCGTATCGCCGCTTTCGGCACGGACCAGCGGCCTTTCAGATCTCATACGCGGTGCGCGAGGGCATCCCGTGGGCCGACGCCGCGTCGCGGTCGGCAGGCACCGTGCACGTCGGCGGCAGCTTCGACGACATCGCCGCAGCCGAGCGCGACGTCTACCGTGGGGTCATGCCGAGTCGACCATTCGTGCTGGTCGGCCAGCAGTACCTCGCCGATCCCGGGAGATCCAACGGGGATGTCCATCCGATCGATCTGTACGCACACGTGCCGTCGGGATGGACGGGTGACGCCACCGCGGCAATCGAAGCCCAGATCGAGCGCTTCGCACCAGGTTTCGGTAGCCGTGTCGTTGCGAAACGTGTCCGTTCGGTGGCACGCATCGAGGCGGACAATCAGAACTTTGTCGGCGGTGACGTGGTGACAGGGGCGAATACACCGTGGCGGCTGGTCTTTCGGCCGCGCCTGGCCTTCAACCCTTACTTCACGGGTATCGACGGTGTGTACCTCTGTTCGGCTGCCACCCCGCCAGGAGCGGGGGCTCACGGACTGTGTGGATTCAACGCCGCGACGTCGGCGCTGAAGGAGCGGGCGAACCTCGACGCATGACCTGACTACTGAGCCAGATAGCGGGGATTGGCGACCGCCAGGCGATCGGTGACCGATGCCCGGACTGCTGCAGTCATCGCGGGGTCGGTGGCCGCGATCTTTCCGGTTCGGATGGCCAGCGCCACGTCGGTCTCGGAGCGAAAGCCGAGTGCTTCGAATCGTTCTCGGTCGGCCTGGACTTGACCCTTGCCGATTGTCAGCTCGCGGCCGACGATGTCCAGCGCGTTGGCAGCAACGCGGGCTTTGAACCCCACCTCGCGGTCGGGGCCGGGCACCACGGAGTCGCGCAGGAACTCGGCGACCGCATCGACCAGTTCGGCGGCCGTGGGACGGCCATGCAGATCGGCCTCGTTCTGCGGGAGTGGAGCGGGTGTTTCCGGGTCGGCAGGGTATCCCAGCAGCAGCAACGCATCGTGTTCCTGTTCGCACACCCGACGTCCGATCGTCGCCAGCTCCACCGAGCGCTCTTTGCCGGAGAGGTGTCGAGCGACCATCTGGGCGCAGCCGATGCTCCACCACACCGTGCGATAGAGCTGCCACCAGCGCACCGCGTCCACATCCGGCCGATGTCCGGCCACCTCGGCGTACCCGTCCAGGAGCTCGTCGATGCTGCCGAAACCCCCGGCCTCGGGTTCGGTGCCGAATCGCCAGCACTTCACGAGCAGCCAGCCGAGGTCCTCGCGTGGATCGCCGATATGGGCGAGCTCCCAGTCGATCACAGCCGCCAGGCCCGATTCGGCGACTATGAGGTTTCCGTTCCGGAAGTCGCCGTGGACCACCGCCTCGGCAACGGGGTCGGGTTGATGCGCGGTCAGCCAGGCCAGGGCGATCTCGGTGACCGCGGACGGGACGTCGAGTTCGAGATATCGCTCCCGGAGATCCTCGACGCCGCCGGCCGGTACGGTCCGCAGCTCCGGCACGGAGTCGGTTGGGATTGCGTGGATCTGGGCGAGGGTTCGGCCGAGCTGCGCGGCCATACCGCGTCGGGCCTGTGCGAATCGTTCGTCGCGCAGCAACTTTCGCGGAATCGTCTCACCGTCGATGTGTTCGCAGATCAGGTACTGGGCGCCCAGCGTGCTGTCCGCGCTCGCGAAGTCCACCAGCTTGGGCACGGCGATGCCTGCTCGCTCGGCTGCCGCGATGACACTGGACTCGCGAGCCATCCCGAGTGGCCCGTTTGGATCACCCGGTTGCCGCCGAAGTATCAGCCGGCGTGCGCCACCGGCGGTGGTTGCCACGAATGACCAGGTCTCGCTGTTGGCGCCGCCTGTCAGGCGGACGAGGTCGGTGACCTGCGTGTCGTGTCCGGACACTTCGGTCAGTCGTGCAGCCAGCAGACGGGCCATCTCGCTCTGATCGATCATGCCTACTGATCGCCCGCGTCGGCGGCGCCGCCCGAGCGACGCTTGCCCGGTCCGGCGAAGCCGAAGAGGTACCCGGCGATCTTGCGGATCTGTACCTCGTCGGAACCTTCGGTGATGCGGTAGCGGCGGTGGTGGCGGTAGATGTGTTCGAACGGCATGTGGCGGGTGTATCCCATGCCGCCATGGACCTGGATGGCCTGATCGGCGGCGTCGCACACCAGGCGATTCGCGCGGTAGTTGCACATGGAGACGCGGTCGCTGATCTGCATGTGGGGGATGCGGTCGAGTTCCCACGCGGTCTTGCGGACCAGGCCGCGGACGAGTTCGGCTTCGGTGTGCAGTTCGACGAGCGGGAACTGGATTGCCTGCCGGGTCGCCAGTGGCGCGCCGAAAGTGTTTCTGCTTCGGGCATATTCGACGCTCTGGTCGATACAGTACTGAGCTGCGCCGACGCCGGAGGCGGCCTGCCGGATCCGGTTCTCGTGCACAAAGGACTGCGCCACCGCGAGACCTTCGCCTTCGGCGCCGAAGATCGCGGAGTCCGGCACCTCGACGTCGGTGATGGTCACTTCGGCGTGGTCGGTGGGCATGTTGAAGGTCCACCACTGGAAGTCGACGGAGAAGCCGGGTCGATCGGTGGGCACGAAGAACGCGGTGATGCCGCGGGCGTCGCCGTCGTTACCCGAGGTTCGGGCGAAGACGACATCGTGGGTGGCGTTGTGCATGCCGGAGTTGAAGCGTTTGCCGCCGTTGATGATCCAGGAATCGCCCACCTTGCGGGCAGTGGTCTCCATCCAGGTGGCGTCGCTGCCGTGGTCTGGTTCGGTGAGTCCGAATCCGATCCGTGCCTCCCCGCGGATCATCGGCTCGAGGAACTCGTCCTGTTGTTCGGTGGTGCCGAAGTTCATGAGCATGTGGGCGAAAGGAAAGTTTCCGACGATCGAGGACTCGTTCTGTAGGTCGTTGTGCAGACCCAATCCTTTGTGGGCGAGGTGTTCTCGGATGATGGCCATGTCGAAACTCGAACCGTCGCGGCCGCCGACCTGCGCCGGCAGGCCATAGCGCAGCCAACCGGCCGCATCCGCACGCCTGCGCATCTCACCGAGCAACTCTTCCCAGTCCTGCCGTGGCACGCCGCCGCCCTCGAAGTCGGTACGCGCCCACTCCCGCCGATGATCGAAGAACCGGTTGTTGTCGTCGGACTCCTGCAGCGGCCGGATTTCGGCGTCGATGAACTCGTCGATCTCCCGCAGGATCTCGGTGATGTCCTCGGGCAGGTTGTAGTCCATCGATGGCCTCTCTCCGGTTGCTCTGAACAATCGTTCAGCACGACCGTATCCGTTGAGCGACGTCCGATGTGCGAATCGATGAGACCTGTCCGATTGATGACCAACATCCGACGTCCCACCTGTTTGCGAGGCTCTTCGGACTCACACCTCATCGAGATCGACGCGCGCGACCTTCATGTCGACGCGACCGTCGAAGACGGGCACTCCTTCGGCCCGGAGATTTTCGAGCTGTGTGGTCCGCAGATGTGGGGCGGGTTTGCCGCTGACCGCGATCACTCGGTGCCAGGGGAGGTCGGCGGAGTCGGTGCGCATGATCCAGCCGACGATGCGGGCACTCGAGAGTCCCGCCGCAGCTGCCACATCCCCATACGTGGTCACCGTGCCCACCGGTACCGAGGCGACGATCTCGCGAACCCGTTCGACCTGTTCTTCGGTGATCTGCGCCATGATCAGCCCGACTTTACTGTCCGGCCAGCGCTTCCGACACGAGTTTCGCCGTGAGTTCTGGCCGGGCGAACGGCACCATGTGACCGCAGTCCTCCTCGAAGATTGTCAGGAGGTCGCCCTGCTGAGCCGAGAGGGCCGCGCGGAAGTCGGCGGTGACATAGGGCGGCTGCACGTGCATCGCCTGGACGAGATCGACCGGAAGGTCTGCCGGCGGCAGCACGAATGGGCGACTCAACTCATTCCAGGTGGTCACGACCATTCCCGGGTGGATGCGCCAGTTGACCCGATCGCCGACGTCGATCAGGTGATCGGCGATTTCGCGATCCAAGACCTCCGGCGCCAGTTCCGCCCACGATTCGCCGAGTTTGCCCTCCCGTGCCGCCGCCTCGTCGGGGTAGTCGTAGTGCGACATGTAGCTGGTCGCCACGTCTGCCAGCCACTGTGGTTCGAGGCCGATGGCGGGGTCGAGCAGGATCAGGCGCCGGAAGCGGTCCGGCATCCGCCGGGACAGGTGCAGCGCGAGTGCGCCGCCGTATGAGTGGGCGACGACCACCACAGGTCCGGCGATGTACTCCTCGACCACGTCCGCGAGCGCGTCGACCTGCGCCTCGATGGACCACGGTGGGGTGAACGGCGACCAGCCGTGACCGAGCAGGTCGGGTGCGACGATCCCGGCCTGCGGAAGCGCCGCGGCCAGGTCTACCCAGCGTTTACCGTGTCCGGTCAGCCCGTGCACTGCAAGCACCGACGGGCCATCTGCCGGTCCGAACACCTCGACGTTCAACGTAGACATGACGACAATCGTGCCTGACCGCCGGCCGAGCGGCCCTGCCGAGACCGACCCGACGCCGCGCGAACGGCCGTGTCGGTCCTCCGTGACACCATCGTCGTAGCCAAGGAAAGGAGTGGGTGTGCCCGCATTGACGATGCGGCTGGTGTCGGCGCCGGTCGTGCCGGCACCCACACGCAGCTGGCCCCCGGCGGCAGCCCAGCTCATCGACGGAGTGACCGAGACGCCTCCAGGGTTCCGCCCTGTCCGGGTACACGGGGCAGCCGGCACCGGCAAGACGTCGCTGATCGTCGACATCGCGGTTGCGCGATTGAGCAATCCGGACATCGACCCCGAGTCGATTCTGGTCCTCGCCTCCGGCCGGCGAGCGGCCACCGAACTTCGTGAGCAGATCACGGCCCGGCTGCTCGCCCAGACACCGGGTGCAACCGGACGCGCTCCGCGGGCGACCCGAGAGCCGATCGTCCGGACGATTCACTCCTATGCCTTTGCTGTCCTGCGGCTGCAGGCCGCCGCACATGACAACCCGCCGCCTCGGCTGATCACCGGCGCCGAGCAGGACGCCGTCCTGCGCGAGCTGCTCGCGGGCGACATCGAGGACGGAGCCGAGTACTGGCCGGAGCGATTGCGGCCGGCATTGGGCACCAACGGCTTTGCTCAGGCGCTGCGCGACATGATGATGCGCGCAGCCGAGCGAGGGGTGGGCCCGGAAGATCTCATCGCGCTGGGGCGCACGCACAAACGCCCCGAGTGGCAGGCCGTCGGCAAGGCCTACCGGCAGTACGAGCAGGGAGGGCTGCTGCGGGGTGCCGTCGGTTTGGAGGCCCCGCAGGCCACAGCGCCTGCTGTGGATGCCGCCGAACTGGTGGGTTCCGCCCTCACGGCGTTCGCGACCGATCCGGAGTTGCTCCGCAGTGAGCGCGCCAGGGTGCGTTATCTGCTGGTCGACGACGCTCAGCACCTCGATCCCCAGGCGGCGACGCTGGTCCGCCTGATCGGTGCCGGAGCCGCGCAGGCGGTCATCGCGGGCGACGGTGATCAATCGATCTACAGCTTCCGTGGCGCGAGCTCCCGATTCCTCGACGACATCGCTGATCCGGATCGGGACGTTCTCCTGGACAACAATTTTCGTTCGACCAAGCCCATCAGCGATCTCGGGGGATCAATTGCGGCCCGGCTCCCGGGTCCGCGGCGGCGTCGTTCAGAGGCAGACGCCCCCGACGCTCCTGCGCCGGTTGTCCGTATCTATGGTTCCGCCGCGAAAGAAGCCACCGCCATCGCGGACATGATGCGTCGCGCGCATCTGTACGACGACGTGCCGTGGTCGTCGATGGCGGTCATCGTGCGTTCGGTACCGCGGGCGATGGCACCACTGCGGAGGGCGCTGCGCTCGGCGGGGGTCCCCGTCATGACCCCGGCGAGCGAGATCCCGCTGGCGCGGCAGCGGTCGGTGGCTGCGATGTTGCTGGCGCTGCGCGCGGTGGACGGACCGCTCGAACCGGCCGAGGTGCTCGAACTGCTCGCGGGTCCGATCGGTGGCGCCGACCCTGCGGCGCTGCGGCGACTGCGTCGCGGGGTGCGGCGCATCGAGACCGAGACCGGTCGTGACCGCGACTCCGGCACCGTGATCGCCGACCTGGTGAGCGGATCGGAGACCGCAGAAGCGCCGGATCAGCTCGATGTGACCGACTACCTCGACGGCCTCACCGACATCGAGAAGCGACCGCTGACAAGGGTGTTGGCAGTCATCGATGCCGCCCGGACGGCCGATGCCGCGCGCCGCAGCATCGAAGAGATCTTGTGGGAGGCCTGGCAGGCCACCGGCCTCGGGCAGCGTTGGTCGAATCAGGTGATGCGCCGTGACCACGGCCCCGGCGGCGCGCAGGCCGATCGAGATCTCGATGCGATGGTCGCTTTGTTCGACGCCGCCGCCAACTTCGCCGACAGTCTGCCCGCGGCCACCCTGGGCGGGTTCGTCGACTACCTCAGCGCACTGCAGATACCCACCGAATCGAGGATGGCGCAGTCGACCTCGGATGCGGTGACCGTTCTGTCGGCGCACGCGGCGGCAGGCCGGGAGTGGGAGGTGGTGGCCGTCGCAGGCGTACAGGACGGGTTGTGGCCGAGTCTGCGCAGTCGTGGAAGCATCCTCGGGACCGGGCAATTGGTGGATCTGCTCGACGGGGTCGACGCCGACGCGCTCGACACGATCTCCAGGACCGCGATGGCGTTGGCAGAAGAACGCCGGCTACTGCTCGTCGCGTGCAGCCGGGCCCGGGGCCGGTTGATGGTGAGCGCGGTCGATGACGGTAGCGGCGATGCGGCTCCGTCACGCTTCGTCGGCGAACTCGCCGCGGTGGTCGGTGGTGACCTCGATGATCCCGACGCCGAGCCCACCGAGCTGGAACTCCCGATCGAACCAGGGCTGCGGCGGGTGCTGTCGCTGTCCTCACTGGTGGCGGCGTTGCGCGCCGAAGTGTGCGCCTCGCCGGGCGAACCCGGGCCGCGTACGCAGGCGGCCGCGGATATGCTCGCCGAACTCGCGGACGCCGGAGTCCCCGGCGCGCACCCCGACGAGTGGTACGGCCTCGCCGGACCGAGCTCCGACATTCCGCTGTGGTCGGAATCATCCGGGCCGCTGACTCTTTCGCCATCCAGCGTCGAAGCGCTCGGTGCGTGCTCCCTCCGCTGGATGCTGGAACGGTACGGGGGCCGCGACGGCGATTCCAAACCCGCCGTCGCCGGCACGCTCGTACACACGCTGGTGCAGGCCGTGGCGGGGAAGATCCCACCCGATGACGTGACGGCCGCGCTGCGGCGCGTGTGGGATCAGGTCGACGTCGGTGCGCCGTGGTTCTCCCGGCGCGAACTCGAACGCACCGAGGAGATGCTCACCAATTTCCGTCAGTGGCTCAAACTCTCGCGCAGCGGGCTGACGGAGGTCGGCGTCGAGATGGACGTGGACGCACGTATCGAGGCCGCCCGGGTGGCCGATCCGGAGGGCGAGATCATCGACATGCCCGAAGTCCGTCTGCGCGGACGCATCGACCGGCTCGAGAAGGACTCCCAGGGTCGTCCGGTCGTCGTCGACGTCAAAACGGGCAAGAGCACCATCTCGGTGCAGGCCGGTCAGGATCACGCGCAGCTGGCCACCTATCAGCTTGCATTGAGTCTCGGTGGCGTGCCTGAGCTGGGGCCGGTGGAACCGGGCGGCGGCGCACTCGTCTACGTCAACAACTCGAACGGTAAAACCGGTGCAGCTCAGCGAGATCAGGAACCCTTGGGTCCCGAGCAGGTCGACCAATGGCTCGCCGTGGTCCGCGCCGCCGCACACCGCAGCATCGGACCGAACTTCGTGGCGACCGTCAACGACGGGTGCGGGCACTGCTCGCTCAAGTCGAGTTGTCCCGCCCAGCTCGAAGGGCGGACGGTGACCGATGGCTGACGCGACGACCACCAGGATCTCTGCGCGCGTCCTGGCCGGTGCTCTGGCCCTGCCGCCACCCACCGACGAACAGGTCGAGGTCATCGAGGCGCCGATGGAGCCGGTGCTCGTGGTCGCGGGCGCCGGTGCGGGCAAGACCGAGACGATGGCGTCGCGGGTGGTGTGGCTGGTCGCCAACCGGCTCGTCGAGCCCGACGGCGTCCTGGGGCTGACGTTCACCCGCAAGGCGGCGCAAGAGCTCGCAGCGCGTATCCGTAGACGATTGTCGATGCTCGCCGGGTCGTCGGCGATGGGTCGCTGGGACCCCGAGGGCACCCTGCGTGCCCAATTGCGGTCCGCCGACCCGCAGGTCAGCACGTACCACGCATACGCGGGCCGTTTGATCGCCGACTACGGGCTCCTGCTGCCGGTGGAACCCTCGGCGACCCTGCTCAGCGAGACCGAGCTCTGGCAACTTGCCTTCTCGGTGGTGGCCGGATGGTCGGACGATCTCAACACCCCCAAAACCCCTGGTGGAGTGACCGAATCGGTACTCAAGCTCTACGGGGAACTGTCCGAGCACCTCGTCGGCCTCGACCAGCTCGCCGCGGCCGGTGACGATCTGTACGAACTCATCAACACCTTGCCGCCCACCGGCAGACAACGTCCCGAGCCTCCTCAGAAACTCCGGAGCATTCAAGCCGTCATCGATGAGCGGCGTGAGCTGATCCCGCTGGTCGCCGCGCTCGGTCAGACCATGCGCGACGCCAACGTCCTCGACTTCGGCAGTCAGATGTCGCTGGCAGCGAAACTCGTTGCGACCCATCCGGAAGTGGCCGAGACCGAACGCGCCGCCATCGGTGCGGTACTGCTCGACGAGTACCAGGACACCGGGCACTCTCAGCGTGTTCTGCTCTCGCACCTCTTCGGTACGCCGCCAGGGGTTCTCTCGGGCAGCGGCATAGCCGTGACGGCGGTCGGGGACCCGATCCAGTCGATCTACGGGTGGCGCGGTGCCTCCGCGGCCAACCTGCCTCGTTTCACCACCGACTTCCGGTGCAGCGACGGCACACAGGCGCAGCGACTCGAACTGCTGACCAGCTGGCGTAATGCCCGCTATGCGCTCGACATGGCCAACGCCGCGTCCGAGGAACTCCGGCGTCGCGGTGTCCCGGTGAGCATCCTGCGGCCACGTGATGACGCGCCTGCGGGCACCATCGACCTTGCCCTGACCGAGACGGTGGTCCAGGAGCGTGCCTGGATCGTCGACCAGATCGAACGGGAGTACAACGCGGCCGGTGACGTCCCGCCCACGGTGGCGATCCTGGTACGCCGCAACGAGGACTCGGCTCCGCTGGCGGCGGAGCTGACCGACCGCGGCATCGCGGCCGAAGTTGTCGGTATCGGTGGTCTGCTCGGCGTGCCCGAAGTGCAGGACGTGGTCGCCATGTTGCGGCTGATGGCCGATCCGATGGCCGGCACCGCCGCAGTGCGACTGCTGACCGGGCCGCGCTGGCGGATCGGCGCGCGAGATCTCGCGGCGCTCTGGGCCAGGGCGCGCGACCTCGCGGCCGGGACCAACATCGTCACCGGTGCGATGACCAGTCTCGAGGAGCTCGACAGTGCACTCGATTCTGCGGTGCCGACGGAGACCGTCGATCAGGCCGGGCTCGGGGACGCACTGGCCGATCCCGGACCGGCACAGCGGTATTCGCCGGACGGGTATCGCCGGATCAAGTCTTTCGGCCATCAGTTGACGGTCCTGCGGGCGCGGATCGGGCAACCGTTGCCCGAGCTCGTCGCAGAAGTCGAACGCGTCACCGGCGTCGACGTCGAGGCCCAGATCCGGGCCCGCGACCTGCGTGGAAACATCACCGGGCGGGAACATCTCGACGCATTCGCCGAGTATGTCGCCGACTACACCGAACGGTCCGCGGCCACGCTGCCCGGCCTGCTGGCCTTCCTGGAATCGGCTGCCGACATCGAGAAGGGGCTCGAACCGGGCAAGGTGGAGATCGCCGAGGACCGCGTGCAGATCCTCACCGTACATGCGGCGAAGGGCCTCGAGTGGGATGTGGTGGTCATCCCACACCTGTGTGCCAACATCTTTCCCGGAGGCAAGGTCGACGGCACCTGGCTCGGCAGTGCTCGTGAACTACCGCCCGAGTTGCGCGGCGATCTGGCCGAGCGTGTCGGGGCGGAGGGATTCCCGCCGCTCGATCTCGGGGACCTCGAGAACCGCAAAGAACTCGAGGAGGCGATCGACGGCCACAAGGAAGCCCTGCGCAACCGCAAGTTGGAGGAGGATCGCCGGCTCCTCTACGTGGCACTGACCAGAACGAAACGGGCGCTGCTCATCTCCGGTCACCACTGGTCTGACAGCGGCGACAAACCGCGGGGCCCGTCCATCTTCCTGACCGAACTGCACGACATCGCCTGCCGGTTGATCGAGACCTCCTCCGACGGCGCACCCGGGATGACCATCGCGGGGTGGGCGGACGCACCCGAGGAAGGGGCCGAGAACCCGCTGGCGATGCTGACGACCGGGGTGCCCTGGCCTGCCGATCCGCTCGGAGCCCGTCGCGCGGGGACCGAACGCGGCGCAGACCTGGTCCGGGCGGCACTGCGGTCGCGGGGTGAGCCGGCTTTGTTCGACATGGGGGAGGACGGCGAGCCGACCTTGCTGGAAGAAGATCCCCAGGTCCGCGACTGGGCGAACGATCTGGCGGTGCTGCTCGCCGAACGCGCAGGCGAATACGGAACCGAGATCGAGGTGACGATGCCGCAGCACCTGTCGGTCAGCCAACTCGTCGAACTCGACAAGGACGAAGACGCCTTCGCCCGGCGGCTGCGGCGGCCGTTGCCGTTCAAGCCGAATCCGCTGGCGCGGCGGGGAACTGCCTTTCACGCCTGGGTCGAGCGCAGGTTCGGCGCCACCCGACTGCTCGACATCGACGAGCTCCCCGGCGCCGCCGATGCCGAGGGCGGATCGGACGCCGACCTCGAGGTCTTGCGCGAGCAGTTCCTGCGGTCCGCCTGGGCGTCCAGGAACCCGATCGAGGTCGAGGTGCCGTTCGAGACGGTCATCGCCGACACGATCATCCGGGGCCGGATGGATGCGGTGTTCTCCGAACCCGACGGCGGGTACACCGTCGTCGACTGGAAGACGGGCGCCAGGCCCACTGCTGCACAGGAGCATTCGGTCTTCGTCCAGCTCGCTGCGTACCGGTTGGCCTGGGCGGAGTTGACCGGCACCGAGCTGTCGAAGGTGCGGGCCGCATTCCACTACGTCCGGTCCAACACCACGCTGGAACCTGCGAACCTCCCGGATCGTGCCCAGCTGGCTGCCCTGATCCGCCGGGAGAAATGGTCGCAGGTGAACCCGGGATGACGCGGAATTCGGGGTGACGGGCCAGGCGACGTCAGTACGCCGACCACTCTGATTGCGAGTACTCGAGAATTCGCGGTTGCATCAGCGTCGACGCAGGCATCCGCAGTGGCGGCCGATCAAGCGGAAACGTACGAGCTGCCACCAATTCCTCGGGCGAGAGGAAACGCAGGGGAATTGCCGGGTCGACCTCGACTGCCGGGGGTCTGTCGCCTGCGGCCCCGAGGAAGAAACCCCAGTCGCCGAACGAGGGCACATCGACGTGGTACGCCTCGGTGGTGATCCCCGCCTCGGCGATGGTCTGGCCGATGCACCAGAAGGAACGTGGAGCGAAATACGGTGAGCCGGCCTGCACGACGAGCCTGGCCCCGGGCGCCAGGTGGGCGCGGATGAGGCCGTAGAACTCGACCGAATACAGCTTGGCCGTAGCTGTTTCATCGGGATCCGGCATGTCGACGATCACGGCGTCGTACATCTCGGCGTTGTGCCGAAGCCATTTGAACGCGTCCTCGTTCACCACGGACACCCGCTCGTCGGCAAGGGAATTACGGTTGAGCGCGGTCAGTCTCGGGTCGGTGGCCGCCAACTCGGTCATCCGTGGGTCCAGTTCGACCAGCTGCACGGACCGTACGTCGGTGTACTTCAGCACTTCCCGCAACGCCAGGCCGTCGCCACCACCCAGGATCAGCACCCGCTCCCGCTTCTCGGCGAGCGCGGGGTGAACGAGGGCTTCGTGATAGCGGTACTCGTCGACGCTGGAGAACTGGAGATCGCCGTTGAGGTAGAGCCTGGTGTCGGAGCCGTTGCCGGGAAGGGAACGGCTGGTCATCACGATGTCCTGGATCGTGGTCCGGACGGCGAGCACGATCGGGTCCCGATACAGTGCCTGCCTGGCGTTGACCTCGAAGGTGCTCGCGTAGAACATCGCTGCCACCAGCACCGCTATCACCCCGACAGATCCTGCGCCGACGGCCACCCTCTGCAGGCGCCCGAGGTCGCGTCCGAACACGACCAGAACCAGCGCTGCCCCCGCGACCGCGTTGATCATCCCGACCACCAACGCGCCCCGGATCTGACCGAGGAAGGGCAGCAGCAGGAACGGGAATGCCAGACCGCCCACCAGCGCGCCGACGTAGTCGGCAGCGAACAGGTCGGCGACCGCCGAGCCCGCCGATTGTGCGCGAATGCGCTGCAGCATCACCATCAGCAGAGGGATCTCGGCGCCGATCAACAACCCGAGCAGGAACGCCACGACAATCAGCGACTGGGTGTAGAGCGACATGTACGCGAACGCGCCGTACAGGATCAGCACCGACAGTCCACCGAGCAGCGCGAGAACGAGCTCGATGACGGCGAAACCGACGGCCGCGTGATTCTGGAGCGGTTTGGCGGCCAAGGATCCGATGCCCATCGCGAACACCATGACCGACAACACGATTGCGGCCTGCGTGGCCGTGTTGCCGATCAGGTACGAGCCGAGCGTGACCAATGCGAGCTCGTAGACGAGTCCGCACGCCGCGCAGATGAACACCACTGCGAGCAGCGCAGATCGTGCCGCCCGCCGCAGCGGTGGCATGGGCGTGATGGAGGTGGTCAACTGGCCGAGCTACAGCAGCGACGCGGCGATGATCAGACCGGTGCCGACGTGGACGGTGGCCGATACCCACACCGCTGGGTGGGGTTTGTCCTCCATCAGCACCTCGCCGAGGTCACCGGGCGAGAGCGCGTCCAGCAACACGAACGTCAGTGCCATGATGAGGATTCCGAGCAGGGTGTATATCGCCGTGTACACCAGTCCCTCGACGAGACCGCCCTGGCTGGCCGTGATCGCCGCGACGATGATGATCGCCACCGAGAACGCGTTGCTGGCGACCAGGATGCAGGCGTTTCGGTTGCGATCGATCCAGACCTGTTGCCGCAGTTTGCCCGGCGTCACCACGTCCACCGCGATGAAGCTCACGAGCATCAACAACACACCGACGCAGCTGTATGCCGCGGCCGATGCGAAATTGTCCCGCATGATTTCCCACTCCACTGTTGCCTCCCAGCTGTTGTTGAAGCGCTATTTTCCGGAACCGCCGCCGCCACCGCGATAGTCGGAGCCGCCACCGGAGTAGTTCGGACGCGACACCCAGAGAGGGCCGACGTATCCGCTGTAGTGCCGGTAGCCGGATTCGTAATCGTCGCTGAGCATCACGCGAGTCTTGTTGTCCTCGTACGGGAACAATCCGACGAGGTAGTCCGGATACTGCAAGAACAGTCCGGAGGTGCTGGACCCGGTCGTGGTGTCGGAGGCCGTACGCCGGTCCACCGGCTGCGCTACCGCGCTGATCTCGTCCGCCACCTGTTCGGGCGTGCCATCGGCGACGTAGGCATCGACGGAGGACTCGTCGAGGCTCGACTCACGGTTGTAGCTCTGCTGGATGTAGGCGCGGGCATCGGTGGCGCCTGATGTACCAGAGACACAGGAAAAGGCCAGCAGAGCAACGGCGATGAGCACGATGACCGCGATGATCCCGTTGCGTATCCGGTTCAGCGGCCGCCGGTCGTAGCCCCCGGCGGAGTGCTGCGAGGCCATCATCACGCTGCCTCGAACACGCTCGAGGTGATGACCACATCACCGGTCTGCGGATACGCATGCCAGGTATCCCACCGCGCCCGGTGCCCGAGGTCGGTGGCGATGATCGCCGTGAAGGCGTTGGGGTGGCCCGGGTAGTGCCCGATCAACGAATCCGGCCCGGCGGCCCGGCTCGACACCTGTGCGGTCAGCGTGGTGAGCGAGGCGGCATCGTGCCGCTCGATGCGCGAGCGGAAGGAGATGCTCCCGGTGTCGATGCTCGGAGGCAAGGCCGGGGAGCGCCCTGGGAGACAGGCCAGCGTCTCCACGATCTCGGTGTCTGCATTCACGACGCTGACCTGGTGGCTCGCACCGAGCAAACGCAGTGTGACACCGACACGTTCGAAGGCGCAGTACACACTGGACAGTGCCGGGAGCAACGGCTCGTCGAACGACAGCGAGAGTTGATCGGCCCCGGTGTCTGCGTACGGCACCGCGAGAATGGACTGCATGGTCAGCTCGGTCCGGTGTCGGCGGGAAAGATGCGGTACTCGGCGCGAGCGAGTACTTGACCGCGGGCGCACTCCCAGCCGGAGCCGAAGTCTTCGAACGACAGCCGATCATCGCCGGCGGCGTAGTCGTGATAGGACATGTTCCCCGTCGCCAGCCCGGTGGTGCCGAGAGAACTGAACCGGGCCGACCCGGCCTCGTCAGAGGTGTATCGGCGGCCCTCGACGTCGACGGTGTCCGGGCCGGGGGTCGCGGTCACTCCAGAGAGTTCTTCCCAGAGGACGACCTCGAGGTCGGGATCTTCTTCCACCGACACCCATGCCTTACGGCCGGTTCCGGTGTCCAGGAAGTTCTCGGTCCACGAGAAACCACTCTGCGACAGGGTCAGCGTCCCGCGGACCGCGAACGTCTCACCCCGAACCTCGACCAGGTCGCCGGGCTTGAGGGTGCGGGGGTCCCCGCGCACCGCGTCGTCGTCGGCCGAGGAAAAGGGGTCACGCGGCGCATAGGCACGGTCCCGCACGCCCTGCACCTCGCGTGCCTGGCGCTCACGCCGGTTCGCTATGACGTTGAACACCAGCACCACCGCGATGATCGCGAGAATGGCGATGATGATGATCAGCAGTGCTTCCATGCGAAGAACCTATCCAACACGACGCGGCTAGACACGGACGCATGGCCCGAACAACGGACACATGACCCGGCGCGTGCGCTGCCGACCTTCGCGTGCAGCAGCGCAGAGGCCGGAATCGACCGGCTACGCCTTCCAGACCTTCCAGCCGGCCCAGATCATCGGGAACTGCAGGGGCAGACGCCCCCAGGCGGCGATGCGGAAGGGCAGCGGCTTGTCCTTGAACATCCGGACCATGTTGATGTTGCCGGGGTAGACGCCGATGAACAGCAGGACCGACGCGAGGCCGGCATACCGGCGAGTGCTCGGCGCGAGCATCGCCGCCCCGACGGCGACTTCCGCCACCCCGGATCCATACGTGTAGGCGCGCGGCGAACCGGGGAGTTCTGGCGGAATGATCCCGTCGAACGGTGCGGGCGCCACGAAATGCAACACCCCCATGCCGACCAGCGCCGCCCCCATCCGCTCGGCCAGCTTGTTCTCGCCGGGAAATACCAACTGCCGCAACTTGTGCTCACGCTTGCTCATGGGTACACCTTGCACGATCACCTCGCCCGCCGCTGCCGAAAAGGGCTACAGTCGCCAACTGTGCGACAGCAAATACTGCGGCTCCACCTCGGTGGCCGTGCGGGGAGGCATTGATGGCGGGCGGGCGGCTACGCCGGCGCTTCAAGGACGATGAACTGACGGATATGCCCGACCACGCATTGGTCGGGGTCGTGCGCATCCCATCGATGCAGGAGAGCCCTGGACGCGCGATCAGCAAGCGCGTCATCTACGCGCTCATCGCATTGTTCGCCGCAGTGTTCATCGTCTATCTCGACCGTGACGGATATCGGGACGTGCAGGACAATGAGCTGTCGTTTCTCGACTGCCTCTACTACGCGACGGTGTCGCTCTCGACGACCGGATACGGTGACATCACGCCGTACACGCCGTCGGCCCGGCTGATCAACGTGCTCGTGATCACGCCACTGCGGGTGATGTTCCTGATCGTCTTGGTCGGTACCACCCTCGAGGTACTGACCGAGCGTTCGCGGCAGGCACTCAAGATCCAGCGTTGGAGGAGCAAAGTGCGTAACCACACTGTGGTGATCGGTTATGGAACCAAAGGCAAGACCGCGGTGAAGGCGATGATCGCCGACGGCCAGAAGCCCTCGGAAATCGTTGTCGTCGACGGCGATCAGACGGTCCTCGACAACGCGGCCGCCAAGGGGCTGGTGACGGTTCGCGGCGACGCGACCCGCTCGGACGTACTTCGCCTGGCCGGCACCCAGCACGCGTCGGCCATCGTGGTCGCCACCAACCGCGACGACACGGCGGTGCTGGCGACGCTGACAGCGCGGGAACTGGCACCCAAGGCGAAGATCGTGGCCTCCATCCGAGAGGCAGAGAACACCCACCTGATCCGGCAATCCGGCGCCGACTCCGTGGTCGTCAGCTCCGAAACCGCGGGCCGCCTGCTCGGACTGGCCACCAGCACACCCACTGTCGTGCAGGTGATCGAGGACCTGCTGACACCCGACGAGGGATTCGCCATCGCCGAACGGGACGTCGAACCCGAAGAGGTCGGCGGTTCGCCTCGGCATCTGCCTGAAATCGTCCTCGGCGTGGTACGCGACGGCAAGCTGCACCGCGTCGACGACAGCAAGGTCGACGCCATCGAGAACGGTGACCGATTGCTGTACGTTCGGCAAGGCCCGCCGGACTAGTCCCCACCGCTCCATCTGCCGCGCACCATCAGGAGGAAACCGATTGCCGCGCTTTGAGTTCGAGATGCCACCGATGTTGTCGCGGGCCGTGTACGACCGTGCCGACGAGATCAGGCACGACGAGCAGCGGCTGAAGGCCAAGTGGCCTGATGCGCTACTGCTCCAGATCGATCCGTCCGGCCGCTATCCGGTGGGGGAGGACGGCCTCGGCTGGATCATGGCCCTGGACGCCGCCGACGAACCGCCGCCGGAAGCGGTGTTCCTCGGTCTGCACCCCGAAGAGGGGCGCGATATGTGGGCGATGCGCTTCGACATCATCGACGGACCGAAGGACGACCCGCGCCGCGGTGCGCAACTCCTCGGCGCGAACGAAGCGGGCATTCTCTCGACGGCGCTCGGCGTCCTCAATTGGCATGACAACGCCCGGTTCTCACCGGTCGACGGGGCGCGCACCGAGCCGGCCAAGGGCGGATGGGTCCGGCGTAACACGATCAGCGGCAAAGAAGAGTTCCCGCGCACGGACCCGGCGATCATCACCGTCGTCCATGACGGCGCCGACCGCATCTTGCTCGGCAGGCAGGCGCAATGGCCCGATCGCTGGTTCTCGACACTGGCCGGATTCGTCGAGCCGGGGGAGTCTCTCGAGCAGTGCGTGTTGCGTGAGGTGCACGAAGAGGTCGGGCTCGACACCTGGGATCCGATGTACGTGGGCTCCCAGCCGTGGCCGTTCCCGCGGTCGCTCATGCTCGGCTTCGAGGTGACCGCAGACCCGGATCAACCCCTCGATTTCATCGACGGCGAGATCGCGGCCGCCGAGTGGTTCGACCGCGACGAGGTGATCACGGCCATCGAAGCCCAAGAAGAGTGGATGGGTTCGGACGGCAAACCCATCGTCGACGACGCCCGACTACGTCTGCCCGGGTCCATTTCCATCGCCAGTGCCCTGATCAGGGCCTGGGCCTATACCCCGGCCCCCGATCAGGTCACCCGAGACCAGGGTTAGACACCCAGCTTCTTGCGCACGTCCGCGACGGTGGGGTTGGTCGCCGTGCTGCCATCGGCGAACTTGACGGTGGGGACCACATGGTTGCCACCGTTCACGCTGCCGACGAAATCCGCGGCGGCGGGATCCTGCTCGATGTCGATCTCCACCCACTCGATGCCCTGGCCTTTGAGGCCCATCTTGAGGCGCTTGCAGTAGCCGCACCAGGTGGTGGTGTACATGGTCAAAGTCGCGTTCTCCGTAGTCACGCTTACATAACACCACGGTGGGGTCAGGTGTTCCTGATGGAGTTGTCGAGCGGGCCTTTGCGTGCGTCGAGCGGGCTCTTGTGGAGGTCGAGCGTGCCTTTACGTGCGCTGAGCGTGCCTTTGCGTGCGCTGAGCGTGCTCTTGTGTGCGTCGAGCGTGCTCTTGCTGTGGGCAGGTTTGTTGTTTGCCTCGCCGGCTGTGTTGTCTCGCTCCGCTTCGCTACGCGGGGCGTGCGGCCCTTTATCGCGTGCTCTTCCTCAGTCGGCTCAGTCGCTGCGCTCCCTCGCTCCCTCGTCCAGAACACGCGGGCCGCACGCGGGCGGGGCGAGTTCGCTCTGCTCACCGTCCCTTGGTGGCCTGCTGTTCAGCGTGGCAATTATGCCGCCGAGCGGGCCGTAAATGGCGTCTTGTGTGCGGCGCTTGACCCGCCGGGTCAGCTCTGTCGGCAGCCGTTGGAATACTGGTGCCATGAACGCCTCACTGGACCCTCAACAGCAGGCCGCCGTGCTGGCGCCCCGCGGACCGGTCTGCGTGCTGGCCGGCGCGGGAACCGGTAAGACCCGCACGATCACCCGTCGCATCGCCCATCTGGTGGGCGACGGTCATGTCCGCGCGAGTCAGGTCCTCGCGGTGACGTTCACCGCCCGCGCCGCCGGTGAGATGCGCACTCGACTGCGTTCCCTCGGAATCTCGGGCCAGGGAAATGCGGTGCAGGCTTTGACGTTCCATGCTGCTGCGCTGCGGCAACTCCGTTACTTCTGGCCGCAGGCCATCGGTGAGAACCAGTGGGAACTGCTCGACAACAAGTTCCCCGTGGTCTCGCGCGCCGCCAGATCTGCGGGCGCACCGACCACCACGGATACGCTGCGTGACCTGATCTCGGAGATCGAATGGGCCAAGGGTTCGCTCATCGGGCCCGCCGAGTATCCGGCGATGGTCGCCAAATCGCGCAGGGAAGCGCCTTTGCCCGCCGAGCAGGTCGCTGCCGTGTACGAGCGATACGAGCAACTCAAGGTGTCCTCGTCGGGAGATCAGCTCCTCGATTTCGACGATCTGCTCTTGATGACCCGTGCGATTCTCGACGATCACCCGGTGCTCGCGGAGGAGTTCCGCGACCGCTATCGGTGCTTTGTCGTCGACGAATACCAAGACGTCACACCCGCCCAGCAAGCCTTGCTCAACGCCTGGGTCGGGGAGCGGGACGACCTGACCGTCGTCGGCGACGCCAATCAGACGATCTACTCGTTCACCGGCGCCACCCCGAGCTACCTCCTCGACTTCTCCCGGCGCTTTCCCGAGGCCATGGTGGTGCGCCTCGAGCGTGACTACCGGTCCACCCCGGAGGTCGTGAGCCTGGCCAACCGGGTCATCGGCGCGGCGCACGGCAGAATCGCGGGCACCCGTCTGCAACTCATCGGGCAACGCCCCAGCGGGCCCGAGCCGGATTTCGCCGAGTACGCGGATGAGCCCGCCGAGGCCACCGCGGTCGCCAGGTCGATCAAACGGCTGATGGCGCAGGGAGTTCCGGGCTCGGAGATCGCCATCCTCTACCGGATCAACGCCCAGTCCGAAGCCCATGAGCAGGCGCTGACCGCCGCGGGAATCCCGTACCAGGTGCGTGGTGGCGAGGCGTTCTTCTCGCGGGCTGAGATCCGGCAGGCCATGCGGTCGATCAACCAGACCGCAGCACGCGACGATCTGCCCGCCGACGCCGACACGGTGACCCTCCTGCGCGCGATCCTGGTGCCACTGGGGCTCACCGACGAACCGCCCGCAGGTGCACAGGCGCGGGAGCGGTGGGAGTCGCTGCTGGCTTTGCAGAAGATGACCGAAGACATGCTGACCGAGGACGCGGAACTGACCCTGACCGAGGTCGCGCGCGAGCTGTCCGCGCGATCGGAGGCTCGGCACCCACCGACCGTGCAGGGTGTGACGCTCTCGTCGCTGCACGCCGCGAAGGGGCTCGAGTGGGATGCGGTGTTCCTCGTCGGGCTCGTCGACGGATCACTGCCGATCAACCAGGCCGTCAAGGCAGGCGATGACGCGATCGAGGAGGAACGCAGGCTGCTCTACGTCGGCGTCACACGCGCTCGCGAACACTTGCAGATGTCCTGGGCTCTGTCACGCAACGAGGGTGGCCGGGCGTCTCGGCGGCGCTCGCGGTTCCTGGTCGATCTGGTTCCGGAGAACTCGCCGGCGTCCCGGATCGCGGAACCGAAACGCAAGAAGTCAGGACCGCGGTGCCGGGTCTGCGGCAAGCCGTTGCTCGGCAAGACCGCGTCCCTGCTCGGCCGGTGCGAGGGTTGCCCCTCCGACCTGGACGAAGGTCTGTTGGTTGCGCTCAAGGAATGGCGCTCCGGTCGCGCAAAGGAACAGAAGGTCCCGGCGTACGTGGTCTTCTCGGACAACACCCTGATCGCGATCGCCGAGCAACAGCCCGGCGATGTGCCTGCACTGGTGGCGATTCCGGGCATCGGGGCGAAGAAACTCGACCAGTACGGTGAAGACGTCCTCGCGCTCGTCCGGGACATCGGGACGGGATAGCTCGACGCCGGATGGATCGGCGACCGAGGAATCCGAGAAACTGCAGGTCAAAAATAGGTTGTGCGATCTGGACGCCCACGTTTACTGTGGACAACAAGACGGCGGGGGTCGCATCGATCTGCTCGATCGGCCCACCAGCCACACCACGCACTGAATGTGCACGCGATTGCAAGGAAGGGGAGAGGCCCGATGAACGATTTGTTCACCACCGCCGAGAGCGCTGTCGAACATGCCGGCATGGCATGCGGTTCGTGGCATCGGACGCTGCCCCTCGCCCAGCGCCCCCGAACCGGACAAGCGCATCATCGCGCAGTCGCCGTGAAGCCGGAATTTCTGGCTCCCAAACCAGCGATTTCGGCGGTAAACCGCTCAGCGTTCCCCGTGGACAGAGTGTTGATCTGACCTAATTCAGACTCCATTCGAGGCCACGGCGAATCGCGACAGCGAACCCGTGGCCTCTTTTGTGTTCTAGGAACATCTGTCCGTTCCACCACCACTGAAGTGCCCGGGTCTCAAACACAACATCCGACAAGCACATTCGACAGTGGAGGAATACTGATGACCGAGTTACTCGAGTCGTGTATCGGCGGCGGTCTCGCACTGGACATCGCCAAAATGGAACTTCCGTGCCAGTTCGCGGACGCAGACCTGTGGTTTTCGGAGAACCCAGGTGACCTCGAGCAGGCAAAGGCGCTGTGCGTCGACTGCCCGCTGCGACGGGAATGCCTCGCCGAGGCGCTCGACCGACGCGAACCGTGGGGCGTGTGGGGTGGCGAGATCTTCGACCAAGGTGTCGTGATCGCCCGCAAGCGTCCTCGTGGCCGGCCGCGGAAGAACCAGGCTGCATGACAGCGACCGTAGGGATACGAAACGGGCGGATACGAGAGAAGTCTCGTATCCGCCCGCTTGTATCGGTGTGAGAGCCGGATCACTCTGCGAGGCCGGTGACCCACCGTTCCATGATCGCCCGGTAGGGCGCCTCGGCATCGAGTTGTGCGGCGATCCCCACGCAGCCTCCGAGGACTCGGAAGACCATCACATATTCTTTGGGGCAGTTCAGGTTTCGTGAGGTCTTGTAGACATCACCGCGAGGGTCCGATGCTGCTCCTGCCGCCCTCTGCAACCACTTGCGGGTGAAGTGGAACGACTCGCTGTAGAGCGGATCGACGTAGGGCCGCAGATACGCCTCGAGATCTTGCGGAGTCACCTTGTCCTGGTGCGAGCGCTGGATGAAGTTGGCTCGCACCATCTCTTCTTTGAGCTGGTCGTACTTCTTGTCCCGGCACAGTCGCAGAATCGGTCCGGTGGCCGCGGGGAGGCCGTCGGGATAGTGGCCGACGGCGCCGAAGTCGAGGATGGCCATCCGGCCGTCGGCCTGGAACTGGAAGTTCCCCGGGTGCGGATCTCCGTGTACGAGACCGACCCGGCTCGGCGAGCTCACCTCGAACTCGGTCATCTTGGCGGCCGCGGCGTTACGTTCCTCGACCGTGCCCTCTCTGATCACCTTCGACATCGGGATGCCGGTGATCCATTCGGAGACAACCACTTTGGGCGCCGACGCGACCACCTTCGGTACCACGAAATCGGGATCGTCCGCGAACGCCTTGGCGAAGGCCCGTTGGTTGTTGGCCTCCTTGGTGTAGTTCAGTTCGTCCTCGGTGCGTTCGATCAGCTCGTCCATCATGGACTTGACGTCAGTTCCCGGGGAAAGGCGTTTGAGCAGGCCGGTCATCCGGGACATGGTCTTGAGATCGGCCTTCAGAGCGTGGTCGGCGCCCGGGTACTGCACCTTCACCGCCACCTCGCGGCCGTCGTGCCACAGTGCCTTGTGCACCTGACCGATGGACGCCGACGCTGCCGGTTCGTCGGAGAACTCCTTGAACCGTTCGCGCCACTTGGTCCCGAGCTGGTTGTCGAGCACGCCGTGAACCTTGGCTGCGGGCAGCGGCGGTGCTTCCGCCTGCAGCTTCGTCAATGCATCGCGGAACGGTTCTCCGAACTCTTCCGGGATCGCGGCTTCCATGATCGAGAGCGCCTGCCCGACCTTCATCGCGCCGCCCTTGAGTTCGCCGAGAACGGCGAACAGCTGTTCCGCGGTCTTCTCCATCATGTCGGCGGCTATCTCGTCTCGGTCCCCACCCGCGAGTCTCTTACCGAAGCCGGAGGCCGCCCTTCCGGCCACCCCGAGCGGAAGCGAAGCGAGTTTCGCATTTCTGCGTGCCCCACCTCGTGTGATCTCAGCCATTGAGTTTCCCCTTTCCAATGTCCCGAGCTTAGTTCACCAGGCTGACCGGCAGCCGCAAAGCGGATGCGGTGGCCAGTGCCGTACCACCATCGATGACGGGTTTGCCCGGAATTCGATCGTGGTGTTCAGGGTCGATGGCGGGGGCGGGTCCACCTGGCCCGAGCGAGAAAGCGCGGCGATTTGTTCGATTTGCGCTGTCGCGACGGCGACGGTCCCGGCGATGGTGGCAGAGCCGGCCCACCCACAGGTTCCCAGCAGTTGCGCGCTGACGGTCGGCCAGTCGCGATCCTGGTCGGTGCGGTGATGATCGGCGCAGTGCAGGCAGCTCGTCAGGCCGGGCAGCACCAGCGGACCGATGACCCCCACGCCGTCACGCAGTCGCACCATGAGGTGAGGAATGCGATGACGCATGAGGCTCGACACCAGCCACGGGTCGTGCGTGAGGTAGTCGGTCAGCATCACCAGGTCTGTCGCCCAGGCCGACACCCGGTCCTGATGGACCATTGGATCGTGGTCCTCGGTGTCGATGAGTGAAGGTCTGCGCACTGATCGCGCGAGGTCGACTCCGGCTCCGTCTAGAGCGCCTGAGATCGCGATTGCCAGCGGCCCCGAGCCGTGGACCCGCACCCGTAGCCGGGTGGACGATCCGGCGCACTCCCGATGCGCCACGCCGGCGACGACGAGGTTGTCGAGCAGCTCAGCCAGCTCGGGCCCGGACAGACCTGCTTCGGTGGCCGCGACCTCGACCTCCGTCGGTGGTCGCCCGCTCGTCATCGATCGCAGCAGCCTCGCGAGCCGGGCGGAGTTCACGCGCTCGGACGGTTCGACGATGATCGCCGTGTCCGGGTCGCAGCCCACCTGGATGCGTCCACCGGGCCTGACGAGGACTGCGACGCCGGGACGGAGCACAGGGAAGGAGGTGGTGACGGCCATGACGTCACCCAATCAGGGCGCAATCCCGTGCCGCGCACATCGCACCGTGGTTATCCACAGCCCGCATCGGCACTGAGCTGCGAAGACCGGCGGCTACCGAGAAATCAGGCGGTCGGCTTCCCGCCCTCGTCGTCACCGGTGTTTCCCGGCTTTTCCCCGCGTTTCTCCGCTTCGTCGGCGATGGTCTTCTCGAGCTGGGCGATCGGGTCGTCGAAAGGATCGACGCCGCCGCCTATGACTCGGTCGATGAACGCCGCAGGATGGTCGAGATCGTCGGCGTCGGGGACGAGATCGGGGTGAGCCCACACGCCGTCGCGGGTCTCGATATCCGACGACTCGAGGAGTTTGGACCACAGGTCGGCGGCCTCGCGCAGCTTGCGGGGACGCAGCTCCAACCCGATCAGCGTGGCGAACGTCTCTTCTGCCGGACCGCCGGTGGCGCGGCGTCGGCGCATCGTCTCCGTGAGCGCACCCACGGAGGGGATCCGGTCCGAGAGCGCCTGGGAAACAACGGTTTCCACCCAGCCCTCGATCAGGGCCAGGATTGTTTCCAGACGGGCGAGGGCGTGTTCCTGAGCGGGGGAGGTTTTCGGTTCGAACGCTGCGCCACCGGCCATGAGGTCTTGGAGCTTGCTCGGATCCGACAGCAGCGCGGTCGGGTCGATGCCGGCGGCAGCGTCCTGGATCCCCGAGAAGTCGATGCTGATGCCGCGCGCGTACTCCTCGACCGTGGAGAGCAATCGTTGCTTCAGCCACGGAACGTGGGTGAACAGGCGCACGTGCGCGGCTTCTCTGGCGGCGAGGAAGACGATGATCTCCTGGCTCGGCTGCTCGAGCCCGTCGCTGAAGGCAGCAACGGCCTCGGGCAGCAACACGGCCATGCCGGAGGGGGCCAGCGGAAGGCCGATGTCGGTGGAGGTCAACACCTCTTTGGCGAGCTGACCGAGCCCCTGACCGAGTTGGGTGCCGAAGGCCATGCTCCCCATCTGGCTGACCATCCCCATCATGGGTCCGGCGAGTTCTCGCGCCTCTTCGGGGAGATTCTTGGTCCAGGTTCCGGCGATTTGTTCGGCCACCGGATTGCACAGCGTCTTCCAGACCGGAAGCGTCTTCTCCAGCCATTCCACGGAGGTCCATGCCTCGGTCGCGCTGACGCCGGCGGGCAGCGTCGTGACATTGTCGAGCCAGACCTCGGCCAAACGCACCGAGTCGGTGACCGCAGAGGTCTCCCGGTCGCTGACGGGACTGTGCTTACCGATCTGCTGGCGCGCCAGTTGGGTGGCCACCTGGTAGTTCACCGGTTCGCCCCCGGCCCCGGTGCCCATTCCGGCGCCCATGCCGGAGAGCATCTGACCGAGTTGCGACAGCATCTGACCCAGCTGGTTGGGGTCGAAGTCGCCGGGCTTCTTGCCGGACGAGTCACCGTCCCCGTCATCACCGGAAGCGGCCGAGAATCCGAAAGGCAAGTCATTCATGACCTCCACGGTACCGGCGGTCGGGTCGCATTTCGGATCGAACTCATCCGCTCTCCGCGAAAGCCGACCGGCACTGCCGGGGTGAGCGTGAATCGGTCGTCGACGCCGAACCTCTACGCTGGGCGACGTGAAAGAGCAGTCTGTTGATCCGGGGCCCGAGCACGGGCAGGAATCCACGACACAGGACAGGCCGACTCGCGAGGGTCGTCGCTGGAGGATCGCACCGGGTTATCGGCGTATCGCAACGCTGTTCGTCGCGTTGGCCTTCCTCGTCGTGTTCGTGCTCCTCGGCACCCTCGTCCGAGTGCCCTACGTGGCGCTGGGCCCCGGACCGACGGTCAACACCCTGGGATCGGTCGACGATCGGCAGGTCGTGGCGATCGAAGGTGAACCCACCGACCCGACGACCGGCAATCTCAACCTGACCACCGTCTCGGTGACGGACGGTCTGACGCTGTTCCAGGCGATCGGGTTGTGGCTGTCCGGAGACGACGAGCTGCAACCGCGCGATCGGGTGTATCCACCCGGCAAGTCCAACGAAGAGGTCAGCCAGGAGAACCGTCAGCAGATGACGGGTTCGGAGAACTCGGCGACCATTGCGGCCCTTGCCTTTCTGGGGCGCCCCCTCGACCTGGTCGTGGCAGGAGTCGACGACAAGGGTCCGTCCGCCGGACAACTGCAGCCCGACGACGACATCACCGCGGTGAACGGGAAACCGGTGGAGACCTCGGTGGCCCTGCGCGAAGCAGTTGCCGCCCTCGCGCCCGGTACCGAGGTGACCCTCGATGTCCTGCGTGCCGGCGAGCCCGCCACGGCGACGGTCACCTTGGCGCCCAACCCCGACGACGCACAGAAGGGGTATCTGGGAATCTCGTTGTCGGAGCAGAACGGTGACCCCGATCTCGACATCTCCTTCGACGTCGGCGAGATCGGCGGACCGTCAGCGGGTCTGATGCTCACGCTGGCAATCATCGACAAACTGAGCCCGGGCGAGCTGAACGGCGGCGAGTTCATCGCCGGTACCGGCACGATCGACTCGTCAGGCGACGTCGGCGAGATCGGCGGCATCACCCACAAGATGCAGGCAGCCCGGGAGGCCGGGGCCAGCGCATTTCTCGTACCGTCCGGCAACTGCGCCGAAGCGAAATCCGATACACCCGACGGTCTGACGCTGGTGCGGGTCGACACCCTCGATGACGCCATCGCGGGGCTGGCCGATCTGCGAGAGGGCCGCACCCCGCCCAGCTGTTGAGTGGCAGGCCTGCTGACCTGGCTCACTCCTCGTCGGGGGTGTTCTCCAGGGTCGCCGCGAGCGCCAGGACGAGATTCGGTGCCATGTTGGGGTGCGAGAGCAGTTCGATCGGAGCGTCGTCGTCGGCTTCGACGTCGTCGACCCCCGGTGCCAGCTGCAACAGGCTCAGATTGCGCCCATCACGCAGCACCGCGGCCGCGAGCCGGGCCTGGCGGCTCTCCGGATGTGCGGCCGCTGCGCTGCGGGCAGCTTGGTCGGCGGAGTCGGGATCGGCCAGCAGCGGACCCAACGCGTCGTCGAGATCGTCCTCGGCTTCGGGTGGCAGAACGATGATCTCCTGCACCAACGCGCATCCCGCCACCTCCGCAGGCCAGCTGGTGGTGGCGAGTACGTGTTCGAGCTCGGCCATGCCGCTGTCGGGGGAGACCGGCAGCGGCGCCTGTTCGATCAGTGTCAGCTCAGAGGTGTCGTGCTCGTCCACCCAGTCGGGCTGGGTATCAGCCAGGAGGGACGTCGGCACCAGGGCGAACAACTGCGGGGGTTGGCCCCATCCGGCCGCGTCGACGAACTCGACGACCTCGCGGATCGCGCTGCCCAACGCGTCGGGGGAGAGCACAGGTGGTTGCGATTCGGTCACAACACACATAGTGGCATCTATCGCGGTGTTTCCGATGTAGCCACCATCTGCGCAGGCCCCCGGCCCGGATGATCCGGCACAGGCTACACAAGCTGCGGGCGGCTCTCAGGTAGCAATCGGTACTGTTCTAGGCGAATGCGCAAAGTTGTGTCGAACCTGACTCGTCTGACCGCCTTCGACCGCCCAGCACAGGCTGCGGGGCGCCGCAAAGTAAAGTGTTGGTCAAGTCCGGTTGCGGTGCTCCGGCATAAAATTATGGAGTAACACTCGTGGGTATCCGTGGTCCGGCAGCAATGCCATCGCTGTCGCGGCGCAGTAAGGCGCTGATCGCAACGGCCGTCATCGTTCTCGTGGTCCTGTTGGTGGGTCCGCGGTTCATCTCGATCTACACCGATTGGCTGTGGTTCGACGACATCGGTTATCGGTCCGTCTTCAGCAAGATCATCTGGACGCGGGTCGCGTTGTTCGGCATCTGCGGCGTCGTCGCCGGGCTGATCATCTTCGGCGCGCTGTGGCTGGCCTATCGCAGTCGGCCCGTGTTCGTGCCGACCAGTGGCCCAGGCGACCCCATCGCGCGCTACCGCACGCTGGTGATGAGCCGCATCCGCTGGTTCACGATCATCCCGACAGTGCTGGTCGGTCTCCTCGCAGGCCTCGTCGCGCAGGGCTCGTGGTCGACCGTGCAGATGTTCTTGCACGGCGAGAGTTTCGGCATCAAGGACCCCGAGTTCAACCTCGACGTCGGGTTCTATGCGTTCGATCTGCCGTTCTACCGCTTCGTGCTGAACTTCCTGTTCGTCGTCGTGGTCATCGCCTTCATCGTCAGCCTGGTGACCCACTACATCTTCGGTGGGATCAGGCTGGCCGGCCGCGGCGGCACCTTGACCAACGCGGCGCGAATCCAGCTGGCGGTCATCGCGGGCACGTTCCTGTTGCTCAAGGCGGCGGCGTACTGGCTCGACAGATACACCTTGCTCTCCAGTACGCGTAAGCAAGAGATCTTCACCGGTGCGAGTTACACCGACATCAATGCGGTGCTGCCGTCGAAACTGATCCTGATGGCGATCGCCGTGATCTGTGCGGTGGCGTTCTTCGCCGGGATCATCCTGCGGGACCTGCGAATCCCCGCGCTTGCAACAGCCATGATGCTGCTGTCCGCACTCGTGATCGGCGTCGGCTGGCCGGCCGCGATGGAGCAGTTCTCGGTCAAGCCGAACGCCGCGGAGAAAGAGGCCGAGTTCATCGGCCGCAACATCGCGGCCACGAAGCAGGCGTACGGGATCGGGCCCGATCGAGTGACCTACGACGACAACTGGACCGCCGAACCGGTCAACCAGCAGTTGGTCGACGCGGACGAGCCGACCTTGTCGAACATCCGCATCTTGGACCCCAACATCATCTCGCCGGCGTTCACCCAGGTGCAGCGCCAGCAGAACTTCTACGGATTCCCCTCGCAGCTCGCCCTCGACCGGTATGAGGTCGATGGCCAGATGCGTGACTTCGTCGTCGCCGCACGTGAGCTCGATCCGAGCCGTTTCGAGGCCAACCAGCAGAACTGGCTGAACAAGCACACCGTGTACACGCACGGCAACGGTTTCATCGCCGCGCCTGCGAACCAGGTCAACGAAGCTGTGTCGAACGTCGACGACGTCGCCAGCGGCGGTGGCGAACCGGTGTTCTATGTGAGCGATCTCAGGAATTACGAAAGCGACGATTACAAGGCGAACGCGCCCATCAAGGTGACGCAGCCGCGTATCTACTTCGGCGAGCTCATCTCCAAGGTGAACCCCGACTACGCGATCGTCGGTTCGGACAACGGGGAGAGCCGCGAGTTCGACACCCCGGATTCGACCTACACGTACTCCGGTGAAGCCGGTGTGCCACTGTCCAACTGGTTCAACAAGTTCGCGTACGCGGTGAAGTACACCGAGCGGAACCTGCTGTTGTCGGGTGCTATCAACAAAGACTCGAAGATCATCTACAACCGCGATCCCCGAGACCGCGTGGAGAAGGCAGCGCCCTGGCTGACCGTCGATTCGAAGACCTATCCGGCCGTGATGGACGACGGATCGATCAAGTGGATCGTCGACGGCTACACCACGCTTGACGCGTTCCCGTACGCGCAGTCGACGTCGCTGGAAGATGCGACAACCGATGCACAGCAACTGAATCAGGGCCAGACCGGCCGAACCCAGGTCAACAAACAGGTGTCGTACGTACGCAACTCCGTGAAGGCGACGGTCGATGCGTACTCCGGTGAGGTCAAGCTCTACCAGTTCGACGATCAGGATCCGGTCCTCAAGACCTGGATGAAGGTCTTCCCCGGCAGCGTGGAACCGAAGTCGGAGTTCGACAAACTCGACGATCTGAAGGAGCACGTCCGGTATCCGGAGGACCTGTTCAAGATCCAGCGCGAGCTGTTGACCAAGTACCACGTCGACAACCCGCAGACGTTCTTCCAGGGCGACGCGTTCTGGTCGGTTCCGAGCGATCCGACCGACAGCGCCGCAGTCACGCAGGGACTCGATCAGCCGCCGTACTACTTCGTGGCATCTGATCCCGAGACCGGAAGGCCGTCCTTCCAGCTCACCGCAGTGCTGAACGTCTTGAAACAGGAGTTCATGGCGTCTTACCTGACGGTGTCGTCGGACCCTGGCAACTACGGCCGGATCACCGTCAAGGACCTGCCGGCGACGCCACAGCGTGAGGGACCGAAACAGGTGTTCAGCGCGATGGAGACCGACGGGCGCGTGGCCGAGAGTCGAAAGAATCTCGAGAACACGGCGGACGTGACATTCGGTAACCTGCTGACGCTCCCGGTGGGTGACAACGGAATCCTGAACGTGGTGCCCATGTACGCACAGGCGAAGAGCACCGCGGGCACGTTCCCAAGGCTGTTCCGTGTCATCGTGCGGTACGACGGCAAGATCGGCTATGCGCCGACCGTTGCGGGTGCTCTGGCCGGGGTGGGGATCGATCCATCACGGGTGACCCAGGTGCCTGGCGCCGAAGGCTCGCCGCCCGAAGGGCAGCAGCCGATTCCGGGTCAAACTGAACAGCAGGGGCAAGCTCAACCGCCGGCCAACGGCAACGCTCCCGCGGTTCCCGCATCTCCTGCGCGGGACGCGGCTGTCCAGAAGATGGACGCTGCGCTGAGTGCGATGCAGGAAGCGTTGCGGACGGGCAACTTCACCGCCTACGGACAGGCCCAGACTGACCTGCAAGCGGCGGTCGAAGAATATGAGGCATTACCGACGAGTTAGCGTTTACGCAGCTCAAGGTAGGTGAGCGGCGTTACAGGCGAGCGATTTGCAGATCGGATGCGCCCGCCTGTAACGTTGTGTTCACCGCCGCGGGGTGGAGCAGCTCGGTAGCTCGCTGGGCTCATAA